>JBGSLQ010000030.1:0-24083 GCA_041740635.1 Desulfomonilaceae bacterium | reverse complement strand
CATCCGAATATACGTGATGTCAGCGGCCCATACCTGATCCGGCCTGTCTATGGCCATGTCCCGAAGCAGGTAGGGATACTTCTTGGCCGCAGCGTCGGGTCGGCTCAAACGCTTCTTGGGATAGATCGCCTCGATGCCCATGCGTCTCATGAGCCGAGATACCCGCTTACGGTTGATTTGGAACCCTTGGCGTCTCAGCCAAGCTGTCATGCGACGCGAGCCGTAAAATGGCGTCTGCGTATATTGCTCGTCGATCAGACGCATCAGAAGCTGGTCCTGACCGTTGTCCCCCCTGGACCGATAATACAGGCTCGATCTGGGCACTCCCAGAAGCTCACATTGCCTGGAAATCGGGATCTCCTCATGGTCCAGATCAATCAAGCTCCGCCGCTCATCAACCGATAAGGCCAGCTTTTTTTTTCAGCCAATCCAGCTCTACTTTGAGCCGTCCGATTTGCTGATACAGTTGATCGGTAAGCTCCTTTCCTTGCGCCTCCGTCTTCTCGTAACGACCCGAGAAGATCTTAGGCAGCTCGTCGAGCGCCTGTTTCTTCCATTTGCTGATCTGGTTCGGGTGGACCCCGTACGCTGCCGCTATCTCTGCCACCATCCGATCCCCCCTGATGGCCTCCAGAGCGACTCGCGCCTTGAAACTCCCGTCATACCTCTTTCGCATACCACTCAGGCAAAGCCTCCTTGTCATCCCCCGCCGGTTTCTACATCAACAAGGTCGCCTTTTCCACCTTAACCCACTGTCCAGTTTTCGGGGTCCATTATATTTCTCCATTGCGAGTAGCTCGATTGCGTTTCTCATAGACCTTGAGACTCGCCAATCTCTTTCCGAAACGCTCCTTTGTCATGGTACCTTGTAAATCCAGACCTTGAGCTGAAGCTTTCTCGATGAGCCCCTGGTGAAGGGTTCCCAACTCGTACCAGTCAGCTGACGTAACCGTTTCGGACAAGTGATTGAGAATGATCATGTCAGGCGAGTTATCATGATCCTTCTGAACCTTGGATGCATGAGTATCCACTGCAAAAGATATGACGGTGTCGTGAACCTCGGAGCCCACGGCTCTTGCAACGGCAAGTATTCCTTTGAATATGTCCCAGTCCCGTCCAGAGAAGGAAAGCTGAGAAGGCTTTTCCGTCAAATCGTAGATCGTTTTGATCGTTGTGCATTCATTCATGACCACCAAGAATAACTGATCCCTGAGCTGTTGCCAAAGAAGATCGTCAGCGTTTACTGTCCTATTCTTTACTTCCTCACTAAAGGACCGCTCCATGATTACCTGGACAGACCGAGAAGCAATGACTTCTTCCATACCTTCTATGGATGCGAAAGCACGAGGACAGTACACGCTCCAGGAGTTCATTTCCATACGGTTTCCTGAAGACTCCATGCGCCACACCTCGGGGCCATTCTTTTCAAAACCATACTTCAGCATGCGATGGAGTTCCGTGTGCTGTGTCTGTCCCAAATTCTCCATTTCATCAAACAGAAGTGTTGGCTGAAGAGCCCCGATAATGCGAAACTGTACGGCCAAAGTCATTGAGCCGGCAATCTTGGCGTTATGGCACAGGCATCTGAGCACGTGAAGACACTGTGACTTTCCTGAGCCTTTGGGACCGGTAAAATGAACGTAAGGATAATGGCTGAAGATTGGGAAGAAATACGTCCCGATTGTCCAGCAGGTCAGAAAATCATATGTCCGTGGATCACTGAAGTCGATGTATCGTTGAATGGCGCTCCTAATGTCTTTGAATGTCTGTTTCAGATCCCCTGACGCAGAACCTGCCAAAAAATCTCTGAGAATTGTCGCCGAATAACGCTCCTCTGCTACCCGAATGTCTGTACGCTCTAAAGCGGGATTGTACCAGCCTTTCTTCAATAGTTCTTCATGCGTAAGAGCGAATCTCTCTCGGTTAGAAGTAATGACCGTGTTTTGCCAACGTGGAACATGGCTTTCTTTGTCAAGGACACGAACTGGAGCCATGATCACCATGGTGCTGTCGACCATGTCCAGTGCCGGGTTGATGATTTTGAGTGAACCAATTTCGATAAGGTCTTTTTTCTCAGCGTTCGTTCTGTCCTGAATCTGTTTCAGTTGTTCGTTCAAATTCTTCACAGGAATATCAAATGCAGCATGGATTTTCTTAATGAGATCCGGCTGCAGGATGGGATCGGCTTTCCTCACCCTTGGCAATAATTCGTCCCTGATGCACACCAGCTGGTCTTCTCTCTTTTCCTTTTCAATGATTTTCTTAATTTCACAATCAAAGGGAGAAAGGGAGGCATCAAGCAGTTTCCGGAAATCCTCTTCAGAGTGCTTTTGCAGAAAGCTGTTCGGGTCTTCCCCGTCGGGCATGGAAACAACACGAGTTGATATCCCGGCATCCTCGAGGACGTGACTGCTACGTGCAGCGGCAGAATTGCCGGCAGGATCTCCATCGTAACAAATAAAAACCTTTTTGATATTGCTCTTCTCGAAAGCAGGCATTGCACCATTCAGCCCTTGGGTTCCCAGAGTTGCAACCGTGTGAGGGAAACCTTGTGCAATCAGAGCCAATGCATCAAAAATTCCTTCCACAAGAATTATCTCCTTTGCCCGGTAACTATAATTGAAAAGGCTGTAGGGGTTGTTTGGAAGTCTCCAATGCCTCTGTCCATGTTCATTATTGAGGTGTCTCCCGTAAAAATTGACCACACGACCTGAACTGAGAATTGGGACAACCACGTGATTCTGAAAAAAGTCAGTATGGTCATCTTTGACCAAACCGCTCTGCACCATAATTTCCGTTGTGAACCCTTTCTCCTCTAGCTTTTCAAATAGATCTGTCTTGCCCCGTGTGCGTCCCATCAAGAATTGACGTGCAGTTTCATACGATATGCCTCTTTGTGCGAGATAAGGATCGTCAGAGGAAAGCCAACTGTGATAAATCTGTGCGGCAGTTTTAAGACATTCGCTTATTGAAGCATAGTGTTCAAGATATGACCGGTTTTCAGGCTGAAATGAAGGTAGCCCCGCCACCCCGGCCAGAGTGTTTACCGCCTGAACGAATGAACAATCTTCTATGTGCTGTACCAGACTGATCACGTCTCCGTGCGCCTCGCAACCGAAGCAGTGATAGCTTTGCGTATCCTCATAGAACGTGAGGCTCGGGGTCTTTGAATCATGCCCGTTGAAGCATTCGGCTTTTCCGTATTTATTAATATTTATGCCATATTGATATGCGACTTGTGTGATATCCAATCCATTTTTCAGCTCATCGACATATAGTGCAAACTCTAATTCTTCGTCCTTTCTGGCCCGCATAAGGCCGGTATGTGAATTAACCATGCTTGTACCTCTTGTAGTTGTAGTAATTGGGGAGAGAAGCCTGAGCGAAATGCAAAAGCCTCTCTCCCTAAGATGGCTGGTAGGAACCAGCTATTTAATAATGAATATCCTTAGCTGAAGCCTTGCTCAGGAACAGTCGGAATGAAAAAGCGCTTCTCTGACAATCGGCCTTGCTATTTGCCATGCGTCGTATTCACAAAATCCCGTTTCACAAAGATTTCTTGCGACCCAGAGCACCTGATACTCGTCCCAGGGGATAAGACCGGCTTCATCCGTGAAAATGAATTCATCTGCAATGAAACGAATTGTTTCAGATTCTTCCCATCCACAGCGGATTGATGCTTCTCGTATTGAATATTTCTCTTTCATTATTCTTCCTCCTTTTTTTGCGGCAATTCCGCTTTGTTCATTTCCCGTTCTTCCTCAGATTTCATCTCCTGCTCTGCTCTTGCCAAAGCAAAAGCAACTCTCAATTGCATGCCCGAATCCAGAAATTCTCTTCCCCGCTTGAGTAATTGCAGTTCAGTGGTGCTGTAAACACGCACAGTGGTGTGTCCATGAGAAACCCTCTTTGGGACAATCAGCCCCAAATTCTCCCACCTGCGCAGGGATGATGGGTGAATACCCGCTTGTTTTGACACCCCGCTTATTCCGTAAAGCTCCATATGAAAACCTCCTTTTTGGATAGAAATGTTACGGCAGAGAGATTTCGCTCTCTATAGAGGCAAGCTGGTTGGTTAAAAATCGGAGGGAGAGGAGAGGACGGGAAATGCTGAAGTACTCATGGCTACGCAATAAATCGAAGTTTTCTCATAGGGGATGGGGTGCTTGGGGTGGTTTCATCACAGAGTTTGATGAGAGGCAGTCACAGGCAAACCTTTGTATCGTAGTGCACCCTCAGACAATTTTGGTCAGATAATGAAATAGCCGGCGAATTTTGGCCTTGTGCGAACTTTTCCACGGGATATATTGCGGTTTGTTCCTGTCATTTCATTGTGCATATTTACATACCGTTCTCTGATTCGGGAGCCCTTCACCCCCTCACCACGCGAATAGGGCACGGTGAAAATGCCTCTCCAGCTGCGGCTTAAACTAAAGTTTTACATTCCGCTAAATTTTTCTTGACAGCGGGGATGTCATTGGTATAACGAATCTGGTATACCACATGTCCAGACGGAGGCGATTTCATGGAACTCTCCGTTAAACCCATCACACAACCCGCCAGACTGGCGGAGCTTGCATACAATTCACTCAAGGATTTTATCCTGTCCAGCGACCTGGAACAGGATCAGAAGCTCGATGAACGGGCCCTTGCCGACCAGCTTGGCGTTAGCAGAACCCCTTTAAGGGAAGCAGTGCATCGTCTCGCCCTGGAAGGCTTCGTCCGGGTCGAACCCCGAAAAGGGATTTTCATCAATTATCGTCCTAAAGAGGAAATTGTCGAGATTCTCTATGTTAGGGCCGCACTGGAAAGTATGGCGGCGCGTCTCGCATGCAAATACATCACTCCGAAGAACGTCCGGGACCTCCGGACCTCCTTTCAGCAATTCGATCCTGACACCGTAGAACAACATACCGCTGATTTCGCCCTCGCAAATGTGGTGTTTCACGAAAAAGTCCTGGACTTGAGCCGCAGTTCCAAGCTGATCGAATTCGCCTCAAACATTCGGGATCAGATTCGACTGGTTCGCATTTTCACGATCCGTGCGGGTGGCAGAGCCCGTAACGCACTTCTTGAGCATCTCTCGATCATAGAGGCCCTGGAGCAGCGTGATCCCGATCTTTCCGCGAGACGTATGCGAGAGCATATTCTCGGTCTGGCTCGTCACGTGGAAGAAGGGGCACGATTTCCATGGGAAAAACAAGAATAGAGCTAATCCACCATTAATCGCGGTCGAATAGAATCGACCCATTCTTCAGGAGATACGGCATGACTGATAATCGAGTTCTCAGAGAGGACTTCATCGTGCCTCGCTGCACAAAGTCTTGCCCGGCTGGAGTGGATGTCCCGCGTTATATTCGCGCAATCCGTATGGGCAAATTTGATGAGGCACTGGCAGTTATACGGGAACGTATTCCATTCCCCGTAGTGTGCGCGGACGCATGTTTCGCCCCATGCGAAGATGCGTGTGCGTACCGTCAGTTCGGGGACCCTATTGCAATCAGGGCTCTGAAAAGGGCCGCTGTCGACAAGGCGGGCGATTCATGGAAGAAAAATCAAAAGAAAAACGCTCCCACAGCGAAAAAGGTCGCGGTGATCGGAGCAGGTCCCGCCGGACTTACGGCCGCTTACTATCTTGCCAGGGCAGGCCACGGCGTCACGTTAATGGATGAGTTTCCCAGGCCCGGGGGTATGATGAGGTATGCGATCCCCAAATACCGACTTCCCGAAGAGCGACTTGACCGCGACATTCGAGAGATCCTGGATCTCGGCGTAGAGTTCAAGGGCAACACGCTCCTCGGCCGTGACGTCAGCCTGAGCAGCCTCGGCAAGGATTTCGATGCGGTCTGCATTACCGTGGGTGCAGCCGCCGGAACCCGGATTCCTCTTGAAGGTGCAGAAAAACACAGTTTTTATTGGGGATTGGAGTTCCTCAAAGATACGGCTCTGGGTAAGCCCGTGGATCTGGGCGAGAAAGTGGTAGTTATTGGAGGAGGTAACGTTGCAATTGACGTTGCTCTCACTGCCAAAAGACTTGGAGCCGAAGAAGTAACGATCTTCTGTCTTGAATCCAGGGAGGAAATGCCTGCCCATCCCTGGGAAATAGCCCTCGCAGAGGAAGAAGGTGTTTTCATTAACAACTCATGGGCTCCCAAAAGGGTTCTCGGAGATGACAAGGTTGTGGGCCTGGGATTGAGACGCTGCGTATCTGTTTTCGACAATGCCTGCAATTTCAACCCGGTGTATGACGACGAGATTACTCACCGCATCTCCGCAGACAGCATTGTTGCTGCAATCGGACAGGTGCCGGACCTCGCTTTTCTGAAATCCTGTCCCGACATCCAGACTTCAGGCAATAGAGTCGGTGTTAAAGAGGACCTGTCCACAGGTACGAAGGGCATTTTTGCAGCAGGCGACGTAGTGACCGGCCCCTCTTCAATCATCAGTGCCATTTCACAGGGTCGAAGCCTGGCGGAATCTATTGACAAATTTCTCGGAGGATCCGGAGACATTTCGGAAACACTGGCCGAACCAGAGACTGAAGTCATTCTCTCCGAACAACAACCTATCGCTCCCCGGCAGCAGATACGCCATCTCAAAGGATGGCAACGCCTTGGAAATTTCGATCAAGTCGAAATAGGAATGAACGATTCTCAAATAGCGCAAGAAGCTTCTCGATGCCTCGAGTGCGATGCTCGCAAATTTGAAGTGACGGTCAATACCGCGAACTGCAAAGAATGCGGGTACTGCGCTGAAGTATGTGCAATGCAGGTATTCGGTCCGGCAGCGAATTTCAATGCACGAGGCTACAGACCTATGGAGACGAAATCCTCCGACTGGTGCATAGGGTGCCTGAAATGCTTCTTCTGCTGCCCGGATTTCGCCATCGACGTTCGCGAAAGAACGGCGTGAGGTATCGGAAATGAAAAGATTTTTGGAAACAGGAAACTTTGCGATTACTGAAGGTGCCATACTGGCCGGGTGCAGGTTCTTCTGCGGTTATCCCATCACTCCAGCGACGGAGTTGGCTGAAGCCATGAGCATGAGGCTGCCTCAGGTGGGCGGTGTTTATCTCCAGGCGGAAGATGAATGCGCGGCCATGCATCTGTGCATAGGAGCTTCGTTGGGAGGGATGAAATCCATGACTGCCACCTCCGGACCGGGGTTCATTCTGTATGCGGACCCCTACGGATGGGCACTTGGCTGCGAAACCCCCATGGTGGTGATGAATTCCGGGCGTGTCGGACCGGTCTCCGGCATCACAGGCGCTCCGGGACAGGGAGAATTCTATCTCACCCGTTATCCCACCCAGGGAGGAAACTACGAAACCATCACACTTGCTCCCAATTCCGCTCAGGAGAGCATGAAGATCATTGTAGAGGCTTTTTACCTGTCTGAACGGCTAAGAATGCCGGTAACCGTGCTCGGCGATCAACTGCTTACAGACGGTATGGAAGATATCAGCGTACCGGAAAACGATGAAGAGATGAAAGAAATGGGCTTTCGAGTATGGCCGCGTTCGTACCATAAGGGTCCGGACTTCTATCCTTCAGTCGATTCCCTTGACATTCCTCCGGTTCAGATGGGGTACAACACAGGAGCGTTATGTTCCGACTGGACTCCTACTATTGAAGGGTACGACATCGAAGAAGTCGAAGAGCATCACCGACATGCATATCGGCTTATCTACAAGGTGCGAAATAACCGGCAGCTCTTCTCTGAACTGTACGAGAAGAAATTCATGGATGACGACCCCGATCTGGTGGTGGTGTCCTTCGGAACTCCTTCCAGAGTGGTGAATACGGCCGTAGACCGTGCTCGATCGGAGGGACTCAAAGTTGGAGCATTGCGACTTATCAATTTGTGGCCTTTCCCGGATCAACTGTTCACGCGAAAAACAAAATATCTCTCCGTGGAATTGAATTGGGACGGTCAATTGGTGAGAGAAATCCAACGTGCGGTGCCCAAGGATGCAACCGTCAACTTTCTCGGTACGTGCGGGGACTTGCCGACCATACCGGACTTGATCGAAAACTTTGACAAAATTCTGAAAAACCAACCCCTTGAACGCAAGGGCTGGGTACTGGAGGCATGGTGATGGCACATCTGTCCAGCGCTCTTGTGGAAGACTATCTGAGGACCAGAAAAATACCCAGCACTGCCTGTTCGGGCTGCGGCCTGGGAATCAATCACAAAGTAGTCATTCAGGCAATCTCCGAACTCGATTTGAAAACCTCCGACATCATCTGGGGCACGGCTATTGGCTGTGCAGGCCGCCAAACCTTCGGCACCTGGAAAGGAGACGGTTTTGCCGGTACACACGGTCGGGTGTACGCGATTGCCCGCGGGCTTCGTATCGCGCTACCTCCAGAAAAGAAGATTGTTTTGACTGTGGGTGACGGCGATGCATTCGGTATCGGGTTATTGCACCTCATCCACGCAGCCAGATCGAACGCTGGCATAACCGTAATCGTTATGGACAACCTGGGCTATCAGTCGACAGGCGGTCAGTTCGGATTTACCACACCCCAGGGAGCAAAAACCGACTCAAGCCCGTACGGGATGTTCGAGCACAACCTTATGAGCGAGGGAATGGACGTCATGGACATCCTGAAAAGTGCTGGAGCCACCTTCCTGGCTCGTCATACCGCAACGGATGCATTGGCGGCCGTAGAGAGCGTAAAGAAGGCGCTATCGAATGACGGATTTTCGCTGGTTCATATGCCGTATCCTTGTCCTACCAATTTTGCATCGCGCCATCTCGGCAGCCGCAGTGCGGTGAACATTTTTCGTTGGATGCAGGAACACTCTGCCCCGCGAGGACAGGAGAAGCCGGACACAATATGGGCAAACGGCGTGTACTACGATGCCCGCGGTTCGAGACCCGAGATGTCCGAGCATGTGTGGGAATCGGTAGGCAAGATAAGGAGGACGGGCGCGCTATGAAAGACAGACTGGAAATAGTTGCGAGCGGCTTCGGAGGTCAGGGCGTGGTCCGACTCGGCCAAACGATTGGCGAAGCCGCGGTCAAGCAGGGCTTGAGAGTCACCATGCTCAAGAGTCATGGGACGGAAATGCGTGGCGGTTACGTGCGAAGCCAGGTCGTTCTCTCTGAAAGACAGATCGACAGCCCCATGTGCGAGAACCCCGACGTGTTCCTCGCCCTCTCAAGCGCAGCATATAATCGCTTCAAGGATACGGTCCCCGCGAATGGCATCATTATCTACGACCCGGCATTCGTGGACAACGTCGATACTTCTCTTCCCTGTAAGCAAGTTCCCATACCCGCAAAAGAGATTGCGATGCAACACTTTAACAGGCCGATTTTTTCCAATGCCGTAGCATTGGGAGCGATGGCCAAACTTTTGCAACAAGCATTGGACAAGGAAACAGTCCTGGAAAGTTTCCTTGGGGTTATTCCCAAGTACAAGGCGGAAAACAGGAAAGCTTTTGAATATGGCTTTGAATATTCCTGAAATCCCGAGCCTTGAAAATCAGTACACAGTGTAAAGAAAGCCGACAGGAGAATTCCCGTTGCGAGAAGCGTGACGGAATTCTCTCATCGAGAACGGTTCAGAACTGAAATTTTCAAAGCCTCTCCTTGAGCTGGGTCGAAAGGAGATCATAAATAGAATAACGAGTCCAAGGTGAACCATGCTGACCAATATTGGGCTTTGTGAAACCATGATATGCGGAGAGGGGCCCTCCGGTACTGGCAAGATGATGTCAGCCCGGGAAGCGGTGTCTCTCTATATGAAGGAGGGATCTCACATAGGATTCGGCGGCTTTTCCCTGTGTCGAAACGCTATGTCGATCTCTCATGAGATTATCCGGCAGGGTATCGGAAATCTTCATATTTCCAGTGTGAACCCCGCATACGGCGTAGACATTCTGATCGGAGCCGGGCTTGTCACAGAGGTGGAATCGGGCTGTCTCAATATGGAGCGACTCGGGTTGCCTCGTAATTTCTGCAGGGCCGTGGAGAAGGGCGAAGTGAAGTCGGAAGACTATGAGCACCTGGGAATGACTATGCGTTATTTGGCCGGTGCGCTTGGTATCGGCTTCATTCCCACCAAAGCAGAGCTTGGATCAGATATCGCTTGGAAGTGGAATATTTCGGATAAGAAACTGAAACTCGGCACCTGCCCTTTCACGAACGAAAAATACGTGCTGTTGCCGGCCTGTACCCCTGATGTTGCTGTTATATTCGTCACAAAGGCTGATGAATGCGGGAATGCCCAAATAGAGGGATCTTCATTCGCGGACGAGTATATTGCGAAATCGGCGAAACACGTGATTGTAGTCGCCGAAGAAATCGTTGATTCGGATACCATTCGTAGATGTCCTTCGGAAACCCTCATTCCGGCGTACCGGGTGAATGCTCTGGTCCACGAACCCTGGGGAGCTTACCCGACTGCCTTGCCGGGAAAATATGACTACGACTATGAAGAGTTGAATCGTTATCAACATGCAGCGCGAGATGCATCGACTTTTCGAGATTACCTGGACAAGTACGTATATGGCACAAGCAGTTTTTCGGAATACCTGGATCTCACGTTGACTCCTTCCCGAATGCAGCAAATCAGGAACGATCCACGGCTCGGCTACTCCAAAGAGATTGCGGAAATCGTAACACTGGGCGGCAAGAAACGCGAATTTCCAGCGAACGGCTACACCCGGAATGAAATGATGATCGTAGCTGCAGCACGGGAAATAAGAGACGGCGAAATAGCGATCATTGGGACAGGCTTGCCTATGGCGGCCACTTCTTTGGCCATGCACACCTATGCCCCGGGGCTGACGTATGTCGTGGAAACCGGGATAGGCGACATGTCCCCCCTTCATGCATGCCTATCAGTTGCGGATACGAGACTTCTCGGAGCAGCAAAACCGGCGTATGTGCGGAACACCATGGAAGCATTGGGCTTTCTGGTGCAAAGGGGACTTGCCGACGTGGGTTTCCTCGGCGGAGCACAGATCGATAAATACGGCAATCTCAATGCGACATCTGCAGGAGATTATAACAATCCCAAAAAACGCTTTCCCGGCAGCGGTGGAGCGAATCCAATCGCATCATGTTCCAAACGGATATTGATTATAATTCGCCACGAGAAGCGAAGATTTGTCGAGCGTGTCGATTATATCACCAGTCCCGGATTTCTTGATGGATATCAAACACGATGGGAATCGGGTCTTCGAGGAGGAGGTCCGGACAAAGTCATTACCGACCTGGGAATCATGGACTTCGAACTCGAGACCAAGCAGATGCGCGTTATTTCTTTGCATCCCGGAGTGACAAGAGAGCAGATACAGGATGCCACCGGCTTCGAGCTGCTCTTTGCACCTGACATAAAGCAAACACCTCAGCCCTCCGAACACGAGCTATCGGTTCTTAGGGCCAAAATTGGACCGGTCTATCTGGCCGGTGATTAGTCGGACAAACGACGTGCGAGATAGATGGTAACTGTTTGCGAACCGACCAATCGTGGCTTGGACGATCTCTTTCCGGTCGGATCTTAGTAGTAATCCTTAAAACCCCGGTGATTGCTTCACGCTTTAGTGCAGCAGGCAGCGGGAAATAGATCTTTCAATATCGGACGTTCGAGTGCTTGGGGTTTCTATATGGGAGAGCCGAACGCAGGCTGGCAGCACTTTCGGCTCAAAGTTCAATTTTTCTGAACAGTTTTCTCATTACCAGGAGTAAACCATGTACCTCAAAGTAGCTGCCGTTTTATGTGCCCTCATGGTAGTCGTAACCATGAGTACCTTTTCATCCGCTCAGGAAAAATATCCCAGCCGCCCCATAGATTTCATCTGTACATGGGGTGTAGGCGGCGGTGCGGATCAAATGTCGAGAACGCTCGGCAAGCTGACCGAACCATTGCTTAGGGTTCCCTTACCGGTATCCAACAAACCGGGGGCTTCCGGAAATACCGGAATGACAGACATCCTAGCCGGGCGATCGGACGGTTACACAATCGGAGTGCTCATAGCCGATACACTCTGTACAATTCCTTCAGGTCAAGCACGGTACAAGTTTGACGATCTCGAGTGGATCGTGCGAACTCAACTTGCTCCTTCTTATCTTTTTGTAAGAAAAGAGAGCGAGTTCAAGACAATTCAAGATCTTCTCGAATACACCAAGAAAAATCCGGGAAAAATAAAAGTAGGTGTCACAGGGTTCGGCACGGTGGAAGATATGACCGTGCGTTTTTTAGGTTCCAAAGGTTACAAAATGGTTGTGGTTCCCGTTCCCAGTCCGGGTGAACGTTATGCAGCCACGCTGGGCGGCCACAATGAAGTTCTCTACGAGCAGGCTGGAGATGTCAAACAGTACATAGATGCGGGCCAGCTCAGACCTTTAGTCATCTTCGCGGAAAAACGCAGCGCCGGATTTCCGGATGTGCCGTGTTCGAAGGAACTTGGATTGCCCATCTACCTGCCACAATTCCGGTGCGTAGTAGCCAAGAAGGGTGTCCCTCCGGAAAGGCTGAAGATTCTGGCGGATTCCTTTAAGAAAGCCATGGATACACCGGAATGGAAGCAATTCGAAAAAGATCAGTACGTTGACCCGGACAGCTACATGCCGCCGGAAGAGTTCGGAAAATGGGCTAAACAGGAAATGGAGGTCATGAGAAACCACCTGATCGAATTCGGGTTTATCAAGAAGTAGCTACACCGAAGGAGCAAGGTGGAAGGAGGTTCTCTATGACCTCGGCGGCAAGATCCGGGGACAGTCCGAATTCCGGACTGCTGATGAAAGCGATGCTGGGACCGTTCATAATCCTGGTCTTGGCTGCTTATGGCTATTATCTGGCCTGTTGTATCGATCAGGCCCCAACCGATCAACTGGGGGCCGATTTCTGGCCCAGAATGATTCTGATTTTTCTTATGATCAGTTGCGGGATCAAATTCGTCGAAATCTTCTTGAATCGGAAAAACCTGGCTGAAGGAGCGGCAAGTCGGCCCGAAATGAATAATTTCAAGCTTGCCCTCATGATTGTGTTGTTAGCGGCCACAGTAGTAGCTATCGACGTAACCGGATTCGCAGTGGGAAACCTTCTTTTCATGCTCCTTTTCTTCTATCTGGCCGGCATGAGAAGGGTTGTGCCGCTCGTGGCGGTATCCGTAATCGGGACCGCGGTGCTGGTGTACGTATTCGCAAAGATAGTTTATCTCCCCCTGCCCAAAGGTTGGGGTTTTTTCGAAGACATAAGTCTTGCGATATATCGGGCTTTGTTCATTCTGTAACTCGGCCCGGGGGTTGTGGTGAGGTAATCACATGGGTTCCCTGGATCTTCTATGGGTCGGGCTTCTGAATTCATTTCAGCCGATCAATATCAGTATGACCGTTCTCGGGCTCGTCATCGGCGTGGTAGCCGGGGCATTGCCCGGGATAACTATGTTAAACGCGATAGTCCTTGTGCTTCCATTCACATATGCAATGGACATCGTACCCTCTCTTCTCCTTATGACAGGAGTATACTCCGGAGGTATATTCGGTGGTTCTATCACCGGAATTCTGTTCAATATTCCGGGGGATCCCATGAATGTCCCAGCGACGTGGGAAGGGTACAAACTGAACAAACAAGGCCATGTCTCCAAAGCCCTCGGAGTGGCTGTCATGTGCTCTGCACTGGGGGGATTTCTCAGCGCTATGGTCATGACCTTTGTGTCTCCGCCATTCGCAAAAATAGCTCTGTCGTTTTCTGCGTGCGAATACTTCGGAGTCATTCTCCTTGGCCTAGTGAGCGTGGTGGTGATCGGAACACAATCCATAGGTTCCGCATTGATCTGCCTTTTCATCGGCATGTTCCTTGGAACTATCGGTATTGATGACATTTACGGAGCAGCCCGTTTCAGCTTTGGCTCACGGTTGCTCGAAACGGGCATCAGCTTTACCGTGGTGCTCATCGGATTGTTTGCCATAGGCGAAGTACTTGAGCAACTCTGTAGTATGGCGCCTGGAGATGGAGACAAAGTCAGAGGAAGGACCAAAACCGTTCTGCCAGGGTTGAGCGATCTCAAACGCTTATGGGGATCTATTTTAAGGGGCTTTGGAGTCGGAACCGTGATCGGTGCAATTCCCGGAGCAGGTGCAACGGTTGCGTCTTTTGTAAGTTACGGAATGGAAAAACAATTCTGCAAAGAACCGGAGAAATTCGGGAAAGGCAGTTGGGAAGGATTGTCCGCCACTTCTGCGGCAATCAATGGGTCCACCGGCGGGGCAATGATTCCGCTCTTGACTTTGGGTATACCTGGCAGCGGAGCCACCGCAGTAATGATGGGGGCGTTTCTGCTGCACGGTATTCAACCTGGTCCACTTCTGTTCACGAAGTCACCTGAATCGGTGTACACTATCTTTGCAGGAATGCTCACCTGCAATCTGCTGATGATCGTAGCCGGGCTGCTTTGCGCAATGTTTTTTGCCGAACTGATGCGAGTCCCCGAGCACATTATGGGAGCGTTCATTATCGCTCTGAGCTTTGTCGGCGCATACGCTCTGCGAAACGACATGGCGGATGTAATGTACATGGCCGCCTTCGGTATTGCCGGATACTTTATGAGAAGATTCGATTTACCTATTCCCCCGCTTGTTCTGGGGATCATCCTTGGACCGCTTGCGGAACGCTATTTTCTCACTTCCATGATCGGGTGCGGCAACGAGATAAGCACGTTCATATACCGTCCCGTGAGTGCAGCTTTGATTCTGATTTCCATTGCAATTCTCTTTTTGCCTTTGCTACAAAAATGGCGCAAAAGAAAGGAGGATTCTCCCCAACCTGTATAGTCCTCGATGTGTATGCATGGACCGAATGGTACTGAACTCCAACGTTTACCGAGGTTGCAGAGTTCCTCCTCCTTACCCATCCCGTCACCCCCGCTACCCAATCCGAGCAGGGGGGCTCTGCAATCAATTTCTGCTACTCTCATGATTCACTGTTCGTCTCGCTCTTTTCTGGAGTAGTCCCTTGCATGGAGAAAAACAGCATTCTCCTATTTTTCCGGAGTCCCCCGTGAAGTCGAATGAGATTAAGGTACTGATAATTGCCTGTTTCGGACATTTTGTGTGTCACTACAATATTACGGTATTTCCGGCGCTTGTTGTGCCATTAGCAGAAAAGCTTCATTGGTCGGTAGGACAGGTGGTGGAGCTTTCGTTCCTGCAATTCCTTTTGTTTGGGTTGGGTGCCCTTCCCTGGGGAATGCTGGGCGACAGGTTCGGCGCTCGCCCACTGATCGTTTTGATGCTCCTCGGATGTGCCTTCAGTTCTCTGGTCGCTGCGTTTACTGTTGAGATACCTGGAATATTTTATCTTGCTCTGGGAGGAATAGGTCTTTTTTCAGGTATTTATCATCCAGTCGGTATGGGGATGATCTCTCTTACCATGGAGCGGGTCAATCTGGCGATGTCCTATAACGCAATATTCGGCGGACTCGGCATGGTGCTTGCTCCCATTCTGACAGGAGGCATGAATTATTTCTGGGGTCCTCGTGCTGCGTACGTATTCGTAGGCATTTTGAACTTCATGGGTTTGGCGGTAATGGCATTGCTGGGTCCTGTGGAAAACCGCACGTCGGGCAAGCAGGACATCGAGTCCGCTGAAGGGCTGAAACTTGAGTTCGGCATCATGCTCGCGGCCATGACCTTCGCGGGAATCGTTACCACAGGTTCCACCCTAATTCTCCCGGCATTTCTCGAGCTCAGGAGCAGCGAAATCACCTCAATGGTTTCCCATATTGTCCCGTTCTCCACGTCTGCAAATCTCACGGCAACTGCCGTAGCTTCCATGGTGTACCTTGTGGGAATTGTCGGACAATTTGCCGGAGGAATAACCGGTGATCGCTATGAACCCAAATTGGTATATTTTGGATTCTACTTTGCCTGCATACCGCTCGCGCTGTTCATGGCATATTCACAGGGACCGACTCTGGCGATTTTGGCAGGTGTTTACTTTTTCTTTCTTCTCGGAACTCAGTCAGTGGAAAACACCGTTACAGCCAGTCTCACTCCAAAATCGCTTCGTCATTCGGCATTCGGGTTGAAATACATTCTATACTTCGGTGTAGGCGCATTTGCCGTCAAATTGGTGAGCTTCATCAGTATATCGTGGGGAATTGAAGCAGTATTCGTTTCCTTCGGTCTTGTTACGGGATTGATCCTATTGAACATGCTTTGGCTCATATATCGTATGAGGCCCGTGCGGATGCGAATCCAGCAAAGCCTGCCCGAAGCAAGGCTGATGGAAAATATCAGTCGAAGCGAGAAAAATTAATCGGCAAGATACGGTTCTATCCTTCCTTGGCCGCTACCATAGTCCCGGTTATCGTGTTCGGGGTGCTATTACTTTAGTTTCTCAGAGGCAGCTCGTAAGAAAAGAAAGCAATAGCGCGAAATATCCCTTGCGGTATATTGACAATCAGAAAAAACCATCGGAGGTCGTGCCAGGAATCCGGAAAAATAAGGAGGCAGAGGACAAGAATAGAATTCATAGTAAGCAGATATATCCAAAAAGGCCACCCTCTGAGGCTCCATGATATTTTGTAGATCCACTTTGATCGTACACTTTGATAGCAGTTCTTGTGAAGAGCGTGCATATTATAGCTAATACTACGAATAATAAGATCGTCCAATGTTTCTATTGGTAGCCCGCAATGGACGCATACCACGGGAGATTGCATTCCGATCCTCCTAAAAGCTTAGATTTCTATGAAAATAGCAGCTAACAGGCGCTCAACACATTCCGATGTATCCATGATCGTTAAACATTACGATTTTATCGCGATAGTTTTCCCGGTGCTTATCACACACAGCTTCAATCCATTTCATCTGGTCATGTTGGTTATCAGAAGAATGATCGAATTCGAACTTGAGCCGGGGATATCTTGCCGTATCGCCCAGGGATTGCGGGTCTACATCCTCGATTGCCGAAACAAGCTCCGAGTACTCCGTGAGGTGGACCCCTCTGTCAAGACAAAAAAAGGTCTTTCTTAAGGTGGAAAAGTACACCTTGAGACTGGGTGAATAGGGTCCGGTTCTCCACCGGTGGTACGAGTACGGGTGTAAAGCTGGTACGGCGTCTTGTACCCGAGAGCCTGATGGAAACGCTCCTGGTTGTAGAAGCCAAAGTAGTCTCTGAGGCTTGAGACAGCTTCCCTGACCGTTTCATACTCCCTGAGATACACCTCCTCGTACTTGACCGAGCGCCAAAGACGCTCCACGAAAATGTTGTCGTATACCCGTCCTCTGCCGTCCATGCTGATCATGATACCTTCTGCCTTCCCGATCCCGGTAAAGCTCCGAGACGTTTATTGAGAACCTGTCGGGTCTTTTCTACTGCCGTTCAGCCGTAGAAAGCAGTCCGCCATCGAAGGGTGCCTGAAGTTGATAAATTAAAACTACATTTGCGGGATGATCGGCGACAATTACACTTGAGCGTCAGCGACAATTACATTTGTGCATCGATCATGGTGTAGTTGTCGTCGAGCATGCGGGACCTGCGCCAAATAAAAGCCGCACATTGTACGGCTTCTCATGACGGTTACCACTCTCCACATATTTTGCCATAGGCACATTGACCACATTGCCAGTCCTCTTTGGGAAAGAAGATTTCCTTCCTTATTCCCTCCCACACTGTCTTCATCGTTTTCGTCATTCGTACTCGGTCAGTCTCAGTCCGGTCAGTCTCGTATTTCACCAGTTCTGGCTTCTGTGTCTTGAGAAGGACGTCCAAACGGTATCGAGTGTCGCCATTGAATCCGAGGGACTTCGCTCCCAGTGAATAGCAGGTCAACTGCAGATTGGAGCGAACATTCTGCTCCGAATACCTTTTTGAAGCAGTCTTAAGGTCCACGATTGTCACTGTACCGTCAGATGCGAGTTCCACGGAATCAATCCAGCCAACCAGGGGAGGCGTTCCTTCAATCTCAACTGAAAAGGGCTCTTCCACTCCAATGATTTGCACGGAAGGGTCAAACTGCTCCACGAATACTGAAAGCATTGATTGAACCTTCTTGGAAAGGGAATCTCCGGAATCCCCGTTGAAGAATCCGATTTCATGCTCTTTGTTTTGGCTTTCCCATATTTGCCTGTACACGTCGTGGACTTGTGAAACAGTCAGGCAATCCCCTTCCAATACGCTCTGGTAGAAAGCTCCAACTGCCTCGTGAATAGCAGACCCGAAAACCAACGCAGAGGAAGTGAAAGCGGGCCGAATCAAGTCTATGTACTGGAATTTGTACTTGAGCGGACACATCAAATACGTGTTTATCTGGGAATACGACAAGTGCGGCTTATCAAATATCTCGTGAGACATGTTTGCACTCCTATAGTTGAAAATGAATCCCCGCTTAAGCGGGGAATTCGGAGATGAGGGTACTCCCCGTTCAAACGGGAACTTAACGTGTTGAAATTACATATGGCAGGCAAGCCCGTTTCATTTTCCCGCTTAAGCGGGAAAACCGGTCAAACGTTCTTTTTCAGAATGATTTGATATGGCGGTCGCATTACTCTGAGGAACTCCCCGTTCAAACGGGAAGTTAACCTACTCATATTATGAGATGCGAGTAAACGGATAAACGAGCTTTGTGCCGGCGGGGCGGGGGGAAACAAGAAAGAGATGTAAGAAACCCTCAGGCAGCGGACACTTCTGTTTGCAGGTACTGAATGAGGCGGGAAGCATCAGAAACGTTGAGGTCTTCAAAAGATGCAACCTGAAGGGGCGAGAGCATTCCGTGGATGTCTTCATCCTGCATCTTCGCTTTTCTTGACAGTGCATATAAGGCTCTGCATTGAGCCTGAGTTGCTTTGCCATTCTTCTGAGATTTCGTTTCCGATTTACCGTTACCATTGCCCTCTTTAAACACTGTGCCGGAACCCCCATTGCCCTTCTGTTCGCTGTCAACAGGGTCCGGAATGACGCGGGATATCTCTTCTGCACCGGTGAACTCCATACCATATCCAGAAAACCTTAATGCACGGGCTATGGAACGAGTTTCTGCCAATTCAAGCAAACTGTCTGCCAGGCGAGCGTCTCTCTGTGCGGATGCTGTACCAAATCCTGAAAAGCTTCCTTTCTCTGTACTGGCGGTTGCTTTCACGACCACCATCCCATCATCCTCCAAACGAACTACTTCAGTGAATATGCTAAGATTTCCGTTACTCTCGTGAGCAAGTCGTAGCCTCCCGCCCACACGGGAGAAATAAGTCTCAATCCATTCACCATTCAATTTCTGTTTCCGGGAGACCAGTTCGTCTTCCCTGAATCCATTTGCAGCTTTCATCTGATTTCTCCTTTTGTTCAGGACATTTTACCTATTTGGCGTAAGCTCGATAATAAGCCGTGTACGCAGACACAATGTGGCAAATCCATCCTAAAGACCCTCCGGAGCCAATCCAGAGCCCGGGAGTGACAATCAACCAGAAAATCCCTCTGAGAAATTCTCCGCTGTAGATTTGTCCTACTCCAGGAATGACAAAACTGAGTACCCCTGCTATTCCTGCTTGATTCATGATATCGCCTCCTTTCAATTCCTCCTGGAGAGTGCCATTGCCCCGGCTCCCATGGCGACAATGAAGTCGTCCACCCAGCCAATGATGGGAATGGCATCAGGAATTAGATCAAAAGGAAAGAGAATGTACAAGACTGCTAAAATTACGATAATCAATCTGGAACCTCCTTCATGGTATGGTGACATGATTCTTCCTCCTTCACAGGTGAGCGTGAGCACACGTGTTTTTTTTACTTTCCCTTCTTGTTTGCCCCACTAACCCAAAAATTATATGAAGGGATAAATAGAAAGATGCGTGCGTGCGATAAAGGTCAGTTTGAGAGGCTGAAGCAGAAGAGATGGATGAAGGGAGCGGCAGGGAGGAATGTATCTATATTGTCGGTTTACTTTGATTCGAAAGAGAAAAGGCGGTCCCTCGCTAAATGAAGACCGCCTTGTGGCCACAGCAGTTGAACACCTTTGTCCTTGAGGGAACAACAGATAATTCAGGCAGGTACTGTTGTCAGCAATGCTGTGGGCAAAGAAATTTACTCTTCCCCCGAATAAAAATGGAGTTGGTGAAAATGAGTTGGGCAAATTACTATTGCATTCCTGAGGAACATACGTCAAGCAGTTTTTAGTGACTCCAGGAAGTTGGAATTGCCCTTTTTTCTCTGTTCAAGTGAATGAATGGTTCAGAAAGTAAGAAATCGTTGAGCTCAACAGGGATGATTTTACTGGTAGGAATGCAGAAGAAAGAGCGTTTTAAGAGCGGCAGGAAGTGACTTGGAACGTAACGGAATGGGAAATCAGCCCTTTTCTTTCAAAGGCAAGGCCATAAAGCTCAGGGCTCCTATCATTTCGATATGAATAGCCCCCCACCCCCCTTTACCTTTTTCAAGTTGCAGAGGGGACATATAGGGAGGAAGTAGGTCCCCAGAGAGTTCGCACCGATTTGCAAAAATAAGGATATGATTATTGCTTTGCCTAAAGAGCTGAAGCCTTTAACCGCTCATGGTCATCAAAGCCTTTCATTGATGAGCGCCGGCTTTGGCAGTTTTTTGGCTAGACTTAGAGAGACTTTGCCTCTATTTTGTTGCTAAAGGTGGCTGGCAAATCATGATTATCCCGCATCTTTCAGCATTCGGAGGTTTGTATGAAGATTTTCCTGCTGATTTTATTCCTCTTGGCTGTTCCAGCATGGAGTGCGGACAGGGAGGTACGTGACCGCAACGGGACGCTTATCGAAACTTGGAAAACCAACGGCTCCACTACTGAAGTACGTGATCGGAATGGCCGATTGCTGGAAACAAGGACTCGCTCAGGTAGTCAGGTCATTGTTCGTGATCGAAATGGGAGTTTGCTTCGCACTGAGAAGATAAAATAAGATCCCAACAAACTGAACCTGTTCTTGGAGCCACAATCACCATAGTCTATCTCGCATCTCTCTTGGTTTTTCCCCAGAGTTGAAGTCTTAACAGGGACAGAATTAAACGTAGGCTCCATGAGTTGGGCTGCACCGTACTTGACCCTTGGGAACAGAAGTTTCATGAGGCTATTGCGGAAGCGATTACTATTCAGGATTGGCCTGCACGTGTTGCGGCTTTCAAGGAAATGCAGGGCAAACCGGTAAAGCAAATGAGGAGATGATACGGTCATGCAGTAACAGGAGTCAATGAGCCATTGATCAGGTCAAATGGGATGTGTCAGAAATGCAGGTAAAGGTGGAGTATAAAAGGTTGCCGACAGAGGCCAGTCAGGATTGCTCATCCGCACCAGCGTGGCAACCGAAAGCAGGCATCAAAAGTCCACCTGAACTGTACAACGCAGACCAAAAATCGGGTCAATTTCTCGATTCGGATTTATGCCCCACATGTTGCTCGCGTTCGGATCACTATCCCAGTTGTGTTGTCTCCTGTCCACACATGCGTACTTGAACCAGCCACCGGGCTTCCAATAGGCCACACGAGCGGCCAACGTGTATCCTTCGAGGAGTTTCCAATCGATCCCACCGCCAATTTCGTACCCGAGGTCTCTCTCCAGAATGTTGGGAGCGCCAACTCGGAATGAAAGGTCTACGAGGTTTCCGTTTGGAAAGTCTGAATTATATACCGGGTCCCCGTTGTTCCCGTATTGCAGCGCGGGAGAAATGAGGTTCTTGCCTGGATCTGGCCTTATCCATCCCCATCCGTATCCTTGGGAGACCCTGTTAGCGTACAAGAAGGTTGCGTATGTATTTAGATTAGCTGCTATAGCGTAATCCAATCTCACGCCATAAGTACTTGCATCCGTAATGAAACCATGGTCGGAAGAGCGAGTTATGGAACCATTTCCGGACCCGTAATCATAACCCAGCAACAGGCTGTACGGAAAATACAGGTTCACACCGCCTTGCGCTGCGAATATGGGAACAACGGTAGGCTGTCTGTCAATGAGTTTGCCTCCACGTCTATCTGGCCCTGGATAATAGGACCATAGAAAGCTAATCTTTGCAGGGCCGGACACCATGCCGCCCTCGATCATGCCCGCCCACAATTCCCAGTAACGAGTTTGCGCCGGTGGGATCGACGGACGATTTGGATACTTATGGTCGTCGCTGTTCTGTATTCCGGTGCCGCTCTGCCTGTAGACGTCGTGATAAAACCCGACTTCAGCATTGAAAAAGAACTGTCCGTTGAAATATTTGAAATTAGTGAATCCGAAAAATTGCGAGGCGTCCGTCACGAAGACCGGCAGTATTGGGAAAAGATCGGCCGACGGCTGGTAGAGTTGCGATTCCAGTCCCTTATGACCGTTGGTGTATTCGATGTAGGTCTCAGAAGTGATGTTTCCTGCACTATACTTGAACAAAGCAGCGCAATGCGGTTGGGCTGCACCACTACGGTCTGTTTTCAAGGAATAAGTACCGGCTCTGCCCGGTCCCCACAAGTAGTATTGCGCACCAATAGAGAAAGGGCCGAAGGGAATGCCTAGGGTCACCGACTCACTCGAGTTCTCCAGGGAGTCGATAATCACACCGAGACCGATAGTGTTTGGTTGCCTCCCTACAGTCACCGTTCCCCAGGGCAAATTAGCGTCAATCTTCCAGATTTGCCAATAACCCGGGGAAAACGACTGTCCGATCCCTGAAGCATCACTATTCAAGTACCTGGAGCTATTGAGGCGCCCTTGGGAAGCATTTGCATAAGGGGTTAACCAGCTTCCAATTCTGTATACACCTTGCATTGAAAGCGCCTGATTCACTTTTACGGTCGGGATAAAAATTGTGAACATGTAATTAGCCGCCACATCCGAACCTGAAGCCAGATCGTCACCAAAATAAATCACCCGACTTGTAACCTCGTGACCGAGCCAACCATTCCGAGCAGCGAGTCTCACTTGGTTCCGTACCGAGCTGTTATCCTGATTGTACGGCCCGAAAAAGCCTTTGTCTCCCAGTTGGGAGAACTGATAATACTCCCATGTGGACCACCCGGACATGGAGAACTCCCAGGCTCCGGCCTGTGAAACCGAAAGAAAGAACAACACCAGAAAGAGACCGATCTGTTTGCTCTGCCTCATACCTTCACCCTAAACTCTGTATGTCCGATGGTCGACTGAAGACCATACGTTTCTTCCTCCGTATGGTCCGAGCTAGTTACTCGGGGTCGCCTCCCAGGAATCCTGGACGGAGATAGGCGGGGTCAGGATACGTGTAAAAGCCCCGGCCCGATTTTCTTCCCAGCCAGCCCTTGTCGATATATTCCCGCTTGAATTCGTCCGCGAATTGCTGGGCGCCCGGGTCGCCTGACATCTTGGCGTTGCTCTGCATCACGTGCCAGATGGTATCCAGCCCTATGCGGTCCAACAGTCCGAAAATTCCGATGGGCATTCCGAAGTGAATCATGACCGCACGGTCCACATCCTCCACGGATGCGACTTTTTCCTGCAGAGCGATTTTGAGCGCCACTGAGTTCATGCCTTCGAAGATGGCGTTGGACACGTAGCCGCGGTACTCTTTCTTGAAAACCAGCGGTACCTGCTTGATTCGTCTTGCGAAAGCCGCCAGGAGCTTCACGATTTCCGGTGAGGTCCCCGGATGCGGCATAATGTCGACCAGGGGGGCATCGAACGCGTCGAGGAAGTGCAGTGCAGCGAACTGGGCGGGCCGGCCCGTGGCCTCAGCCCACATGGACGGTAGCAGTGTCGACGTGTTGGTGGTGAAGACCGTTTTCGGCTGGCAGATCTCGTGAAACTGAGCAAAGACTTTCGCCTTGAGGTCGGGGTCCTCGAGCACCGATTCGCTCAGCAAGTCCGCATCGGCCCCGTCCTCCGGCCTGGAAGTGTAGCGAATCCGGGACATGGCGGCGTCGGCATCTTCGGCCGTCATTTTCTGTTGTGCCACCAGTTCCGCCGCCAAACAGGGTATTTGTCCCAGCGCGTTCTCGAGGGACTTGGAAAAGGCGTCATAGGTGCTGACGCCGGTTGAAAATCGCGGAGGGTGTCGGTCGAAAAGTGCGGCACTCGTTGCATGATTAGCCTGTTGCCTCGTTGGTTGTCAAGGTTTTCCTCCTTTCAGTTTTCTGGCTGTGTCTGCTTTGTCTGTCGTGAAG
>JBGSLQ010000029.1:0-94267 GCA_041740635.1 Desulfomonilaceae bacterium | reverse complement strand
CTTCACGACAGACAAAGCAGACACAGCCAGAAAACTGAAAGGAGGAAAACCTTGACAACCAACGAGGCAACAGGCTAATCATGCAACGAGTGCCGCACTTTTCGACCGACACCCTCCGCGATTTTCAACCGGCGTCAGCATTGACCGTCACTCCTTGGATTTTCCAAGCATTATGACCTAAATTGCTTGGATTTTCACAGTGGGTTTCAAACAAGGATATCATGAGACTTAATCTCAAGGGATGACCTTCTTTATAAGTGACATCCAAGTCGCCACAGAAATCAACGAAAAGGGGTCTGAAATGCAATCTGAGCGACTTTATATATTTTGAGCACATTCTTCTACTCAAATAATAAATTCGCGCGTATGGCGTTCTTGGTAAACAACACGCGATTTCGTCATATAGCCGTTGACAAAAAGACTCCTCAGCGGAATAAAAAATCAACCCATGCGACAGATTTTTCCGAGACGTGCGTCTTTACTTATAAGGACGGGAAATCTTCCTAAAATTCCTCGTTCAATTTGTTCATGAGGAAGCGTACCAATCCTGGAATATAGACTTGGGCTCGCTTGTCTCATCAGCTAAGCCCCGGCAAATCTGCCGGTCCAAACCTCAAGAAATAAAAAAATTATCATCAAGCGACAGAAATTTCCAGGTCGTGCGTCTTTATTATTGAAGACCGGAAAAGGGTCTTGAATTGTGAATACGCTCGGATTCGGAGATTTGGAATAAGTGAAGAAAGGTGGTGGAAGAAGAAGCAATGTGAAAAAACGGAAATCGTAGGCGTGGATGATCAAAGTTGCTGAGGCAAAGAAATGATAGGAGGCACAACAATGAAGGATCAGATCTGTTTGGATTTCAAGAAAATCGCTGAAAATGAAGTGACTCCAGAATATGTGGAGTCGTTAAGAGAGCATGCCGAGACAGGTCACGTTCTGGCAGAGACGGAACTCGGATACCGATATCAATTCGGGTTGGGCTTTGACGAAAACTCCTCATTGGCGTTTTATTGGATGAGAAAAGCCGCGGAGAAGGGCTATATGTGCGCTCAATGTCAATTGAGCAATATGTATGAGCTAGGAATCACCTGCACTCCAGACTTTGTTGAATCAGTCAAATGGTTAAGGTTGGCAGCAAATCAGGGTTGTCCCGAAGCTCTATATAAATTAGGAGAGATGTACGATCAGGGAAAAGGGGTTCTCCCCAGTTTTGCAGTTGCATTCAAATGCTACTTGGAATCTGTAAAGCAGTTCGCCCGAAAATCGGGCCTGACAGATGAGGAATTGAAACGGCAGCAAGCAAAAGCTCTCAGCGACGTACAAAGATCTGCCCAGCAGAATGATCCGGAGGGCTTGTTCAATTTGGCGATGACCTACTTTTATGGAGATCACTTAGAACAGGATGTGTCAAAAGCGATTGAACTGCTCCGCACGGCTTCTGAATTAGGGGATCCCTACGCTCAAAGAATGCTGGGTGAATTGCTTTTTGAAAGCGAAGAAAATCAGAAAGAAGAAGGTATGAAATGGATTGCCAAAGCGCGCGATACTTTGTCTGCAGTTGAAGGTGGCACGAGCATGCTCTTGAATTGATAATCGGAACCTCAATATGAATCTATAATCAATGAGGGCAGGGATTGAATTCCTGCCCGATCACCATGATGAGAATTCTGACCACTGATAGCCCAGGCTTCAGTTTAAGAAATGGTTCGGACAATCTGTAGATGAAATGGAAATACTCAGTTGAGTCGTTATGCTGCTGACCATTGAATTGGGAAAAGCTCAGGTATTGAAACTCAAGAATTATGAAAAGAGGAAAAGAAATGGAATGTCAACGCACTGTAAATTTTAATAAAGTTCATGAAACAGAGGTAACTCCTGAATATATTGACTGTCTCGTCGAGGATGCTCAAAGAGGGGAAACTCTGGCTGAAACCGAGTTGGGATACCGATACCAATTTGGACTGGGTGTCGAGAGGAACCCCTCTCTAGCCATCCACTGGATGCGAAAAGCTGCCGATGAGGGCTTTATGTGTGCGCAATGCAAATTGAGTTACGTCTATCTCGGGAGTTTTGATGGTGCTCCGAATTGGTCTGAAGCCACAGTGTGGCTAAGAAGAGCGGCTGATCAGGGCTGCCCTCTCGCTCAGCATAATTTGGGCATGATGTATGCTGAAGGCAAAGGAGTGCCTCAGAATTTCGCTATAGCATTCAAATGGTTCTTAAAATCTGCCGAGCAGGGCCATCCTTTGGGGCAAGACGCAGTGGGAATGGCCTATATGAAGGGAGAAGGGGTAAAGCAGAGTTATGCAAAAGCCGTGAAATACTTTCAAATGGCCGCCGACCAGAATAATCCTTTCGGCCTGTACAACTTGGCCATGTGTTATCTGCATGGTCATCACGTGAAAAAGGATATTTCAAAAGCAATTGAACTTTTCCACAGGTCCGCACTGTTGGGTGATGCCTATGCTCAAAGAGAATTGGGTGAGTTGCTTTTAGAGGGCAATATAGGGTTGAAGATGGAAGGTTTGGAATGGCTCGCCAGGTCGGAGCAAACCTTCTCTGAATGGAAAACTGCTGAGAGCACGAGCCTGACTTAAAATTCAAGCATTCATACATTCCTACTAAAAAGGGCAGAGATTATTCCTCTGCCCGGTAAATCAAAACTCTAAGTCGGTTATTTCCTATCAAAAGTTTGTTTCTCCCCTTAAGGGGTGCAACGAAATCGTACTTTCACAATAGAGTTTCAGTTAAGCCACAGATTACTCCACTTAGACCTAACAACAATTATTTATGGAGTAAGCATTGGCTCAAAGTCTTAAGAGCCCCCTTCGCTGGATCGGAGGCAAGGCTAAACTTGTTAAAAAGATTCTTCCCTTATTACCTGAACATGAGACCTATGTAGAAGTATTTGCAGGAGGAGCATCTCTCTTGTTCGCCAAGAGACCTTCCAGAGTTGAAGTTATAAACGATTTGAATTCGGGAATTGTGAATTTTTACCGGGTGCTTCGAGACCCTGAGAAACTTGAGAAATTCCACCGATTGATATCCTTCATGCCCTACAGTCGTGAAGAATACCTTAACTGCAGAGACAATTGGATGAATTCAGAGGATGATGTTGAGCGAGCGGTGCAATGGTTCATGGCGGTCCGTCAGTGCTTCGGAGGAGTGTTTGGCAGTGGGTTCGGAATTTCGGTTACTTCAGGGAACCACGGAATGGCAACCAATGTTGCCGGTTATCTTAAGGCAATCGCAAAACTTCCAGAAGTCGCTGAACGGCTAAGACGAGTTCAGATTGAGCATAGAGATTTCCGCAAAATCTTAAAGCAGTATGACAGACCGAAAACGCTCTTTTATCTGGACCCTCCATACGTGGGAATGACTCGAAAAGCCCAGAAGGTTTACGAACACGAGATGACGGATCAGGACCATGAAGAATTGGTAGAGATTGCAACGAACATGAAAGGAAAGGTCGTTATTTCGGGATACGCCCACCCAATGTATCGACCGCTGGAAACTGCCGGTTATAAGCGTCACGACTTTAAGGTGACCTGTTGTGTTGCTGGTAGAACCCAAGGTACGGGCTTGTTGGGTTCAGGTTCGACAACCGAGAACCAAGCAAGGACGGAAAGTCTGTGGATAAAGAATTAACAATTGACCTCATCCGCCGGTGGTCTTCGCCGGCGGGAACACTTCATATTCAGAAAGGCATTTTCATGTCGAAACTCAGGAGCCCCATCCGCTATTTCGGCGGAAAAGGGAGATTGGTAGGAAAATTGCTGCCGCTTGCGCCATATCACGAGAAATACATCGAAGTTTTTGCAGGAGGAGCATCTTTATTCTTTGCGAAAGAGCCGGTCGGTACAGAAGTTATGAACGATGTGCACCCCGGTCTGATTAATCTGTATCGAGTCATCCAGAATCCGGTCACGTGCGCAAGGTTGATGGATTTAATGAGAAGTACCCCGTACAGCCGGGAGGAGTATCTGTTTTGCAGGGATAATCAAATTGTACCCTCGGACCATGTGGAAGAAGCCAGACGTTTCGTTGTAGCCCGACAAATGAGCTTCTCCGGTGCTTTCGGCAGCGGGTTCAGTTTTGTCGTGGAGGAAAGCCGCAGAGGAATGGCTTCCAGTACATCAAAATGGCTATCGCTCACGGAAGAGATGAAACGGATTCATAACCGATTAAAAACGGTAATCATTGAACAGGAGGACTTTCGCAAGATTATTGTGAAGCACGATTCTCCGGATTCGTTCTTCTATCTTGACCCACCTTACGTTCAGTCAACCCGCAGGGCTGGCAAGTATGAACACGAAATGTCCGACAAAGACCATGAAGAGCTGGTTGAAATAATACTGAGAATTGACGGGAAAGCCTTGTTATCAGGATATGCGAACGATTTGTACCTGCCTCTGGAAGAAAATGGATGGATACGGCTAGATTTTCCCATGACCTGCACTTGTCCTCGTACTCAAGAAAAAGAGAATTCAAAAAGAGTTGAGAGTGTGTGGATGTCACCGAACTGCAATGAATACAAAATAGCTCTCCCATAATTAACAGCAGTCTGACAGCCCCGTTCCCTGTCACCCCTCGACAGAGATGGGGCACAAGGCCGGTGTGTCCCGGCAACCGTGAAAGCGGGAATTGTTAAGTTGGAGGGGACTTATATGGAAACCAGTTCAAGTGCCGGTCCAGAATCGGGAACTTTGTCCCAATTGATGACCGCCAAAGACCTTGCACAGATATTAAGAATTGCAAAAAAGACGGTACACAAATTGGTCAGAGAAGGAAAACTCGGCTGCGTTCAGGTTACCCCTAAAGAGCGGAGGTTCACTTTTGACCAGGTGCAGGCTTACATTGATTCCCAAACTGTTGAGGTTCGAATTGACAGGTCAAAGGAGAAGGGCCTAAAATTCAAGTCACCGAAAGGGGGTGAGAAATCGATTGGGGTTTCTAAGGCAGATCTCCGAAAGGAGATGCGCCAGTGGGTGTAAGCAAGAGAGGAAAGATTTGGCACATTAAAACTCGCGTTTTTGGAAAACAGGTTGGAGTGGGTACACGGGCAAAGTTGAAAGCAGAAGCCGAACACATTGAAAGGTCGATTCTCACGGCATGTGGGTCCGGTGATTACAGTTCATTAGATTCTGCATCTCGGGAGACCTGCATTAGGCTGTTTCGCAATCAGCGGTGGCAAATGCCGGCAGACCTCACGTTGAATGAGCCAGTCAGCCAGGAATTGACCTTGTGGAGAGCAATTGAGCTTTGCCTCACCTATCCGGGAGTGCGTGACAGCACGAACAGGCAAAGACTCGAGCAGTCTTTCTCAAACCTGGTACATCAATTCGGCAAAGATTACTCTGCCAAATCCATCTGGGTTCCTCAGATACGAGAGTATCAGATGTATCGGTTAAACCAGGGGGCGGCGCCTTCAACGGTGAACAAAGAAAAGGCGGCTCTATCAAAAGTGTTCCAGGTTCTGATTGAGCTTCGACACATAGATGTGAATCCCGCCAGACTGGTTAAGAACTTGAGTGAGAAATCCGGAGAAAGAGAAGTCTATTTGAGCCATGCAGATTTCCAGGAGATGCTCAAACAGCTCCCTTTGTGGGCTCGCCCAATAGTACAGACTGCGTACTTCACGGGAATGAGGCGTGGGGAGGTGCTTGGGCTGACTCGGAAGCACATCAATTTGGATACTCGGATTATGCTTTTAAGACCGGAGGACGTGAAAGAGGGAAAATGGAAAAGAGTACCAATCCACAGTGACCTGGTACCAATTTTGTCAGACGTGATGAAGGTGCAGGCAATCGGCACTGACAAGATATTTCTGGTGAACGGAAAGCCGCCCTACCCCGATTCACTAAAGAATCCTTGGAACAAAGCAGCGAAAACTGTGGGGCTCAATCCAACGCCTCGATTTCATGACCTTCGTCACACCTGGAAAACGAATGCCATGCGGTCTGGTATGGATCAGGAAATCCGAGAGAGAATTTTGGGACACTGGAACAGAACAAAGAATGTCAACGAACGATATGGACGCATCAGCGACGCAGACCTTGTGCGGGCTGTGGATGGTCTGACATTCGACCACGGCGATACAGAAATTCTGGTCGCTCATGCCTAAAACAAAAATCCGACAGTAGGGCCGCAATCCCTCTGTCGGAAATTCTGGGAACAAAATGGGAACAATCAGCTATGCGCTGATTATGCTGACTACGCTAAGTAGTTGATTTCGTGGCGGGAGCGACGAGACTCGAACTCGCGACCTCCGGCGTGACAGGCCGGCGTTCTAACCAACTGAACTACGCCCCCGTGTTCAAAATCAGCGATTGTGGTAGGCGGAACAGGATTTGAACCTGTGACCCCCGGCTTGTAAGGCCGGTGCTCTCCCGCTGAGCTACCCGCCCTCGGTCACTAGCCCAGTGACAAGCCCATTGCTGATATCTTTTTAATGTATCGCAAATGAAACGTTCATGTCAAGAGGAAATCCCTCTCGTGCCTATCAAATCCATTCTAATTAGATTTCGGCTTTTCCGGCTCTGCTTCCAGCTCGGGTTCCGGCTCCACTACTGAATAATGTGATTGAATGAGCATCCATTTGCCCTGGCGTTTCTCCAAAAGGCCAGACCAGCGTGCAGGCAAACTGAATTTTTCGTCACCAAGGTCCACCTCGCTCGTGAGTTCCGTTACAAACCACGCAAGATCACCCTTTCCGTCAATCGACATCCAGGTGTATTTTGTGGCAAGCGACTTGAACTGAGCAAAATCCTGCTCGTACGATTTCTTGATCTGCTCGGGCCCCACATAGCGGCCTTTCGGGCCCGGATCTATGAAGACTACGTTATCATCCGGGGCAACCATCGCCATGACTCCCGCGAGATCTTTTTTCTCGTACGCCTTTATGTAATCGTCAAGAAATTGCTTTACTTCTTTTTCAATCTGAGGATCCGGCCCCTTTGCCCATGCAACCGATATAATAACAATAATGGATACCAGGGCACAAAATATCAAACGTTTTTGTTTCATGTTGTCTCCTCTTCACAGAAAGAATGCTCGAACGTAGTCTGAACAGTCAAGGTGCTACTTTAATCCCCGTGCCAAGTCAAGGCTGTACTCGGCAAATCATGAGAGAACTGCGAAAGAGCGCCTGGATGATTCGCCAACTCACGTATACTGACAAACTTGCACCCAAATCGGATTTACAATCTTCTCCGGTGAAACCTCATGGAAGGCACTACTCCGGATAAAAGAGAATCGCTCTGCTCCTCATAAAATGCTGCCAAAATGCGCAAGAATCCTACCCGGCCAGTAATATCATTCTTGCGTTGAGCGCGGGGCTTCTGTCAGGGTTACCTCCACATTCATTTCTTGTCCATTGCGAAGCAATTTCAATTGTACCTTGTCTCCCACATTTCGTTCCAAAATAAGATTCTGGAGATCATCAAATGTCGGAGTAGCGATATCGTTGAGTGCCAGGATTATGTCACCGCCAAGTACCAGAGGCCTCCCCCGCACGATAAGCGGCCTGCCTTGATAGGATGCTATCTGGTTTCCTCCACGGAGACCGCTTCGAGCCGCTGGACTGTTGGCCGCCACTTCGAATATGAGTATTCCTTTCACAGGCTTAAGTCCCATAAGTTCGGCTGTCTTCGGATCGAGGTCCATCCAGGAGGTGACTCCAAGCCACGGATAGATGGCACGACCAAACCTGATGATCTGAGCAGCGATTTTTTTCGCTCTGTTGATGGGAACAGCTAGACCTATACCCATGAAACCACCGGACTGACTATATATGGCCGTATTGATAGCAATGACCTGGCTCCTGGAGTCAATCAGTGGGCCACCACTGTTGCCGGGGTTAATAGCCGCATCTGTCTGGATCATTCCCATCATGGTTCGCTGCCCGATGATAAGATCACGATTCAGAGCGCTTATGAATCCCGCAGTGACGGTATGTTGAAATCCGAACGGGTTTCCTATGGCAACCACTCGCTGTCCCACGGAAAGGGTATCCGAATCTCCCAAGGGAGCGACTTGCATTTGGGCGAACGGTTTAATTTTTATGACTGCTAAATCGCTCACAGGATCTCGCCCAACCAATCGTGCCTGGGCCTTCTTTTCCCCGAGGAAATTGACATCCAATTCTTTGGCATTTGCAACCACATGGTTATTCGTGAGGATATGCCCATCCGCATCAATGACAAATCCGCTTCCCTGACCGGTTTGAGGAACAAGCTGCATCCAAAAATTCATCGAGAGACTTGTAGCAACGATATTGACGACTGCTGGACTGATTGCCTGGTACACATGCATTACCACCGCTTCACCGGACTCCAGAGCCTCATACTTGGGCGGCGGCACCACGATCTGAGTAGGCACAGATCTGTTCAGCCAAAGACCGACGACCAATCCTCCTCCGAATATAACCAAGAGTGTAATGAATACGGACCATTTCCGAGTAGCAGTCATTGGTACCATCCTTGTGGAAGAAACTGAGGCGCGGTCCCCGATTTCTGTCTTTGCCTGAACACTCCTGATCCTTCAAATGCCGATTCGGGGATTGTCTCCTCCACCTGATCGTATGGATCCCTATGTGCGGCTATCATGCTGTCTCGTTCAATTGTCAGCCTTCCCTTCTGATCCGTGGAATAGGCCGCGTATCCCAAGGTTTGCCCATCCGGAGAGAGCACGCGGACCGAGTGCGGGTACAGGCTGTAAATTTGATCGGGACTGGAAGGACCATAAAGAAACGATTCATTTTGCGCGGACGCCGGGGCGTACATGGTATCAACGGGGCATACCTGCTTGACAGCTTGTCCGGGGATTAAATCAGGCGCAGCCATGAGCAAGGCAGGATCAGGTCGCAGTGATTTCTCCCGGTCGATGTTCTCAAAAAATACAATGCCAGGTGGCGGCAGGTAACCCGTGGAAGGCTTTCCGGCCAGAATCTGTTTCATGAAGTTCATCCACACGGGCAGAGCAGCGGTTCCGCCATATTCGTTTCTGCCCAGCGGGACTTTTGCATCAAACCCCATCCAAACTCCGGTGGTGTACTGGGGATTATAACCCACAAACCATGCATCCGTGCAATCATCCGTAGTTCCTGTCTTGCCTGCAAGATCGGCTCTTCGCAATCTGCCGGTGGCGGCGGCAGTCCCGGATACGCAGGTCTCCCTCAATGCGCTGTTCATCAGAAAAGCTGTTTGAGGGCTCAAGACTCTTTGCATGTTCATGTTCGAGTCAGATGAAATCTTTTCTCCGATGATTGACTCGACAATCGAGGCCGGTTCCTTCGGTTTTTTTTCAGACAAGCGATTCTGTTCTTTTTCAGCATAATGCGGCACTTCGATATCATATGTCTCGTCCGGATCGGTTTCCAATTCACGCAGGCCATCCTGAATGGTACGGACGGACACGTCCAAGGGAGTAACAGTATTGTCTTCGAGAACCCGTCCGAAACGGTCAACAACTTTCTTGACCATAACAGGATTCATCCGTACCCCCATATTGGGAAAGACCGTGTAAGCCGACGTCAGTTCCAAGGGGGTCACTTCCGAAGCTCCCAGGGCGAGCGAGAGATTCTTGTGCAAAGGCGAGCTAATGCCCATGAGATGGGCTGTTTGGATCGCCTGATCCATTCCCACGTCCATCAGCAGTTTGACGGCAACAATGTTTCGAGAATGAGCCAAGGCTTGCCTGAATGTCATAGGGCCGTGGAAACCACCATCTGAATTCATTGGCATCCACGGGGGGCCGTTCTGATTCAGATTGACGGCAATCGGTTCATCTACAATCAGAGTCTGTGGACTGTACCCGGCCCATTCCAGTGCCGCAGCGTAAATGAAAGGCTTGAATGCGCTTCCCGGCTGCCGAACCGCTTGCAGGGCTCGATTGAAGCTTGAACGCTCAAACTGTAGTCCACCGACCAGTGAACGCACATATCCAGTGTGGTTTTCAATACAAACCATTGCGCCTTGAATAGGCGGCAAGATTTCCTGCTTGAGACTCAAGACCGATCCTTGCGTCTCATCAACGCGAAATTCCAACACATCGTTCACGCGGTATTTGAGATCGCTCTCCAGGTCGATACTGAATTGCGCCCCTCCGGGCAGCCCCATGGTACATGTCTGAATCTTATCGGCTGAGCGTTTTTTCTGATTCTTTGCTGTGGAATGGTTCGTAATGACAACGGCCTGCACGATGTCACCCGATTTGTAGACCGAAGAACCTTCAGCCTGCAAGAATGCGCGGGCTTCCGCCGGCTTGAGTCTTCGTACAAGTCCTGCGGGTCGGCCTCTTCTCTTTTCCCAGGCCTTTACTCCTGCAATTAGCGCCTCCTGGGCTTTGTCCTGGAAATTGAGATCACAGGTAGTCCACACCTGAAGTCCTTCATTGTAAAGACGGTTTTCACCATATTTTTCAATAATGTATTTACGTACAGCCTCGGTGAAGTACGGCACTCTTTCGAACGGATTGAGCAGATTCTCCCGGAATTTGGGCTCCTCAGCGGACGCTTGTCGATGTTCCTCCGCAGTAATGAATCCGTGTTTTAGCATCTGGCCCAGAACGAATTCGCGGCGCTTCATCGCGGAATCCAGATTGGAGGAATGCTTGGATGGATTCGAAACGAGCCCGGCAATGAATGCAGTTTCAGGAACCGTCAATTCCTTGGCCGATTTTCCGAAATAGGTGCCTGCGGCTGCCTCTATGCCGTACGAGCTCCGGCCGAGGTAAATTTCGTTCAGATACAATTCGAGTATTTCATTCTTGCTAAGGTTCTTTTCCAGCCTGAATGCCAAAATAGCTTCCCGGATCTTTCGGGAAATCTTCTTCTCCTTGGAAAGCAAGAAATTTCGAGTGACCTGCTGTGTTATGGTGCTTCCTCCCTGGGTGTAATTCCCTGTGGAGAGGTTCTTGGCAAGAGCTCTCATTATTCCGAATACGTCTATACCGGTATGGGAGAAAAACCGGGCGTCTTCAGCCGCTAAGAACGCGTGGATCACATGGGGAGGCAATTCATTCAGGGGGACAGGGAAACGCCTTTCCCTATAGAAAAGGCCAATAACAGAACCGTCTTCAGCAAAAAACGTGGAAACGGTCTTGGGCCTGTATGCTTTGAGATCGGGTATGCTGGGAAGATGAGCGGAAAACGCCAGAAAAGAGCCAAGGACTCCCCCCAGGATTCCGGACAGACCACCGAGCAGGATCAGGATTGGCCCCCCGATCATAATCCATGCGCACAGGCGCGAAAATATTCCGAATTCTCTTTTGCGATTTCCTCTCAATCGCTGTTCACCATACCTGTAATGGAATAGGATTAATCAGTGTATGACACGGGATACCGATTCGTCAAATAAAAGGAAGCCCTACTCCCGGTTACCATATTCAGATATTTCGTACAGTTGACGAATCCATGGGTACACGATATCGAGTACGTGGCCTCAAGGGTTGAATTTGGGTATACATACACGTGTATCAGCGTACGCAATCGAGAGTTCCAATACGAATATGATTCCGGACCAACGAAAAACCGATGAAGAGCTGGTTGCTGAAGCTCAGAAAGGGTCAGACCTCGACTTTAGTATATTGGTAGACCGGCACACGAACGCGGTCTTTCGTCTGGCGTACGGCATCACTCGCAACACACAGGAAGCCGAAGACATCGTTCAGGAGACGTTTCTCAAAGCTTTCAAGCACCTCGACGGTTTCTCGTCTGAAAAAGCCAATTTCAGAACGTGGTTACTTACCATCACCCGAAACCAGAGCATAAACGTGTTCAGCGCTCTGAAACGGAAGACTCTGCGGTTCGTCACTTCAACAGACGACGATGAGCGCTATTACGATTCTGCCGGAAATCCTCACTCAGCGTACGGAAATCCTGAGAAATTGCTTTCCGTAAAACAAGAACACAAAAAAGTCGAACAAGCTTTGGCACAATTACCGAAACGTCAACGCACGGCAATTCTCCTGAAAGCTCAAGAAAGCATGAGTTATGAAGAAATCGCTGCCATTATGGGCGCATCGGCTTCCTCTGTGGAATCCCTCATATTTCGTGCGAGAAAACGGCTCATGGAAATATTGGAGAATTTGGAAAAATAACCGCGGGATATTTTTGCGGAAACTGTATTATAGGTACGGAGGAAAAGGAAAATGAACTGCGAAGACTTCAAGGAACGACTCTCGGCTTTGCTCGATGGAGAGTTGGCTTCAAATGACGCGCTGACTGCTCATGAAGCCTCGTGTCCTGATTGTCGCACGTTTCATGAGCAATTGATCTTGTTAAACGATACATTGGAGCATCTGCCGCATCCTAATCCGAGTCCCGATCTGGCAGCAAGAGTCAAAGACCGTTTAACTCGAGGAGACTCCCGGCAGCGGGAACTCGTCTGGAGAAAGCTTCCGGTATTTGCAGTGGTTGTGCTGCTGGCTATAGGACTGGGCAATCTGGCGGGTCGATCCATTTCGGAACTGTACATGCAAAACCCTCATGCTTCAGCACTGGACCTGATTGTTCCGGATCAGGGTAACTCGCTTTCCGATGTGCTGGTGGAGTTCGGGTCAGAGGACAATTCCCAATGAAAAAGACTCTCTTCATCGGTATTTTTGTTTTTTCACTTGCCCTGAATCTGGCAGTAGCAGCCACTCTCGGCTGGCATATCTGGAAGGAACGGTCTGCCACTGCGACCAGCATGATTGCATCATCGGATAAGCCCGAAGCACCGGTGAATCCTGAAGACATACGCGGAATAAGACGGATCATGGCTCAGCAGGACCGAGCCCCTTTTCTCGAAATTCGTTCCAAGCTCACGGCAAAAAACCTGGAGGTTCTTGATCTCATTGCCAAGAATCCCCAGGACCTGAGTACTGCGGAACCCCAAATCAAAGAACTCTTTGCTCTAAAAGAGCAGGTGGAGCGTCAGGCTCTTTCCCGAATAAGCAAAACAATGGCTGTTTTGCCCGAAGAAAAACGACAGGTATTCCTCACAGTGTTGAAAAATCGGGCGTGCTTCATGCCCAGAATGGGGATGGGGACGGGAAAAGGGCACAGGCACTGGCGCGAAAACATGGGAATGTGCCCTGCCCAAGAGAACCGGTAATCAGAAGGATTTTCAGTGCAGGTGCGAGAACACAGTTAAACACTTAATTGAATGGATTCTCAGATGCCTCCGGTCTCTGTGTAGTTCTCGCTATCCCCAGATCCAAGTCTGATCAATCAGTATGGATCACCATAAATAAGTTCTTTTCCACTTTGTCTTATCTGACAGGGCGATAATTGCTTTGCTGTTTTCGCATCCGTAACTAAGCGCACAAAATTGCATGGAGAAACTTTCATTCCTCTCATATAGGCGTTAACTTGAAGTCTCTGATTATTATGCGCTCTTGGCTCTACTGAGTTGTTCCTCACTGAAAGACACGGATGGTCTCGCATTGACACTCTCCGGAATGAACACCAGTACGAGAAGAGCGCCAATGAACAATACGCCTGCAATGGCATACAGAGCGGCTGAAGGATTGTCTGAAATGGTCTTCACCCATATCGGGACATTCGGTCCTATGTAACCTCCCAAATTACCAATCGAATTCACGATTCCTATGCCCGCGGCAGCAGCCGCGCCTGTCAGGAATGCCGATGGTATGGGCCAAAACAATGGTATTGACCCTATGATTCCGAGGGTTGCAATCGACAAGAAAATTACGGACAAAATGGGGTTGGTTGAAAAAATTCCGCTGAGAATAAGACCGACAGCACCGGCAGTCATATTGAATATATAATGAAAACGTCTCTCCCCTGTTCGGTCGGAACTCCGACTGAGAAGAATCATTCCAATTACCGATACGCCATAAGGTATGGCGGTAATCAAGCCAATTTCGAAATAATCCTTAATTCCAAAGGCCTTTATGATCGTCGGCAGCCAAAAAGTAACACCATACAGACCGATGACCAGAGTAAAATACACTGCGGATAGAACATAGACTTTGCCACTCTTGAAAGCGTCGATAACCCTTACTTCATGCTTATGCCGATCTTCCACATCCAGATTCTTGATCAAGAGTCTTTTCTCTTTATCATTCAGCCATTTTGCCTCCTGAATGCTACTGTCCAGATAAAAGAATACCCATATGCCGACTATGATAGAAGGTATCCCTTCAATGAGAAACAACCATTGCCATCCTGACATTCCCATATGACCCGAGACCGTATCCATGATCCAGCCGGATATGGGATTACCTATTACTCCCGAAACGGCGATGGCGGACACAAACCAGGCGGTTCTGGTCGCTCGAATCTTAGAAGGGTACCATAATGTCAAATAGTAAATGATTCCCGGAAAGAAGCCCGCCTCTGCTATTCCGAGAAGAAAACGCATGGCGTAAAAGGACCATTCACCTTGGACGAACATCATTGCCGACGATATGATACCCCAGGATACCATGATCCTGGCAATCCACATCCGAGCCCCGAACTTTTTCAAAAGGATGTTGCTGGGAACCTCAAAAAAGAAGTAGCCGATGAAGAAAATACCTGCTCCCATAGCAAAAGCCGCATCGCTCAGTGACAAGTCGTTGAGCATTTCCAGCTTTGCAAAGCCTACATTTACTCTGTCCAGGTATGCAAGGATGTAGCATAGGAAAAGGAATGGAATGAGACGCCGGTCGACCTTGGAGTACGTCTCCGCTTCAAAGCTTTCGTGTACTTTCATAAAACTCCCGGACTTCGGCAAGTCGTTCATCAAAGCGGATGATTGGTTATCAGCCCTTTTTTGGCAGCCAAACGTCTATACTATCGAGTCCTTCGATCTAACATCATTAAGGGTTCAAGTCGAGAACATCTTGTAACTCTCAACCCTGAATCTCGTTCCGCTCTCGTCGGATTCGATCTGGAGTCATGGGATCCGACGCTTTCTGAAATTGCAGCAGAAGAATAGCCGCGAGCACCAGGATTGCTCCCAGGATTTGAAGATACTCCAGCTTTTCGCCCAAAAAGAAATAGGCCATGACGCCCGCGGAAATCGGCTCGAAGGTGGCCGTTATCATGGCACGAGTCGATCTGATGTAGTTTATTCCGGTAAAATAAAAACCAAACGGCAATATTGTCCCGAATATCACGATATACATCATAAGAGCCCACTGCTCGTACGTGTACCCGACCCAAAGGAATTTGAGAGGACCGCAGCAAAGGTTCAGGGAAAAAGCCGCAAAAAAGAGAGAATAGAACACAGTAGTCCAGGGACTGTACCGATGCATCGCCCTTTCTCCCAGAAGGGCATAACAAGCGTAAAAGACGGCCGCAGCCAATCCCGAGATAATTCCCACCCGGTTCATGTGCAAAAGCTCAAGATTGTATCCGCCCACCACGAGATAACATCCGATCAATGAACCGACCAGTGCAATCAATTTTAGAGCTGTGGGACGCTCACGCCAGAACACTATGGAGAAAAGAGCAACGACAACCGGTGAGAGGTACTGTAGCAATATGGCAGCAACAACCTGAATCTTGCTGATGGTAAAAAAATATGAAAACTGTACCAGTGTCATTATGACACCACCGAGAAGTAGGAAATAGGCGAAGTCTTTCCATCTGATTTTTAGTGAAGATCTGGAAAATATGGTCAAGAAGAAAGCAAGGAATAAGGATGCAAATGTCACCCGGACCTGAACGAGATCCAGTGGCTTAACACCCGATTCAAACAGTGCCTTTCCTGAAGTTCCCGAAGAAGCCCAGAGAACCGCAGCAATCAGCACATAGAGATAACCTTTTGTGGAAGCGGTCATGCGGACCCCTCAGGGGAAGATCGGACTAATGATAGATTTCTCGGATCCGCTTGAATCGTTCACTGTGAACAGCCAGGCATTCTTTTTTGCAGTTTATAACAAAGACTTTGTCCATCTCGTCTTCGGACTTATGCATCTTTTCGCAATTACTGAGGCACTCCTGGTACTCAAGATTTTTGGAACCGCTCGACGCGGAAACTTCATTCCGTGCGATGGCATCCAGGATTTTTATCATGTCCTGCGCTTCGGTCAATAAAGCCTTGTTCGCTGCCTGTAGCGTCCGTTCCTTTTCCCGTGAAACACGGTTCGAGGAAAATCTCTCTGTGCCTTCCAGAATTATGATGAAGATCCCCACAAGAAGAATTCCCGCAATTCCACCAGCGAGCGCGGCAACAAGAATCTGATGATCCGCGAAGAGGCGCGACACCCATGATTTTTTTGCAGGCACAAATTCTTCCGGGTCCCAATCCTCCCCCCCCGTGGTATCCTCGTTGCGATCGGAAACCACTTCGGGCTTCCTCACGCGATTCTCCCTTTTTTCAAGCTCGTACGGTTCTATCAGAGATGACGACACGAGTTGCTCCAGGAGCGAGGAAAGCCCTTTCGCGGAAAGATTGTACTTTTGCATCAACAGAATATCGCCATAACCCGCCCGGATGTCCTTTATCGCCTGTTCCGCATCTACCACGGCTTTCTTATGGGGTACAGGTTTGGGCATAATTAATTCCACCACATGGGATTGCTGAGACGCGAACATTCTCCTGTTGACTTCTCGCTGGTCCAGTTCCCCCAGGGCAATCAACTTCTCGTACAATTTGTGCAAACCCTGCGCGGAAAGGGTAAACTTCTCCATCATGTCTGCATCGCTTGCCCCTGCTCTGAATGCGTCAACTGCCCTTTTTCTGTCTACTTTGACTTTAAATTTCCGCATAGTAAGTCGGACTCGAATATTTGGACATGTAATTCATCCCCCTGAATGTATATCATCTCTCCATGAAAGAATCATTCTCATCAGCCGGACCGCGTTCTTGAGGAGATCTCCCCGACAAGTACTTTTTCCAAAATGCCTTTGCCCCCTCGTTTTCTTCAATCGGAGTTCCAGGGACAGGGATTTGCCCGAAGTATGATTCAATCCTGGACATCATTGCGGATGCTATTCCCTCCCCTCGATATTTATCCATCACCCATATGTTGTTTACTTGAGGAGTCCAGCCTCGGTTCGCATATCCGTGTACATACCCTATCAAATCGGATCCCCGGAAGACTTTTACTTCATACCAGTCCATGTCCTCGTCATAAAAGAATTCCATAACCAACAAGGTTCTAAAAACAGTTTCGGGTAGCCGAAAGAACATTCTGAACTGCACGTGTTTCTCGCTATTCTGGCAGATTATTACCGTTCGAGCCTAACTATCACTTACTCAGTACAAACGGGTATGCTTTTGGGTATAGGAATACTCAAATGCGCTCTGAAGCTTTTGCTCTGCACATTCCACTTATCAACAGGTGTGAATAACTCATTGTGCTTTCCATACCACCTTAAAGAAACAGGCACTTCCAACTATGCTCCCGGTATTACGATAGAACTGAAATGCTCCGGATTGGAGCGTTTTGCCGATCAGGTGGTCAGAGAGGATGTTGCATCATGTTATCCACAGGGTTACACCCAAGTTATCCACAGAACATGTGGACAACTTGGAAACGCAAGTTCCAAAACGGATTTTTGAGTACGGCAATTGTCTCCGAAGAGACAAATTCTCGGTATTCCTCACTGAAACTCGCGCAGCATATTGGCAGTGAGGTGTCCGGTTCTCTATAAAATGCAGTTCCCATTTTGTAAGCATGGCAACGAGAGTCTACGGACCTGTATTTGTTGGAACCATGACATGTGCAAGGCGTGCATCTTCTTGCCCGGAGATTCCCCGTGCAAGGAAAAGTCTGTCCCACACTCGATTGCTTCTTCAAAGCCCGAGAGCCTCTTTGATCTCAGCTTCCTTGAATCCGACAATCACCTTTTCTCCGATAATTATGGTGGGAAATGCGCATCGGGACGTCAGTCGTTTGATCTCGTCCAGAGTCTCGGTACGCATTTCATCCGGCAGTAGATCCACATCCGTAAATTCATATTCGATCCCGCAGTCACCCAGGAATCTCTTGCAGGCTTTGCAATGGCTGCAGGTACTGAGGGAATAGAGCTTGCACACTTCCATTCGATTGCTCCTTTGTTGCATTCCCGACAGTCTACCCATTTTATCGATCAGAGCAATCAAAAACGAAAGCCCTGGAGAGTTGGCTTTCCCAGGGCTTTCAGTTTCTCGTGACTTTCAAGGAGGTAGCCACATGGCACACAGCGAATTGAGCAATTCGCGTGCCATCTTTAAAACCCCCTGTCTCTGCCGCATCAATCTGCTCCATGCATTCTAATACTGACACTACCGTCGGAATAATTCATCACTGAATACCATAATGTCACTTTATTCATGGGCCTCCTGTAACGCACTATTTTGATTCCGAACATCAAAGTTTTTGTTGAGTATCCAAGCAATACACGTAAGAATGTTTCGTCGGTTTTCTCCATAGACTTCGTTTTAGGAGTTCCGGAATTCGCATATGACGAAAGAAAAACGAACCTTGAGTGCGAAAGAAGTCCTGGAAGACCTGAGATCCGGTTTCGACGACCAGATGCTCATGGAAAAATATTCCCTTACGTTTCGGCAACTTCAACGACTTTTCAGAAAGCTTATTATTGGAAGATTTATAAGCCCTTTGGAATTGGCCGAACGTCTCTGTGTGACACAGAGTCAGGTCACTGAAGTAATGGATCAGGTCAAGAAAATGGTCGACGAACTTGAATAAGCTGCTCGCACTGCCCCAGATGGATTCGCAGCGACATCATTTATTAATATTGAAGATGTACCGGCACGGAGGCTGGCCCCCACCAATATTCCTTTTCTGAATCAGACATTAGTTTTGGTACTTGCTATAGCGCCCTATGAGGGCGAGACCATTTATTCACGACTCATTCAGACAACAATGCAGTTCTTTCAGAACCGAACAGAAGTGATCACAAGGCTCATTTAATATCGCCCGATTCGGAATGCGAGTTGTTCTTGAGCAAGAACTTGCGCACTTTGCCCAGAGGTGTACGCGGAAACGAGACGCAGAAGGTTATTTTCCGAGGCAGTTTGTACGATGCGAGCCGTTCTTTGCAGAACGCTATCAACATGTCCTCGGTCAATGAGGAATCTTTGCGTACGAGAAGAAATGCGTGTCCGCATTCACCCCATAATTCATGGAAATCACCGACAACTGCAGCATCTTCCACTGCGGGGTGTTCTTTGAGCACTCGTTCCACTTCCGCGGGGTACACATTTTCTCCCCCGGATATGTACATGTCTTTAGCCCTGTCAACAAGGTAGAAATAACCGTCATCGTCCATACGGGCAAGGTCGCCGGTACGCAACCACCCTCCACTGAAGATCTGTTCGGTTTGGACAGGATCCTGCCAGTATTCCTTCATCATAATAGATCCGCGAACGACTATTTCGCCTACCTCGTTCGGGCTCACCCGTTTACCCTGTTTGTCGACAAGCGTGACCTCAGCATGGAACACCGGTCTTCCTACGGTTCCGGGGTGGGCAATGGACTCTTCTTCCGAAGCCCATAAGAGAATGGATGTTTCAGTCTGTCCCATGATCTGCCGCAGGGGAAACCCATTGTCGCGGCATTCCACCAGAAGTTCGTGAGTAACCTTTTCGCCGCCTATGGCACACACATGTAATGATGAAAGATCTCCTCGTTCTTGCGGATCCACGCTCAGAAGAGATCGGAATACGGTGGGAACTCCCAAGAGTTTCGTGATCTTAAATCGTTCGATATCCCGATACGTTTTGCCGGGATCGAACCGAGAATGAATTACCAGGGTAGCTCCCTTGAAAAGACATGGCGAAGCCTGGATAAACAGGCCGCCGGAATGGAATAGCGGGAGCATTACGAGCATGCGATCCTGAAAAGAGAGTTGAAAGAAGATTTCCGCATTGAGGCAATTGAAAAAGGTTTTTCTGTGACTCAGCACGGCCCCTTTCGGCCGGCCGGTGGTCCCGGAAGTGTACATAATCACATGGGGCTCTTCAGGGTCCGCAGGCCCGAGCGATGGCGTTATGAAGGGGGCTTTGCCTTCGAAACTCTGTGTATCCAGGTCGTAATTGAAAACGCGATTAGATGGTTTGGCATCACCCACGACAGCAGCCAGGAGTGGCGGTCTGTACGACTCCGAATCCAAGCTTTGAAATGTATTCTTGAATCGTTTGCTGAACACGAACAAACGCGGACGGCTGTGTCGTATGAGGTAATCGACTTCAGGAGCCGCCAACCTGAAATTTATCGGCACAAAAATAGCACCGAGTCGCGAGCACGCCAGGTATAGCTCTATAAATTCCGGACAGTTCTCCAGAAGAACCGCAACACGGTCGCCTTTTTCTATACCTAACGACTGAAGCCAACAACTGGTTGCGTTCGATCGCATGTGAAGTTGTCGGTAGCTAATGCTTCGATCTTCGAAGAGAATTGCAGTTTTTTCGGGCTGAAGCTCATTCCAGCGTTGTATCCACCAGGACGCGTTAACTGATTTGACCATGAAGTCCTCTATATCTCAGGGTTACTAATTTCAACAAGTTATGATGCCACGGGACGCTCGACTAATAAGGAGAGCGATAGACTCCGGGGCTCTAATTGTTAAGTGAGGTTCAATTGTGTGTCAAGCGATCACTGGGACAGCTTTCTCATTGCGGCTGCGGCATCTTTTTCGCGCTCTTTCGCTGCATCAGCCAATTGAATCGTTCTGAGAGCCCTTTTATAGACCGGCGTATCAATCATGCGTCCGTCCAGCGTTGTTGAAGCCCGGCCTTGAGCCATGGATTCCTCGAACACTGTTTTAATGCGTAAAGCCTGATCCACCTGCGCCCGATCCGGCGAGAAGACTTTATTGAGAATATCCACCTGATCCGGATGAATGCAGAATGCGCCGGTACATCCCAGCTGCCTTGCTCTTTCAGCCGCTTTCCTGAACCCGTCCGGATCGCGATATCCCGCAACGCTGCCTAGAATCCCCATGGGCTGAATTCCCATTGCTTTTGCCGCAGTGATCAGCGTCACTAAGGGGAAAAACAACTCGGTTCCCTCAGGAGTAGGTTCCACTCCAAGTTCCAGGCAATAATCGTCCGTACCGAGACTGATGGATTCGATCCTCGTTCCCGCTGTAAGTATGGATTGTAGGTTCAGCAAGGCTTTGGGGCTTTCAATGTGCAGAGACATTCTTATGGAACCGGCCGGTACGCCGCGTTCCGATTCCAGCCGGGAAAGAAGAATCTCCGTCTCTCGAACGTGATTCTCGGATTCGACTTTCGGAAGAAAGATCGCATAAAGTCCGGATTGAACGGCAGCATGCATGTCTTTTTCGAAAAGTGCTGGATCGTTGTTTACCCGAACAAAAACGTCAGCGCCTGCGCGACCGACGTGATGAATTGCCGATGAAACATGTTCTCTCGCGCTGTCCTTTTCGCTTGGGGGAATAGAATCTTCAAGGTCCAGCACTATAGCGTCCGCACCTCTCAGATGAGCTTTATCGGTGAAGCGAGGGACATTAACCGGGAGAATCAGAAGAGATCTCTGAATCTTCATTTTTGGTGTGTCCTATTTCTCGAAACGTGATAAAATGACGCTCTATTTATTGGAGATTCGGGACCGGTGTGTCAATGAAAAAGCTGATGATGATACTGGCGTTTATTCTTGTGCTCCCTGCGGCAGGAACTTGTTTTGTATGCCACCCGTCTGCTCCTTTGCACTGTGCGACTGTTGTAGCTCCCGCTGCAATATATGCGGAACCGGTGGCTCCCATGAGATTGTGTGAACCCCCTATTGCCCCCCCGCGAATATGCGAAAATCCTCTAATGCCTGCGCGTCTGTGCGAAATTCCTGTCGTTCCTTACCGGATTTGTAGGGGTCCGGTGGCCCCGGTACGCGATTGCGCACCTCCTCTTGCGCCGACAAGAATCTGCGATTACCCGGTCGCTCCCGAGCGTCTCTGCACCACATGGGTCAAGGAACGGTCCAGCCTGGTGAAATGCAGGTAACGGTCAGCTAGGCATCTGCCATTCTACTGCGAACGTCTCGTCTTGTGAGGATACCTTAGATTCAGCGATCAGATGCTCTTCGGTACTGAAGAAAGTCCCGCATTCCGGACACCACGTTGTCTGATCCCGCTCAGGATAGTAGTCAATGCTGAATTCACGACCGCAATCAGGACATCTCGTTTTCATGAACTCCCTCCGTTGCCGCCGGTAAAAAGCCCCTCACGGTCTCACCCACAACGATCAGCTCTCTCAAAAAGGGGAAAAAGAATAAAGATCTACAGGTAATTGAGACACTCATGTCGAATGCAGGTTCCCGCGAGATTGTTACCGCCTATTATCAAATTAATACAGGCACTTATTCTTGAGTAACCTTGACGGGCAATTGTCGGTGTGTTATAAGCACTCGAGCTGTATCTTAGCGAAACCGCTTTGAAACAGTCGCGATTTAAACTTTTTCGGAGGTAGCCTCTGCTGGAAGACAAAGAATTGGATCGTGAGTACCAGGAGACGATCTCCTTTATGTATTCCCTGGAGCGTTTTGGAATTCTCCTGGGACTCGACAATATCACACGACTCCTCAGCAGTATGGGTAATCCGGAAGCTCAATTTCCGGTGGTGCACGTAGCCGGAAGCAACGGCAAAGGGTCAACTGCGTCATTTGTTTACCACATGCTGCTGGAAGCCGGTTATAAGGCCGCGCTCTATACGTCTCCCCATCTCAATGATTTCCGTGAACGCATACGGCTGAATGGATCTCTCGTTTCCAAGGAGTCTCTGCTCGGCGCCATCAGAAAAGTGCGGAGCATATACGATCCGGAGCGGACCACCTTCTTTGAGTTTTCCACTGCTGCTGCTTTTGACTGCATTGCACGAGCCAAACCCGATGTGGCGGTAATCGAAGTAGGACTGGGCGGAAGACTTGATGCGACAAACACGGTCAATCCTCTGGTTACGGTGATAACGGATATTTCCCGTGAACACGAAGACTACCTCGGCGCGGGATTGGCTTCAGTCGCTCGAGAAAAGGCGGGAATAATAAAGGAACAAGTTCCTCTCATTACGGGAGCGAGCAGGTCGGAAGCATGGGAAGTCATTGAAAAGACCGCCCGCGATCGTAACGTGCAGGTTCACAAATTCGGTCGCGATTTCGTGGGGCTTCGTACAGGCAAGACTTCGTTCTCGTACCGATCCCAGAGCCTCGTTTTGGAAGACCTCTCGACGAGCATGCCGGGAAGTTTTCAAATCAAGAACGCTGCATTGGCAATTGCTGTGATCGAGGAATTAAGATCCCTCGAATACTCCATTCCGGAAGAGGCAATCCGATCGGGAATCGGCATGACGAAGTTTCCCGGAAGATTCGAGCTTCTCAGATCGAAGCCGGGCGTTATTATCGATGGAGCACACACGCCTGAAGGAGCGCGGCTTCTCAAGAGTACTTTTTCTCAATGGTATCCGGGAACAAAACCGTTTCTGCTTCTTGGAATGCTCCGGGATAAGAATTATGAACAGCTCATCAAGATTCTGTCTCCCCTCGCACGAGAGGTTGTCTGTGTACCTCCACAAAGCAACAGAGCCCTGCTTCCCGAAGAGGCTGCAGCCATCGTTAGGGCTCAGGGCATTCCGGCAAGTACGGCAATGGATATAGAAGAAGGTTTTCAGTTACTCCTGAAGAAAGCTTCACCGGATGACATTATCTTGGCTGCAGGCTCTCTGTATATGATCGGTCCGGTAAGGAGAGCGTGCGGCGTACAAGACAATTGACATGCTCATGCGTAGTACAATCTTCCAGCAGTCCTCGTGGAAAAGCTCGTACGTGTCTCAACGAGATCGGGTACGTTCCGTTTGCCGATGCCTGCTGGCCTCCTGGTGCTTGCTGCTAATATTGATATGTGCGTCTGACAGTTCCGCTCAGGAATCCAAGCCCAAAGATTTTGACATCTCCGCATTACCGAAGAGCATATTTCCCGGAGAATTACCCATTCAGATTTCAGCGGATCGTGTCTCCCTGACTCGTGAAACCAATACATGGACCGCCAGCGGAAACGTGACGGTTGCCCAGGGGAATTTTCGGCTTCGTGCGGACAGCATTGTGTTCGAGGAAAACACCGGAAACCTGACAGCGTCCGGGAAAGTCATTGTTCGCATGGCAGGGGACGTTATTGAAGCAGATAAGGTTTTGGTGCGGCTCAAGGATGCCACCGGCGAGTTGACCGAAGGCAAGCTGCTTCTTACTCGCCATAATATTTATCTGGAAGGAAAGGTGCTGGAAAAAACGGGTCCTTCCAGTTATCGGCTTCAAGAAGGCAGCTTCACAACCTGTGACGGAATTATTCCGGATTGGAAGATACGAGGCCGCGACCTGAACGTCACCATGGAAGGCTACGGCACCCTGAAGCATGGTTTCTTCTATATCAAGGACATCCCGGTTTTCTATCTTCCCTGGTTGATGTATCCGGCAAAACGTCAACGGCAAAGCGGACTTCTCATGCCGACCTTTGCAAACAGCAGCCAAAAAGGATTTGACGTACGCCTACCCATCTTCGTAGACATTTCCCCAAGCGTTGACGCAACCATTGTTCCCAGAGTGTGCACCCGGAGAGCATTACAGGTGGGGCTCGAATTCAGGTATTTCCCCTATGAAGATTTTCAGGGGAGATTTCACGGGGAGTACACGTACGATTGGGAATTCGGGTCACAGTCGAATCCGCGAAGTCATCTCTTTTATGTCACGTGGCGACACGAGCAGGACTTGCCGTCTGCAATACGCTTACAAGCCAATGGGAGTTGGGTATCCGATCGTGGCTATTTCGAAGTCTGGGGTGGACGTTTCGACAGAAGAGTTCGGGTGCGATACCTGGAATCGAATGTTGTCTTGTACAAGCAGTTGAACAACTTTCTCTTTTCTGCAGAGGCAAGGCATTTCGAGAATCTCGATATGCCGGACAATGCCGCAACAGTGCAAAATCTCCCGACGATCAGATCGGTACTCTTTTTCCAGAAGATTCCGTACACTCCGTTCTATATTAATTCCAATCTCGCGTATAATTTCTTTTTTGCTCCGATCAAAGACCGCGAGTGGCTTGGAAGCCGTTTTCAGATGGATACTCGCCTGAGTCTTCCCCTGGCGCTCGGACGGTATCTCAAAGTAGAACCTTCAATGACGTACTTTCCCAAAGCGTACCTGGCCGACTACTACGAACGTGGAAAAAGTGTCAGCTCGGTCAATACTATTCGACCGGATCTGTACCAGATAGGCGCTGACGTGTTCACGGATTTCCAATCGATTTACAACGGGGGCCTTGGGTTCCAGAGAATAAAGCACTGGGTGCGCCCGCGCGTGTCGTGGACGTACCGGCCGTTTGCACGGCAGCAAACATATCCGTTCTTTGATGACAGCGATAAAGTCGATCAGGTGAGCCTCCTGGTAGCAGAGATGCGGCAAGTCCTTACCGGCAGACTCAGTCAGGACGAGTATTTCGATTTCATGACACTTACTCTGTCACAGGGATACGATTTCTACAGCACCAGATCTGCAGACGATCCGCTCGGACAACGTAATCTATTGCTCGGGGACACTCGCTGGACAAACACACGGGCCGAATTGATCCTAAAACCTCATTCCATGGTGGATTTCGGTGCTCAAACCGAATACGACCCGGTCTTCAACCGCATGAGAAGGTACAGTCTCAACCTGGGACTCATGGATCACAGAGGCGATCTCGTAAGAGTATTGCACCAATTCACCGAGGGAGACCGTCTGCAGGATTTGAATCGACAAACTAACGTAAACGTTCAGGTTAAATTGACTTCAAATCTGGAATGTTTTTTCGAAAATCAATATACGCATCAGTTTAATTTTGCTTACTTCACCAGTATCGGGTTGAATTATCACCCGCAGTGCTGGAATGTGGTGCTCAGATATTCCGAAGTTCGCGAACAGGACCCGACAACGCAAAAAATCAAAGATCCCGATCAAACAGTGTTCCTCACCCTTTCGTTGTACGGACTCGGACAGGTATACCGGTTCACCCGTGACTGGAGCGAGCTGATTGGCCAGTCCTCACAAACGGGGGCTGGGACAACGCAGGAATAATTTGTCAATTTCCCTGTGAGGTCATCCGTGTGACGAGACCAGGAAACCGATTCCCAGGAGCGCCTGCGTCCCCAGATTGGCGATCACATTGGCCTGCAATGCCGGGATTACGGTATTCAAATCGTTTGTATGATTCCAGGCCCATTTCATGGATTTGAATGCCACAGGAATTGTCAACAATCCGAGCAGGCAATAACCTGATATCAAATGTAACACCACTCCTGTTGCGATACTGATATACACGAGAGCCATCACAAAAGCATACAATTTGCCTGCTCGGTCGATTCCCAGCAGCATCAGCAAATTCCTTCGCCCACCCTTACAATCTGCAGGGTAGTCAGGGAATTCGTTGAGAAGCAGCAGGTTGAACGTGAGCAGTCCGGCAGGAATTCCCGCCACAAAAGCTTTTGCAGAATAATGCCCGACCTGGACAAAATAGCAGCCCAAAACGGGTAACAAGCCCAAGCCCAATCCCGCAAACACTTCTCCCAGAGTGCACCTTGCCAGGACACCCGTGTAACAGCAGACGGCGAATACTCCTATTAGTAATAGCGGTATGAGCTGCCAGTTCGTTACACTTACAAAATAGATGTTAATCGCCACGCAACCTATGCCCACACAGAGAGCGGCTGATGGCGCAATGCGGCCATTAATAAGCATTCCACTGCCACCACTGAATGGAGTGGCATTCGTAGCAAAATCGATTCCGCTGTGATAATCGGAATAGTCATTCAGGAGATTGACGCTGGCGTGGAGCAGGATCAGGCCGAGTAATGCCAATATAGAGTAGACCGGATTATGCAATCCCTCCGATACCGCTATTGATGTACCCAAGAACACCAGTACAACAGATACGATAAAAACTGAACTCGGACACCTCTGAGCCAATCCGCAATTGTTTCCAAAGTGCCTCCTTACGAGCACATGATAATTATGAGACAGTTTTTCTTCAGTCAGCACCGGATTGTCAACCTAAATCAACTCACGGCAATTCGCTTTCAATCAGCAAATACTGGGAAACCTTTTCACAGAATGGATTATTTTCCTTGGTTCAGCCGAGGGTCAGTCGGATGTTCTTGTTTCGCGGCTCACAGTCAATGCGGATCGGTAGGGGCGCCCCTCGTGGGTGCCCGGTAGTGACCGGCCTCCGTGCCGGTCATTTCGGGAAGGGCAGGCATCCCGCGTGTTCGCGGGACCTCTACGGTGACAGCGCCTGCAATGTCAAAATCATATATTCCAGATGATGAAGGCAATGCTGTCAATTCGGATCTGAGCTAAAGGCACAATCCATTACAAAAAGGTTCCTCAAGTATTACTTCTTTTAAATTCTCTCAGCCACTCCCAATTTCTCCTACTTCTTCTGCAGAGCACGGGCCATGTTTTCTCTTGCCTCCTGAAATCGTGGTTCGATCTCAAGGGTTTTCCGAAAGTGTTCGACCGCCTTTGATGAATTTCCCGACCGATAGTATGCAAATCCCAAATTATTGTGGGCCTGCGCGGAATAGGGATCTAACTGCAACGCTTTCGAAAGAATACGAATCGCGTCCGGCAGTCGGTTCGCCTGGATAAGCGCACTTCCCAGATTCGCGTATGCTGGAACGAATCCCGGATGCAGCTCAATAGCTCTGGTGAAGTAGTCGATCGCCTTCTGAGTGTTTCCAAGCCGGAAGAACACCAATCCCGCATTATTAAAGGCATCCGGCATGTGCGGGTTCAATTCCATTGCCTTGTGTAGATGCTTCAAAGCTAAGTCTGTTTCTCCAGCTTCATGCAATGCGTAGCCCAGATTGTTGTGCAATGTTGCAAAACCACGCTCTATTTCGAGGGCTTGTTGATAATGATGAGCCGCATCCTTCCATCGACCGACTTCGCAATACGCATCTCCAATACTCAGAAGAGTGTCCAAATAGGCTTTCTTTTCTACCTGCGGGCCGTATGGAGGAAACGTCTCGAGGCTTTGCTTCCAAAAAAGCAACTGATTGCTCCAGAGGGTAGCCTTGATGGAAGTCACTACTCCGAAGAAACACACCAGCGGCACTAAAGCGAGTGCAACCGTCTTTGCTGCTACACGTGTACCCACACGATCCTTCAGTTTGAGCGCGGCTGCTCCAATGAGGTCCGCGGCAACGAACACAAGGCCCGCCATGGGCAGAACAGGCCGATATCCCACGTACAAGTACTGAGGCACCAGGAAACTCTCAGGAATAATCGTTACCAGGAAAAAGGCGATGCCAAACCCGGTCAATGGCCGTAATTTGAGTGCCAGGAGACCGATACCGCCGAGAAACAGCACTCCGAGACATGCAGGAAGAGTAGAAGGCGGGTCGAGCAAGGAACGGGAGATAATCTGCGCCTGGAGCAACTGCACATTCGAAGGGGTAGGAACAAGAATAGCGGAAAGATAGGAGAAGAGCACTCGACAGTTGGTCAGAGCCTGCTCTTTTATGGTGATCCCGCTGTCTGCATAGTATGCCGCGAGTGATGCTACAAGTCCGGTTCCGGGAGCTGAAATGCCTTCCGGAGACGGCACGAATATTTTCATAACGGCAAAATACGGAATGCTCGCAATCAGGAATATAACTGCCAATTTGCAAAGTGCTTTCAGTCCCGTCCGGAAGAAAGCTATTTCAGCAATGAGGAGAATAAGCGGTAAAGTGAAGATATTCGGCTTACTGAACATTCCGACCTGGTACAAGAGGAATACTGCGAAATATCCCACGTATGGCGATCTCAATCTGCCCGAGCGGGTGGCAATGTACAGGGCGATAGAGGATAAGAAACAGAGGGAAGACATGAGTGCCATACGTTGATAGATGTACAGGGATAAGAACGTCTGTAGTGGATGAATCAGGTAGAGAACGGCCAGAAGTGTCGCCACCGTAAGGAAAAGCGAAACATCCCCATGAGCAGGAGCATTCCGGATCGAAAGGAGCATGAATACGAGCACAAAAACAGCAATTCCGCAGCCTGCGAGAAGACAAATATTTACAAGTCGGAAAAAGAACGGGTCCATCCCGGTAAAAACGTAATTCAGGTAGAATGAAACCATTGCCAAAGCCCGCCCGGGATAGAGAGCTACTACACCACGCAACCCCTCTTGCGAGAAAACCTCGGCTTTTTCTGCAATGAACACGCGAGAATCATACACCATTGGCGCTTTGAGACCCGGCCACAGGACAATGAGCGCCAAAGCGAGCAAGCAAAGAATCAAGACAAACAGGTATACGCGGGAGATCTTTGCAGGTCGGGAACCCTCGAAATCGGAATTTTGATAGTCTGTTTGCATATACCTCTGCCTCATCCCGGATACAGCATCAGAAATAGTATGAGCAGATTGCCAGGTCAAGGCGATTCAAACGAAAATTGGGGCGGAACTTCTTGTAATACCAAATACGCTTTCAAAGCAGTAAGATTTGGGGAACCTTTTTGTTAAAAAGGTTCCCCACACCCTTCCAAAAAACTTTTAACACTCGCCAGGGCATGAAATATGCCATAATGCCGCGCACCGGATGCAAAATCCAACCCTCACGGACGAAGAAAGGATCCCGCCGAGAGCATGAATTCTCCTATGACAGGTGCAAACAGCCGAGTCATTTGTGTGAGAAGAGCATTGCTGATCTGTGCCGTGGCCGTGACGTATCTCGTTGCTGTCGGAAACATGGGTCTCAATTCGGATCTGTTTCTCGGTTTCGCCGCAGGAAAACGAATTCTCAGCGAAGGTCTGGCTGTTCCGTGTCATTGGTCGTTCACCAATGAGGGTGGTCTGTGGGTGGATCAGAATTGGTTGAGTCATTTTCTCTATTACATGGTTTACAGTCATCTCGGGGAAGCCGGACCTGTACTGGTTAAAGCCCTTTTGTTATTCTTCTGTTCGGCATTTCTTTATTACCGGTGCCGAAGGCTGGATACCGTCGTCGATGTTGCACTCTTCAGCCTGTGCCTCGGGCTTTTCGCAGCAGGTCCTTTCCTCACCATTAGAGCGGAAAATTTCGGGGTATTTTATTTGCTGATCCTCGTCAGTCTGCTTTCCGATACTTTCTGGCCGGATCGCATGCGGTCATACGGCATACCTGTGGTCATAGGCATCTGGAGCAATTTCCACGGCTCATTTATGCTCGGTCTCGCTCTTGTAATTGCAAAGGCCAGTTTAGTGAGCTTGCGGGCTGGTTTAGGAATTCTGCCTTTTTCGGGTCTCAGAAGCCGCGAATCTCTTGCAGCACAATGGTGGCTTATCGCATTTGCAGGTATTGCCACGAGCGCTTTTTTCAATCCTTATGGAATTCCCAATCTCGTGATGCCTTTTACTCAGGTGGGAACCGGCGTCGTGACATCAAATTCAAGTGATTGGCTTTCACTCCTGAACTTCACTGACGCGGAAGTGAGAATAGTGGGCGCCGGGTCCCAGTTACCCTATTTGGGTCTTCTGGTGCTAATCGTTTTCGCGACGCTTGTGGTGTGGGCAGGTCTCAGAAAGGAGCAGCGTGGTTCGCAAAGAGGTGAACCAACTCATTCTGAAACAAGAATTTCCGAAATATCCCGAAATCAGGGGGTCAATTGTGAATTCAGCATCCGCAAGAAATTGGCGACAATCCCGTGCGATCTGATTATGGAAGTTATGGTGCTTTTGGTATTGCTCGTGCTCTCCTTGAAGCATAGGAGATTCATTCTCTTTGCTGCTATGGCTTTTGTCCCTGCAGTCTCTGTCCTCGTGACGATTGCGATTCAAACCTTGGCAATTGAGGCCAAAAAAAGATTCGGGGACCTGGCTGCCTCGAAGATGTTCAGAACAGGGTCCACCACAATAGTCGTCCTGGGGCTGATAGGTTCGTGTTGGCTATTTCTTGTAACAGTTATCCTGCCGTATTCACCGCATAATCCGCTTAGACCCCCTCGCCCTCTTCTCAGAGATCTCATGAGCTATGACACATTCTCAAGCCGGCTGGTATCGTTCATCGAAAAAAACCGGTTAGAAGGGCGAACCCTGGCTGGATGGGAAATCTCGTCTTATCTCCTTTATTATGCGCCCAAACTTCAGCTTTTTATGGATACTCGGGATCAGTCCTTTTTCCCTCCTCAAGTTATCAAAGATTACTTCAGCATCATGGGGGTGGTCCAGAAATCACATGAAGAACCGGGGGAGCTTCTGGACAAGTACGGCGTATCTTACATTGTGCTGACGACCTACCCATATGATTTCACGTTGGGAATGTCATTGGTGAAAACGGGTCAATGGGGATGTATTTTCAGTGACGATTATTCCCTGGTGCTCGCGAGGAAGACCGATATCGCGTATCGCCAGGCACTCGGTTCCTCAGATTACAGCGGCATGTGGTACCCCGATGAGGAAACGAGAATACGTAGCGAAGCCATGCAGTCACATTTTAAATCCCAGCACGTTCTCCCCCGGTTGGGAGAAAAACTGAAGCAATTGGTGCATGCCAGGCCCTGGCCCAATTACTACAGGCTGATCTGTTGGGCTTTCGACAATCCTCAATCCTGTTTGAAAAGAGAAACGGAAGAATACCTGAAACGTGAAATACTGCGGCTGACATCAAAAGATCCTCATTACCGACACGGTGCCGAAGAGGTCACAGCAAGCTTGATCGCACTGGCAGAAATCCTGGAAGAAAACGCCTATCTCTGCGGACGTACGGAGGAACAGGACAAAATATCAGCCGTGACAATCCGTTTTAAGCGGGAATATGAAGCACTTAACCAGTTGTACAGAGGTTATCTGCAGTATTCTACCGGAACCGGGAATTGATAATATTATCTCGAAATGAGGCGAATGCATGGAGTTAAAGCATGCATACCGATGAAAACCTTATGATGCCTGATAGTATAAACCCTGGGAGCAATAAACAGTTTCATAAAACAAAATTAGAGTATCTTACCACCATTGTATAAACATTATACCTGTATTGAGCCTGATGCCCATTCGCTTTCAAAGAAGTAATACTCGAGGAACCTTTTCTGTAAAAAAGGTTTCTCAAACTCCTTCAAAAAACTTTTGACACTTGTTCAAATCATGGTTTTGACGTTGTCAAAACAGTAACTTGAACCAAATGCTAAAAGTTCTTGGGAAGGGGCTTGGGCCCCCGCAATACGCGGGTTACAAAAAGGGGGTCTCCAGTATTTGCTTCTTGAAAGCGAATGGGTATGACATCCTTCGGAAGGTGAGTCGCTCAGTCGAGGCGAAATGATATTACGCAGACTTGATTACCAAAACTGCCTCGGACTGACCTCTGAGAAGCAATTTCAGCGTAGAATACATGATATCAGCTACACGTTCACCGAACGCAAGCTTGTCACCATGAACTCCATACTAAGAAAAGCGTCGCAGGGGCGCAATCCGATCTTCAAAGCCTTTGCACTAGAAGACCCTTTGAACCTGAAGTTCCACAGAGCGAAGAAGGCGTTTGTACCAGTCAGTAGGGAATTCGTGAACTACGTCACCATACCGCCCGCAGGTCGAACACCAGATCCGGAACAACGGAGTCGGTTTGGCGCCGATAATTACGCTTTTAATTTCTACAACAGACCCCCCGCAATGATCGCAAATTCCATGCAACGGCCCCATGGAATTCATGAGTGCCCGGGAAGTCTCTTCAGGGACTCTTACCCCATTTAAGAAAACAGGTGGTAGCATTCTATTTCCCGCCCACTGCGATCATGTGACCAAAGCACAGGATCGATATTACAGAGATATGAATGTCCGCAACTATCCCTAATATATATTGATTCATACTCAATTTGGCGGCATATCGTTCTCTGAAAGAAACCAAGCCGTCTTCCCCCTGATCCTGACCGAATCCGACTTTCAGTCCTTACTCGTTGATCAGATTCCTCAAGGTCGCAAAGTCTGTTATAGTCAAGATATATTGTTCCATGAAGAGTCTCAGGTCAGCCACGTACGTGTTCGGAACAAAAAGAACATCGTATGGCTTGACCATGATCGCTGACCCCATGTCCCCCACGTCCAGAATCTTTTTGAGATCCAGTCGTCTTCCAATAGGCTTGCCGTGAATATCCTTTGAAACCAGGATTACGCTTGTAAGGTCGGCAGTCCTGGAATTATGACCACCCGCAAGAGCAATCGCATGCAGGGCGGTTATCGGCTGGGTTATGTCGTATGCTCCGGGTCGGGTAACTTCCCCCATTACGTATACTTTTCGCGATTTCCCCTCAAGCAGAGAAACCGATGCAACCACATGCTGAAGCGGACCCCGCCTATAGAGAGTATTAACGGTTTTTTCGACTTCCCTTACCGTACTTCCGGCAGCCAATATCCTCTGTTCCAGGAGAGGTAGATCGATGTTGCCGTCAGGATTAACGACTACCGTCAGTTGCTGCCCTCCGGTAAGCGTAGTCAGCGATTCGACAAGCTTCTTAACCTTTTGATAAAAACTGATCACATGAACAGTTACAAGCTTATATTGCTTGAGCTGTCTGTCATCATCTTTTCCAAAAATCTCCGTTTCCTGGTATTTCTCCGAAATAAGTTTAGCGAGATGATCCGGAGTCATTCCGGCGGCCTGGACTTCTCCGATACCCGGAAGAGTGATCATTCCATCGGGCCTGATCACCGCTTTTCTATTGAGTGCAGGATCGAGAATAAATTCCACTTCGATTTCATCAAGGGTATCAAGGGTATAGGTGCCTCTGGGTATACTCCACTCCGTCTGAAACAGAACTCGCAGATTGTCGGCCGGTCCCAGGCGATAATTCCTGCATGCGACATCAAAAGCTTGCGCCAAATCGTATGCTTGAGGGGTTTTCTGCGGTCCGGGCGATGGTCTGAAGGGCGAAGGCATGAGTCCTATGCATCCTGACAAAGTTATGCACAGGAGGAATATCAATAGACAACCAGACTGCCATGTAAGCAGCTTGTATTTGTTCATCAACTTACCATACCCCAAGTATCTGCAATCGCACTTAAATAGAAACGGTATACACCGTTTTCCCAGGCCAATTTAACTTTTATTCATCGTAGCCGAACATTTAAAAGGGGACATAGGTTACAATTCTACAAAATGCCAAGAGTTGTCAAGATTTTTTTTGCCCTGTATCAACTGGGGTCGCGCCGGTGAAACGGAATAAGTTCCGTTGTAATATCGCCATTTCAAGCCGCGAAAAGATCTTTAAGAAAAACGCATCGGTTACGATTTTTCTTAAACAATTTTTCAAAGAAGCGGCAGACTTTCTGCTGACAGTGTGCCAGTCCTTGTCTACCGGCCTCCTCGGAGCGTACGCGCATGGAGCAGTGAAGGAGGTAAACGAAACGCGTAACTTGAGCAAAAATTGATCTACAGGGCCGATGTAAGTAAGGGCCCAGTTGAAGCGACGGAATATAACAAACTCCGCATTACATTGGACTTCCAGCCAAAAACTGCGTTAAGCTGCTTATCCGTAATCGTCGCACCGGTGATATGCCAAGGAAAAAAGAATCGAAGTGGCCTACTGCTTTTCATTGACTATGAAGCTCTTCTCAGTTAATAATTAGGACCATTATCCCCAGGGAAAGGCGAGCCAAATTGTGTAGGTATTATTTGTCCAAAATGGTTTTGGTAGTCGTTTGTGCGCTCTTTTTGCTGCAATCAGGGATAACTCCTTGCACGGCTCAGGTGTTTCCCGGGTTGACCAATCCCTTTTCACCGGTCTTTTCGTTTCCTCCTTTGCAGGCAGAAGCAAAAGCCTCATTGATCTGGGTGCAACTCCTGAAGGGCAAGCAGACGATTCCCGTAGTGTCCCAAACCTTCCAATTTCGGGAACACTGGGGGATGGAACCGTCGGCCACATTTCTGGATGCAATGGTGAGACTGCAAGTGGGGCCGTTCTCTGCACGATTAAATTACGGTATGCGTTACTTCAAAGGAGAAGAGGGCTTCACTGGGGTGCCTCTTCCGGCGGGAGTGGTAGGACAAGCTGCATTTGATTATACGGGACTCCGCATTGGTGGCGACTTCGACGTACTTCGCTGGAACGGTTCCCGGATAGGGATCGATATGGATTACGACCTGTACCACCCTTATTTAACGGTAACGAGCATGGGCGAGACCAGCGGTCCGTCGGCTCTTACCTTGGGTTTTCATGTGGTGCTCAGTCCTCCATATAACGCATACGGTTTTTCAGGAATTGCAGAAGGCCGAGCGAGATGGTCTATAGCGGGAAGCAATGTGACGGACTGGGAGATTGCAGGGGGATTCAAAACGGTTGAAACCGTACTCGGTACCGTGGCGCTTCGATCCGGCTACCGACAGACAACCGTTGAATTCAAGGATTGGACGACATATCAACTGGTGCCTTGGCGTGCAGAAATAGACGTTACCATGGGCGGCTGGTTCGGTGAACTGGTGTACTATTACTAAAGCCGGTTTCCTTGACATTTTCGTGACACATCGTCGTCCTGAATCATGCGGAATTTCGCATCTCAGATACTGTGATGCTTCAAGAATAAAAAGACCCTCCCATCGCGGAGGGACTTTTTGCGTGTTTAGTTTTTCTGAGAAGTTTTGAAGCAATCCGAAAGTATTGGTAGCGTCACGCACCCCTCCCTGGCCCAATTAATTTTATCTACACAATGTTATCGGCATGGTGGCCGGTGGCTGTCGATTCGATGCATCGCTCTTCTCAATCCGCGATTACTTTTGATAATCAGTATAAAACGTCGGAGAATCGGAGGAGAAACTTCCTATTATCGTTTCCCCTACTGTCTCAGAAGCCATCGGTAGTTTACACAGGGCGATGTACGCCCTGTGGTAGAAACTCAGGCCGACGCATCAACTCGAGTCTGCTCGTGCGAGCACTACTGAAGTAAGGGCCGTGATCGTAACATTCTTCCACTGCCTCGATGATTCTGTATACATCGTCTTCTTGAAGTTCATGGTGTACGGGAAGAGCGAGTATTCCTCGTGAGATCTGTTCGGTATTGGGCAGCGAAGCCGGTCCGTAAAGCTGTTCGAATACCGGCCGAGAATGAATTCCTCGTGGATAATGGATGCTGCTTGCTATTCCCCTTTCCTTGAGGTGCCCGGCCAAGATATCTCTGTCGCACCCGAATTTATCTGCGTCCACGTACACACAATATTGATGCCAGGCGTGGAGTGAATTCGGTGTGACATGCTGTGAGCGTATTCCGGGAATAACTGCAATTCCCGCTTCGAGATGATGCGCATTGTTGCGACGAATTTCCAGCATACGGTCCAGATGACGAAGCTGTTCTCTGCCAATGGCTGCTTCAACATCGGTCATACGGTAATTCAGACCCAATCTCGCGTGATAGTGCTTTCGCGTCTCACCGTGGGATTTCAAATATTTCATTTTCTCGTAGAGTTCAGCATAGGGTGTACACGTCATGCCACCCTCACCTACGAAGATGTTTTTGGATGGACAAGAGGAATAACAGACAAAATCAGGAAATCCCCCTATGTCCTGGGCTTTGTGCATGGTTCCGTGAGCCTGTGCGGCATCCCACACGATCTTGAGGTGATGTTTCTCGGCAAAATTACTGACATCCTCTATATTACAGGCGTTTCCAAACAGATGCACAGGGGCGATTGCGCGGGTTCTGTGTGTAATCCGCTGTTCCGCATCATTTAAATCGATAAGAAACGTTTTTGGGTCTATGTCGCACAGTACCGGCTTCGCCTCAGTCATACCGATCGTTGCGGCTGAGGGAATGAAGGCGAAAGACGGCACAAGCACTTCATCGCCGGGTTTGAGAAGAGCCATATAGGCGAGATGCAGGGCTGCAGATCCACTTGAAGAGGCCACGGCATATTTCGCACCCACTTTTTCCGCAAATTCTACCTCAAAGGCTTCACATTCCTTTCCTTGACGGACTGCTCCGGACTGCAACACTCGTAATGCAGCTTCAATTACAGAATCTCCGAGTTTCGTTGCGCTCATTTCAATCTGTTTCATTCCTGTGATCTCCCGTAATATTTCGTATTATTTCAAATGAACATCGCGGCCATAACCGGTCCGAGTTCGCAGTCAAAGACAGAAGATCGGGGAACAACTTCCTGGAAGATATTGATTCCCGATAATCCTTTACTTGAGTGCAAATGATGTAAATCGTGTCCGATCGCACGCGATTGTCCATGACCTCCTGATTCGTCTTATTTGTCGGTGTTCATGCTTATCGATGCCCAGGCGAGCTGTTTGTCGCAATCATAGTCGCTGTGCATCTTGAGAATTGCGTAGGAATTCTGGCGGCAGGAATATATTGAACGGACAGAGAGTGTACTAATTGCAGTCATAATTCATGTGACTTAAAAATTAATAACCAGCACTTGAGTCGCTGCGTTCTATGGCACCAGCGATCCACGTTTCTGTCACCATTGCCCAAGGTATGCGTGTGCCTGTTTCTAAGCACCACTCGGCGCCAAGGTCGTACTTGCATATTGATCCATGGATCTGCGAGCAGCCGACAGGCTCAGTTTGAGCTCTTCAATTACGAGTTCGATCTGATAGTCGGTCATACTGGGAAAAAGTGGCAGTGTGATTTCCCGTTCCGCTATCAATTCGGTGAACCGCAAATCCTTTCGCGGGGCCCTATCAGGAAGCGAGAAGACCGAAAAACGGTGGACCGGCGGATAATGGATGCTGGTCTGAATCCCGGAATTTTTCATGGAAGTCATGACCAGAGGTCGGATATCCTTGTCCTCAAGAAATATCGGGAAAATGTGACAAGATGACGATTCGATCAAGTTGTCGGAAAACGGTACGAATACTCCGTCAATATCCGATATAAGCTGCCTCATTTTCCTGGTGATCCATTTACGCTTCTCATTGTTCTCTTCCAATTTGGCCAATTGGACCCGTCCTATTGCTGCTCGTATCTCATCCATTCGATAATTGAATCCGGTTTCCACAACATCGTACGAAAAGCTATGCCCCTTGTGGCGATCCCACGTGAGCGTAGTCATGCCGTGCGATCTGAGCAGTCGCACCCTCCGTGCAATTTCCAGATTGTCGGTGACAACCATTCCCCCTTCTGCGGTGGTCATGTTCTTATTGGAGAAGAAGCTGAAACACCCTACGTCGCCCCATGTGCCGAGTTTCCTGTTCCGATGAACAGCCCCGGGAGCATGTGCAGCATCCTCGATTATTTTTAAATTGTAAGTAGCCGCGAGCTCGCGCAATTGATCCATCATGCAGGGAAATCCGCCGTAGTGAACCGCTATAATGGCTCTGGTTTTGGACGACAGCTTTTTTTCAATTGACGCAAGGGAGAGATTCCAGTCAGAGAGATCTCCCACGTCTGCGAATACCGGCACTGCCCCCTGATAGATGACAGCATTTGCTGTAGCCACAAACGTGAGAGACGGCAATATCACTTCGTCGCCTACTCCGATCTCGGCAGCGGCAAGTGCCAGGTGCAGGGCCGTGGTTCCGGATGACACTGCCACGGCAAAATCTGTTCCCAGGTAATCTGCAAATTCATGCTCGAACTGCTCGATTTCAGGCCCCATAGAGATCCAGCCGGATTCCATGACACGGTTTACTGCCGCCCGTTCTTCAGGGCCCAAACTAATGTCCGACAAAGCAACTTTCCAGTCCATGTTCACACCACAAAATGATCGGTTTTGTATCTGTTCGAATTGGATTTCACGAACGAGACCACTTCATCCAAACCTTGATCCAGCGTATAGCCCGGTTCCCATCCGAGAAATGCTCTGGCTCGCGTGTTGTCGCAAATCAAAGCCATTACCTCGCTTTTCGGTGGTCTCAAGCGGTTTTCCTCAGGTAATATCTGCTTTATTACTTCCATTCTGGACATGATGCGCCGAAGGAGATCACCCATAGAGATCTTCTTTCCGGTCCCGACGTTAATCGTCATCCCTTCAATTCCGGGCGTCACTGCAGCAGCTATAAATCCGGCAATCGTATCTTTCACAAAGGTATAATCTCTTTGAGGAGCCAGGTATCCGCATTTGATCACCGACTCATTTAACAGTTGCGACACCATAGCAGGAATGAAAGCCCTGGAAGACTGTCTGGGACCGTAGCAATTAAAAGGCCGAATGGTGACTACAGGAAGATCGAATGATAGATAGTAGCTTTCCGCTATTTTGTCTGCTGCAATCTTACTTGCGGAATAAGGTGATTGGCCCTGAAGCGGATGGTGCTCGTCTATAGGGATGTACATCGCAGTACCGTACACTTCGCTTGTAGACGTATGAATCACCCTCTCTACAGATTCTTGTCTGCACGCCTGCATTATATTAAGCGTTCCCACTACATTCGTATCAACGTAGCTCTTGGGAGCATGATAGGAGTACGGTATCCCGATGAGAGCTGCCAGATGGAAAACGATGTCGCACCCCGAAACGGCCTTAGTGACTGAATCGATATCGCGAATGTCCCCTGATACAATCTCGATTCGATTGTAGAGCTCACGGGGCAAACCTTCGAGCAATCCGTGGGACTCACTTGAATTATACCTCACCATAGCCCTGACATGAGCCCCGGATTTCACCAGTTCCTCACACAGGTGGGACCCTATGAAGCCGCCCGCCCCTGTCACGAGAATTTTTTTGTCGTAAATTTTCATGATTGTGTGATCCGAACCTCCTCCATAAGGTATCCGTCTTCTATTGTGAAGTGTGCTCCATCGCTTTTGCATTTTGAACCAGTCTGTTGCGATCGGATAAGAGGCTTCCGTTTTCCGATTGCAGAAAATCCCCATAATTGGAATTCAGGACAGAAAAGAAACGCTTCAGTATGAGCTTGTCGGCAGGATTCAAGAAGCTCTGACTTATCATGAAAAGGCGATTCCCTTCGCCAGGATCGGGCAACTCCGGACTGGAGTGGATTGCAATGCCGGGAACGCCGGTATTGGCGTACGCGGAATTGAATTCAACATCACTCGTTTCATTGTCAGATTCCCAGTCAAATTGCGTATTCCGCATCTTACCCCCGTTCTCCTGATACATGGAGTAGAATTCCAGAAGCCGGTCCAGACGGATGAGGGGGCCGGCAGCTTCTATGAAGGTTTCTCCCTTGTTCTGAAGCATCATACTATTCAGTGCGGTTCGAGCCGCATATCTCGATGACGAAAACCTCATAGGACTGCGTGGAACAAAAGATGGGATGTCGTGAATTTTGCGATCGTAATACCTTCTGACGATTTCCACTTCGTTCTCTAAAATGTTTGACAACCGCATAATCCCAAATTTCGTGCTGCCGTTTCTCATGCCAGTGGAGATCCTCAGGTAGTGTTCGCCCAGGAGATGCATAGTTCGCTCTCCATCGCAGAAACAATTCTTCAAGTAAGGAGATAGGAGACAAAATCCATGACAATCGAGACGTCCGGCCATATCCACGAATTTTGCCGTTTCCAGAAACTCGGTGAGAAACAGGACAGGCTCGTTCAGAGGTGTGGCCGCAGGGGTATTGGGACGGTTGTAGATAATCCATTTCACATTGAAACACTTAAAGACGCTCTCGATTTCCTCATGGAAGCCGAAAGGATAAAAGTAGCTGTGAAACGGAATTTGGTTCGTGTTGATATATTCGAATGTGTCATTGATTCTCGTGAGTCTGTGACAAGAATCCTCCAGTACCACCAGTTGCTCGATATCCAACCTGAGGAGTTCTCGACAAAGATGCTCACCCAAATGGTCACCGGCACCTACAACAGCCACTGTTGTGCCGGCGAACTTTTCTTTGAGACTTTTCACATCCAGAGCGACTTCCGGTATTCCCAGGAGATCGGTAAAACGGATCCCCCTGAAGTATCTTCGAACGGAAGCGTGAGATCTGGGAATTGACGGAATGGATGAAACGATCAGCGCATTACTTAAACCGGCCTCCTGGCAACGCTGGCGAGCCTGATTCAATGCGTCGGCATGTGCCGAAGTAAACGCTATGACCACCTGATCTATTTCGTAGAGTGTTTTCAGGAAGGAGAGGTCATGCCCTGTTCCGACGATTTTTACTCCGCGAATGGAGCGATTCCTCATTGCCGGATCGTCATCCACGAACCCGAATATCTTCACTCCAGGTTCAAACTTCAGGCGCTGCAGGGTCTCGGCCCCCAGACGGCCCGCGCCGTAAATTATTACGTTCCGCTCCGGACCTCCGGGGTGCCGCTGCAACTCGGTCTTTTCAAGCGCAATCCGGTGCATGATGCGTGATGCGCCGAGCAATACCGATAGTACGAATGGATAGAAAATAAGCACGGCCCTGGATAATCCATTCCCACTGAAAAGGAAAACACTCGCCACCGTCAAAATGATGCTCGAGAGTAGTGAACATTTCGCAAGCAGCAACAGGTCGGTTACGGAGAAGAAGCGAGGACTCCTGGTATAGAGTCCCATCACAGGAAACAAAACGAGATTGATCACTACAACCATCCCCAGAGCAGGAAGACTGTTCTCGGATTGTAGAGCCAGGGTTTCGAATCGCACCGCATGAGCAATCATGAACGCAAGGATCGTTAAACCGAGATCGGCCAACAACTGAATTCCCAATTCTCGGTACTGGAACAGCCTGGCGACTATGCCTCCCTCGAAGAGCGTAGCCAATAGTGCTTTAGTAAGAAGTGCTACGTCGCTCCATACGGTTTGACGAGTGATGTACTGAATGTCTCTGTCCAGTTTGTCTGGAAGTATGTGCTCCAGGTAGTAGGTTTCTCTATCAGCTCCCGGCGGAAAGAGATCTTCCTCATTGCGATGGAGCACCTGATTGATACCTGCCACTCCGGGCCTGACCGAAAGAACAACATCCCACTTGTCTTTGTAATGACTCACAAATTTGGGGTCTTCCGGTCGAGGACCGACGAGGCTCATATCCCCCAGCAGAACGTTAAAGAGCTGTGGCAGTTCATTTAACTTGGTTCGGCGAAGGAAGGTTCCGAACGAAGTCACTCTCACATCTCTTTCACCGCACAATTTCAAGTCAATGGTATCCGCATTGTCAACCATGGTCCTGAATTTCAGCATCCCAAAATGTTTGCCGTACCTGCCGACGCGAACGCAGCGATAGAGAACAGGCCCGTTCGATTCCATTTTGATCAAAATCGCGATCAGAAACATCAATGGTGCTGCAACGAAAATGCCTACCGATGCTACAACGATATCGAAGAAGCGTTTAAGCTTCATACGGCTGCTCCTCTCGATACGTGGTTGTCGGAACGTACGTGTCAGGGATACTCCGATGCCCATTGGGAGAAAGGAAGGGGATAGAGTCTTTCAAGACTTCTATTCGTTCCTGGACGTACTGAAAATCTTCAACTCTACCAAGATCGAACCATATTCCGTCAAATGGATAACACATGACGGGTCTTTCATTGTGGATAAGCATTTTCACAAGTTCGGGAAAATCGAGATACACTCCCGGATGTATGTAATTAATGATTTCCCGTTGAAAAATGTAAATTCCGGTGCTCACTTCATAGTCAATGGTCGGCTTCTCTTCGTACTTCAGGAGACGGTAATCTTTCCGGTGAAGCACGCCGTAATCGATGTGAACCTTGCGCCGATGCACCGCTATTGTCGCTACAGCCTGCCGTTCTCGATGAAACTGGAGCATGTCTCTGAAATCCAAGTCGCTGAGGATATCTCCATTCATGACGAGAAAAGTCTCATCGAGGTCGGGTATGAGGGACAATGGCCCGCTGGTTCCAAGGGGTACGTGCTCCAGAGAATAGTCTATCGTGACGTCAAGATGGTTCCCGTTACCCAAGACAGCCTTAACCAGATGAGCCAAATGACCCAGAGCAAGTGTTATGTGATTAAACCCGTGGTGTTTGAGTTGTCGAATCACGATCTCCACAATCGATTGCTGATTTACCGGCATTAAAGGTTTAGGCAAAATGGTCGTATACGGAAGAAGTCGTGTCCCTTTGCCGCCCGCCAGAATTATTGCTCTCATTGAAAATCCCTCGCTCAATTCCTTTGACATTAAAGAATGCTTTGCTCTTGCGTAATTCCTTTAATTCATTAATTCTAGGTTACTTTTCTCATGTCGTATCAACCTGCAACAAGTGGCATTTATGTTCAGCACAATGTTCAAAGCCGACATTCTTATGTAATGACAGCAACATTCCCGCACGGGTGTTCCCGGGTTCACGGTTACCCAACCCCGATTGCAGTTCTCAAAAAGATTCAGGGAGAAAACGTTCTTAGTGTCCCACAACTGCCGATCCCAATTACTAAGTTGCAGCCGTTCGAATAGTTATTTCCTTCATGTATAAAATATTGATCCCCCCCTGAATACATGCTTAGATTTTTTTTCGTATTAATTAATAGCTGTTCAGCCTCTCAATAAATGGAATACGTCACCGGATAGTGAGCGTCTCGTCTTAAACGAGAAAACTCACATGACCATCTCACTAACCACGTTACTCTGTTGCGAGCTCAGCACATGGCAATTACATGGCAAGACTTCTGTAAAACCGTTGTCGGGTTCACACTGTCTCAGAATCCTCTCCTCTGCGCAAAAAATTCGGTTATGCAAACAAAACTTCACCTTGTATCAATTAATCCGCTGACTCAACGGCTCGCGTCGAATCCCCGGAAGTCTTTTTTCACGCATTCAACCGGAAGCAGTCACTGTTCCCGGCTTGATTCCTGAGTATTAATGCTTGTCGTATGAATCTGTTCCCACCACAGAAATTTATAGTTACCAATTTTTGTAATTTGTCGGGCATTCTGCCCCTCTATTAAGACAGCCCATTTTTATGCAGATCTAATGCCAATTCGATCTAGAAAGTTTTGGGACAGAAAGTATCTAAGATTACAATGAAAGTAGGACTCGTTTGGCGCCAGTGAGAAAAACTTATTTCTCGGACGTGAGAGAAAAAAGCCCATAAAACTGAATGCAGGTTCGAAATGTCAAGCACTTACACACATTCTCATTGGGTATTTTTTAATCTGTCCATGTCGGAGCACGCGCATCACAGCAAAGAGGAAAATCAGAAAAGGAGTACCAAATGAATAAGTCCCCATCCATCCTGAATAGAGAATAGATCCCAATGAAGACGATCTATGGGGAAAAAGACGTCAGTATACGTTTTATTCGCGTCAAATCAGGTTTTAACCGAGTACAAAGCCAAACCGACGAGTCCAAACACAATGGAAACACCCAAAACCGCTATCGCACTTTTTGCCGTAGAAGTCTCATGCATCTCCCGCAAACCTATAATCATCAGAACTATCCAATAAACTGTGGCAATCAACGTTCCCAGCACAGGTATTGCCTCAAGGAGATGGGGTGCGCTTGAATAGGCGGTGACCCTGAGAGTACGCTGAAATTCCTTGTCCACTCCCTGAACCATAAGTACCAGGTGAACCAGTCCTGCCACGACCAACAGCAGAACCGGGTACACTATTGCCGCACCGATGAAAGCGCAGACAAACCCGATTACGATTCCGACCAGAGTTGCCGCCCCTCCCAACTTTCCGAAGAGCATCAGAATTAGCAATGCCAGGGGAGTGCTGAGAGCAACGGAAAAAATCCCGAACAACATGGGATTGCTGTATCCGCCGTCCGGCGGTAGCTTTGAAAAGAAAGCCCGGGGAGACAGGAGACTTTTCCAGGCGGTCTGAAAATATGCGTTCCAAAGACCGTAATTTTCCCGCTCTTCCCACGGACATTCGTGCCAAAGCTCATCTGAAGAGCTGGAAGACAGTTCCGCTTCCGAATGCCGGGCCTGTGACATCTCAGGATATTCGGAGAATTCCTCGTGTTCGGGTGTCTCTCCAAGCTTCCTGCCACAATGACGACAGATCTCGGCAGTCGGCACATTTTTTCCCGAGCACGAAACACATAAGATGCTGTTGTTACCTGAACGAAGTGCGAGTTCATCTTCGGTCAAGTAGCCGCGTGCGACCAATTCGGATAGGAGTCTCTTCAGAGCAGAAGGGGCCAGTTCGTGACGACGCATCAACTCGTTATCGTGCAACCCTTTCTTGACATCTTCAGCAAGAGCCGACGCAAGAGCCGAGTCGAAATCTGAAGACTCCCTCGTGTCGGCTGCCGCTGCCGGTTTTGTGGAAGCGGACTTCTGATTCGGCTGAATGAACCCGGCTTCCTGCAGTTTCTTACGCACTGAGTCGAGGCCTTTATCGGACAGCTTGTATTTTTCTTTCAGCTCGGCATCGCTCAAACCGGCCTTGATGTCCACCATAATCTGCTTTGCACTTATCGATTTAGTCATTGGAGACTCTGATTGAGTTGTTGGAATGTCTCATGACCTATAGCACATTCGGGACGACACGGGAACTTTTGAAGGACAATTTTTCGCAGGATCGGTTTGTTTCTTGTCTTCTGCATGCATTGACAAAGACGGCCCGATTTGAAAACATAGCAATAATTATTCATTGCTCAAGGGAGGGAAAGATGGCGTTCTACATTATTCTGAGCCGCATATCGCCCGAAGCATTCAATGATCCGAAAGATTTCACAAAAATTGCCAAAACCGTGTCGGAGCGGATAAAGAAAGAATGCCCCGGGGTGACTTGGAAAAACAGCTTTGTGACATTTGGAAGATTCGATGTTGTGGACATTGTGGAATCGAACGATCCTCAGCAGGTATCCAAAGCCGCACTCATAATTCGAGGATACGGCAAGACCCAGACCGAAACCATGCCTGCAACTCCCTGGGAGGACTTTTTAAAAACGCTTGGATAATTTGAGAATCAGACTAATTATGGAATTGCCAAAATTAGTGACCGGTGAAGATTTAGGATTATTGGTGGGTGCCGTGCCTCCGTGCCGGCACATCTTCAATATCCATAAAATTGGCCGACAGGGGACACCGGTCCCCTTGTATTGGAGCAAGGGATAAATGTCAGAATTTTTGGCAATCGCTCTAAAATCAGAAGGCGACAGTTATCTCGAGCATTCGAAGACGCAGTTCTATTTCCTACGAGTAGTAGCTCACCCTTTTTCGAACAAGGGATGTAAGAGAGGTAAACCGAGTCTGCATCGGCTGGAAAAGAGACTGGTTAATTGCAGACATTCGATGTTCGGCAGGTTTACCGATCTGACTGACCTAAAGGAATCGCAGGCTACTCTTCAGAACGATCATACTCGAATCCTTTGTGACGGTGAATCTCACCGGTAATCATGTAGATGACGTCCTCCGCTATGTTGGTCGCGTGATCCGCTATGCGCTCCAGATGACGAGAAATGAGAAATAAGTGAATCAAGGATTCAATATGCTCCCCCTTGGCTTTGCGAATCTCTTCCGCAAACTGTAGTTGCATGGCGCTCTTCATGAAATCAACTTCATCGTCCTGGGCACAGACACGATATGCCAAATGCAGGTCAAGGTTTACCAGGGAGTTGAGACTTTCTTCCAGCATTTCACCGGCACGCTGAGACATGGTCACATAATCGAAAGGAATAGGTAAGTCCAGTTTGGATGCAACCACTTCGGCTTTCTGGGCGATATTCACGGCCAGATCGCCAATGCGTTCCAGGTCGTTATTGAGTTTCAGTACGGAAATAATAAAGCGAAGATGATCAGCGACAGGTTGATGAAGCGCAAGAATCTTCAGGCATTCTTCTTCAATATCGACCTCTTTCTGGTCGATTTCCGCATCCCCGAGTATTACTTTTCGAGCAATGTCCGCGTCTCTGCATTCGACTGCTCGAATAGCCAGACGGAACCGCTCTTCTACGAGAGTCGCAAGAGAAACGACTTGTTTTTTCAGTCTATCGATGTCTCTTTGCAGTCTGATTCGCATTCTCGATACTCCTCATGTCGCAACCGGGTAAGAGCTTCGGCGTTGTGCGGGATTATTTTCGCAAAGTCTGATGTGCACTTCCCAAACCGGCTGGAAGGAAGATGGAAAAAGTGCTGCCTTTTCCCGGAGAACTCTCGACGCCGATTCTGCCTCCATGTGCGTGGACGATGTGTTTTACGATAGCCAATCCTAGGCCTGTCCCTCCGATCTTTCGATCTCTCGCCTTATCCACACGATAGAAGCGCTCGAAAATCCTTGAGAGGTGCTCCTGAGAAATGCCGTATCCCTGGTCCTTGACGCAGATGATGATTTCATCTGGGCCACGATCAGCGGAGATGGAAATCGTTTTCCCCGAGTCACTATACTTGATGGAATTTTCCACCAGATTCATGAGAGCCTGCTCCAGGAGGCTTGGATTGATCCGGGCGACCAACTCGTCGGGAGCCTTGAAGTCGACCGTCATATCTTTGTCTTTAGCTTTTTCCTTTGCTTCTTTGACAACCAATTCAAGGACATCTCGAACCGAGCCAACATCGAGAAGCACTTCTCCTCGTTCCGCATCTCTTTCTATCCTTGACAGACTGAGAAGATCGTCGATTATCGCATCCAGGCGATTTGTGTGCTTCAGCATGATATCCATGAACCGTTCAGCGTTCTCACGATCTTCCCAGGCCCCTTCCCGCAAGGTCTCAAGAAAGCCCTTGATGGATGTGATGGGAGTTTTCAGTTCATGGGAAACATTTGCGACGAAGTCTCTTCGTATGTTTTCGAGAGTTTTTAATCGAGTGACGTCGTTCAACACGATAAGCGCCCCCAGAACATTGCCTCGAGTATCGCGGAGCGTGGAACCTCGGGCCTGAAGAAACACATCCGAGGGCCCAATGATCATGATATCACCTTCAAGCGGATCTCCGCATGCAAGGGTATCTTCAACGAATCGATGCAGTTCCGTATGGCGAATCGCCTCTTGAATCGTCTTGCCTTTCACCTTATCGAGACTCGTCCTGAACAGCCGTTCCGCAGACTTGTTGAGCCGCACTATACGTTCTTCAATGTCCACGACCATGACCGATTCGAGCATTCCTGACAACACTGCCTCAAGCTCGTTACGCTGCCGCAGTATGGCAGCGATACGTGAATGCACCTCTGCAGACATGGTGTTCATTGCATCCGTCAGAGCCTCAAATTCAGCAGTATCCCTTTCATTCAAACGGTGCTCCAGATCTGAATGAGTCAGCATTTCTGCAGCAGTTTGATACTGATGCAGACTTCTAGCTAGTTTTCGAGACCAATAAAAACTGAGGAGAGCCGGAAGACCAAACAGCAAAATCCAGAACAAGGGAACCCGGGTCCACTGGAAAAAATCGAAAGAAATCTCTGGTGATGCCGCTCGCACGACACCAATAGTATTCCCCTGATTTTGGACCGGAATAGCAACAAAGAGTACAGTGGCATTCATTGTAAGACTTTTTCGGGTTGCCATCCCGGTTTTTCCGCTGAACGCTTCCTTGATTTCCGGCCGGTCGAAAAATTGATCCATGTGCGCAAGATCTAATTGTGAATCGCCGAGAATCACTCCAGTCTGCAGGGCCACCGTAATGCGACTGGAAAGATGCCTGCCGAGATTCTTCAGGATAGCATCGATTTCGGGAGCATTCTGTGCAGAAAATCGGTCTCCAACGAGTTCCTGAGCCATGTGAGCCTCAGAAACCAGTTCATTCACGGCTCGTTCAGTGAATTGCTCTGCCAGTATTCGAGACACGTACCAGAACATGGTGATGAGGGACAAGAGTACAATCAGCAAAGATGTGGGATAGAATCTCCAAAAGAAGGTCGGCTTAGTTCCCATGCGCAGGCCTCCGACCGCGGGATAAGTACTCGAGCCTATCAACAATACTCAGACGTGTCAACAATGAGAGAATTCCGAGGACTTCGCGTGCGACGTCCCCTGTCTTAACGCCATCGGCTGAAATCGTCGGACCACTGATGGAGCAATGGCGGGATTGACCCGAAGCTGACGCGACATGATTACGGAGGTGTTCCACAACTCAAGCGCAAGCCGCATGCATTTCAGGTTGCTTCCTTGAATCTGTAACCTACCCCTCGGACGGTTTCTATGTGATTTCCTGCAGATCCCAGTTTTTTACGCAATCCCACTATTTGCACATCCACAGACCGGTCCGTTACGGGGTAATCGTCTCCTTTTACACCGGTGATGATCTGGTCTCGACTGAAAACCCATCCCGGCCGCCTTGCAAGGAAATGAAGAATCCTGAACTCTGTTGCCGTAAGACTCATGGAAACATTCTTCACCAGGACTTCATGACGCGTAGGATCGATAACCAGGTCATGAATGCGAAGAACCGTATCGTCGCTCGCCTGGTGTTGTTTTCGTCGCCGCAGCACGGCTTTTATTCGTGCGAGAAGGACGCGGGGACTGAAGGGTTTCGTAATGTAATCGTCAGCGCCCAATTCGAGCCCGGTGACTACATCGGCATCCTCCCCTTTGGCCGTAAGCATTACGATCGGGATTGCAGTCGTGGCGGGATCGCGTTTCAATTCTTTGCATACATCGAGACCGTCAACTCCCGGGAGCATAAGATCCAGAAGCACCAGATCCGGACTTTCTTCCTTGGCTTTCTTAAGAGCTGTTTCACCGGAAAGAGCTGACGTAACCTGATACCCATCTTTCGAAAGGTTGTATCGTACTAACTCGAGTATATCTTCTTCATCATCAACGACGAGGACCTTTTCTCTGGCCATCGTTATTCCTCGCGATTTCATCGGAATCGTGCTCATAATGAGACGGTTAAGCAAATTGTAATGCGGGTGATTTTTAGAAGCAATCGGAAACATTGACATAAGCTATTCGTCGTATCCATCTAGATTTCGTCTCGGCCATGTTTCTAATGCTTCCCGATCTGCAGCCCACTTTTTAAGAAACTGCGTCAAACCGCAGACAATCTTTTATTGTTGTCAACGAATCCTTTACATGCCTCAATTCGCGGCTTAATTCCTGAAGATCCTTCTGGGTTGCCTCGAACTCGTCGAGCCTTCCGATTATTTTCTCCAGAGCTTTGTTTTGCATATAAACCGTATCGAGAACACGATCGATTTTTGCGTGCATCGACCTTACTTCCTCAGGAACGGGTAACACTCCCATTTTTTCACACCTCCCTTCATCCTCTCGGAATACAAACCAAGCCGTTACTAATACAACAGCACTTTGTTAGGATCGCATTTGGATTCCGTGAGTATGCAATGAATCCGTGTGAACAAAAAATATAGTACATCTCCGGCATATAACATTGGTATTCTGCACAGTCCAGTCTCTAGAGGGCAGGCGGAACTAGCGAAGATTTTTCCCAATCCTCATGTAATCTTAGCAGAACGTTTCTAACCTGTTATGGACTCTACATTATATTTGAGGTGAACGATGCCCGATTCGAAAATTAACAAAGGGAAATGTCCTATTGGTAGGAAGATTCATAATGGATCAGTGAAGGAAGGAACTACCTCATTTGATTACCGCAAGTCTCTTGAATGTGCTACCGATGTCCTGATCAGAGCTTCTCTGGATGGGGATAGCATTCGTGTACGAATTTTGCTCGAGCTTGGAATAAATGTAAACTCCCGAGAACGTATTTTGGGATCCACACCTCTGATTACGGCAAGTCTGGCTGGACAGCTTGAGACTGCAAGAGATCTCCTGGATTTCGGTGCAGAGATAAACGCTCAGGACAATGATGGACGAACGGCTCTGATGGAAGCTTCCCTTGCCGGACATCCTCAGTTGGTAAGTTTGCTTCTTCGCAGAGGCGCAGACATTCATATCCGCAACAAGTACGGGACGACAGCACTCCTGGCAGCCTGCATCACCGGACAAACAGAGGTTCTCGAGCTATTGATTGAATCGGGAGCAGACATCAATGTGTGCAACCGGTACGGAAAAACTCCCGTTATGGAAGCAGCGCTTTCTGGGTCGGTGGAAACCGCGGAATTGCTACTTCACAAGGGTGCCAATGTCAATTGCAAATCCCTGGATGGAAAAACAGCATTGATGCTTGCTGCCGGTGCGGGGCACCTGGAAATGGTCCGTCTTCTCATGGATCACGGTTCCGATCTCAGCCAGCAAGACATTCACGGAGACACAGCAGATACTATCGCCCGTCGAATGGTTCGACATGAAATTAGCGCTTTTCTTGCGGTCCAAAAGAAGAATACCGGAGTGAATTTTGGGAGCGCTGCGTAAAGTGGACTGCAATACGTAAACAGCCGAATTTGACAGACCCCATGCCGGATTGATGTTTATAAAGTTCTAACCTGCCCCTAGCAATGTCTTTACAGCCTTTGTGAAAGATAGCGACAAATCTATTCCCTGGTTCGCTTCAGTCCGGGGATTTTCTTTTGGTGTACAAGAGGCATTTCCCCCCGAATTATTTCTAAGTCCATTCAAAAAAAAGGAGGACACGTATGGAGAAATTCATGTATGTGACCGCACGTGGTAAAAGGGTTGCTTGGGCAACGACTGCTATCGCTTTGGCCTTCATGGCATGTCTTGCTCTTTCCATGACAGCCGTGCCGAAGGTTTTCGCCGCAGAAGTCGAATCTGTGAGCGGCGCCGGCGCTTCCTTCCCTTATCCGGTCTATTCCAAATGGGGTAACAGCTACAGCCAGATTTCGGGACTGAAAATCAATTACCAGTCTATCGGATCTGGAGGCGGAATAGCCCAAATCAAGGCGAAATCTGTTGATTTCGGGGCATCCGACGAACCGCTGAAAGCTTCGGAATTGGACAAGGAAGGACTCATTCAGTTTCCCATGATCATGGGCGGAGTCGTCCCCGTAGTGAATATAGAAGGTGTCCGCAGAGGAAAACTCAAGCTGACTCCCGAACTGATTTCAGACATTTATCTTGGTAAAATCAAGAATTGGAACGATCGAAGAATACTTGCAGTAAACCCGGACCTGAAATTGCCGGACGAGGAGATCACGGTCGTCCACAGAGCCGATGGATCGGGAACTACCTGGATTTTTACAACCTATCTCACTGAAGTATCCGAGGAATGGAAATCGAAAATCGGCCCGGGAAAAACCGTTTCCTGGCCGACCGGATTGGGTGCCAAGGGCAATGACGGTGTTTCCGCATTGGTTGCGAAAACTCCGGGATCAATAGGATATGTGGAGTTCGCGTATGCATTGAAGCAGAGATTGAAATACGCGCTTCTGCAGAACAGCACCGGCAGATTCATATCGCCGACGATCGAAGCTTTCCAGTCGAGCTGTGCTAACGCTGACTGGAAGAACGCTGCGGGTTTTTATATGGTCCTGGTCAATCAGCCTGGTGAAAAGAGCTGGCCCATTACCGGCGCTTCGTACATTCTGGTTCACAAAGATCAGGCCGATGCCCAGAAAGCAAAAGCTCTGTTGAAATTTTTCGACTGGTGTTTCAAGAACGGCGGTCAACAGGCGATCAATCTGCATTACGTACCTATCCCGGATAAAGTATATGACATGGTCGAAGCCAACTGGAAAAAAGAAGTGGCATCGAAAGGTCAGCCCGTGTGGGAAACAAAAGCTGCCAAACGCGGCGAATAATACCGCTGCATTCAAAGGGAATATTTGGGGGACCTTCTTTGTAGAGAAAGTCCCTCAAAACCCCGGAACACCAAGTCAATCTTACGACGGAATGGCCGATAATGTGCTGGCCGTGGATTGTGGCTGGTGCCTTACAGCCTCGGGCGGGGACTCGTCGTCGGTTATCGGGTCAAATTATAACAAATCGCCATAAATTCTGACGCTTATCCTACGCTCGAATACAAGATATTAGTGGGGCCGGCGTCCCTGCCGATCCATTCTATCAATATCATTGATCATATTGAAGATGTGCCGGCACGGAGGCCGGCACCCACCGATATTCCTATCCCAATCGGAGGCAATTGCGATAATTTTAGACTTCCTGCTTACGTGTTTTTCGGGTTTGTTTACCCATTCACCAAAACGGCGGGTAGAGCAGAAGTTGCGAACGGTGCAAGCCTTATAGCTATCTCCACCGAAAGAAAATCCATAGCAGCACGAGTATTGGCAGAGCCAAGATGAAAGCTGCGTAAGCTAATCCTCCTGTATAGACATCGAGATCGTCGGTCGTACTTTTGTGATCATGCCGAGACGAGACTGCCTGAGTAGGTGTGTCTTTCGTGACAATGCGTGACCTGACATCTTTCACAAGGCTGCCGAGATCCCCATCTAATTCCTGAACCCTTCTTCCTGACAAATCTGCCAGTAACTCATTAAATCCTTCTACATTCTTTGGATCAGGTAACGTTTCGTCATATACAACAATTTTCCAGAAAAAAACTGTTCGCACGAACCAATTCTTATAAGCTTTTAGTTCCCGATTGAATATGCTCTTTACCTTAATCGCCTGTCTCGGCTCGCTAGACTCGCTTTTGTCAATTGTATTTCGGTTTCCCTCCATGTACGCGCTTGTATTATCCGATCGATGTAAAGTCGTATTTCCGTGAAAGATAACAACTCGATCATAGAACGAATCGAGAAAAGAGCCAAAAGACCTGTAATGGGTTTGAAAAGCCATTGAAACGCACTTCGGGATGGAGCCAGAGTAAGCCCCGTAAACAGCAGAAAACCGAAAGTGATAACGATCATTCTCAGGAAAACGTGGAATCTCCTGTACTTCAGCACAAACAGCGGCTGGTCCATTATCTGTTCCATATACTTTTCCGGTTCATTTATCCGATCTTCTCTAGCCCAGGAGAGGCAGCATCAAATGTCCGAGTCTTGACCTGTCCATCAATCGTCATTCCATGAATCTCGCTCAGATATATCATCCAGATGCCCACAGCCAACAAGAATGGATAATAGCTCCATACCAGTGAGGCTACTATATGCATTCCCGGCATGGGAACGTAACTCGCGGACAGAATGCACAGTATCAGCAATAAAAGAGAAGCCTGAGTTTCACGCAATCGTGTCAGAATGAAGCAGGTAGGTGCAATCAACAGGATATATGAATAATCCTTGCATCGCGGAACGATCAACACGAACATGAGACAAGCCAATCCGATGGCAAATCTCAGTGCGTCAGGCGTTCCGAGGTCCAGCCTGCGTAAAGCCCTGAAGCTCACTGTAATCACCGTGGCAATCCAGATCAGATAAACGATAGACTGTACGTGATCGGGAATGCGAACTCCAATATCCTGCTGGAACACCTCGGATAGGGCTCGTATGAAGGTGAACGACGATGGGGCAATGGTCCCGACATCCCAGGGTACGGAAATGATATTTCCCACGTGAGACAAGAACGCCTGAAAAATCCGGTAATCCGGAATAGCAACCGTTGCAAGGATAAACAATACGCATGCACTCATGTAGGCAATGCCGCGAGTCCAGGTTTCCTTCGGCAGAGTGAACAGCAGCAGTGCGAAGGCCAGCATTGCCACTTTGAAAACGGACGCGACGGTCACCAGAAGACAGAACAGGAATAACCTTTTTTGAAGGAGAAAATAGAAAGATGTCCACAGAAGCGGTTGTTCGATTATTGAGACGTTTCCTGCTCGCAGATCGAGGTACAGGGTAGAATTAAATCCGAGAAGCACCAGCAGCAACAAGGTCAGATCAAGTTGAAAATCAAAAAGTTTTCGCCAGATTCCCAGCAAGTATACGAGTAAGCTGCACTTAAGAGCGAGAAACAAGTAAGCCGCAGTCTTAAAAGACACGAGGGTGAAAGGCTTGAAAAGGTAAAACGAAAAAGGAAAATAAAAATACTCCAAAAGTCTCTCACCCGCCACTAACGCGACGTCATTGGGATTGTACGGATTGAGCCCTTGAAAGTAAGCTTTCGTGGCATAATAATACATGCGAAAATCCCACTGGTACTTTGTGGGGATTTCAGCCGTAGTACTGATGGCTATGAATACGACGGAATAAAGAAAATAGCCTGCCATGCATGCTATAATCAGCATTCGCAGGGGAGTTAATAGAGTCGCACGTTTTTCCAAAGTGATGTATCTCCGGATTCAGAATTCTTGAAGACGGAACTCCGTCACAATCGCCACAGTGCGTTCAAAGGTAAGACTGGCGACGCCTATTGTCAAAAGAAGATTTCCCGGATTGAGGAACTACGGATTGTCTTCAACGCCTTCGGCAATTGACCTCACCTGATGACAAATTCCTGGAGCTCATGAGGATTCCTTGGTTTATCCTTCCGAAAAAATTGGGGGAACGCTTTTTCAAGCTATGTAAATAAACGGCTTGAGCCGTACTGCCATACAAATCGGCAAAATTATGGTATGAATTGTAGAAATGCTTTAAATGACCAGATATGCAATGATTCCCTCATCGGCTGCAGCGTTGCACGATAATAGATCATTGCGGATATGGAAACCGTATGCTCCTTAATACTTTTTGTCATGTGCCGGGAATTGGGCTGAAATCAGAAGCCAAACTTTGGTCTCAGGGACTTTTGCGTTGGGAAGATGCACTGTCCGCCCCATTGGAAGTGCAACGACGATATCCGTTTCTGCAAAGTCGGATGCAGGAATCTCTCCAGTACGTGGAGCAAAGAGATCCCGGTTATTTCGGCGATCATCTCCCGTCCGACTGTTTGTGGCGAATCTTTCCCGAATTCCGTGATTCCACCGCGTATCTTGATATCGAAACCAACGGCTTGGCCGGTCATCGCGCACGCGTGACCACCATTGCGCTATTCGACGGTAAAATCGTGAGATATTATGTAACAGGTGAGAATCTAGAGCAATTTCGTCAAGACGTGTCTCAGTATAAAGTGCTGGTGACGTACAACGGCGTTTGTTTCGATGTGCCATTCATAGAACAGTATTTGCGTGTTCCCATGAATCAGGTCCATATCGACCTGAGATTTCTCTTGAAAAGCCTCGGCTATACAGGTGGGCTCAAGGGATGCGAAAAGAAATTCGGGATCGACCGGAGAGAACTTGATGGAGTAAACGGCTATTTTGCCGTGCTCCTCTGGAGAGATTTCCGAGAGAACAAGAACGACAAAGCTCTCGAGACCCTCCTCGCATACAATGTGCTCGATGCGGTAAACCTCGAATTCCTCATGGTAAGCGCGTACAATCTGAAGGTCCAGGGGACTCCATTTGCTGATACGCACTGCCTGAGCCTTCCGGAAGCTGTGGAAAATCCGTTTCGTGCGGATCTGGAGACTGTCGAGCGCATAATCTCGTACATAGAACATTCATCTTCTTAATGCCGGCACCAGGAACGAGCTCGGGGGGGAGTAAACGTGGTCAAATGATGTGCTTTGCCATTACCGCTTTTATGCTTTTTCAGGTATTTAGCTCAAAAGCCTTCATTGTGCTTCATCTTTTTTAATAAAATTATTTAAAAAAACTTGACAACCATCTAGAAAAATGGTTTTTTCACGCCCAGCGACAAACCAAACCTAATCCTTCCTTTGGCCCGTTTCCGAACGGGCTTTTTTTTGTACAAACTTCCCCAAAAGATCGATTGTCTGTGAAACGATTTGCTCCCCCGGTCGACATCCAAACGGCCGCAATTATCCGGCTGCAATATGGTTGACGGAAACGTTTTCTGAGCTATAATTTGAGCAACAGGCGAGCACGATTCTTGGTCGATCCGGGTCTCTTTGAGCCCGGATCAACTGCGTTCTGGGGCGGCTCAATTGCCTATGCGCGTATCCAAAGTGTGGGGAGGGGGGGCATCCCCTCTGGCCGAGATGAACTCTGCAAGCCAGCAAACTCATGGATATCTGCATCGGGTCCTGGCAGCTTCACAATACGGTTCTATACCGATTCTCCGGATCTTCTCGTTCATGATCACCCAGGCTTTATGCAGGCCCGGATCGAAGTTTGTTTTCTCACAGGGAAACTCGTCGCACTGATAGCAAAAATCGATCTGCTTTTCCTGGTGACACTTGCGTATTCCACAATTCCCGAACAACTTGCACTGTTCATTGCGACATCCCCTGCAGTTTTCCGCGGCAAAATAGTCCAGCATCTCCTTGAACTCAGGATACTTGCTAAAAATCGGGTTTTCCAGAAGCGTCGCGAATCGTTTGGCATTGTGGTGGAAATTTCCCAATTTCTCTCTGAGTTTGAGGCTCAAGGCACGTATGTCGCCGTCCACATGCGCAAAACACGTTTCGCAACAAAGGCCGCAGGGAGCTATAGACTCCTTGATTTCTTCATCGGTCATGCTGTTTCTCCTTCGACTGAAATACCTGCTTCTGTGGGCAATGCCCTGTGATTGAGCTGGAGCATGCTCTTTCGATCATACCTGTTGCAGTTCGTAAGGAAAGTGGCATAATCGTCATATTGATGGGTGATATCGTCATTCTTTACATTCCCGGAGAAACCGATGAAAAAAGTCACTATTCTTGCGCCGTACAACACTATGGCGACAACCATTTTCGGACCCATGGATATTTTCAACCAGGCAGGACGATTGTGGAATCGAGTGACGAAATCTCCGCAGACTCCGTTTTTTGACGTGATAATCGCTTCAGCGGACGGACTACCCATCAGATCAGTGAATAACGTGTCGATCCAACCCCATTGCAGCATTAAAGAGGTTCGTCAAACCGATTTGATTGTCATCTCCTCGGCCACGTACATCGAGGAAATTCTTGAAAGGAATCCGGAACTGGTGCCCTGGATACGCGATCATTACCATCGAGGCGCACATGTTGCGAGTATTTGCACCGGTGTCTTTCTGTTGTCCGAAACCGGGCTCCTCGACGGCAAATCTGCCACTCTTCACTGGGGGTTTGCCGACGTGTTCCGCAAGAAATATCCGCACGTGAAATTGGAGCAGGATCAAATGTATCTTGATCACGGACGTGTTTATTGTTCGGCCGGCGTAAGCGCGGGCCTGGATCTTTCTTTGTACCTGGTGGAAAAATTTTGCGGTCGACAAGCGGCTGTACAATCCGCCAAGACCATGATTCTGGATATGGGCAGAGTATCGCAGGCTCCGTACGCGCATTTCTTCTTTCCGAAAGATCACGGAGATCCTTTAGTTGTGAGAGCCCAGGAACGGCTGGAACGGCATACATCTGAGCACATAGATTACGAGCGGCTGGCACAGGAACTTCGAATGAGCCGTCGCTCCATGGAGAGGCGTTTCAGGCATTCACTTGGAGTAACTCCATTGGGGTATCTGCAAAAATTGAGAGTGGAAACAGCCAAGAGCCTGCTGGAGGAAGGTACCCGGACTTTCAGTGAAATAACCTATCAAGTGGGGTACGAAGACATTCCATTTTTCAGAAAACTATTTATCAGGCTTACCGGTTTGAGGCCCAACGAATATCAGCGAAGATTCAGGGGGCACTCCGGAGAGGTCTGCAAAAGCTCCGATGAGGAGTAACGCGCGCAAGGAAGATACAGGAAACCTCTTTGTAAGTGGATCATGTCTTTAGTTGAGATGAAGAGTCAGTTAGAAATTCTGGGCTGTTTCTGACTCGGCGTATCACACCCAATGCGGATCGGGTAATGACCGGTAGTGACCGGCCTCCGTGCCGGTCATTCCGGGAAGGGCAGGCACGAGGAGACTGTCTCAACATTTTCGAATGCACACAAATCGTGGTACGATTCGCCATCCTTGTAGGGGCAGGTCTCGTGCCTGCCCTTATTTGGGCGGACACTAGGCCCGCCCCTACAATCAGGCCAGCAGGACCATGAGCAATTCGTGCCACGATCTGGAATAGATTTCGATTTTGAGACACTTTCCGAGACCTGCCCCTACCCCGCAGTGGGTGCTCAGCAATGCGAAAGCCGATGCTTTCAATTCGGACCTGAGCTAACGGCATAAGCCATTTGTAAAAAAACACTGACTCCTCCGAAAAACTCCTAAAACTTATTCGGAATCAATTACTTCCAAATTTGATTATTATTTTGGGCGGAAATTTCTTCAGTACTTCTGAGTACCTGTTTGCCTCTTGAGTCATCATGATCCCCATGGGTATGTGACGAATCCCCTCGCTCACATCTTCTTGAGGGTTAGTATAGAGATTCGTGACGGTGGCACCTCCGGTCAGGGGTATGATTGCGCCGCTGAAACCTCCCGTGTACCCTCTGGGGTAAATCGCGCGTTCGAGTTCCACGGTTTGATGGCCTTTGAATTCATCCACGCGCAGTCCCGCAACGAATTGATTAAGGGTGTATATGATGCTGCGACGGTTCGATTGCCCCTGATCGCCGATCAGGAAAGAGGCCTGATCGATTCCGTCCACGTATCGATCTGCAGGAACGAACTTGGCTATTTCGGCCCCAGATGAGCCGGCCAGCGATATACACGTGTTGAAGAGGTCTGCCAGATCGAAAAGACCATCAGATCGTCGCGGTTTGATCATTCCTTTCCAGTATACAAAGGTGGGGACCCGCACGCCGCCTTCCCAATTCGAACCTTTGCAGCCGCGGAATGGAGTCCTTCCGTGCGGCGGAATTTCGCATTCCGGACCGTTGTCGGATGTCAGAAGAATGAGTGTGTTTTCGAGCTGGCCCGTTTCTTCCAGTGTTTTTACCAGTCTGGCAAGAATATCGTCCATCTCGACCATGCAATCCGAATAGACCGTTCTGGCAGGAGACTTCCCTGCGTACTTATCATTCGGATAATTGTCGAAATGACACCCGCGGGTAGCATGATATAAAAACCAGGGCTTCGTGGTGTCTTTCATGTCCCGAATAAACTTCTCACTATAGGCAGCCCAGTCCTGGTCGAGGTTCTTGATGGTTGTGAGATCGATCTCGTACAGATTCTCACATGATTTTGCGCCTTTTACGCATCGTACATTATTATGGTTGAATGGGAGCTTTTGCATGAGCGCGAACCGCCCCGGACTTAACGCTATTTCAGGATTGAAATAGGTGTCTCTCCATTCGGTGTACATGTCGGACACACCGAGAAATCCATAATAGTTGTCGTATCCCACATTATGAGGGAGAGACGCCTCATTCTCGCCCATGTGCCATTTGCCTACGCCCTGCGTGACGTACCCAAGCTTCTGCAGGACCGAGACAACTGTAACTGCGCCCTCAAGTCCGCCGGGCTCCCCGTACATTGGGGGTCGAGTAAGACCGTGATGGAGCGGATTCTGACCGGTATGAATCGTGGCCCTGGTAGGCGTACAACTGGGCGTGGAGTAGGCTGAAGTGAGAACTAATCCGTCTCGTGCCAGTCGATCCATTGTTGGTGTGGGATTCCCCACGCTCTCTCCACCGCCGTTGAACCCCGGATCCATCCACCCCACATCATCCATAATAAAGATGAGAATATTCGGTTTTTTCCCGAATTTTTTTTCAAGTGCAGCCAATCTCTCCCGGACTTCCTTATCCTGGTCGGGATGCTGCATGACAGGTTCCATGTTTTCAGCTATTTTGGCGGACGGCATGTGAATAAACTGATTCGGATGATCGTACCCCTTCGCGGTTGTCTGTCCCGAGGTCGATCCCCGGGTTATAGTTTTGTCCGCAGTTAAAGCCGAAACCGGAAAGATAGCTGTAAGAGCAAAGATTACTGCAACACATACGGGAATAACAGATTTAGATAACGCGTTGCTCTTTTGCATTCCGCACACCTCCATTTAATGCCTGCCAGGAGACACATTGCCTCATGAGAATGAACACTTGTCCATAAATTTAACGAAAAGCATGTTGTGATACCTGTTCCCTTTTATGAACCCAATATTGGCCGGCACGGAGGCACGGCCACTACCGGCTGATGGTAGGGTCCGGCGTCTCTGCCGGACCCTCGGTCTTATTAAATTATTGACGAAATGGTATGAGGACACTTTTGTCCAAAAAGGCTCCCAAACCTTACATCCTTTGGTAACGAACTCACGTAAAGGAATCGCTATATGGGCTGAACACACTCCGGTCCTATTTAGAATAGTAATCTGTTCAGTCTACCGTTTGTCAAACACATTTCCAATGATACTTCTCCGAACAGTGTTCCATAACAAAAACGGTATAGCTGTTTGTTTTTGGGAAAGCAAGTTACATTTGTATTGTTAATTGAGTATGTCTGCGTGCTGAGATATGTTTTCTCGGTTTGAGATTGCGGAAGTGTTCTGCGAGACGCTACACCGATCTCTCTGCTATTCAGGGACGAGATTGCGCCATACCCGGAACCGGCGCATTTTCTTGTTCACGAGTCGAGCCACGGAGCTGCCAAGCACAATGGGTCCGGCGAGCAATAGCGGGGGAACGTTTCGCGGCACAAACAACCCTACTCCGAAAAGCTTCCGAGCGATTCGTGCCAATTGGGCCGGCGTATAGAATGTGCGGGTAATTCGCGAAGCAATACGCTTGAGTCCTTTGCGGCCTATCCCGTCACGGTACACGATGTGGTCGTCACCGATGAAATACCCCGGTGTGGATTCCACCAATTCCTTGAGAGGAGAATACTTTTCTATACGCAATTTTTGGTAGCTGATCGAATCCAGGCCCAGTTCCCTGGCAAAGATAGGAATTTGCATCATTTCGTCGTCTGTTTCCGTCACGTTCCCATAGATAAAATAACCGTGGTAGTAGAAAGGAAATTGCCGGAACACTTCAAAAGCTTTCCTCACTATCGCCGTATCAAAGCCTTTATCAAGCTGATCGAGAATCCGATCGCTCGGCGATTCTATGCCAAAGAGGAAAATTTTAATGCCGGCCTTTGCAGCGGCTTCAAGAACATCCGGGTGTTTATAGATTTCAATTCTCGCCTGGACGAGAAATCGTTTGCTTATCCCTTCTTCCACAATCCTTTCACAGATCTTCTTGGCCCTTGCAGGATTCACAAAAAAATCTTCATCGGCAACAAGTATTATACCCGCAGAAATTTGCCGAAGCTCCTCGATAACCGAATCGATGGAACGGGCTGAATAGGGCCTTTTTTGACCCCAAGGATTCATGGTGAACGTGCAGAATTTACAATTTCTCGGACAACCGCGAGATGTGAGAATAATGTCGAATTCTTCACCCCGCAACGCAAAACCGCCCATATTGAGCTGATACTTCTGCTTTCTCAATGTGCGATCGGGAAATTGATAATTATCGACTTTTGCAAGAGCTCTGTTGGGATTGTGAACGATGTCTGAACCGCTTCGATAAGAAAGCCCCGGAATCGTAGCGATGTCCGCCCCGGAAGCAATCTCCGCGATGACTTCTTCACCTTCACCGCGCACCAGGACGTCAATGCCCTTGCACGCGCCAAATACGTCTTCCAGGCAGTCTGTGGCCTGTTTTCCACCCACAATCGTGAAGATATCCGCAGGGAGAGCATTGACCAGATCGCATACCTCGTGAAACTGGTATTCCCAATTGATGCTTATGCAGAGCAGATCGATCTCTTGCCGGATGAATTCTTGCAGTTTTTCAAGATTTCTCAGAGGACCGGGGAGGCGAAGATCCAACAGGGTGATTTTTTCTACATGAGGCTGAAGAGCGGAAGCGATATACTCGAGACCTGTGGGAGGAAAGACAGCAAGCCCCAGCGAACCGGACTGGCTATCCCGATAGTAAGGATGCAAACATAAAGCATGCCTATAAATTACTCCCAAAAATACGTCTCCTTGGAATACTACCATAATGAAAAGGGCCGAAGTCCGCAAGCAGACTTCGGCCCCATATATTCAGGGTGAGGCTACACCCCCAAGATTACCAGCGGGATCGTCCGCCGCCACCGCCGCCGCCACCGCCGCCGCTACGGCGTCCATTGCCTGAATCGGTCTTGGGTCGGGCTTCATTCACCTTGAGGCTGCGGCCGCCAAGATCTTTGGAATCAAGTTCCTGGATGGCGCGGAGACCTTCTTCCCGATTTGACATTTCGACAAACCCGAATCCTCGGGATCGATTTGTGAACTGGTCTACAATGATTTTGGTGGAGTCTACTGCTCCGTACGGCTCAAAGAAACCCTGGAGTTCGCTCTCGCTCGTGTTGAAAGACAGGTTTCCGACATAAATTTTGATGCTCATTTCAGCTCCTTAGAGAGGGCACGTCACACGTCTACGCGGGAGTGCGTTTACTTTTTGAGAACTAGGGTTCTTTGTGTTGGGATAGGTCTGACCATTTGTGGTTGGACGTCCTCGCACGGGCACCCATGTCCTAGGATCTTAATCATTGCATACGCCCGTGATCGCTGACGCGAAGTCGACTGGAGTAAAACAAGTTAAGGCCGAGATACAATGTAAACGAGAAATCGCTCATTGTCAAGTTTGTTGCGATGGCCGGAGGTATACTATCGGGAATGGATAAAGAAGAACCGAAGTTGCCTGTCATGAGTTGTAGGCAACTTACGAGTTTTAAGATGAAATTGTCTCTTCCTGTGGAAAGTCGGGGAAACCGTGATGAAAAAAATGTTTCTCAGATGTGGGAAAATATGATAGGAGGGACGTACTTCTCAACATACCCTTTCGATTTAAGAAAAGCCCTGAAAGGGGCGGCTGATTCAGCCGTTTTCGGGCTTTTCGTTTTTGTGGACTTGAGGTAGAGAAGGAATGACGCCGGAGAGGGAAGCTTTGTCCCGGTGATAACCTTGAGAGGGGACATTCAATCAAGGCGGGTATCAAAGCCCCTATGAATGGACATTCAGTTCCGGCGCCATTCAAACCGTGAGTGCTAGAAGATGATGCCACCTTCCACGAAGCCGCCTTCAAACGAGGAGTCAAGCCGGAGATCGTCACGATCTTCGTTGAAATTCAAGAGCCGATAGCCACCTTTGGCATATCCCCATCGACCGTATCCCAGGGGAACGCTGAACCGCATTCCCGCTTGAATATCGTAGCCAAACGCCCCATCCAACCAGATTACCTCGGCCTTGTTGTCACAGGCGAATGTGGAACCATTGGGAAGCGTGCGTAAACATCTCTGGATCTCGATTCCCGTATTGACCATGTTTCTCGTGCGGTCTATGGTACTTCCGTTTCCGCCGCATATGGAGCTGTTGATTGACAAACGCTGCTCGTTAAAGGTCCACCCTGCATAGAAAGATACCGCTGCAGCCGGATTGAGAATCGGTTGAAACATCAAACCCACACGCTGATAGGTGAACTGCCATTTCCCGTGGACCTGCGTACCGATGGGATAAAACCACTGGCCGAACCAGAAAGACTTTTCCGCGACTTTGGTGCCGGATAACTCAATGGGCATGATCGAGTAGTACAGCGCCCATCTCGGAGCAATCTGGTATTTGGCCGAATATTCCAGCAGGGTGGCGTGCGAAGGAATACCCACATCGGAGAAAGCTACTTCAGAGGCCTGCACTCCAAGCACCGTTCCCGGCCACTGGAAGGTACCTCGAACATGAGGAAAGAAAACCTGAGTAGACAATTCAAACTGACCGGGCATGCGCAGTGGCAATACACAACAGGTTTTGCACACTGGAGCGCAAGGAGGCGGAGCACATACGGGCGCTTTGCACTTCGCAATAGGCTTTCCCCGGGATGGTGGAGCAAATGCGGATCCATAGTACGACGCACTTGCCTGCCGGTAAACCGCCTGATCCTGAGATATGCCATTCAAAGTAGGTGTTCTCAGGAGAGCCGAACCAGCCGGATTCTCCGGTGTTAAAATATTTACATGGATAAAGTCTTGTGACTTGGCAGATGCGACGGCACATGCAGCGACAAGAAACACAAAGCATACCAGTAACCTGAAGGTACAACTTCTCATTGGACCCTTCCTCCCAGCTCGAACTAACTGGCAATGCTTAAATATTCTTTCCGAAAAACTGTCAAGCAAAAAAGATAAAAATAACCATTGGTTTTTGGCTTTTTGCTAGAATAAGCTTTCTAAAACCATATCTCTCGTTCAAACTTAGTATGTTACCATCAATAATTAATGTATATTATTATATATTATATATAATTAATCGTAACTAGATATTAATTTGTGCAATTTTGACAACAACCTAAAAGCGACACTTTAACTCCAACCCAAAAAAGCGCGTACCTGTCCCCCGAGAATTAGGGTTTCGGCCCCCCTCTTCATCACAAAAAACCGCCGCAAAAATGCGCAATCGAGCCAATTCCGGCTGGGAGGACAATGAACCGGCCCGAATCGAGCGATTCCCACGCGATCAGTACGCGCTCATGACGACCAAAGCCTTGGCTCGCGATGCATTAACGAGTAACACGACAAAACGCACGAATCAGGGCTTCGCTCTTTTTAGCATTTTATAAAAAGGGGTGGAATAATAGGATGGTAAAGGTATAACTTCTCAACATACCCTTCCTCCGCTTCAAACTATCTGTTTTTGTTCAATTACGTAATTGCGAAACTTTGTCAAGCAAAAAATCGTATTTTATTATGCCTTGTTATTCCTAAAAGCAATTATTTGCTTCACTGGATTGGAGACATTCTTGCTAACATACTAATATTACCTCTTAACTTCATCATCTATCCATCAGTTGCGGTGAAGAACCCTCTGAACGCGCTCGCTTCAAATCATGGCTGCAAGGGAGTATCATTACTCCGCATCCTGGCAATCAGGACACAACACTTCGATTCTTTTTTTCGGAACAATATCATGACGATCACGATAATCGGCGGTGGACTGGCCGGATCCGAGGCAGCATGGCAACTGGCAACCCGGGGGGTGCCTGTGCGCATTCTGGAGATGAAGCCGGTGAAGTATTCCCCTGCACACAGTTCCCCCCTGTTGGGAGAACTTGTGTGCTCAAATTCCTTCAGATCCGCGGAGATTCACTCTGCGCCCGGTTTATTGAAGGAGGAATTGCGAATTTTGGGGTCCCTTATTATCCAGGCAGCGGAATTGGGCCGCGTGCCTGCGGGAAAAGCTTTAGCCGTTGACCGGGAACTCTTTGCAGAATTCATCACCAAAAAACTCTCCGAACATCCCCTCGTGACTGTAGAACACGGAGAGGTGACAAGCGTGCCCGGGCCTGAGGGAGGCATGATAATTGTTGCTTCGGGTCCCCTGACGTCGGATGCTCTTGCTCGTGACATCTCGCGCCTGGTGGGGGCTGACAGGCTTTCTTTTTATGATGCCATTGCTCCTATTGTGAGTGCGGAATCTCTGGATCGAGACAAGCTCTTCAAGGCTTCCCGGTACGACGAAAGCGAAGGAGATTACTTGAATGCTCCTATGGATGAATCAGTGTACCACGCGTTTGTGAATGAGATTCTCTCTGCACGAAAAGTCGATCCTTATCCATTTGAACAGATTCCGCATTTTGAAGGTTGTCTTCCCGTTGAAGTACTGGCTTCCCGCGGTCCGGAAACTCTGGCCTTCGGCCCGATGAAACCGGTTGGATTGAAAGACCCCCGGACCGGGGAACGGCCATATGCCGTTGTGCAGTTAAGGGCCGAGAACAAAGAGGCAAGCATGTACAATCTTGTGGGATTTCAAACCAAAATGACCTATGGCGAACAAGAGAGAATCTTTCGTATGATCCCGGGTCTCGAGCGAGCCGAATTTATCAGACTGGGCTCGGTTCATAGGAACACCTATCTTGATGCGCCAAGGCTGTTGGATACCTATTCAAGAGCGAGAACAGCTCCTCATGTGTTCTTTGCCGGTCAGATCACCGGAGTGGAGGGATATATTGAATCCACCGCTTCGGGTCTTGCAGTCGCTCTTATGGCCGGTTTGATTCGAGCAGGATTGGCACCGGATACTCCTCCCACGGACACTGCCGTAGGCAGCCTGCTCGGACATACGAGGAACTGCCCCCTAAAACGATTCGAGCCGATGAACGTGAATTTCGGCATCATAGATCCTGCTCCCAGGGGATGTCCCAAGAAATTGAGGAAGGAGGCTGTAGCCAAACGGGCAATCTCCTCAATTCAGCAGTGGAAAGAGCACATTGACGAACTGTGGCGTTCGGTCGGGTGATCGGATAGATCCACTCTTCACGGAAACGAACATTGGGAGATATTCTGTACAGACGATATTACTTCTCAATGCAATCGATATGAAATATAGAGAGAAGTAGCATGCTGAAGCATGCATGAAGAATATTAGTGGACAGGTATATGTACCGTCAATTACACTTGACTGACCAGGTGACGAGGGGAGTCGAGCATGTCAATTGAGCAAAGACCTTTAGGAAAAACCGGAAGAAACGTTACCATAATGGGACTTGGTGGTGAGGGGATACTCAGAACGTACGGTTTTGAAAAACAGGCCTATAGTTTGATCAATGCCGCCATCGATATGGGAATCAACTATTTTGAGTCTGCGCGGGCGTACTCGGGCAGTGAATCCTATTATGGACAGGCGCTCAGGGAAAGACGAAGAGAGATTTTTCTCACCAGCAAGTCTCATTCCAGAGATAAAGATGGCGCCCTGGCTCATCTCGAACAGACACTCAAGAATATGCGCACGGACCACCTGGATTTATGGCAAGTTCACGACGTGCGTTCGAATGAAGATGTAGATGAGATTTTGGGTCCGGACGGAGCTCTCGAAGCCTTCGAAGCTGCAAGAAAAAAGGGAATGGTGCGATTCGTGGGTCTCACGGGACACCAGGATCCCCAACAACTTCTGGAATGCATGGATTTGTTCGATTTCGACACGGTGTTGATTCCCGTCAATCCAGCCGAGCCCACGTACGACAGCTTTATCTCGCAAGTTATTCCTCGTGCCCAGGAAAACGGAACAGCCGTAGTCGGCATGAAAGTGTACTTTCGTGGTTTTGCCAAACAGCTTCCCTGGTATTCCACAATGGAGCCGTTCTTTCGCTACGCGCTTTCACAACCCATCAGCACCGCTGTTATCGGATGCGACAATCTCGGTCAACTGGAGGAGAATGTGACTTTTGCACGAAATTTCATGCCCATGGCACAAGAGGAAATGGACAAGCTGGTGGAACAGACTGCGCCGTATGCGCGAGATTTGATGTACTACAAACCCTAGTGGATTCGCACCTGCACAGGTTCGCAATCAAGAAAAGAAATCGGGTTTCGGTCAATGGCAAAAGTCTGTTGCAGGATGCGGGCCATAGGCGAGCGAACAGCGTCGACGATGCGAGCCTCTTAAAAACTGTCATTGCTGAGCAAAGCGAAGCAATCTCCTGAAGGTACAGGCACATGTCAGGTGATTGCCGGTTGCTTCGCAATAGCAATTATTTGTTCATTTGTTCTGTGACTCAATTTGCTTGCCAATAGCACCGTTGAGCACTAATCTTTCTACTGTTTGAAATGCCGTATTCTACGGACTGTCCCTTGCGAGCCGCCTTTATCAATTCCCTGATTTTGATCCCGCGCAAAGCTCTCGGAACAGAAAAAAAGTCCACACGATCGCCAGCCCTGTTGCCATTATGGCGATTCCCGACTTGTGTTAAGATTCTTGAATTGCATCAGCTCAGGCTGGTTTGGTCCTTTGTCCGTTCTTGAAAGTATGATTTGTTTATTTCAACTCAAATATGTTTTCAGCCCCAGCCGTGAAATGGTCATTTCCTTCCGAGTCGATGAGCAATCCATACGCATCTTTGAGCGATTCTATATATTTCCTGCCCTGATCGACTCCCAGAACAAATGCTGCTGTACCGCACGGCTGAAGAGTGCTTCCCACCGGCCCCACTACGGTTGCGGACCGGAGCTTGTCTGCAGGATAGCCTGTTCTCGGATTCAGGATATGGTGATAGCGCTTTCCGTCCTTTTCAAAGAAACGCTCGTAATCGCCCGACGTGATGATAATTCTATCCTTTAGTGAAACGACTGAAACTATCGCGCGGCTGTTGCGGGGATCTTCGACACCAACAACCCAGGGCTTACCCGGGGATTTTTCTCCCAAAGCCAGGATGTCCCCTCCGATATTGACGAGGGCCGATCGCATTCCGGCTTTTGCCAGAAGCTCGGCTGTTCTATTCAGTGCATACCCTTTTCCGACTGCTCCGAGATCGAGCGCCATGCCGACCTGGGGCAATTCAACAGTCCCTATTTCGTGATCGATTTTCACTTTGTCCCATCCAACCAACGGCAACCTTTCCTGAATTTCCGAATCTGATGGAAGCCTGGATTCCTGCTCGCCGCTGAATCCCCATAATTTGGCAATAGGGCCGACAGTGGGATCGAATGCTCCATGAGTCTCACGTGCTACTCTCAGTGCTTCATCGATGATCTTGAGGAGTTCCGGATCGGTCTTCACAGGACCCTTTCCGGCATTTGCATTAATTTTTGCCAGCTCCGAATCCCGGTGAAAGGAGGTGAGCGTTTCTATGCGTTTCAGCTCGTCAAATACTTCCGAAACGGCCTTTTTGGCCTCCTGATCGCTTCCGACCACCGAGACTTCCACAAACGTCCCCAGGAGAAGCCTGGATGACTTATGCACCTGCGGCGATCCCTTATCCAGGCAGGACACAAGAAATAAAGAGACAAAAAGTACAACCATCAGATGCTTGGCCATAAGAACCGCTCTCGCAATTGCACGATTAGGCTTGCTCCAAAAAAGCTTGATTGCGCAACCAGATCTTGCCGATTCGCATTTGAAATGGGAAATCGGAGAGATCTTCTTCCAAGAAGTTTCCCGAGTCTTACTGCTCTGAAAGTGCATTGATATCAGATTGCTTCCCCTTCATTCCGTGTTTTCAACAGAGATTGTTGCAGAGCAAGTTCCGCGTGCTTCCGTTCGGTAATGTCTCTGCAACTGAAAAGGGTTGTCCCTCCTTTTATGGAGACTCGTTTTACATTAATCAGCAACACATGCTCCAGACCTGCTTTGTCCTTGACCGTCCGTTCGATATTGGGGATTTCCTCGCATCTGTCCAGTCGAGCAGGATCGAACAGATTCGGCCCAAGAATGTGCTCGACGTTTTTGAATTCCTGCACCTCATCCTTTGCATAGCCGAAGATGACATGAACGTTGGGACATATGTAGGTGAACTCACCCGAATCATCACTGATGAAAACAGTATCCGATATGCTGGAAAGAGTTATTCGATGCAGTTCTTCAGATTCGAGAAGGGCCTGCTGGGCTTTTTTCAAATCGGTGGTGTCGCTTATAACGGTTTGACAGTAAGTCGGAGTGATGTCAGGATCTTGTGAGGTCACACTTTCAAATCTGGCGTAAAATGTGGATCCATCCACCCTGACCAGCGGTATCTCGCAGCTCTGTTTCGACCGGCTTCTGAAAACACGTTCCAGGTGCCAGTAGTATGCATTATATGAATCTTTGGAAACAAAAGACGAGAATGGTTTGTGCACGAGTCCCGCTTTAGTGGTTCCAAGGAGAATTGCAGCAGTAAGATTGGCTTCCAGGACAAAACCTTCTTTGCTCAAGGTAAAATAGCCCACAGGAGCCGCATCATACAATGAAGAATATTTGTCGCGCGACTCAATGAGCTGTTCGTGAACGCGACGAAGCTCTTCATTCTGCATTTTCACTTCCACTTGTGACACCTGCAGCTCTCGGAGCAAGCGTTCCACATCTTCCATCGCTAGGTCTGAAAGATCGCGGGACTCGTACGCCTTGAGTTGAGCAGCCCTTTCGGAGAACAACTGAAAATCAATGATCTTGCCTTTTTCAGGTCTCTGAGGCGGAGGATTCAGTGCTTCCTGGCAGCTCGAAGCCAAATTCTTGAGAGCGGTTTCCAATTCCGCGACGCGCCTGCGCATAGTCTCGAGTTGCGTCAGGAGCTGATCCCTTGTCCGATCAGGCATTCCATCTCCTATCCTGTTATCAGATCGACACGTTTCTTAGTCAGAATGCATGTGCACGATCCAGAATAAACGTCCTTTACGGCTTATGCAATCCACGCTGCGGCATTCCTGCCAAAAGCCACAAACTTTCGTCTTCAGCCAATGTAAATACATTCCTTTTCATTGGTATAGCCAAATGTTTTCCAAACAAATCGAATATGTGTGTTTATAGGAGTTATTCTTGTATTGAGACTGCTTCTGGTGTAAGGTTATAGCCTCGTTTGGTTTTTAAATGCAGATAAGAGAAATGGATACTCCGAAGTGTCTCTGTGACTTCGGGTGTGGAATGGTAATTCTAAGAGCTGACGTATTTAGTGAATCCTGAGAGGCAACTCGAATACTATGAAGACCGGGGAAATCCTCATAGTCGAAGATAGCGCCATGCAGGCGAAGCGCTTGAAAAGGCTGCTCGAGGAACAGGGGTACAGTGTCTTGGTGGCACATGACGGGGAAGAAGGTCTTGCCATGGCACTGGAATACGTGCCGACTCTTATCGTGAGCGACATCATCATGCCGAAAATGGATGGATATCGGATGTGTCGCTCGGTAAAAGACGATAAGAGCATTCAAAATATCCCCATTATTCTCCTGACATCTCTGTCCAGTCCCGAGGATGTATTCCTGGGCCTGGAATCCGGAGCCGACTGCTACGTATGCAAGCCGTACGACGGGCGGGTCCTCCTCTCCAGAATCGAATCCGTACTCGCCATAATGGCCAAACGGCCTCCCTCAAAATCCGAAGAAGAGTTGGAAATATTTCTCGGCTCAAAGAAGTATCTCATCAAGTCTTCCAGAGACCAGATACTCAATCTTCTTCTCTCCACGTACCAGGACGCAGTGGAGCAAAACAGGATACTCCGTGAAATGCGGACCAAACTCGTCATGGTAAACGAAGAGCTTGAAAAGCTCGTCGCTGAGCGAACAGAGGCATTGAAACGAGAAATCGAGGAACGCAAGCAAATTGAGGAAGCTCTTGCATCTGAAAAAGAACGCCTCTGGGTCACTCTTCGGACTATCAATGACGGAGTCATTACCACCGACACGCGGGGCAAAGTGATACTCATGAACCGCGCGGCAGAGGAATTGACAGGATGGAACCAGGAAGAAGCAATCGGGAGACCTATTACAGGGGTATGCAATCTCATAAAGACGGAGACTCGTGAAAGCGGCGAGACCGTTGTGGCCAACATTCTCAAGAGCGGAGGTCTCTTTGGGGTGGGAGACCGGATAACACTTATTTCCAGAGGAGGCAAAGAGAAAATTGTTGGCGTCAATGGCACTCCGATACTCGATAAGACGAATAAGATAATCGGAGTGGTCCTGGTCCTACGCGACGTCACCGAAAATAAGAGGATCGAAGAAGAGCTGATCAAGGCACAGAAACTGGAATCTCTCGGCGTTTTGGCAGGCGGCATTGCCCATGATTTCAACAATCTGCTTACCGCGATTCTTGGAAACGTCAGCCTGGCTAAAATGTATGCCGATCATCAGGAAAAAGTGATACCGCGCCTGGATGAGGCGGAAAAAGCATCTCTCAGAGCAAAAGATCTTACACAACAATTGTTGACATTCGCCAAAGGCGGCGCTCCGGTCAAAAAAACGGCTTCAATTGCAGACGTGCTCAAAGATTCGGTTAAATTTGCCTTACGAGGTTCAAACGTTCGGTGTGTATTCGACGTTGCGCAATCTTTGTGGCCTGTCGAAATAGACGAAGGTCAGATCAGTCAGGTAGTACACAATTTGATCATCAATGCATGCCAGGCCATGCCGACCGGAGGAACCATTTTGGTACAGGCCGAAAACACAACCATCTGGCCGGACCAGGATATCGGCAGTCCCTTGGCCGAGGGCAAGTACGTAAAGCTATCCGTGAAGGATGAAGGTCATGGGATACCTTCAGACATATTGCCGAAAATTTTCGACCCGTATTTTACGACCAAGAAACGGGGCAGCGGCCTTGGACTCGCCACTTCCTATTCCATTCTCAAGAATCATGACGGACTCATTACCGTGGAATCTGAAGTCGGAAAAGGAACAGCCTTCTTCATTCATCTGCCGGTATCGGTGAGAGAAGAATACGAGAAGAAGCCGGTACGAGAGACTCCTATATATGGAAACGGCAGGATTCTCGTCATGGACGATGAAGAAATGCTGAGAGCTTTTGTCGGCGAATTGTTGGACATGCTGGGATACGATGTAATGTTCGCCGCCGACGGTCATGAAACCATAGAGAAATACCGGAATGCCTGTGAATCCGGTTCGCCGTTCGATTGCGTTTTGATGGATTTGACAATACCCGGAGGTATGGGCGGGAAAGAAACCATTGAAAAATTGCTGGAGATAGATCCACAAGTGAAGGCGGTGGTTTCTAGTGGATACTCGGACGATCCTGTTATGGCGGATTTTCGAAAATACGGTTTTCTCGGAGTGGTGGCCAAACCATACGATGCAGGCGAACTGAGCGACATTCTCAATAAAATCATAAAAGTCTCATAGAGTAACTTAGTTATAATTTAGAAATCTTTTTTGAACAGTGAATGCAATAGGTGTGTTATGACAAGGGATTTAGTTACCTGTCGAAAGATTGGACAAGCTCATTTTATCGGGCGAATCTCGCCCAATCGATAGACCCTCAAGCACTTAATTTAACAGACTATTATAGTATTGGGTGATTTTCAACCAAAAAGAGGCGCAAGAATGCAATAAACGAGGGGCTGAGTTCCCGAGGGGTATTCATAACGTGTTAAATTTTCATGTACCGGTATCTGAGAAATGACGTGGCACTATTATTGCTCTAACTGTGGGTGCTTCGGTACGAGCCTCGCTTTAGAGGATCCCGGTGCAACATATAAGCCTCTCATAACCATTTTCTCTGCCCCCATGACTCAAGCTGGGGGTTTTTTTTTGTCATTCAAGGATTAGGGCTTAAATTGAGCCATAAGCAGTTCAAGAGGAGAAAAACGAAGAAATGCATGAGATTATCGACGAAAACATGATAAAAGAGATATTGGGAAGTCACAGGGTTATAGCTGTTGTCGGGTTATCTGCCAATCCTGAAAAGGACAGCTATCGAGTGGCGGCGTACCTGCAGCGCCATGGATACAAAATTATTCCGGTAAATCCCGGTGTTGAGACAGTGCTCGGAGAAAAGAGCTATCCGAATCTATCCTCCGTACCTGAGAAAATCGATGTGGTGGATGTTTTCAGGCGTCCCGAGCATGTTCCCGAAGTAGCCAGAGAGGCGATTACGGTAGGAGCAAAGGTCCTGTGGCTGCAATTAGGTGTCGTGAACGACGAGGCTGCCGAAGAAGCCCGAAAGGCAGGTCTCACGGTGGTCCAAGACAAGTGCATAATGCAGGAACTTGCGAGACTCGCGTGATTCCCCTGCCGATCTCGTGAGCGTGACAGAAGGAGTGAAGGAATGAGCCCCTTCAGAGGGTTTCCGAAGCAGGCTGTTGATTTTTATTCCGGGTTGGCTGCCGACAATAGTAAGGCTTGGTTTGATTCTCATAAGAACGAGTACGAGAATTTCGTCATGGAGCCCGCCCGAGAGTTCGTCTATGCTCTTGGAATTCGTCTGAAAGAGATTTCACCCCGTATAATAGCCGATCCCCGCGTAAACAAGTCGATCTTTCGGCCTTACCGGGATACACGCTTCAGTCGGGATAAATCCCCGTACAAAACTCACCTGGGAATCTTCTTCTGGGAAGGAACAGGGGCGAAAATGGAATGTTCGGGGTACTATTTCCATCTGGAGCCTCCCATTGTAATGCTTGCCACTGGAATGCATTGCTTTCAAAAAAAGCAAATGGAAGCCTACCGAGAAGCAGTTGTAGACTCGACACTTGGTCCTGAGTTGCTCCAGGCAGTGGAACTGGTTACCGGGTCGGGCACCTCTGTAGGCGGCAGGCATTTCAAAAAGCTTCCCAGAGGTTACACCACAGAAGGAAAAAGTTCGGAATTTCTGCTGTATAATGGATTATTTGCAGTTTTCCAGTCCGAAATTCCCGGTGAGTTCTTCTCGGAATCGTTGCTCGATTACTGCTATTCCTATTATAAGCGCATGAATCCCATTCACAAATGGTTGACGCAAGCACTGGACCGACAATGACATGAATCGGCTCAGGTGCCTGCTGCAGCATTTGTTCAGTTTAATACCGAGATTCGGTTGACCGAGGAACGTTATGGCTTTGTTCATGAGGGATAAATCAAAACTCTTGTTTGAGGCTGTCCAGAAAGGGAGCACGGACGGAGTTGCTCAGCTTTTGCAGAAAGGTATCGATCCGGACGCGAGAGACGAAACCGGTGCCACGCCCCTGATGAGGGCGTGTGGGTTGGGCAGTGCCCGTATCGCAAAGCTCTTAATCGATTCGCGGGCTGATGTAAATGCAAAAGACGAGAAGGGTACATCGTGTTTGATGGCAGCTTGTGTTGCCGATCAGTTGTTGTGCGCACGATTATTGATGACCAGGAAACTCGATCTGGATTCCCAGGACGGCGAAGGTCGAACTCCCCTGATGATGGCGGCCCAGCAAGGCCGTTTGAAATTCCTTGAAGTGCTATTGGCTCAGGGCGCTCGAACCGAAATAAAGAATAAAGAGGAACGAACTGCACTGTTTGCGGCAATGATGACCGGCCAGATAATGGCAATGACGCGGCTCCTTGACAAAGGGGCTGATATCAATACTCAGGATGACAGAGGTTGGACTCCCCTTATGCGGGCCGTTTCCGACGGCCATCTTGGAATGCTGAATCTCCTGCTGAAGCGAGGCGCAGACGTGAATCTGTGCGATAAGGCAGGACGAACAGCACTAATGAAGGCTGTCCAAAAGGGTACGCGCGAATCCGTTGAATTGCTTCTCGAGAAAGGCGCGGACCTCAACATTGAGGACCACGCTGGTTGGACTGCACTGATGGTGGCGTGTGATCGTGGAGATTTACCCATAGTCAAATGTCTCCTCGACGGCGGAGCGGAAATAGATGTCCAGGACAGAGCAGGCCGGACGGCCCTTATGTGGGCAGCCAGAGCAGGTAAGATCAACATTGTCAACTTATTGCTGGATACTGGAGCCGATTTCGACATCGAAGACCGAGCAGGCCTTACGGCTCTTATTTGGGCATCTCAGGAGTCTCACGAAGAAGTAGTAGAGTTGCTCCTAGAACGGGGCGCGAACATTACCGCGGAAGCAGAAAAAACTATTGAGGCGATGTTGAATACGACCGATCAGGGTCGAACGGAAGCGCTGGAATTGACGTTGGACAGAGGCTTCCTGGTAGAAGCGCCAATCGGTAAACCGGACAACGAATCTTTGATCGAGGCAGCCGGTCAGGGGAACCTCGAGGTCGTCCGATCTCTCATCGCATCCGGAGCTCGGGTCGATGCCAAAAATCGTTATGGATTAACTGCACTTATGCGAGCGGCCTATCGAGGCCATCTACCTATAGTAAGACTCCTGGTTGAGAGTGGCGCGGACCTCCAGCTACAGGATAAAGATGGCAAATCAGCTCTCATGAAGGCCTGCTCATCAGGTCAAATCGAGGCTGTAAATTATCTGGTGGATCACGGAGCCGAAATCGATGCGAGGAATACTCACGGCCTGACTGCTCTCATGAGGGCTGCTTACAAGGGAAATGAACCCATTGTACAACTGCTTTTGGAACGGGGCGCAAACCTCGAACTGAAGGACAATGCGGGTCTCACCGCGGTCGCTTGGGCTTCCGTTAAGGGACACATGGCAGTGGTCCAACTCCTGGCCAACTCGGGCGCCTCAGCATTCGTTCGAAACCCTGAACCGGCACCAATCCGGGAACCGCAGTCCAATCCCGAACCTTCGCTCGAGACGGCTACTGAGATCACCCAACGTCGTGAAACTGATGCCGAGGCATTAATCGAGGCGTGCGTGAACGGCAGTGTCGGCGATGTGGAGTTGCTTATCGAGGCGGGACTTGCCGTGAACTCTCGGGATAAAGCCGGTCGGACTCCGCTTATGTGGGCAGCTTACAAGAACAAGCTGTCTGTAGTGCAACTTCTCCTGTCACGAGGCGCAGATCCGAACCTTCAGGACAACGGAGGGAGGACCGCTCTGGTTTGGGCAGTGCTGTACGGAGATCCCGATCTGGTCGAATTCCTGATAGATGAGCGTGTGGAGATCGACATAACCGACAATTATGGACACACTACACTTATGTGGGCATGCCTCAGCGGCAAGCCGGAGATTGTAAAATGCATTGTTGCGGCCGGTCCTGACCTGGAGCTGACGGATAAGGAAGGAAAGACTGCTTTGCTCTGGGCCTGTGAGAAAGGACATCTGGATATTGTGGAACTGCTCCTCGCATGGAGTGCAAATGCAGAAGCTGCCGATGCGTCGGGAAGGACTCCGCTCGACATCGCCCGGGAGAGAGATATGGACGAACTCATAGATCTCTTGCAACGATACGGAGTGGATACTCTCTTCTAACGCGAGCGATTCTTGATTATTCGCGCTCAGTTTCCAGAAGAGCTCTTTTCGGGAGTGCCGATTCCGCAGGCGCTACCATATAAGCACAAAGAGCTATGAATGCGTATGCGAACACCACAAGTCCGCCCATCAGAAACATGAACTGCAGGCCGTTGCTGTCCGCGATAACACCCCAGGCAAGAACCGATACGTTGAGTCCCACTCCAAAAGAACCGGTGAACAGTGATACCACCACTGCTCTATTGTGATCACCGGCACGATCCACCATCCTCGCCATCATGGAAGGATAGGACAATCCCTGGAGTATGCCGAAAAAACTGCCCAGAAACATTACTTCATATCGGAAGGCAAGCTGCGACGTGGATACGAGCAGTACTCCGAACCCAATTAGACACGCCAGAATAAGCCTGTCTCTGTTCACTCTATCAACGAGCTGCCCTGTGAAGATGCGCACGCTCAGAAGACTTATGCCGTAGAATACGAAAAACAAACCGGCCTGAATTCCCAATGATTTGGCCAGGAGCGGAAAAAAAGTGTTCATAGCCGCAAATCCCGACCCGAATACCGCGGCCATGAGCATCGGGCCGATGTGGCCGTCATTCAAAGCTGTCAGGAAAAATCCTTGAATTTTCTTTTGACTCGTACGTTTTTCCGTGCTCCTCATCAACAGAGCAGTAAAAAATCCTGTAAGTCCGAAAGCGATCAGAAGTGAAAAATACGCTGTTCGACCCCAATTGATCAGGAACAACTCACCCAGATACGGTCCCACGGCCACGGCAAGAGAACCGGAAATACCAAAAAGTCCAATACCTTGTGCTCTTCGGTCAGGGGGCACAATGTCCACCACCGCTGTTGCGCAACCGTTGAAGCATGCAGCAAAAGCTGCTCCCTGGAGCAATCGAATTAAAATCATGAGCGGTGAGTAGGTTTCGAAGAGCATGAAAAGCGCATTGGTCAGCCCGATAACCAGGATCCCGCCGACAATGAAAGTTTTTCGTCCCCAGGAATCGATAAGCGGAGCAATAAAAGGCAAAGCTGCCAGCGATGTGACACCGATGGAGCCCATCACAAGGCCTACGTCGATACTGTTTCCCCCTAATTCCACAATAACTATGGGAAGAAAACTCCACGTAGAAACCACGAGGAACATACACAGATTAGTCGCGGCAATCAATAAGAATTGAGTATTACATAATAAATTCGCCATTAGAGGGAAAAGCTCCGTCAGTATTTCAGTACATAATTAAAACAAATCGTATTATCTGACGTAATCTTACAAACAATTTCGACAATTTTTCCGTCAGCCCGATAAAACAAAATTTGCCTCATGTACATCAAGGTATATTATCACTACCGACAGCTTCAAGCCTTCAATGTTCCCCTTGCCGGAATTCATTCCCGTTTCAGCCGCCTTTCCGATCACGAAAAATGAACTTACGCGGTTGCCTTGAGCCGGGGTCTATAGTAGGGGGAGAATCTCCCTGCGGAACCGGAGTCACTTGAGACGGATCGGCAGGATACTGTTCCGGCTGAGTTCGCGGAGTGATCAGGTCCTCTTCCTTAATTCTTGAACTTTCTTCGGGTGTTCTGGTTTTAGGCTGCGGTCCGGCACATGACACAATTCCCGCGAGCACTGCACAAACTATCCCGAGCTGTACAAATTTCCAAAACATGCAAAATTCCTCTGGACCCCGCTGTTGATTTTTTCCCTCGATCTGGAGTTCCGTCTTTTTATGAGCACATAGCTGCTGTAACATACCTTGCTATGTAATATCAAGGCATGCTGCCGGGGTTTGGAGAAAATACTTGAGTTGTGTAGCCTATTTCATTCTTGCACGGACGAACACTAACGCCAATATATTTCTGAGATTTGTCGAGAATGTTTTTTCGATGAGGGGGACTCTTCATCCATCCCTTCACAACCTCCTCAGCCCATGTGTCGCCTTTTGCTTCAATAGTCCTGTAAGCCACGTTTTCGGCTCCAGCCCGAACGTTCGCGATTTTTAACCGTTGAGAGAGTGTGCGCCATTCTTGTGGAAAGGCGTCATCCTCATGAGCCAGGAGTTGTGCCTCGCACATGTGTTCCGTGTGCTTACCGGCTACATATTTAAGAGCGTCGCTGGACTGCAGTGGTTTTAGACCCTTTTTTACACGCTCTCGATTCGTGTAGCGTATGACACTCTTCTCGATCTGTTCCATCTGGCGCGCAGACCACAATTTCTGCTCGTTCTTCTGTGGTGGAGTACTTTTCCGAGATGCTTGACCGGAACATTCAAGAAGACTCACAAATGAAGATATAATGACGACTGTTAAGATAAATAGAATCTCTTCTTTAGGAATTCGTGTCATCCATCAATTTCCTTCCGGAAAATCAAAACCATGCCTCCACGGGGGGCCTGTAGGAGACTCGTACGAATATAGACACTCCCTCAGGGCCTTTTCTCTCAAAAGAGACATTACTCAAGTAAGACTCAGTCAAAGATTCCGTTGCGGACCGGTAAAGTCAAGTCTATAATCCTGATTCGTTTCCAAAACTTTGCAGTCTCTCTCGTGATCTGCGTTCGGGAAATCGTGTCAGCGGAATAGTACGAATCGAGAAGTGAAAACAGAGTTTGCGCTGCCTGTGAAACAGTGAATACAGAATGAAGACATGTAGGCGTGCTACAGAAAAGATCGTCTTGTCGCTGATCGGCAAATTTTTATGGCCTGTTGTACTCGCCTGTGCAGCGTGCATTTGGATCACCGACGCTAGTTGTCAGGATAAGAACCGTGCGCGGGTATCCATACTCTTGGCCACTGGAATGCCTGGAGGTACCTACTATCACGTCGGTCTTGCAATGGCTTCGCTCTGGACTACGCGGCTTCGAGATGCAGGAATACGGGTTTCCGCGGCTTCTTCAGAAGGCTCCATGGAGAACATCGAAGCCATTCGAATTGCAGATGCGGACATGATTATTGCCGAAGATTTGTTCTGTTCGATGGCAGTGGCAGGGAACGGGCTTCTCAAAGGAAAGCCGCTGCCGGAATTGCGCAGCATCACGGCATTGTGGCCGGATGTTCTTCAGATAGTGATTCGATCCGACAAAATGCACAGAGGCTCTCTTCAAGATCTGGACGGTATTGCACTTGCTACAGGATTGCCGGACAGTGGAAACAAATACATTCTGGAATTGCTCCTGAAATCCATAAAAAACGAAAAACCTAAGGTAAGATTTCGTCCCATGAGTAACCAGGCGGCGGCGGAAGCGCTCAAGAAAGGGTTGGTAGATGGAATAGATGTTACGGGAGGCGTTCCTGTTCCGCTTCTATCTTCCTTGTTTCAGGATGGCAAAATCTCCCTGGGATTCCTTGAAATATCCGAGGCTCAGATGGAAGCAGCCAGAGAAGAGGGTTGGAAAAACGTTTTCCGAACCGTTGTCCCAGCAGGATCCTATCCCGGACAAGATGAAACGATTCACACCGTAGGACATGCCAACGTGCTCGCCGTAACCGCCTCTTTGAGTCCTGAAATCGTGTATCTTCTCACGAAGACTCTTTACGAAAATTTGGAATATCTTATGAAGGTCCACCCTGCATGCAGGACCATGTCGTTGGAAAAAGCTCTTGACGGAGTAAACGTGCCACTACACAGGGGCTCGGTCCGATATTATAAGGAAAAAAAGATCAAGGTGCCGGAGCGCTTGATCCAATGACCCTGAGAGCTTATATTTCATGAGTGCTACCAGCCAGTAAACGTATCGGCAATCGAGCATATCCAAAAGCCGAGCGCCAGACTTCACGTATACGATGCCAGGAGGTTTTTATGAAGGAAGTTGTCATTATAGATGCCGTGCGCACTCCCGTAGCGTCTTTCGGTGGGGCCCTCACGGGCGTGCCTGCGGTTGAACTCGGAACAATAGTCGTAAAGGAACTCATAAAGAGAACAGGTATAGACCCGGCTCAGATTGACGAGATGGTGTTTGGCTGCGTACTTCAGGGAGGCCAGGGCCAAAATGTGGCCCGGCAAGTCTTGATTCGATCGGGGATCCCGGAGACTGTCCCGGCCATGACAATCAACAAAGTGTGTGCCTCGGGCCTGAGGTCCGTCTCTCTCGCCGCTCAGATGATCAAGGCAGGAGATGCCGATGTGGTCATTGCCGGCGGCACCGAAAACATGTCCGCTGCGCCGTACGCTCTTACCAGGGCACGGTGGGGTGCACGTATGAATAATGACTCCATGGTGGACCTCATGATCCATGACGGCCTCTGGGAAGCCTTCAATAATTACCACATGGGAATGACCGCGGAAAACGTGGCGGAGAAATACGGAATTACCCGCGAACAGCAGGATGAGTTCAGCGCCATGAGTCAGCAACGTGCGGAACGTGCGATAAGAGAGGGACGATTCAAGGATGAAATAGTCCCCGTGATCATTCCTCAGCGTAAAGGCGATCCCAAAGTATTCGATACCGACGAACATCCGCGTTTCGGAACGACAAAAGAAGCCTTGGCCAAACTTAAACCTGCGTTCACAAAACAGGGAACCGTAACAGCCGGTAATGCGTCAGGAATAAATGACGGAGCGGCCGCAGTGCTCGTTATGTCCGCGGAGAAGGCGAAAGAATTAGGACTGAAACCAAAAGTAAAAGTCGTATCCTACGCGTCGGCAGGGGTGGATCCTAAAATCATGGGAATCGGGCCGGTACCTGCCACTCGCAAAGCACTCGAGAAGGCTGGCCTCAAGCTTGAAGATATTGACCTTATCGAAGCGAATGAAGCCTTTGCAGCCCAGACTCTGGCCGTTGCGGCGGACCTTGGATTCGATCCCGCGAATGCGAACGTAAACGTAAACGGTGGAGCGGTTGCTCTCGGGCATCCCATTGGAGCTTCCGGTGCTCGCATTTTCACCTCGCTTCTCTATGAAATGATGAAAAGAGAGAACGTGAAGCGAGGTCTTGCCACTCTGTGTGTGGGCGGTGGCATGGGTGCCGCGCTCATTGTAGAAAAAGTGTGATGATTTTGAGACGCGTGGACCGATTCGATACAAGCCGGTCCGCGCGTAAACCTTGAATCAGGGCACCGGCCTGATGTGACATGAAGCGGTGCACCGATGTTGCTGGTGAATCTCCCTACCTTGGAGTACGGTCGTGCACTCGAGCTACAGAAAACCATTCTAGCCGCGCGACTGTCACAATCTTGCCCGGATGTCCTTCTCATCCTGGAGCACCCGCACACCATCACTCTGGGGGTACGAGGAAACCCTTCGGACATTCTTGTTTCCGAGCAATGTCTCTTGAATAAAGGAATTGCTGTCTACTACTCGGACCGGGGCGGAGAGGCAACGTATCACGGGCCGGGCCAGGTGGTGTGCTATCCCATTATGGATTTGCGCTCATTACGGATTACCGTGAAGGACTACGTCAGACGGCTTGAACAAACTATCATTGGCGGTCTCGCACGGCTGGGAGTTCACGCGTTCAAAGAAGATCGCAAGACAGGGGTCTGGACTGACACCAACCGGAAGATAGCGTCAATCGGCATCAGGATCATGCGCCGCGTTACCTATCACGGATTCAGCCTCAACGTGGATCTGGAACTTGACCCGTCCGAATTCATGGTTTCCTGTGGAATGCCTCAGGCTCGAATGGTAAGCATCCGTGACGTTTTGTCCGGGAGTGTTTCTATGGAATCTGTGAAAGCCTCATTAGCCGAGTCTTTTACAGCGGAATTTCAAGTTCGGCTTGAGCCGTGTCCAACGTGGGAATTCCTCGAGCGAGTGCGTTGTTAACTCATGCCTGTACCCTTTTCCTATAGCGTGCGTAATCTCTGGACGAGAAAACTCACCACTGTACTCACAGCGGGCGGAATGGCTTTGGTGGCGTTTGTCTTCGCCGCGGTTCTAATGCTTGCCGAAGGACTTGAGCAAACCCTGGTGCAGACAGGCTCGCCTGAAAATGCAATCGTGCTGCGAGGTGCTGCGGAAACCGAAGTGGCCAGCGTCATAGAGCGATCTTCCGCAGCTATTATCGAGGTACAGCCTGAAATTGCCCAAAACGGTCTGGGAGAAACCATCGCTGCAAAGGAAGCGCTGGTTCTCGTGACGCTTCCGAAGAGGTCCACAGGCAAGCCGACGAACGTCATTGTGCGCGGCGTAGGTCCGCATTCTCTGGAGCTACGCCCTCAAGTGAAATTGATGGCCGGTCGGCTTTTCAGACCGGGCTCGCGGGAGATTGTCGTAGGCAAGGGACTCGCGCAGAACATGAAAGGCGCTCACCTGGGAGGCTCGCTCCATTTTGCCATGTCGGACTGGGTTGTAGTTGGGACATTTGACGCGGGGCAGACTGCTTTCAGCTCTGAAGTATGGACAGATGCGGATCAATTGATGCAGGCTTTTCGACGAGATACATATTCCTGTCTGGTCGCCAGAGTTCCCGGTCGACATGCCTTCGAATCGTTGAAACAACGGCTGGAAAACGATCCTCGCCTGACGGTTCAGGTCAAGCGTGAAATGGATTTCTATAAAGAGCAGTCCGAAGTTATGTCGAAATTCATCCGGATACTGGGGATCGCCATGACGACGTTTTTCAGTTTCGGGGCAATTCTCGGCGCGATGGTGACAATGTACTCAGCGGTCGCGAACAGGATTCGGGAGATCGGCACGCTGCGTGCCATTGGTTTCAGCCGGGCGAGTATTCTTGCGGCTTTTCTTGCAGAGTCCCTTTTACTCGGGCTCATCGGAGGACTGGTGGGAATCCTCTGTAGTTCGGCTCTTCAATTCTTGACGATTTCTACCGTGAACTGGGAGACTTTTTCAGAGTTGGCCTTCGGATTCAGATTAACGCCTGCAATCGCAGGATACACCCTGGCTTTTGCATTGATCATGGGTTTCATGGGTGGCCTGTTCCCCGCATGGAGAGCCGCTCGACTAAAAATCGTGGATTCCCTGCGCCAGGGCTGACATCGATTCGCAGTCAAAGAAGCAAAATCGGGAAAGAACTTCTGGTTCCAGCCCATGCCAAAAGTCTCTTTAAGCGGGCTGGGGGGGACGATTCTTCATAAAGAAGGTCCCCCAATATTCCCTTTTGAATGCAAAATGAAATGTCGTGCCCCTTTTCCGAAGACGGCCGGAACTCGCGTCAATCACTTGATACCGGGCTTCCATCAGGCAATCTGCTGCTTTCGGTTATGGACGCCGGGTTTCGGACGATTTCTCTAGCGCCAAACCAGGCATGAGCGTCTGAAAAATGTGTGAACGTTCCTCCTCTCACCACGCTGACAAAGGGGTACACGGGTTTTGCAGACTGAACATCGGCTGAAACGCAGGATTTGTCGATTCGTCCGGTTGCCAGTGCTTCACCAATGTTTCGCGGATCGCACGAATTTGCTCTTTTGATTGCATCAAGCACGAGAAAATACGATTCCGCTGCCAGAGCCTCACAGGTCTGAGGTTTCTTTCCTTTCCTATTTTCGTAAAAACCGGGAAACTGCTTCCCTGATTCCGTCTTGAAGAAATCTTCTTGGAAATAGGATGTGAATAAGAGATTTTCAATCGCGTTGCCGCCCAATTCCAGGAACTCGGGAACTTGTACTGCATCCGTGGCTATTATGGGTACGCTTATAGCGCGCTCTCTCGCTTGTCTGACGAGAAGCGCACATTCAACATGATAGATGGGGAGATACAGAATATCAGGATTTGCAAGCTTAATGCGCTTTATCTGTCCCGCGAAATCTCTTTCTCCGATTCTGCACCGGATTTCAGTGACTATCCTACCTCCTGCCTGACGGAATTCTTTGGCGAAATGAGCAGCAAGGCAAATACTGTGCTCCTGAGATATGTCATAGACAACCGCAGCGGTTCGTGCGGTGAAATGACGAATCGCAAGGTTTGCAGCAACACTAGCTTGCTCCATATCGGTCGGACATGGCCGGAATGCATGACTCACTCTTGACTGAGGCATCCGCGAGGCGGGAATCGTGGCAACAGGAATTCCACGTTTGTCCATGCAGTGTGATACAGAGATGCTATTGACTGAAAGAATGTCTCCGATAAGCGCGACAGCGCTATTTTTCTCGATAGCCGCTAGAGCGGTATTCGTAGCTCCTGCAGGATCGGATCCTGTATTTATCAATTTCAATTGCACGGGTTTTCCCATGACGTGCGGCTCCATCGCATGGGCAACCTTGATGCCTTCCCAGGCTGACTGTCCCCTCGTACTGAAATGGCCGGTTAGCGGCAGGCAAATTCCTATACAGATAGGCTCCAGAGCCAATACCCGGCATGCAACCATCAGGGAAATTGTCAATGCTACAAGAAAGATTCTCATGCTCCTCGCCTCCCTTCAAAGAAATTCCAAATCGGACCAATGAGAGGATCGTGTTTACCGACCGCAATTTCAGTATGGAATATGGATCGCTGGAATTGTAGACTCACTCCTGCACTTCTGTAACCGTAACAGTTGCGTGAATTCCTCGACTGTACCGGATAAAAATAGGCTCATCTGTTATGCCGGGTGTTTCAAATAGATGGATGCTCCAACAGGAATGCGTGTATAACAGTGTGAAAGCCGCTGTCGGACAGGGATCACATAAGCTCGTAGGAAAAGTGGTTTAGAATGGAATCGGAACGAGTCAATCTCTATGAAAAAGTGGCAACGCGGGTCGCCCGACTCATTGAGGAAGGTACGTTTAGAACAGGGGAACGAATACCTTCAGTACGAGGATTGAGCCGTCAACTCGGCGTCAGTCTGAGCACGGTAATGGCTGCGTACGCTCACCTGGAAAATCAGGGAGTGATAGAAGCAAGGCCGCAGTCAGGTTACTATGTGCGGGCTCATTCGAAAAACACTTCCGGTTCGTCGCATTCTCGAGTTTCCTCACGGGCTGCTGTCCCCAAGAGTCTCAGTGTCAGCGACATTTGCGTGATGCTCATGGGATCGCCGCGGAACCGGGATCTGGTACCCTTAGGTGGAGCATTGCCGAACCCGGAGCTCCTTCCGGTCGATCGCTTGACAAGGGCGCTTTCCGTGGCAACACGGCGTCACAAGTATCAGAGCATATCGTATGATTTTCTTCCGGGATACAAACCTCTAAGAACGCAGATTGCCCGACGAGCGATGACTGCCGGCTGCTTGTTGACGCCTGACGAGATTCTTACGACGAACGGCTGCCTGGAAGCAGTTCATTTGTGCCTACGAGCTATCTGTCGTCCCGGAGACACGGTAGCCATTGAGTCGCCTATCTTTTTCGGTTTTCTCCAGGTCATTCAGGTGCTCGGTCTTCAGGCTGTTGAAATACCGGTGCACCGAGACGATGGGATAAGCCTTTCTGCACTTCGCTATGCACTGGATCATCATCATATAAGCGCGTGCCTGGTAATTTCCAATTTCAGCAATCCCATCGGGAGTTGCATGACGGATGACAGAAAAAAAGAATTGGTTGAGCTATTGGCGTCCCATGACATCCCTCTCATTGAAGACGACATCTATGGTGACATCTGTTACAGCCATGAACGTCCCATAGTGGCAAAGGCCTTTGACAAAAAAGGGCTCGTGATGCTCTGCTCCTCTTTTTCCAAGACCGTTGCTGCAGGTTATCGGGTGGGTTGGGTTGCCCCAGGTCGGTTTCAGAGTCAGGTCGAACGCCTCAAGACATTGAGTACCGTAGGGACTCCAATGCCGACACAGCTCGCGATTGCCGAATTTCTCACGAACGGGGGTTACGATCATCATCTCCGAAGAATCCGGAAAACATACGTTATACAAACCGCAGCAATGGCTCGAACCGTAGAAACCTGCTTCCCGGAAGGCACAACCGTAACGCGACCTTCCGGAGGATTTGTCCTCTGGGTTGAATGTCCGGACTATGTCAATACATTGAAGCTGTATGAGATGTCGCTCGAAGCAGGAATCTCTATTGCGCCGGGACCTGTGTTTTCAAGTAAGAAAAGATTTCTGAATTGTCTTCGTCTGAATGCAGGTTTCTGGTCTGCGGAGATTGAAAATGCTGTGAGACGCGTTGGTGACTTGGCGCGCTCAATGAAATCGTAGCGCCTGTGTCACTCTGTCAATGGTTACAAAGGTTTTCTATTGTCGAGGGCTCGTGACAAGGTCAATGGATCGGAGTATTCAAGCGACCCGCCCACGGGTATGCCATACGCGATACGCGAGACCGAGACATTCATACTCTTGATCCGTTCAGCGATAAACGAGGACGTGGATTCGCCTTCCACGGTGGGGTTGAATGCGAGGATCACTTCCAGGACTCCTTCATTACGCACCCTATCCAGGAGTTCTGCGAAACGGATGTCTCCGGGTCCTATCCCATCCAGAGGAGAGAGAACCCCGTGCAGAACATGATACAAACCGCGGAACTGCCCTGCCTTTTCAATCGCAAGCAGATCCATCGGGGTTTCCACGACGCAGAGCCGACTGGGATCTCGACGCTTATCCGTGCAAATCTGACACGGGTCCACATCGGTGAGATGAAAGCACCTGGAGCAGAGCCGCAACTTTTCTTTTACGGATTTTATCGCTCGAATGAGTTGCTGGATATCGCCGTCACTGGCATGCATAACGTAAAACGCATACCGAGTGGCAGTTTTCTCGCCTACCCCGGGGAATCGTTTCAAAACTTCGATTAGATCTTCGAGAGGTCGCACGAAAAGATCACCTTATTCTGGGCAAGAGGCCTTAGAAGAGTCCCGGAAGTTTGAGTCCGCCTGTCGCTTTGGCCATTTCTTCCGCCAGAAGGTCACGGGACTTCTTCAGAGCATCGTTCGTGGCGGCCACAATCAGATCCTGGAGAAATTCCGTTTCATTCGGGTCTATCAGTTCTTTTTCTATCTTGATCGATATAATTTCCTGAGACCCGCTGACTTCCACAATAACCATGTCCCCGCCTGCGGACCCGGTAACGGTCTTCTGAGCCAGATCGTCCTGTATGTCCTTGAGCTTTGCCTGTAGTCCCTGAGCTTGCTGTATGAGATCTTTCATGCCAAACACGTTCCCGTCCCTCCATCTCCTGTTCGGTTGCCTGCTCTCTCTTATTCTGTATATAGTTCTTCCCGAACTCAAGGGTTTCTCGGAATTCTATGACGTTCGGGGCTTGATTCCGGGATCGACCGGGTTCACACTAGCAGATGCATGAACCGGACGCAAACGAACATGAAACACCCCTCGCTCCTCCTGGTAAATCCCTGGATACATGATTTCGCTGCGTTCGATCTGTGGGCTCGGCCCATGGGATTGCTCGTGCTCGCCACGACGCTTCGGAAACTTGGATGGAACGTGTCTCTTCTGGACTGTCTCGACCAGCATCACCCTGAAATGGCCTCTCTGAAATCCCGATCCCTCGGTCGGAGTCCGTTCCACAGGACACCGATTGTCAAACCGGCATGCCTCGAAACAATTCCAAGAACCTATGCCCGCTATGGAGTAGATCCGCAGATTGTGAAACGAGATCTCGAATCCCTTCCGGTTCCTGCGGCAATCCTCGTGACGAGCCTTATGACCTACTGGTACACCGGAGTTCGCGAGACTGTGCAACTCCTCCGGGAAGTTTTTCCCAACGTGCCTATTTTACTGGGTGGTATATATGCATCGCTGCTACCGGAACATGCGAAAATCTATATCGCAGCAGATGCGATACTCCCCGGACCTGCCGAACACTCCATCGCCGAACATCTCCAGCGATGTACCGGAATCACTCCTGAGACACAATCCGGATCGGGAGACCTGGAATTCACTCCAGCGCTGGATCTTCTGAGGAAAGTCACGTTTATTCCGCTGCTGACCTCTCGCGGATGTCCGCTCCGATGCACGTACTGCGCTTCACGAAGATTGAATGAGAATTACCTGCAACGGAACGCGGAAGACGTGATCAGTGAGTTGGAAGATGCCTGTCTCAAGTACGGGGTTTTCGATGTTGCTTTGTACGACGATGCGTTTCTCATCAATGCCGAACGTCATGCTCTGCCTATCCTTACCGGGATTGCCGAACGCTTTCCCGGCCTGAGAATTCACGCGCCAAATGGATTGCATGCAACGCGAATCGATTCCCGGGTTGCTGTGGCCATGAAAAAAGCGGGTTTTGAAACAATTCGCATAGGGTTTGAAAGCTCGTCCGACGAATTTCACTCCAGAACGGGAAACAAAACCGATCTGCAATCGTTTTTCTCCTCAGTAACCCATCTCAGGGATGCCGGCTTTTCCAGAGCACAAATTGGCGTGTACCTGCTGGTCGGGGTTCCCGGCCAATCGAGAGCACAGATTGAAGAAGATGTTGAGATTGTCCTGACTGCAGGAGCGTATCCGAAATTGGCTGAATTTTCTCCGATTCCCGGCACACTCATGTGGGATCAGGCTTCCAAAAACAGCCGATACCCTCTTGAAGAAGAGCCGTTGTTCCATAACTGTACGTTGCTGGCCGCTGCGGAACCCGGCGTAAATGTTCAGTTTATTGGTGATTTGAGAAAACAGATTTCCGCATTTCTCCACTCGGACCGAGATAAATCGTTTGCCTCACAACCCAAGCTCAAACATACTTGCTGCAGTCATTGACACAGCGCGCTGATACTGCTAAATATAGATACTATTCCATCGCATTTCAAAAATCTCTCGGAAGGTGAATTTCCTATGGCCCAAGCGAAGGACGTGGTAGGCGCCGCCCTCGTCGTAGGAGGCGGAATAGCCGGAGTGCAGGCCTCATTAGACCTCGCGGAATCGGGTTACAAGGTGTATCTGGTTGAGACTGAGACCGGAATTGGCGGGCGAATGGCCCAGCTCGACAAGACGTTTCCCACGAATGATTGCTCTACCTGTATTTTTTCTCCCAAGCTCGTTACAGTTGGACAGAACCCCAATATAGAACTCCTTTCCTATAGTGAACTGGAAGATGTCCAAGGAAGTGAGGGAAACTTTTCTGTCACCTTGCGCCAGAAATCCCGGTACATCCGAAAAGATCGATGTAAAGCCTGCGGAGACTGCGCGTCCGTATGCCCCGTGAAGGTACCCAACGAATTTGATGAGGAACTGAGCAAGAGATCCGCAACGTATAGACTGTTTCCTCAGACCATTCCTCAGACCTTCGTTATTGATAAAGGGGACCGCGCACCGTGCGTGATGGCTTGTCCGGCCCATATCAATGTGCAGGGCTATGTCCAGCTTATTTCCCAGGGTAAATACAAGCAGGCGATTGAACTCATTTATAATCAGCTCCCTCTTCCGGGAGTCCTGGGCAGAGTGTGCCCGCATCCCTGCGAGAGTGTCTGCCGCCGTGCTGAAAAAGATCAACCTGTCTCCATCTGTAAGCTGAAACGATTTGCATCCGATCAGATCGATTACGGACAGTTGACCATTCCAGAGATCACGCCTCGTGATGAAAAGGTGGCGATCGTCGGTTCAGGACCTGCCGGTCTTTCAGCCGCGTATTACCTTGCTCTGGAAGGGTATAAAACGACGATGTTCGAAGCCGCGCCGGTCCTTGGTGGTTGGCTCAGAGTCGGCATTCCCGAGTATAGACTTCCCAGAGATGTTCTCGAAAACGAGATTAATCACATCCTGAGCCTCGGAGTCGAAGCAAAGACAAACAGCGCTCTCGGCAAAGATTTTTCCGTTGAGGATCTGAAAAACCAGGGTTACAAGGCCGTATACCTGGCGGTCGGCTGCCAGAAAGGCGCAAACCTTGCCATTCCGGGCGAAGAGTCGGACGGCGTAATTCAGGGAGTCGATTTCCTCAGAAATGCAGCGCTTGGCACCTCGTATAACGGTATTAAGAAGGCCGCGGTTATCGGCGGCGGTAACGTTGCCATAGATGCAGCCCGCACGCTCTCACGATTCGGAGCCGACGTCCACATCCTGTACAGACGTTCCAGGCAGGAGATGCCTGCTTTCAAGGACGAAGTGGATGCAGCCATTGAAGAGGGCGTGAAAATACAGTTCCTTTGTGCGCCGGTCGAAGTGGTTTCAGCCAACGGGAAAGTGACCGGTATCAAATGCATCAAAATGGAGCTGGGCCCGCCTGATGATTCCGGTCGAAGAAGACCCGTTCCCATTCAGGGATCAGAGTTTGTCATAGACGTGGATGCCATAATTCCTGCGATCGGCCAGATTATCGATCCGGCACTGTGGGATAGCGTAAAGGATCTCCAGGCCACCAGGAGAAACACCATTGCCGTGGATCCTATCTCCTACGCCACTTCAATGGAAGGCGTGTTCTCAGGCGGAGACGCCGGAACCGGTCCTGCAACGGTGGTGGAAGCGGTTGCCGCGGGTAAACAGGCAGCGGAATCCATAACTCGGTTTATTCAGGGTAAGGACATGTTTGAAGGCCGCCCCTGGACCGGCGTGGAAAATCCCGAGTATCCCCCCATTCCGAACATCCGGCCTGAAGCCCGAGCCAAGAACCCGGAAATCCACGTTTCCGAGCGCAAGGGTTTTAGCGAAGTCGAACTCGCATTCCCTGAAGAAGAAGCACTTCGCGAGGCCAATCGCTGCCTCAACTGCGGCGTCTGCTCAGAGTGTATGGAATGCGTGAAAGCCTGCCCTGCACAGGCAATTGACCACACGATGGAAGATGAGCTCCTCCAGGTGAACGTGGGAACGATCATTCTTTCCACGGGTTACGACATGATCAATCCTGACAAGATCCGGGGCGAATATTCATACGGGACAGCACCGAACGTGCTCACCAATATGGAATTCGAGCGGATGCTGTCGGCTTCCGGTCCCAATGCGGGAGAGGTGAAGAGGCCTTCAGACGGTCATCACCCAAAGAAGGTCGCGTGGATTCAGTGTGTCGGATCGAGAGACGCTCAAAAAGGTATGCCGCACTGCAGCTCCATCTGCTGCATGGCATCCATCAAGGAATCCGTCATAGCCAAAGAGCACGATTCCAACATCGAACCGACCATCTTCTATATGGATATCCGTGCATACGGCAAGGATTTCGATGCCTATTACGAGAGAGCAAAGAATGAGGGCGGTGTCCGATTTATCCGGTCAATGATAAGCCGGGTTGTAGAGGACCCGATCACTCATAACCTGAATATCACGTACCTGGACGACAATCAGAAGCTGCACACGGAAAACTTTGAAATGGTAGTTCTGGCTGTGGGACTCAAGACATCCGATAAATCCCGAGTCATTGCCGAGAAACTCGGTGTGGAGTTGAACGAGTCCAAATTCTTCGCGACCACCTCCTTCGATCCCGTGCAGAGCACCAGACCGGGTGTTTTCGTTGCAGGTATGGTCCAGGGTCCGAAAGATATTCCGCAGACCGTCATGGAAGCCTCTGCCGCTGCAGGAGCGTCTTCAAAACTCCTGGCGTCAGCCCGGAACACCATGACCACGAAGATTCAATTTCCGCCGCAACGGGATATTTCGGAAGAAGAGCCTCGCATCGGCGTATTCATCTGCCGTTGCGGAATCAACATCGCTAATACCGTTGATGTTCCCAGAGTCGTGGAGCACGTCAAGGACCTTCCCAACGTAGTCGTAGCGGAAGAGCGTCTGTTTACCTGCTCTCAGGATACTCAGGAACAGTTCCTTAAGATCATAGAAGAAAACCGTTTGAATCGCCTTGTGGTTGCCGCGTGCAGTCCAAGGACCCATGAACCGATGTTTCAGCTCACCATGGAAAAGTCCGGTCTGAATCCCTACCTCTTTACCATGACGAATATCCGGGACCAGTGTTCCTGGGTGCATGCCTCGCACAAAGAAGAGGCAACTCTCAAAGCCATGGACCTTGCCAGAATGGCAATTGCTCGTGCCCGACTCCTTGCTCCCCTGGAAAAGGGAAAAATGGAAGTCTGCCCCAATGCACTGGTCCTCGGCGGCGGTGTATCGGGTATGACATCGGCTCTCAATCTGGCGGACCAGGGCTTCGAGGTTTTCCTTGTGGAAAAGTCCGACAAGCTGGGCGGCAATGCACTGACAATCGAAAGAACCATTCACGGCGAGCCCGTGCAGCCGTTCGTCAACGAACTGGCTACTAAGGTGCAGTCACATTCCAAAATAAAGGTTTTCACGGAATCGAATTTCTCGGATCTCACCGGTCACGTCGGCCACTTTAAAGGAAAAGTGATTAACGGAAGTCAGGCCCATGACGTGGAATTCGGTGCGGCAATCATTGCGACCGGCGCATCGGAGTCCAAGCCTACGGAATATCTGTTCGGCGAACATCCGGCGGTAATGACTCAACATACGTTGGAAGAACGCATTATGGCAGGCGATCCGACGCTCAAGGACGTCAAGAACGCTGTCTTTATTCAATGCGTCGGGTCTCGATGCGATGAACGCCCGTATTGCTCGAAGATATGCTGCGCAGGCTCGATACGGCTGGCAGAAAGGCTCAAAGAAATAAACCCGAATGCCAAAACGTACATACTGTATCGCGATCTTCGCACATACGGTCTGCTGGAAAAGTACTATGCAGAATCCCGCAAAGCCGGAACTATCTTCGTGAGATACGATCCGGAAAATAAACCTGCAGCCGAAGCTGCCGGCGATACCGTGAAGATCACGATCCACGATCCCGTGCTCGATGAGGATATTAAGGTTCCCGCGGATCTCCTGGTCCTCGCAGCGGCAATAGAACCTGGTGAAAGCAATAAGCAGCTCGGACAACTGTTCAAAGTTACGGTGAACTCGTACGGCTATTTTGTCGAAGCTCACATGAAACTGCGACCGGTCGACTTCACCACTGAAGGCGTATTTCTTGCCGGACTTTCGCACTACCCGAAGCCGATCGACGAGTCCATCGCCCAGGCCACTGCCGCAGCTCAAAGGGCCGCAATCATTCTGAGCAAGGACGAGATGACTTTCCCCGGCGTTATTTCCAAGGTGGACGGCACAAAATGCGCTGTATGCCTCACATGTGTAAGATTGTGTCCGTACGGCGCTCCGCGCATCAATGAAGACCATGTGGCGGAAATTGTTCCCGCACTTTGTCAGGGATGCGGAATTTGCTCCTCGGTTTGTCCGGGCCATGCGATCGAACTTCAGCATTTCAGAGACGATCAGGTATTCCAGGAGATCGACGCTCTTCTGGATTCTGCCTCATAAAATAGCGTGCAATAGTGCTTCAGATTTCCTGCAGGTCGAATGCAGCGGCCCGCAGGATTTCTCCGGAAGCAAAGCGTTCACAGGAGATAAATATGCAGCAAGGTGGCACCTATCAATCGGGGCGAGTATCGAGTCCCGCTGGAGATCTGCTGTCAGTAATCAATCAGTGTTATCAGTGCGGGAAATGTTCTGCCGGATGTCCTATGGCTCCGGAAATGGACCTGCTTCCCCATCAACTGGTGAGGCTTGCGGTTCTGGGGAATCAGGATCGCATTGTGGATTCCAAGAGCATATGGCTGTGCCTGTCCTGCCACACCTGCGGCGCCAGATGTCCCAACGGCATCGATGTACCCGCCCTTCTGGATCCGATCAGGCATGAAGTTATTCGCAAGAAGATCAGCACCCG
>JBGSLQ010000028.1:0-25654 GCA_041740635.1 Desulfomonilaceae bacterium | reverse complement strand
TACGAAGCCAGACCCTTCTTCGCAAGCACTCGCGTGATTGCTGCAGTCAGCGTGGTCTTGCCGTGGTCGATGTGGCCTATCGTTCCAATGTTTACATGTGGCTTCGTTCGCTCAAATTTCGCCTTGCCCATGGGCTCCTCCTTAATTTAAGACACCAGCAATGGCATTTCTTTCGCAGGGACCGGAAAGATGATCGGGCTTCCCTGCATTCGCTCCGTGTACCGGAGGTCGGAGTACGGTTTGTGGAGCCCACGACCGGGATCGAACCGGTGAACCTCTTCCTTACCAAGGAAGTGCTCTACCGACTGAGCTACGTGGGCTCAGAAAACGAGACTCCACCGACTCTCCTTTTCCTCTCGGAGATCGGCGGGACATCCATCAATTTTGGAGCGGGAAACGGGATTCGAACCCGCGACATTCAGCTTGGAAGGCTGACGCTCTACCAACTGAGCTATTCCCGCGAAATTTTTAGCCTCAGAGGGCTTATGGTGGAGGGGGGAGGATTCGAACCTCCGAAGGCTGAGCCAACAGATTTACAGTCTGCCCCCTTTGGCCGCTCGGGAACCCCTCCATATCTGGAGCTGGCGATGGGACTCGAACCCGCAACCTGCTGATTACAAATCAGCTGCTCTACCGGTTGAGCTACGCCAGCAAACGGTTCCTCTATAAAAGTATTTTTTTTAACACATCCCACTATTCCTGTCAATAGGAATTTTGTGCAGCGCGCTTGATTCGTTCATGCCCGGTGATCTAGGGACCGCCATAATAAATGCTCAAAAGACCGCTGAGAAGAAGATTCCCGTCCAGAATTCCCTCAAATGCGAGCCGGTCAACCAGATGGCGCCGTTTGTACACCAGAAAAGCTATCCCGAACACGAGAGTATTGATCACCAGCAAAGGCCCAATTGGGGGGATCCAGTGAAAAGCCGACGCGCATGTCACGAATAAACCGAGGAAAACCAAGAGTGCAAGGAGCAAGGTGCGTGTATTTTTCACCCCGATGAGAATGGGAATAGTTTCCCTTCCTACGATCCTATCTCCCTGGATATCCAATAAATCCGACAGGGCGGTCCGCCAGAATACTGTTCCTGCCGCAAAAACGAACGCAACCGCCACTCCGGGGCTCCACAAATCCAAAATGTTTCCCATCACCGGCAAAAGGCTTGCGGCTGCGGCCCACCCCAGAGCTACGAGAGGTGTTTTCGAACCGGGAAGATCTTTGAGGCTTCTCCACTTTGCGCGGGGAAACCGATTCAACCCCGGTATAGGAACCATGTACAGACTTCCGGCAATGAGCATCCCCAGGAGTACGAGACCTGCGTGAATGCTCATGGTGAAACTTAGTGCCAGGGCGGCTGCGGAGGAACAAAATCCCGAAAAGGTCAAAAACATTCGATGTCGAATATAGAACTGTGCAATCTCGGGCGTATTGAAACGCACAGCGCCCGCCCTCTCCTGAATCCGGTTCAGCAGATGCATTGAGTACACGAACAGCATGGTGACCACGAGGGGCAGCCACGTAACGGGACGGCCTTCGAGCACCAACGCTGTCGCGGTAAGACCCCCTCCTGCCAGAGCGGCCCAGCCGTAGACCATGACGAAAATGTCCGTGTACCGTCGGACTCGTTTCCAGGGACTATATCCCCGGCTCATGCCGATTTCTTTCAGCCGGTCGGTTACTTGCCGAATCTGCCAGTTGGGAGTGCTCGCGCCAGCAGTCACACCGACCGCCCGGACACCGGCGAGAGCACCTGCCGGAAGATCCTCGTCGGTTTCAACATGCAGGGCAGGAACACCTTGAGCCTGAGCCACCTTTACGAGTCGCTGCGTATTTCCGGACCCTTTTCCTCCCACCACTACAACCATTTCGACCTGTCTTGCCAGTCGACTGATTTCTACTTGCCGCCGTTTTGTGGAATCGCATATGGTGTTGTACTCGTGCAGTTCCGAGCAGCGGTTTCGCAGCAACTCACCAACGCTTTCAAAGACTTCAATTTCCTGGGTCGTCTGTGCGACAAGGCAAATTCCTCGATCCCTTGGAATCGAATCGATAAGTCCGTTGCAGTCTGCTGAGGGGACAACGAGGCCACCTGCGCTCGCGAATCCCATCAGACCGCGAACTTCCGGGTGATCTTCATCTCCAACGATGACACAAAAATGTCCTCGGGCCGCGTGTTTCCGTATAAACGCCTGAACCCGGGCGACTCTGGGGCAGGTTGCATCGATGATTCCGACGCCTTTTGACGCGAGGATCTGTTTTTCCTGCGGCGAGATGCCATGAGCACGGATTACCACGGTACCGCCGGTAATCTCGTCCAGGGACTTTACTTCCTGGATGCCGCGCGACCGCAACAGGTTCAGCGTCTGAGGATTGTGTATCAACGGACCGTACGTAACGATAGGTAAAGGCGGAGCCGCCCTTTGCAGATCGAGAACCATGTCTACTGCGCGGCGAACCCCCATACAAAAACCCGCGGTTTTGGCGAGACGAATCTTCATGCGTATCGACCTGCAATGAACACGTTATCCAATCCTTTCCGAGGCCGTTCGTCTCATTTTGTCCAGATCTTCCGGGGTATCGACGTCAGAATCGTCGTACACGTCAGCCAATTCGACCTGGATACTCAATTCAGGGTGTCGCATGATTACCTCGCGTCCGCCCATATCACCGGCAACTGAGAGGAGTTCCGGAAAAAACCGCGCGGGAAACAGAACAGGAGTGGTTCGGCGGCCGTCGATTGTGGGAATCACAATTTTTTCCTTATGTAAACGAGATACCCCGATCAATCTGTCAATGGCCGAAGACGTTATCCCGGGCTGGTCGGCGAGCAATATCAGCGCGGCGGTTGTCTCTTTCGTGACGTGCACGAGGCCTGTCTTTATCGAAGAAGACATTCCGAGGTGCGGCTGCCGATTCTCTACTTTTGTGAGCTTTTCGGTAGAAAGAAACTCCTGGGGAACGGCTATATCGTGTGTCCTGGGATTGACTACCAGCACGACACGGTCGAGTTCCGATTTCAATGCAGCGATCAGGACGTGAGATACAATGGGCAGACCTGATACCTGTTGGCTCAGTTTAGAAGAACCGAACCGGTTAGACAATCCTGCAGCGAGAATGATCCCAACAATTTTCTCCAGATTGCATTTTTTTCCGTTATAAACCAACTGACGTGACGACCTTTCCGGCTCTTTCTCTCTACAACAATAATCTTCCGGATCAAAAATCCATTCTAGATATTTCTCACGTCGGCAGCTTTAATAGGCGTTTTATCCTCCGGCTGTTCGGGTTCTTGTTTGCCTATGAGCTCAAAAAATTCCTCAGCTTCGATAGTCTCTTTTTGCAGGAGTCTTTGTGCCACCTTGTGGAGCAGAAGCTCGTTTTCCTGCAATGTACGGACAACTTCCTGCATCCTGGAGTCTACGATATTCCTTATTTCGCTGTCTATGAGGCGTGCGGTTTCGTCACTGATCTCACGCTCCTGCGGAAAGTACGACTGCTGAAAAAAAGGATTTGGAGTAGGCCTATAGGTAACAGCGCCGAGATTATCGGTCATTCCGTACAGAGTCACCATGCTGCGGGCTATGTCGGTGGCTCGCTGTAGATCGTTTTGTGCGCCTGTGGTTATTTCTTTGAAAATGATCGATTCCGCTGCACGTCCTCCCAGGAGAACATCGATTTTCTCAAGCAGCTCCTGCTTTGACATAAGATAGCGATCTTCGGTCGGCAACTGCAACGTGAAGCCGAGTGCTCCTATTCCCCTGGGAATGATGGAGATCTTGTGCACTTTTTCTGCTGTGGGACGAAACGCGGCTACGAGCGCATGACCTGTCTCATGATAGGCCACGGTTTTCTTTTCTTTTTCATTGAGGACGCGGTTCTTCTTTTCCAGGCCTGCAATAATTCTGTCTATCGCTTCTTCAAACTCTCGACGCGTGACTTCTGTTTGTTCTTTTCTGGCAGCCAGCAGGGCAGCTTCGTTCACCAGGTTGGCAAGGTCCGCACCCGTAAATCCGGGGGTTCTTCGTGCAATGATTTCCAAGTCGACGTCTCCGGACAAAACAACGTTACGCGTATGGACCTTGAGGATAGCTAGCCGTCCCGCCAGATCGGGCCTGTCCACGAGTATGTGGCGGTCGAATCTTCCGGGTCTGAGCAACGCGGGATCCAGAATTTCCGGCCTATTCGTTGCGGCCAGGATGACTACGCCCTGATTTGCCTGAAATCCGTCCATTTCCACGAGAAGCTGGTTGAGTGTTTGTTCCCGCTCATCATGTCCTGCGATGTTGCCGGCGCCGCGTGCTTTTCCGAGCGCATCCAACTCGTCTATGAAGACGAGGCACGGAGCCTGTTTTGCAGCCTGTTCGAATAGATCCCTGACCCGGGCGGCACCGAGACCTACGAACATTTCAATAAAGTCCGAGCCGCTGATGTTGAAGAACGGAACCCCGGCTTCTCCCGCAACCGCCTTGGCAAGGAGCGTTTTTCCGGTTCCCGGCGGGCCCACCAGGAGAATACCTTTCGGGACCTTTGCTCCCAACTTGGTGAATTTGTCAGGCGTCCGAAGGAATTCCAGGATTTCTTGGAGTTCCTGAATTGCTTCGTCCTGACCGGCAACGTCTTTGAAAGTCACCCCGAGATCCGTCTGAGCCACAATGCGGGCTTTACTCTTTCCCAACGTCATTATTCCGGAACTTTGCCCCATCCTCTTCATCGCCCACAGCCAAATTCCTACAAAGATGAGAGCCGGAAGAACCCAGGAAAGAATAGTCATCAAAAGCGTATTTTCATTTTCCGCAATGATCTCGGCATTATTCTCCTCGAGAAAATTGATCAGATTCCGATCGTCTACTCGTGGAGTCACATACATTTTTGTGGGAAACAGGGGCTCAGTCTTGGTACCACCTTGAATTTTTTCGTATCCCTTGAGAAACCGCTGGGAAACAACTACGGCATTGATTTTGCCTTCCGCGATATATTTCTTAAATTGGGAATAAGAGATACTGTCTCGTTCGGGTGCAAGCCAGAATTGCAGCAACGAAAGCACCAGAAACGCCAGGAGAATATATATCACCGAAAAAGAAGTCTTTTTCGTGAATTCCTTTTTTTCAGGCATGAGAAAAAACACCTCCTTCAAACCCTGATTTATTATTTGGACACTTTCACTTCAAGAGCAATCCCCTTCGCTTCCCGGCCATAAACATTTTTCCGCTGCTGTAATTTAATCGACTCTCTTCTTAAATAAAAAAGAAGCCAATCCTACGTAGAAAATAGCCATAATAACCATGGGAATGACTTGTGGCCACAAGATTTCCCATCCCGTTCCTTTAAGAAAGACGCCTCTCATGATGGTGATAAAATATCTGAGAGGATTTAAATATGTAACATATTGAATAATTACGGGCATATTCTCTATTGGAAATGCGTACCCGGAGAGAAGAACCGATGGCTGAAGAAACATGAACGATGTGAGCACTGCCTGCTGCTGTGTTTTGCAAAACGCGGAGATGGTTATTCCGATTCCGGAGGTGGTAATGAGAAAAATAATGGATGTAAAATAAAAGAACCACACGGATCCTTTGAACGGTATATCGAACATGAGAAACGCAAGCGGTGTGATTACGGTTAACGTGGTGAATTCCAATATGAAAGAAGGAATCACTTTGCCCAGAATCAGCTCGAAACGCGATATGGGTGTGACCATTAATTGTTCTATGGTGCCGATTTCTTTTTCCCGTACGATTATCGCAGACGTGAGAACAATGCTCATTGCCAGAATGATCAGGACAACGACACCGGGCACGAAGAAATTTTTTGAATTGAGATTTGGATTGAACCAGGCGCGTCCTGCATCGGTTATACCGGGTGAAATGATTCGAGGATTTGCCGTGGCGTAGAGCAATCCCTGCATCTGGTTCATGCGAGCGACAATAAGATCCGTGGAGAATTGCTGCAATATGGATTGCGCATACCCCGAAACTGTTCCAGCAGTGGTTACGTCAACTCCGTCGATTAGCACTCCTACCAGAGCGGTCCGGAATCCCTGTATTTGACGTTCGAGATCCGGCGGAATGAGAATGGCAACTGCAGCTTTGCTCCTGAGCATATAATCGTCAACAGCATCATAAGAATTTACGTGAGCCACTATCCTGAAATAGCCAGACCGGGAAAATGCGTCCGTTATCTGTCGGCTCATGGTACTGTGATCCAGATCCGCAATGACAGTGTCAACGTCCTTCACGTCCAGACGAGAAGCGTACCCGAAGACGACAAGCTGAACCAGAGGCGCAATCAGCAGCATTCTGAAATTTTGTTTGCTCCTGATAATGTGAATGAACTCTTTTCGCATCAAGTGACTGATTCGTTGCAGGCTTGCCCTTATGGATGCCCGAGTCGGCCATTTCGAGCCGTTGCCGTTGGAATGTGTCCTGGCTGCCCTGTTTGCGGATTGGCTCATGCGATGGTCTTCCTCAATTTTTTCACCGCGATGAGCACTATGAAGCCACTGATCACCACCAGCATAAATAAAGGAAAAGCAATAATCTCAATGCCCGCGCCCTTGAGGTAAATGGCGCGCAGAATCGTTATGAGATGTCGTGCAGGGACTATGTAGGTGATTACCTGAAGCCAATCAGGCATGTTGGATATGGGAAAAACAAACCCGGACAGCAAGAACGTGGGAAGAAATGTCGAAAGCAGTGCGAACTGGGTGGCGAAAAACTGGTTTCGGGCAGTGACAGAAATAAGAAAACCCAATGCAAGCGCTCCGATGAGAAAGACACAGGAACACCCAAACATCAGCAGCAAACTGCCTTTGAAGGGAACGTGGAATACGTATTCTCCCATAAGATAAACGATTATGAGATCGACATATCCCAGCACAAAATACGGGGTCAGCTTCCCGACAATCAGCTCACTCGGTTTGACCGGGGTGGATATGAGCTGCTCCATCGTGCCCGTCTCCCGTTCGCGCACAATAGTCAGAGATGTCAGAAGTGCAGCTATGACCATCATGATGATCGCGATCAAACCGGGGACAATGTTGTTTCTGCTCACAAGTTCCGGATTGTACAAAATGCGAATCCGCGGCTCCACAGGTACTTTTATACGTGACTTCACCGCCTGCCTGTCCAATTCCCGGAACTGATAATCCCCTTCATATACGGCAATGATCACTTTGAGATATTCCAGCGCAATTCCCGCACGAGTTGAATCGGAACCATCCATCAATGCCTGAACGGTGATGGGCTGGCCCTTTTTCATATGTTCGCTGAAATTGTAAGGTATGGTGATTCCCACGGTTATGGCATTGTCATCAATCGCATTCACAATGCGGTTGTACCGATCTGTAGCGAATACGACGCGAAAATACCCTGAGCTGGTAAGACGATCCAGGAACTCTCGAGATTCGGGAGAGCGGTCCTGGTCCCAAACCGCTATGGGAATATCGTTCACATCGAGAGATAGCGCGTATCCGAAAAGCACCATGAGCAGAACAGGGATTCCGAGCGCCAGGTACAATGAGCGAGAATCCCGCACAATCTGCCGCGTCTCCTTTCGGGCTACTGCCAGTGTTCGTGGAAAATTCATCGCGCTGATTAACCCGTATTGATGTCCTTGGCAGTAAGTGTTACGAAAACGTCTTCAAGACTGGGAGTAATGAGTTCGATGCGAGAAACGCCTATTCCCGCGTTCCGGAGGATTTCCCGGGCTCTTTCTTCTGCGGTCGCAGGATTTTTCGTGACGATGTGAAGCATGTTTCCAAAAACTGCCACTTCACTGAAGATATCCTCTCGTTGCAACAGTTCCCATGCGGGCATCAGTTGATCACATTCCAGATCCAGAACCGATTCCGACATCCACTCCGTCTTGAGTTGACCCGGCGTTCCCAGCGCGACTATCCGGCCGCGATTCATCAGTGCAAGTCTGTTGCAGTACTCGGCCTCTTCCATATAATGAGTGGTCACGAATACGGTTATGCCTTCATGAGCCATGTCGTTTATCAGATCCCAGAAAGTCCTCCTCGACAACGGGTCGACCCCTGATGTGGGCTCGTCGAGGAAAAGAACCGGCGGCTCGTGGAGCACCGCGCATCCGAGCGCCAGTCTTTGTTTCCATCCCAGGGCCAAGTCGCTGGTCAAGGTGTCTTTTTTGTCAGTCAATCCAGACATTTCGAGCACCCATTTATAACGCTCAACCTTCTTGCCGCCGACAAGCCCGTAAATGCCTCCAAAAAATTCGATATTTTCTTGCACAGTCAAATCTTCGTACAAGGAGAACCGCTGAGACATATATCCGATGTGTTTCTTAATTTCCTCATATTGGGTAGACACGTCCCGGCCTGAGACCCGAGCGACACCCGAAGTAGGTGTGAGCAGTCCGCAAAGAATCTTGATGGTGGTCGTCTTTCCGGCACCATTTGGGCCGAGAAAACCGAAGATCTCTCCTTTTTCTACTTCGAAAGCAATGTGATCTACAGCAACGAACTCACCGAACACCCTGGTGAGATCTTGTGCAAAGACGGCTATTTCCTTGCCATTTGCGTTCAAGGGACATCTCCCTGCTTCTTTTGTGCTCGCGTGATCAAATGAAGAAAGGTGTCCTCAATGGAGGGAGAGATCCTCCTGAGCGAGCGAATTTCGATGCCTGCTTCCTCGAGACGATTCCTCATGGCTTCTTGAGCCGATTCCTCTGAAATTCTCACGTGAAGACCATCCCCAAACGTGTTGATGTCAAGGAGTCCGGACATTCGGCCCAAGACTTCCCGGGCTTTCGATCGATCCGATGTGGCAAGTTCAACCATGAAACCGGGTAATCTACTCTTCATCTCCTGGGGTTCTCCAACGCGAATCAGTGAACCGTTATGCATGAGGCCGACGCGGTTCGTGCGTTCTGCTTCATCCAGATACGCCGTGGAAACGAGTATGGAAATTCTGTCCTTCAAAAGTTCATAGAGGATCTTCCAGAAATCCCTCCTCGAAACAGGATCTACACCATTCGTGGGCTCGTCGAGCAAGAGCACCCGGGGTTCGTGAATGAGTGCGCAGGCCAAACCCAGCTTCTGCTTCATTCCGCCGGAAAGCGCTCCAGCTAATCGATCCTTGAATGGTCCCAAGCGGCTGAACCCGAAGAGTTCTTCAATCCGTTCAGCCCTTATGCGCCTGGGAACTCTGAATAAATCGGCATAGAAATCGAGATTTTCCAGCACGGTGAGGTCCTGGTACAGACCGAATCGCTGGGGCATGTAAGCTAAATGTGTCTTGATTCCCTCAGGATCCTTCACAACCGAGACTCCATCAATCCAGGCATCCCCGGATGTAGGCTCGAGGATTCCCGCCAGCATGCGCATAGTCGTAGTCTTGCCTGCCCCATCAGGTCCGACCAATCCGAACAGCTCACCTCGTCTCACGGTGAGGTCGAGATCCTGAACAGCATGTACTTCACCAAATCTGCGCGAGAGCTTTTCCGTACGGATCGCCAGATCGTTTTGCGCATCATGGTTTTCCGACATGTTGGCTCTCGTTTTTCAGTTCGGCTGTTCCCGGAAGAATATAGCCTTCAGCAGGCATTCCTATTTTCAGTTCCTGGTTGGGATTCTTAATCGTTATCTTGACGCGGTAGACCTGTTTAATGCGCTCTTCCCTGGTTTGCACGTTCTTGGGCGTAAATTCGGCTCTGGAAGAAATGTATGTTACCACTCCCTCATATTCCTTATCAGGATAGCTATCGGTAGTTATGATTGCCTTTTGCTTCAATTTGACTTTTCCCAGGTCGATTTCGCCTACATAACCTTTGAGCCACACTTCATCCAATGCAGCCACAGTGGTAACCGTAGCTCCCGGAAGTATCACCTCTCCCATTTCGTTTGACTTAACGAGAATGACGCCTGAAACAGGTGTCGTCAGGTAGGAATGCTCAATATCGAGTTCGATGCGCTTTAGATCCCACTCTGCTCTGGTCCGTCTGGCGCGGGCCGCCCTGATTTGCTGTTCCCTGGGCCCTTTCTCCAGCTCTAGAACAAGCTGCTGGGCATTTCTGAATTCCTCGCTTGCAACTTTCAGCGCGGTGTTTTTCGTGTCGAACAATGATGCTGAAATGGCTTTTTCTTTGTAAAGAGCATTGTAACGCTCGTAGTCTTCTTTTGCGAATTCGAATCTACTTTCAGCAGCTTTCAGAGCTGCCCGCGCGCGTTCAACCTGCTCGGATCTGGTCCCCTCTTCCAGTTCGTCAAGCACAGCGCGCGTATTTGCCAGCTCAGCTTCTGCCGCTCCTTTTTGAGCCAGGAGCGTATCCGTATCCAGGGCGGCTACTGTTTGGTTCTTCTCCACTCGGTCGCCTTCCTCAATCGGCAGGCTTTTGATTTGACCGGATATGCGGAACGACAAATCCACTTCCACGGCTTCGATGTTCCCACTTACGAATATGCCGCGATGCTTACCGTTTTCGGATCGCAACTTGAAAAACCACACTACCGCGCCAAGCAGCAATAATATTGCGATGACAGGGACTATTTTCTTTGCCATGTGAAGATATTTATCTCCGAGTACATTTTCTCGAACCGGAATAGGAAAAAGGTCCCATCCATGACGGTTTCCGGCGATACAGAAGAATAGAATGCAACCTCGCTCGGCAAGCCAAATCCCGAATCTCTGTACGGATTCAGGTGTGACACTATACATTCGTAATGTGGACGCTGCCAGTACTTTGAACACCCGGCGAACGGACACGTAGCCGCAAATCCTGTTAGTATGACGATCATTAGTCTTTTTCGCGAGCATAAATACGGCTCAACCAGTAATTAACCTGTCCAGTTATCAACAAGCCTGATTTCCCCTAACATTAAAAACATTGTCTGAGGTTTCTCATTTTCTAATTTAATAATTGACACCCCAATTCTATTGTGATATCGACGGGTCGTGGAATGTAGGTTGCCAGGGTTAGTAAAGGAGTTTTAAGTGTTTGGAAAAGTGATACAATTGAGAAAAAACGCCTCTGGGACCAGTCGGGGGGCTGAATTACCCTCCGAGATAACAAAGCAGTTTAATTCGGAAGTTCTCGATCGCGGGCTGCGGCTGGCAGAAACCTCGCGAATTTCGCACATTAACTTCGGAAGAGAATCGTATTTTGGGCTGGTGAGCGATTCCTCTGAAAAGGGGGTAAACGTTCACATCTCACTTGATCCGGACACAAAAGTTCTTACCAGAGCCGCCTGCGGATGTTTTCGCTCGTCTACTCGAACTTACTGCCATCACATTGTTTCCTTTGTTCGATACATTCTGCGACCGGATCCTGAAACCGGGCGACTCCGTACACTTGATGAAGACTTTCAGGAAAGTTTCTGGCATGAGATCTGCTCATTCGGATTCAGGAATTTCGGCGATTCGCTCCTGGGATTCAAAGTCCAGGTAAATCATGGGGGTGAAGGGCTGAGAATCAGTTTTTCGGACAGGAATCAAAATGAAATAATGGCTTTCATGCCGGGGGAACGGCTGGTAGAGGAATTCCTCCACGAATTCTTTGATTTGATTCGCAGAGACATAGACTCCACCCTCTTCCGGCGAATGTACGGACGAAAGCTCAAAGATCCGAATGTTCCCTCTCTCAGGCGAAGACCCTGGCAATACTCCGAATCGGAGCATGAAATCAATCGCCGAGGAATGAAGTCCATTCGCCAACACACGGAAGACAGTATTTGGCATCGCATTGCCAAAGTGGGGTTTCTCGTATGCGGTCGTGGAGGCGGAAATTTTCATTTCCGATTTCTTGAGCACAAGCACGAGCTATGTGTAGAAGCATTTAACGAAGAGGACACTGTTATTCTGAGGCTTATACCTCCGAGGAATCTCATTGGGTCCGTGATGGAAGTAGCGCACAAGAAGGGGGAGATCGGGACGGATCTGCTCATTCATCCACATATGCTAAAAACAGGCTATCGCATTGAAATGACCGAATCATCGGCGCTCCACGTGACCCCGGTGGTGGAGAATCCCGATCCGGATGCGGAACCGGGGCAGAAATACCTGGATCGTACCGAGCTTGAGCAGCAATTGTTCGGCCCATATTACTTCTTTCCGGATTGGGGATTTTTTCAGATTGCGGTCAACCCTACAAATTTGCCGGCCGAATATTTTTCTGCACAGAAACGGACGGTTATACCTGCGGATAAGATCAATGCGTTTCTTCAGGAACACGGAGAAGTGCTCAAGACGGAATCTTCCATCTTTATGGATGGCGATCTCATAGATCATGAGACTCTGGAAACATATCAGCAGGTCCTGGTGGATCACAAGGATTTCAGCCGCGACAACTTGTCTCTTCAGATCACGTATGATTTCGGAGGACTCGTTGTCCCGTTCAGAGATATTTTCCAATCCCGGAAGGACAAGAAAAGATTTCTGATTTGCGATGATAAGTGGATAGACACCAGTTCGCGGGAATTCGCCTGGATGGATGGTCTGGATGAGAAAATCCTCGATGCTGGTGATTCCATTTCCATGAGCCGTACCGAGTATTTACGTTTTCTGGCTTTGCACGATCGAGTCGAAAAGCGCTTCTCATCGACCAAAATCCGTGACTGGTTCCAGGGTTTCGAATTGATGAAACCTGCAGGCCGCATTCCGTCGATCAGAACGATGAAAGGCAAGCTGCGAGGGTATCAGAAAAACGGTTTTGGATGGCTTTGGTTTCTTTATGAAAACGGTTTTTCCGGTCTGTTGTGCGACGACATGGGTCTAGGGAAAACCCATCAGATTATGGCACTTATGACAGGAATTCTGTCGCTACAGACCCGCAAGAGCGATAGGTTACGTTTTCTCGTGGTGTGCCCGACTACAGTCTTGAGCCACTGGAAGGACAAGCTCATGGAATTTTGTCCTTTCCTCGATCCGTATATTTATCATGGGACTGACCGGTCGTTTCACCAGGCTTTTGAAGAACATCTCCTTATTATTACTTCCTATGGTATCGCACTCAGGGATGTGGAAATGTTGGTCGAATTCCGTTTCGATCTGATCGTGCTGGATGAGGTTCAGGCCATAAAGAATAAGTCCACCAAGACGTACTCGGCAATCCGGGCTTTGGAATCCGTATGCACTATCGGCCTTACCGGTACACCCATTGAGAATAGTGTTACGGATTTGAAATCACTTTTTGATGTCATACTGCCCGGATACCTTATGACTGATTCCCTGTTTGAAACGCATTTTCGTCAACTGATCGAGGAAACAAACGATTACGCTGCCAAGGAAAAGCTTTCCCGCATGATTCAGCCTTTTACGCTACGGCGGAAAAAAGATCAGGTTCTCAAAGAATTGCCCCCCAAAATAGAGGATATTCGGCGTTGCTGTCTCAGTGACGATCAGATTCGATTCTATCGGGACATCGTGGAGAACCAGGGTCGCACGCTTGTTCAGACACTCAAGGATCCGGATAAGACTGTTCCTTACATGCACGTTTTCGCTGTACTGAATTATCTCAAGCAAATCTGTAACCATCCCGCTCTGTTGGAAGGGGAGTCGACGAATTACGAGAAATATGCATCGGGAAAGTGGGACTTATTTGTAGAGCTTTTGGACGAAAGCCTCGGGTCCGGACAAAAGGTGGTTGTATTCAGTCAGTATGTGAAAATGCTCGATCTCATCGAAGCATATCTCAGGGACAGGAAGATAGAATTTGCAACCATCAAAGGGCACACGCGCAACCGCGCGGAACCTGTCCGGCGGTTCAATCATGACCCGGATTGCATGGTATTCAGTGCCTCTCTGAGAGCTTCCGGTTTGGGCATAGATCTGACCGGCGGATCTGTTGTTATCCATTACGATCGCTGGTGGAATTCCGCTCGCGAAGATCAGGCTACGGACAGGGTTCACAGAATCGGCCAGAGGCGTGGAGTCCAGGTGTTCAAACTGGTGACCGAGAATACTCTTGAAGAGAAGATCGATTTGATAATCAGCCGAAAACGGCGACTCATGGAGAGCGTCGTCAAGCAGGACGATCAGTTGTTGCTGAAGCATTTCTCCAGAGAAGAATTGATCGAATTAATGTCTTTTTAGGTTCGCTGCGAGCCGGGAATTGTTATAGAATCGACTCTTCACGTGCGCTACCGACTACAGGGATATGAACACCGACTTCGTCAGGTTGCCGTGAAGGAGTATGCCGATTCATACGATAACGCCAACACAGCAGAATAGTCGCGGAAGCACTACTGACAAAAAGCTTGTTCCGCATGTCACTCTTGCGTGGGGAGTGGTATTTTCGTACATCGCAGCGGCTGTTTTCGCGTTCTTTTTTTGCTGGATCTGCGGCCAGCGGGGTTTCTTTTCGTCCGATCAATCTATTGTCTTCGATGGTGGATACCGCATTCTTTCCGGTCAGGTACCGTTCAAAGACTTTGTGAGTCCCATCGGTCCAATTCCGTTTTTGGCTCAAGCTGCTTTCTTTTGGATCTTTGGAGTCTCTTTTTCTTCCTACTTGATGCATTCTTGCACTGCAAATGCAGTTGCTGCGTTATGCGCAATCTCCCTCATCAGGACGCTGTTTCCCGGGAGAACATATCTCGGAATCTCGTCAGGCGTTTTGACCGCTGTCTGGTTTTATCCATCCTTCGGCACGCCCTACCCCGAGCACACTGCCTTCTTCCTCGGCTTTCCTGCCTTGGCACTCATCGTGTACGTTCTCGTATCCGCAAATAATGGGCCGTTGCGCGGGAATCTAATTATTCTCGCATCCGGTATACTTTCAGCTCTGGCCATCCTGAGCAAGCAAAATGCAGGCGTTCTTATTGCCATGGCCAGCTTGGGGTTGATCCTTGCGTCGTGCTGCCGGAGAGAAGCAAGTCGCCGCGATTGGTTACTTGTGGGAATGTTCATGATCGGGTTATTCGTAACCCTTGCAACTTTTGTGATATGGGTTTACCGGTATTCCGACCCGTCGCTCTTTTATCATTACTTCCTGGAAGTGCCATTCGAGCTTGGTTTATCACGGGTTCAGTCGTTGTCGGTCGGACTGAAGCGTATGCTTATCCCTTATGAACACCCTATGTTGAGGATTGCTCTCTACGGTTCGGCTGCAATCTGGATATGTGTCGCTGCAGCGTTTTTGGGGCCGTATAATTTGCAGAAGACCCGACGCAGCACAATAGCATTTACTCTCTTACTGCTGCTCCTGACTGCACAAAGCCTGATGATCCCGACCATGAACAATGCGGTGATATATACGGTTCCGTTTACAGGGATTATCGTTGCCTTATCCTTTGGATTGGCACAGGAATTCGTGTTGCCGCTCGTAAGGATTAAACCGGTTGTCATGTCGGTAGTATTCGTATGTATCGGCCTCGGTCTGGCCTTCGTCGGTTGCGAGCTCTCGTGGAACCGGAGAGACATGCTCTTTTCCACCTCGATCTTCCGTCCTTTGCCGATACACGGTCTGAAAACTCTGAAATGGGGCGAACCCACTACGATACGAACATGGCAAGTCTCCGGTAACGATGTGGCCGATCTCGTCAGTCATTTGACAGCTCAGGGCAAGCCTTTCTTTGTGTTTCCTGACTTCACCATGCTATATGGTATAGTGGGTAAACCGAATCCTCAACCGATCTGTTGGTTTCATCCTGGTGTAACGTATTCTGCAAAGGGAGAACCTTCGCTCGACCGGTGGATCGCTTCCGACCTGAAACGGAATGAGGTGGAAGTAATAGTCCTGGAAAAATGTGCTTGGCTGGGACTAGACATGCTTGACCGATTCCCCCTGACGAAGAACCTTATTCAGGATGACTTCACGTTGGTTCGCACAATCGGTCCCTGGGAAGTGCTTCATCGACGTTCACAGGATCAGGTGGAGCTGAGAAGACGATCGCTTGATCAATCCACAGGTATGAGGTAGGTTGCTAACATTAGTGACTACGTTCGTTGAAACGTATTATACCAACATGCATTCAAAGCATTAATATCCGGGAACCTTTTTTGTAAAAAAGGTTCCCGGATCTTCTCTCTTTGAATGCAAATTCGATTAGTCGGATCGGGTTGCAATGAGAGCGTTCGTATCAAAGATTTTGTCTCGTTTCCCTTGGCTTATTCCCTTCATCGCGCCGATGGTCAAGTCCGTAAAGAAGCGGTTTTCCGGTATCAGGACACGGAAGATGGATCCGGATGTCGCTCGCCGTCTCAAGGGGATTCTGGAATCCCGACTCACCATACTCGATGTGGAAACGACCAATATCTGTAATGCCAGGTGCTCTTTTTGCGCATACCGATTCCGCAAGAGACCGCCTCAAGTAATGACTTCGGACTCATTCTCCATGCTGCTCGATAGATACGTCGCTTACGGCGGTGGCGATCTGAGTTTGACTCCTCTGGTAGGAGACCCCCTCGTAGACAAGGGACTCATGGCAAAAATCCGGCGAGCACGCTCAGAGTCATCCATAAAGGAAATCAGCTTCGCGACGAATTTGATTGCACTGGATCTTCACGGCGCGAAAGAACTGTTGACCTCCGGAGTAAACTGGATATTTGTAAGCACGAGTATCGGTAGCAGAGACATGTATCGATCCGTGTACGGGGTCGACAGGTATGAACGGGTCATGGCCAATTTATTCGACCTGCTCGAGACCAACAATCAGCTTGGCCGTCCTGTTGCTATTTCTGTCGGCTTGAGATGTGCAAAACCGTATCGCGCGGTTTTTGCCTCTGCCGATTATCGCCGGGCTGTAGAGCTTCTCGGCAGGTACATAAGCGTTATTGACGACGACTATGTCAACTGGACCGGGTCGATTCGTGAAGAGGACCTCCCCGCGGGAAACAAGTTTCGTCGTATCCATGACAGGCGGGAACCGTGCGAGCAGCTCTATTACGGCCTTCAGGTGTATGTTAACGGAGATGTAAATCTTTGCTGCTGTGTTGACATGCAAGGGGAGCTGCTGGTCGGTAATGTGCAGACGGATTCCATTGACCGCATATGGAAAGGAGATACGATTCGGAATATCCGTGCTGCGTGGGACGCGGGCAATATTCCCGAAATTTGTTCTCAGTGCAATATGTACGCCCCACTTTCTGCTTTTCTCACCTTGAATCGAGACCGCATAGAACAATGGGATGTCCGAATCTGACAAAATGTGAAAATGCAACTGACTGAAAATAGCCGTTTTTGTGCTATTTTGCATCACCCTGCATGAGTGTCGGTCCGTGGTACTTGACAGGGGTACATGGGTTATGCTTTAATGGTTGAATTCTGTTGGGGCCGACATCACAGGGAAGCTCAGGCAGCCGTAAAGGCAGAATCGAGCACCGGCTTCCGGGTGATTGTTTCCGGCTGAGGTTGAGGGCCGTTAACTCAGACGGTAGAGTATCTGCCTTTTAAGCAGAGAGTCGCTGGTTCGAGTCCAGCACGGCCCACCACAGAACGTATAAAGACGAGTATTCGATCCGAGCTACTATGCAGACTCGTGATTCCTCGTCCCCATCGTCTAGCCCGGCCTAGGACACCGGCCTTTCACGCCGGCGACAGGGGTTCGAATCCCCTTGGGGACGCCAAACATATCAAGGGCTTACGATATAGCCCGGCTACCATTGTTAATCGTTTGTACGCGTGTTGTACGCATTTCTTTCAAGTCCCGGCAAAGGCTTCTGCCCTTTGGCGGGATTTTTCTTTGAATTCACCGTACCGAAAAATCTCCGTTTTGCCGTGATCAAAGGTGACAGAGTCTATGGCACATATCAGCTCTTGATCACTGATGACCCCATATCCTTCATGGACCCCCCTGGCTCGGGAAGCATGCCCCATAATTGATTTTTCAATCTCTGGATGCATTCCTGATCGCCTGGCATTCGTCTTCCAGGTGTGCCGAAGATCGTGAAAACGAGGCACCGGATCAAGACCTTCCACTTTGGTCACTTTCCGGTCCCAGCACCACCTGACTTCATCTCTATGGGTGACAGGCATCCCATTGTGAAGGAATATCTTCTCCGTTCCTATACCCTGAATCTTCATTACGGTTTCAAGAATTGGGGCAAGGTCTCGGTGAATTGGCACTCTCTTGCGCTGCCGTTCCTTAGTCTCTCGCGAGCCCAGAAGGATTAACCTTTGGTCAAGACAGACATTCTTCCGGGTGAGCGCCAATATTTCCCCACGCCTCATTCCTGTATAGTAAGCCGTCTCAGCGATAGGTCTGAACCAAACCGGTAGCACATCAACAATGCACTGGAAATCCTTGAAACTCACGTAAGCTCCCCTTTTCGAGTTTTTCTCCGACACATTTCTTACCAATCTGGCAGGGTTCACTTCAATGTGCCGGAGTTCGACTAAAACCTGGAACATCTTCGAAAGGGCTGACTTCTCTTTATTGATCGTCGAAGGAGCGGCACCGGCACCCAGTCTTTGGGCCTGATATTCCTTGATTTCGGGAATCCAAATTGACTTAACCGGACACTCACTACCCCAATGATCGACAATATGCACGAATGCCTGTTCGTAACGTTCCCGATTAGGGCTTGCATGAATTCCAGGATATTTTATGAAAAGCTCAACGGATCTTCTTAAAGTCAATTCATCCCTGATCGGCTCATTGAATGGAAGACCTGAAGGGATCTCCCAATTCTGGTTCCTAAACATTCGCAAGCATATTTCCCGGCAGATTGGCTCAAGAGTCCTGTAATCTCCCGATCTACACGCTATCATGATTGCCATTTCAATCTGTTTGGCCTGGGTTTTATTTTTGGCAGGCGTCTTCACGCCGATTTCATTACCTCCAAACGGCCTGATCCGGAGATAATAATTCTTGCCTCTTTTCGTCACCATGAACGCATCTCCTTTCTGAGATCCGTTCCAGAAACCCCAGTCGATTTCGCACCCCCTTTCTTGGGAGGAGATGATACGGGCCGGGACGTTTTCTTGTCAATGTTCGTTTCAATTGACCGCAATTCGACGTATTCTTCAATTTGTGCTGGAGTGAATCGTCTCTCACGAGCCGTGACCTGCACACAGGCGAGTTTTCTTTCACGCACAAGCTTGTGCACGGTCTTAATCGCTATTCCCAATACGTCTGCCACTTGCTCTGCATTCATGAGCGGGGTTAATCCTGTTTCAGACATCCTTAGCCTCCCGACATTCATTCACAATTCATTTCAAAGTATTCAAAGCTCTGCTCTCAGAGTTTGGTGAAACCCAGATGCTCTCAATTCTTGGAGGTCTCGGGTTTCTTGTTTTCTTTCCCCCCGCCGCTGAACAGACAATTGGAAAATCAATCCTCACCCATCCGGCTTTTTCCAGCGGTGCGTACAGTCGATTTACATACCCGGAGAGGAGCGTCTTTCCACTTATTTTCAGAAGAATCTGCACGAGCTGTTCATGGTCACTGTCCGACATCTCCAGTTCATAAGTACCCGCTGTTTGCCGAGCGGCATGAACGTACGGAGGATCAAGATAAAAAAATGTATTGATGGAATCGTACTCTCGAATTATTGCACGAAAGTCTTTCTGGTCAATCGTTGCGAGCTGCAAGCGCTCGTGCGCCTGTGATAGAGAATCTATTGCGGAATGCCATTTGGAAACGGTGCTGGCCAAACCATTTCGGGTCTCTTTCACCGAGAAACTAAAACCGCCGTTTGTCGCTCCAGAGAAACACATTCGCATCACGACAAAATATCTGCGGGCCTTTTCCACAGGATCAGTGCAACGGAACCATGTTTCCCTGGAGAAGTAGAATTCTTCCCTACTGTAGGGTGTACGTTTCAGCAGGTGACATAATTCCTTGCACATCTCCCAGTCCTGAATCACCCTAAATAGATTGGCAATGCCGGAATGAAGATCGTTGACAATCTCAACATCAGAAGGAGACTTGCGGAAGAATAGGGATGCACCTCCTGCAAATGCTTCAACATAAGTTGTATGGGATGGTATGTATTGGAGAAGCTTGCCCGAAAGTCTTGTTTTTCCGCCAAAATATCGTAAAGGGGTCTTTATTCTTTTCATAACGTATTTCCTTGTAGCGGGGCTGCCAACAGCAACCCCGGCAAAGCTATCGGCGAACCCAAATTGTTTGCGGTTGATCCTGCGGGCCTCGGATTATTCGATGCCTTTCCCATCCAGCTTTCTAAAGGTAGACGAAGAATGGATTACCCTGCCCCAGGAAGATCACGTTGCCTTCAATTTGAAGTATCAGGTAAACCAGATCGGCATCTGAAAGAACAGAGGCAGTTATGAACTGAGTATTCTGAGATCCGTCTTTGAAAGGATCTTCCAAGAAGAAAAGTGCTTCCGGGTGGTCATACGTCTTCACAATATCACGAAACGTCTTGTGTTCTATCTGTGCAGTCATCAAACGGGACATGATCTGCCAAAAGCCTTGGGGTACAATTATAGGCTGTTCTCCCGTTTCACTTATATGAGAGCCAAATGGCATCGTTCCGGTTGATTTATCTAGGAGACAAGAGGAAGCTTTCAAGAACCACCTGGCGGCCACAACGGCATCTTCGCTCGCCCAATTTATTCTATCCTGCAGCAGTCTTGACCAATTGCTTTGCATAAGAAGAACCAATCGGCAGAAAGTCTCCAGATCTTTTCTGTTTCGCAAGACCCTGAACAATCTGACGATGCTCGAATCCGTGTCGTTTATGACCTCGATTGGTGAGGGCGTTTTGGAAAAGAGCAGAGAAAGACTTGACGAAAACTCCACGTACGTGACGTGTTCAGGAACAAGAGACAAGATCTCCGACACACACTTTTGCAGTTCACTTTTCGTGTTTGTCTCCAATGCAATCATGACTGCACCTCGCTAACCGTTTCAACTGCATTCAATTCGAGTGTTGTCCCTGAATTGTCCTTTTGGAGCTCCATAGTGCCGTGAGTTGTCCAACCATTTCTCGATTTGCGTGCAAAGAGCTCAATTCTGGGTCCAGGGAATATCTTCTCAAGAAGCTTGTAGGCTTCCTTGGGTTTTTCACTATGGGAACGAGTCGGAGCATGCATCACGGTCGTCTCGTTCGTGACGTTAATCAAAGGATTTCCCTGTGAGGCAATAAGCAGATGCTCGGTTTGTCCCCTGAGCCACACTCCAGTACCCATTGTGTTCTTCACCCAGGTGAGCATCGTTCGGTACTCAAAACCCCATCGATTGACCGCTATGAATCCGTATTTCAGATGAGCGTTGGTGACCCATAAACAAACCACACAATCCTGAGCCGCATATTTTGAGACCGGAAACTTCAGAATCTCCTCTACAGCCATCGATGGATAAGGTAATTGACCAGTGCCTTCATGTTGAGGAGAGTTTCCGTACGGCCAAGGAGGATCGATAAGAATGGTTCCGTATGATCCTCCTTTCATCACTGGCGGTGACTGTTTTATCTTTTCTTCCAGTTTTCTGAATTGAAGTTCATTATGCGCTTTGTTAATGCTTCCCCTTCTGTCCATCTTTTCGGGAAGATGCCCATACTTATCAGGTTCTCTTTCGGCAGCCTCAACCACCTCTATTGCTCTCTCAAGAGTCCGTTTGTTTTTTCCCAGTGCTCTGGCGACCTTGGTTACAACTGGATCACTTATTCGGATTTTTGCCTGAGAGTTTGCATATGGTCTTTCAATGGAAGAATCATGATATCTTTCAACCCGTTCCAGGTCCTTGCAGAGTGCCACCACTTCCGTGGGGGTAAGCTCTTTCCGGAGCATGTTCTCGTCTTTTTCAAGCTCAAGTCGGTGGTCAAGAGAGGTCACTTCCATAACTCGTACGGGAACGTGAGTGAGGCCGATCTTTTTTGCAGCAATAAGCCTGCGCTGACCGCACAGGAGAAGTCCATTTGGATTGATCGTGACGGGATTAATCATTCCACGATGGCGAATGCTTTCCATAAGAGATTGCATATCTCCCATGTCGTGACGATGCCTGGTTCCAATGTCTATGGACTTGATGGGAAAGCTTTTTCCTTCTTTATCTTTATATTTCTCTTTATTTTCAATCAGTTGGTTTGACATTAGTCCTCTCCTTTTGGAGGCAAACTTGTCTTGATTGCGTGATGGCGCTCCATGCCACCACGCTTGAATGGGTTCAAAATTGATCGAATTGATTTCCCCGCTTAAGCGGGGAATTATTCTCTCGTATTTTTCCTTTGGGTCATCGAGTCAGAAAGAATCTCGAATAGGACATTTTCAACCTCAGTTAGTAATTCCAAGTGGGTTTCCATCGCTCGGCGTGTTTTTGAGACTTCCGCTCGGATCAGTTCACGGTCATCAACACTCAGCTGAGAGAGCAACGATTCTTTGCTCCTGATAAGTTCGAGGACTTCAGTTCTCGTTGAACTGTCCGATCCCGCTTGATAGCTTTTCAGCTGCCGTATGATGGGGCGAGCTTTGTTCGGTTTCTGATCTTTATTCCGAATCCTTTCCTTGAGTTGCTCAACGGTGTAACCTTCGGCAAGGGTTTCGCTTGCCAAAGCGAAAGCTTGATCCCTGTCTCGCATCCGTGCCAACACCAGCTTGTGGGTAAACGGAAGCTCAGAAACATCGATCTTTCGTTCAGCTGCCTCACGGTTGAAAAGAGCAACATCCACGTCCTCGGAAAGACGTCTGGGGTCTACTCTGAGATCCGGGTGTTCCAAAATTGGCTTAAAATCTCTCGGCCTGAAACGCTTTGACTCTACTGCGGCTGGGTCGTAGTCGAATCTCGCAGCGACCAAGTATTCGCCACGGATTTCCCGCCTCTGTTCTATTTGGGTTTCCATCATATTGAGCTGCGCTACCACATCAGATACGCTTTCAGTTATCGCTTCAGCCAATCTTTCGACGAATTCCGAAGTGGCATCAGTCTCTGGGCTTCCGCTGGAATCTTGCATTTCTAATTGCTTCATTTTTTCCTCCATGGAAACGGCCTGCACTCTTCATCCACGATGAGATTGCTGCAGGTCCGGAGCTGGAGGTCTAAGGAGTGCGTCAGATGTGTAAGTCGAGTTGAATAACTCCGGAAATGTGCTAACATTAACTCACAAGCGCTGACACTTCCTCAAAACCTGTTGTCGGTTGCTTCCGGGGGCTCACGCAAGTCGTGTCGTCAGCAGGAGCTGCGTGAAGTCCCCTCTTCTTTGCCGATAAGTAAGATTCCTCCTTTCTTCACCATTTTTGAACTGCCATCCTTGGCGAGTTCCCTCTTGAATGTTCTTTCCCACATTTTCAGGATTGAACTTTCCGAGGTATTTCTTGATTCTTCACAAAAGCAAGCGTTGTGCCAAGAATTGCTGTTGACAACTATTATGTAAAATCAATGAGATACATGGATAGTGAAAATCAGAAAGGGGTGCTGTCAGGAGAGAATTGTGACTTTAATTGTGACTTATTTGTGATTTAATTGTGACGTGCGTCACAATTATCGAGAGTCAAATTGGTGATTTATTTCGGAGTGCGTACGGGGGTAATTCCCTTGTTTCTAAGCCATTGATCGATTTCTGACTTCAATTCTTCCCTGTCTTTTCTTGAGGGTCTTCCTCTGTTAGCTTTGGGACATTCCAGCGAATCTAGGCGTCGGGAAATGGTTTCCCGTGCAAAACCCAATGCATCTGCTATTAGATCCACTGATCCCTTGCGCCCCACCTTTTCACCTGCTTCGTTTACTGTCACACAAACTTCTTCATAGAGAATTTTCAGGTCTTCATCCGAAAGTTGTTTGGTGCTAGGTTCTTTAGGATTAGGAAAAGTCTCGTCCGATAGAGCATCCATATCATCAAAGAGAATGTGCTCTGCTCTGATCAACCCTCCGTTAGAATATGTCATTGCCTTTGCAAGTACATTTTCCAGAGAACGGATGTTACCTCGCCATGAACAGTGGGAACGGAGTTTTGCCATGGCACCATGACTAACTGCAGGGACGTCGGAATGTCTTGCTTTAAGCTTATTCAGTAGTTTATTCGTGAGAATTGGGATGTCAATCAGTCTTTCTTTCAAAGAAGGCACCTTAAAGTTGAAAACGTTTAGGCGATAAAAAAGATCTTCTCTGAATCGCTTTTCAACTATCTCTTTCCGCAAATCCTTATTGGTTGCCGCAATAATTCTAACATCGACTTCTCGAGTTCGATTACTTCCAATTTTCCTAACTTGTTTATCATCCAAGAAGGTCAAAAGCTTAGCTTGCATTGTGAGAGGAACGTCACCAATTTCGTCCAGAAACACCGTTCCTCCATCTGCCGCTTCTAAAAGCCCAATCTTCGTTCCCATGGCCCCGGTAAAAGCCCATTTTTCATGACCAAACAACTCGGATTCAATCAAATTGTCCGGAATCGCAGCACAATTGATGTGAATAAAAGCACCGCTTCGTTTTGACTTTTCATGCACATATTTAGCGAAGTAAGATTTACCTGATCCAGTTTCGCCCAATAGGAGTACATTCATTGACGAATCTGCAATTCTTTTGAGTTCTCCCAAGAGTCTGGACATGGAAGGGGATGGATATTCGGAATCGGAGACCGCTTCAACAGAGAAAAAAGGAACTTCACGTGAAATACCGGCAAGAGCATTAACTCGGCCGCAGGAGTCCTCCGTCCTGAAAACTTCCGAGAATCTCTTGGGCTCCCCTTTTATGAATCGTGTTTGTTCATGAAAATGTATTCTCTCCTGTAGGGTTATTTTATGGGCTTCCTCCAATATAGCCACTTCAGAAGGAGAGTACAAATCACGATCTTTCTTGCCTATGATCTCTTCACATGGAACTGACAACAGGTGACCCATTGCAGGATTCGCCTCGACGTATGTTCCAGAAATGTCCTTGCGAAAGTAACCATCTCGGTCGTCAGAAGTTGACATAAATTCGCACAGCTTCTCAATTTTTTGACTGAATTTAGCCAAAATATCCTGAGTTCGATTCTTAATTTCTTCCAGATGATTGTGATGAGGTCCAGGGATTTCTAATATTTTTGGTAATGCTGCAAGAGGTTGCAACGATGGCAACACGTCAGAAACAAGTTCCTCGACAGAAAAACTTCTTGGAACAGGTAGCGCAAGATGAGCCACCGCAATAGATCCATCCAATATACCCTTGGACATCATCTTGAATTTATCAGCATCAATTCGGTCCTTAACCTTTATCTCGGCAAGTGAATTCGTGTTTGCCCGTTTGCCGTCAGCTTCGTAAGCCGTTCCGACTTCATCATTCAATCCAAATAACCTAGCTCTCAATTTAGGATCGAACTTCTCAAAAAGCTGCTGTATTTCGGGAGAAGTTAATAGTCTTGATTTATCTAAACCCCGATGCAAGTCTGAATAGAGCATCTCCACTTCTTTCTGGAAGCCTAAGATCAGGTCACGCACCCCCAATTCATATGTTTTGGAAACTATTTCATTGAAATGAGGTGAATTCTCTTGAGATTTGCGCAGATAGCATTCTACAAAAGTTCTGAAAATTGCACGAATCTCTTCTTGTTCCTGCATTGACATAGATTGATCGGCCGATTCTTCATTAAGCGAGCCAGAACTTTGCTCGGTCTCTGCCCCGGAAATGCTCTGCTGTATATCTTCGGGTCTACTTTCTTTTCCCATGGCGCAATCCCATGTAAACGCCGGTTGAAAAACGCGACGAAAGCCGGGGCGGTCTAAAATCGCGGCACCCTTAACGAGCCTCACGTGATAGAGGACGTTCGGGAAATCCAGTGGGTTTCTCGATCAGTCCTTCATGAGGAGGCGAGAGGGGTG
>JBGSLQ010000027.1:0-93021 GCA_041740635.1 Desulfomonilaceae bacterium | reverse complement strand
GGTCGTGAGGCTTGATTACCACTAAAGTATATGGATTTATCCTCGATCACCCTATTTGATTGTCTTAGAAGAAGGGTTTCTTTTAACCCTTCACGCACTTTTATATTTGTTATCAGCTTCCCGGTGGCTATGGCGGAGGGGAAACACCTGTTCCCATTCCGAACACAGCAGTTAAGCCCTCCAGCGCTGATGGTACTGCGTGGGTGACCGCGTGGGAGAGTAGGTCGCCGCCGGGATATCATATAGACCCCGTCCTTAGCAGGGCGGGGTTTTTCATTGTACCGGTCTAGGTTCACAGAAGAACCCGTTGAACTTGACATACCAGGAGCGATTGGTAATCTAGGATTCTCGCACGGTCGCAGCGTACGTTAGTATGCGCGGCCTCAACGAGCATTTTGGTACCAACTTTCAGGAATGAAAATACACAACGCAAAAATAGGTGGAGGATACATGGGCCGTGGTTCTGCCGGTCCCGGAGATGATGTGGAGGCATGGTGTACCCGATGCAGAATGAATCTCAATCACAGAGTTATCGCTGTGGTGGGGAGCAACATTCAAAGAGTGCATTGTCTGACATGTGGCGGGGACCACAAATATTATCCGCCGAAAGGCACTAAACCGGAAAAAACGGAGCGCGGCCACGTTAAGATTGCGCGGACGCCAGACAAATCGCCTGCCGGCATTCGTGCGTCGGCCGCCAGAGCTGCTGGTGAATGGCAGACAATCATGCGCCATATGTCTCCGGACCTTGTTCCCAGAACATACCGCGTGACCGAATCCTACGCCCCCGCGGAATTTATCGAACATCCTGTATTTGGTGTCGGAAGGGTGTTGGAAATCGTAGGCGCAGAGAGAATCCAGGTCATTTTCAAGGATGGCCGCAAAGTGCTTGTCTGCAATAAAAAGAGCTCAGCCTGATTCAGATGAGTCTTATTTCGAGTCCCCTGCTCTTAGGGCTCGATTGAATGCCCAGCGTTCCAGTTTCTTGATCTCTTCTTTCATGGTGGTGGAAAGGGGGACAATACTTTCCAGGGAAATGTACAAATCGCTTTGGTTGATCGTTCTGTTGTCGCTGAAAGCCCTGAAAAGTGCCCCTACTACCCCTTGCTCGATTTCAGCTCCATTAAATCCTTCGGTCACTTTTACCAGGGGTGTGAAATCAAAGAGATTGAGTGGGACGTTTCTCTTCGCGAGATGAATACGAATGATCTCCATGCGCTCGCTGTCTCCGGGCAACTCTACATAAAATAGCTCGTCAAATCTTCCTTTTCGCAATATTTCAGGCGGCAGCAGCTCAATATTGTTGGCGGTTGCCCCGATGAATACCGGCGATAGCTTCTCCTGCATCCAGGTGAGAAACGTAGCTAAGACACGCGATGCCGATCCTCCCAGACTCTTCTGGCTCGCGTTGGCAATTCCCGCTTCTATTTCATCGATCCAGAGGACGCAGGGGGCCGAAGCTTCAGCAGTCTTAATGACTTTTCTCAAGCATTCTTCAGGGCTGCCCTGAATCCCGTCATAGACTCTGCCCATATCCAGCCTCAGGAGCGGTAATTTCCAGAACGCGGCAATTGCTTTCACACAGAGACTTTTGCCGCAACCGCTGATGCCCATCATGAGCACACCCTTGGGAAAGTGGAGGCCGTACTCTCTGGCACGTTTTGAAAAAATATCCTGGCGCATGATCAGCCATCGCTTCAGATTGCCGAAGCCCCCCAGTTGGTCGAATTCCATAGGCTGGGTGAAAAGTTCCAGAAGTCCGCTCTTCCTCACGATCTGGCGCTTTTCCTCAAAGAGAAGATCCATATCCTGTGAGCTTAGGGTACGCTTTCCGGTGAGAACCTTACGGAATGCCTGCTGAACTTGTTGGCTCGTGAGTCCGGCTCCGGCTTTAACGAACAGATCCCGAATGTCGTCCGTGACTGCCTCTTTGAGATTGTCTCGATGCTTCTCTCTTGCGATGATGCCGTGCAGTATTTTCTCGATTTCTTCCGGAGCAGGAAGGGGAACATCAACCAATACAATGTCGCTCTGGACTTCAGGGGGAATGTCCAGGGCCGACGAGATAAGGAAAACAGTCTTATACGTGTTTTCGATTTTCTTTGCGACATCCTTCAGTTTTCTGATGACCGGGGGATTGTCTTTTAGGAACACATGAATGTCATTGAGCACGAGAAACGCCGTTTCATTTATGTCCATAAACCAGTCGAGAGCGTCCATGAGGGCTGGAGTAGGCAGCACGCTTTCATCGTCCAGAGTGACTCCCGTGGTACAGGACCACACATACGTTCGGAGGGGAGGCTTGAAAGCGGACGCGAGTGATTTGATTTCTCCTTCAACACGTCGATCCTCATCCGTTACGAGATAAAGCAATGAGGTTTTGGCAACCACCATTCCCTTGAGGATTGACTTCAAACCATGGTTTTCTTTCTCAGCCATTGTTCTCCTCTGAACATCAAAAAGTTTCCAGAGCTCTCGATCGTGAACGACATCAGTCCCAGGGAATTCTCGGCCGTGGCGGTTTTTCCAGATCTTCCCAGACAATACCGAATTTCTCTTTAAATAACGGTCCGAGACGATGGAACAACTTCTGCCAATGTGATCTGCCCTGCTCGAGTTCCTGAAGGATCTCAGCCGTGAGTTCACGGAGAGAGCCCATTTCCTCCTTGGGAAGAAACGATACCGCGCCAAGTTTCAAGGAACGATTTATGCTGCGAATATCCGTGGCGCGTGCGGTAAGCATTGCTGCGGACAACCCGCGTTCGGAGCACAACTCCAGCAGTTGGAATCCGTTCACTCCCATAATGTCAAGAATGACCAGATCGTAAGATCCTTTATCGATCAGCTTTTTTGCGCTTTCAAAGTCTAAAGCTGTAGTTAGGTTGCTGTCGAAAAGCGCTTCTTCGATTACTTCCAACACATCGGGCTCGTCGTCGACGGCAAGAATATTCTTGCCTTCGAGTATTTTCGCGACTTCCATCTCAAGATCTCCCTTATTCCGAGTGCCATAGCGAAGCACAAAAGAGAAGTGAGAAAACTTCTTAAGTCTTGTAGCACAAGATCGTGTAAAGGCAAAAATGCCTGCCGTAACGAACTGTCAATCTTCTGATAACGATAGTCTCACTGTCAAGCTACATGGCCGTTTGATTCTAGGTTGCCGCTGCCGGTTGTTTTTTCTTTACGGCGATAAGTTGATAAACAAATACAACAACCAGCAGACCGAAACCAATCAGGTCCGTAATCCATCCCGGTTTTATCAAGGCCAAAGCTGCTACCCCGAGCAAGACACGCTGAATGCCTGCCACTCGTGTCAGCATCCATCCCTGAATCGCCGAGGCCAATGCCGTGGTCCCCAACAGACCTGTTACTACGGCAGTGACGATGTCAAAGGTTGAACCTATCAGCACCATTGCAGGACCGTAGATGAACATGAACGGTATAATAAATCCTGCAATGGCAAAGCGCATGGCCTGCCAGCCCACGTCCCACGGGCGCGCGTTTGCAATCGCCGCTGCTGCGAAGGCTGCAAGAGCAACGGGAGGAGTCAGAGCCGAAAGACAGGCAAAATAGAAGATAAACAAATGCGCTGCAATGGGAGCGATACTGAAGTCCTTGGTCAACGCGGGCGCCAGAACCGATGCAGCTATAGCGTAGGCTGCAGTAGTCGGCATTCCCATGCCTAATATGGCTGCAACAATTGCTGTAAAAATTAATGCGATGAGCAGATTCCCTTGGGAATAGCTGAAAATAATCATGGCAAATTTCTGGCCCAATCCCGTTTGAGTCAAAACTCCGACAATAATACCGGCAGCAGCGCAAGTGGCTATGATTTCTATGGCTCCCCGGGCGCCGTCGGAAAGAGTCTTGATGATGGAAGTCAACCCCATTCGCGTCTCTTTGCGGACCCAACTGGCGATAATCAGGGTGATAATGCCAAGCAAGGCGGCACGATACGGCGACCATCCGAACCCCATGAGGCTGACCAAAAGCACAATAAGTGGAAGGAGCAAGTAGCCCTTCTCCATCATAATATGGCGAAATACCGGCATTTCTTCCCGGGTCATACCCCGTAAGCCGGCTCGCGCAGCATAGAAATCTATCATCCAATAGGCCGATGTGTAGTACAGCACTGCAGGTATCAGCGCAGCCAAACAGATTTCCGAATAGGGCATGTGAAGGATTTCCGCCATAAGAAAAGCGCCTGCTCCCATAACCGGTGGAACGATCTGGCCACCGCTGGAGTTCATGGCTTCGATAGCTCCGGCAATGGTAGGCCGAAATCCCGAAGCTTTCATGAGAGGAATATTGAAGACGCCGTCAACCACGACATTTGCCACTGATGACCCGGAGGCTGTTCCGATCAAGGCACTGGAGACAATGGATACTTTTGCGGGACCTCCGCGCGCACGCCCAGCTATACATCTGGCAAAGTCCACAAAGAATTTGCCGGCTCCGGATGCGTCTACAAAAGCCCCAAAGAGAACGAAGAGAAAGATGTAATGCGCAGAAGCCTGAATGGGTAAACTGAGAATCCCATCCAGACTGAACAAATACGTCATCATCCGTTCCCAGGAATAACCCTTATGATAAAAGAGACCTGGCAAATAGTTACCAAAATGGCCATAGAGAATGAACAGGATAGTCAGAACTGCCAACGGCCACCCTGCTGTCCTTCGGGCCATTTCCCACACGGCGATGACGAACAGAACAGAAAAGAAGAAATCCCATTCCGTCGGTACAACCCCGACCCTATAAATCCACTCGTCAAAGACGCTGAAGATATAAACGGCCGGTGCCACGAGCATCAGCATACAAATATAATCCACAAGATGGGGTTGATCTTTGCCCCATCCCCGGACTGCCGGGACGACAAAGAAAAGAAGAATTCCGCCGAGCACGACATGCAGTGTTCTGAAGTACCATGGGTCGATGGGATGAATCGTCAAGACATAGATATGAAAAAGACTTGTGAACAGTCCAATAATAGCTACTGTGATGGCGAAAGGCCTTTTGAGGGGCCGCCCGCCGGACACTTCCAGGTCCTGGATGCGCATCTCCTCAAGTTTCTTTTCGACTTCTTTAATATCGACTGGAGTAAACTGCTCAGCCATGTAGAAATCCCTCTCTCTGTTCTCCGTATCATACGTCCCGTGGAGGCGCATCGGACGTTATCGAAATGAAACGTGCCCAGGCCGGCGAAATACGGTCGTACCAATCTTGATCCATCACCGCCGGGCACGTGTCGATCAGTGAAACACGTTAACGAGTTAGAGTTGGTTCGATTTACGGTGAAACCAGTGTCGAATAATGAAACGCCGATTCAATCTTCATTTCCTACTTGGGAAGCAGGTTTTCAGGTATTTTGATGCCCTTCTCCTGGTAATACTTCACTGCCCCCGGATGGAGAGGAACGGGGCTATAGATGACGCTTTCCGGCTGCACTTCCGTTGCAGACTTATGGGCTGCAACCAATATGTCCACATTCTCAAAAGTTTTCTTGACTACTTCATAAACAAAATCATCCGGAGCATCTTTGTGAACCACCATAAAGTTCCAGAGGGTTAATGTGTCAATATCGCGATCCTTATTACTCTTGTAAGTGCCTTTCGGCATAGCCCCTTTAGCAAAATAGGGATATTTCGCAATGAATTTGTCAGCAACATCTTTGGGAACACCATAAACATTTGCGTCATGGAGTGTTTCGACTTCAGTGATAGTTGCCCAGGGAAGGCCTACGGATTGACCGTTGGAGTCGAGCATTCCGTCCTTGAGTTGCCCATTGAGATCTGCGGAGCTGGCGTTGACGATACGTTTCGCCTTCACTCCAGCCGTTTCGAGAATTTTCGGCCAGTATGTTGCAGGGGTTCCTCCCACAGGACCGACACCGACACTCTTGCCGTTCAGATCCATGATGGTCTTTATCCCGGTGTTAGCGAGCGAATACATCTGGAAATAGGTGGTATACATGGGAAAAATGGCGCGCTGATTCTGATACTTCTTTCCTTTGGCCCATCCTTCACCGGTCCATCCTTCTGCAGCGGGACCATTGGTGACCATTCCGAAGTCGAGTTTCTTGCCCTCAATCAATTGCACATTGTGCACCGGTCCGCCGGTTGATTCCACATTGCCGGGAATTCCCATTTTGTCGTTGAGCAGTTTTGTGAATCCTCCGGCCCAGATGAAGTATGTGCCTCCTACAGGTGCCGCGCCGATAGTTACCGATTTCGGCCAGTTTGCCTTAGATTGGGCAAATCCCACGGAACAAATGAGCACCACGAAAAGCACGGCCAAAGTAAATCCCAGGAATCCTTTTCTCATGAAAACCTCCTCAGACTGTTGTGATCCTGATTGCCTCCCCCGCATTATCCGAAAAACATAGCTGTTCTAGTGAGGCCCTTTTTTGAAAGAGCCGCCAAGCAGTTCCTGACTCCCGGCATCGCTCGGCGGGTTTTGGTGTCAATTTACCAGAATTCTCCCTGCAAGAGAAAAGAATTCCTGATCTTTTCGAAAACGAAATGTCAATAAGACGGCTCCGACAGGCACCTCGGGATTACTGCAAACGGTCTGTAAGGAGGATAGGCCGAAGCTAACTCGACAATTTAGCTCGAGAATCCTGGCCAGAATCCGTCCGGAGATAGATTTCCCGGTTTATCTCACGGCGCTTGTGGGCAGTCCGTCTTGCCGTACACGAGTATCGAATGTATAACTCATTTAGCCGGACCGGCCGGAGGTTCATTATGCGAAAAAGCGCGTTGGCGGTCATTCTCCTGGGAGCGGTGTGTTTGTTTCCGAACCTAGCATTGTGTCTGCCTCCCATGGAATTGGAGGAACGTCTGTCCAGTGCAACACAAGTCCTGAAAGAGACCGTAACGGCTCCTGACGCAGGTATTCCCGTTGACTTACTGAAACGGAGTCGCGGCATAATCGTGTTCCCATCGCTCATTAAAGCAGGACTGGGAATTGGCGGGCATTACGGAAGAGGGGTAGTTCTTCGGAAAGATCCCGGGACTGGTAAATGGGGGCCTCCAGCCTTCATTAGGTTGATCGGAGGAAGCTTCGGCTGGCAGATCGGGGTGCAGTCGACGGATTTGATCTTGCTCATTATGAATGATATCAGTCTCAAAAGCCTCTTCAAAGATAAGATTACCATTGGAGCAGACGCTTCCATTGCGGCAGGACCCGTTGGCAGAGATGCTTCAGCCGGCACGGATGTTGACTTCTCTGCCGGGATACTGTCCTATTCGAGGGCAAAAGGTCTCTTCGCCGGAGTATCGATCAAGGGCAGCGTAATCGAGTCGGATTGGGAATCCAATGAAGCGTATTACGGATCGGATGTTTCTGTCATAGACATCTTTTTCAGGGGCAAGGGAACCGTTTCTCCTGCGGCAGCGGAGCTCATCCGTTTTTTGAACAAGCACGCTTCATAGCGAGGCATGATGCAACCTCAGACTACACGACAACTACAGTTGAACGGCTATTTCCCGGGAGCTATCGGCAAAGTTACCGAGCTTCACGCTGTGTATTACCACGAACATTGGGGATTCGATATTACCTTCGAGACACAGGTGGGACGTGAGCTTTCACTATTCATGACCGATTTTGTTCCTGACAGAGACGGATTCTGGACCGCTTTTTGCCGAGGAAGGTTCGCCGGTTCCATTGCAATTGACGGTTCTCTCGGCAGCACGGAAGGTGCCCGTCTAAGATGGTTCATTATCGAACCCGAATTCCAGGGACGGGGAATCGGTAGGGAACTCATTGATGCTGCAATTCAATTCTGTAGAAAAGCGGGACACAAGAAAGTCTTTCTGTGGACGTTCCGAGGACTCGAGGCAGCTCGAAAGCTCTACGAAGAGGCCGGATTTCAGTTGACGGAAGAATCCGAACTGGACCAGTGGGGATCGTGCATTTCCGAACAGAAGTTCGAGCTGGAATTAAATAATTCAAAATGAGTTCGGATACGAAAATCAGAATCGATTGGCAGCAGCTTCCCTGAATGAATTGTCCAGATCGTGTTTACGGATCTTGCTGTAGAGCGTGCTACGGCTGATTCCCATAATCTTGGCGGCCTTATATTTATTCCAATTGCATTTTTCGAGAATCGATTTGATATAATCGCGTTCTACGCTGTCCAGATCCGCCTGAATATGGGCAGGGACTACCGGACCGTCCTGTCCGCGTAATTCTGCAGGGAGATCTCCAGGAACGATGATATCCGTCTTGGCGAGGACCATTGACCGTTCGACCACGTTTTCCAGTTCACGCACATTTCCCGGCCAATTGTGGCGAAACACTATGTCCATCGCTTCCGGGGAAAATCTCCTGACGTTCTTCCCCAGGCGCATGTTGTAGCGATCGAGAAAATTCGTAACTAATTGCGGAATATCTTCTTTTCTTTCCCTGAGGGGCGGCACTCCTATGGAAATCACATTGAGCCGCCAGTACAGGTCCTCACGGAAGATACCCTCTGCCATCGCCTGCTTAAGATTCCGGTTTGTGGCCGCGACGATTCTTGCATTGGTAGAAAGGGTTTCCTCCCCGCCAACACGCTCGAATTGTCGTTCCTGAATTACGCGAAGAAGAATTACCTGGGTGGGCAGACTCACTTCTCCAATCTCGTCCAGAAAAATGGTGCCTCCGTCTGCTTGTTCGAAGCGTCCCTGTTTTCGACGAATCGCACCGGTGAACGAACCTTTCTCATGTCCGAAAAGTTCCGAATGAAGCAGCGTTTCAGGATATGCAGCGCAGTTTATTACAATAAAAGGTCCTTTTTTCCGGAGACTTTCTTCGTGAATTGCACGAGCAATAACTTCCTTTCCAGTTCCTGATTCCCCTTGAATGAGTACATGAGAATCGCTGGTGGAAATGTCCTGAATGAGTTCGGCGATGCTTTTCATGCGAGGCGAATGCCCCAGTAGATGGCTGAGACGCTGGTTCGCGTCCATCGTCTCGGAGAGACGCCGATTCGTTTGCCGCTCGTCCCGCAGACTGCAATAGAGCCGGCGTATGCGGAGCATGGCGTTCACCCGGGCGATAAGCTCATCGGGTTCGTACGGCTTAATGAGGTAATCGTCTCCACCGCTGTTTAATCCCTGAATCTTGTAATCCAGGGTATCGTGAACCGTAAAGATGATCACCGGTATATACTGATATTCAGAGTGTGCTTTGAGTTTCGTTACGGTTTGAAGTCCATCCATTCCGGGGAGGTTTACATCCAGGAGGATCATGTCAGGGCAGTTTTCCCCGGAGCGGTCGAGGAACTCCAGCCCTTCTTCTGCAGATCCGGCGAGATGCGCCTCAAAACCGGCAGAAACGAGCAGTTGTTGCGTAAACGGCCCGTTATAGGGGTCGTCTTCAATGACGAGCACGTGGCCTGTTCCGGAAGGCTGAATCATGGAAAGCTCTTAAACGAAATGATAGGCCATGCCCTGGGCCGAGGCAACTTTATCGCCGTTCTGATTAGTGAGATCCACATTCCAGAGACTTACCCGGTTTCGAATGTCAATAGGTGTGGCTTCTGCACTCACGCAATCTCCAACGACAGTTGCCTGAAAATAGTTGATTTTGATTTCCAATGCGAATGATTTAATACCTCGTGCGTTAGCTGCCACGGCAAAGGCCTGATCTGCGAGGGCAAAGAGGACGGCTCCATGCGTGCGATCCTCTGCATTGCAATAGGATTGTTGAATCGTCAGACTCACTCGCGCGTAAGAATCCCTCACTTCATCAATAGAAATTCCGAGAAGCTTTGCGAAAGGATCGCCTCCAACTACCTCTCGAGCGAAGGCAACAGGGTCATCGTTTCTCAGCTTGCGGTGCTTATCTTTCGACATATTTTCACCTAGGGGAACTTATCGGGCTAAACGGCGGTCGTCATTACGTTCCTTTGACTGCCGGTCCTGAGGGGTAACCGATTCCGATCGGGAGATACTATTGTGTGTCGCTGCAATTTTCAAAAAATTCTTGAGGAGTAATCCGCCGTCGGGACGATTTTTCAGATAGTACTCCGTATGGGCCTGAACTCCGTAGGCCGGTTTTGTCGGATGTTTAATTATCTGGTAACGGCAAAGATCGTTTTCTGCAAGTCGAATGAATCCCGGCGGGAGTTTCTTTACTTCATCATAGTGATTTTGTACGAGGTTGAGGGTTTTGCCCATTCCCTGGAAGAGTGGGTCGTCCGTTACAACGGAAATATTGTGACGTCCTCTCTCTGTTGGATTATTTCCGTAAGGCAAACAATCGTCCTCTCCGCCCCTGATAGGACCGACCTTACCGCCGAAAGCCAAAGCCAGCGCCTGGTGTCCGCCACAGATTCCGATAACGGGTATTTCCATATCCTCGACGATGATTTTTAGAGCTTTGAGAAAGCTGTCGAGTTCAGCGCCATTTTTTCCCTTATATTTGCACCACGGAATCCCGTTAGGGCTCAGAGCCAAAAAAGATGGCCTCCGGGCAGCCATGTTCTCAACAGTGATCTCATTGTATGGGAGCACGATACCTCTGCCTTCAGCACCGAGACCTGAGAGAATGTCTCTGACTTTTTCCGCCTGTCGGGAGGATTTTCCGGTGAAAAGATTGACAACAATCCACGAGTTTGCAGCCTCAGGACTGGTAGATATCAGTTTTGGCCGGAGTTTTTCGGAAGGTTTTTTCTCCGAGGCTTCACAAGGAACAAAGGCAAGGGAAATGACAGTAGCCAATGCAACAAAGAGAAAACATCTACATCGATTCATGAACAACGCCCTTTCAAACAAAAAAGAATGCCTTCCCGAAACATAAAAATTATAGAAAAGAATCTTATAAATATCAATAGTTATGAAGTCAAAATGAGCCATAATCTATTTGTGATTAGTATTCGTCTTAAATACATAACAATGTAAGATATTAAAGATCGGTGCCCAACATGTTAAACACCCTCACCGGTCTCAGAGCTATTTCCTGACCCTGCGGTTCCGGGTTCACCAGTATGAGCAAGCCTCCGCTTGCCGAAACCACTTTGAAAAGTCTGTGTTGGTTCGATGTTGAAACGAAGCGCGATTTCTGTACGAGAATCGGCGATCCTCTCATAAGGCGATTCATTTCTTCCGGGAGCATAGATATGTCAGGAATGTGAGAGAGGGAATCAGATACCCCGATAAGTCTCTCGCGAATCAGATCCGGACCTGTTTCGGAAATCTCATCCAAAGTCACCGCCTGATTCACGTGGAAGGGCCCGCTTTCGGTCCTTCTCAGCCGTTCCAGTCTCGCTCCCACCTCCAAATCGTTCCCTATATCTCTGGCAAGCGACCGCGCGTAGGTTCCTTTGGAACATGTGAGTTCCAGTTCGAGAAACGGACAATTCCAAGTCCCTGCGACCAGAGACATTATTTCTACTTTTCGGGGAGCGAGTTGGGGGAAAATACCTTTTCTCGCTAATTTGTAAATGGGAACTCCTTCTTTCTTAATAGCGGAGAAGTGTGGGGGAATTTGATCTATGACTCCGCTGTACGGTATCAGGGCCGTCTCTATATCGTTCAGAGTCAGGTGAGATGGATCCGAAGTGCGAATGACCCGACCGTCTCGATCCGCTGAATCCGTTTCCTCTCCGAGTTTGACCGTCAGGTGATAGCATTTGCGCGTTTCGTTCAGGTGGTCCAGGGTGCGTGTCGCGACACCGATCAATATAACCAGCAGTCCCGTTGCAGCGGGATCGAGTGTCCCCGAATGCCCCACTTTCGCTGGTTTGACCATACGTTTTATGACTCTGACCACGTCATTGGACGTGATTCCTTCCGGTTTATCTACCAGTAATATTCCGTGCAAGCTTGCCGCCTCGCGAACAGTATTTGTCCAAAGGTTCCGAGCGTCTACGTGGGCTGACATTCGAAACCCAAGAGAAACGCGGATAGGGACATCCTATCCTATTGAGGGGTACCGTAAACCGAATAGACTCGAATAGAAAGAGGGGAATTGAGCGGCTCACAATTCGGACAGATTGGGCCAATATTTCTTGTGCATTGTCAGCACATCCCTCAGTCGAGCTTTGAATGTCCCATTCAGCTTTTCTGGAGAAGGCTGAAAAGGTGCCATATCGATATCACAATTATATGAGCACAGGAGACCCATGATTTCCTTAACGGAGTTCGTCAATGCGGTTAAATTGTAACCACCTTCCAGCGTCAAAATCAGTCTTCCCGAACTGTAGAGTTCCGCGAGATGCATGAGTATCTGCAGCATCTGCGAATAACCTTTTTCCGTAACAGCCATGCCACCGAGAGGGTCCCGCTCATGTGCGTCGAATCCTGCAGAGACCAGGATGAGTTCGGGTTTATACATCTCTAATACAGGAGCGATCAACAAGTGGAAAACGGTCAGATATTCGTCATCTCCAGCTCCGGCTGCGAGCGGAATGTTTATCGTATGCCCTTCTCCCCGGCCTTGTCCTACTTCCCGAATTCCTCCCGTGCCGGGGTAATGCGGGTATTGATGAATAGAGATGAAGAGAACGTCTTCTTCGTCATAGAAGGCATTCTGGGTCCCGTTTCCGTGATGCAGGTCCCAGTCAACAATTGCAACTCTGGTCAACTTATGACTGGAAATAGCGTGTCGAGCCGCCAGTGCGATATTATTGAATAAACAGAATCCCATGGCTCTACGCCGTTCTGCATGATGTCCTGGAGGCCGTATAAAGGCAAAGCCGTTTCTTACGCGGCCTTCTATGACTGCATCAACAAGGTTGAAGAGTCCGCCAACAGCCTTTGATGCGGCTTCCCAGGAATGGGCACATGTACAGGTATCAGGATCCAGGAAAGTATTCGTCCGGCCTGCCGTGGTAACGATCTGATTGACATAACGCGGATCGTGATTGGTTGCAATCTCCTCCAAAGAAGCCTCTCGGTTGGGAATCTCGACAAAATTCAACTCGGATTCAAGTTGGTCGATCATATTGTAGATGACTTCCAGTCTCTCCGGGCATTCTGGATGGTATTCACCCATATCATGCAAAAGATAAACCCCGTCTCTGACAATTCCGGTAGGCTTCATGTAAGTTGCCTTCTTGTGAGAATTCATAGTGAGTATAAAAAAATTTACCATTTCGGTGAGTTCTAGTCAATTATTTTGGCGATACTTAACTATCTGTTCCAGCGCTAACCTCCACAAATTGAGAAATTACTTTTCATCATTTTCTTTGTCGAGTATGTTTGGGACTGCGCGCAATCCCGCCATAGGCGTGTGGATTATTGAATCCACCAATTTCCCCCCCGAGAGGATAAAGCAAATGCTCCTTGCAATTGATGTTGGAAACACAAACACCGTGATTGGAGTATTTGACGGAAAAAAACAGCTCGGTATTTGGAGAATCAGAACAGTCGAAGATACGACAGTTGACGAATACAGAATTATGTTGCGGAATCTTGCCGAACTTGAAGGTATGGATCCGCTCAAAATAGACGGAGCGATAATCTCGTGCGTGGTGCCTCCGCTGATATCTGCTCTCGAAGAGCTTTGTGCATCCCTCAAGATAGCTCCTTTTTTCGTAGGACCGGGGATGAAAACCGGAATGCCTATTCGCTACGACAATCCGCGGGAAGTGGGAGCAGACAGAATCGTAAACGCGGTTGCCGCTTACGAAAAATTCGCTTGTGAATTGATTGCAGTAGATTTCGGGACTGCTACCACTTTTGACTACATAAATAAACTCGGTGAGTATGAAGGCGGAGCAATTGCGCCCGGTGTCAAAATAGCCGCAGAGGCACTGTTTCATGAAGCGTCCAAGCTTTTCAGAGTCGAATTGGCGGCTCCGGCGCGCGTAATTGCGAAAGATACTGCGTCTGCCATACAGTCCGGAATTATATTCGGGTACGCTGCCCTGGTTGACGGCATCCTCGTGCGTATGTTCGAAGAGTTGGGTTCTCGACCGAAAGTCGTAGCCACCGGTGGGCTGGCCCGGGTCATCTCCGCAGAAACCAAGCTCGTCGATGTGGTTGATGACGATCTGACTATGGAAGGGCTACGAATTCTATACTTCCGAAATGTATCGCCAAAAAAATAGAACCTTGCAAGATCCATCTTTGCATGAACATTTGTCGAAGAACGAATGTCATATTTTGCGAAGAGGGTACCCGAGCTTTTATCACCGTAACCGAATGGAATTGATGGTGCACAATGAATGCTCGTCTAACCGGTTGCAGGAGATCGGGACCGCTCAAGAAAATGCTACGCTCTATCGGAGGCAAATATGAAGAAATTATTAATGACAACGGCGATCCTCCTCGCTGCGGGGATCATGGTAACAGCATTCTCCACGGATTCTAACGCCATCTTAGGCCCTATCTGGACGCCGGGCGGTTGCGGTTTTGGCGGAGGTGGTGGTTATGGTGGTGGTTGCGGCTCGTGTTACTGGGGAGCCGGCTCATATGGCATAAGCTATGGTGGAAGCATTGGCGGGCCGTCTTACGGTTATGGTGGTGGCGGTTACGGCCGGGGTTACGGTCGCGGCGGATATGGTGCCGGCATTGGAGTGGGTTCGCTCTACGGTGGATTTGGTTGGGGCGGTCGTGGTGGACGCACTTACGGAGGAATCGGATTCGGTTGGTGAAACCTCCCCTAGCAGAAAGCCGGGAGCACCTCCGAGAGGTCCCCGGCTTTTTTATCAAATCTTTTGACCAAGAACCCCAACCACTTTCCTTGTACCTTCCAACAACAATATCGCACATTCTCTTGCGCGCATGCGAGCAATGACTAAGCTAGAAACAGAGCCCGAAGAGCTCCTCCCTGGTGCGCGTGGGCTCGGACCTCCGGGATTGCGATGGGGTCCCGGAGGTTTGCCTTTTTCTTGCGAAAAATCCAGCTCAATTCAGAAATGCATGAAGGAATCTTCAACCGAAATAAAAAAATCGAGGGCCATTACAGCCCTCGATTTATAGATTTCACGTTCGTTTAACTAGAAAACGCCTTTGACTTTTCCGGTCTCCACGTCAACGTCGACTCTTCTAAAAGCAGGATTCGAACCGGTTCCCGGCATGAGAGAGATGGCTCCCGCAACTGGCACCACAAATCCGGCGCCATTATAGGTGAGGATGTCTCTAATGGGGAGAGTCCATCCCTTAGGTACACCCTTCAGGTTGGGATCGTGGGACAGGCTGAGGTGTGTCTTGACCATGCAGGTTCCCAGTTTCGACAATTCGGGGTCCGCTTCAATCCTTTTCGCTTTGGCTTCTGCTTCCGGAGTGTAGCTCACGCCGTCGGCTCCATATACTTCTTTGGCGATCAGTTCAATACGCTGTCGCAGCGGCATGGACAGGTCGTACAGCAGTTTGAATTCGTTTGGCTCTTCGCATGCATCCACAACGGCATCTGCGAATTCCAGGGCGCCGTCGCCACCTTTGAGCCAGTGCTGGGATACTGCAACGCGGGCGCCTGCGGCTTCGGAAAGTCTTCTTACCGCAGCGATTTCATCTTTGGTATCCGTGTAGAAAGAGTTAATGCAGACAACCGGATTGATGCCGGCTTTCTTCACTGTTGCAATATGGTGAACGAGGTTCTTTGTCCCTGCTTCCACCCAACCGACGTTTTCGCCTTCATACTCTTTGGGCATGGGCAGACCGGGTCGAGGAACAGGAGCGCCACCATGGCACTTCAGAGCGCGAATCGTTGCCACTACAACTGCGCAATTGGGCTTCAGACCCGAGAAGCGGCATTTGAGGTTCCAGAACTTTTCGAAACCGATGTCTGCACCGAATCCGGATTCTGTAACGTGGTAATCGGAAAGCTTCAGAGCAACTCTATCCGCTATAATTGAGGACTGGCCGATGGCGATGTTCGCAAACGGACCTGCATGGACCAGCACGGGCTGACCTTCGACGCTCTGGAGCAGGTTGGGATTGAGGGCTTCCACCATCCATGCGGTCATCGCTCCATCAACTTGCAGATCTGCCGTGGTAACGGGTCCACCCTTCTTATTGTAGGCAACGACGATCTTGCCCATGCGCTCGCGCATGTCCTTCAGATCGTTTGCCACAGCCAGAATGGCCATAATCTCGGAAGAGACTGCAATGCCGAATGACGACCGCATCATAAAGCCGTCCATTTTTCCGCCGAGACCGATGATAATGTTACGGAGCGACTGAGCGCAGAAATCTATGATCCACCCGAATTCCACATTCCTGGGATCGATATTCAGGCGGGGCATGCCTCTCTTTGCCCATTCTTCGTCATCATAGTTGAATTCATGCTGCATACGAGCGCACAGTGCAACCATTGCCAGGTTGTGGGCGTTCATGATGGCATTGATGTCGCCGGTGAGGCCGAGAGAGAAGGGGGTCAGCGGGATGCACTGAGCAAGTCCGCCACCTGCGGCCGAGCCCTTGATATTCATGGTGGGGCCGCCGGAAGGCTGACGAATGGCAGCCGTGACGTTCTTCTTCCGTTTGCCCAAACCTTCTACCAGTCCCATGCTGCTCGTGGACTTCCCCTCTCCGAGCGGCGTGGGGGTGATGGCCGTGACGTCGATGTACTTGCCATCGGGTCTGTCTTTGAGACGATTGAGGATTTTTCGATAGTCGAGCTTCGCGACATAATGGCCATGTGGCAACAGTTCTTCCTTGTCCAGTCCCAGCTCTTCTTGAAGCTGATAGACCGTTTTCATCGTCTTTTCCGCCTCTTCGGCAATCTGCCAGTCAGCCATTTTGGTAGGGTCGAGAGCCATGTACACCTCCTGTGAAGAGTCAATTCACCGTGCAGGAAACCCTGCTTTATTCGGTCAATAGATATGAATTTTCAAGGAATTCCCGGGCAGGAAAACAGCTTATAATTTTAGCCCAAGACTCTGAATTGAGCAACAAAAAACATTCCTGCTACGACTGAGTCAAAGGCTTAAATTTCAGGCTTCCCTGAGGAAAGTCGCTGCATTCTTAAATACCGCCAGCCCGTCTCCCTCTTCGGGCAATTCTTCGCGTGTCCAGCGAGGATGATTGGTACGATGCACGAAACATTCAGGATGAGGCATCAGACCGAAAATTCTTCCTGTGGTATCGCATAATCCTGCAATTGCCAATTCCGAGCCGTTGGGATTCTCCGGATACTCCATGGTCGGTCCGTCGTTGTCTTGAGAACAGTATCGGAGAACGGCCTGGTGTTGATTCACCAGCTCAGATGAAACAGCCTCAGATCTGCCGATAACCTTTCCTTCTCCATGACGCACAGGCAGATACAAACGCTTCAGTCCCCGGGTGAATACGCACGGGGAATCGGAATCGACAGAGAGATATACCCACCGGTCTTCAAAACGTCCACTGTCATTTGCAGTGAGTGTCAGGTCTCTGGTACCGTACGCCCCTCCGATTGCCGGCAACAATCCGAGCTTGGTGATAAGTTGAAATCCATTGCAAATCCCTAGCAACAGTCCGCCTCGAAAGATGAACTCCATGAAGCGATCGATCAATCGGCCGTCATTGATTCGGGAATGGCGAATCCGATTTGCACAGGCCTGAGCCGCACCGAGATCGTCGCCATCCAGAAAACCACCGGGAAAAACAATAAGGTTATACGCTGCAGGATCCACTTGTCCGCGGGCGAGAAAATTCAGATGGACAAGGTCAATTGTATTGAACCCTGCCAGTTCGAGTGCTCGACGGGTTTCGTTCTCACAATTGATTCCGTGACCCGTCGGGACCAGAGCGGTCAAATTCATAGATGTATATTCTTCCTGGACAGCTTCAGCTATCGCAAGCCGTCCGTATCGACCCGTCCGCTACGGCTTCCTGCTCTCATTTGTGGGCAAATCGGAAGCTCTTAGAATAAAGGCTTTACCGATTGAGCCGCAAGGTTCAGGTAATTGGTCGGAAATATTCCGATATAGAGCACAACTGAAGCAGCAATTGTGAGTGCCAGCAGCATTGCAGGTCCGAATTGCAATTTAGCCGGTTCGGCCTCAGGAGACTCCATGTACATTTTCATCACTACTCTGAAGTAATAAAACACTGATGCAGCGCTCGTCAAGGCACCGATTACGACAAGCCAGATATACCCCTGCTTGATTGCTGCGCTGAATATTGTGAACTTGCCGACGAACCCCGCAGTGGGAGGAATTCCGGCCAGAGAAAACAAGAAAATCGACATCGCCAGTGCCAGGAGCGGGTTTGTCCTGGATAGTCCGCGATAATCATCGAGATACACGTTTGCTTCGCCTTTTCTCCCCACCAGAGCCACCACACCGAAAGCTCCCAAATTGGTAAAAGTATAGGCCAGCAGATAGTACAGAATACCTGAAGTCCCCGCTTCTTGCCCGGCAATCATGCCGATAAGAATGTATCCCGCGTGAGCAATACTCGAATAGGCAAGCATCCTCTTGATGTTGTCCTGAACGATTGCAGCGAGATTGCCGAGAATCATGGTCAAGACCGCGAGTACCCACAAAATGTCAACCCAGCTCACCTGGATAGAAATCAGGGACTCGAAGAAAACCCGGACGAAAGCCGCAAATGCTGCAGCCTTGACTCCAACGGACATGAAGCCCGTCAGAGGAGAAGGGGCTCCTTCGTACACGTCGGGTGTCCACATGTGAAATGGGACGGCCGCAACCTTGAAAGCGAATCCCACCAGGAGCATTCCCATTCCGATATACGCCATCTGGCCAATCTTGCCTGATTGGAAGTACTTGGAAAGCTCGGGTAATCCCAGAGAACCGGCAGAGCCGTACAAAAGGGCTGCACCATAGAGAAAAATTGCACTGGAGAACGCACCGAGAAGCAGGTACTTCAGTGCTGCTTCTTTCGATTTCAGATTGGCAGGCAAAATTCCTGCTAAGACGTAAATCGATATTGACAGAGTTTCCAGCCCAATGAAGATCGTCAATAGATGATTTCCGGACACCATGAACATCATGCCGGCAGAAGAAAAGAGCAGCAGAACGAAAGATTCGCTCAGGTCCAGTTCGTCGTCTGTCAGGTACTTTACTGACGTGAGCACCGTCATACCAGCGGCAATCAGAATTAAAAGGTTGAAAAACCAAGTATAGGCATCCAGACTGATCAACCCTGAAAAAGCCTGTTCGTTCAAAAACCTGAGATGGCTATTTGCGGCTCCAGCCACAAGTATCCCCGCAAGACTGATGATTGCAGCCGCAGGAACAGCACCTTTACGCATGAACAGGCACACCAGCATCGCAAAAATGCCTGCCAATGACAAAACAAGAGCCGGCAGAATTCCGCCAAGATTAATCTCGGGTAATTGGATCATCCCGGTTGCTCCTAAACCTTTTTATCGGCGATTTTCAACGGGAAGCGAAGTAACGGCAACTTCGGCTTGCCCGACATTTGTCTGTTTTTTGGCTTTTTCCATATTCAGAACTGCAGTCTTCTTGGTTTCAACATGACTCAGGAATTTTTTCACCGGCGCCGCCATAGGCTGCAGGAAAGTGTTCGGATACACGCCGATCCATACCACGAAAACCAAAATCGGCATGAGCACCAAGACTTCCCTTGCACAAAGATCGGGCAGTCCGAGATTCTTCGGATTGGTTACTTTTCCGAACATGACACGCTGAAACATCCAGAGCATGTAGACCGCGGCAAAAATGACTCCACTTGCAGCCAACACCGCATACACCGGATAGACTTTAAATGTGCCCAGGAGAATGAGAAATTCACCCACGAATCCGTTCAATCCCGGAAGTCCGATGGATGACAAGGTGAAAATCATGAAGAATACTGCAAAGAGAGGCATGACTTTGGACAACCCGCCGAATTCCGCTATCAGTCGGGTATGCCTGCGCTCGTAAATCATGCCGACGATGAGAAAGAGGGCCCCCGTGCTCAGACCGTGATTGATCATCTGCAGAATGCTGCCCTCGACACCTTGTGAAGTGAAGGCAAACATTCCCAGCATAACGAAACCAAGGTGGCTCACACTGGAGAACGCAACGAGTCTTTTCACGTCAACCTGGACCATCGCGACCCATGCGCCGTATATGACTCCAATGACGGCGAGAAGGCAAATCCACCAGGTTGCATCAGCAGCAGCATTGGGGAAGAGCGGTATAGCGAACCGTATGAACCCGTATGTTCCCATTTTGAGGAGAACGGCAGCCAGCACAACGCTACCCACTGTCGGAGCTTCCGTGTGAGCGTCGGGCAACCATGTATGAAAGGGGAACATGGGGACTTTGATCGCAAAAGCCAGGAAGAATGCAAGGAACATCCAAAACTGCGCCTTGAGCGGAACTGCAAAATCATAGAGCTTCAGGAGGTCGAACGTATACGTGCCGGTTGACTTTCCTGCCATGAAGTACAGCGCCAAAATAGCAACAAGCATCAGCAGAGAGCCGACTATCGTATACAAGACGAACTTTATCGCTGCATATAATCTGCGGGCAGGATTACCCCACACGCCGATCAGCAGGTACATCGGGATCAGCATCACTTCCCAGAAAACGTAAAAGAGAAACAGGTCAAGGGATACGAATACACCAATCATCCCCACTTGCAGGATGAGCAACGAAATAAGGAATTCCTTGACTCTGGTCTGTATATCCTTCCAGGACGCGAGCACTACTATGGGGCCGAGCAAGGTCGACAGAAGCACCAAAAAGAGACTGATCCCGTCGATGCCAAGCTTGTAGGAAATTCCCCAATCGGCGACCCAGACCCGATTCTCCACGAGCTGCATATTTGGGGAGGAAGTATTGAACCAACCCAGGGCGGCAACGCTTACCACAAAATCGGCAAGCATGAAAATTAACGCAACCCAGCGGAGCAGTTCCTTAGATTCCCGGTTCAGGAAAAGAAGCAGAATCGCCCCGATTAACGGGATAAAGGTGATCAAACTGAGCAATGGGAAGGAAGCATTCTCCATGAACGGTATTCCTCCGTGTCCTATTTCAGGACTAAATAGCCGATTATCGCCAGGACGCCCAGCAATACGGAAAAGGCATAATCTTTTACCAGACCGGTCTGAAGCCAACGCAAACCGGTGCCGATATTGCGCGTGACAGAAGCCACCCCGTTCACGATGCCGTCGATGATCCCCTCATCAACGTATTTCCACAGAAGTCGTGAAAATTTGACGATTGAATTTACAAACAGGACATCGTAAAGCTCGTCCATCCAGTATTTGTTGTAAACAAGCGTGTGGACCGGGCCGAAGGTTTCAACCATCTTTTCAGATACCGAAGGCTTCGTTACGTACATATAGCGTGCCAGGAACAATCCGAAAAACGCTATACCGAGTGAGACTGCCATGAGCACCAGTTCCAAAGCGAGACTGTGGTGCTCTGCATGTCCATGGTCGAGTATGTTTTTGGCGGATGCAAACACGGGCGCCAGGAAATCACCGAAATGATGCCACCCATGAATGATCGGAATACCAACGAGACCGCCTACAAGTGAGAGAAAAGCCAGAATTACGAGAGGTCCGGTCATAAGCGGCGGTGACTCGTGAACATGATGAGCGGTTTCGTGGTCTACGTGGGATTCGCCGTAGAATGTCATGTACAACGATCTGAACATATAAAATGACGTCATAATCGCTGCAACCGCTCCGAGTATCCAGAAAGCCGGATGACGTAGCAAGGAATAGAAGAGAATCTCATCCTTGCTGAAGAATCCCGCGAAAGGAAAGATTCCGGCGATTGCCAGGGTGCCGAATAAATACGTCCCGTGGGTGTATGGCAACTTGCTCTTCAGCGCTCCCATTTTTCGCATGTCCAGTTCTCCGGACATTGCATGCATCACGCTTCCGGCTGCAAGAAAGAGCAGGGCCTTGAAGAATGCATGTGTCATGAGATGGAAGATGCCGGAAGCAAATGCTCCCACACCGAGAGCCATGAACATGTACCCGAGCTGGGAAATCGTGGAATATGCAAGGACCCGTTTGATGTCGTACTGCGTTATTCCCATAGTAGCGGCGAACAATGCGGTAGCTCCGCCTACGACAGCAACTACGGTTATGGAAACAGGCGCCATCGCGTAGAGCAGACTGCACCGGGCTACCATGTAAACACCCGCGGTGACCATTGTGGCGGCATGGATCAATGCACTGACCGGAGTTGGGCCTTCCATTGCATCCGGGAGCCATGTATAGAGCGGTATTTGAGCCGATTTTCCCGTAGCGCCCACAAAGAGCAGAAGCGTGATCATGGTGACTATAAGACCACCTTGCTCAAGCTTGCCGGTAGCTGCGGCAAATACATCCGTATAATTCAGTGTTCCGAAAGTCACGAATATGAGGAATATGCCGATCAAAAAGCCGAAGTCGCCAATCCGGTTGACAACGAAAGCTTTCTTGCCTGCATCCGCGGCAGACTGCTTCTCGTAGTAGTACCCGATGAGCAGGTACGAGCAGAGCCCGACGCCTTCCCATCCGACGAACATGAGCAGAAAATTGTTCGCTGATACGAGAATGAGCATGTTGAACACGAAGAGATTCAGGTATGCGAAAAACCTTCGGAAACCCAGCTCGCCGTGCATGTAACCGATGGAGTAGATGTGGATCAGACAGCCCACTCCGGACACGACCAGCAACATGATGATGCTCAGCGGATCCACAAGGAATGCAATCGGAACATTCAGGTCACCGGAAAGCATCCACGTATACACCACTTTTTGTACGGCACGAGCTTCCGGAGGCATTCCGAGCAATTGGAGGAAAATTCCCACGGTCAACACGAACGATGCTCCGACTGACAGAGCGCCGATCCATCCGATGACCTTCTCGGGGAAATTTCTACCGAAAAGCCCGTTGATCAGGAATCCGATAAAGGGAAAAACAGGTATTAACCAGACCAGCTCAATCATACCAGGCTCCCACGGTGCGGTGCGACAGATCGGGTTCAGCTTGGATCTGAATCCCGTAACGGTCTACACGGTCACCATTTCATGAGATTGACTTGGTTTATATCCACCGTGCCTCTTTGCCTGTAAACTGCAACGGCAATTGCGAGACCTACCGCCACTTCGGCCGCTGCCACAATCATGATGAACAGGACAAATATTTGGCCCTCGATGGAACCCAAATACCGTGAAAAAGCTATGAACGTGAGGTTCACGGCATTCAGCATCAGTTCCAGCGACATCAGAATTACGATCAGATTTCTCCGGAACATTACGCCCACGGCCCCTAAAATGAAGAGGGCCGCAGCCAGGAAGAGGTAATGCTGTAAAGTGATCATTTCTCTATTCCCGAATCCATAAAAGCTTGCGGCTTGGGATCAGCCATTAATGCACAAGGTCAGGATCGCTTTCGCGCCAGGAGTACCGTGCCGATGATTGCAGCCAAAAGCAGCACGGAAGCAACCTCGAACGGAAGCAGATACGTAGTAAACAACTCCCGGGCAATCAATTCGGTGTTGGATACATCCGATGCCGAACTCGGAGCACTCACGGCCGGAATGAAGCTCCTAAGTACAGGAAACAGGAAAAACAGCAGGATCAGCGCAGCCGAGACACCTATCCAAGTTCTGGCTTGTCGGGGGTCGTTGGGAAGTCGAATCTGGTCCAGATTCAAGAGCATGATCACGAAGAGAAACAGCACCATGACTGCGCCTGCGTATACCACGAGCTGAACCATTCCTATGAATTCAGCATGCAGCAGTATAAACATGGCTGCCAGTCCAACCATGACAATGATCATGAACAGAACATTGTGCATCGGCCTGCGGAGAAAAACGACACAAATAGCCGATATAAGGATGATTGCAGCCAACGCGTAGAAGATCACAGCTTCCATGGATGTACCCATACCTCCGACGCAAGGCCGACATTCTACTCCGTTTTACGGTTTCGAATTGCGGCCTGATTAGTCTTACCTTTTTCGACTTAAATAATTCGGAGGCAATATATAGTCCGAATTATTTCAAATGCAATGACGAACACGCCCTACATATAACCGGAGAACTCTTTTCCTCTATTGCAGCCCGCTTTATGCATCCATTCTTCCTTACTCTGTTCGGGGAAGCTTTGGATGAAATGAGAAGAAAAATGTTCCGACATCTCTCAATGAAACAATCAACCAGCTTTTTTCTGGGAAACATATCTCGGCTGAGGAGGCTCCATAAGCTGTTCCTTATCCAGGATTAATGCTTCTCTGCTGTATTCTGAAAGCTCGTATGCAGTGCTCATTTCTATGGCATCCCGGGGACAGACTTCCACGCAATAGCCGCAGAAAATACACCGTCCAAGATCGATAGTATATTTTTCCGGATATTTCCGGTTATCAGGCTCGGCCGCTCCTTCGATCTCGATGCACTCTGCGGGACATACTGTCGCACAGAGCATGCATGCGACACACTTGATCTTTCCGGAAGCGTGTCTTGTCAATACGTGGCGACCCCTCCATCTCGGAGCCACATCCCACTTTTCATCAGGGTACTGGAGAGTGATCTTCTTGGTGAAGAAGTATTTCAATGTCAGTTTCAATCCCTGTATCAACGGGGCAATCATCGTTCAGGTCCTCATTTCCTTGTCAAAATCGAAGTGTCTCAGCCGATATATTGGCGCCAGAAAGTATAGAGGAATGCGGTTGCCATAACGTTCAGCAACCCCACCGGAAGCAGGACTTTCCAGCCGAATGTCATCACCCGATCGTACCGCAGTCTGGGATAGGTGCCTCTAATCCATACGAAAAGGAACACGAAAAAGAATGTCTTGGCCAAAAACCAGAATATTGGAGGCAGAATGGGACCTTGCCATCCCCCGAAGTACAGCGTGGTCATGAGAGCGCTCAAGAAGAGTAAGTGAGCATACTCGCCAAGATAAAACAATCCGAATTTCATGGAGCTGTATTCGGTTTGATAACCTGCGACCAATTCATTTTCGCATTCCATCAGGTCGAAGGGGGTTCGTGCAATTTCAGCGCTTCCGGCGACAAGGAACAGGATGAATCCAAGCGGCTGCCTGAACACATACCACTTCCATACGGAATCCTGCGCCTCCACGATGCTCACCAGACTGAGTGTTCCAGCAAGGAGGAGCACACCCAAAACCGAAAGGCTGAGACCCAGTTCATAGCTGATCATCTGTGCGCCGGCACGAATGGCCCCGAGAAGCGAATACTTGCTGTTGGAAGCCCAGCCGCCCAGGACAACTCCGTAAACACCGAGAGAGGATATGGCGAATATGAAAAGGATTCCCACGTTCAGGTCCGCGACAACCCCCGTATTCAGATCGAATTTGGCGGCAGCTTGACCGAAGATGCTTTCAAGCCCCAAACCTTTGGCAAAAGGTATTACCGCAAAGGGAACCAGTGCGCACGTCACCACAATGAGTGGAGCCGCCAGATAGATGATGCGGTTCGCTCCGGATACCGTGATTTCTTCTTTCAGCAGCAGCTTCGCACCGTCTGCCAGTGGCTGGAGCAAGCCCCAGGGCCCGACACGATTCGGGCCGAGGCGCACCTGAAGCCAACCGAGGACTTTGCGTTCCAAAAGCGTCAGGTAAGCCACGAAAGTCAGAACTGCTACAATTACCAATAGAACTTTCACTAACACCAGTATGACAGGAAGGGCGGATTCCATGTATGAAAACCTCGAAACCGTGTTAAGCCTTTTCCACTTTTACTTTCACCGCCGCACCATCCCACCGCGTGAGCATGTTCAGCTTGACGGTCGGAAAATGCGAAGGAACGATTACCATTCCATCTAAAGCGCGTCGGGACAATTTCGCCACTGCCTGAACCGAAGCGCCTGAAGCGTCGCTGATCTTGACTTTATCGCCTTCATTGATGCCGAGCGCCCGGATGTCGTTCCAACTCATTTCAGCCTGGGCCTCGGGACAGACTTCCAGCAGAGACGGACTCCATGTCGAAAATGAGCCGGAGTGGAATTTAAGGACACCGGAAATCAGGTACATCGGCAACTGGTTGAGATTCTTCTCACGCATAGGGGCTGCGGGTATGAATTTGGCTTTCCCGCCGGGAAAACCTCCCTCGTAAAGAATCCCCTTACCGGGATCGTCCGGATCCACACAGGGCCATGGAAGACCGCCACTCGCGAGCCTCTCGTAGGAAATCCCTCCGTAAGCCGTGACAGTCTTGGAGATTTCGGCCATAACCTCGGCAGGCCCGGCGTAATCCATCGGTTTGTCCATGAGAGCGGACAACTCCGTCAGAATCTCCAGATCCGTCTTGCCGATAATGAAGTCAACGACCGGATAGATCGGCTGGACAAGCCGTTCTGCGCTGGTATAGGTGCCGGTTTTCTCGGCAAACGATGCTGCCGGCAGGACTACATGAGCCATCCTTGCCGTGTTTGACAAAAACATGTCCTGCACGACCAAGAAATCAATTTTCTTTAAAGCTTCTTCCACCAGAACCCTGTCGGGGTAGGTGTCTACGGGATTCTCGCCTGCAATATAGAGTCCCTTGATCTCTCCCAGGCTTGCTTTGGAAAAGATCTCATTCGCTCCGAATCCGGGTTCTTTGGGAATCGATGCTTTCCAGACCGCCTCGAGTTTTGCTCTTGCCGAGTCATCCGTTACCGGAGCAAATCCGGGCAGGAGATCCGGTGTCAATCCCATGTCTATAGCGCCCTGGGCATTTGCCTTTTCACCGAAAACATACACACCGCAGGCCGGCTTTCCGATTCGACCGGTGATCAATGCCAGGTTGACGGCTGCGGTTGCAGCCTCAACGTTATGCCCGGGCCTGTTCAGTCCGGCAGTGAGAATGATTGTGGCTGCAGGAGCTTCCGCATAGGCTTTGGCTGCTTCACGAATCAGATCGACACTTACTCCCGAGGTCTCGGACACTTTTTCAGGCGTATAGTCTGCAAGAGAAGCAATCAGTTCCTCAAGCCCTTCCGCCTTCGTGTCCACAGCAGCTTTGTCGAAGAGTTCGTTATCCACAATGGATTTGAGCATCGCATTGGCGATGAGGTACTCCGAACCCGGAGTCACCGGCAGATGAAGGCCGGGTCGATCGGTAAGCTTGGTCCGGATCGAATCCACCACGATAAGCTGGGCTCTGTGGCGGCCGGAAGCGAGAATGACTTCGTTCTTTGCTATAGGGTGCGTCTCTGTCAGGTCAGATCCGAGGAGCAGGATCACGTTTGCGTTTCTGATGTCCCTGATCGGGTTCGTGCTCGCAGGATATCCGAGAGACTTTCCCAATCCGTCCACCAGCGGCCGATATCCGAACCCCGCTGCATGGTCGATGTGCGGAGTTTCCAGGACTGTTCTCGCAAAGCGACCTAGAACATAGGCTTCTTCGTTGGTGAGGCGTTCGGAGCCGAGAGCCGCAAGGGAGTTCCCGCCTGAATTCGATTTGATGCGCTTCAGATTTTCCGCAACGAAACTGAGAGCTTCATCCCATCCAACTTCCTTGAGAGCCCCATCTTTGCGGATCATCGGTTTTTCGAGGCGGTCCTGCGAGTACACATAAGGCCAACCGTAACGGCCTTTCACGCAGAGGTTACCTTCATTGGGACTGTCTGCAGGAGAAGACACAAAGACTATCTTATCGTCCTTTTTTCGGACTGTAAGGGTACACCCAAGGCTGCAGAAAGAGCAGGTGGTGTTGACGTTCTCCAACTCGAATTTGCGGCCCGTACCCACCAGCCATTTGGAGCTGATAGCTCCTACAGGACAGATAGAAGCGCATTGGCCGCAGAATTCGCAGTTCAGAGGTCTTCCGAAATCCGTAGAGACTTCCGAATGCATGCCGCGATTGATGAAACTCAATTCGTTCTGGCCCTGAATCTCGTCACAGACACGGACACACATGCCGCACCGGATACAGAGATTCATATTGAACCGTATGAAATGAGAATCGTTATCCACGTGGAAAAACCGGTTTTCACGGGAAAACGGCAAATCATCAATTTGGTATTCGTGCACCAGGTTCTGTAATTCGCAACTGCCGCCCGCATCGCAGCTAGGACAGAGCAGAGGGTGCGATCTCAAGAGCAATTGTAGCTGCATCCGCCTGCTCTCAATGAGCTTCGGCGTGTGCGTAGCCACCTCCATCCCGTCTCTCGCAGGGTTGAAGCATGCCGGCATGGTGCGGGTACGGCCTCGAGCCGTAACTTCCACATTGCAGAGTCGGCAGGCCCCGAAAGGAATGAGGCGTTTATCGTTGCAGAGAGTCGGAATTCGCACTCCTGCTTTCTGAGCGGCTTCCAGTATGGAAGCTCCGCGCTCGACCGTAACTTTTACTCCGTCAATGGTCAGGGTAACCATAGAAATCTACTCGCACTGCTATGAATTCGGCCCCACTGCTGCACCGGGTGCAGGCGGACCGCACGTTTATCGGATTGCACCGAATCTGCAGTTACTGATGCAGGTACGGCACTTTGTGCACTTATCCAAATCGATTCTCGCCACAGTCTTCTTTTCCCAGATGACTGCTCCGGATGGACAGTTCCTGTAGCACAAACCGCACATTTTGCATTTGTCTTCGATCACGACGAAATCGATGAGATCGGGACAAACCAAAGCGGGACAGTGCTTGTCTCGGATGTGGGCGTCATATTCGTGGCGGAAATAGCGGATCGTTGACAACACCGGGTTTGCGGCGCTCTTCCCCAGACCGCAGTGGGACGTGTTATTGATGTGGTGTCCCAGCTCAATGAGAAACTCCACGTCGCCTTCTTTTCCGCGGCCTTCCACTATGTCCGTGAGCTTATCGTACATCACCTTGAGGCCCTCTCTGCAAGGGACGCACTTTCCGCAGGACTCTTCCACAGAGAAGTCTGTAAAGAACCGTGCGGTGTCAACCATGCAGGTGAGTTCGTCCATGATGACTACACCGCCGGATCCCATCATGGCGCCAACAGAAAGGAGAGACTCATAGTCGATTTGCACGTCTTCCATGCCCGAGGGGATACAACCACCGGAAGGACCGCCAATTTGAGCGGCTTTGAACTTTCGCTTTTTCGGTATTCCGCCGCCAATATCAAAAATAAGGCTTTTCAGGGAAGTTCCCATGGGAACTTCTACGAGCCCGACATTCGCTATAGCGCCGGTGAGAGCGAAAACCTTCGTTCCCTTGCTCCCTTCGGTTCCAATAGAAGCGAACCAGTCGGCTCCATTCAGGATAATTGGGTTGATATTGGCGTATGTTTCAACGTTATTGAGGTTTGTCGGCTGATTCCACAGGCCCGCTTCAGCGCTTCGCGGCGGCTTGATCCTGGGCATGCCGCGCTTGCCTTCGATAGAGTACATCAATGCAGTGGATTCGCCACAGACAAAAGCTCCGGCACCTGGATAAATGGCAATATCGAAATTAAATCCCTTACCGAGGATATCCTCTCCCAGCAGTCCGTATGCTCTGGCATCTTCGATGGCTTTCTGAAGGCGCTGAATGGCAAGAGGATATTCGGCTCGAACGTAGATATATCCTTGTTCCGCACCGATGGCGTACCCCGAAATGGCCATTCCTTCCAGAACCGAGTGAGGATCTCCTTCCATCACGGAACGGTCCATGAATGCGCCCGGGTCACCCTCGTCTCCGTTACAGATCGTAAACTTGGGAAAACTAGTGTATTTTCTGCATTCTTCCCATTTGAGACCGGCAGGGAACCCACCGCCGCCTCGGCCTCTCAGGCCCGATTTCTTAATCTCTTCGATAACATCTTCCGGAGTCATCTCCGCAAGGACTTTAGCCAGAGCGGCGTACCCGTCGCGGGCTATATAGTCGTCAATGCTTTCAGCATCTATAAGACCTCGGTTACGCAAAACAATGAGCCGTTGAAGGCCGAAAAAATCGATATCCTTCATCAAAGGCACGCGATCCTTGGCTGCCTCCTCTTTGAAAAGGAGCTTTTCAACCACACGGCCTTTGAGTACGTGTTCCTCGACTATGAGCGGAGCATGTTCCGGTTTGACTCGATTGTACAAGATGCCTTCAGGGTAGGCCACCACAATGGGACCTGCAGCGCAGAAACCGTTGCATCCGGTCATGATGATCTGAACTTCATCCTGGAGGTTTCGTTTCGCTAATTCTCTGTCAAGCGCTTCTTTTACATCGAGAGAGCCGGAGGCCAAACAGCCTGTTCCTGCGCACAGCATGAACTGCATACGATAAGAGGGACTGGCACACATTGCCTATTCTCCAAAAAAATTGCCGGAATATATGTACCGACGGATTATGTCCGAATTTTGCACGTCTCAGGTGGCTGTGGTTTCGCTTCCGCGAGCCAAAGCAAATTCTTCCACCGCTTTTCCTTGCATGACATGCTCTTTGAATATGCGAGCCGCTTTTTCCTTGTCCACGAGAATATACTTGACCGGAGACTGGTCGGACAATTCAACAGTCACCATAGGTTCTTTCGAGCATAATCCTGCGCAGCCCGAATTAGTAATGATTACGTCAGTCAAATCTTTTTGTGCAATCAAATCTCGGAATGCGGTCATTACGTCCCGGGCTCCCGCGGCAATTCCGCACGTCCCCATATGGACTGTAATTTTGGCTCTATAAGTGCCATCCCTGAGAACCATTTTTCCTCGTTGCTCTTCTTTGATTCTCTTGAGATCCTCGATACTGATTTTTGCCACGGTGTTCCTCCATGAGGATCATTGACTATGACTGTCTGTTATTGTCCTGACGCACTGCGCACCCGTCCGCATTCGTTCGCTTCTCAGTCCCTCCGCGAGAGTAGCAGTATCGTTATGGACTGAGTCTGCAGGGCAGGTGGATTATTGATAACCATCCAGAATCTTGATCGTGTCCGGTGGATGAATATTTCCGTGGGTGTCTTCTCCGATCAACATTACCGGAGCCAAACCGCAAGCTCCCAGGCATCGGACCGCTTCCAGAGTGAAACGACCGTCCTCGGACGTTTCTCCCACGTTGATCCCGACTTCCCTTACAATATTTTCGAGGATGTCTTTGGAACCCTTCACGTAACACGCTGTTCCCAGGCAAAGGCGAATAGTATGCCTTCCTCTCGGAGTGATGGTGAAAAACGAATAAAACGTGACCACGCCGTAAATATGGGATGCCGGAATATTCATGCCATAGGCAAGACGGTGCTGCACTTCCATGGGAAGGTAACCGTACAGGTCCTGAGCTTCTTTCAGCGCCGGAATCAAATGTCCTGCCTGTCCTGCGTACTTGTCGATAATTGAATCCAATTTTTCCAGCTCTTCGGCAGGAAGAACTGCAACAGAGGGTTCCACTTTTCGTTTGAGTAGTGCGTCTCTTTCTTCCACTGTCGTCACTCCGTCCGTTTTGCGGCCACAGTCGAACTCAGGCAATCTCTTCGAGAGATGAACGCAGCGTTTCCTCGATGAGATTTATGACCGCAGGATTACAAAGAGATAGTTCCTCAAGGTCTGCACGAATTTCTCTGGTATCAAAGGTGAACTCGCGGCCTTTTTTTCTATGGGTGTACACAAAATCGATTTCCGGGTTTCCCTGAACGAGATTAATTATGGATTCAGGAACATCTCCAAGGGGTTTACGATCGATATGACTATGTTTCATCGTAGCCCTGATACATGTGCCCTGACCCTTCACCGATTCCACTCGCAGTTCGCCTTCCGCCTCCTGGCACGCTTGCTGAAACAGAGACAGACCAAGTCCTACCTTGCGGGTCGTGCGAGTCGTGACAAACGGATCGAGCACTTTTTGCAGGAACTCGGGTTCCATTCCCTTGCCGTTGTCTTTTATCGTTATGGTCAGCATATCGCGATCTGTTTCTTCGTCCACGGTAATCTGTATGAGACTTGCTCCCGCTGATACTCCGTTTTCAGCCACATCCAGAATATGGAGTGACAAATCCTGCATCTTCAGCGGTTCAGGTTGCGCTATACGTGGATTTCAGGTCCACGATTGTCCTGCCATCCAGGCCTTTTATTGCTTTGACCAACTCGTCGAACGTCGGTCCTGCCATCCGTGCCACAGTCACTGCAGATCCGATGTCTTCCAAATAATGAGCGTCGGAAGCGGTGACGAGAGGGAAATCATTACATTGACGGTATCGTTTTCGCATAGTGTCCGGATCGGTTCTTTTTGAGATTTCCAGAGCATCCAACTTCAGGCCGGGAGGTATAAAACCCAATTGATTGAAGATACCGAATCCTTGCCTGTCCACATGTGATGCTATTGCCAATCCTTCGAATTCGTGAATGAGGTCCACAATCCTTTCCGAGTTCAACGTGGTAGCGCCGATGAGCAATCTCTGGTCCATATCGTCCACTTCATCGAATTCATCGACTACCACCTGATATCCAAAGACCTCTTCCTGGTTTTCGCCGAACAGCCGGGCATAGACTTCGTCCTGAACGGCTGCAGCCAGTTCGTCGGAAGGAAACAATCCCAGAATGTGCACTTCTTCCGACGATGTTATTTCAAGCCCCGGAATCACGCTGACGCCACTTTCTTTGGCTGCTCTCCGCGTTGCAGCGGTATTCCGTGCCGAGTTATGGTCGCAGATTGCGATGACATCCAGATTCGCTTCACGGGCCGCCTTCACGATGGCTAAAGGCGTCATGTCGGCAATCTCGGTGCACGGGGACAAGACCGTGTGAATATGGAGGTCAAGGTTGTAAAGCCTTACCTGTGAATCGCCTTCTAAAAGTCCCGCCGATCGTTCTTTCGAGCCCCGTATTGCGAATCACCCTTGGAGCGAGATCGGAATTTCTTTTCCGAGTTGCAGGTAGCCTGTGAACAAATGCGTACAAACTCAGGATGCTTGCCTGCGTATTCCCATTTCATAGAGCCTGCCGACCAGTTCATAAGCGGTCATGTTCGTGACGAGAAGCGGAATACTTTGTTCCTCCGCTTTTTTCAATGTGTCCGAGTCGGGCTCCCGACCGCCTACAATCACAATCCCAGCCAAGTTATTTAATGAAGCAACTGCTACAATGTTTTGATGGAGCTGCAATGTTATCCAAAGATCACCTTCCCGAGCACCGGCGATGACATCGCTCAGAAGATCGCTGACATAGCCGCCTTCCACTTCGCGATTCAACTCGGAGCGACAGGTTTTCGTACTCAGATTGAGCGCTTCCGCTATGCTGCCGAGAGTCATACGGTTTGTGGACTCCTCTTTCCCTCTGCATTCTTAAAATCGCATGCCGAAGGATGGTTTTCACCTGCCCGCGGCTTACGAATCCACCATTGAACTTACAATTTCTTCAGGTCTATCGATCCACTTCAGCGAGTACGATATCAATGCTGGACAAAATAGCGATTAAATCTGCAAAAAAGTACCCCTTACTCATTTTGGCAAGTGACTCGAGGTTTACGAAAGCCGGAGCACGCCATTTGAGCCGGAGCGGTTTCGATGTCCCATCACTTACGATATAACAACCGAGTTCGCCTCTGGGCGATTCTATTACCTGGTACACCTCACCTACGGGAGGTTTGACTCCTTCGACCACGAGCATGAAATGATGGATCAGAGCTTCCATCTTAACTTTGATGTCTTCCTGAGGCGGGAAAATAAAACCGGGTTTGGAGACCCTGATTGGGCCATCCGGCAAACGGTCCAGCGTTTGCTTCAGGATCCGGTTGCTTTCTCGCATTTCCTGTACACGTACGAGATATCGGGCATATATGTCGCAACCGGTTTCAACAGGTATATCGAAATCATAGTTTTCATATCCTGAATACGGCTGCCGTTTCCGCATATCCCAGGCCAAACCTGAAGCCCGCAACATGGGGCCGGTGACTCCGTATGCAAGAGCATCTTCTAGAGAGAGGACTCCGATTCCTTTGGTACGATCGACATATATGGGATTCTTGGTCAGGAGCGTTTCGTATTCGTCCACTCTTTCGTCAAAGTGTTCGGTAAATGCCCGGAGTTTATCCACAAAGCCGTCTTCCAGATCGCGAATGAGACCGCCGATCCGCAAGTAGTTGGGCATCAGCCTGCCACCTGCCGTCAACTCGAAGAGATTCATTATCTCTTCCCGCTCTCTCAGCATGTAAAAGAGCGGCGTCATGGCTCCGACATCATGCCCATGAGTTCCCAGCCAGAATAGATGACTGAAAATCCTCGACAGTTCGGCCATCATCACGCGGACAACCTGAGCGCGTTCAGGTACTTCCACGTCAAGGAGCTTTTCGACAGTCATGCAATAGACCAGCGAATTGCTGGAAGCGCCCATATAGTCGCAGCGTTCGGTTAGAGGTATAATCTGATGGTACTGTTTGTTTTCGCACGCCTTCTCGTAACCTCTATGGAGATATCCGAGATGCGGGACAATGTCCGTTACTATTTCACCGTCAAGTTCTACAACCGCCCGGAAAACACCGTGGGTACTCGGATGGTGTGGTCCAAGATTGAGTTCCAGGGGCTCGCTTCTTTTTTCGTCCGATTCTCGGCTTAATTCTTGCCGCATAAGCTCTGTTACCTCAATTACCGTCAAGAGGGCAGGTCAGGTGTTTCTTCAGGAGACCCTTCCAGAGGAAAATCTTTTCGCAAGGGATGAACTTTCCAGTTCTCCGGCAAGAGCAGCTTTCTCGGGTCGGGATGATTCCTGAATATAATTCCGTACATTTCTGCGGTCTCGCGCTCGTGCCAATCAGCCGTGGGCCATAGTGAGACTACGGAGTCTATTACCGGAAGACCTTCCGCCGGTTCGGCCAGTTGGGTTTTTATCCGAAACCTGCTGTTGTGGCGTACTGAACAAAGTTGATACACAATCTCAAATCTCGGTTCCAAAGGAAGACGATCTACACCGCCTACAAATGAGAGGAGATTGAATTGTAGCTCAGGGCTCTCTTTGAGAAATGCGCAGATTTCGTAAATCTTTTCCGGAGGCACAGTCAATGTGAGTTGGTCTCGAAAATCCACTGCATTCAAGATGGTTTCCGGACCGAATCGCTCTACTATCTTTTCCTGCACAAATTCCTGCGTCATCATGACCGGACCGCCTTGATCTTGAATTCCCTGGGATTGTTGAGCGACTGCTCCTTCATCACTTTTGCATGGAGCTGCAGTATGCCGTCCAACAGGGATTCAGGCCTCGGCGGACATCCGGGAATGTACACATCCACGGGCAAGTAGCGGTCGATTCCTTGCACAACCGAGTAGTTTTTGTAAATTCCACCGGTGCACGCACACGCGCCCATTGCCACGACCCACTTAGGATCGGCCATTTGCTCGTAAATGCGCAAAACCGCGGGCAACATTTTCTTTGAACACGTGCCCGAAACGATCATTAAATCAGCATGACGTGGTGAAGGCCGGGCCACTTCCATTCCGAAACGCGCAAGATCGTATCTGCTGACGAATGCCGCTATCATTTCCAGAGCGCAACAGGCCAATCCGAAGCCCAGCGGCCACATTGATGATTTGCGAGCCCAATTCACGAACCATTCAAGGTTAGTGACATGAACCGTATTGTTCAAATGACTTTCTATTCCCATTCCAAAGCACCTTTTTTCCACACGTACACGAGGCCGACCATGAGAACCATCACGAAGACCAGCATTTCAACAAAGCCGAAAAACATCAACTTGTCGTAAATGGCTGCCCACGGAAACATGAAAATCAACTCGATGTCGAACACGATGAAGAGCATGCCCATGATAAAGAACCGCACTGAGAAGCGGCGTCGCGCGCTCCCAATGGGATCCATTCCGCATTCATACGGCATGAGCTTGATGCGAGTAGGGGTTCTTCGGGCCAATACCGTGGAGAGAGCTATAATAGCCAAACCGATGAAGGCTGAGACCAGAAGAATCACTAGAACGGGAAGATAACTGCTTAACATGCCTCTTCTCCGGTCATAGTACTCCCTAAAGAGGGAGTGGGGGTCTACGATTGTTGTGACAATAAATTATAGATGCGAATGGGGCATCCGAGAACTTTTCACTGGAATATGATTCTTATCGTTTCGGGTGAGGGGATGTCAAGACCTTTTTTCCCTACCCACCCTGTAAAGTTTTGTCATTCTTGCCGAAAACGAAATGAATGTCAAGTCTGGTGCCTCGGCCGGGCTCAGACATCAGTTTCATCATGTCCGAGCACCTCTTAATGTTCGCCAGACCCATTCCCGCTCCAAAACCCATATCCCGAATCCATTCCGGCGCGGTGGAGTATCCCGGTTGAAGGACACGGGTGAGGTCTTCTATTCCAGGGCCGTGGTCTACTGCAGATATCAACAGCCTATCCTGTCGAATTTCGGCGACAATTTCTCCGCCGACATCCGTATGGATGACCAAATTCATTTCAGCTTCGTATACGGCTACGGACACTCTGCGCACCAGCGCGGGATTCACCCCGAGCCTCTGGAGAGAGCGCTTTATCATGCTGGAAGCTTTTCCTGCATTGGAGAAATCCTTGTCGTCAACTACGTACCGGAGCATCAGGCTTGTATCGTCCGACACAATGTCCTCGAATATATGACTTGCGCGGTATGTGTGGAGCCTTTCCGCTTCCTTCTTCTGAAAACTGACGTCCATTTCGTGGAGAAGGGCTCGTATAATGGTCCCTGTTGTAACAATTCCAACAAGTTTCCCGTCCTGGTCCATTACCGGGAGGCGGCTGTGTCCTTTGCGGCCCAACTGATTTATGGCTTCGGTTACAGGAGCGTCTTTCAGCACGGTCTTAACAATCCGGGTCATGTTGTCGATGACGCGCGTATCCATGCGACCGTTTTCCATAGCATCGATCAGGTCCGACATGCTGATGATCCCGACAATGCAGTCTCCATCCATTACGGGCGCACCGGTGATCCGCTTCGTGCGCATCTCCTCTTTCGCTTCGTGCATGGACATGTCCGGACGCAGAACGATCACATCGGACGACATGACCGATTCCACGCGCGTCGTGTAAATAAGCTCTTGGACTTTTGTGATTTCTTGAGACACCGTCGTTACCAGGAGTTGTCCTGAATTTTGACTCTCCCCAGGCCGGGCAATCCCGCCTGGTACAGTCTTCCGCACGCCTCGTACATTGTATAGCCGGTCGAGATGAGGGTCATTCCCGAGTCTCGTGCCAGATCTATGGTTTCCATGGGGGGGGTTTTGTCGCGGACAAAGACAATGAGACTGATTCCTGCCATTTCGGCCGTTCGGACAACCTGCGGATTAGTGAGACCAGTCATGAGAACCATGCCTTCGCAGCCGAAGGCCAACACGTCACTCATTAGATCCGCTGCCCCGCCTCGAGGAATGTCTTCCGCCAGTTCATGATTTTCCAGAATAATCCGCCCGGACAGTATTTCAACTATCTCACGGATTTTCATAAAAACTCCAGGCGTGTACAAAGTAATGAAAGAGGATCATTTCAGCATTCTGCGGCTCGTGTGTCAAGCAATTGGCAGCAAAGGGAAGGGGGCTCAATCGAGCCCCCCGTTTGGCTATAGTTCCGGTGCACCGTACCATGCGGAATCACCCAACTCCATTTCAATGCGAAGCAATTGATTGTATTTGGCTATGCGATCCGTTCTCGATGCTGAACCCGTTTTGATCTGACCGGTTCCCAATCCAACAACGAGGTCGGATATGGTGGTGTCTTCGGTCTCCCCGCTTCTATGGGAAACCACTGAGGTGTAACAAGCTGTCCGAGCCAAGGTGACAGCTTCCATGGTCTCAGTCAATGTGCCGATTTGATTGAGTTTGATGAGTATGGAATTGGCCACTGCTAGCTCGATTCCTTTTTGGAGGAGTTCTATATTGGTGACGAAGAGGTCGTCCCCAACGATCTGAATCCGGTCTGAGAGAGCTTCGGTAAGCAGTCGCCAACCGTCCCAATCGTTCTCGTCCAGGCCGTCTTCCAGAGATATTATCGGATAGCGATCCACCAAATCCTTATAGAAGTCAACCATTTCGGCTGCGCTTTTTTCAGATTTATCGGCTCCGAGATGGTACAGGCCGTCTTTGTAGAAAGAGCTGGCGGCAGCATCCAGTGCTATGGCGACATCCTCGCCGGCAGTGTATCCGGCCTGATCTATGGCCTGCATAATAGCCTGCAGCGCCTCTTCATTTGACTGAAGATTCGGGGCGAAGCCGCCTTCATCACCAACTGAAGTATTGAGCCCTTTGGATTTGAGCACCTTCTTCAGCGTGTGGAAGATTTCTGCACCCATTCTCAGCGCTTCTCTGAAATTAGGGGCGCCTATGGGCATAACCATAAATTCCTGAATGTCTACATTGTTGTCTGCATGGGCACCGCCATTGAGAATATTCATCATGGGAACCGGTAAACGCCGCGCTCCTACGCCGCCGATATAGCGATACAGAGGAATTTCCAATTCGTTTGCGCACGCCTTTGCGGCAGCCACACTGACACCAAGTATAGCATTGGCTCCAAGATTGCTTTTATTGGGAGTTCCATCAAGGTCGATCAGCCTTCGATCCAACGATTGTTGGTCGAACGCATCCATACCGAGTACCGCCGGACGTATCTCATGCATAACATTATCAACCGCCTTCAGGACACCCTTGCCCAAATAACGGCTGGAATCGCCGTCCCGCAGTTCGACAGCTTCGTTTTCGCCGGTCGATGCACCCGAGGGCACGGCCGCGCGACCCATGCCAAAGCCTTCCAGAACAACATCGACTTCGATGGTGGGGTTTCCTCTGGAGTCCAGGATTTCTCGGGCCGCTACGTCCACAATATCAAATCTCATAAATCACCTCCAAGAAGTTGGGACCGGAAGAGTTCTCGCGATTAACTCGGAACGCAGATACCTCCCCCTTGTGAATTTATCTATCAACTAATATCAACCTTAATCGGAAACCGTTTTCTTTTGAAGAGAAAACAACAAAGAAACTCCGAACTTTGTGGTATGCTGATTGTCTTTCGCTGAACAGTGGCGTTAATCGCATGTCTGTGGAGGAGCATGTGGGATCGAAACGAATACTGGTCATCGGTGGCGCTGGATACATTGGATCGCATTTCGCACATTATGCACGGAAGGCCGGTTTCGACATCACGGTCATGGACAATCTTTCCAAAGGCCATCGCTCAGCGATTCGTGGAGCCGACTTCTTCAACGCGGATCTGAATGATTTTTCAGCTCTGGCGGATCACTTCTTAGATAATCATTATGAATCGATTTTCCATTTTGCGGCGAGCTGTCTCGTCGGAGAATCCATGGCGGATCCCGCCCAGTATTATCGAAATAATATTGTGGCTGCATACAACATGCTCGAAGCCATGCGAGTCAGCCACCACGATAGAATAGTATTCTCCTCGACCTGTGCGGTTTATGGTATGCCGCGCACGTTGCCGCTTAGCGAGGATCATCCCAAGGATCCCATATCGCCCTACGGCAAAACAAAACTTGCTATAGAATGGATGCTCGAGGATTATTCTCGAGCGTACGGCATTCGATCCGCATGCTTACGATACTTCAATGCCGCAGGGTGCGAACCTTCAGCCGGACTTGGGGAAGACCATCGTCCGGAATCACATTTGATTCCGAATGTGGTGCGGTTTGCTCTGGGGCTGGACGACAGACTAGTGATTTTCGGAAACGACTATCCAACGTTCGATGGAAGTTGCATCAGAGATTACATCCATGTCACGGATCTTGCAAATGCGCATCTCCGGGCACTCGACGCACTGGAAGACCATGCACTGATCAGACTGAATTTAGGGACAGGATCGGGGTTCTCCAATTTTCAGATAGTGGACGCTGTGAGCCGCATATCGGGAACAGCGCTGAACCCGGAAATCGGTCCGAGACGTCCGGGCGATCCGGCAGAGCTGGTGGCAGATCCTTCGGAAGCATGGCGAACTCTCGAATGGCGGCCGGTACGGTCCGATCTCGATGCAATCATATCGGAAGTGTGGACCTGGTTTTCCGAGCACCGGAACGGCTATCCCGATTAAAATGTGAAACGGATTATTTATGGGTACTGTGTTAATAACCGGAAGTGCCGGATTCATCGGCTTTTCTGTGGCTTCTTCGCTGTTGGAATCCGGAGAGACCGTCATAGGGATCGACAATTTCAACTCCTATTATACCCCGGAACTGAAACGGGCACGGACAGACATTCTGAGAAATTACAGGAATTTCGTTCTTCTCGAGAGGGATCTCGTGGAACGGGACGCCATTAAAAGCTGTTTTGCAAAATATTCACCGGAAATAGTGTTTCATTCTGCCGCTCAGGCAGGAGTGCGCCATTCTCTGAAAAACCCCCACGCGTACCAGCAATCGAATCTCGAGGGTTTCATCAACCTGATCGAAGAGGCGAAACAGGCGGGCATCAAACGCTTCGTGTATGCTTCCAGTTCCAGTGTATACGGCGGTAATACCAAAATGCCCTACGCTGAAGACGATCCGGTAAATACTCCCGTCAGCCTGTACGCGGCAACGAAGCGCTCCAACGAACTGATCGCCTACACGTATACCCATTTATGGAAGCTGCAAACCATCGGACTGCGCTTTTTCACGGTGTACGGGCCCTGGGGCAGACCGGACATGGCGTACTGGTCTTTCCTGGAAGCCATTCTTCACGAGGAACCTATCAAGGTGTTCAATTTTGGGAAAAATAGGCGTGACTTCACTTATATCGACGAGATCGTGTCCGGAGTCATCGCAGCGCTGAGATCCGACCGTCTGGAGCCGTACGAAATTATTAACCTCGGGAACAATACTCCTGTGGAATTGATGGAGTTTATCGAACTCCTGGAATCGTTGGCAGGCAAAAAAGCTATCAAGGAGATGGTTCCACCCCAACCCGGCGATGTTGTGGCTACGTATGCGGACATAACCCGTGCTCAATCCAAGCTCGATTTTCAGCCCCGGACTTCTCTCAAAGAAGGGCTGGAGCGTTTTGTTTCGTGGTACCTCGAGAACGGGGATCTTGTACGGAAGGTTCGGGAATTCCGCAGACAGAATAAGTGAACGGATTCATATGCACCAAAAGCAAAAACCCGGTCTTGAGAACCGGGTTTTTAATCGTGAATTGGTGCCGAAGAGGAGACTCGAACTCCTACAGGCTTGCGCCTACCAGACCCTGAACCTGGCGCGTCTACCACTTCCGCCACTTCGGCTTATCCTTAAAGTATTTGTCATTATCCGAGGACGCTGTCAAGGAGTAATCGGGTTTTCAGCCGATTTTTCTGCCGCGGAGTCTTCCGCTGCTATCCTGTCCACCGCTTCTTGTAAGGCCTGAAGCGAGTTGTGGAGATTGCGTTCGCTGAAGATTTCCAGGGTCAGTACTCCTCCATAATTGGCGTGCTGAAGTTGTCTGATTACCGGGTCCAACACGGATGGCGGCATAAGCGACAGACTCCTGTGATCGTGTTCCAGGAATCCGTGCAAATGTATAATCCTGATCCTCTGGAGCCACATATTGAGGAGCGGAACAGGATCTTCTCCCAACTTCCATATGTGCCCGACATCAGCGCAACATGATACGGGAATTCTCTCCAGAACTGCATCAATGAGTTCGGGGCGATGATTTTCCAGGTTTTCAATACAGATAAGCTCGGTGAGTTCCGTCTCGCGAATAAGGCTCTCCAACGATCGGAGCGCATTATCCAGGAGGAAAGCAGTGGCATTATTGCCATCACGCGCATCCAGATGAACCACATACCCGTGCGGCTCAAGTGATTGAGCGAGGGATATAGCATGTAATGCGCTCTTCATTTTCGGGTTGGTATCTGCAAGGTAGCAGTCCAGGGGTAAATGCACGGTATAGGTCATATCGTGATCCCGCGCTATCCAGCGCAGTTCAGATATTTCATTTCTTGTCAGAGCCTCTCCGATTGAATCCGATTCAAACAGCACAATTTCGATATCGCGCACTTTACCGGCGAGTTTCCGAACATTCGTGATGACGTCCGCGGGGTAGATGTACGATGTTGTTCCAATGCGCATCGGATTCACCTCATACTGCAAATCAAGAGGAATACTGTTTCGCTCAGTTCACAAATGCCCCCCATGACGTCGCCGTTTATGGAGGGAAGGCGATTTTCCGCGAATCGTCTGAACCAAAAAGCGGCTGCGTACGCTATCGCTGCAGCCAATAATCCGGCAAGACCGGCAAACAGAGCCGCAGCCAAGGCGATAATAAGTGCAAGCCGAGCGGCACGCTCGTCGACTCCCGCGAGGAACATGGCTGCCATGCCTTCGCCCCTGTGTCTGGAACCGTAGGTGGAGAAAACCATAAAACCGCGTCCCACTACGGGCGCCGCAAAAACTGCAGCCAGAGACATGTCTGAAACTGCGAGAGCCCCCACTTTCACCGCCAAGAGAAACATGAGACCCAGGGCGCCGAATGTTCCCATGCGAGAGTCCTTGAGGATCTCCATCCTTCGATCCTGGGTCACGGATGCAGCCAGTGCGTCCCAACAGTCGGTCCAGCCGTCCAGGTGTAATCCCCCGGTGAGAAACGCCCAGAGTCCGACTACAAGAACCGCGGACAGAAAAGGAGTGAAAAAGGAATCGATCAACCTGAACGCGAGGCAGAGCAGTACGCCGATTATGGCCCCGACAAGGGGGAACGCCCAACTGGATCGGCCCACTTCTTTCAATTCAGGGATGGGGTCTATATTGATCTTGAAGATGGTGAGAAAATTCAATCCGATGCGAACCGATCGCAATCCTTCGGCAAATATGTCTGGAGACCTCATGCATTGCTCCGTTTTCTGTTCCTGCCTCGGTGTGTGGTCTTTCTTATTCGGATATATCACTTTGTGTTGACGATTGTCATAAGCATTACAACTTTTAGATATTGGAGTCCACGTTGCAGCATTCTGTGAAACTTGGCCTCTTATACTTGGGATGTCTAAAATAACAAAAGGAACGCACAATTTGACAATCCAGGAGGTGTTCCATGGCGAGCGCAATTCAGTGGGAAAACGATTACGAAAAGGCATTGAAGAGAGCCGGGACAGAAGGAAGGCCCGTGTTGCTGGATTTTTTCAATCCTGGCTGAATCGGATGTCAGCAAATGGATGCGGTCACGTATCCGGATCAGCGGGTAGCTCAATTTATAGCGGAAAACCTCATTCCCGTAAGAGTTCCGTACGATCACGAGCAACTCTCCAAGCAATTCAACGTGAAGTGGACTCCAACTCTCATTACGCTGGATTCTGACGGGCAGGAGCATCATAGGACCGTAGGATTCCTCTCGCCCGAGGATTTCATCGCGTCCCAATTGCTTGGTATCGGTAAGACTCACTTTGAAAAAGGGGCCTTCGATAAGGCTATCTCTACCTTTGATGAGCTTACGGGTGCATACCCCAAGAGTTCTTATGCAGCGGAGGCAATCTATTTACTTGGTGTAGCGCGTTACAAAAGCACACACGATCCGAAGCCATTAAGAGGAGCGTACGAAAGACTTTCAAGCGATTACCCGGATAGTGAATGGGCAAAACGCGCCTATCCATATCGGTTGATTCAATAATTGCTAGCGACTGGTCTGAAGCGGAAGGGCAGATCCTGCCTTTTCCGCTTTACGCTGGAAAAGAACTTCTCACGAATGTAGCAATGCCACCCCGCCTCAGATAATTCCCGGCAGTACTCATAGTGATTCTTATTTTGCTTTCCTGTTTACTTGAGATTTGATAAATTTTCACGAAGTTAAGAATCTATACGGGTAATTGGCGGAAAGGTCCACGGCATGCGAAGGAACCAATCCAAGAATATACGTGCGCTCTATGGTCTCATGGCTCTGGTAATTATTTTACAAGCGATTGCGATTGGATTGACGTTGCGATTCGAAGGGGACAAACAAAAAAGAGATGGCGCGCTATTAGATCGAACGTCAATTATGCTGAGCGATATCTTCCCTTCTATTCAGAGTGAACTGGCTCTCGTTTCCCAGACAGCCACGGAGATCAAGAAGGAAGCTCTCGGCTTGAAAGAAAGCGTTGCCAAAATGGATCAGCATGTGGGTGAGGTGGGGCGTGACGTTCTCCAGGCAAATGGTCGTATGGAGAGTGTTGCGCAACAATTCATGAGTTTCGTCCAAGATAAAAGTGGCTTGATCTGGGGGCATTCTTTGAACCCGTACGTTCTGGCACTGTTGCTCGGAATCATACTGCTCGCGATTCCCGCCTGCAGTTGGTTCTTGCGGAAAAGAAACAATTCTCCTGTACCTGCTGAAGAAATCGCCGTCCCTGTGGAAGCGGAGCTTCCCGAAATTTCCGCAGATCAGGGTAAGCACGGCGAACCTGTACTCTGCGAACCGTTAAATCACTATATTTTTGTCGGACCGGAATTGAAGAAGGTCATGGATGAAACGGAGCGCATGATCGCCGCTGCACGACACGAGAATGCTTCCATGCACCGGAAACAGAGGTCCGATTCGCACACGTCATCGGATTCAAAAGTTCTACACTGACAATTACTTTTGGAAGCAAGTGATACGGACTTGCAGTCAAGACAGCTCTTACTGACGGGAAGCACGGACCTGCCCTGCAGGTCCGTGGCACCCAAAAACGCAGTCGGTCTCGGTACGGGGGTGCCACTGACCTGTGGAACCAGGTCAGTGCAGTAAGCATCTTTCAGGCAAAATGATAGTGCGTCAGTTCTTATCGTCCAGGAGTTCATAGCAGGGTTATATGAGCTGCTACCGGTTGAAAGCGCGCTGATGCTGTCCGGTTGGTTCGCAGATCTTCAGGATAAGCTCCTGGAGCAGGGCTTCGGGGGCTTGCGACCCTAATCGTGAGGATTTCATCATAATGTCGACCTCAAGAATGGCTTCCATGATTGCGACAAGCTTTTCCAGGGGAATCTTCTCTGCGTCTTTAAGCAGCAAATACAGCGGATAATCCTTCATAGCCGACAAATCGAGTTTGCTCTTGCCTTTTCTAGGCGGCTGAGAGCTTCGCACCTCCTGCATGACTTTCACAAAAGCCTGATAATTCATCCGGGATTTCCAGTAAGGTCTGAGCAGCGTGAAAAGCATTTCTCTCGCTACAATGAGCTTTCTGAATTCAGAAGCAATGGCTCCGAGTATGGCCAGAGGGTGTGACGAATCCCTGAGAGTGTCATGGAGCATTTGCAGGCTTCTTGCGGCATCGCCGTTACGGACTGCGTTGATGAGATCGAAAAAGAATGCTTCATGAAAATCGGCAAAAATCTCCTCGACATCCTTTGGGGTAATCTCGCGTCTTTCGCCAACATACGCGATGAGTTTCTGCAATTCGCTCTGCAATTTGCGGAGCTCTTTGCCGGAACGGGAGTACATTTTCTCCAGTGCGGCGCTTCCTATACTTTTCCCGGCTTTTCCCAGCGTAGAAAGCACCCTGTCATCGAAAAAAGCCCTGTCCATCGCTGCGCCGTACTTTTGCTCTTTTACGGCACAGGCCAGTACGCGACCGTGTTTTTCGACAGCCTTATAGAGTTTTTTCCTAATATCAACTGCGGGCGCGGTAAAGATCAACACCGTGCCTTCCGGAAACCGGGATGCAATAATCTCTTCAAGGATGGATTCGCTCGAAACCGACGATCTGGTCTGCCCTTGCTCCAAATAGGCCTGGGCAATGAGGACAAGCACATCCTTATCACCGGAATCCACCGCTTCACCGAGCTGCTGCGTCCATTCCGATCCCTGCTCCAGGTCGGTCTGAATTAAATCTGCAGATGCCATCAACTGAACGAAAGTCCTCAGGGCAGCTTTTCGATCCCCGGATTTCCATGATTGGATTGCCTTACCAGCGATGGTGGACTGATTGGATTTACCTGCAAAAAGAGCGGTCTGATCCACCACGATTACCCGCGGACCCCCAAAAAGCGACGGCGTGAACACCTGATTGCTGAGCGCTGAAGCGTCTAAATGAGCTCCGTCAAGAACGATCAGATTTGTGGCGCGTAGTTCGGGACCGAGAATGGTGTCCACGAGTGTGGATACTCGCTCTTTCACGAGAAATTCGTCGCCGAACACCAAATAGAGGTGAGATTCATGTTCCGCGGGGGGCTTCTGAGACGCTTTTCTCATGAGAATGGCACCAAACGATTGAATCGGAGACGCGTCTGAATATCGGAATGGCAATACGTTGCGACTGGAACTTCTGGTGTTCCACGTCAATGATCGCGTTGCGAGAGCACCTTCAGATACGGTGATGACGCGGACTAAAAGAGCTGCTCGGAGAAAGATGCCGACTACTTGGGGTCGATTCTTTCCACGGGGGGACTACTGGGTTCCGCTAGCGGCTTTGGAGGGGCATCGTCCGTCTCGAGACCTTTTTTGAAGGTTCGGATCCCTTTGCCTACTCCGCCCATGATTTCTGGAATTCTCTTCGCACCGAAGATCAGCATGATGATAAGGAATATGATAATGAGTTCCCATGGACCGGGCATGTAATATTACTCCTAAAATTACGTGAAATTTTGATTTTCTTGGACCTTTTGAAACTACCAAGAGTCATTATAAGAAAGATCAATCAAGGCGTCAAATGTTCCAGTGGGTTGGGAAGACCGCGCGATAACCGGACAGAGGGGTCCGATATTGGACATTCTTCGTTCGAAGGGTGTCAGCGTGAGTTTTTCAGTCATTCGCCATGGGAAATATGTCGGATATTGGACAGTGTCTCGTGGCAGCTTGAAGGGACAGTTGCTGAAAACGACCTATTTCAGGGGGTCTGTTGAGGTATCTATTAGTTGGCACTGCAGTTGCATAATGGAGGGTCATGACAAACAAAAAGAGAGGCAGCATGAGCCAGAATAACGATAATCTCGAAATAAACAATGATCGGCAGGAACAAGTGATAGCTACCTTGATTAATCCTATTCATGTTTTTTCAGGGGCTGTCTCCCCTAAGGATTACATCACTGCTCAAAAACAGCTACTTCGGGATTTTGGAGAGGACATCTACTTTAATTGGCAGCTAGAAATTCTTCATGCGGAAATAGCGTCGATTATTGAAGAAATAAAACTGGAAAGCAGCGGTCCTCAGCCAAACACAACTGTCGTGGGTCAAGCCTAACCACCCGCGCAGTTTCAAATCCCGTCATTATATAGAGGCTAATCGGGAAGCTTTAAGACGACATCCAAACCACCTCGGGAAAGTGGGACTTTGACATGGAGAGAAGGTAGGCGAAAAAACTCATTCTTTTTTCGCCGGTAAAAACACGCCAGAGCCGGAAGATAGAAAGATATCTTCCGGCTTTCTTTTTCTGCGCGCTCCCCTTTTGTGCCCGCCCGAAAATTCCGCTACAGATCCGATGAACTTTGCTGAACAATGTGCGTTCATGGTAGGCTACAGAAACGTCCCTCGAGAACCGCAAAAATGGTTCAAGGAGATATTATGCTTGAAATGTCAGATGGTTGGAAAGTTGCGTTCCCGGGAACTCAAATCGGGATTCTCGTAATGTGCGATGTATCCAATCCCTTGTCCTGTGAGGCTCTCGAACTCGAAAGAAGACGGGTTGAAGAGGATCTGCGCACGTTGTTCGGGGAAACAGGCGTCAGAGGACATGAAATTATGCAGGCGTATCAGAAGTACTACAAGAAATTCAAAAAAACGTACCATGTGCTTCATCAGGTTGAATCGGTTATCAAAGGAAAGGCCGCTCCATCTGGGGCTTCTCTGGTGGAAGCCATGTTTATGGCAGAACTGAGGAGTATGTTGCTCACTGCCGGACATGACCTGGACTGTATCCGCGAACCTTTGCAGATTGATGTTTCCCGGGATGGAGACAATTACGTCCGGATTAATGGAGCTGAACAGGTTCTCAAGCCCGGGGATATGGTGATACGTGACACAGAGGGCATTATCTCAAGTATCGTGTACGGCCCGGATCAGCGCACGAGAATACACCGAGATACAAGGAATGTGTTGTTCACGGTTTACGGTGTTCCGGGAATATCCCCGCCGGCAATGGAAAGACACCTTCAGGGTATAGAAGCCAACGTTAAACTCATAGTCGGCGACGCGAAGACACAAGTAATGAACGTGTACGCAGCGGAATAGGGTTCTTTGAGAAGCGAACAGCTTCTGCGCGGGTGCGGACTGCGGCCCATGAAGTCTTTCCGAGCAGTCCACACGGACATTGATTGTGTGCGTAGAGCTCCTATTACGAGTGGTCCGGAACACTGTTTTGGGGTATAGTACTGCCTGGAGATTCAACCGGAGAATCCAGGAAAAATCTGTTATCGACTTGTGGGAAGAGTGTCACACTTCTGAAGCAAAGTGATTTTCACGTTTTCTTTTTAGGCAAAGACTTGGGCAAGCCGACTTTGCAGTGGAGCAATCATGTGTGCTGATTTTATTTTCGTGTACGGTTCAAACATGGATCGATCCGAACTCCGTTCCTGGGTGGAAGCTGATGGATATGACTCTTCAATGATCCTCTCCATGACTCCTGCACAACTTGAAGGATATGATTTCGTGTGGAATTTTTATTCGCAGGGAAGGGGAGGCGGAACGGTCAATCTGGAGCACAAAGAGAACTCAGCTATCTGGGGGATACTTGTGGAAATCGAGGAACACCTTCTCAAGGCTTTCGACCGAAAAATGGGCAATCCGTACTTCTATTCACGCGGTGATGCGCGGTTGCCGGTAATAAGGCCGGACAACGGCAAAACCGTGTTTGCATGGGTCTATGTAGCACAGGGGAACAAGGGTGGTCGGCGAGAAGTGAGACCTACCCGCGACTACAGGAGAATCGTCCTTTCCGCTGCCACTTACTGGAAATTTCCCCCGGAGTACATTGAAAAAATAACGTCTTGGCCGACTTCCTAAATCCCGTATCTTCGGCAGAACCGATCAGACAGACCTCGACAAGATTCCGACACTGTGCCTGTATCGAAAGAGTCCGCGCAAATCGTTTTCTGTGCCCCTAATTGATCTCCTCAAGAACCGATGTTGGTGTGCCGGTATAGATTCTTGAATTCACAGGATTAAGGCAGGTCGGCTGGTACTTGCTTGTCTGGTATGTAGTTCCACGCCACTGAAGCGCATCCTTCATAAGGATTCGTTTGACGATGACGAGAAAAACCCAGATCAGCAGGATGTTGCCCAAGAAGACCCAGCGGAAGAGTGATACCGGTGCCCCAATCTGCTTGCAGTACAGGGCTGACACCATGATTGCAAGAGTGCTCAATACGAGAGGTGCTACAAACCAGGTGTTGGGCCAAAGCGATTGAGCTGTAGGGACGTACGTGTATAGACAGAGAACCAGAACCGGTAAGCTCATGAGCATATGAATGCACAAATACTTGAGAGCTGTGGAGACACGGTAATTCATGGAAGCACTCAGGATGCGGGCCCAACCATTTATGATTTCATGAAAATTGGTGTACATCCGGGTCTGCAACACACGGCGTCCGTTGGCAAACAGAAGCCCTAAACCGGATGCTTTTACCCTTTTTCCGATCCCAATGTCCTCTACCGCAAGATTTCTGACGTCCCGGTGGCCATCTATGGCATCGTACGCTGGTCTACTGATGAGATAGAACATTCCATTTGCAGACGCTACAGGACTGGATGGAGCATTTATCTGAGTAATTGGGAACAATATGCACGACATTGCCGCAAACGTGGGCTGGAGAGCTTTTTCCCAGAAAGACTTCAAAATGAATTTCGGGGTAAGGGTGATCATATTCACCCCGGCTTTCACTGCCTCTCTGTAGCACTGACGCAATGCGCTCGCATGAAGAGTGCTGTCTGCATCGAGAAAAGCCAGCCATTCGCCGTTTGCATGAACGACTCCTCTGTCGAGCGCGTGACATTTTCCTGTCCAACCCGCTGGCAGCTCGGCAACTCGCACGATCTTAAAAGGCTTTTTGTTGCGAGCCAATTCTTCGGCAATGGCTGCAGTTCTGTCTTGCGAGCGATCGTCGACAAGAATGAGCTCGTAATTCGGATAGTCCTGTGCCAATACTGAACTGAGACAGTCCTCTATGGTCATCTCTTCATTATGTGCAGGAACTATCACGGATATTAGAGGCGGAGACTCGGGAAGCTCCGCAATCTTGCGAGGGTCTATTTCCGGAATTCCGCCCAGAGAGCCTTCGATCAGTTCTCGGGCCCGATTGATCCAGAAATAGATTTGAAACAGAAGGACAGCGGACGACACTATAAAAACGATTTCAATCAAAAGATTTTCCTGATTTCCGGGTTTTTGTACAGCCTTGAATCTATCAGAAAAACAGGTTGATTTCACGCTTATTTGTACGGATTTACGAAAAAAAACGGAGGACTCTCGTCCTCCGTTCCGTTCAAGCTCGAATCTTAAGGTCAGACCTTAGAATTCGCCGACCACTTTGAGTTCCATACCGAAGGTCGGGTCGATGTTTCGACCGGGAATGGTGCCCCAATTGTTACCCGCATTGGGGGTATTCCATCCGGGGTTCGCCTTGCTGATGGCAGCGTAATTAAACCACTGTCCGGGCTGCCAATATGCGAAGGTGCAGTTCACGAGCAAGCCTTCCAGCAGTTTCCAGTCGAATCCTGCGTCCACTTCCCATCCAAGATTGTTATCGGGGATGTTCGGTGCGACGGTGACCGGCACGCCCGCTGCAAACGTTCCACGATATGCACCACCGACTGCGCCCGTGCCGTTGATATTCGGATCGGGAGCAAGGTAGCCCCAGCCATAACCATTGCCTACACGGTCAGCCCAGAAGAAGCTGCCGTATACGTTCAGGTTTGCTGCAACGGCATAATCCATTCTGGCGCCGTAGGTCATAGCGTCTTCGACATAACCGTTGACCGTATCCGAGTTCATGTACGCGCCCAAGCCGTATGCGTACACCATAAGATAGCTGTAGGGGCGGAAGAGACCGGTATTGGATGACGTGGCAGACTGATATCTGAAGTTGGATGCGCCAACCACCGTTCCGGTCTGGATGGCGTTCGTGAGGGTTCCCTGATTGATATTGGCAGTGTAACCAGCGCGGCGGTCAGGTCCGGAAAGCCACGCACCGAGGAGAGATACCTTGGTCGGGCCGGCCATTACGCCGAGTTCCGTCATGATTCTGTAATTTTGGGTGTATTCAGTGACTGCCCCACCGGGGAATGCATTCACGTCTCTGCGGCGATCCAGACGATCATACCAGTTGAATTCCGAATTAAGGAAGAAACGGCCGTTATTGTACTTCATGTAGACGCCGCCGTAGAAATCTTCCCTGTCCCTGGTTTCTTCGTTGGCCTTGACTGCGGCAGTCCGGATATAACGATCAGGGCCTCTGTGCCTGCGGACGTAATTCATGATGAAACCGATATCCGTCGAACAAGTGCGGTAAGTTATCGTGGGCAGGCCCACATCGTACACGCGCCGGTTGTTCTTATCGGCGAAACGGTTGTAATAGCCTTCGTTACCTTCTCGAGACGGATAGAAGCCGATACCGATTCTGAGTGGACCGTAATTGGCAACCAAGCTCAGCGATTCCGACGATCGGTTTTCAGCTCCGTTCCAGGACAGGCCGGTGCCGAAAATGGAGGGTCGTTTACCCAGTGCGAGGGTGCCCCAGGGCAGCTGCGCGGTCAGCCACAACGTATTCCAATAGCCCGGGGAGAAAGATCTTTGAACGCCAGGCATGGTATAGTTGTAGTACCAGGATGCCGCCGTGATGCCTCGGGCGAGTTCGGCAGGTTCCCATGCACCGATGTAGTACAAGCCCCTGACCCGCAAGGCAGGGTTGATGCGTATTTCCATATTGTTGATCATGTACATGAACTGCCATGATGCATCCGAACCCGCGGTCATTATATCCGGGCTTCCCTGGCCGCCCAGCCAGCCGTTCATGGAAGTAGAGGCTCCGAGAACTCCCAGATCGACGTCCTGAGGACCGAAAAACTGGGAATTCCCAAGTTCGGACCTGTATTCGTATTGCCAGACGTAAGAGCCGTCCATTTTGAATTCCCATGCCGATGCCGGCGCTACCGACATGGAAATGCCCATTAGCAGGGCGATGGCGATCAACCAAACCCTATTGAAACGCATGTATTCCTCCTTCAACAAAGACGGGGATTCCCCGTCAAACTAGATTAGAACCATCACCACCATGTTCCCTTCAAAGGAAAGCAACATGATTCTTGACGATTTCATACTTTTATCGAATGTAAACCGATCATACTTATATGAATTCCTCCTGTCAAGCTAAAAAGATTGTTTTATCGGGGAATAAGAGCATACATTTATGTCAACTTCCTAAAAATATTCATTCCTCGATTGATGGATTCCTCCCGCGTAAGCAACAATTAGCGGCATTATCGAGATGAAGAGATGAGTATCTTCGAATCCTACAATTCCGAAGGTGACATATCGAGAGACCCGCTCCTCTCATGGAAATGCTAACGGACAATGAAAGACTCAGAATCTCAACGCGTTGTTCAAATAAGTTCACGTTGTTGTCTTTTTAGGCAAATACTGATACATCTATAACCGCTTGACTGGACGAGATTATGGATCGTTGCATGAAAGTTACCATTCTCGGCAGTGGAACCGTTTCTCTCGATGCAGAACGTAACGCCTCCGGACTGATTGTAAAAACAAATGCCGCTCTCATCCTTGTCGATATGGGACCGGGAACTCTCCTGCGACTGGTTGAAGCGGGATTTTCGGCCCATTCTATAGATACAGTGATTATCACGCATTTTCATCCAGACCATGTATCTGACTTTGTTCCGTTTCTGTTTGCCACGAACTATGCCGGATGGCCCCATCGAGATTACCCTGTCCGCGTGGTCGGGCCGCGCGGTCTGAAACAATTTTTTAATAATCTCGTTTCCGCATACGGAAAATGGATTGTCCCTTCAGATGGATGCGTGGACATGGATGAATTGGATCCGACAGTTCCCGACAGCATCCTGTACGAGCAGTACCAGGTAGCAGTGAAATCGACGCCTGCGGTGCACACCTTTCCCAGTCTTTCGGTGAGAATCGAAGCTGAAGGAAAAGCAGTGACCGTTTCGGGCGATACGGATTATTCAACTCATCTGATCGATCTCGCGAAGGGCAGCGACACGCTTGTCTGTGAATGCTCATTTCCGGACGGATTGAAAAAGGAAGGGCATTTGATCCCGTCGGAAGCCGGAGACATTGCCGAGCAGGCCGGGGTAAAAAGACTGGTGCTGACCCATTTTTATCCTCCCTGTCACGAAGTGGATGTTGTGGGTCAGGCAGCGCGCAAGTTTTCAGGAGAGATCCTGAAAGCTGAAGATTTTATGGAAATCGTTATTTAACCCGAAAATCGGCACATCCTACTCCCTGAGAAATCATGAAACTGTTAGGAAAAAACAGAGCTGCAAAATTCGTATTCACGGTGTTCTTTCTCATACCTCTGGTTATTGCGATCCAGATTCCCATATTTGCCGCCGGAGCAGCACTGGGAACTTATCTCGTGTTTTCTCAGAATTTGCCTGATATTCCCACATTGCAGTCGTATGAGCCGCGAACTGTCTCGACCTTCTACGCGGACGACGGAACGGTTATCGGTATTTTCTATAAGCAGAAACGGTTTGTGGTGGAGCTAGAACAGATTCCCCCTCACGTGATTCTGGCATTCCTCGCAGCCGAAGATTCAAGATTTTATGAACACTCGGGAATCGATTGGTACGCTGTAGGCCGGGCGTTTATTCGGAACATCAGTGCAGGAAGGATAGCGCAGGGCGGAAGTACCATAACCATGCAGGTGACCAGGAATTTTCTTCTTTCGAGAGAGCGCACATTTTCCCGCAAAATAAGAGAATTCATTCTCGCTCCCCGACTTGAAGCCGCGTGGGGCAAGAAGAAGATTCTCTATGTATACCTGAATGAGATCTATCTGGGAGAATCATGTTACGGAGTGGAGGCTGCGGCCAGAGGATATTTCGACAAACCCGTGGAACATCTGACCGTGTCCGAGGCTGCTTTGATCGCGGGACTCGTTGCAAGCCCATCACGCTACAATCCCTTTAAGAGCGAAGAACTGGCGAGGCAGCGTCAGGCCACAGTGCTCGGCCGAATGGCGAAATTCGGATTTTTGACTGAAGAGCAACGGAAGAAAGCACTTGAAGAACCATTGCAATTCAGAAAAGAAGCGATGCGGCCGTTCGATCTCGTTCCGGATTTTGCTGAGGCCGTCAGGCGCTACATTGTGAAGAAATATGGAGAAGAAAAACTTCTGAACGAGGGGCTGAAAGTATTCACAACCTGCCGCGTGGATTATCAGAAACAAGCATTTGAGGCTTTGGAAAAAGGTCTGCAAGAAATTAAAGGGAGGCAGAAGAATCTCGCCATTGTGCGTACTCTTCAGCGAGAACAGATTTCCGAACTTTTGCAGCGACGAAGCACGCCTGAACTCCACGAAGGAAAGGTTTATCAGGGCGTTGTAACCAAGGTCATTGTCCACAAGACCAAGAAGATGGATCTCGAAGTGTGGTTGAGCAAGAAACTCAGGGGAATGGTTCGGCTCGATCAAGTGAACCAGGCATTCAAAGTCGGACAGGTCCTTGCTCTCAAATTTGACAAATTTGCGGATGACATGCCGCTGTTTTCACCGGATAACGATCCGAAACTCCAGGGCGCGCTTGTTTGTATAGAAAATAAGACTGGATTCGTGAGAGCCCTTGTTGGCGGAGCGTCAATGGAACAGTTCAAGTTCAACAGGGCGACACAGGCCAAACGCCAGCCGGGAAGCGCTTTCAAGCCTCTCATCTATTCCACAGCCATAGAGGAGAAGAGCTACAGCCCCGCGACAATCATTATCGACGAACCCACAGAATTCGAATTGGAAAATCCGGGCGAGGAATGGGAGCCGAAAAACGCAGGCGGTGATTTTCTCGGACCATTGAGTCTGCGTCGAGCACTGGAACTCTCGCGCAATATCTGTACAGCCAAGATCCTGTTCGATGTGGGGCTGGATCCGATCATAAGTCTTGCTCGAAGAATGGGGATTACCGCCGATCTGGGCCGCAACCTGTCATTAAGCCTGGGTACATCGGAAGTAAGTCTTTTTGAGCTGACCTCTGCGTACACCGTCTTTCCCAATAGTGGCGTACACCTCGAACCCGTGCTGGTAAAACGCATAGAAGACAGATTCGGAAATGTGCTTGAGGAGAATTCGGAAGTTCCCCTGCTGGACGAGTCCGCTATCCCACGGCCGGTGCCGCGGGAAGAATTTAGAGAACAGGCCGCTCTTTTGGATTCCCGATTTGCCTCTCGACCTTCCGAAAGTGCAAAAGTCGGCATTGGTGCAAACCAACCTGCTGCAGGGGAGATCAAGGAAGAGGATACCGTCGGAAACCCGGCAGGTCGCAAAGTTCAGGCTGCATTGTCTCCGCAAACGGCTTACATAATGACTTCGCTTTTGCAGGGAGGTGTACGGCATGGGACCGGCGCAAGGATAAGTAATTACGTCAAACGCAAGGACCTGGCAGGAAAAACAGGAACCACGAACAATGCGGAGGACACATGGTTCATAGGGTTCAATCCCGATTACACGACGGGGGTTTGGGTCGGGTTCGATGAGAAGCGTCCGATCGGAAATCGGGAAGAGGGTGCCCGCGCTGCACTGCCCATCTGGGGTTATTTCATGCGTAAAGTACTGGAGAATAAGCCGGAAAGAGAATTTCCCGTTCCTCCGGACATTACGTTCAAGGAAATGCTGACCTTTGCCGGCAACGTCAGCGAAGGCTTCACACCAAAAGTGGTAAGAGAACCAGTGTATTCGCCGTTTTCGGATCTGACTCTCGTGACCAGTCCGCTCGATCCCCCAGAGAGATTGGCCGAATACCGGGGAATCGTGATTCCGGGGCAATACGGCCAGGGAGCTTACCTGCAAATGCTCCCGCCGGGTGTTCAGCAGACCCAACCAATCGGGGCGACTCCTCTGCATCCGATGGACGGCAGAAATTTGTTTCCTGAAGGATCTCGACCTGCGCCACCTGCTCCCAATCCAGGATTCCAGGCTCCCTCAGGAAATCCGTATCAGCCTGCGCGACCGACTGCACCTCCGGCTCAGTCTACGTATCCTCAGCGACAGAGCGAGAGTATGCCGGCTACCCAGGCGAATCCCAACCTGCCTCCACAGAGGAGACCGGACGATTCTCGAACCAGTGCAGGACCGCGTTCGTACCCCACATTTCAGCCTTTTACTCCGGCACCGAGATCTCCGGTGAGCAATCCTCAATGAAAACGAAACTTCCGGAAATTCTGCTATAATTTACTCACGAAAGCTTACCGGATCGGAAGGATAACATGCGTATCGCGGTCGCAATGAGTGGCGGAATGGACAGTACCGCCGCGGTTCTCCTACTGAAGAATGAGGGCCACGAGATTTTAGGACTGCACATGCGACTGCACTCGGCTTCGGATTCTTCCTGGCTACAGGCCAGGCACGCCGCTGAGCAGCTCGGGATCGCCATTCGTGCTGTAGATTTATCGCTGGAATTCTGTAAGTACGTAGTCGAGCCCTTTCTGGATCAGTATTTAAAGGGACTGACTCCTTCTCCCTGTCCCCAGTGCAACAGGCGAATCAAGTTTGGGCTTCTGCACGAACGCGCTCGATCTTTGGGCTGCGACATGTTGGCAACCGGTCACTACGCGCGAATCGCCGACTCGGGTAGATTATTAAAGGGAATCGATACTTCCAAAGATCAGTCGTACTTTCTGTTCAACCTCCCCGCAACGATTCTCGGCAGTGTTCTATTTCCTCTGGGGGGCTATGCGAAGACAGACATCCGCGACATGCTTCGAAGAGAAGGAATAGCCGCAGCTCATTCGGAAGAATCCCAGGAACTGTGTTTCATCCCGGGAGGGGATTATCGGCTCTTTCTTCGGGAAAAGGGAGTCCCTGAAAAACCGGGTGACATATTGAATATTAATGGAGACGTTTTGGGCCGACACTCCGGGATTGCGCACTTTACGGTAGGGCAGCGTAGAGGTTTGGGAATTTGTGCACCCAGGCCTTTGTATGTCGTGCGGATCGATCCGGCAACGAATTCCGTGATTGTCGGATTCAGGGAAGAAACGCTCCGGCAGAAGCTATGGATCCGGAATTTGAATGTATTTCCGCTGCACAGCTTTTCGCGAGGTGACAGATTCCAGGTAAAAGTGCGTTCGACTTCCAGAGCTGTCTGGTGCTCTGTTTCGGATATTTGTCAGGATAGAGTTGAGCTGACGCTTGATTGCCCACAATCGGGCATTGCTCCCGGACAGGCTGCGGTGCTCTATTTGGAGGACGAGATAGTTGGGGGGGGCTGGATTGAGGGAACCGGGTCTCCGCAAGACTGAATGCTCTTTCATACTTTCTTTACGCCTGAAGTCTTATAATATGGAATGGCGAGAGATCTTGCGGTTGATCTCGGGGCTGCATTCGAGGTAAAATGATCCTGCCGGAAAAGAGCACCATACATGGCCGATTCAGTTCATTCTTCACCTTATCTTAGCTGGATGCAAATACCGGAACAATTCCGTGCCCCCATCCTGGTGATGGGATTTCACGGATGGCCGAACGCCGGAAGTGTGTCTTCCGATACGCTTCATTATTTGACTCAGGCATTGAGACCTAAACTGGCGGCTCGGCTAGATGAAGAAACCTTTACAAATTACACGTCGGATAGACCTATTGCTCAGATTGAGGACGGAATCATCCATGAACTGGATACAAGCGTATCAGAACTGACCTATTGGGAAAATCCCGGTGGAGAGCACGACCTGTTGCTGTTTCTCGGCAAAGAACCGAGCTTCAAATGGAATGTATACGCAACCATTTTTGTTGACGTGATACACCGGCTCCGTGTAAGGAAAGTTTTTACTATAGGTGGAGTGCAGGACACCGTGTCCCATGCATCGTCAGCCCTTATCACGGTAGTTGGATCGAGCAACTCGGTCTTGGAAGAAATGACGCAACTCGGGTACGGGGTGCGTCCATCAGATTATTATGGGCCGGTAAGCGTTCATTCCCACCTGGTTAAGACCTTTTCGGAGGTCGGGATAGATGCCGCGAGTCTCTGGGGGCATGTTCCCGCTTATCTGGAGAAAAGTCCTCGTGTCGTTGCCCGAATAATCGGAATACTGAACAGACTCGTCGGTCTGAGGTGCTCAACGGAGGTCCTCGATCAGAAATCCCAGGAACTGGACCGAAAAATAAACGAGGCGCTCGCAAAGGATCCGAATCTTAAGCAATTCGTAGAGTCCATCGGCGGGCCGAAGAACCCTCGTAACCGTGTAAAAGGCAATGAGAAGATCATCCGGTTGGATGATTTTGTGAAACGGGATCACAACAAAGATCCGGACATTTAATGTAGGGGCTCCACTGCTTCAAAACCGGCGGTCAGGCATTGAATTCCAGCAACTATGCTATTCAAATCATACCGGATCTGACCATAGACTCCAAGTACGCGACAATTCTCGAACAGTCGCTGAGTCGAATCAACTCTTTTACTGAGAAAGCTCTTCAGAATGACCGTATTGGGGAGTTGTTTCTCCTTGAAAAGAGCAATTTCGATAGAAACAAAGCGAGAAGGATTCTCGAGTTGAAGGGTCGCCTTGTGGTCGGATTTCAGTTCGAGGTTCGCCCTGACACAGTAGAAGACAATTTTCGCATGTACACCAAAAAGTTGTCCGACGATAACCGGCAGTTCAAGTTTTATCTCACCCCTGCTGTTCAGGAAATCATGCTTCAGCTCATAAGTCTGGAAGACCGTCGAACAATTGCTATTTTTTCGATGCTGAACAGCTCAATGGAAGTGGGCTATCGTATCCTCACCACATTGTATGGCAACCAATTAAAACGATTGAAGAATAAGGTGCCCGATTTCCTCAGGGACGGGATGAGACAGAAGATCGACAAGCTGGCTGTGGCCAAGAGCAGCGAAGACGCGGAACTCTGGCAGGATGATTCCTCCGGAGCGCCTCAGGTTTCAGGCGCGCCACAGGGAAATCGACCGGGCTCTCAAGACAACCTTCTCGTTGTGATGGCGGACGACGGGACTTTTGATGAAATAAACCAGTATGTTGGCCATATTATTGCAAAAAGCGACAGAATTCGAGAAAAGCGCGAAATAATTGAACAAAACCCTGACATGCCCAAAGGGGAAATGTACGAGCAAATGGTCCGGGAGGATCTTGATCAGTTGGAAAACTGCTACGCGCGAATGCACATCTATCTGAAGGCTTTTTACAAGAATAGAGACCGCAGACCAATGGGGCAGAACAGAGTTTTAAGACAATTCTTTGCCGGTGAAATCGAGAACATTACAGGTGAAACCAGTCTGCTGGAGGATCTGCTCGCCCTCAATCAGGAAGAATATTTCAAGAACCTTGCCCGTCACAAAGAAATATCCTGATCACAGTGTCTCGTCTGCTAGCGATTCCGCAAGCACTCCTTTGTCCAGGTACAGTATTTTCTTGGATCTCTTCGCTGCCCGGGCATCGTGAGTTACCATAATGATGGTCTTTTCAAATTCATCATTCAATTGGGTAAGAAGATTCAGCACATCGCCGGCGGATCTTTTGTCCAAATCGCCCGTCGGTTCGTCTGCGACTATCAACAAAGGGTCTGTGACGAGAGCGCGGGCAATGGCTACCCTTTGTTGCTGCCCTCCGGATAATTGCGAAGGATAATGGTCCATCCGGTCCGCAAGCCCGACTGCTTTGAGCGCTGTTTCAGCGTGCTCTCTCCTGGTCTCGCGAGAAAGAGAGGTCAAGAGAAGGGGTAGTTGTACATTTTCGAAGGCATTGAGCACGGGAATCAAATTGTAGAATTGAAAGATGAATCCGACGTGTCGTGCTCTCCATTGACTTAATTTTGACTCGTCCAGCTCGGCAATATTCTCTCCTCCTATCCGTATTACACCTTCATCCGGCGTATCGATCCCGGCAATCAAATTAAGCAGGGTTGTTTTTCCGGAACCGGAAGGTCCCATGAGAGCCAGAAACTCACCTTCATCGACAGTCAGGGAAATGTCTGTCAGGACAGGGATTTCCTGATCGCCGCGCATATAGGATTTACTGAGATGCTCTATAACGACTATCTTGTTGGGTTCCGCTGTCTCCGGCGTCATTCCTTTACTCGTATCCTGCGGCCGTCTTGAAAGGGCTTGTCCGAACTGAGAATTACAAGATCTCCCTCCGATAGGCCATCAAGAATTTCCACAACATCGTTCCAGGTCCTGCCGATCTTGACCGGGACCGATTTCATGCGGTCGCTCGCCGCCCGAAACACCACTTTTGTTTTCTCTCCGGATCTTATTGCGGCAGCAGGGACACCGAGAAAAGATGTATGCTCATCTTCTTTCAGGGGGCGAGAGAGAAAAGCCACTTTTGCACTCATTTCAGGAAGCACTCTGGGGTCTAGCTTGTCAAATTTCACTTTCGTCATAACAGTGGCTTTGGACCGATCGGCTGTCGGCACAATCATGTAAACGGTCCCGGGAAAACGATCGTGAGGATAAGCATCCAGACGAATTTCCGCCGCACCGCCAACTTTGACTTTCTCCAGGCTCGATTCGGCGACATCCACTTCGACCATGAGGGAATCCATGTCAGCCATGGTAACGACTGCGGCTTTGGCCAGTGCCGAAGCGCCGAATGGAGCAACCACTTCCCCGACGTCAGCATTCTTCGTGAGTATCACACCCGAAAACGGGGCACGTATGTACGAGTATTCCAGATTGACTTCAGCGACTCTCAGCGATGCGTCAGTTCGATCGATGCCGAATCTGGCAGATCTTTCCGAAGCCACAGCTTTCTTGTATCTGGCTTCGGCCGCGTCAAAGGCTTGTACCGATACAGCTCCCGATTCCCGCAAAGCAGTATTTCTCTGAAAATTCAGCGTTGCATCGGTCAATTCGGCTTCTGCATTTTTTAAGGCGGCCTGGGCAACTTTTTGTGCGGCCTGAGCTTCCTCTAGGGTGGCTTTGAGATCCTGATTTTCCAGAACAGCCAGAATATCGCCTTCCCGAACCTGTTTCCCTTCCTCCACGTTGAGTTTTTCAAGCCTTCCGGTTGCTTTTGAAGAGACCGCTGCCTTTCTTTGCGCCACTACGTAACCGCTTGCATTCAAAATAGTGAGGGCCCGTGAAGGATAGATCAAAGCTACTTTGGCAGTCTGAACTTCAGCAGCAGGAATTAAGAATCCCATCCGCGCCAGATACACGAGTGCGACGACACAGAGCACGACCGCAATGAGCAGCCAAAGTCGCCGCTTCTTCGGTCTAGTCCCGCTCGCTGCACCTCTTTTGTCCGCCTCTATTCTAAGTTTTGATAAATCACTGTTTTCCATTGGATGAACAGACCATATTAGTGCCTCTCACTGATAAACTAGAAAAAGATCAGGCGCAATTTTTGCTTCGGTGTCTCTCTTTCATTCCGTCGGGGTTCCTATGGAACACATAACCTCGAAAAAAATGTCACCTCGTGATATAAAAGTCAATGAAGCTCAACCTGGGACCGCTCGGATACGATATCATAGAGGAGCAAAGAATTGGCCTTTTCTATAATTTCTTTACTGAGGTTAGCTTTTGCCGCTGCAACACTCTTTCTTGCCACTTTGATTATATCTCCCTGTGTAATTCTTGCCAGTTTCCTTTTTTCGCAGGAGTATGCTTTTCGGCTTGCCCGGTTGTGGGCTACAATCGTTGCCAAAGGAATGGGAATTACTTTCTCATTTCATGGAACAGAGAACATCAAGGCGGGTACTTCGTACATCGTTACTCCTAACCACCAGAGTAACGCGGACATTCTCGGTTTGCTCAGCAAATTACCGGTCAAATTTCGGTGGGTAATAAAGAGAGAACTTCTTAGAGTGCCCCTATTCGGTCACGCTCTGAGCAGTACCGGAGCCATTGCTTTGGATAGATCCGATCGCACTCAGGCAGTCTCAAAACTACAACAGGGAGAGTCGAAGCTGAAGGATGGCTGGTCGATACTTATTTATCCGGAAGGGACCAGAACGTCTGATGGTAATATCCAGTCCTTCAAGAAGGGAGGATTCATGATGGCTGTCCATACGGGCATTCCGATTCTTCCCGTTACCTGCAACGGTGCCTTCAAAATCCTTCCGAAAAAGACTATATGGCTCCGGCCTGGCCACGTCAGTTTTACGATCGGCGCTCCCATTCCGACAGCAGATCTGACAGAGGCAGATGTGCCGGATTTAATGGAAAAGGCGCGGAACGCGGTGATGAAGCATTTCGATCCGAATTACGATCCTTTTAATCGGAATGGAACCCCTGGAATGTGATTACTTTTCTATTCCAAGCTGCTACATTTGATTTCTCGCGCAATTAGCCAAACCGTGAATTCATCAGTCTTCCCCCAAAAAAAAGATGTACGAAACAAATTCCGAAAGGCAAATGCATGTTATTCTGTCGTCTTTCCTACGCGATTGTGGTGCCATAGGTTGGATGCAATCATTCAATAAATCAATTGAATCCGGTACGATAACCGCGGTCAAGAATGGCGATGTAGCGAGAGTAGCCGCCCTATTGTTCTTCATTATAAGATTGTTAGTTTTTCAATTGACGGGTTAACCGCTTTTCCTGTAGTATTGCTAGTGCAATTGCACCATTGTTTTCGTACCCTGATTTTCATAACTGTTTTTCACAATTTATTAGTGCGGGGGCGTGATGGATATCAGAGCTAACCCTGTAGGAGAATTCTTCGATGAAATCGTTTTTCTGCGCCAACGGGTTCATGACTTGGAATTGCAACTAGATGAATTAAAAAACAAATCCGGGAGCATGAAAGATGATTTGAGGGAATTCGGTAATTCATTAGGGGAATTCCCGCCGAAAAAAGATGAAATGAAAAGCGGGATGCGACCCGAGCAAGAAGCTCTCGAATGTACTACTATCAAGGGTAGATCTCTAGAAGCGGCACTCCATGTCAGTGAACAAAAGTTCTCAAAAATATTTGAGAATGCACCATTCATGATGCATTCCATCGATGCGGGCGGCATTCTCAGAAGCGTCAATGCCAAGTGGGTCAGTACGATGGGATTTGGGCGCGAAGAGGTCTTGGGAGAGCCGATTCAGAAGTTCATGACCGCTGAATCAAGAACGATGCATTCCAGGAATCTCCCGGAATTCTGGCATCTTTTTTCGGTGTCGGACGTCGAATATTCGTATGTGAAAAAAGATGGCATGATCATGGACGCCGTGCTCGATGCCGTGGTTGTGGATGATCCTGTTTGGGGCAAGACGAGCCTCTCGGTCATGCGCGATATAACCGACAAAAAAAAGGCGCAGGAAGCATTGGCTGAAAGCGAATTGAGATATCGCCAACTTTTCGAGATCTCTCCTGTGGCAATGATCGTCCACAAAGGACCACACGTTCTGTTTGCCAATTCGGCTGCTTCTTCGCTTCTGCAATTGGAAGATCCCAAAGAGATGGAGAATAAGGATATCTATGCCTTTCTGGATCCCGGGCAGCGGGATTTGTGCATACAATTGATGGAAGGTTTAGAACATGGAGAAAAATCTGATGATTTTAGACTGGTAAAATTGACTACGAAGAACGGGCGCACCATGTACGTGGAGTGGGTTGCAGTAGAAACCCTGTATCAGGGCGAACCGATAAAGCTTTCTATGGGGCGTGACAGAACTGAAGTCAGATTGGCCGAGGAAAAGCTCATTGCAGGCCTGCATGAAAAAGAGGTCTTGCTTCGCGAAATTCATCACAGAGTAAAGAACAACCTCCAAATAATGTCGAGCCTACTCAGGCTTCAATCCAGATTTGCATCCAATGTAGTCTTGAGGACGGCTTTGCGGGACACGGAACAAAGACTCGAGTCCATGGCATGGCTGCATGATACTTTGTACAGGTCTCATGATCTCACGCGGATCGATTTCGCAAAGTACATTAACGATATGATTTACAGGCATATGGGCGGACACGGAGTCACGGCTCAGGTGCGAGTGGAAAAAGAGATGGACAGAGTTGAACTGGAAATCGATACGGCTATTCCATGCGGTCTGATTGCGAACGAATTGGTATCGAATTGTTTCCGGCGTGCGTTTCCGGACGACAGAAAAGGAGTCGTACATATCGGGCTAAGAAAAACCAGTCCTTTCAGTTTTGACTTGTCAGTCTGCGACAATGGAATAGGACTTCCCACCGGATTCGATATCGAGGAAACTCAATCGTTCGGCTTTCGTCTGGTGCAGTCTCTCATCAAGCAGCTAAACGGGAGCATGGTCGTGAACGGCAGCAGAGGGGCTGCATTCCACATATCTTTCCCGGAGACACGGCTGGGAAAAAACTAATTTTGCTCATTCTTCTTCAGCGATGTCCTCCATCGGCTCCCGACCGTGCTTTCTGGTAAAACTGGCGACTGCGGTTCGGTATCCTTCTTCCGACCCTGATACGTTCTTTGGAGAGGCTAACAATTCTTCGAGGGCCAGCTTCGCTTTTGACAATCTCAGGGCGTCGCCCTCCCGTGCGGTCTGATCGATCCATTCGAGAGCTTTAAGAACTTCGGAACGATTCATATCAAATTCCTTTCCATAACCCTGACCCGAAGCGGTGTTTATTCATCGGGCCGAGCCCTTGAACTGGCGACTTTTTTTTCAGGGTTCCGTAAGCTGCCGACGTCCGAGCTTTCTCTCGTAAGCAGCATCTATCTTCTCCAGGAGTTCCGAGATAGCATAAGGTTTCAAGAGATAGTCGTATGCACCCAGCTTCATAATCTCCTTTGCAGTGTCCACTGATGCGTAGCCTGTCATAATTATGACTTCTATGGTCGGATCAAGTTTCTTGATTTCCGACAACACCTGTACACCGCTCACTTCAGGCATCCTAACGTCTAAGATAACAAGATCATAGTTGTTTTTGTGCAATTCATCGAGAGCTTCGGATCCGCTTCCCGCAACAGATGCCTCGTAGTCTTCTATACTCAGAAGCTTCCGCATGGTATTTCGAAACCGTTCCTCATCGTCAACGATCAGAATTTTCGGTTTAGGAGCCATGAAGGATATCTCCTTGGGGAATTCGATTAATTGGGAGGTGAATGGTAAATGCGGTACTCTTGCCGAATTCGCTGACCACCGAGATGTTTCCTCCCAATCTCTCGATAATACCTCGACAAATGGCCAAGCCGAGTCCGGTTCCTTTTCCTTGTTTCTTTGTGGAAAAAAAAGGAGTGAAGACTTTATCAACGTGTTCCTTCGGTATGCCGCAACCGGTGTCCATCACTATGACTTTTACGGATTGGGGCGAGACAGCCATGGTGGAAACGCAGATCTCTCCATCGCGTTCTATGGCATGCGCGGCGTTTATCAGAAGATTCAATACTACCTGCCTCAGGAGTGGAGGGTCGCTATATACGAGAGGAAGATTCGTTTCAAGATTCATGAGTATCTTAATATTTCGTTCTTCCATCTCTTTTTTTACAATGTTCGTCATCTGGGAAACGAGTTCGTTTAAGTCGAGACATTGAATTACCGGCTCCAATTCGCGCGCCAGGCTTAACAACTTGTGAACGATCTCTTTGCAACGGTCCACTTGCATGCAGATCTGGTTCAGTGAATCAGCGCAATCTTCAATTTCCTTGAGTTTCTGAAGCGATTTGCTCTTGAACACATGTTTTATCCACTGAGTTTCCTGAGCTATGATTCCGAGAGGATTGTTGATCTCATGAGCTATTCCGGCCGATAATTCATCCACAGTGGATAGCTTTTCCGCTCGACAAAGTTGCTCGTTGAGCGTACGACAGGCCTCCTCAGCTTTGTCGATAGTCTTTACCGTCCCTTTCGCGTTTATGTAGGCTATACCTGCAATCACGAGTAGGACTACAGCCTGCCACGGTTCGCTGAATACTCCCGTGAGAACTGCGCTGGCAAGAACCAGCACGCTCGGGATATAGGGAAAAAATCTGCTATTCAGCCGTTTCGCCATCGTACGACACCGTGTACGGGGCTCAATTTTTCACCATCAGCGCTCCCGCCCTTCTTCAATGAGCTTTCGCTCATACGCCTGAGTCATTTGCTTGAGGAGATCGTTGAGAGGAACAGGTTTCATGACATAGTTGTAGGCTCCCAACTGCAGACCCTGAATACCGGATTCTACCGATCCATGGCCGGTCAGCATGATCACTTCCATCAACGGCTTTCGTTTCTTCATTTCCCGAAGCGTCTCTATTCCGTCCATTCCCGGCATCTTCACATCCAAGACAGCGACGTCGAAATCTTTGTGCTCCATCAATTCGAGTGCTTCTTTGCCACCCGTTGCCCCGACCGCGTCAAGGCCCCTGTCTTTCAGTCTTTTCACGATGGTCTCAACAAAATCGATTTCGTCATCGACGATCAAAACTCTGAATTTTTCCATATATTTGCCTCCTCAGTGCTTCGGGTCCTGCTTCGATCGTCAGCGATTCGCCCCCCGCATTTAACGGACAGGTACATATATAACAAAAGTGGTGCCTTTTCCTTCCTGACTTTGTACAGTAATTTTGCCGCCTAATTTTTCGACTATGCTGTAACTGATGGAAAGTCCGAGCCCAGTCCCTTCAGCAGGACCTTTGGTCGTGAAGAAAGGATCGAAAATTTTCGATAGAGCTTCCTTGGGAATCCCGGGACCGTTGTCCTGAATCTCGACGAATATGTCACCGTTCCTGGACTGATCGTATCCTGTCTTGATGTTAATCAATCCTCCTTTTCCCACTGCATCGATTGCATTGTCAACGATATTGAGAAATACCTGCTGCAATTGAGCGGAATCTGTCGTAACTCTCGGCAATTGGCTCCCCAATTCCGAGACGATTTTTATGTCTCGGTTAAGAGCTTCTGTTTCAAGAAAGGCCAACGTCTCAGATAAGATATTGTTGACATCCACAAGCTCTTGAGTCGGCTCCATTCTGCGGCCGAATCGCAAAAGTCGATGAGTTATAGTCCTGGTCCGTTCTACCTGACGCTCGATCTTGCGAATGCAATCCTCAAATTCTTCCCAATTTTCGCTCTTCTGCATTTCCTCTTTGTCGAGAAGATCTTTCATCCATCCTGCTTTTTCGCCGATGATAGCCAGCGGATTGTTTATTTCGTGCGCTATTCCTGCCGCCATTTTCCCCAATGCCGCCATCTTGCTGGATTGCACGACCAGGTCGTCGCTCTTGGCTTTCTCCAATTCTACACGCATCAACTCGTTGGTCATTGAACGACTGGTTAAGATCGTGCCGGTAAGTATGATCAGCAGACCTGCCATCAGAACCAGTCCGCCTGCATACTGTGCTTGCAATAGGGGCCCCATCTGCTCACGAAGATCTTCCCTGAGCACGAGCACCCAACGGGGATTGGGGATGGAAGACGCGGCAAACAGGTCCTTATCTCCGTTGGAATTGTACTCTTCGAGTTGCATTCCCATTACGGAAGAAAAATCCGGCGTGTTCGGATGAGCCAGAATTTTTCCGCTAAAACGAGGAGACGTCTGAAGAATGTTTTGTCGATTAACGATGAAAGCGTCTCCTTTCTTGCCGACCATTCCCTCCCGGACAATGTTCTCGATGATCTCGGAATTGATCGTAGCCCTTAATATCCAGGTCTTATTATCCTCGTACCGAGTCACAGCTATGATAAAATGTGGGATTCTCCTGAACCCCATGAAGATGTCGCTGATATACACCCTCGATGACATCACGGCCTGAAACCAATCTTCGTGAGCGTAGTTGACTGCCTTGAGTTTGTCATAATAAGGACCCACGTATGCGAGATGGCTTCCCAATTCATCGATGACGCTTACATCTACAAAAGATTTCGATCTGGACTGGATAATATCGAATACTTGTTTCAGATACTTTTCATCTTTAAGCTGATCGAGAGAGTGCGTGTGGGCAATCGTTATCAGTTGTGCGATTCTCTCGTCGAAAAATAACTCGATGGCCGACCTTTTGGACTGACTCAGGATTCGTAGGGTTTCCTTATTCTTGTTGTTGAACCCGGAATCGAACAGATAAAAAATCGTCAACCCCAGGGCGAGGAGAGGAATAAAAGAAAAAAACAGTGTCATGAAGACAATTTTAAGTCGAAGGGTCTTGTAGTGCTTCGACGCCATTACGACCTCCTGGAGTACGGCAAAGGATGAGAGTTTTCAGTCCGGTCCGTGTGCTCGCTCTCAAAAGAATGGTGTACATGATTGAAACATTTTTTCCGTTTTCGAACAAGCAACAATCGTCTGATTCGAGGGAACTTCTCTTAGGCGCGTGCGTACATTCAAGGGCCAGCCAAATCAAACCTTTGAAGTCTTCCATATTTTCTCGTCAACGGTCTCCCGGATAAATGCGTTCCAGAGCTTCCACAACTGCTGATCTCAAGATGTGGATGTCTCCGCGTTTTTCCACCAGAGCCGTTGCGTGACGAAGAGCAGGCTGATTCACGTATTCGGCAAGGAACGCGTGCACCACCACCGGAAGAGGAGGCTCCCGGGCCTGCATCCGTTCGAGGATCTGCAAACTGTTCCCGAAAGGTATCTCAAGATCGAGGATCAACAGATCCGGCGGATCGTTTGCGTCCACCATGGCGAGCACTTCGCTGCAATTCTTGGCAGTTTGGACTCTGAAGCCCGTTTCCCTGAACTCTCTCCTCAAGAGTTCCCGAACATATCGATTCCGGTCCGTAATGAGTATCTTGAAGGGCTTCATGGTACGCTCGCAGTGGGTAACGGATCGATCGACTTCTCGCTGCAACTTAACGTGATATGCGTATGTTTTCCTCAAAACATGACTGTCACGTCGTGTGCTTCGTCGATCGAGCAATGTAAACAAGGTTTCCGTCCACTGCGGAATGTGTTAGCAATCGGCATGCCAGGAATGCTTTCTCCTGAAAATGGGAGCACAACCATTAGATCCATACTGAACGGTCTTTTTTGATGGTTCTTCTGTCAATAAATCTTACAGCCTGTAAAACTTGGGGGCGTTCGAAAATCGCTCGGTGTTTGGATTTGACAAAGGGTAAACCCGGCGTGTAAGCTGATAAAGGCAAAGTCTATGTATGGTGATGCATTGCTTTTCCTGTCACCATTCTAAAGGCCGGGCAGATGAATAGCGCGACAAGGGCTCGAAACACGGTTCAAGAGCGGTTTCGTATTCTTCGGAGCTGTTCAAGATTGTAACTGATAGCAGGATTCGATATGTACTAAAGCCTGACTACATGCGATTCGGTTCGGTGCAACCGGATGTGAATGCAGGAAGAAGACCTTGAAAGAAAGTGGCCGGATGGACTACATGTTGCGAAGGACTTTGCGTTTCAGATCGCCCGAACAGGGAGTTTGAAATTTATGCGCGTAGCATTCTATGCTCCCTCTGATATGGACGCCCGGAATTATCATGAAGTTTGGCAGCGTGTGAGACCGCTTGCCAGAGGTCTTGTGAACAAAGGCCTGAATGTCGCAGTATTTGATACGGCTGCAACTGCTTCAGAATGGAATCGAAAACCTGAGAAGATATCTGATATCGGAGATCTCGATTTTTGTATCGGCAGTCACGCCAGCGTTCCGGATTTCCTGGAAGCAGCGGGTGAATTCGATCTTATACACAATTTTGGTCATTACATACCTGTCATCTACTCCGAATGCATAGATGTCCCGGTCCTCACCACGATTCCAACTCTCTTTTCTCCATCTTTGCTTCCCATTTACAGACTGTTCAACGAACGTACTCATTATGTGTCCACCACTGATTCCGGCAGGATTCAGGGAATCAATTACGATTGCACGATTCGTCATGGTATCGAATCATCCGAGTTCCCGTTTCAGGCAACTCCCGAACAATACCTGGTCATGGTGTCGGATGACTTGAGAGAAGGTGAGGTGGAAAAAGCTGTCGAAATAGCGGCACGCGTTGCGATGGAGTTGATCGTCATCGGACCGGGCGCTCCGAGAAATCCTTCAGGCAACGTTCGCTACATCGGGGACTGCGATGCCCAGAAGAAATCTGCCATAATCAGCAAAGCCAGTTGCCTTCTCGCTCCAAGTTCCGATGTAGTCCTCCTGGAAGCCAATGCGTTTGGAACCCCGGTGCTGGTTTTTGCCGAAGGATTTGCATCTGATCTGGTCTCCCCGGGGGTTAACGGTTTCATTGTCACCGAAGTGGCGGATGCAGAACATGCCATGAAGCAAGTAAACTCGGTCTCCAGAGAAAATTGTCGAAATTTTGTGGAAAGAGAATTCTCCTGCGCTCGTATGGTAGATCAATACCTTGATGTGTACGCATCGATTCTCGAACAGCAGAAACGTGAGAATCTCAGACCATGGGGATACTACAAAGTGCTTTCCGATCTCCCGGATCACAAGGTGAAACGAATAGTCATTTATCCGGGTAAACGGCTCAGCCTTCAACGTCACACATTGAGATCCGAACACTGGGTAATTGTCAGTGGCCAGGCATTGGTTACCCTGAACTCGGACACTGTCTCTCTCGGTCCCGGGCAATCCGTGGATATTCCCACAGGCGCCATTCACCGGATCCACAACCCACTTGATGAACCGTTGGTGTTCGTTGAAGTTCAAATGGGCACGTATTTCGGAGAAGATGATATTGAACGCCTTGCGGACGATTTTCAGAGAATCTGATCGCATTCACAGTGGAACGACTTTGGTCGAATTCCAGGAAAACGCATTCATTCCAAATTCGATTCGGCGGCTTCTGAATAACAGAATTGCATGGATCGCTGGAGCAGTTTTTTGTAATCCTCTGAGACATTCTGTCTGAGAGGAATATCGTGCTCGGATTTCCAAAGCGCAGATTGAAGCAGAACACATCCCACTTTCAATTTACGATCGGGAGAGTCGAAAGAATCAAGACAACGCCTGCAGAACTTCTTGTGTTCGTTGGGAAAAGGTTCGAGTGCCAGATAGGATGAGTACACCCATCCATAGAAAAGAGTGAGGTCTCTGGGGTCAAGGCTATCAGCTCTATTGAGCAGAGTCCTGATAAGCTTACCAGCTTGCATATGGTTCACCATGTGACTCTCTCCCTAAAACTGAGGAGCAACAGGACCACACGCAAGCCGTTTCTTTAACTGTAACAAACTGTCAATGAATTGTATACCAAATTCCCACAAGCCTCACGAACAGGAATCGTCAATGTTGCACGCAAATGTTTCGATTTCACCAGAATAGAAAATTAAGGAGAAATGAAACGATGCTTACTATGATCGAAGCGATCAGCGCAGTTCCGAAGGACTCCACTTTGAAGCCGCTGTAGATCGAGCCGACAATCCAGAAGACGAACGCATTTACAATAAACAGAAACAGCCCCAACGTTAAAATAGTGATTGGCAAGGTGAGAATAACGAGTATAGGCCGTACGATCGCATTCAGAATCCCGAGGATTGCAGCGGCAACAACCGCGCCACCGATTCCTGCGACCCTCACCCCGGGCATAATATATGCCACAACGAGAATAGCCACTGTTGTTATGATCCATTGAATGATAATACCGGTCATTGGTTATTGCTCCAAAGAAATATTTCCGTCTATACTTTGATTATGCACATTTGGAAATAAGAATTCCAGATTGACTGAAACAAAAATAAAAGTTACAATTCCGATCACGGCGATTGCAGCAGAAATGATTTATTCCTGGTAATTTTTGTCTACCAAGAATATCGCCGTTAGCCCGGCGGTTTTCGGGAGAGTCAACAGGACCGGAGAAAATCCAGGAGTGCTGTATGGAGCAAAAGCAACCAGCCGTCGCAAGTGAAGCGCCGGCTGAGACTTCGCTATCGAATTATTCTTCAGAATTCGCAGCACAGACGATCGATTTTTCCACGTGGTTCGATACTAATGTAACTTCATCAGGAAGTTTTGACCTTGGTATCATGGCTGCGGCATCGTTCTGCAAGCTTCTGGATGTGCTTGCCGTTCCGACATTGCTCGTGGATTGGACCTATTCAGTCGTATTTGCAAACAAGTCTTGCGCTCGTGTCATGAATGACATCAAGAGTATCGAGGGAGTTCCGTTTCCTTCTCTCGTCCCCCGTTCGGCCAATGCGGAAAAAGCACAAACGTTAATCAGAAAAGTATTCAGATCGAGACGACCGCAGGTTGCAGAAGGCATATTGGAGCTTGAGGCTCGAAAGATATGGGGAAGACTCTACTTTTGTTCTGTAAGAATAGGCTCGGAACGTTACGTATTAGTCATAATTGAGGATCTGACCAACGAAAAAACCAAATTGCTGGTTACTCGACGGGAACTACAGCGTGTATCTCAATTGTTGACAGATCTGGAGAAAACGGCTGCAAAAACTGAAGAAAGGCTGCGCAAAGAAGAGAGCGAACACTCTCGCACAAAGAGAGAATTCGATCTGGAGGGAGAACGTTTAAGAATCCTCATGCAAATGCTTCCCGATGCTTGTGCGATTATTACAGGTGAAGCCCACATATTACACATGAATACGCGATTTAGAGAGACATTCGCTCTGCAAGAGGCAACAGAAAAGTTCAGTGTCCCGTCGAAGAAAATTGCTGAGCTACTAGAAGGTTGGGACGCGTTTTCCGGAAGCACGAAATCGTGTGAAATAGCCGATCCGTTGCAGCCTGAGAACCTCTTGTCGTGCACACTGGAAAGAATCCGTACCGGTGATTTCCTGCTTATCTGCAAGTAAGCCTTCGCCAACACCACCCGCTGCAATTTAGAGATGTCCTGTGTGAAGCTACGTAAAATCCTGTACGGTAGATACAACCATATCGGCAAAAGATTCCGCTTCATTTCGATCGAACAACGATCCCGATGCGGCTAACACGAGATTCAGTTTTTCTCGAAACGTATAGGCTATGAGCAGGAGTTTGGTATCGGACAGGAGCTTATATCCCAGGCCGTGTACCTCATTGATCGTTAGATCGGCAACCTGAGTAGGGTCTGATTCCAGCGTCAACTTGCCATTCTTTGAAACCGGCCAGATTGTCCCCAGAAACGTTACGGCAGCAGAAAAACGATGCATCTTCATAACAAGATTCACTATCCGTTGCCGTGCCCTGAACGGAAACAGGTTCACCAGGCTGGTCATGCCTGAAACGTTTCTGAAAAAAGTGAAATCTTTCTGATTGCGAAAACGTCTTATTCTTTGCACTGCGATGGATCGAGCGAATGACTTCATGTCTCTCCGCTGTTCCGGCTGAGATGTGAAGAAGATCAAGCCACTCGTGTTTCCTCCTTCAAGTTCGCCGAATCTTCCTTTCATATTAACCGACATGGAGGTAGTTATGATGCCCGGGGAAACTCCCCTCGAGTCGTTCCATCGGTCAATCGAAACACTCATAGACGCGGCAAGCAGATCCACCGGAGAAATTCCACGTTTTATGGCCCCGACAATGACACGAGAGGTATCCTCAGCGGATAAAATTCGCTTGATGTGAAACTGCCGCTTGTCATCGGCAACACCTTGACCCGCAGGAAGTGTCGGTTTCTGGGCCGTATTGGAGATGGCGTCTTTCACGGACTGGACGAAATCTTTGAGGCTCCTTTTCTTGGTTTCAACCTGTCGTTTCTTGGTAGTCGACATGGCGTACGTTTGACGCGCCCAATTTGGCTCATGTCCGTGTAAAATTTTCTCGTAATTGGCCAGCATTGCTCTGCCGTACTCAGAGGCGGTCCCTGCGTCTGCAACTGCATGATGAACGACGGGAGCCCAAATATAATGGTTCTTGGCGACGCGCACCACGTGAACCTCCAAGGGAGATTCCTTAAAGAGGTCCCAATTCCTGTTGAGACGGGGACTGAGATGGTCGAGAAAACCGTTAAGGACATCATTATGGGGAGAGCCATTTAACTCGGAAAAGAACACCGGAATCTGAAAGTCGTCCGGAGTATGCCAGATGAGCGAGTGTTGCAGATTTCGGCGTTCCTCTTTCAATAAAGCGGCAAATTGCGGTAATTCCGAAGCCGCCATTTGCACCGCCATAACAGCGGCCTCTGTGTCAATATCGCCGATGATGTCCACGCCTGTAATAATAAGGTTTTTCGTATTGCCGCACGCCGAAAGAGCAATCATTTCAGAAAGTGGATTTAAAGATGGTTCCCGTTTCATGGCTCACCGTAGATGCTTCCCTCATGAACTCGCTCGGAACAGCTCAAGTTCGCTTTGTTCCTGATTCATGACGTGATCTGATGCTGTGTGCGTTTTTGCAGGAGTGATGCACCTTCCGGACAATCTTCACTTACCTGATGCATTCCAATAATCTTTTAATAATCTGCACATAATCGATCAAGGATTCAAGATTTTCTCGACCCGCGGGGCGTGTATTCTGTCGTATACGGGAATTTCTCCCAGGAGAGGTCTCGCGTAATTCTTGAATTCGGTTGTTACGTTGTTTGCTCCTTGAATGAATTCATCTGGCATTGATTTGGTTTCTTTTGCCACTTCCTGCAGTGGGGTCAAATTATATCTCACTCCATAGTCGCCGACCCGATCTATGGTAATAGAGCCATCAGCGCTATGCCATGCAGCAATCTGGACGGCCCGTTCTCCTACTTCTCGGGCTTCATGTGCATCGACTTCGCTGACGCAACCCAGGAAAGATCTTTGCAGATAACCGAATGTGTCCGAACGCACGCGTTTGATTTTGAGTTTTTCACGAACCAATCCGGTTAAAGCATCTCCCAAAGATGTACTTCCGGACAACTGAATGTTTCCGTGAGCATCGCGCTCGATTTCCTTCACAAGGCCTGCTATTACCGGTTTGCCATGCTCGTCTTGAATTCCTTCCGACACGGCTACTATTGCTCGCCCGTACCTGGTGTACGTTTCTTGCACACTGGCCAGGAATTCATCTGAATTAAACGGCTTTTCCGGAAGGTAAATGAGATGGGGGCCGTCGTCGTTGTATTTGCGAGCGAACACCGATGCTGCCGTAAGAAATCCTGCATTCCGTCCCATAACGATACCTACATACACGCCAGGCAAAGAACGGTTATCGAGATTGACACCCATAAAAGCCTGGGCGACAAATTTTGCAGCAGATCCATATCCCGGGCAATGATCGGTCACTCGAAGATCGTTGTCGATTGTTTTCGGAATGTGCAATACACGCATATCGTAACCTTCTTCCCTGGCGAAGGTGTTCACGATACGACAGGTTTCCGCAGAGTCGTTACCGCCAATGTAGAAGAAATAATGAATACCGTGCGCTTTGCATACCTTGAAAATGCGGCTGCAGAATTCCTCATCCGGCTTGAGACGTGTGCTTCGGATTCCGGCACCCGGTGTTTTCCCCACCATTTCAAGGTTATGGCTCGTCGCTTCAGAGAGATTGACCATCTGTTCTTCAACCAGCCCTTCGACGCCCCGAAAAGCGCCGTAAAATTGGGTGATATGGGAATACTGGCGGGCCTGCAGCACAGCTCCGACCAATGACTGATTGATGACTGCGGTGGGGCCGCCGCCCATCGCTATAATGGCTTTTCCGGTTAGTTTTTCCATGTGCACGACTCCTTCATTTCTCTGGACCGGACGATGTCCACATTTTGTGTCTTCCCAGTGCTGTACAGGTCTTGCACAGTACAGCCGGGTGTCCCGGTTGCACGTGATGAAAGCAGAGGAACTCAGATCAAGTTAGTCGATATGATCGGTTGTCGTCAATGCTGGTTATGTTGATTTCCCAATCGTCCATGAATAAACTGGGCTCATGAAAGAACACAACCCGACCGAACAAGAAGCCGTAGAGATAATAAGCGCCTTTGACCGTCTTCCTCTTGAGAAAAGACTCACCCTTTTCAGGGGGCTCACGGCACGATCGCGGGAAGATCTCTTGGCTGCTTCTCAGCGGCCGACTGAAATAATGAGAAGGGTCTCGGAGGAAGAGGTTTTTTATACCATCAAACAACTTGGGGAAAGCGATGCTCCGACGATTATTGCCCTGACCACGCGAAAACAATTCCAATACATCATGGATGTGGATTTATGGAAGAAAGATATGCTTGATCTCAATGCCGCAAGTCGATGGCTCAATATTATCGCCGCAGCAGGAGAGCAGAAGATTCTGCAGTTTGTGCAGATTACGGATTCGGAATTACTGATTACACTTCTGGGGAAATTCCTCAAAATAATAACCAGGGATGAGGATTGCGATCTGACTGAGCAGTTGGATTCGCTTCCTGCGTTCACACTCGATGACGTGTTCTACATCGAGTTCACCTCTCCGGATACGGAAGATGCTTTGAAAAGGATTCTGGAATCCATTTTTCGCTGGAATAATATTTTCTATCTGCATTTGATGGAACATTTGACCTGGGATAATAAGATAGAGATTGAGGAACTTGCCCGAAAATGGCGTGCAGCCCGGCTTTCAGAAAAAGGATTTCCGGAATTCGACGAAGTCCTGGAAATCTACCAGTATCTCCATAAGAATGGGATTCACTATCCCGCAGATGACATGCTGTCCCCGCATGAAGAGGCCGAGGCCCCCGAACCCCTCATGGAATTCCCGCTCAAGGTTCTCGAATCGAATAATCTGTTCCGGAGAAGTCTTGCAAGGACTGCTCTCCTGGAGGAGCGGGACAGAATGTCCAGGGAACTCGCTCATCTTGCCAACAAGGTAATTATCGCGGACGGCAAAGACCCTGGATCTCTGGAAGAAATTGGAGCCAGTCTGAACAAGGTCGCTGCGTACATCAACATCGCGCTGGAAGAAATCTGTGATGAAGATGTGACGAATGCTGCAAGGATACTCCAGACGAATCACATGGAACTTCTTTTCCGACGTGGATTCAGCCTCATTTTGGACCTGAGAAAAGATGTGCGCCAATTTATTAGAAATTACGAAGGCGGGATTGAGAATCTTGGCAATCCTCTTGCGGGAATTGTCTCGGGGCTTCTTCAGAAACGCCCCTATTACGCAGGAAATGTCTTCGAAAATCAGCCACCAAGGGAGTTTGAATTCTTGCAGGATATTAACTCGATCAGAGGCATGATGAACCAGCAGGCTCTGGAAGAAAAATGGGAACCCATGTAAGAAGAATTCTAACGATGATTTTTTCGAGACTCGAATTGCAGCAATTTCTGCTTGATTTCCACTCCCGAATCATACCCTCCCAGATCGCCGTTACTTCGGATCACTCTGTGACAGGGAATCACGATAGGCAAAAAGTTCTTTTTATTTGCAAGTCCTACAGCTCGAGCGCCCTTTGGGATTCCCACATCGATTGCAATTTCGCCATATGATCTGGTCTTGCCGTAGGGGATTGCCATGAGTTTATTCCAGACTCGCCTTTGAAACGGGGTTCCTCCCGGTGGTGCAAGCGTTATGGAAAATTCCGTAAGCTCTCCCGCAAAATAGGCATCCAACTGTATGAGCAACTCAGATATGATGGGGTCATCGGATGCCGTCCCAGGGGAATCCGGAGCTTCTACAAAGGAAATCGAGCAGACACCGTCCTTCGATGCCTGCAATTCAAGCCAGCCCACCAGGTCGGAAAAATAATGGTGAATGACTACTTCTGCTGAACGCGCTTTTTTTGCGCCGGATTCAGAGTTCATTTTCCCTTTCCGAAAAAAAATTGAGCGTACATCCGGTTCTCATAGGGTATGTTGATGTCATGAATGGTATCAAGAAAAGGAGCCTCCGTCAAAAAGCTGCTTTAGTGGCAAAGGGTCTGCAATTTGCCGGACCGTTTTTGTCCTATCGTCTATTCGGCAAGGCTGTTCCGGTTCTTGCGGGGTACAAAATTACCCACAGATGTAATCTTCGATGCACTCATTGTCCGTACTGGCTCCGGTCAGGTCCTGAAGCGACTTTTGAAGAAGTCGTGGACACCATGCACCGTCTCAAATCAATGGGGGCGAGAATAATCATTTTCGAGGGTGGAGAACCGCTGCTCTGGAGAGACGGAAACCGAGGGATAAAAGATGTAGTGTGGGCTGCACGTGGATTGTTTCCATGCGTCTGCATGACGACCAACGGAACACTCTCATGGCAGGGGCTCCCCTTAGACCGGCTGTGGGTCAGTCTCGACGGGCCGCCTTACATTCACGATAGGGTGAGAGGCAAAGGAACGTACTCACGGGTGATGAGGAATCTGCAGCAAGCTCCAAAATCACGTCCGTACGTCAGCACGACTATCAGTACGGAAAACGCCGACAGTATCCCGAGACTGGTGGGGCATTTACTGGGTGTGGTCGATGGTATAACTATTCAGTTTTACTATCCGTACGATGGGCTACCTGACCCGCTGTTCCTGCCCCATACCGACAGGGTCATGCTATTGGACCAACTTATGATGATGAAACGGCTCGGATACCCGATCATGAATTCTTTCGCAAGTCTCGAGGAACTGAAAAGAGAAACGTGGAGCTGCGAAGAAGGTTTTCTCGCGAACGCCGAACCGGATGGTACGATACTCCACGGGTGTTACTTGAAAAACCGCGGCCCTTCGGAATGCTCCATGTGCGGCTTTGCAGCACATAACGAAATGACGTTGGCTTTCAGGGGCAATTTGGAATCCATCGTTACTGGAATGAAAGTTTTTTTTGGTAATCCTAATGCAGGATCCTTTTCCGAGGAAACGGATTGATGTATACTTAAGGGCTTAATAACTCGAAGTTGGAGGTGGTAGAGTCCTGGTGGGCTCCGCGGTCTTCAAAACCGTAAGCAGGGCGCTAGTACCGTTCTGGGTGGGTTCGATTCCCATGCACCTCCGCCATTCACGACATGCTCTCCGGCAATAATACGGCGAAACCCTTCTTATCCGGCGGAACACGCTCGTTCACGATAGTAATCCCTCACGTATAAGACCGCTTCTTTGAAGAGCAAGCCCGAAAAGGTCCGGTTCCACAAAGGAGCCAGAGAACGTCCTACAGAGGACCTGTGCTCCGGGGGAACCAGGAAACCCGGATTGGGGGTATTGAAGATCAATCCTTCCCCGGCAGTGACGCGTTGCCCGAGAACGTAGGATTTTCTCATTTCAGCGGTTCGCAAGTGAAGCATGATATCGAGGAGATTGCCGTAGAGCCCTCCCGCATCTATGTCCTCGATTATCTGTTGGAAAACGCTATTTACACTAACCAGGAGTGGGTCCATAATTGCTATGCCCCGGGACCGGCATTGAGTTCGAGACCACATGGATCTGCATGCAAATGGCCTACCTTGATACACCGAGCACCTGGATTGTTCCAGCAATGGACACGCAGTTCGGTCCACTGTTTGTGGTGATGGTGGAGGATCCAGTGAATGCATGCATCGGTCCGCGAAGGCGTTGACCGAAACTGATGGCCGTATTCGATGCGGGACAATCTTCTCACAAAGATTATCTAAACGTCCGTCTTCGAAGTACTCCAATAAAACAGAAGTCTCCAGCGTTGTGGCAAGTACATTTTGTGTGCAGCAGGTTGCGCATGAATCCCTACACGCGGATTCAAATTCGGACGCTATCGCGTCATAAGTCTGATAGACCTGCAACAGAAGTGCTTTTTTTAGCCCATATACATCGAGGTGCGGAATTTTACGGTGCACTGCATCGTTCATGGGGATTTCCTGCCGAGACAAGGTCCGGTGATAAACCTTAAACCTCATCCATCTTGAAGGCCGTTGTTTCTATCATAACACTGAGGCCCAGAGGCAATGCAGCCACTCCAACTGTTGTCCGTGCCGGTGGATTGTCGGAGAATACCTTTGCATATGCTTCATTCATGGCTGCAAAATCATCCATGTTTTTCAGGTACACCACGCAGCGTACCACATGCTGCATCGATGCGCCTGCAGCTTCCAGAATTGCCCTTATGTTGCTGAGCACCTGAGATGTTTCCCCGCGAACACCACCTTCGGCAACACTGCCGGTTCGGGGATCGATGCCTTTTTCTGCGGATACAAAAATCCAGTTGCCCGCGATCACGGCCTGGGAATACGGACCTACCGGAGTACCTGCTGCCGGCGCGCTCACTGTTGTTTTCGACATAATTTTTGTCCTCATGGCTCATGAATGTAATGCGATTCGAGTATCCCGAATCCGGGAACCATTTCTTTCAAAATGAGTTATGTCGCTTCGGAATTCATCGTAATCTACACTCCACAGAAGAAGATGTGATCCGTCGCGAAGCGCTTCAGGGATAAAGATCGACCAGAAACATGTTAATTGCTTCCGGCAAGTCTTTCTTTTCTAACAGAACGGAGCTAAAATACTGAGAAGAAACTTTCAGTCAAAATTCGGAAACTGGGTCAAAAATTACAAAGAACATATTCAGAATGGTATCTGTTTCGTTTCTCGGAAAACGAGAGCATGTTGGCGGGAATAGACGGATTGGAATTGCCGCACTTGAGTGGGCGGCTTTAACATGAAGGTATCCACCGCGGAATTCTTTCGGGCTGCTGAAGAGAAAAAGGATTATCCTCCCGGCGAATATTCGGAATTAGCGTTTGCAGGACGTTCCAATGTGGGGAAGTCCTCAATGATAAATACGCTTCTTGGGAGACGCAATCTTGTTCGCACTTCCAAGACGCCGGGGCATACGAGAAAGCTCAATTTTTATCTTATAAACGGCCGGCTTTTTTTCGTAGATTTGCCAGGGTATGGATTCGCCAAAGTCCCCCTCGAGATCAGGGAAAAATGGCGACCCATGGTAGAAACGTACCTCACGGGGCGAAGGCAACTCGCAGGGGTTGTTGTAATCGTGGATGCGAGACGTCCTCCTACCGAATCGGACATGAGTCTGATCGAGTTCTTGCAGGCCTATGACAAACCTCTTATAGTTGCAGCAACTAAGGCGGACAAATTGACTCATAATCAGGCGGCCGAACAGAAACGGATCATACGATCTGCTGTTCAGATGGACGTTCCGATAGTTTTCTTTTCAGCCTTGAACGGGCTGGGAAAAAATGAATTGTGGAAAGAGATCAAAAAAATTATAGAGTAGATGCCCGCACTGGAGATGCGAGGCTTAGACCGGAAAAACGACATCAAAAGAACCAAGAGAAGACTCATATGCTCAAAAAAATGCTCATAAATGCCAGTCAACCTGAGGAATGTCGCGTCGCAGTCGTGTGTGACGGACTACTCGAGGAACTGGACGTTCAAATCAAAACGCGAGAAGCAACTCTCGGTAACATTTACAAGGGAGTGGTCACTCGTGTCGAGCCTTCTCTCCAAGCGGTATTTGTCGATTATGGGTGCGATAGAAACGGTTTCCTATCCATAAATGACGTTCATCCATCCTACTTCCCGGAATCTTTTGAGATTAATCGGAGACGTCCGAGAATCCAAGATGTTTTCAAGAAGGAAGATCACGTTCTCGTACAGGTAAACAAGGAAGAACGGAACACCAAAGGAGCCTGCCTTACTACGAATATCTCGTTGGCGGGGCGCTATTTGGTGCTTATGCCGGGAACCAGCCTGTATGGAGTTTCCAGGAAAATCGAGGACGAAAAAGAACGGAAAAAATTGAAGGAAATCGTTAAGCAACTGAAACTGCCAGACAATATGGGATTCATCATCAGAACGGCAGGCATGGGTCGGACCAAAACCGAATTGGCTCGTGACCTGGACTATTTGATGAAGCTCTGGGAAGTCATCGAAACCCGTGTGGCAGAATCGGATGCGCCGGCGCTTCTGTACAGAGAGCATGATCTGGTAATCAGAACTATACGAGAACATTTCTCCCCGGATATCTCGGAAATTCTCGTGGATGAAAAAGAAACGTACAAACGGGTGAGAGACTTCTTTCATCAGGTGATGCCAAAGTACGAGAATCTCGTGAAGCTGTACCAGGAAAAACGCCCACTCTTTAACAAGTACCAGCTTGAAGAGCAGTTAGAACAGGTCTATCGAAAAAGAATAAAGCTAAAATCAGGTGGTTACATCATCATCGAGCAGACGGAAGCGATGGTCACTGTTGATGTGAACTCCGGGAGCGCAACAAAAGAAAAAGGAATAGAAGAAACCGCCTTTCGGGTCAATTTGGAAGCTGCTCCTGAGATTGCCCGACAATTAAGACTGCGGGACCTGGGCGGAATCATTGTCATCGACTTCATTGATATGGTGCACAAGAAACACAATCAAGAAGTGGAAAGAGCAGTCAAATCAGTTCTGAAAACGGATCGGGCCAAATCCAAAATACTCCGGATTTCGGCTCTTGGTTTACTGGAACTCTCTCGGCAGCGCCTAAAATCGTCTCTCGGGACAGGCGAGTATCTGGATTGTCCGTTGTGCGACGGACACGGCAGGATGAAATCGCCTGAAATGGCAGCCCTTTCGGTTTTCAGGAAAATAAAATCACTGCTGATCAAGTCAACAGTTTCCGAAGTTCGGGCAACGGTTCCCCTCAAAGTGGGCGAGTACCTCTTGAACAAGATGAGGGCTCAACTCGTAGAGATGGAAATGCAGTACAATGCGCGCGTGCTCGTCAATGTGAAAGAAAACCTCCCGGAGAAAGACATACTTGTCGAAGCCCTGAAAGAGCAAAAAGAAGAAGTAGGGGAAGCGCCTTCCTTTGAGCCTGCCTTCACGGTTCCTGTGCAAGCGTCGGATCTTGCTATTTTCATCGAAGAAGAGGAAGTGGAGACTATACCAGGACCGGCGGAAGAGGAGAAGGCACCGACAACAGTGGCCGCCGAACCGGCCGAAGAGAAAAAGCCGGCAAAACCCAAGAGAAAAAGAAGACCCAGAAAGAAGCCGGTAGCGGCTCAGGAAACACAGATCGAACAAGCCGAACCTGCTCCGGAAGAAGCGGCGTTATCTGCATCGGACAATGGAGAAGAGGGCGCAGACGTCACTGTTGATTTGCATGTGGAAACAGAAGACCTCGATTTCATCGTGAAACCTGAGGAGGAACAGCCGGAAGAAACGCCGCAACCATTGATCGCTGAAGAACCGGTCGAGGCTGTGTCGTCAGTCCGGGACTCTGAAGAATCAGTGGAGGTCATGTCGTCAGTCTCGAGCCTCGAAGAAACTGTCGATATCGTACCGCCGAATGTGGAAGAGTCGCAGCTTGTCGTCGCAGACTTGTCGGCCGAAGCTCCAGCGACAGCCGCAGAGGAAAGCGCTTTATCTAAAGATATTTCTACGGAACAGGAGTCCGATCCTGATTCTGATGATGGTTCCCAAGCGTCGGATGCCGGAAAAAAAGCAAGAAAAGACAGAAAGACTCGCAAGTCTTTGTTGCAGAGTTATCTGCCGTTTTCCTGACGCTCAATTTGTGAAAATAAGAAGTAGCTCTTTCTAAGAGCATAAATTGATCAACTGCTGAGTAGACAGCCCCGGAAAGGAGTAGGCGCTGATGGCCAAAGAAAAGGGTGTAATCCATGTCGTGGGTACAGGGACCATAGGAGAGCCCCTCATAGGTTTGTTGTGTTCGTTCAAAGACCCGGCAGGTTTTTCGGAAGTGACGTTTCATAAGAGATCTCCTTTGCCTAGAGATGTACCGAAAATCAGAGCTCTCGTGGCTCGTGGAGCCAAACTGGCAGTGGATGAAGACAAGATCAACGACTTCGAGGCGCTCGGGTTAAAACCGGTTATGCTGCATGAAGAAGCTTTGGCCAAAGCCGATGTCGTAGTCGATTGTACTCCGTCTGGGGTCGGCATATCGAACAAACACGAATTTTATGAAAAATACCTGGCTACAACAAAAGGATTCATAGCCCAGGGCAGTGAATTCGGATTCGGAAAGATGTATGCCAGGGGCATCAATGACGAAGCTTTGGAAGTGGGAAGCGACCGTTTTGTTCAGGTCGTGAGTTGTAATACCCACAATTTATGTGCGCTCATCAATACCGTAGCGTTGACGGATGGAGATGATAATCTTGAAGAAGCGCGATTCCTCTGCATCAGAAGAGCAAACGATATCAGCCAGACGAAAGGCTTCGTTCCGTCTCCGGACGTGGGCAAACATGGAGACCCCGTGTTTGGCACGCATCACGCCCGAGACGCATATCATCTCTTCAGAACCAAAGGATTGGAACTGAACCTCTGGTCGTCGGCGTTGAAGCTGAACACTCAGTATATGCACTGCATATATTTCACGCTCAAATTGAAACGGGCGGTCACCAAGGACGAAGTTATTGCGCGTTTCAAAGCGGACGACCGAATCAGCCTGACCCAGAAACAGTCTGCATGCGAAGTCTTCTCCTTCGGTAGGGATCATGGGTACTTCGGCAGGATTCTCAATCAGACCGTTATCGTGGTACCTTCTCTGGAAGTTCGCAAAGGCCACGAAGTAATCGGGTTCTGTTTTACTCCGCAGGACGGGAATTCGCTGATAAGTTCCTTCAGCGCGGTAACGTGGTTCCTGGATCCGAGCAACTATGTCGAGCGCACCCAATGTCTCAAGACATACTTTTTTTCAGAGGTGTAACAGTCTAGCTTTCACTCTTTGTCACTCGGGATACTCTCCCGGGTCATTTCCAAAGCGGTAAGACTTGGGGAACCCTTTTGCAAAAGAGTTCCCCTGTTTACATCCTGAACTCAGAATCTCACGCCGGGTTATCCCCGGCGTTTTTGCGAATGGACTTCGCTGGTGTCTTCTGTCTCCGAAGAAATATTGATACAACGGGAATACCCTGCTGCCCCGCTCATGGGAGTGGGGGCGCTCATCATAGACAACGGGAATATCTTGCTTGCCCGTCGCGGGAATCCCCCGGCAAAGGGCGAATGGAGCATTCCCGGTGGACTGGTGCATGCTGGTGAAAGTCTCTTCGAGGCGGTCATACGAGAAGCGGTTGAGGAGACGGGACTCATCGTGCAACCTCAGTACCTGGTTGAACTGGTTGAGCGTATTTTCCGCGACACAGAAGGTCGAGTGCGGTATCATTATGTTATTGCCGATTACGCATGTACAGTTCTGGACGGCAAGCCTATAGCAGGATCGGATGCGGACGAAATCGCCTGGAGTAACGAATTGACGCTGAAAGAATTCCATCTTCCCTCCATAACGAGGGAGGTGGTCCAGAAGGCACTACGCATGGAAGCAGAGCGTCTTAGGGCGAAAGACTGAATCAAAGGGACTGTAACCGCGTTGCAGAAGACAGGTTTTATACCGATTCGCAGTCAAAGAAGGAAAATTTGGGTCCCGCTGAAGCGGGATTGTAACCCTGCGTCTGGCGGGGCCTGGGCCCCATCCCAAGAACTTCTAGCACTTATCTGAGTTGTTGTTTTTTCTTTAGAAAAAACAACAACTCAGACGAATGTTAAAAGTTTTTTGGAAGGGTTTGGGGAACCTTTTTTACAAAAAAGGCTCCCCAAATCTTACTGCTTTGAAGGCGCATTAGCACTAATCAATAGTCCGGAGGACATTTTGAGAAGCGATATCATGAAAACAGGATTGGGAAGAGCCCCTTCCAGAGCCCTTCTCAAAGCTATGGGGATCACAGATGAGGAAATCGAACGGCCGCTTATCGGCATAGCCAACTCGGCGAACGAACTGGTGCCGGGACACGTGCACTTGGACAAAATCGTTGAAGCGGTGAAAGCCGGCATTCGCATGGCAGGGGGAACACCCCTTGAGTTTTCTACCATCGGCGTGTGCGACGGGCTTGCCATGGGTCACGATGGGATGAAGTACTCACTGGCAAGTCGAGAGCTTATTGCCGATTCGGTCGAAATCATGGCTATGGCGCATCCGTTTGACGGCCTGGTTCTCGTGCCCAACTGCGACAAGATTGTGCCCGGAATGCTTATGGCGGCATTGCGGCTCAACATTCCCGCAGTAGTAATCAGTGGCGGCCCCATGATGACAGGCCGGTTCAAAGGGAAAAAAGCCGATCTCATAACCGTTTTTGAAGCGGTAGGCAAAGTCAAGGCTGACGACATGAGCCTGGAAGAATTGGCAGTCCTGGAAGAAAAGGCCTGTCCCGGATGTGGGTCGTGTGCGGGAATGTTCACTGCAAATTCCATGAATTGCCTTACCGAAGCTCTCGGGCTGGGATTGCCGGGAAATGGGACGATCCCTGCCGTGGAAGCGGCTCGTATACGGCTCGCCAAGAAAGCGGGAATGCAGGTTATGGATCTGGTATCCCGGAACATTACGCCTCGGGATATCGCGACGCTGGAAGCATTCAAGAATGCCATCGCAGTCGACATGGCTCTCGGCTGCTCCACGAATACCGTCCTGCACGTTCCGGCGATTGCACGAGAAGCCGGATTGCAGGTGGATCTCAATCTCTTTGATGAGATCAGCGCCCGGACACCGCACATCTGCTCACTCTCGCCTGCAGGACCGAATCATCTTGAAGATCTCGATGCAGCGGGTGGAGTTCAGGCCGTGCTCAAGGAGTTGGTTGAAGGAGGTCTTGCAAACCCCGAGGTCCTTACCGTAACCGGAGAGAAGCTTGAGAAGAACCTGGAAGATGCGACTATTACCGATTCGGGAGTGATCCGGCCTCTGATCAATCCTCACAGCCCCTTTGGCGGGATCGCCATTATTCGCGGCAACCTGGCGCCGGATGGAGCAGTGGTGAAACAGTCGGCGGTCGATCCTTCGATGCTCAAGAATAAAGGAACTGCCAGAGTATTTGACTCTGAAGAAACGGCAATTGAAGCAATTCTCGACGGCCAAATCAAACCGGGTAATATCGTCGTGATCAGGTATGAAGGGCCTCGCGGAGGACCGGGCATGCGTGAAATGCTCAACCCTACCAGCGCACTCGCGGGAATGGGGCTGGATCGGCAGGTGGCGCTGATTACGGATGGGCGGTTTAGTGGCGGCACCCGTGGAGCTGCCATCGGCCATGTTTCCCCGGAGGCTGCCCATGGAGGATTGATTGCGTTCGTCAAAGACGGTGACGAGATCGAAATAAACATCCCGGAAAAGAGGATGGATCTCTTGATCTCCGATGAAGAGCTTGCCCGAAGAAAGGCCTCATGGAATCCTCCAGAGCCGCGAATCACCCGTGGGTACCTGGCTCGGTATGCCGCTCAGGTGACCTCTGCCGCACAGGGAGCGGTTACTGTTGACAAGCGAAACGCCGGATAAACCATTTCGGCATAATAAGCAAATCGAAGAGGCGAGAGTCGCCGAGTCCTACCGTAAGCCGGTAGCGGGCGGCCTCCGTGCCGCCCTTACTAAGCATATAAAAGCAAATTCGTTTAACATGCAGCGCATCGAGGAACACGAAAAAGATTACATGAAACTGGCTCTGGAACTGGCCGCTGTTGCCGCTCAGAACGGCGACAGCCCGGTCGGGGCCGTTATCGTGCTGGATGGAGCTATCCTTGGCACGGGATTCAACAGCATGGAGCGCCTGAAAGACCCTACAGCCCATGCGGAGATCCTGGCTATACGGGAAGCGGCAAAATCCATGAGCGATTGGAGATTGCCCGGGGCAACCATCTATGTTACATTGGAACCGTGCGTCATGTGTGCGGGAGCCCTGATCCATGCACGAATAAAGCGTGTTGTATTCGGCGCTCGTGACCTGAAATGGGGCGGATTGGGGAGCCTCTTCGATTTCTCCCACGATCCCAGGATCAATCACGAACTGGAAGTAATATCCGGGATCATGGAGCGGGAATCGGTAGCACTCCTCCAGAGCTTTTTCAGAGAGCTCAGGACCGGTTCGCCGCTCGGCAAATTGTTTTCTGAATATCCTGCCCGATAGCACATGAAGTACCCCTCAGCGGAGAGATGCCCGAGAGGCCGAAGGGGGCTGACTCGAAATCAGCTGTACCGCTTGCGGTACCGGGGGTTCAAATCCCTCTCTCTCCGCCAAACCTTCCTTGAAATCCACTATAATCTCAATTGACTCCATCTCGCAGGAATTTGTAGCGTAATATATACTCAATGTCGTGAGAGTCATTGCAGAATTTAGAATGACTTTTTCGAATTCCGAGAGCGACAATAATCTCTAAGTGGTGGACAACACATGAAATCTTCCTCCTGTATTGTTAAATCTTCTTGCCGCGGCTGCCACGGAGTCTGTCAGGTCCTGGTTCATCTGGACGGGGACAAGATCGTCCGCGTTTCAGGAGACGCGGACAGCCCCACGAGTCGCGGATTCATCTGTCCCAAAGGTATTGCCGCTCCTGACATGCTTTATCATCCTGATCGGCTCAAATACCCGCTGCGTCGGATCGGGCCCCGCGGCGCGAACGAGTGGGAAAGGATTTCCTGGGACGCTGCCATCAATGAGATGGCTGACCGATTCGATACTATCCGCAGGGAATCCGGGTCAGAGTATCTCGCAGTAGCTCAGGGGACCGGCAGGCCATACACTGAGTTCACTATTCGTTTTGCGAATGCTCTCGGCACGCCGAATTTCGTGAATCCCGGCCACCTCTGTTACCTGCCCAGGGTCATTGCAAGCGCCATCACCATGGGTGCACTGCCAGTGAGCGACATCTACGAATTCGGTGGAGAAAGCCCGGCCTGCATCATTAATTGGGGCTGCAATCACGTCGAAACCGGAGCTTCCGACGGCATGTGCGGAGCCATGTTCAAAAAGGCAGCCAAAAAAGCGGAAAAATTGATAGTGATCGATCCGAGGCGAATAAGGCTTGCCGAGGAAGCAGACCATTGGCTGCAAATTCGTCCAGGAACCGATTGCGCTTTGGCTCTGGCCATGATTCAGACAATCATAGCCGAAAGGCTCTTCGATCGGGCTTTCGTGCATGACCACTCATTCGGATTCGATCGCTTGGCCGAGCACGTCCGGTCTTTCACACCCGAATGGGCAGAGCCCATAACTCGTATTCCATCCGAGCAAATCCGAACGGTGGCACGGACCTATGCCACGACGAAACCGGCAAGCATCCAATGGGGGAATGGAATCGATACCAGTGTGAACGGCTTTCAGACGGGCAGAGCGCTCCTGATTCTCATGGGGCTCACAGGTAATATCGATGTTCCCGGAGGCAATGTCATCTGGGTACCTCCATCGAAAATCAGGCCCAAATCGCCGCTGATTGACATGAGCGTCGCAGGAGTGCAGTTCCTGCCGCCCGAAAAGAAAGCCCTTATTCTTACCAAAGGGAAATATCCCTTCGCACCGAACTGTCATCCTCCCACATTCTGGAAATCAGTCATAACAGGTGATCCCTATAGAGTCCGGGGTATCTGGATTGTGGGCTCTAACCCGCTTCTTACCGCTACTCAGGGGTTGACGATCGAGAAGGCTCTTCGAGACCACATGGAATACACGGTGGTGTCGGACCTATTCATGACGCCCACAGCCCAGCTTGCCGACCTAGTCCTTCCGGCTGCACACTGGTTGGAGCAGGATGATCTTGTGTACATGCACAAGATCTGGTGCGTCTTGTCACGCAAAAAGCTCGCACAGATAGGTGAAACACGAGACGACCGGGATGTGATCTTCGATGTAGCGCATAGGTTGGGGCTTCACGAAGCATTTCCATGGCCGGACCGACATACGTATCTCGATTGGCTTCTGGAAGAGACCGGAATGAGCTTCGATCAGTTCAAGGAAAAGAATATCCTCGTGAGTGAGATGCGGTACAGAAAGTACGAGACTGACGGCTTTCACACTCCCTCCGGCAAGTTCGAATTCTATTCGAATGTGATGGAGCACGAAGGCAGACCACCCATGCCCGTTTACCTGGAACCGCCTGTGTCCCCGTCATCGAGCCCTGAGCTCTCTCAGAAATTTCCCTTCATTCTCATGAGCGGAACCAAGAAGCTGGAATTCTTCCATTCCGAAATGCATCAGATCCGATTGCTGCGCAAAATGCATCCCAACCCTATTGTGGAGATCCATCCAGAGGCTGCGGCACGCCGCGGCATTTCTGACGGGGATTGGGTGTATGTGGAATCGCCTTACGCTCGGGTAAGGTTACAAGCACGGTTTTCAGAAGGCATTGCAGCAGACGTTCTGAATGCAGAGCATGCATGGTGGTATCCTGAAGCATCGCCTCCGGATTACAGATGGAAGGAATCCTGTGCCAACCTTCTGTACGGAGACGATACTTTCGATCCGGATACGGGAGCAGAACCCCTCAAGAGCTATTTTTGCACTGTGTATAAAGATAAGGAATGAGAAGACTCGATTATTATGTGCTGATACCGAATGCAGTGTGGCATCTCCCCGTACCCTCATTCTGCTCTCATTTTCCGGTATCAACATAACTTATCCATAAACCGCAATTGAAACCGCTCACAAAAAAATTGGAACTACCTTGAAATCTATGGCATGAGTATACTGAACCTTTTCTCTAGCCGATATTCCAGCTTTTGCATACGCAGTGTGCACGGCGCGTCTCAGCGGCCTGTTCATTTTCGAAAGACGAATCGTTCTTCAGGAGAAAACCTCTCTCGTGAAAACACGGCACGGTATTCTCATTTCTTTAATCATTACGTTGATCGTGCCTTGCGCGTCATGGGCCTGGAAAATCGGCATTGATTCGGCTCTGTTAAATTTTCGGTACGTTTATGCTTCCCAGGTGGGATCGAACGGCTTCTTCGGTCCGTTCAACACGGACATGAGTTCCTTGGGCGGGGATTTGGCCTCCATGAACGGCTGGTTCCAACGGAGGATGCTCTCCGGAACCACTGCTGTTACGTCCAATACTCGTTTGATACTGTTTCCCAGCCTGAGTTTCAACAAGGCCGTTTCTCTCAAGGGCACCTACAGGATCGCACCTGAAAACAACCAGGAGATAGTCTCCCTGCTCGATCCTGACCTGGAGACCCCTTTTTCGCGGGGCACCTGGACCAGGTTATGGATGCAGGTAGATACTCCTTTGGGCAACATCTCCTATGGAAAGAGAGGGTTTCAGCAGGGATGCGGGCTCCAGTTCAGCAGTGCGGAAACGGCCGAAGATATACTCGATCTTTCGGTCAGGACTGTCGAGCTGTTCGAGATGCAGTCATTCTACGGCCCCCTGACCGTAGGAGGCGGATTCTATCCCTGGAGGCGAGGAAGCTTACTTTATTGGAACTTTGAGGATCAGAACGCTGCACAAACACTTCATGCATTGAGCTATGTGCAATACACGGCAGGGAACATTGATGCAGGACTTGGCGGCTTCTACTGGACCTTCGAGGAAGGGCCTCAAGCCATGGTGAGTACCACAACCCGGGTTTCTACTCCTCCATCCGACACATCTGCAACCGAAGGCTGGGTCTATTTCAAATACAATAACGGCACGCTGTTCTTCAATGCCGAGGCTGACTGGTACTATTCGACGGTAAGGTATCGCTCTTCACAGGACGGGACCTTTTTCGGCGATCCTGCCATACCTTTCCCTGGAGGAGGAAGTCGATTTGCCCCGAGATACGTTGAGTCCTGGCGGTACATGGTTGAATCAGGATGCCTGTTCGGTCCTTCCAAACTGAGTTTTCTCTGGTGTCACATGCCCGGCCCCGACCGACGGCACGGAATTCTCATCGACAAGCAACCTCTTATGCAAGAACCGGAAAAAAGCGCGTACGGTGTCTTTTATCCGTATTGTTTGCTCATGTCCAAGTATTACAGGGCCGGGGTGGATTCGTACCGCGACATGTCTGCTTCAGATGTGCTTGCAGGACAGCTCAGTCATATGCTGGCCAGCAACCTCGATATCGTTACTTCGATGACAGTGGCTTGGAGAGCATCTCATGGATACGGATACGGTTATGTAAGACCGAACCCAACGCGACCCGGAAATATAAATTTTGGAAACAGAGGGACATTTGCCGATCCATCTCCTTCCATACCCAACAGCGACCTCGGCTGGGAGTTTGATGTCGGCGTAGGATGGAAGCTGCTCCAAAATTGGGAGCTTTCCCTTCGAGCCGCTTATTGGCAGCCTGGGAAATGGTTCAACTTCGCTTGCATAGACAAATCGGTGTCCAACTGGAACAATCCTTCATCGCTCAACGATTGGGGAACAAATCCAAACCGGGACATAGCACCTATTATGGGCATCGAACTCTACCTGAACGCAAAGCTGTAATCCTGTTCTTAGGATGACCGTTTTTCCTGGTTTTTCCCCAATCCCTGAAAACCTCGCATCTAATGCTCCTGGCGACTAATCACATAATGAAAACGATCGAGGGTGGTGACTCCATCTCAACCGGTCCCATGTGCAGCAACAGAAATGCATGCTGTCTGTCTATAGTAAAACGACCTGATCGAATTGAATGAGTTCAATTCTACGTTGAAAAGGCCCAGGGCTTTTCTTTATGGCGGCAAGACTCCTGGAAATGACTATTTCCGACGATATGTGCGATTCGGTGGGAGATTGCCTGAAGGAGCACAACTGCATCAGTGTCTCGCATTACAAGCTGCAGGATGGAAACGCAATTTTTCGTATCGTATTGGAAACTGAAGCTGTTGAACAAGTCATGGATTCTCTTCTGGAAAAGTACGGTGATTGTCCTGATTTCTCTATCATCGTGATGCCCATTGTGGCAAGGCTTCCTCGGGACGATGAGGAAACCGAGCTTGAACAGGGCGAGGATGAGGAAAATGAGCAACCAAGACTCAGTCGTGATGAGCTCTATGAAAACCTTACCGATACTACGGGACTGACGAACATTCATCTCATAATGGTTTTCCTGTCTACGATAGTCGCAGCGATCGGACTGCTTTCCAATAGCATCACCGTGATAATCGGCGCCATGGTCATCGCACCGCTGCTATCGCCGATGATGGCGCTGGCTTTGGCGACTCTTCTGGCGGACAAAGTGCTTGGTTTCAGGGTTGGCAAACTCCTGGCTCTGGATACTGCGATCGCAATAGTATTGTCAGCGATGACAGGATATTTCATCGGTATTTCCGAAATTCCCAGTGAACTCAGGGCGCGAACTCTCGTAGGGCTTGACGACGTAGTTCTTGCTTTGGCTTCAGGTGCTGCCGGAGTGCTGAGTTTTTCCAGTGGACTGGCTTCTGCGCTGGTAGGCGTCATGGTAGCAACAGCTCTCTTACCGCCGTTGGTCAGTATCGGATTGTTTCTCGGGGCCGGCTATCCTGATCTTGCTTCGAAAGCATTCCTGGTCTATTTCACCAATTTCGTATGCATTAGTTTCACCGCAACACTCGTCTTGAGAATTCTCAATCTAAAGCCGGCAAATGAAGAGGATTCCCGCTCCGCACGTGCCACTACGCTCCTGGCATTCGCCATATGGACTTTGCTTCTTGCTCTTGTGGTGGTTCTCATCAGATCGTCCAATTAGTTTTCGAATTGGCGTCTCTCGCCGGACTTCCGGCAAAATGCATCACTGTTATGGCACTGAGGCTCCAGAGATGTGAGGGCGCTCGAGCGTTTTGACATCGTGAATTGACGTCCAAACATTCAAATTGAGTGATTGGTAAACAGAATCGAATTATGACATGACTAACAAAAATAAATAAGCCCCCGGCTTTGCCGGGGAGAACTCTTTGAGGTTTGACCGTGCGAGGCAGTAGAAGGCAACCTCCCAGAACACACCAAGTTTCAATTCTGGGAGGTTATGATGAAAGACTATCAGAGCCTAAA
>JBGSLQ010000026.1:0-97321 GCA_041740635.1 Desulfomonilaceae bacterium | reverse complement strand
CGACACATGTACATGTTATCTTTTTGGCAATAAAATTCCGCATCGCGCTCAGGATGACTCATACATCGGTTCATGAACGATTCCTCTCAGGAACTCTGAAACGGGAAATCCGTCACAGCGACTCCAAGATTTCCTTTTTCTTGGCTATTCCCAATTCGTAAACGGATTCCAGTCTATCGAGATAATTCTGTTGTTCTCCGGGTGATTCGATCAGTTTGACGTTATCTCTTGCCACATGAGCAGTGCCTGCAATACCCGCGGCAAGCAGTTCTGCGGAAATTTTGAGATGCGGCAAAAGCTTCAGACTGGAAAACTTGCTCAGTCTTCGTACCCATTCAAGGCCATCTGAAGCCCTTTCAATGACTTCGAGAGAACAGGTGAGCACTTCGCGAAATGCTTTGTTGCTCTGTTCGTTGTCCCCTGATTTGAGAGCCCCCCTGAAACGGAGATAACACTGCGGATCGTCTCTGGTCATTTTCTTGAGCGCATAATGCAGCCGCTCAATTTCTTTCTGCGCGATTCTGAGCGTCGCCTGAGGCGCCGGATCGAGTCCCTTACGGTTCATCTCCATAATCAACACCTTATACAAGAGCGCTATGCCGAGATTTGCCGTGTAAGCAGCCGCTGCACCCCCCGCAGGAAGAGGATTGAGATCTGCTATTTCCTCCAGGAATTCCATGCTTCCTCCAGAATCGTTTCAATATAGATACCCATTCGGTTTGCAGCCGTCAATGTCAGGACCGGGGCGCCGGGACCAATGCGCCGGTCTTCAAGGAATCATTGGAGACTGGCTCTGCAAGAATTGCAGCGGCATTTCTGACAAATGGCCTACATGGCAGTTCCGGCGAGAGTTAGAAGTGCATGAGTGGGGATCCCCAAGTTTCGCTCAGCCGTATTCAAGGAAAACGTGTTCCTTCAGTTACCCACGGAGATGAGACGCTGGGGGACATGTCATTGCGAGCGTAGCGTTGCAATCTCATCTTCCAGGAGATTGCTTCGTTGCATGGCTCCTCACAATGACAGTCTAGAAGAGTCGTTCCCCCGAATGACTGAATGCTTACAGGAAAACCTCTTCCGGGTTTTACTCTCGGACCACATCATCGAATGCCGGGAATGCCTATTTGCCTTTTCTTTTGGAGTAGAAGTATAGTGTAGTGAGTAATTGAGCGGGAACATAGCCTTAGTATGAAAATAGACCTCCATTGTCACAGCAAATATTCACACGACAACCACCTGGAACCCGAGGAGCTGATCGAACGAGCCGTAAGCCTTGGACTCGATGGGGTCTGCATTACCGAACATCATTCATTCGAAAATTCCCGGCCGATTTCACGGATGAAGATTCCTGAGGGATTCCTCGTCTTCCGGGGCGTGGAAGTTTCGACGGACGAAGGTCACCTGCTTGTGTACGGTGTAGTGGACGATTCCTGGAATCGCTGGGGCAGGAACAACTTCTTAAGAGTGGAAGAAGTGATGAAAAGTGTTCATGCGCTTGGAGGAATCTGTGTGCCGGCTCATCCGTTCAGAGGATGGGAGTCCTTGGGTGAAAGAATCTTTTCCATCCACGGCTTTGATGCTCTTGAGACACACAATGGGGTCAATCGGCCCAACCAGAACCTGCTTGCAGCAGAAGCGGCACTCAAACTGGGGCTACCCTCTATCGGAGGGAGTGACTGCCATCATGTCCACCAGGTGGGGCGATCGTATACGGTATTCCAGAACAGAGTTCTAAGTCTGGAGCATCTTGTGGCGGAGATAAAAGCCGGCAACTGTCATGGAGAGCATTGGGACCATGGCAGTTGATACACATTACGCTTTAAATGAATGGTAGGGGCCCGGCGTCTCTGACGGCCCGAACCGGTTGATATGTATTTGAAGAATGTGCCGGCACGGAGGCACGGCACCTGCCAATTGCCGAGAAGTGCTTTTCGCAATTGGACACTGTCTTACGCTTGCTACACAATAATTCCCGCATCATTTGAGGCGAACGGCAACGCTATTCTGCTGTGCTGTGCCCCTGGACCTTCAAAGAAGATTCTATTTTCTTCGCCCGATCCTTCAGTTTCAGCAGTGCAGTTTTTTCACTCTTCAGTTTGGCTCGCAATTCGGCCACCTGTATTTTTTGCTGGCGTACTGCGTTTTGATCGGCCATGTACGCGGATTGAATCCGGTGTAAATCTTGCTCGCTGATTCTGAGCAGGAATTCCATCTGTTTCACGTTGGCATCAGCAGCATCGATGACACCGTAGAGTTGAGATAGATCAGGTTGTTGCGGAGTTTCCGCGACCACTCGTTCCGGCTGTTTGGTCTCTGCTTCCTCCACAGCGGGCTTTGTCGCATTCTCCCCGGATGTTTTCCAGAACGAAGACCAAAAAGCGGTCGTAAGCCAAACGAGCACGATGACCGCTATCAGCATTGCGCTGCCCGACCATAAGTACGATCGAAAAGCCGCCCGGTCTTCCTGTTCTTCCAACTGTTTCTTGAGAATAGATATTTCCGTTGCTTTGTCCGGAGTCTTTTCAGGAACGCCATCCATAGGCTCAACAATTATCAGCGCCCTGACGACTTTCAGAAGATCGCCAAGATATTCCGCTTCCTCCTCGGACACGTTTTCTTTGATTGTCACAGGAGTGGAATTCAGAAATTCCCGAGCTTCCTCCGGATGTATTTCCAGTATGGCAGCAAGTTCCATGACGAAAAAATACGGGTCTTCACTCGAATGACCGTACAGCTTTATTCGGTATCTCGTGTCCGACATGAACTCTTCCTGATTGCAAGGGATACAGCGAATGGTGAAATGTAAGCGTTTCGGGTTGATTATAGCGGATATAAAATTTTTTAACAGCATTTTGGCATGTGTAAACCTTGTTTACAGCTATGTTTTGCTGGAAAAACAATGAGATACTCTCAAATATAAGTCGATGCACAATTTTTTGTCATGAAAGACACTTATTGACACGCACACTGATGCATCAAGAAGCGTAGCGGTTATGTAAAAACAGTATGTTAGGTTCATGGTACAGGAATTGCTTCGCTGTAGACCAGGAGCGGTTTCGGTTGAGAGCAACGGAGTGCACCGGGAACAGTATGTCCTCCTATCATGCTCACGGGAAATCTCGGTTTCCTTACAGGGGAAACTCGGAAAAAATGAGGCCCCTTGCCGGATTTAACGGACCAATGCTGGACTCTTATGATTAAGATGGTATAGTGCACGCGCGTGACCGCATGATGGAATAATCTTGTCAAGAGCGGTATCGGACGAGCTTGAATCGAATTGGGCGTGAAAGGTGACAGGTGTGAAACGGTTAGGAATAGTCTTGTTCATTCTTTCTGTCGTGGTCTTGACTTTTCTGTACAGCACAGCAATGGCTGGAACCGAAGTGGGGGGACCTCAAGTCAAGGAGCTGCGGTTCGATCCCGATCGGCCCGAAACCGGTGACGATCTCAAGTTGCGTATTGTCCTGGATGGCAATGCGGTGCGAGCCGAAGCAAAATTTCTCAAGAACCAGCAGGATGCAGGCTCTACCTACTATGACGGTATTTCGGAGTTCGTGAAAATGGACCAGCCTGTCAAGGCGGGAGACAAGATTGAGGTTTTTGTCACCCCCTTCAGTGCAGAAGGTACTCCGGGAAATACGGTCACAAAAAAAGTAGAAATCTTCAACGCCGCACCTACGGCAAAGATCGTAGACCAGAAATTGGCCGGAAACACGTACTCGGCCCGTATCGTGGCGGAAGATCCGGAAGGGGAAGCAGTCACCTTTACGCTGAAAGAGGGACCCAAAGGGCTTACTATTGATGATAAAGGGCATGTCAATTGGAAATTCGGCGAGAATGTATCCGGAAATTTCATTGTCGCTGTTTCGATAAAAGATGCCAAAGGGGCAGAGGCTGTCCTCTCATACTCCATCGGCCTACGGTGGCAATCAGGGAGGTGACCGCGTGAAACGGCATGGAGAAAACGGTTTTACGTTGATAGAGTTGATGGTGGTGAGCACCATTGCGGCCGTTATTGTTGCAGTATCGGTAATGGCATATCGTCAGGGTTTTACGCGTGAATACGCGTTGTCTCAGCAGGCGCGATCTCTGACGATGGCTTTGCAGTACGTGAGAATGCAGGCCCTGGAGAACAAGAATACCATACCGATTGTCAATGCGCAGTCTTTGGATCAGGCTGGTGCATTTTTCCGAAAGATAGCTTTTACTGCGACCGATCATGGTGTCAAAGTCGGAGATTACGTTGCGGTTGCAGGACTAAGAACTACAGTGAGTTCAGATACTCTTTCTGCAGGGACATTTTACGTCTCTGCTTCGACGCCATCCACATTCGATTGCATTTGCTATCATTCCGACAGTGTAATGGTGCCGCCATCCCCCAATGTGGCCTTAGCTAGAAATTTGACTCGGACCGCCCAACTTTCGATCCAGAAAAAAGGTTTCGTTGACTCTCTTTCTGAGACTGAAAAATACGCGCGTTACAAGAACCCACAAGTCTTTGTTTACGATCAGGACAAGTTCATCATCTGTGATTCCATTGATTTCGACGATGCTCAAGGCATTCCCAAGGCAAACACCGCAGTCCTTACTTATTCCCCAGTCCCTGCTTTCAATTCACGTGGATTCTCCTCAAATGAAGCAGGATTTGACCTGAGGGTCAGTTCCGTTCCACCGAAACCCCACGGCGTCAGAGTCATAAGAATATCTCCTTTCGGGCAAGTAGGATTGGGGAGAACCAATTAGCAATCTGGGAGGCAACTGTGAACATATCCGGCAAAAAGGGTTTTTCTCTTATAGAACTGATGGTTGCCATCGGAATACTGTCGATTGGAATGGCTGCAGTCAGTAGCATGATATATCAGACATTCCAGTCTGAAAGACATAGCGCAAAACAAAGAAGAGCACATATCGTTGCAACGCAAATAGTTGAGAGATTCAAAGGGGGAAATCCTCCCACCTCTCCTCCCACCACACCCGCGAAGCTTCCTGAGGATGGTGATGGGGTCATAGTTGGGGGAGAACTGGTCTGGCAAGACCTGTCAGCAACGGACGGCACCTTCTTCTGCAGATGGAATACCAAGAAATTCAGTGGATTCAAGACAATCGACGTCCTGGTTGGTTGGGGTTCCACCAATTGTTCCCGGACGTCTGTGGACACTTGTCCGAGGAAGCTCCGAATTGTCTCGGTGGAAAATAACAGTTGATTATCTGAGGGAATCATGCGGAATCAAAAAGGCTTTACATTAATAGAACTCATGATTGGCATGTTGATCCTCGGCATGGCCATTGCCGGTGCTCTCTCGCTTTTCATATTTCAAAGCAAGCGCGGGCATGAATCCTTTCGTGACAAGACTACAGACGAGCGGGTCTTCGCTGCACTTGCGTTGATAAGTCGAGATATTCAACAGGCCGGTTTCGGCATTTCTGCAGATCATACCAAGCTCGCATTACACGTTCAGACAACATCAGGGGCTCCCGATGCACTCTATGTGAGTTACAGCGATTATCTCAGTCTTCAGTACTTGGAGCGATCCTCCGACCTGAAGTTTCTGAGGATGAACACCATTTGGTGCGATACCTGTCTGGATGCTCCATATCAGGGATACGTGAAACTTGTGGATCCTTCCCGGCTCGTGCTGCAAGGTATTCCGCAAAGGACTACGGACACGTTGAACGGGAGTATCGGTGCGGTCCTTGCGGACACGAACCCCACGAGCAAGACTACTCCACCCGTCTCGGTGGAGGTTGATGTGAAAGCTACAACCGCTGTTGCCAATATGAGCGTTCTCGGGACTCAGGACTGGACATTCCCGTTTGTAACATCTTCGCTCGCCCCCAATACTGTTGTTGTCCCCGCTGTTTCGTATCGGATGGTAAAGGTAGATCGGACCGAATCGTTTTATGGGACCTCAAAGACGGTAAGTTATTATTCATTGTGGAGAAACCGTGGCAAGGATGCCGATCCTTACGGAGAACCTCTATTGGGTTGGCATCCCTCTAATGATCCCAACCAAGACAGAGGTGACAAGTTCCTAAATCTCGTAGATTTCAAAGTGAGAAGACAATATTCCGACGGCAATTGGGATCCTGCGGGCGCCGATCCTGCGAACGTCAGGCTTGTGGAGATTTCGTTGTCGTATCAGGTTAACAAAGGCTCTGGAGGGGCGACCAGTTGGGGCTCCACCGTCAAACGAACACTGCGTATAAGTCCCAGAAACCTGGCGTTTATCGGCCTTTAAGTATGGAGGAGAATTCATGAAAAACGAAAAAGGATCTGCCATTGCCATAGTTTTGCTGGTCTTGGCGGTCGTGAGCATTGTAGGAGCCGGACTTCTCCTTCAATCAAGATATGACGAAAAGATCACCCAGGCCCAGAAGAATTATGACCGAACGTTCGGGTTGGCAGACGGAGCTGCCGCGTATGCGTTTCCGGAAATTCTGGCGCGTGACACTGTTCTCTTCAAAGGTGGCCCGACGGTCGTGTGGACACGATTTTTGGGGCCGAGCGGACCTTCGGAAACGGCCACGGTATTGAAAGTGGACATCCAAGGGGCGACCGGGCAGCAGGTTTCTGTCGGCACAGCTATCGCTCGTATAGTCATTGAGGGATACAACACCGATCCCCAGGAGATGGCGGGATGGGAACTGGGAACGGCCGAAGGATATCATGTGCAATTCTGGGTTGCCGAAGGGACCGGGAAACGGGAAGCGATGGAAAATATTCCGCCTGAGACGGCTGTTTTCATGGCTGCAAAGAAATACGCAAAAAATTAGTGCAAAAATAATTTTTTCTGGTATTACTTTCGCGGCTTATATACATGAGGGCGAGATATAGACTCAGAAATGAGAGGCGATACGATTACCGGGGACTCGATGAGTCCCCGGCCTTTTCAAGCCACATTACTCTATCCACCTCACGAACTGATCCAATCCAATCCTCGGAGACTTGAACTCATTAATTGCCCCCTGTGAATCCGGTTTCCCCAAAGCGAGAGAAATCAAGAAAGTCTTTTGATCCGGTATATTGAGATGATCTTTTATTTCGTCCTCGTACGATTTCACGAGTCCCACGGGACAGCATGAAATCCCATGGCCTGCTGCTGCCAATATCAGGTAGCTCAGGAAAATTCCCGCATCGACCCATCGCACCTCAGGAAAACAGGAATCGACGAATATCAGTGCAACTGCAGGAGCACCATAGAAATTCAAGCTTCCCTCATTCACGAACGTCTTGAAATCCACCCCCATCCTTTGGACAAAAGGATCCATAAGATCCGCACATTCTCGCGCTCTACTCATGAACTTGTCCGGAATCGGCTGAACCGCACCGGGGCCGCACATGATGGCTCTTTCCCTGAATGATTTCAACAGTCGACGGGACAGCCTTTTTCTTTCTTCATTCAAAACCATGTGCACTTCCCACGGCTGCATGTTTATGGCAGATGGTGCGTTGCGGGCGTCGGCCAGTACACTTTCGAGCTGTTCCCGGGATAGGGATTCGTCCAGGAAAGCTCGGACGCTCCTGCGCATCCTCAACGTATCGAGCAAGTCCATATGCGGTCTCCTTATCGGCCTGCTGTCTTGATAAAGTGTGTTAAACCGAGTATAAGTCAGCGACGGGTGCGGTACCGCCGCGTGCTGATTTTGCCCTATTTCTGAGGAGAAGTCATGCTTTTGAAGAAATCCGCCTTCATGGCCGTCGGTATTCTTGCTCTCACGTACATGGGAAATACCGAGATTCGAGCCGCCAATTTCACGGACCTGTTCAGAGCGGGGCTGGATGCGGAAGATGCAGGAAATTTGGACGACGCTTTGGCCAAATTATCGGAAGCGCTGAAATTACACGGCCAATCCGCTCACGCATGGGCAAAAAGGGGAGAAGTCAATCTTCGAAAAGGAGATCCCCAGGCTGCCATTAAAGACCTTCTTCAAGCTGTGAAGCTGGACCCGGCATATGCCGCGGCATATACAAGATTGGGGTTTGCCTACAATGCATTGAACGATTACGACCACGCGATTGAAGCGCTGAATCAGGCAGTGAAACTTGACCCGACGTCTTCCGAAGCACTGAATACCCGTGGCTTTGCATTCAATGGCAAACACGACTACGATTCCGCAGTGCGGGATTTCGATGCCGCCATCAGGCTGAATTCGAACGATGCCCGGTATTACAATAATCGGGGATTCGCTCTGAACGGAAAACATGAATATGCCCGTGCAGTAGAAGACTTTGATCGTGCTATTTCGCTTGATTCCACCAAGGCAATGTACTTCAACAATCGCGGCGTCGCTCATTTGCGTCAAAAGGATTTCGATAGGGCATTAGAGGATTTCGAGCGCACGCTGAAACTGGATTCCAAGTTTTCCTCCGCGTATCACAATCGGGGTATGGCCTTGAGCGGAAAAGGAAGACACGACAAAGCAGTTGAAGAGATCAGTAAAGTTATTGAAATGAATCCTGATTCTCCGCTGTTGTACAAAGATAGAGGAACTGCGTACAGAAAAATGGGAGAATTTGAGCTTGCCGTAAAGGATCTGGAAAAAGCTATAGATCTGGATAAAAAGTTTGCTCCAGGTTATGCGGCCCTTGCACAGGTGTATGCTTTTTCGAGCGATCCGAAGTATAAAAATCCCACAATGGCTTTGAAGCTGGCAGAAAAGGCCCTGGCCCTCGGAAAGGGAGACAGCCCGGACATTCTCGAGAATCTCGCTGAAATCCAATTCGCGAATAATCAGAAGGCCGTGGCGATACGTACTCTGCAGAAAGCTTTGACAATGGACCCCACGAACAAAGAGTACCTTGAATTACTTGCCAAATGGCAAGGCTCTCCTTCGGATACAGCGACGGGAACTCCTGTCTCAGGACCGTCTCCATTCAGTAACTTGTGGTAGAGTGCTTGTAATTACCAGAGGAGATGCCCATGTCGGTAAGTGATTTGCCTATTGCCGAATACGTACGGAATCACGTGCAATTAAGGAACCAGCCGAAGCAGAGGGAAGTAAAGGCTCAGACTACAGGCAGGTTGGAGAAAGCTTTGTCACTCTTGCCTGACGAGATTTTGGATTTATTTCTTTCGGAAAAACGTGTTCTTACGATTGTCATTGAGCCCGATCTCCAAATTCCTCTGGGAATGACCACAAAGACATTGCGAAAAAACAGCGGCCTCAATTACTTCATAATCATCAGGCAAGAACACGAAGAATGGCCTGAGGATCTGTTTCTTGGTGCTTTCTTCAGAGAAATCGGACACGTGGTATGTGAAAGGCTTCCTGAAGACGAATGGCCTGTCCCGCGGGGTGACCGAGCCCGATTTCGAGAACGCATAGAATACAAAGCCGATGCAATGGTGTGGAAATGGGGCCTCAGGCATTACAGCATGAGACACCTGTTTGCAACGTATCCGGAGCACTGGGCTGAGAAAATAGTCGCCGAAATCGAAAAGATTCTCTCGGAAGAGCAGCCATTGCATTGAAAGAATCGGAAAAGAACTTGTGTTACCCTCTCTTTCAGCAATACCCTCCCTCAATTAATGTCCGATTGAGAATAAGAATATTGGTGGGTGCCGGCCTCCGTACACCGGCACATCTTCAATATAATCAATGATATCAATTGGAATGACCGGCAGCGACGCCGGTCCATTCTAATATCTTTTATTGGGCCGTGAGATAAACGCCAGAATTTCGCTCTAACGTTTCAAGAGAGCCTCAGCTCGTTCCATTACATTTTCCACCGTGAAGCCGTATCTTTTCATGACCTCTCCCCCCGGTGCAGAAGATCCGAACCGATCCACGGAAATGATATCTCCCTGCGATCCGACCCATTCAGCCCAGCCGTACCGTGTCCCCGCCTCGATTGCAAGTCTTGTCTGGATGTGAGGCGGCAGCACGCTGTCCCTGTATTCCTGTGATTGTTCCGAGAAAAGCTCCCAACTCGGCATGGAAATCACTCTGGCTTTGATTCCTTTTTCAGAAGCGAGGCGTTCCTGGGCGCTGACTGCAAGGGTCACTTCCGAACCCGATGCTATGAGGAGAATATCGGGCTCTCCCTGGCAGTCGGACAGGATGTACGCTCCTTTTGCCAATCCTTTCGCCGCGGCAAACTTTTCACGATCCAGAGTCGGTACGTTTTGCCGTGTGAGAATCAGCGCAATAGGACTTTTGCGTGTAATAGCCACCTTCCAGGCTTCTGCCGTCTCATTTGCATCTGCGGGTCTTATTACCGTGAACCCGGGGATGGCTCTCATGGAAACGAGTTGCTCCACAGGCTGGTGAGTCGGACCGTCTTCCCCTACGGCAATGCTGTCGTGGGTGAATACGAACAGGGAGTGCACTCCCATAAGTGCCGCTACGCGCAATGAAGGCTTGAGATAATCGGAAAAGATGAGAAACGTCGAGCCGTACGGGATGACTCCACCATGCAAAGCCATACCGTTGACGATGGCGCCCATACCGTGCTCTCGCACGCCATATCGGAGATTTCGTCCCCCGGGATTTTGAGCCGATTGATCGGGCGAGCCGGAAATTAACGTCTTTGTTGAAGGAGCCAGATCCGCAGATCCGCCTAAGAGATTTCTCACTCGTCCTGCGATTGCGTTGAGCACTTTGCCGGAAGCAACCCGAGTCGCCACGCCCTTCGGATCCGGAGGAAATACGGGAATATCGGCCTCCCAGCCGTCCGGAAGCTCCCCTCGGAAGTGTCGTCTCAGCGCTTCACCTTCTTCAGGAAAAATTTTTGTATATGCGGCAAAGAGATCTTCCCATTCCTTATCCAACTGTCGGCCGCTGTCGACACACAACCTGAATTGGAGCAAAGCTTCCTCGGGAATATGAAAACTGGGCTCAAGAGGCCAGTTCAGCGTTTCTTTCGTTACTCTCAGACCCTCTTCTCCAAGAGGCTCTCCATGAGCACTGGCACTGTCCTGTTTGGGGCTGCCGTAGCCGATTCTGGTCCGAACCATAATGAGTGAAGGCCGTTCTTGGTCGCTTTGAGCATGTCTGATTGCGGAATCAATTGCGTCTATGTCATTCCCGTCACTGACTCTGAGCACCTGCCATCCGTACGCCTTGAAGCGCATTTCCACGTCTTCTGTGAAGGTGAGCGCTGTGTCTCCTTCAATACAAATGTGATTGTCGTCGTACAGATAAATGAGTTTTCCCAAACGAAGATGACCGGCAAGAGATGCGGCTTCGGAAGAGACGCCTTCCATGAGGTCTCCGTCTGACACAATCGCGTACGTGAAATGATCCATGACCGCATATCCGGGACGATTGAACTGCGCTGCAAGGAACCGCTCGGCAATCGCCATACCAACGCCCATTCCGAATCCCTGTCCGAGAGGTCCTGTCGTTGCCTCGACTCCGAGTTCCGGGTCGTACTCAGGGTGTCCGGGGGTTTTGCTCTGCCATTGCCTGAACAGCTTTATGTCTTCCAGTGAAAGATCGCAGCCGGTCATGTGGAGAAGAGAATAGAGCAGGGCCGAGCCGTGGCCGGCCGAATGGACGTATCTATCACGATTCGGCCACCGGGTGTTGCACGGGTTAAAACGGAGATATTTTATCCATAAGACATACGCCATTGCCGCGGCTCCCAAAGGAAGTCCCGGATGGCCGGAATTCGCTTTTTGCACTGCTTCCGCAGAGAGTATTCTCAGGGTATTTACGCAGAGTTCGTCAAGCTGATGTCGAGAAAGGCTCATATTCAAGTCCTCCGAAGGGGGGTTCTATTCCACAACCAATGCAGAAAATTTGCCGCAAAAGATTGATCTTGGGGCACTGAAGGTTTCTTACGCGCACGGTGGGGAACAGGGAAGCATAGTAACCAAAAATGACAAATTTTTCATGTATGGATTGGGATAAATCCGAAATTATAGAGCGGCAGCGCAGGAAAGGATGAAGCAAGGCCAAAAAATCGTGGGTTGAGGTTTTGAGGAATCCCGCCGGCAGCGGCATTCCTCACCTATGATCAAGCGCTCAACAGTTCCAGGACTCTGGAAGGTTCAGTGGTGGGCAATTCACAATGATAATTTACGCAGACATATGCTGTGGTTTTGTTCTCCAATGGGGCAAAATCGTGATCGAACCGCACCACACGGAGCAAATTCTCATGCTTCCCACCCTGGAACCGCATCAGGACAACTTTGTTCGGCAAAAAATTTCTCCGGATTGTCCGAAGCATAGGGAACACGTCTTCTGTGCCGGAATTGGCTATGACAACCTCGTATGCACGGCCCTCGGCAAATTCCAATCCCACAAGCATTTGGGTATACGCTGATGGGAATTGTCTTAAGGTGCCTGCAAAGGCTTTAGCTATCTGTTCGGCCTTACTCTCGAGTTCAGGATTCAACGTCATCCTGCCGAGTCGGAGTAAGTTCAGGAGGGATACAGAGTTGCCTGACGGGACAGCGCCGTCGTAAACCTCTTTCGTTCTCACCAGGAGGTTTTCGGCATCGATTGCAGTGAAATAAAAACCGCCCTGCTCGTCGTCCCAAAACCGTCTGAGAAGATCATCGTTCAATTCCAGGGCTGCTGCGAGGTACTGCGGCTCGAAAACGGTTTCATAGAGTTCCAACAATCCCCAGACAAAGAAAGCGAAATCATCCACATGAGCGGTTAAACCTGCCTCTCCATCCCTGAACCGATGCAGAAGCCTGCCCTGTTCATCTCTCAATGTGCTGAGCAGAAAATCTGCCGCTTTTCGTGCAGCTTCACCGTATTCACGATTTTCGAACACCTGGGCAGCTTTGGCCAATGCCGCGATCGTCAAACCGTTCCAATCCGTGAGAATCTTGTCATCCTTATGAGGATGCACTCGTCTCTCCCGCGTGTTAAACAGTTTTTCACGAATGGTGCGCAGCCGGTCATGAAGCTCATGAGGAGCCATGTCTCTGGTTGCAGCAATTTCTTCCAATCGAGCGAGCAGGTGGGGAATGTTGGCTCCCGTGGGTGTTCCTGTAGCTTCATCATGGAAATTTCCCTCCGGTTCCAGATTGTAAACCGCGGAAAAAAGGGCTGCGTCCTTTTGACCGAGTACATCCTCGATTTCCCGGAGAGTCCACACGTAGAATTTTCCTTCAATACCTTCACTGTCGGCATCTTCTGCAGAATAGAAGCCACCCTGGGGCGAAGTCATATCTCTGAGCACGTACGTGACGATCTCTTTCGCTGTGTCCGCGTAAAATTCGTTTCCTGTTGCCTGATATGCCTCGGTGTAGGCCATGATGAGCAGGGCCTGATCGTAGAGCATTTTTTCGAAATGGGGAACGAGCCACTCCGTGTCAGTGGAATAGCGGTGAAATCCGAATCCCACATGATCGTATATACCACCGAACCGCAAGGCATGAAGCGTCTTCTCAACCATTTTCAACGCTTTCTCATCTCCGGTTCTTTTCCAGTACCTCAGAAGAAACAGCAAGTTGTGCGGAGTCGGAAATTTGGGGGCGGGACTGAATCCTCCCCGAGCAGCATCGAATCGCTTGTCCAATTCGGTGAATGCCTGTTCGAGAAGAGCTTTCCCAGGGACACTGCCTGATGAGGCATCGGGCATCTGACGCAATGCGTTCGTGACCTTATCTGCAGACTCCAGGACGTCATTGCGCCGGGTTTTCCAGATTTCCCGAATCCGATCCGAGAGTTCCATCATGCCTATTTTTCCGAATCTGGTGGTCTTGGGAAAATATGTCCCGGCAAAAAAAGGTTTCAGTTCCGGAGTGAGCACGACGTTGAGCGGCCAGCCTCCACCTCCGGTCATCATTTGGCAAACGGTCATGTAGATGTTGTCGAGATCCGGCCTCTCTTCCCGATCGACCTTGATCGACACGAAAGATTGATTCATCGCAGCAGCCGTTTCTTCATCTTCAAAGCTTTCGTGTTCCATTACGTGGCACCAGTGACAGGTGGAATACCCGATAGAGAGGAAGATGGGTTTGTCTTCTTTTCGTGCTTTTTGAAATGCCTCTTCTCCCCAGGGATACCAGTCGACCGGATTATGGGCATGTTGCAGAAGATACGGGCTCTTCTCGTTTGCTAATCTGTTCGTGCTCATGTGGCGCCCCTCTCGTTCGGACCGATTTATGTACAAAGTGTGCAACGGCAAGGAAAGATGCAAGAGGCATGGTCGTGGACGGACCGGCATACGCAGGAATTTCGTGCAGTGCCGGCTCTGCGGGCGATTGACTCGATCTCGAATAATTAAGATCTAATAGATGCAGAAGCGAGTTCCTAATCGGCTCATTTTGTGGAAAAACAAATGAGAAGGAGGGTTGAAGTGTTCGCTCTTCCACTGATCAGTGGAATTTGCGTTTAAATAAACAAATGTAAAGAGATCAATATGTTGTAAAAAAGAGTGCATTCAAAAACCTCCCTGCTCTTAAATAAGCCTAAGCCCAAAAAGGAATGTATCTCGAATAACGTTTAACGCTGAAAAGTCTTTGCAGCGATTTGTTTGATTAGAAAATGGACGAACTCTCCAGAGGGGATTCGTAGTACGCCATGATTAACATCGACGGTAAACCGAGAGGGGGTATGCAGTCCCGTCAACATCCAGAACACTACACAACCAACTATCTAGAGATTCTCCTGAATCCGATGTTTGCCTTCATAAATTGCCGCACCGACCGTGGTCTGAACGATCACCTGGCACACGCGGGTATCAGGTTTGAGAATCAACGGAAACGGGGCCATGTTGCTGATTTCAAGAACCTGCTTGTTGTTTGTTCCGGGCTGAATGAAACTGGCGGTAATGTGCGTGAGCAGACCTATGCGGGCAAATCGGGAGCGTCCCTGAATCCAGCCGCAAAGATCCGGCGCAAGATGAATTCTTTCCCTGGTTATTCCAAGAATTGTCTCTCCGGGAAGGAGAGTGAACGATGACTTACAATGGACGAGCTTCGTAATCTTCTCCAGTTCCATACTGTCATCAACTACGACCCCTTTGCGAAGCTTCTTGAAAATCCGGAACTGATTGCTCAGATTCATATCAATTGAACCGGGCCCGACCGTATCTTCGGAAAACGGTTCGATCTGAATGCGACCTTCCCGAATTGCTTTCAAGAGTTCGTCTCTCGTAAGAACACTCATAACCCGTCTCCTTATATCGCATTGCGAAACGTCTGTGGGAAATGAATCAATGGTATACTCCTTATACATCGGATCGAGATCTCAGTAAAAAAGAGATCGGCTTCGATACGAAATCGGCACGTTATTAACTGAATCGGGTAAGAGATGGATTTGGCAGTTCTCCAATTAGTGGCACGGGAGTTGAATGACCTGCTCCCCGGCGCATTCATTAACAAAATTCATCAACCTTTGCCCAGGGAGGTGGTGTTGCGCATGCGGGCCCCGGGTGGAGGTGAACAAAAACTCATGATCAGCGCGGATCCACAAATGTGCCGGATTCATTCAACCCGTTTGAAAATTCCCAATCCTCCGAGACCTCCTCGATTTTGCGCATTCCTCCGAGCCCACTTTCAGGGTGGCAAGATTACCGGCTGTTCCAGCCTTCCGGATGATCGAGTAGTCATGATCTTTGCCACAAGAGGCATCGGTGAGGAGAAGACCGAGCGAATACTTATCCTGGAACTCCTGGGGCGGGATTCAAATATTATTCTGGTAGACGGTTTTTCCGGTCTCATCCTGGATTGCTTGCACCACATACCGGAGAAGGAATCAGGCAGCAGGATCGTTCTTCCGGGAATTGAGTACACTGCTCCACCCAAACGCGGCCGCGCGGCGGAATCGTTGGATGAAATAGTCAAAGAACGAGATCTTTCACCCGGTATTCGTGTAGATCCCAAAGGGAAGAAGCGGCTTACGGTCAGTGCAACCCTGCCGGAAGACGAGAAATTCTCCACGATGAATGAAGCGGTGGATGCGTTTTTTCGTCCCAGACTGGAATCACTGTTGCTGAATCAGGTGAAAAGAGAAACCGCTGCTCCTGTGCGGGCACGTATCAATTCACTGGATCGGCGCCTGAAGAAGATCAAAGTGGACGAAACACGATTGAAAGAGTTTTCCGGCCGTCAAGATGAAGGCGAACTCCTGAAAGCGAATCTCGGGAAAATGCGAAAAGGGATGGACTCCGTGCTTGTCCAGGACTGGGTTACCGGTGGGGAAAGAATAATTCTACTGGATCCCTCTTTGAATCCCGTGGAGAATATGGAACGCATTTTCAAGAAAGCTGCAAAAGGTAAGAGAGGCGAACAGGCAGTCCGGCGACGTGTAGCGGAAACTATGGCAGAAATGCGTGCTTTGGAAGACCAGCTCTTCTACATTATGGAATGCGACGAAATTGATGAGTTGGAAATGCTGGTTGGAGGTTTCCATAAGGAACCCCCTCAGTCCAAATCCCAATCCAGGACTGACACAGATCGAGAATCGAAGCTCTTCCGGACATTCGCATCACCGTCAGGCGCGAACGTCTTCGTAGGACTGCATGCTCGAAGTAACGAGTTCCTTGTTCGCAAGAAAGCCCGTCACGGAGATCTGTGGTTCCACGTGAAGGATTATCCTGGCGCTCATGTCCTTCTGAAGAAAGAGGGCTCAGCCCCGCATGGAGCGGAAGACCTGGATTTTGCAGCAGCACTGGCTGTGCATTTTTCCAAAGCCGCGAACAAAGGCAAGGTCGAGGTGATGATTGCAGATGCGAAGGAAGTGTCCCCCACCAAAGGAGGAATTCCAGGACAGGTGTCAGTAAAGCACCACAAAACCATTATGTCGGAAGGTTTTAAGGGCGGCTTACCGGATTGAAAAAGCGAATCGGGAGACGTTTCGGTACTCCCGCTTTCTTGCGGCACTCCCGCATGCTGACTAAAGATTCCCGGTATTCTGGGGAGTTCGCAGGAATTGTCGATCGGATCACTTGTTTTTTATGCTGCCGATCAGCTCGTTTGCTTCTTCATCGAAGCCCAGTTTGGGATACTCGTCCAAGACTCTTTTTGCAGCCATCCTTGCAGCCTCATAATTGCCCATGCCAACGTATGTCCGAGCCTTATATAATTCTTTTGCAGCAAGTTTTTTTAAACATTCCTTGTACTTCTCTTCGGCCTTTTTCGCGAATTCTCCAGCATCGGGGTCGTCCATGATAGCCTTGAAAGCTTTTTCGGAACGTTGAGCAAGAGCACTGTCCAGATCGGCATTCTTTATTTGATTAAAATGGGCCAGAGCGATTTGATATTTTGCACGCTGCAACTCTTTGTGGCCGGGATGCAACTCGACGAACTGGAGGTACCTTGAAATTGCTTTCTCATACTGTCCCTGCTCGAAGAAGGAATCCCCTATCTTCAGGTATACCTCAGGAATCTTTTTGAAATCAGGGTATGCTGATTTGAGACGTTCATAGGTCTCAATGGCCTGAGGATAATTTTTCTTCTGAAAATCAGCTTCGGCCGCGCTAAACAGTTCATCCGCGCTCGCAGCTTTGCCAGCCGTTTCGGTGTTCCAGATTGAAGGGCAACCTGAACAGGCAAGTGCCGCAACACATATCACGAAAACCGAAAGAATGTACCTTGGCATGCTAACCTTCGTCATTGTTCTCTACTGGACAAGGTGTATCAAGTCCTCGGATTTCCTTCAAGGATTAAACGCAATCCAAAAACAAAAAAATGCAGAAAGATCCGAGTGGTTCAATATGTCCTGTGGAGTATCCTTTCAGCAAGCTTCATGAGTGCTCGCTTTTCTTCAGAATCAGGAAATATTTCCAGGTGAGCCGTACCTTTCTCGAGAAAAGCCCTGCCTGATTCCAGAGTTTGTTGTATCCCGCCGGTACGTTCGACCCAGTTTCTGATCCAGAGCTGGTCGTCTCCTGAAGGCGCTTTTTCCTCAATCATCTTTTCAACCCGAGTTCTTTCGGGCGCAGTCGCATTCCTGAGAGCTGCTATAAGAGGCAGGGTCAACTTTCCTTCCTGAATATCCTTGCACTGGGGTTTCCCCATGGTTTGCACATCGGACCGGTAGTCGATGACATCATCGGTCATCTGGAACGCTATCCCGAGATTCAGACCGAACTGAGCAAGCGCCTCCTCTTCATTCGGCTCAAAGCCTCCTAAGATTGCGCCTCCTCTACAAGCCGCTTCCATCAAGACGGCTGTTTTGTCCGTAATCACTTGAAGATAGTCAGCTTCAGTCAGGTCCAGATTGCCGATATTGGCCATTTGAAAGAGCTCGCCTTCGCTGAGCCGTTCAGTTGCGGCAGAAACAATCTCCAGAATGCGAAGGTTGCCGATGGACGTCAGAGCGGAGAATGCTTTGGCGAGTATAAAATCTCCTCCCAGCACGCACATTTCGTTCGACCATAATGTGTTTGCCGAAGGGCGTCCACGTCGAGTGTCCGCATCATCGACCACATCATCGTGCAGCAATGTTGCCGTGTGAATGCATTCGATCGCCCCCGAAAGCTTCAGGGCGTTCAATCCGGTGTACCCGCCCATTCGCGCTGCAATAATTGCAAGCTGGGGACGTATCCGTTTTCCTCCGCTATTCATGATGTGAGCGCCAATTTCGAATGCTACGGGAACACGGCTTTCGAGATGCTCGATGAGTTCATCTTCGAGCTTCTGCATATCTGACTGAATCGATTCAAGCAGATCCACGTGTTTCCTCCCGAATTATCGAAAATTCCGGCCCGGTTCTGAACGTTATAGGATAACGGTTCGACTTATTACGTAATAGTCAAGAACTTCTCAACCTAAGCCGCGCATTGCTCCAATGACAGCCAGCCACTCTAGCATTTTCCAGTGGGAACCGCAACCGGTTGCTATGCTTTGTACAAATGGCTTTTCTTCCGGATAAAGCAAAGGACCTGAATTCAACCACTTTTCGCTATGTACGATTCTATGGTATGTATAGAGCATTGATTCAGCCGAGAGCACGGCTCCGACTTTGAGCCGATCGGCTGGTTTGCGGACACCAGAATCAAGACAGCAGCGAGAGTTCCCTCTACATGCGGGAGCGCTCTCCAATTAATCTCTGTTCCAACCGGGAAGATCGATTTGCAGCGAGACTTTGCCGCCGTACTGTTGCTCATGATCATTGCAAGTGCCGTGAGTGGTTTTGCGGCAGACGGATTTTCGGATTTCGAAAGCGGCCTTGCTTATCGGATGGAAGGTAAGAACGGAGCGGCCGTCGAAGCATTCCGTAGAGTGTCTTCCACGTCGCCGCATTATATCCAGGCAATGATACATCTCGGCGTCGCACTGGAGGATCTCGGCAAGAAAAAAGAGGCGGTTCAAGCTTACGAATCGTGCCTCGAACAGAACCCCGGAAATCAGATTGCCATCCGGAACCTGACTCAGTTGAACTCGGCGACCACGTGCGAAAGAATTATCAAGATTCCGAGTCCGCTGAAAGATGAGTTAACGCATAACGTTTTTTCCGCGGCGAAAGCCAAAGATGCGAAACGTGCTGCGGATCTTTGCAGGCTGTATGTCGGTTTGTTTTCCGCCGATCCCAGGTCTTTATTCACCTCCGCCATTGTTTCAGAGCGCATGGGCGATTTGGACCAAGCCATAAAAACCTACGAGGAAGCTGTGGACTTATTTCCCGATTTCATTCCTGCCCGTGTTAACCATATACTGGCTCTGGTCAGAGAAGGGAATCGAGAAGCGGCGCTCAAAGTGGCCCAAAAGGCGCTGGAGGCCAAACCGGAAAACAGACAGTTGAGAAGTCTGGCCGAACTGGTGAAGCAACTCCCGAAGGCGGACAGAAATCCGGTCAAGGACGATTGAGACTCATGACCCGATTGCGGAACACGGTCATTCTTTGCGTCATATTACCTGTTGCTTTGTTCATTATGCTCGCAACCGATGCTGTCAAAGCGGAAATTGGGGTAAGAACTCGCTTACTGAGTATGTATTATCTTTCGAGACAATTGGCTGCAGAAGTTGCTCTTGCGAATTCCAGAGATCCTCAGGAGTTGCCTCCAAATTACGGTCGAATCTTGGACGATTATTCCCAGGTCCTCGACAGCTCTGCTTTTCAGGAACTCGTCTCAATATCCGGACACTTTCCTGAATCATCGTTTTCAAAGGCATTGGTTTCCCGTTTTATGCTTTGGATGGAAAACCTCCCGGGGGATTTTTTTTCAGTCGATCCGCTGAACCAGCTGGCTGTGACGCTGAATATGCTTGAGAAAATGCAGCGCCTGAATAATCTCGGACGGGAAAAATTAGTTCTCAAGCATGCGCTGGATTGCCTCCATCAGAATCCTCAGGAACCGGGAACCTGCTGGCAAACTGTGCGAAAAATACCGGACAAAGTACTGCAGCAAGGCCTCAATTTTTGTGGAGAGAGAATCCCGCTGGAGCGTCCGGATGTGCTCAAACGGATACAGTACCAAATCACATATCTTCTTACGGATTTCAGAAGCACTACAACTACCTGGCTCACGAGGAGAGACCGCTACACTCAAGCAATAGAAACGATTCTCAAAGCTGAACAGGTTCCATCGGAATTCACCTTATTGCCGGCTCTTGAATCCGGTTATAATCGGAGAGTTGTTTCTCCTTCCATGGCAGGAGGATGGTGGCAGTTTGTCAAACCTACGGCAATTCGGACTCTATCAAAAGACCCGGATCTGGATTGGTCTCTTCAAATTAATTCTGTTAAGGACGAGAGGCGTGATCTGGCTCTTTCCACCCGGTCTGCTGCACGGCACCTCAAATGGTTGCGGCAGAGACTCGGAAGAGGAGACCAGCCGGGTAGCTGGCTCACTGCCGCAGCCGCGTACAATGCAGGCTTCAGTGAGATCAAGCATCGCACCATCGTCTACAATTCGCTGGAATTCTGGGACATGAAGCTGCCTTTTGAGACCGAAGAGTATGTCCCCCGATGGATAGCTTTTTACCTTATCGATCGAAACAGAGACTTTTATGAAATCGAAGTGCCGGAAGTACAACCACTTGAATTCGATACCATAGAGGGAGTACGGTTCTCACAAGATCTACCCCTGGCCCATCTCGCAGTACTGACACAGACTTCCGTGCGCTTCCTGCGAGAAATCAACGGCTCACTTACTCGAGACCAGACCTCGTTCCGAGCTACGCGTAATGACGAACCGCTCACCCATACGCTCCATGTTCCCAAAGGAACAAAGGAGGAAGTGATGTGGATGCTTAAGACCAAAATGTATCTACGGGACTGATGAGGAGCGCTGATGATTCGTGCCGTAGTCGTAACAGCCGGTGGGGTCGGGCGCAGGATGGAATCGGCCGTCCCGAAGCAATATCTCCATCTCAGCGGGATGCCGGTGCTTTCGCGCACATTGAGGGTATTTGAGGAACACCCGATGATCGACGTGATAGTTCTCACGGTTCCTCCGGGAAACGAGGCATCGTGCAGAAGGGACGTTATAGAGCCGTTCGGATTGAAGAAAATAAGACATGTAGTCTCAGGAGGGGCAACAAGACAAGAATCGGTGTGGAATGGATTGCTGGCTGTCCGGGATTCTGATCTGGTCGCTATTCATGACGGTGTTCGGCCGCTTGTTTCCCATCACATAATTACTGCGACATTTGATGTGGCTGAAGAAATCGGCGCATCGGTGGCGTGCCGGCAAATTAAAGAAACGGTGAAACGTAAAACCGGCGACTCCACAATCGAAACGATTCCGAGAGCGGACTTGTGGCTGGCTCACACACCTCAAACCTTCAGAACCGCAGTTATTCTGGAAGCACACAAAAAAGCGCGGGAATCCGGATTTGAAGGTACAGACGATGCTGTCCTCGTCGAGCGGCTCGGTCTTCCGGTGAAAATCGTTCAGGATTCGGAAGACAACATCAAAATAACCACTCCACGAGACATGATCCTTGCAGAACTCCTTCTGCGGCGACCGTGAGGCCCACACGTTCCGTGCCTGTCCTTCCTCTCGAATGAGCGGCACGGAGGCCGGTCACACCACCGGGCCACCCACAAGGGGCACCCCTACCGACCTCCATTGAAACCGTGATCAGCGAGACAGGAGCATCTGACTGACCCCTGAGCTGCACTTAGGGAATAATCCATGTATAAAAAGATTTCCCAAATCCTACTTCTTTGAAAGCGTAGTGCTACGGCCAGTGCAGGCATTCGCTGGTCCTGCATTCGAGGCACGTCTTGGTGTACTCGTCGACTATTTTTACCGGATATTTTCCTGTGAAACAGGCTGAACAGAAGTCCTTCGCGGGCAAAGGCATGGCCCTGAACATTCCTTCAAGGCTGAGATACGAGAGCGAGTCTGCCCCGATAAAATCACAAATCTGCTCTACGGAATTCGAACAGGCGATCAGCTCGCCCTTACTGGAGAAATCAACTCCATAGAAGCACGGGAACTTAATCGGCGGGCAACTGATTCGCATATGGATTTCCCGAGCACCTGCTTCCCGCAAAGCCCGTGTCCTCAACTTGCTCGTGGTCCCTCTTACAATCGAATCATCTATGACTACGACTTTCCGATCCTGGAGTATTTCCCTGACGGGATTCAATTTGAGCCTAACACCGAGATTGCGTATTGCGGAAGAGGGCTGGATGAAAGTCCTGCCCACGTAATGATTCCTTATGACGCCATATTCAAAAGGTACCCCACTCCCCTGAGAGAACCCGAGAGCGGCGTAATTCCCTGAAGCAGGCATCGGAACCACCACGTCAGCCCCTTCCACCGGAGCTTCCAGCGCGAGTTGAAGTCCCAACTGCTTTCGCACCTGGTAGACGCCGTGCTCGAAAATCATGGAATCCGGGCGGGAGAAGTAAATGTACTCGAATATGCACATGGCCGAGTGGGATCGTCGCGGCCCTTGAATCGATCGTATTCCGTTGTGGTCGGCAATCACCAGTTCGCCGGGTTCCACATCACGAATGTATTCCGCGTCAATAATATCCAGCGCACAGGTCTCGGATGCAAAAATGATTGCATCTCCTTTGCGTCCGATACAGAGCGGGCGGAAGCCGAACGGATCCCGTGCCGCCAGGATGGCGTCTGGTGTTAGCATCACCAGCGACCACGCACCTTTGAGCTCATCGAATGCCTTGATAAGCCGCTCCTCGAGAAAGCCTTTCTTATGGAGAACAAGGTGCGCTATGAGCTCGGAATCTGTTGATGTCTGAAAGATTGCGCCGCGTGCTTCCAGTTTTCGTCGCAATTCTGAAATATTGACGATATTGCCGTTATGACCCAGGGCAAACACTCGGTCGATTTGCTCTACAAGAAAAGGCTGCGCATTCTTGAGCATGGAGCTGCCGGTCGTGGAATACCGAACGTGCCCGATGCCAAGATGTCCTTTCATATCGCTCGGTAAGCCATTCTTGAACACATCAGGGGCCAATCCCATTCCTTTGTGCGCCACCACGGAAGTGCCGTCGCTCACTACTATTCCAGCGGATTCCTGGCCGCGATGCTGAAGTGCGTAGAGTCCCAAATATATGAGGTCAGCCGGGTTTTCAGCTCCGTAGACTCCGAAAATACCGCAAGCCTCACGCTTGGACGAAAAGTCATCCATTGTATTGTCTCCAGGAGATAAGGCAGAGATCTTACTAAAGCTATATCACACGGGCTGAATCGTCAAGAGTGACCGGAGGAAGGCAGGATGATTGACTGGAACCATTCCGATATACGTGCAGGGTATTGTACGCTCCCTGCAGTCGTCTTCCACACTTATCTTGGTGCCGGAGCCCTATCAACCGCCGATCCCCATCCCTGACGAGGATCTTGCCCCTGCGGGATCTGTACCGGTCGCGGCATAGCGATATTGCCCTGTTGAACTGTACTAGTCTGGTCCGTTGGTTGCTGGGTCTGCCGCTCACGGGCAGGTTTCGGTGCCTGCCGTCGAGGCCGCGGTCGTACCTGAGCGTCTTCGTCAACTTGACCCGTGGGAGGATAGTACTGAATGGTGGTTCCGTCGGGAGTTGTTGTGGTAATTCTTACGGCTCCGGACGGCAAATCGTCCGCCGTAACGGGACCCGGTGCAGCAGGATTCCTGTCCGGTGCATATTGACCGGGTCGCAAAGGTCCACGTCGTTGAGCAGGTTGCGCAGGAGGTGCGTACTGCTGTTGCTGCTGCGGTGCGGCATATTGCTGTTGGTAGGGTTGTTGCGGATATTGTTGATACTGAGGCTGCCCCCCGTACTGTTGTTCTGCAACGGGTTCCTGAGGCATTCCGTACTGCTCTTGCGGAGCCTGCATGGCAGGTTGTTGGGCGTGCCAGTCAGAATAGACACCCTGCTGGTTGTAATAGGGTTGATATCCTTGCGGCTGTCCGGGCATTGCCTGCCCCGGCTGCTGATAAGGCTGCTGAGGCATCTGAGGCGCTCCATACTGAGCCTGCGGATTGAACTGATTCCCGGAACTCCCGCCCCAGACTCCCAGTCCTCCGGGACCAAGAACCGAATCCAATAAGCCTTGCCCGAAAGCGACCCCCTGAAATGCAATTATCAGAATTAAGAGCGTTCCCATACGTATCATTTTCGTCCTCCACGATTCTTGGGAGAGAGTAAGGTTGCATAAACGAGAAATCGAAAAATTGCAGTTTTTCAAACGAAATTTTACATGAATCAGGGTATTCTGTCAAGGCAGCACTTTAGTAGTTATTCATAAAGTATTGGGTATCTTAAGATTGCCTTGCAGACGGTCTATATTTCCTATGATAAATAGCTGATCTCACAGAAAAAGAGTGCACAGGACTTACCCGGGACGTCTGTAATGCGTCGGGCTTTCTTTCTGGCGAATTAATAAGCCGGACTATTCTTCTCGAATGCTTAGAAGAACCCGATTCTCAGACGCGCTGCATTGGGAATGATGGGTGTCCTCAAGGCAGTTGTCGTTCGCTGCATCTAACTCAATGTCTTCATCTCGTAATCTCTGGTTCCGAGCCCCATCTTTTCGGCGTATTCGAGCTGGTGTGACCATTCTATGTCCGGGAAGAGCGACTTGAATTTGTCTTCTCCAGGCTGAAATGCTCCCTTTAGGCTCGATATCGGATTGCCGGGCGCTGCATTAATCAGATCCACAGCGGCCTGATCGATTGCTACGGGATCTAGAGAAGCAAGAATGCCCAGTCCCGGTACAATCGGCCTGTCGGAAAACGGAGTACAATCGCACAATGGAGATACATCTGTAACAAATGTCACGAATACCGATTTGCCTTGTTTTTCTTTCAGCACTGCTACAGCGTACTCGACCATTTTTTCCATGAACACGGGAATAGACTCATTCCACTGAACCTGGATCGCTCCCTGGGCGCACGTCAGGATACACTCGGCGCAACCCACACAACTCTCAGGATTGATGAAAGCTTTTTTCTGTGGCCCCTCTCGTTTAATAGTGATAGCGCCACCTCGACACCAGTCCACACATTCTTCGCAGCCGATGCATTTCTTCGGGGCAACTTTGGGGGAAATATTGGAATGTTGAGCGAGCTTACCCTCTCGGGAAGCACACCCCATACCGATATTCTTTATGGCACCACCGAATGACGACAGCTCATGACCCTTGAAATGCGTCAGAACCACAAGTCCGTCAGCGTGACAAATATCAGCGGCAATATGATACTCCTGAAAATGATGCCCCTCTGCACGGACAATGACCTGATTATTACCCCTGAGGCCATCTGCAATAATTGCCGGTGCACCGGTGACTTCCCGGTTGAACCCGTTTTCGAAGGCAGTCACCAGATGGGAGTACGCTTCCGTACGCGACCCCACGTATAGGGTGTTTGTATCAGTGAGAAAGGGTTTCGTGCCAAGCCCCTTCAGTCTATCAATTACTTTTCGTACATACTGGGGCCGAATGTGCGCTGTATTGCCGGATTCGCCAAAATGAAGCTTAACGGCTACAAGTTCCTTGGCCTGAAAAATGTTTGCAGGCTCGAGCATCTCAAAGAGTTCCGTCACTTTTGCCGGGACATTCTTTTTCCAACTGGCAGTCAAATCGGTAAAATAAACTGTTGAAGGCAATTTTTGTTCTCCGAAATCATGGTATGTGGGACGAAATTATCTCGCGGGCTACGTGAAATCACAAGAAGATTTTTTTTTTGGAAAAAAGATCTTGAACGCGGTAATATGCACCATCGGCTGAAAGATGTTTCTCTCAAATTCGGCAACAGTTAAGGAAATGTAAAGAAATCTCGCCATGAAAGATCGTATCGGAGAAATGCTGCTGCGCGCAGGTATTATAGATGAGGAAAAGCTCGAGCGAGCCACAGATTACCAGCGCAATCAGGGCGGAAAAATTTACTCGGCACTTATGAAGCTCGACCTGGTCGATGAAGACGACGTTGTAGAATTTCTTTCTCGCCAACTTGGTCTTCCTACGGTTTCTCTTGACGAAATTGACGTCGATACCGATGCGGTCAAATTACTTGCTCCGGAAAAAGCCCAAAAGTATATGGCCATTCCTTACAGTCAGGTCAACTCGACATTATATGTGGCGATGGCGGATCCAACGGACTTGAATGCTATCGATGACATCAAGTTCATGACGAACATGTCGATCGAAGTCAGCATCGCCACCGAATCTCAAATCAAGAAGTCGCTGGATGCGTTTTACGATGCGGGACTGCAGACCGATAATGTGCTGGAAGGATTCGATGACGAAGAGTTGGAAGCCGTCGGGGAGATCAGTGAATTAGACGCAAACGATGCAGCAAAGCTGGCCGATGAGGCGCCGGTTGTTAAGTTAGTCAACTATATCCTTCGAGAGGCAATTAACAAGCGGGCAAGCGACATACACGTCGAGCCGTATGAAAAAGTTCTCAGAGTGCGATTACGTATTGACGGGTCTCTGTACGAAATAGTCAAGCCTCCTATGAAGCTCAGGAATCCCATGGTCAGCCGTATCAAGATCATGGCCCGCCTGGACATTGCCGAACGGCGATTACCCCAGGACGGTCGAATCAAGCTGAAACTGGGCAAAGGGCGGGATATGGATTTCCGCGTGTCCATACTTCCCACGCTTTTTGGGGAAAAAGTGGTCATGCGGCTCCTTGATAAATCCAATCTACAGTTGGATATGACCAAACTCGGATTCGAAGAAAAGCCGCTGAGGAATTTCAAGGAAGCTATCCACAAACCTTTTGGTATGGTGCTCGTCACAGGCCCTACAGGTTCCGGAAAAACGACCACATTGTACAGCGCACTGTCCGAACTCAATTCTCCGGATGTAAACGTCTCGACTGCGGAAGATCCGGTCGAATTCAACCTGCACGGGATCAACCAGGTTCAGATGCATGAAGAAATAGGACTTACCTTCGCTTCATCCCTGAGATCCTTCCTCAGGCAGGACCCGGACATTATCATGGTCGGAGAGATCCGGGACTTCGAAACCGCTGAAATAGCCGTTAAGGCCGCTCTAACAGGCCACCTTGTGCTCTCGACACTGCACACGAACGACGCTCCACAGACTATTAACCGACTGCTCAATATGGGTGTCGAACCTTTCTTGGTGGCGAGTTCGGTCAATGCCATCGTAGCTCAGAGGCTTGCAAGAAGAATATGCAGCCAGTGCAAAATGGAAATAGATCCTCCAGCAGAGGCGCTGCGAGACCTGGGTGTGAAAATGGAAGACATAGGTACTTTTCCCATATACCAGGGGACCGGTTGCGCAATGTGCGCCAATACCGGGTTTAAAGGAAGAATCGCACTGTACGAGGTTATGCCCATTACCGACGAACTCAAGGAACTCATCCTGGCCGGTGCTTCCGCTTTGGAACTCAAGAGAGAGGCAATCCGACTGGGAATGGATACCCTGCGCATGGCAGGTGTGAACAAGCTGAAGGAAGGTGTCACCACCATTAACGAAGTGGGCCGGGTGACAATGCCTGACTGATAATGCAATGCCGAGGGTGACTCTATTCCTGTGGGGCAGATGAATCTTCGCACTGTCCGCTGCATTTTGGACAGTTGGCTGACGAATAGTTTCCGAAAGGAATAAATTTTGGCAAGTCTCCATGATTTTTTGAAGGAAATGGTTGAGCGAGGCGCTTCAGACCTCCATGTGACACCGGGTGTCCCGCCTATGATCCGAGTTCGAGGTGAGCTCGTCCCGCTCGAATATCCGCCACTGAAACCTCAGGAAACCAGACAGCTTTGCTACAGCATTCTCACAGATGTCCAGAAGCATCGATTCGAAGAGAGCCAGGAGCTTGACCTTTCCTTTGGGGTCCGAGGTCTGAGCCGGTTCAGGGCGAATATATTTATGCAGCGTGGGGCGCTGGCAGGTGCATTCAGGCTTATTCCATACCAGATTCGTTCTTTTCAGGAACTGGGGCTTCCGCCTATTGTGAACGAACTGTGTGCGAAACCGCGCGGACTTGTTCTGGTGACCGGACCGACGGGCTCCGGTAAATCGACCACTTTGGCTGCCATGATCGACAAGATCAACAGTGACCGTCGTGAACACATCGTCACTATTGAAGATCCCATCGAATTTACCCATCAACACAAGTCTTGCATTGTGAATCAGCGGGAGGTTCATCAGGATACCAAGAGCTTTCATGCGGCGCTTCGGTCGATTCTCCGCCAGGATCCGGATGTCGTGCTTATTGGAGAAATGAGAGACCTGGAGACTATCGAGGCTGCATTGACCGTTTCCGAAACGGGCCACCTCACATTCGGAACTCTCCATACAAACTCGTGTGTGCAAACGATAAACCGAATTATCGACGTTTTCCCCGCGCATCAGCAGCCGCAGGTTCGGGCACAACTCAGCTTCGTTCTTGAAGGAGTAATGTGTCAGACCCTGATACCGACTCTCGACGGTCGAGGCCGCACGCTTTCGCTTGAAGTCATGGTTCCGAATGCTGCTATCCGAAATCTCATTCGTGAAGATAAAGTCCACCAGATCTATTCTCAGATTCAAGTCGGTCAGGCGAAATCGGGAATGCAGACAATGAATCAGTCGCTTCTGATGCTTTATCAAAGGAGGATAATCTCTTTTGACGATGCGATGGCCAGATCTCCCGATACAGACGAACTCAAACAAATGATGTCCGGACTGCCAAAGGCTGCACCTAAGAAGATAATCAGACCCGGGTGAGATGGACGCATTTTCAGTAAGAGTGCTCAGGAGGAGAATTCATGCCTGAATATATATGGAAGGCAAAAACACAGGCTGGAAATTATACCGATGGTGAAATGAATGAGGTGAATGAGTCGGTAGTAATCACGAAGCTTCAGAAAATGAATTACACCGACATCAAGGTAAAGAAGAAGCCTAAAGATTTACTGGAAAATATCGAATTCTTCCAGCCGAAAGTCTCTACTAAGGATGTCGTCATTTTCACACGGCAGTTCGCCACTATGATTGATGCTGGGCTCCCTCTGGTTCAGTGTCTCGAGATTCTTGCGAGTCAGCAGGAGAACAAGACATTCAAGAAGGTTCTCACCGCTGTGAAGACCAGTGTCGAAGGAGGAAGCACGTTTGCCGAAGGTTTGAAGGCACACCCGAAAGTCTTCGACCAGCTATTCGTGAACCTCGTGCATGCCGGCGAAACAGGCGGTATTCTGGACACGATTCTCAGAAGACTCTCCGTGTTTCTTGAGAAGTCCGAAGCGCTCAAACGTAAAGTTAAGAGTGCAATGATTTACCCGGCAATCGTTCTTATCATCGCAGTGAGTGTTGTCGGCGTCCTTCTGGTATTCGTCGTCCCTGTTTTCAAGGAAATGTTTGAGGGTGCAGGCGAAAAGCTTCCCGGACCGACGCTCTTGGTTTTGCACATGAGTGAATTTGTGCAAAAATACATTGTTCACATCCTAGTGCTCATAGGAATAGCCATTTTTGCGGTGAGGAAATTTTATAATACTAAGCAAGGTAGATACCTGATTGATAGGTTCGCCCTGAAGACGCCGGTGATCGGTCTCCTTTTGCGAAAAGTCGCGGTTGCCCGATTCTGCGCAACTCTCGGGACAATGATCTCCAGTGGTGTTCCCATTCTGGACGCTCTGGAAATCACCGCGAAAACCGCGGGGAACGTGATCATCGAAAATGCCATCATGAACACTCGGACTGCCATCTCGGAAGGCCGAACCATAGCGGAGCCTCTCATGGAAACCGGGGTGTTTCCGGGCATGGTGGTGAGGATGATTGCCGTTGGCGAGGCCACCGGCGCCCTCGATGCCATGCTCGCGAAAATATCGGAATTTTACGATGAGGAAGTGGACGTCGCTGTGGAAGGTCTCACCCAGATGATGGAACCGCTCATGATTGTGTTTCTCGGCGGAGTGTGCGGTGGCATGGTCATTGCCATGTATCTGCCGGTGTTTTCCATGGCTGGAGTTATTTCAGGTACGAAGGACTAGCAGTATTCTGTTGCATGAAGGTGGGAGGTCGAGAGGCCTCTCATTTTCTTTACCCGCTTGCCTGTGGCTCGGGTTCACACTGATATCCCCTCTTTTCCTCTGCTGGCACCAACGATTTTCACTAGGAGATTCAGGTCTCTGAAAGGCATTCGACTTGACTTTTTCAGAGGGAAAAGATAAAACCCCGGTCTGATTTTAAGAAATTCTCGGGAGAGTTCAGGGCTTGCAGGAACATTCTACAGATACCAAAAAAACTCAGGTGCCCTCATTAACCGAGGTCAGGATACAAAAAGTCCAGGAGCTTCAGGATCTGGGAATACCTGCGTATTCCGTGGGCTTTGTTCCCAATACCAATTCCTCGGTATTTAAAGCGAAGTTTGCTCACGTGGAAGAACTGGAAGAGTCCGCCGATCCCATCAAAATGGTCGGGCGTATCATAGCGGTCCGCCTCTTGGGAAAAGCCGCTTTCTTGAGACTCAGAGACGCTGCGGGCGATTTCCAGGTATATGCTTCGCGAGATCATGTCGGAACCGACAAGTACAAGATGCTAAAAAAGCTTGATGTCGGTGACATCATTGGAGCCGTCGGGCGACCTTTCAGAACACGAACCGGCGAATTGAGCATTTTTACCGATGATTTCGTGTTACTTTCCAAATCACTGAGACCGCTTCCCGAGAAATGGCACGGACTTTCGGATGTGGAGACCCGGTATCGACAACGATATTTGGATCTTATCGTGAATACTGCTGCTCGAGATGTGGTCAGAACCCGGTCGAGGATTATTTCGTACATACGGCGTTTTCTGGTCGAACGGGAGTTCCTGGAAGTTGAGACACCTATGATGCAGGCGATTCCCGGTGGCGCCACAGCAAAGCCATTTGAGACCTTTCATCATGCGCTCGGCCGAAAGCTGTATTTGCGTATTGCGCCGGAATTGTATCTGAAACGGCTACTGGTCGGCGGATTCGATCGAGTGTTTGAAATAAATCGCAATTTCCGGAATGAAGGGATTTCCACGCAGCACAATCCTGAGTTCACGATGCTGGAGTTCTATCAAGCCTACGCAACGTACGAGGATCTGATGGCACTCACGGAAGAATTGCTGTCATCGCTTGCACGTGAAATAATCGGCAGGCACGAATTCTCGTACGGTGAAAGAACAGTCAACCTCGCACCTCCCTGGGAGCGGATCACCGTGAAGGAAGCCCTGCTGCAGTACGGTGGATTCTCGCCGGAGGACATCGAGGATAGGAACGCGTTGTTCATCAAGGCGGTCGAGCTCGGTCTGGAAGTCAACAAAGATGAAGGAATCGGAAAACTCTGGATGGCTCTGTTCGATGAGCTCGTCGAAGACAAGCTCTGGGGACCGATTTTCGTTCACAAATATCCTGTAGACGTTTCACCGCTCGCACGACGGAATGACGAAGATCCCACGGTAACAGACCGATTTGAGCTATACATTTGCGGTCGAGAGTTAGCTAATGCTTTCACTGAGTTGACCGATCCTCTCGATCAACGAGGCCGTTTTGAAGAGCAGGTGCGCGCACGAGCAGCCGGAGACGAGGAAGCACACTTTCTGGACGAAGACTTTTTGAGAGCCCTGGAATACGGGATGCCGCCTGCTGCCGGTGAAGGCATAGGCATTGATCGTCTGGTAATGCTCCTCACGGATTCTCAGTCGATTCGGGATGTAATTTTGTTTCCGCACATGAGACCCGAAAAAGGGATCGGATGAGTCTAGCTTTCGAGATCAGCGTAGGCTTCCGTTACATCAAGGCCAAAAGGAAGCAAGCCTTTATTTCGGTCATCAGCGCGTTCAGCATTTTGGGTGTCATGCTGGGCGTGATGACGTTGATAATCGTTCTTGGGGTGATGAACGGCTTTGAACGCGATCTCAAGGATAAAATCCTCGGGACTGTTTCACATTTGGTGATCATGAGCCATTCCAGCAGAATGTTGACCGAATGGGGAAAGCTCATGGACCGCGTTGGCGTTTTCCGCGGCGTGGAAGCGACGACTCCGTTTATCTACGGTCAGGCGATGCTTTCCACTCGTGGAAAGGTGAGAGGAGTGGTCGTAAGAGGCATCGATCCCCGAACTGCCGGAAGCGTCATCTCCCTGGACAACTATCTCAAGGAACCTTCGGTTATCGAACTCAATAAGACCCCTGACGGGACTGCGAGCATCCTCGACTTAGACAAGCGGTCTGATGGCACCGCTGGTATCATTATCGGCAAAGAATTGGCAACGCTCAATTCCTTACGTCTCGGCGACATTGTGCAACTAATCTCTCCCCAGGGAAAAAGAACACCTATCGGAGCTATTCCAAGGGTGCAGAATTTCAGGATTATGGGCATATTTCAGTCCGGCATGTACGAATTTGATTCGAACCTTGTTTACATGCAGTTGTCAGAAGCCCAAAAATTCTTTGAGCTCGGAGAAGGCGTTTCTGGTATCGAAGTGAGGCTCCGAGACGTTTACGCAGCTCCAAAAATAGCAGGACGTATTGAGGCATCGCTTGGGCATCCTTTTTGGACGAGAACCTGGCGGGATATGTACAAAAACCTGTTCAGTGCGCTGAAGCTTGAAAAAATAGCGATGTTCGTAATTCTCACGTTTATTGTTTTGGTCGCCGCTTTTAATATTGTTATATCCCTCATCATGCTCGTGATGGAGAAAAGCCGGGATATAGCAATTCTCAAAGCTCTGGGAGCGACGTCCGACAGCGTCATGCGAATTTTCGTGATACAAGGCATGGTGGTGGGATTCGTGGGGACGCTGTTGGGAGCAATCGGTGGAATAGCAGGTAGTGCATTGATAGCCAGATATCCGATCATTGAACTTCCTCAGGAAATCTATACGATAGATCGGCTGCCTGTAGCTACGGATGTAACCGATATCGTCATCATTTGCCTGGTGGCCTTGACCATTTGTTTCATAGCGACTTTGTACCCGTCCTACAGAGCTGCACGCCTCGAACCGGTGGAGGCGCTCCGCTATGAGTAAACCGTGGTTGTATGAAGCGAGAGACATCTGGAAGAGCTATTCCAACGGCACCAGGGATGTGGAAGTGCTCAGGGGCGTTGATTTCTGCGTGAAACCAGGCGAAACGATCGCTGTTACCGGACCTTCGGGTGTCGGCAAGAGTACTCTTTTGCATATACTGGGTTTGCTGGACAGACCTGTAAGTGGAACCTTGATGCTCGATGGAATCAATCTGCTCTCTCTTCGGGAAACGGAGCGCGCAAGGTTGCGAAATAGGCGATTTGGCTTTGTTTTTCAGTTTTTTCAGCTCCTTCCAGAGTTTACGGCTGTGGAAAACGTGATCATGCCGGGACTCATAGCCGGAGAGCCTCGTCGAGCCCTTCTGCCGCGAGCGACCGAGTTACTTGAAGAACTCGGCCTTCGTGAACGAATTCATCATCGACCTGGAGAGTTGTCCGGTGGAGAGCAGCAAAGGGTTGCAATTGCGCGTTCTCTCGTTATGAGACCCGACGTGCTTTTTGCCGATGAGCCGACAGGAAATCTCGATCCCGAGACTGGAGCGGAAATCGAAGATTTGATGAAGAAACTGAATGCCGTTCACAACACAACCTTGATTGTGGTCACTCACAAAGAATCTCTTTCCAGGGCCATGGATAAAAGGGTCACCCTCATGGGCGGGAAACTCAAGGAGCTTCAATGAAGATCCTGCAGGCCATGATTGCGGCTCTTGTTTTGTGTTTTCCTATTGCCGCGTGGAGCCAGCAAGCGAAATTACACAAGATCCTGATCTTTCCCTTCAAGGTTGCCGGGCCGGAGACTTCCGGCAACTATAGCGCTGAATTGGCTGCCGCACTTGGATCGGAGCTGGCCAGGGAAGGTGATGTCGAGGTAATTTCCGGCCAGACTTTTCTCTCTGCAGTCCAGGAAAAGAAAGTAGATCCCGCCCGAATAACGAGAGTCATGTCTCGGATCGATGCCAATGTTGCCATTTGGGGAACCGTCACGAAGCTAGAGAGCGGCTACTCACTGGAATTGAACGTGTTGAATCCCCCGAAGGGACAGAAGCCGAGATTATTTACAGCCACTGCCAAAGATATGCAGGAACTGATTGCCAGCATGAAAGAAGTCTCCGCTGAAATCGGCAACGTAATCTTGAATCGCCCCAAAATAGGGGAAATCAAAATCGAGGGAAATAACCGCATACAAAGGGATGCTATTCTCAGCAAGATAGAGATGAAACCCGGTACGACCTTCAGGAGATCCGCGCTCGGTGATGAAATTCGAGAGCTCTATTCCATGGGCTACTTCGATGACGTGAGAATTCAGGCTGATGAAACCCCTAAAGGAGAGGTCGATCTTACCATAGTTCTGAAGGAACGGCCTTCTATCAAGAATATCGAAGTCGAAGGCACGTCTGTTCTGTCGAAAGACGAGATTTTGGATCAGATTAAGACCAAATCCTTGACGGTAGCCAGTACTGAAAAGATTTACGAAGATATTAATAAAATTAAGAAGATGTATGAAAAGAAAGGTTATTACCAGCCGAAAATCGATTATGAAATCAAAGAGCTTTCTCGAAACGAAGCTCAACTGATATTCAAAATTAACGAAGGTGAAAAGAGTTATCTCACAGATATAAAGTTCGAGGGGAATAAAAAGCTCTCCGACGATGAGATCAAAAAAGCGCTGAATGTTAAAGAAAAGAGCTGGTTCTGGTTTGTCGACGATTCCGGAACGTTTACCAGAGAAAAGCTCGAAGAAAACCGACTCCGGATCATGCAGTACTACATGGAGAAGGGATTCGTAAATGTCCAGGTAGGAGCTCCGGAAGTGGACATCCGAGACGGTAAAGTTACTCTGACGGTTCCGATTCGGGAGGGCAATCGCTATCAAGTAAGAGAAGTGAACATTGACGGAGATATCCTTGAAGGGCAATCCAAAGAAGAACTGCTGCAAAAGCTGGGAGTGAAGCCGCGGACATGGTTCCAACGGTCCCTCGTTGCCGAGGACATCAAAAATCTTACCAGGATTTATAATAATGCCGGATTTGCGTACGCAGATGTGGAGCCGAGACAAAGAATAAACGATGAGCACGAGTTCCTGGACATCACGTACAAGATAACCAAAGGCAAACCGGTCCGTATCGGACGAGTCGATATTCACGGAAATGAGCGTACCCGGGACAAAGTGATCCGAAGGCAGCTCGACATGAGCGAAGGCGAACTGTACAACGCTGACAAATTCGAGGCTACCAAGAATCGCCTGGAAGGGTCGGAGTTCTTCGAAGCAGTAAAGCTGAAAACCACTCCCGGATCAAAGCCCGATGAAATGAACGTGGATGTTGAGGTAATAGAGAAAAAGACCGGATCTCTCACTGCGGGTCTCGGTTATTCATCTCAGGACGGTGCCATGGGGAATGTGAATCTTCAGGAAAAGAACCTCCTGGGATTGGGCATAGTGGCAAATGCGAAAACCAATATTTCCGGTCGGCGAACTACGTACGAAGGATCGCTAACGTATCCCTGGATGTTCGACACACAGATTACAGGATCCATGAGGGGATATAAGAATCTGAATAAAGAAACCAATTTCTTCAGAGAGAGCGATGGGTTCTCCGGACATCTTGGATTTCCTGTCTATGGATCCTGGGGAATGACTACGGGAATCGCGAGGGATTCGAATAAGCTCAGTGGATTCGAGCCGGTGTTTGCGCGATCTGTTGTGGACTATTACAAACGATATGGTGTAACAGCCCAGAAATACATGAACATTTCTGAGAATTCCGTATCGGTCGGTTTCGCTCGGGACACACGAAATAACTCGGTTATCCCGACGGGCGGCAGCAGGGTTAATTTTGGAAGCCGTTTTTCAGGGTTTGGCGGCGACGTTTCATTCGCGAATTATTACGGCGAAGCGACGTACTATCACGCTTTGTACTGGAAATCTATTTTCAAGATACGGACGAGCGGCTCTTTATTATCGGAACTTGGAGCTGAGCCCATTCCCTTCGATCGCCGCATTGTCCTGGGAGGCATTAACAGCATACGCGGATACAAGTACGGGGACATCGGTCCCAAGGATGTGTATAAAAATGTAATCGGCGGTGACAGGTCACTCTACTGTAATCTCGAAATTTTCTTTCCAGTCATCGAGCAGTTGAAGCTGAACGGGGTGGTCTTTGCAGATGCCGGGAACGCATGGAATGTTTCGGATAGTCCGTTTTTCACCACTTTGAAAGCAGGCGCGGGTTTGGGCATAAGATGGGTCTCGCCGATGGGACCTGTACGATTGGAATACGGCTGGAAACTTGCACCGGAAAAAGGTGAAGACCCGGGTGCTTTTGCTTTTTCGATGGGTGCCCTCTTCTAACTCTGTTTACAGCATTTTTTCAGGTTTGAACTACGTTGGTCCAGGCTCATGCACTGGGCTTTGATTTTTCATAATAAATCATTTGAATCAGGAAAAGGTTCAATCTAAACTCCGGCCTGCCGCTTCTCGCTCTCCTTGCAGAGTCCTGCGGCCCGGGATCGATCAAAAAAGGAGTGATTTCGATGAAGAAATTGTACATTGCGACAATCTGTGCTGTCCTGGCCACCGCAATAATGGCGTCCGGCGTTTGTTGGGCCGAGGATCCGAAATTCGCGTTCGTCAATCTTCAGCTTATCTCCAGGAAATCAGTGAAGGCTCAACAATTGCAGAAGAAAGTGGCCCAACTGATGGAGACCAAGAAGGCTGCACTGGAGAAGAAGAGAGCCGAAATGGTGAGCCTTCAGGAACAGATCCAGAAGCAGAGCGCAATGCTGAAGAACGATGCCCGGGAAAAGATGATGAAAGACTTGGGCATAAAGGAAGTGGAATACAAGCTTGCAGAGCAAGAAGCGCAGAATTCTCTTCAAAACGAGCAGCGAGAAGTTGAAGAGATCTTCATCCGTGACATCAGCAAAGTTGTTGCCAAGCTCCGGACCGAAAGAAGGCTTACAGCGATCTTTAATTCCATGATGATGCTTTCTTTCGACGATTCTCTGGACCTGACAGAGGAAGTAATCAAACTTTATGACGCCGCAGCGGATGCACCACCGAAGCATGCTGCTCCCCCAGCCGGCCCTAAGCCCAAACCGGGACCTAAGTGATGAGTTATCTTCTATGATGTCCTTTACCCTCGAAGAGCTGGCTCGGATGATCGGCGGAGAACCCTCCGTTCGACCCGGGCCAGCAATTACCGGTATTAGGCCTTTGGAATATGCAGGACCTTCCGATGTCACGTATGTCGTAAGTCAGCAGTTCCTGGAAAAACTCGCAGTGAGCTCTGCGGGAGCAGTCATTCTTCCGCCGGGGCTTGACCCGGGCGACCTACCGCACATAAGGTCGCGTAACCCTGAAGCCGATTACGCGCGGCTTACTGCCGTGTACTACCCGTACGCCGATGAGTCTCCGGCTGTATCCCCGCGATCTGATGTTCACCCGGAAGCTTCTCTTGGCAGTGGGGTTCACGTGGGTCCCTTTGCTGTCATAGGCAAGGCGGCGATTGTTGGGGACAACTGTGTCATCGGTGCCCACACGGTCATAAGCGAAGGCGTAAGCATCGGCGAGGGCACGAGGATTTTTCCGAATGTGAGCGTTTACCGGGGGGTCACTATCGGGAAGCGGGTCATAATCCATTCGGGAGCGGTAATAGGATCGGATGGATTCGGATTCTGCCGGGATGTTGACGAACGCGGCCTCCCGGTCAACGTCAAGAAATATCATAGCGGTACCGTGGAAATCGGCGATGACGTGGAAATCGGCGCACTGGTGGCCATAGACAGAGCATTGAGCGGCGTTACTCGCATCGGCAGAGACGTGAAACTCGATAATCTGGTTCAGATCGCTCACAATGTTGAAATCGGCGATTCCACCGTTATTGCCTCGCAGGTCGGAATAGCGGGCAGTTCATCAGTCGGAAAATACGGACTCATCGGCGGACAGGCAGGAATCAGAGATCACGTTTCCGTAGGGGACGGCGTAATTCTCGCTACCCGGGTGGGAATTTATCGGAATGTTCCCGCCGGTTCCATTATGGCCGGTTCTGTGCCAGCTATGCCGAGACACGTCTTTCTGAGGGCTCAGGCTCTGTTCAAGAAGCTGCCGGAAATGATGGACCGCATCAGAAAACTTGAGAAATATATTTCGTTCAATCGCAAGGATATCCAATGATTCATTCCATGGCTGTCGTGCATCCAGGGGCGGTTATAGGAGACGGCGTTTCAATAGGTCCCTACACCGTTGTGGGACCTGATGTAGTGATCGGTGAAGGCTGCGAAATCGGGCCCCATGTGGTGGTGGAGGGGCATACTACCATAGGACCTCATACTCGCATTTCACAGTTTGCTTCCATCGGCGGCCCTCCTCAGGACTTCTCGTATAGAGGAGAAGAAACGAGGGTCAAAATCGGGGCCCGCGTCATTATTCGTGAATACGTTACGATCCATAGAGGAACGGTTCGGGGCAAAGGAGAAACCATAGTCGGTGACGAGAGCTATTTAATGGCCTATTGTCACGTTGCTCATGACTGCATTCTTGGAAACGGCGTGGTGATGGCAAACTCCGCACATCTCGGAGGACACATCGAGTTGGGCGAGCGGGCAATTCTCGGAGGATTGGTCGCTGTTCACCAGTTCGTACGCGTGGGTGAATTTGCACTGGTGGGCGGTGTGTCAGGTGTCGCAAAAGATGTTCCTCCGTACACGCTGGCTTCAGGAGCTCGAATTTACGTGTACGGCCTGAACGAAGTAGGGCTCAGGCGAAACGGTTTTTCGCCGGAAACGATTCGCCACCTGAAGAGAGCTTTCAAACTGGCGTTCAGATCGTCATTGCGAGTTGAACAGGCGGTGGAGAAGATCCGCTCTGAAATGGGCCATTCTCCGGAAGCGCTAAGGTTCGCAGAGTTCCTGGCGTCATCAAGACGCGGGACTGCACGAGTATCTTTGAGCCGTCATGCATTCAGGCCTGTTTGATGTCCTCGAGTATCGGCCTTATTGCGGGAATGGGTGTCTTGCCGCTCCATGTGGCGGATGAGGCCTCCACGCGCGGGCTCAAGGTGATTGCGATTGCTTTTCCCGGCTTGACCGATCCTTCCCTTGAGCGCATTGTGGGAGAGACATTCTGGTTAAAGCTCGGGCAACTGGAAAAGGCTATTTCGATCTTTAAGTCACATGGCGTGGAAAAAATCGTCATGGCAGGGAAGATCGAGAAATCGAACCTTCTCAAGATCTGGAATTTGCGGCCCGACGGTAGAGCTCTCAGGATGATCCGCTCCCTCAAGGATTGGCGTGACGATACGATCCTTGCTGCAATTGCAGAAGAATTCCGCAAAGACGGAATACTCATCGATGAGATCACCCCTTGGGCGGGAAAGCTCATGGCGTCATCCGGAGTGCTTACCAAGAGGGCTCCCAATGACATTCAGTGGAAGGACATTGCCTTCGGGCGAACCATGGCTCGTGGCATCGGTGCACTGGATATCGGTCAAACCGTAGTGGTCAAGAATGCCGCTGTGATCGCCGTCGAAGCAATCGAAGGTACCGACAAGGCCATTCGCAGGGCAGGGGAACTCGGGGTATCCAATGCGGTTGTGGTGAAAATGGCAAAACCTCAACAGGACATGCGATTCGACGTTCCCGGGATAGGACCGTCGACCATAGACAGCATGATAGCTGCTCGTGCTCGGGTTCTTGCAATTGAGACAGGGAAAACCATGATAACCGATTTCAGCGGAACGGTCCGTAAAGCAGATGGAGCCAAAATTTCCATAGTAGGAATTCCCGTGGACGGACCGGTGACGGAGTAATTGTTGTGCATGTTTACAGGAGACTCCTGGGATACCTTTCGCCGTACCTCCCCAAACTGATCGTTGCCGGCGTATGCATGATCGGAGTGGCCCTGGCAACAGCCTCTCTTGCTTACCTCGTCAAACCCGCACTCGATGACATCTTTCTTCAAAAAGACTCTTCCATGCTGATCTACATTCCCCTGATCGTGGCGATGGTCTACGTAGTCAAGGGATTGTGCGACTTTGCCCAATACTATCTCATGGCGTACGTGGGACAGAGTGTCATTCGTGACCTGCGGGAGGAAATGTTTACCAAACTGGAACAGATGTCCGTGGGATTCTTCGTCCGGCACTCCACGGGCGAGCTTCTTTCCAGGATGAACAATGACGTTTCGCTTGTTCAAGGAGCCATGACAAGCGCGATCACCGGTATTGTCAGAGATGCCGTTACCGTGATTGCCCTCATCTGTGTGGTGTTTTATCGGGACTTCGCTTTGGCGCTCATGGCCATGATCGTGTTCCCGCTCGCAGTGTATCCGCTACTCTCTTTCGGAAAGAAACTGAAACGTTATTCGAGACGTATGTTGATATCTCTTGAGGACATTACTCAGCGTTTAAACGAGACGATCACGGGCATCAGAATAGTCAAAGCATTTGCCATGGAGGATTACGAGCGCTCCAGGTTCAGAGAAGTAAATCAAACCTTGTTCAATGCGTTCATGCGAAGATTCAAGGTGCGCGCTTTGTCCAATCCCGTGATGGAGACACTCGGAGGATTCGGCGTCTGCGCTATAGTGTTTTACGGTGGATACCAGGTGGTGAACGGGACGTCCACTCAGGGTACTTTCTTTAGCTTCATGGCTGCGTTATTCATGCTGTACGAACCGATCAAACGCATCAATGAAGTCAACATTACCATTCAGGAAGGGATCAGCGCCGGAGAGCGGATTTTTGCGTTGATGGACGTCGATCCCGATGTTACGGACCGTTCAGATGCCATCGAGTTACAGACGTGCGCCGGAGAAGTAGTCTTCGATACCGTTTTTTTCGGATACGAAGATCAAATGGTCCTCAAGGGAGTGAGCATTCGGGCCAACCCTGGTGAAGCGATTGCCATCGTTGGTGAAAGCGGTGTGGGAAAAAGCACGCTGCTCGATCTTATTCCGAGGTTTTATGACGTCAATTCCGGGGCCATTCTCATTGATGGGAAGGATATCCGGAACCTTACCCAGAAATCCCTGCGCGAAAAGATCGGGGTTGTTACCCAACAGACTATTCTGTTTGACGATACGATTCGGAACAACATAGCGTACGGGCGGCCGGATCTTTCCTTGGAAAAGGTCGTGGACGCGGCAAAGGCAGCCCATGCGCACGATTTTATAGCAGCTCTCCCCAAGGGGTACGACACCGTTATCGGGGAAAACGGTATCAAGCTCTCCGGCGGGGAACGTCAGAGGATAGCCATTGCCCGAGCGCTCCTGAAGAATCCTCCCATATTGATTCTGGACGAGGCTACGTCCAATCTCGATTCGGATTCGGAAAAAGCTGTCCAGAGCGCTTTGGAAGAGTTGATGCGCGGTCGGACCACCATTGTCGTTGCCCACAGACTCTCCACAATCCGTAACGTGGACAGGATTTATGTCCTCATCAACGGGACGGTGGCAGAGCAGGGGAGCCATGATGAACTGCTGTCCCGCAATGGAGAATTCGCTCGGCTCTATTTCCTGCAGTTCTCTCTCAATGAGAATGGGGAAAAGAATCTGGAAGCCGCAGGATTGATGACAGAATCGAAGGTTGGAAGCAAGTAGCTCGCCTTAGAAAGTGCGAGTTGGGAGAATCCTTTTGACCGGTGACTGACCCTTAGTGCTCTCTGGCGCAAATATGGTATCGATCAGAGGTGACGGCTTCTTTGGTAGATTTGGTAGGGGCCGTCGTCCCTGCCGGCCTACCTTGAATGACCGGCACGGAGGCCGGTCTCTACCGAAGAGAATACTCCAGCCTCAATTCCCATCAGGGAAGAACTCACCTGTTTACGCCAGAGCAAACTTAGTCTCATTCTTCAAATCTCCAGAGAATGGTCTCAATCCTTACTTCGGACGATAATGGACAACCGGACAATGCCAAAAGTCTCTTAGAGGATATTATCGTAACCTTTAAGAGAAGGTCCCAAGATCGAGTGGGCAGAGAAAATGGTTTCATCGCTTCTGCGGATACCCGCTGCAGGTTATTATCTGGTTCAAAAACTGAGGGAACAGGCATATCGTATCGGCGTGTTGCAGAGCATTTTGCCCCCTGTTCCGGTGATTTCCGTTGGAAACCTGCTCCTGGGAGGCAGTGGCAAAACCCCATTTGTCATTTATCTTGCGGAGTTGCTCAGTAGAGAAGGCTTCAAACCCGCGGTAGTGAGCAGAGGCTACAAGGGGTCAAATCGTGAGGATTTCCTCGTGGTGGGAGAAGGCGTATCGGGCACCCCCACGGTTGATGCGTCTGTGTCGGGAGACGAACCGTACCTTATAGCAGCTCGGTTGCCACAGGTTCCGGTCATCGTGGGAAAGAAGAGGATTCACCCTGTGCGAGCCGCGAACACACTATTCGGTGTTGATGCGGTGATCCTTGATGACGGATTTCAGCACCTCCCTCTGGACCGCGGACTCGACATCGTACTCATGAACGGCGCCGAAGATCATATGTTTCCCTTCGGAAGTCTTCGTGAGCCATTATCAGCCCTCAAGCGAGCCGACATTGTCATGTTATCGGGAATTGAGTCCGTACCTCCGCGGGCATTGCCTTATACCGAACAATCGGCAGTATTTCATTGCAGCTTCGAATCGGATATCTTGCTTACGTACGAAGGCACAGTGCCCGGATCTCACTTCTCAGGAAAAGAAGTGGTCCTGATGTCAGCAATTGCCGGTCCGGAGCGGTTCCGGAAATCGGCCGAGCAACTCGGATGGGTGATCAAGGATCATGTGGTATTTCCGGATCACCACAAGCCGGATGATAGTCAACTGGAGCACGTGCTGAACAGGGCAGGGGAGTCAGCGGTAATAATGACCGAAAAGGATCGCGTAAAACTGCCTCTCTGGTTCTTGCAAAAGACAAACGTGTTTGCACTGCGATTGCGAACCGTAGTCCGGGAAGAGATGCAACTGGTTTCTCTCCTCAGACGAACAATAACCGCCACCTCCGATTCGCAGTCGAAGAAGTAAAATCGAGGAAACCCTTCTTGTAAGAAGTGTTTCCCCGAGCCTCTTACTACTTTGATTGCGAATCAGTATGGCGTTGCGAAAAAGTTTTCTCTTTTAAGCGTATGGATATTTCCGGAAAACGCATACTGATCATAAAGCAGAGTTCACTAGGTGACGTTGTTCACGCTCTGCCTCTTGTGCACGCTTTGAAACGCTGTCATCCGGACTGTCATATCGGTTGGCTCGTACAAAAGGGGTTTGTGCCTTTACTCGAACCGGATCGATCCGTGGACGATATCATTCCTATTTCCATACCCTCCACGAGCGACCCTCAGGCGAAGAAAGGCGTTTACGGAGAAGCGGCAAGAGCCACGTTCAGAACGTTGAAAGAGCTGCGTAAGAAATTTCGTGCTGCCCCTTACGATATCGTACTGGATCTTCATGCCTCCCTGAGAAGCGGTTTTCTCGGGCTCACAAATCCTGGAGGTGTGCGGATCGGGTTTGCTGATGCGAAGGAATTCAATACACTGTTTCAGCACCATCGGCTCGTTACTCCACCGGACGAACCGCACGCGGTGGAGAAGAATCTCGTTTTTGCCCGTTTCTTGAACTGCTTGCCCGAACCCGAGGATTTTCGACTGGAAATAAACCCTGCTGCACGGGAAGCTGCCGGGAAATTCCTGGCAGAAGCTGGAGTTCGTCCCGATCAACAGATTATTTATGCCAATCCTTCGGCGCGGTGGACGACCAAATTCTGGACTGTTCCCGCGTGGGCGGAGTTCGCCGATCTGATTGCGGAACAGACGTCTGCAGCTGTTATCTTCGGGGGAAGCCCGGAAGACCGCCCGTACATCGACCAAATTGTGGCTCTGAGCAAGATTACTCCCGTTGTTGCAGCAGGCAGGCTGAGTCTTGCGGAAGCAGTTGCCTTATTGAGCTTATCCGACGTTTACGTTGGTGTGGATTCCGGCCCGATGCATATTGCCGCATTCACAGGCACTCAGGTGGTGGCTCTTTTCGGCCCTACAGAACCGGAAAAAGTAGGGCCCTACGGTTTGGGTCATCTTGTGGTCAGGAGAGAAGACTTAACATGCCTCGGATGCAGACAACGGTCCTGCGACAATCGCGTGTGCCTGGAATCCCTCTCAGCAGTAACCGTATTCGATGCCTTGCTGTCGCTTTCAAAGCGGTAAGATCTGGGGAACCTTTTTGTAAAAAGGTTCCCCAAACCCTTCCAAAAACTTTCAACACTCGTCTAAGAGCTGATTTCTTTTAGAAAAATGAGCTCTTAGACGAATGCTAGAAGTTCTTGGGAAGGGGCTCGGGGAAACACTTCTTACAAGAAGGGTTTCTCCGAATCTCACTGCTTTGATTGCGAATCGGTATCAGAGCGCTTCGCGCAAGCGCGAGATCATGGCGTTCCAATGGGAATCATCTTTGTAGATAACGATGCGGCCGTTTAATCCGACCAGTTCATTATTTTCTTTCTTTGCTTTCATCCGGTATTTTGATGCGATGGCCGCTGCATGTTCGACGGGTTTCTTCATATGCACGGTACCGACAATCTTGATATCGGGATTATTTTCGAGCAGAGCAGGGACAGTCTCTAAGACATCTTTTTCAAACCAGCAATCGAAATAGGCGATCTTCGCAAGCCTCGTTCGAAACACTTCAGCGTAGGGATCGTCTTTTGGGCTACGCGCAAGCCATTTTCCTACCGAATTGAGTACTCTGCCTCCACCTGAGAAGCCTGCAAGAGTAATAGTTGTGTTTTCTTTCTTTATGTGGGGAAAACGCTTGCGAAAAGACTTAAAGATTCGATTGACCGTTTTGAAGAGCATTTCCGGTTTTTCTCCCGGACCCGGAGACAACGACGCCCAACGATCCTGGCTGCGAAATTTGTTCAAATCCGGTGTGTCGACGAATCCTACGAACAGAAACGGCTGATTCTTTCGCTGCGCGGCAAGCACGCTCAATTCTTTGCGAAAGCTTAGATAGTAATCCTTGGAATGCATTCCGTGGAAATAGAGAATAAGCTCAACACGATCGCATTTCCGGAAATTGTGCGAGCCGACAAGCCACACGTACTTCAGATCGTCATCCCACGGTGGGATTCTCCATTTCTGATAAGGAATTTGTCCGTCTGAACGTGTGATCAGACCTCTTTCTTCGCCGAGAAGGGGTAATTGCGTCCGTTGAAGAAGGTAGGGAGATTGGGAAAGCAGAGTACACGAAGAGCTGCATATGAGGACAGCGCATATGAGAACCAGTTGAACGAGGCGGGAACCTCTTCCGCAACAACAATTCAACGCTCCACGAATATATGCGCTCTTCCTGAGAGAAAACATCGGGCTGAAAACCCCTTTTCGGGATTTCCCTCCCCCGACAGACCAATTTTATCAATATGCAGACTATGTTGTCAATAAAGGGTTATTCCGTATGCTCTTGATTTCGGCTATCTCCGTAGAATCTAAAGAATTGCTCCATGATAAAATCGACGGTTCCCTGATTTACGTGAAAGTTCTCCCTTCCTTCGGAAAAAATATTCCTACCCAGGAGAGGAAGGTACACAGTCGCCATTTCAAATGCTGGAAAATAATGGACATTCGGGTGATTCTCTGCAAACTGATCTGCAACGGCCCGCAAGGTTGCTTTCGAGCAGCAGCTCGCACTTATCACGTCGGCATTTGTGCGAAAGGTCGCCCATAAATGAACCGGAGACACGGTTATTACGATCTGGCATTGTGGGTTATGTCGAGACATGATTTCATGAATCCGCTCCAAATTCTCGAGATTCTCCCCATACCTCGTCACTCGGAAACGGTACCGATTCATATCCCCCTGTTCGTTCACATAAGGACCTGATGGAAGGCAAATAACGGACCCATCGTGCATATCCTCCCAGACTTCCGTAAGTCCCAAAGTGAGAATGAGCACCTCCGCGCGTTGCAGCGCTTTTTTCGAGCACTCCCGATGGTACCTAAAATCTGAATCAGCTTGTTCCTGGGTCTCATAAAGGATGATCCGGCGATACGGGTCCTGAATTTTGTCTGAAATCGGTGTCTTCCACCAGCGCACTTCAGGATTCCAGTCCTCGAAGGTGTATTCGAATATCTGCCGCATGGAAAATGTATTGTACAGACGTTCCCATGCGGCGCTTGCATGCTTCGACGCGGGATGCCGAGCTTCCTCCTGGACGTAGGAGAATCCTTCCCGAAGCAGAACGCTCTTGATCTCCCTGGCGAAACACGATCCCATGGATGCTACCGGAGTATCCTTCGTGATCTTAAGCGCTTGCTCTCCAGGACACGGATACACCCCGTCAGGAGGAGAATTGTCGTACGATCCCGGCCAGACTTGCCAAGACTCGAAAGAATGAATCGGATGAACGTCGGATCGTGCCATAAAGCCCTCTCTGGGTCTTTCTTCTATGCTGTTTCATACCTATTCGCAGTCAAAGGAGTAAAACCGGGGAAACCCTTCTTATAACCCCGCGTCTGGCGGGGCCCGAGCCCCTTCCTAAGAATTTCTAGCATTCGTTCTAACAGATGTTTTTTTCGAGGGAAAAAAACATCTGTTAGAACGAAGTGTTAAAAGTTTTTGGAGGGGTTTGGGGAACCTTTTTACAAAAAGGTTCCCCATTTCTTACTCAAGCTCCGTATTTGGCTTGTCTGCGAGCGAATGCCGTTATCAGTTTCATAAGGTCGGTTCCCTTGAATTGTCCGAGTACCCCGCGAAGACAATGGGTTTCGCCGAACTCCGTCACATCGGGATTGATACGGCTCGTTCCCGGAGCCCAAATCAAAGTTGGCACAGGATGCCAGCTATGGGATTTCAGGACCGCGGGTGTTGAATGATCTCCTGTGACCACCAGGACGTCCGGGTTCAGTTCCAGGATATTGGGAATTATTTTATCGACCTTTTCGATTTCCTTTACCTTAGCGTCGAAATCACCGTCTTCGCCCCTGCTGTCGGTGTACTTGTAATGGAAGAAGAAGAAATCGTAAGAATCCCAATTTTCTCTCAGTGCCCTCAACTGGTCCTCAAGATTCGCAAGCCCCTGGATAAGTGTCATACCAACGAGGTTTGCCAGTCCCTTGTACATTGGATAAACTGCAAGAGCGGCAGCTTTGAGCTTGAATATGTCTTCGAAGGTGGGCAATCCGGGTTCTTTGGACCAGCCTCTCAGGGTTACCATATTGGCCGGATGCTGGTCTTTTATGGCTTCTCTCACCTTTTCGATCCACTGGTTGGCCAGATCTGCTGTATGCCTCGTCTCTTCGGCATCGTCCCGGGGTTCGACACGGAGCGGGTTAACACCTGTTTTCTGAGGATCGGTTTCGCTCAAATGAGGAGAAAGACCGGGTCCGCGGAAGATCAATGCAAATCGATAATCCCGTACAGGTTTGACAATGATTTCGACTCCCGGCAGGGTTATTCCTTCGATCAATCCGACCATACGGGCGCATTCCTCAGTGGATATGCGTCCGGCTCGGCGATCCGTTATGACCCCCGAATCGTCCACGGTACAAAAATTTCCTCGTGCAGCGACATCTTTATTGGTGAGATGGAGCCCTATGCCCACTGCTTCCAGCACTCCTCGCCCGATCAAACACTCAATGGGATCGTACCCGAATAATCCCAGATGCCCGGGACCGCTTCCCGGAGATATGCCCAACCCCACGGGATGCAGGAGTCCGGCCATTCCTTCTCTGGCAAGTCGGTCAAGATGTGGAGTAAATGCAGACTCGAGCTCGGTAGAACCCCCTAATTCGCGGGGAAGGCCCCCGAGTCCGTCCAAAACCAACATCACGATCTTCGTTTCATTTTTCTGGGTCAGACTTCTCATAAGATCGAAATCACTCATAATACCCCTCCGCGTCGACAGTATGGAATCAAATGGTCTTCATGGCCATCACATTTACTAAGCCGCGTCCCCAGGTGTGGAAGCAGGCGGCCCTCGGCTGGACAATAGCGTGCACGTTGTCGGGCGAGAGCCGGTCCAGGGCGGCCTCTATAACCAATACATCCTATCATTTAGTCCGTTGTGGTTCCAAGGTCAGGAAGAAGAATAGTGTGAAGTGCTGCTAATTGCGCTCGCCGGAATGGCCACCCGTCTGAAAACCGTGCTATACTACAAGTGTAGGTTTTTTATGATCGTATGTACCTGATTCCCGCAATGCTCTCCTGAAGCGGGGCATATGAATGAGATCGAACGTCTGGTCTTTTCCGGGAAAAAGTTTCAATGCGAAGGTTTTCACACCATTTATTAGGGAAGCTGCTTCACTGGCGGAAAGACGGCCGCTCATGAGAATTTGAACGGTTAGATCCGACATAATTCTCAGAAGCCGAATACGCCTGTTTTCCTCGCGGATTGCATCTTGCAGGTCTGTCATGTGAAATAATCCTCCCCCTTAAAAAATAGCGCATTGCTCCTGGAGTACCAAGGGAACAGTCCGGCATCTTTCGCAAAGAGTCAGGGACGCTGCACCGAGTTTTATTTTACAGAGCAACAACATTGTGATAAAAGCTAATGTTCCGGTTCAACCAAAACAATGGAAGTCTTGATGTGATGCACATTATCCTCCCCGCTTTAAAATTGATGAGACCCACCCAATGGATAAAAAACGGATTTGTCCTGATGCCGCTTGTGTTCAGCGGACGTCTGACTCATTGGGAGGATGTGGTCAAAGTGTTGGCCATGTTCGTTGCCTTTTGTTTCGCATCTTCGGCAACATATATTTTGAACGATTATCTGGATATCGAACAAGATCGAGTCCATCCTCGTAAGAAAAATCGTCCTCTTGCGGCAGGAGAGATCAGCCCGGTCGCGGCATTGTCCTTCATGGTCGTATTAATTGCAGCCATGCTTTTTGTGGCCGTGATTGCGCGTATCCCCTTGAATGGTTTCTTGTGCTTAGGATTTTATCTCGTTATCCATGTCTTCTATTCGGTCAAACTCAAAGATCTGGTTATTCTCGACGTGCTCACCATTTCTGCCGGATTTCTCCTCCGTGTTCTTGGCGGCGCTGTCGTATTGAGTGTCGCTGTATCGAGTTGGCTCATTCTCTGCACTTTCTCCATCTCAATTTTTCTCGCCCTGGGTAAACGAAGACATGAAGTGATGATTCTCTCGGATAACGCGACCTCTCATCGCCCGGTTCTCGAGAACTACAATGTCGCGCTTCTCGATCAGCTCGTACAGGTGGCCACCACTTCCACACTGATTTTTTACTGCCTCTACTCTGTGAGCGAAAATCACGTTCTCGGTATTCAATCGGAGAAGCTGGCGTGGACGATTCCTTTGGTCACGTACGGGATCTTTCGCTATTTGTTTCTCATCTACCATAAGGAGGACGGGGGGTCCCCCACAGAGCTTCTGCTTGCGGATGTCCCTCTTTTATGCTGCGTGACCGCTTGGCTCATAGTCTGCGGAGTGATAATATATTGTTAGCTTTCCAACGGAAAGGGGGACCAGGTGGTCAAGGCGGTCAAATACACGCTTTGGTTCGGCGTCATGGCAGGCATCGGAATACTGCTGGGATGTTTCATTCACGGTCAAAGAACCAACCAGCCGACAATCATGAGCGGGGTGGCCTTTGTACGGGAACTGCCGCACGGAGAGCGTATCGTCGGGAACATCGAAACGTGGTATTTCTCATATGAAGAGAAGAAAAGCCTCGAGAAATTCAAGGAAAAACACAAAGACGAGATCCGTATCGATCCTGAAGTAGCAGAGCGACATAAGAATTTACTCCGTGGGTCGGACCGCAAGTCAGAATAGTCAGAAACATTTTTTTCCTCTATATAACGATATTTAGAAGAAAATCTAAAACCAAAACTTGACAATATCCCGCCGAGATGTTACCCCATCCCCCGTGCCTGTTCCGGAAGGCACAGTCGATACCCGTTGGTCGACGTACCCGCAGTTTGTGGAGAAATCATGAAACCTTACGGCAGCACCCAGGATACCGATCTATCCAGCATTCCTTCCGAATTTCGTGAAAACTATAGGTTTTTAACTGAACTAATTGATTGTAGGGACAAAAACCATTCAGCTATATCGGGTCTCGATTGCCTCGGGCAGAGAAAACTCTTTGAATTGAGAGGCAAGCTAAATCGCCGCCAATTGAAAATTATTAATGACTACATGAACCAACTGCAGGATCCCGAAATGTTTTCAGCCCCTGTCCCTGCGGAACTCGAAGCCTCCATACGCATCAAGAAACGATCGTCATGGCTCCCCTGGGAAGCCGAAGCGATTCGAAAGATAGAACGCTGGCGCAACGACCTATCGTCCATCACCTCGAACGGATCCAGCGGCCGCGTGGGCTGACAAAAAATACTATGCTCCGGCGTTTTTCATTGACTCCTCTATTCGTAAGCGAATAATTATCTGCAGTAATGTCGATTCGAATCGGGCCGGCAACCAGTTTTGTCGGTTCGGTTTACGGCCCCTCCTGAGAAATCAATTCGATAGAGCCTGTAAGTAAGTCTGGATTGCTCTTTCCCGAGAAGTGGAGATTGCCCATGGATTTCAAGCTCAATGACGAGCAGCGCCTCATTCGGAAGGCTGCTCGAGATTTTGCCACAAAGGAACTCGCGCCCAACGCGCGGGAGTGGGAAGAAACCGCAACCTTTTCTCGACAAGCCTTCGACAAAATGGGACAGCTCGATTTCACAGGCCTGTATATCCCTGAAAAATATGAGGGGACCGGCGTGGGGCGTCTCACTGCTGCCCTGATCTTCGAGGAGCTCGCGAAGGGCTGCTTTGCAACCGCTGTGTATGTGAGTGTTCACAATATGGTCGCGAATCTCATTTATCAGTATGGTAATGAGGAGCAGCGCGAGCGGTGGGTGAAACCTTTGGCTCTGGGAGAAAAACTCGGCGCGTATTCCCTGACAGAAGGAGAAGCAGGATCCGATGCGGCAAATCTGCAAACCACGGCCGTCAAGACCGATGGTGGATACGTGGTCAACGGAACGAAGCTCTACGTAACAAGCGGTGAAGTTGCCGACGTATACGCAGTTATGATTCGGACTGACGAGGCTCAAAAACAGCGCGGAATAAGCGCTATCGTCGTCGAAAAAGGCACCAAGGGATTCGGCTTCGGCCCACACGAGGCCAAAATGGGACTGAACGCTTCCCCAACCACCGAACTTCATTTCAACGATTGTTTTATACCCAAGGAAAATTTGATCGGTGAAGAGGGAAAAGGCTTCAATATGGCTTTGACTGCCCTCAATGGAGGAAGAGTCAGCATAGGAGCATGTTCAACGGGATTGGCCCAACAGGCTTTCGACTACGCTCTCTCATACGCCCACAAGCGTCAACAGTTCGGCCGGCCTATTGTATCCTTCCAGGGACTCCAGTTTCTATTTGCCGATCTCGCTACGGAAATAGAGGCTTCGCGGCTGCTCGTATACCGCGCTGCCGCCATGATGGATCAGGGCGAGCCGTGTGTGCTGGAAGCTGCAATGGGAAAGAGGTTTGCCACCGATACTGCCATGAGAGTTACGACAGAAGCCGTTCAAATTCTGGGAGGCTATGGGTACATGAAATCCTACCCTGTGGAAATGTATATGCGATTCGCAAAAGTTGCCCAGATTTTTGAAGGCACGAACCAGATTCAACGAATTGTTATTGCTCGGGAACTCGGTAGATATAAAGGACGAAAAGCTCCAGATACCTACTAATATACAGAATTTGGCCGGCAACGATCCAGAACAGGCGCGTTCGGGAACAGAGACTCAATAGACGGCAAAGAGATCAAGGAGATATACGATGCCAAAAAAACCTGCAAAATCTCTAAGTCTCGGAGAACGAATCCGGAAAATGCGAGAGAAGCAAAATATGGACCTCGCACAACTGGCTCACAGGGTCGGATTCGATCCCGAATACCTCCAAGATGTGGAGTCAGGAAAAGTGTCCCCTCCCGTGGGATCGCTTATTCAAATCTCTCGCGCACTCTCAATCGATTCCGGGACCCTCCTCGCGGAAGAAAAGAAAGAAGAAAGACGGCAAAGTTACCGAAAACGAACTAAGGCATACTCGTACAAGAATCTTACGCCCAATGCCGAAGATAAGCATCTATGGGCCTACTTGATTACACTTGATCCCAAAAAAGAGCATGAAATGGTTTCGTACCAGCATGAAGGCGAGGAATTCGTGTACGTGCTGGAGGGCCGCATCGAATTGCAGGTGGCCGAGGAGACACACGTGCTAAAAACAGGCGCCAGTCTCCATTTCAACTCCGCCTTGAAACATTTTTTGAAGAACCTGAGCAGCAAGCATTCCAAGCTGATAGTTGTTGTCTATGCTCCGTGACGGGGCGCGTTTTCCGAGACCGAATTTTAATTTTCCTTGACCGGAAGCTCATAAATCAGAATTCGTGAAGAGGAGAGGGCGTCACGGAGAGTCCCAATCAGGGTATTTTCTTGTCGGGTTCTCGCAAAAGAATCAAGGCATTTTATTTTCGAGTTTCTGTAAAGGCTCACCGTATAAATTATTGATAATATGTAAGAAAAAAAGAAGCGTACATGTGCAGAAATGGAAACCTTTTTTCTTGTCATCTGTCCTCATACATAGGGGTTATGTGAAAAGCGAACACCGACGACTCGAGTAGAAATCCGCATCATGGCAGCCCGTGCGGTGAGTTCGTGCGGGTCGCAACCAGACACAATAACCCATATCCATACCTCCTTTCACGCCCCGAGCCCCTCTCGGGGCTTTTTTTTTGTATGTATCTGCTTTTTTTTTCGGTTTTATCTTGTTAGAGTGAAAGCCGTCCCGATTTGGTATCCAAAGAGACGGGATTTATTAAAACGGATGTCACGAAAGTAGATGCACGATACAGGAGGTATGTATGAGACTGGCCGGCAGAGCGGCAGTAGTTACTGGAAGCAGTAGAGGAGTCGGGCGCAATGTCGCGTTGGCTTTTGCGCGCGAGGGTGCCGATGTTCTGATCAACTATAGTTCCAGCGAAGCACCTGCCCTGGAAGCAGTGGAACAGATCAAGGCAATGGGCAGGAAGTCGCTGGCGATCAAAGCAGACGTTGCAGTCAAGTCCGAAGTGGAAGCGATGATGGGGGCTGCTAAAGAACATTTCGGTCGGCTCGATATTTTGGTGAACAATGCGGGGTTCACCAGGCCTTCGATGCTGAACAAAATGTCCGAATCCGATTGGGATGCCGTGCTGAACGCGCACCTAAAAGGTCCTTTTCTTTGCATACAGGCTGCTTTCAACTATTTCAAAGAGCAGAATTACGGCAAAGTCATCAACGTCAGCTCCGTAGCAGGCCTTGTCGGCACCGTAGGACAAGTGAACTACGCGGCTGCAAAGGGCGGGATACTGAGCTTCACGAAAAGTGTGGCCCGAGAATTTGCCCGGTACAATGTTTGTGCAAATGTAATTTCCTTGGGCATAGTGGAAACGGATATGACCGAAAAGATCCGTTCAGATGAGAAACTCAAAGAGATTTACATGAATCGCATACTTCTGAAGCGGTTCGGCACATCTGACGATATTAGCCCGGCGTTCGTATTTTTGGCCTCATCCGAATCCGATTACATTACCGGTCAGGTGCTGTGTGTAGACGGTGGATATGGAATGATTTAGTGCCGGTCACGAAAAAGCCCTTCTGAGGCTTTGCGTGGGACTAAAAAAATCTTGACTTGGTTTTGGGCATCTGATAGACAATTTCTACATCAAAAAAGCATTGCATGGTGTATCCATACCTGCGGACCGAGACAGTACGTAATCATGTAAGGAGGGTCGGCTTGGTAGTGGATATATTTCGAGGCAACGAGCACTGTAAGCTGGTTGATGAAACGTGGTCACAAGAGGCGTCAAGAAAAAATAGCTTGACATTCACTGGTTGATTTGATACCAAAAATACATTCCGGAATATATCGGATTTTTATCCGGGAATGTTTTTACGGGTCTCCCAACATTGTGGGAGGAACTGTTGAAAGGAGGATTGAGGGTATGGTTAAACGTTTATTACTTCTGAGCCTTGTGGTTCTCGCACTGTGCGGCGCTAGCATGGTTTCTTATGCTGGTGGTCCTGCTGGCGGCCCTGGCTTTATGCCGCCACCTCCGGGACTGCCTCCGGTGTGTGGTCCGGCTGCGACCGAGTATTCTCAGGTGAAAGAGGAGATCGTTCCGGTTCCTGCGCAGCTGCGTAAGGTCCGTGTAGTTGCCCCTTATCTGGCGGGCGTTGCATGGCCGAGAACTCCTCTTGCATTTTATGGCAATCCCCAGACTTTCCCCAACCCCATCGCGCTTGGTCGCTATGAGTGGCTGGTTCCCGCCGTGGAAATCAAGAACGAGCATTTCGATACCTTCATGGGGCCGTGCTGCAAGGCTGAAAAAGTGCCCCGCTGCGTATACGTAAAAGCTAACTACGTAAAAATGAAACCGGTTTGCGGACCCGTTCCTATGGCTCCGCCGCCCCCTATGCCCTGCAAGGTGAAGAAGTAGGCTGGCCGCGAGAATAGGCGCTAACTAGAAGAGATTTGCTAAGATATATTGATTTGTCGAAAGGAGGATGAGGGTATGGTCAAAAAGCTAGGAATTCTCGGTGTCATCCTGATCGTCGTAGCTGCGGCGGGCATGGTATGGGCCGAGACATCTACGGGCTCGATCCCGGCTCCGCAACCGATGGTTGCTCCGGCTGCAGCCCCTGCTTGTGTGGGTGTGTCTTGTGCGCCGCCCCCGCCCAAAGTTAAAATGAAACCCAAGAAACTGACGACTTCCATCGAAGTGAAAATGCAGTATCCCCAGCCGCCTATGCCGGTCTGTGGGCCCATAAGCTGCGGTCCCCCTCCCATCCCGGTTGCGGTACCCATGTGGAAGTTCATCGTTCCCTGGCCCCCCTTCGTTTATTACCTGCCTGTTGAATAGCAGACAGTTCATTGGACGAATAAAAAGCCCCCGGAATGGGGGTTTTTTTATTCCCGGATAAGCATGCATGATTATTATTCCCGCTATAGATCTTAAAGAAGGAAAGTGCGTAAGGCTGCGGCAAGGCAGAATGGATTCGTCAACGATTTTTCATGACGATCCCGCAGCACAAGCGCGTTTGTGGGAGGATTCGGGAGCGTCAAGAATTCACGTAGTGGATCTTGATGGTTCTGTGGGCGGAGTTCCTGTCAATTTGAAGCGCGTGCAGGAAATCGTTCAAGCCGTGAAGATTCCGGTACAGGTAGGAGGCGGGATTCGGAACGCCGACACAATTCGTTCGTACCTGGAATCGGGAGTCACCACAGTGATTCTCGGCACCGTTGCCGCAAAGGAACCAGATCGTGCCCTCTCGCTTATGGAGCAGTTTCCCGGCAGGATCTCCATAGGAATCGACGCTAAGTCAGGCGTAGTTGCAGTTCAGGGATGGACGGAATCTGCCGGAGTTTCTGCCAATACGTTAGCTGTGCGGTTGGAACCGGCAAAACCTGTCGCTTTCATCTATACCGATATCGATCGGGACGGAATGATGCGTGGACCCAATATAGAGGCGACTCGTTCGTTTGCAGCGGGGACGGCGATTCCCGTGATATTGTCTGGAGGCGTTACCGCAGTTTCTGATATCGAGGCTATACTGCCTCTTGAAAAAGAGGGTGTGATAGGCATTATTATTGGAAGAGCCCTATACGAGGGAACAATAGATCTTAGAACGGCCGTGAGGTTGGTACAAGGATAATGCTGGCAAAAAGGATTATTCCGTGTTTGGACGTGAAAGACGGCAGGGTCGTCAAAGGCGTTAATTTCGTGAATCTACGAGATGCCGGAGACCCCGTTGACAATGCCCGTTATTATGATGAAGAAGGCGCGGATGAACTTGTATTTCTCGATATAACAGCGTCTCATCAGAAACGAAAAATCATTCTCGACGTAGTGGCGCGCACTGCAGAAGAAGTTTTTATGCCTCTCACCGTTGGAGGCGGCATAAAAACCACCGCAGATATCCGAGAACTGCTCAATGCCGGCGCAGACAAAGTATCTCTTAATACAGCGGCGGTTCAAAATCCCGAGATACTCAGGGAATCTGCTCTCATGTTCGGCAGTCAATGCATTGTCGCTGCGGTCGACGCAAAGAAAACCGGAAGAACTCCCTCAGGTTTCGAAATTTCCATTCATGGCGGTCGCACCATGACAGGAATCGATTGTCTTGAATGGGTTCGGAAGGTGGAAGAACTCGGTGCAGGTGAAATTCTCCTGACCAGTATGGATGCAGACGGCACGAAGGACGGCTACGATATTCCCATGACCCGCGCAGTTGCGGATATCGTAGGAATTCCGGTAATAGCTTCCGGCGGAGCAGGAACTGCGGAACACTTGCGGGATGCTATTGTTCAGGGTAATGCAGATGCGGTCCTCGCTGCTTCGATCTTTCATTATCGTGAAATACCTATTAAGGAACTGAAAAAATATCTTCAATCTGAAGGAATTCCGGTTCGACTTTGATCAGCAAGAGAAGAATTGCGGAACGAAAACAAAGCCTGCAATTATTTGCAGTTCCTCTCTTTCCTGTGAATCTACACTATTAGCTGCTCCCGTCGAACTCACACCATGATCGCTGATGTACGATGACTCACTACACGATGTAATCTCCGAAAGCACTGCCGCTCTGGAAATCCCCGGAATTCTGGAGGAAGTAGCTGCGTACGCTATGAGTACGCCCGGAAAAGATGCAGTTTTGTCGGCAGAACCACAGGAGGATCTGGAGACTGTACGCTTTTATCTGGATTTTGTCTCCGAACTCAAAGAATTGATTTCGATTGATGGAGAGTTCCGGTTTCCGGGACTCATTCCTATGGATCGCCTTCTGGTCCGGTTGGATAATCCGTCAGTCATTCTGGATTCCGAAGAGATACTGGCAATTTCCGATCTTCTGTACACTATTGATATGACTCTGCGCAGGCTCAGATCCCTGGAAGACAGATATCCTCTACTTCGGGATCACGCTGAAAGAATTGTCCCTTTAAACGAAATCAGAGCACGGATTCTCAAGGTTTTGGATGAACAGGGACAGGTTCGACCTGATGCAAGCCCCGGTTTGCAGGAAATACGCACTCGTACGAGATCCGTTCGGGATCGGATTCGCAAACGCCTGGAAAGAACGGTTCAAGATCAGGACCTGTCCCGTATCGTTCAGGAGGACTACATAACGCTCCGTAACGACCGGTACGTGATACTTCTGCGTCCCGAATTCAAAGGGCTCCTGGAAGGCATCGTACACGACCACTCCCGAAGCGGCGCGTCAGTCTATGTTGAACCGCTCCATGTTGTGGAATTCAACAATCAGGTCGCATCTCTCCTGGATGAGGAGCGCGGTGAAATCAGGCGTATTTTCCAGGAACTGACCGACCACATACGACTCGGGAGAGAAGAAATCCTCCAGGATTTGGCAGCACTGGTCTGGCTGGATGCTTTTCAGGCCCGTGCCCGGTATGCGGCAGCAACAAAATCGATCTCGCCGATTCTCGTCAATGAAGGCTTCAACATTCTGGGCGCACGACATCCGTTGCTTCTGGCTGCCTTGGAATCCGAGGTGGTGCCCATGGATGTTGTGCAGGCTCCGGAAACACTTGCGACGGTCATCAGTGGCGCAAATATGGGCGGCAAGACTGTTGCGCTCAAAATAGCAGGACTTTTTCCGCTCATGGTGAGATGCGGCATAATGGTGCCCGCACGAGAAGGTACCCGCATAACGCCGTTCATGCGAATCATGGCGGATATTGGAGAAGAGCAGGATATTCGCGGGAGAGTATCTTCCTTCTCGGGCCATGTTCTGAAGATTAAGAACATTTTCGATCATATCCGACCTGGAGATCTCGTTTTATTGGACGAGCTTGGAGGAGCAACCGATCCCGACGAAGGATCGGCTCTTGCCATGGCGATTCTGGATGAACTCATTGCCAGAGGCGCTCGAACGGTGGTCACAACCCATCTGACGCATTTGAAAGCCTATGCGCTCTCAAGAGCGGATGTGAAAAACGTCAGCGTTGAGTTTCATTCTGTCACGCTTAAGCCGACGTACAAGCTTCTGTACGATTTACCCGGTGAATCCCACGCCGTTGTCACCGCAGAACGTTTGGGATTGCCCGAGAGTATTATCACAGCGGCACGAAATTACCTTGACAGGTCTGCAGGCGGAAGCTCACAGCTCCTCGACAGCCTGCGGGTTAAGCTATCCGAAATCGAAACGCTCAGAGACTCTCTCGAAAGAAAGAGCTCAACCCTGCAGGCTGAGTTGGACGATGTACGATCCCGCAGGGAAGACCTCATCGAAGGACTCCGTAAAGAAGCTGTCGAATTGATGAGAAAGGCTGAAAAGGAAGTCACCGACCTTCAGATTTCTTTGAAATCGGGCAAGCTCAAGAGTGGTCGGGAACCCCGGCAAGCTCTGTACAATATCAGGCAGGATCTTCAGGAAAAATTGGGCACCCCCCTGAACAGGAAGGTCGCGCCCCCCGATATCGGCTCCCGTGTCAAAATAAAATCTCTCGGCCGGGAGGGTATAGTAAAGAATATCCTGGACAATGGCCGGGTGGATGTGACATTCGGACGTTTCACGGTGCGGGCGGACACAGAAGACCTGATAGTGCTGGATTCCGGTCTCGAAAAAAAAAGTTCTTCAAAAACGGAGCGGATTGGGGTAGATATCCCATTTGCCAACCCTCAGTGGGAGGTGAACGTAATCGGTCATCGGACGGACGATGCCATTCCGCTCGTTGACAAAGCACTGAATGAGGCCGTCCTGACAGGGCTGCCGTCTTTGACCATTATTCACGGCAGAGGAACCGGTCGATTAAAAGCAGCCATTCGTGAGTACCTCGCTCGACACGTCCTCGTGAAAGATTTTCAGCCCGGCGACCCGCAATCGGGAGGCGAAGGCGTTACGGTGGTCATTCCCATTTCTGAGTGAGTTCACGAGGCGTAAATCGTTCATCTGCTGTTCCACGAATTGGGCAATCCCGGGGAATGGGATAATTTAATGCGTATTCCGGAATCGAAAATTGCTGAAGTTGCCGCTGCTGCAGATATTGTGCAAGTGATTTCGGACTATGTGAATCTTAAAAAAGCGGGAAAGGACTATCGAGGCGTCTGTCCGTTTCACGGTGACAAAGATCCATCCTTCTATGTGTCCCCACAAAAAGGAATTTTTCATTGTTTCGGCTGCTCGACGGGTGGAAGCGTATTCAATTTTATTATGCGGGCAGAGAATACTACTTTTACGGAAGCCGTTCGTATGCTCGCGGAACGATATGGTGTCCCTTTCCAGTATGAGGAAAGTCGTCGCGGAAGCGGATCCCCGGATCAGAAAAATACTATCGAGAAAGCCATCGCCGTAGCGCAGCATTATTTTGAAAAATCTCTGAGGACCAGCACACAAGCCAGAGAATATCTTGAGCAAAGGAGTATTCCCGCTGAGTGGATCTCTCGCCTTGGACTCGGCTTTGCCCCCGATTCCTGGGACGGTCTCCAGCATGAGCTGCATTCGGCTGGAATAAGCGGCAAAGACGGAATAGTTGCGGGATTATCAAAACCCCGAGCTGCAGGCGGTTTTTACGATTACTTCCGTTCGAGAATCATGATTCCCATCAAAGATCTGAACGGCCGCACCATCGCTTACGGAGGACGCATTCTCGGGCCCGGAGACCCCAAGTATTTGAATTCTCCGGATTCGCCGGTCTTCAGGAAAAAGAACGTTTTATTCGGTCTGGATGCTGCAAAAGAGGCCATCCGAAGAGAAGGGCTGTTGATACTGGTGGAAGGGTATTTCGACCAGATTTCTTTGCGAATCCGGGGCCTGGAAAACGTTGCGGCTCCTCTGGGAACAGCCCTGGGAACAGAACAAATTCGGCTTCTCAAGCGTTTTACGAGCGAGGTAATTGCGCTTTTCGACGGTGATGAAGCCGGACTTCGTGCGGTAAAGCGCGCCATTCCGCTGTTTCTTTCCGAGGGAATCGAACCGCGGTGTTTAATTCTGACAGATGATAAAGATCCGGATGAAGCGGTGAACAGAATCGGCATCGATGCTTTTCGGAAATTAGTGGATCAGGCAACGTCGGCAGTGGATATGTTTCTCGACGGCTTGGAAGGTAAATACGATCTCAAGACAATCCAGGGGCGAAATTTGGCACTCGAAGAATCATTACCTGTGCTCCGACAGATTGCCGATTCAAAAGAGGCGGATTATCTTATTGAGAGATTCGCTTCTCGTATACGTATACGCGAAGATCGTATCCGAAGGATAATTTGGAATGGACCGAAGTCGCGCAAACAGGAATCTGTCGGTACTTCCAGTCCTATGCGGAAACTTTTCGACTTTCCCGCTGACGAAAGAAACGTGGTCAGAGGGATGTTATTACGTGACGGCTTCATCGAGCGGGTTCTTGAGAGTGGAATTCTTAAAGAACTGACCGATCCGGTCTTGAGAGACTTGGCAGAAAAAATGGTGAAGTTCAAGGGCCCGGCGGGGACTTTCGATCGCTCCTCTTTTTCGCAATCGCTGGAGGATTCGGGTTGTGCTTCCATTGTAGCGGGCTGGATAAGTCCGAAACCGGAAGAGGACGATCTTCGGCCGGAAGTGGATGGTGATCTGGCGATTGATCAGTCTGTCGACAGTATCCGTGTGAGGAAGTTGGAGTTGCGCAAAGAAGAAATAAAAGAGAGGATGAAGAACTGTCCGCCAGGCGAAGAAGAGTACAACTTTCTGGCACAAGAATTGTGGACGTTGGCTCGAAGACTTCGCAAGTAGTGTCTGCCCGGCTGGCACTCGATCTTTCCGAAATGAATTGCTTACCTAAGAATAATAATGTATTACGTTCCAAAATATATTCGACAATGATTGGTTCCGCTTTTGTGTTCGGGTGTAATAATATTCGGTTTTTGCCGGAATTCGATCGCGGATGTGAAACAACTGCAAAAGGAGACGTCCTTTAATGGTCGATTCAAAGACTAAAACTGAATTCAAAGAGCTCTTCGATCTGGCAAAGAGCAAAAAATACCTCACCTATGATGAGATCAACGAGCATATGCCATCATCGGTTGTAGGGCCTGCCCAGATCGATGAATTGCTCGTCAAGATGATGACCGATTTCAACGTTGAGTTCGTCGCGTCTGAAAAAAAGATCCCCGTACTCGAGAAAAAGGTCAGGAAACTCGACGAGGACAAAGCGGAAGAAGACGAGGAAGAGGATCTCGCTGCGGACCCGGAATCGGTTGTGCGGGGAAATGACCCGGTAAAAATGTACCTTCACGAAATGGGCTGTGTTTCTCTGCTCACTCGTGAAGGCGAGGTAGAAATTGCCAAGCGGATCGAGCATGGCGAACAGCAGGTGTTCAGCGTCATCATTGGATGTCCGGTGACGATCAAAGAAGTTCTGACTCTTGGTGATAAGCTTCAAAAAGGAACAATTCGCCTAAAAGAGGTTATTCGCGGCTTCGAAGAAGAAGAGATGCCGGACGGAGACGATTCCACACATGTGGAACGGGTGCTCAAGCTCATCAATGAGATGAAAGACTTTGATGCTAAATACCACAGTCTCGAAGCAAAGAGGAGCGAAGAGACCGACCTTGAGAACAAAAAGCAGCTTGAGCAGGAAATGAAATCGTGCCGGGAACAGATCGTCGTTTGCCTGAAGAACGTGAATCTGAACACCAATATGATTGACCATATCGCCGGCAAGCTCAAATTCCTGGTCAAGAAATTGGAAACTGCTCAGGACGAACTAAGAGCCGTCTGTTATGAATTGAGGGTTCCTCCGGAAAAAATAGAAGAACACTTCACATTCCTCAAGCAGATGATCGAAGAGAGAAAACCGCTCAAGAAGTTCACAAATGTCTCTCCGCAAAAAGTCTTCGATCTGGAGAAAAAATACGAAAACAGCGTACGCAAGATCCAGAAACTTCGGGCTGAAGCTGCAATGGACGAGGAAAATCTGAAAGCTGCTCTTATGTCGTGTGAAGAAGGAGAGTACCTCGCCCGAAGAGCAAAGAGCGAACTCGTTCAGGCCAACCTGAGGCTGGTCGTAAGCATAGCCAAGAAGTACACGAATCGCGGACTGCAGTTTCTGGATTTGATCCAGGAAGGCAATATCGGGCTCATGAAGGCAGTGGACAAGTTTGAGTACCAGCGCGGCTATAAATTCAGCACATATGCAACCTGGTGGATTCGTCAGGCCATCACGCGAGCTATCGCCGATCAGGCCAGGACCATACGTATTCCGGTCCACATGATTGAAACGATAAACAAATTGATCCGTACTTCCAGGTATCTGGTTCAGGAATACGGCCGTGAACCGACTCCCGAAGAAATTGCGGAAAAAATGGAATTTCCCCTGGAAAAGGTGAGAAAGGTTCTGAAAATAGCCAAAGAACCCATCTCCTTGGAAACTCCGATTGGTGAGGAAGAGGATTCCCATCTGGGCGATTTCATTGAGGACAAAAAGATCCTTTCTCCTTCCGATGCAGTTGTGGGAATGAGCCTCACGGAACAAACCCGAAAGGTTCTGGCAACGCTCACACCACGAGAGGAAAAAGTACTTCGTATGCGATTCGGAATCGGAGAAAGAGCCGACCACACCCTGGAAGAGGTTGGCCAGGATTTTGATGTAACCCGCGAGCGTATTCGTCAAATTGAGGCCAAGGCACTCAAGAAATTGCGACATCCTTCGCGGAGCAAGCGGCTGAGACCATTCATAGAAGGGTAGCGGGGTTCACTCCTCTACTGCTTCTTGCATGCAGGGCTGGCTCCCTGATATTTTTTTCAGGAATGTAATTGTACAATCCAGATAGCAAGCCGAAGTTGCGCAATGTGGAGCCCATTCAGGTCTCCACGCAAAACGGCCCTAGCGTGGGGCTGCGCGATCCTCTTCACATGACCGGAGGTATTCTCTGCTTCCGGCCGGAGACACTCCAGGTGCTGGCTTTGATGGATGGTCGGCATTCCTTGAGAGATATCCAAGAGGAAGTTACCCGCAGGGCCGGTCTCATTACATTTCTGGATGACATTGTCGGGCTCGTGAAAAGCCTCGATGAAGCATTCTTACTTGATAGCGAGCGGTTTCGAACAGCTTTTCGGGAACGTGTGGAACGCTACCGGCAGTTGTCTGTCAGACCTTGCTCACATGCAGGTGCGAGTTATGAAGCAGATCCGGACAGTCTCAGCCGTCAATTGAGTTCTTTCTTCTCCGGAGACGGAGGGCCTGGATCAATCCAATTCGGTACCGATCCGCGGCGCCCGCTTGGAGTGATTGCGCCACATATCGATGTCCGCGCGGGCGGAAACTGCTTTGCCAGTGCGTATCATGCACTTGCCGCGGGGCAGCCCTCGGATGTTTATGTAATTTTCGGGACGGGCCACTCGGGGGTGGAAGGAATCTTTACCGCGACGAATCTCGATTTTGAGACTCCTCTTGGTGTGGTCCGAACCGATCGTGAATTTCTGGGGCATCTGACCGAGCAACTTGGATACGATCCTGCTGCGGAAGAAATCCTTCATGCAACAGAGCATGTAATAGAATTCCAAGTCATCTTTCTGCAGCATGTCTTTGCCGCTCGCCATTCATTTACGATTGTGCCCATTCTCTGCTCGCTTTCTCCCGAGATGCTTCATGAGACCGGCCCCTTTCAGGATCAGAAAAGAAAATTTGATGCATTCTGCAGTGCCATGAGGGGTGCATGTCAGCGCATCGGCAAATCTGTTTGCTTCATAGCGAGTGCCGATCTGGACCACATAGGCCCTCGCTATGGAGACGGATTCGTCCCTCATAGAGGAACCGTAAACCAGACCCTGGAAAATGATAGGCGTATGCTCCGATATCTTGAGGCTCTGGATCTCCCTGGATTCGTACGGCACGTTTCTTCAGACCAGGAAACAACGAGAATCTGCGGCTTCTCTCCTATTGCTGCCATGTTCCATTGTATGGATGCGACAGAGGGGCTCCTTCTCGCACTCGATCATGCACAGGTGGATGACAAGAACTCCTTTGTCAGTTTTGCTTCCATGATCTTCCATTGAGAATGGTAATTTTCTATACTCTCCAAGAATACTCCCACTACATCACAGGATTCCATGGTTATGACAATTCGCTTCCTTCTGGTCGTCGCGATGGGGATTCTGGTTGCGGCAGGTCCCTGCTTCGGCGACCGGAACAATGCAATAGAAACCAAAGTGTTGCGGGTGTTCACCGCAAAGAAGGCTTCCTACTATCACAAACCCTGGAAGAGTCCCGATTTCAATGAACTGCGAAGTAGTGGTTTCTTCTTTAAGGACGATCGCAGTTTTCCCGACCAAAAAGGGCTGATTCTGACCAATGCACATGCCGTATCCATGGCTCAGAGCATAAGAGTGTCAAACGGCCGCGAAAAACGACGATACAATGTACGAATTCTCGGGGTGTGCGATACCGCGGATTTTGCAGTGCTTCAGATGGAACCGGCAGAACTGGAGATATACGAAAGAATAAACGGCAAGATCGAACCCCTCGAATTTGGTGACAGCGATAAATTGAGGGTAGGCGATAAGGTGCTGGGGTGGGGATATCCCCTGGGAGGAGAGGGCATCAGCAAGTCGGATCAGGGAGAAATAAGTCGCATAGAAGTAAAAGCCTATGCACATTCCCAGGATATGTGGCTCATGGTGCAGGCTTCTCTGCAACAGAATCGCGGGAATTCCGGTGGACCGGTGCTCAAGGAAGACAAAGTGATCGGAGTGTCTTTTCAGGGGATGCGTGATAGCGATCGCATTAATTTCTTCATTCCGATCAATCTTGTGAAGCATCTCTTTCCAACCTTGAAGAATCCCGGTCTCATTTGCAACTGGCAGTTGACCGTACAGCACATGTTTCCTCGTCTCAAGGAGTACTACCACCTCCATCAGGATCAGGGCGGGGTTCTCGTTGCACACATAATTCCCGGAGGAGGACCGTTTGAATTCGGTCTCAGGGAGAACGACATACTGACACACATTGACGATAACGAGATCGATAATTTCGGCGAAGTATACTGTCCGGAGTTGGAACAGAGAGTCTTGTTTACCGAGGTTCTGAATCGTAAGAAAGTTGGCGACCCCCTTGTGGTCAAGGTGATCCGTGAGGGGAAGGCTCTCTCTATGAAGGGAGTGTTGACGAAAGGCCTGCCGAGACTTGTCCCTAAACTCTTTACCGGAGCGAACTATTTTATCTTTGGTGGTGTGGGGTTTGTTGACCTCACCTTGAATTGTATCGAGAACCTCGGCAAATCAGGTGATACGTTCAGGGCAAAATACCTGGACGAATATCCGGAACACCCTTACCAAAAAATTGTTATCATCTCGGAGATATTTCCCGAATACGGACTGACTGACAGTTCAGAATACCTGAAGAGGGTGGAGAAAGTAGATGGCAAGGAAGTATTGAATGTGGAAGATCTCTATAATTACCTGCAATCGGCAAAGAAGAGTGGAAAAAAGAAAGCATTGATCCAGATAGATCGAAATCTGCAAATTCCTATCGATTTGGGGAATGCAGAAACTCTTGACCGGGAGATTCAGAATAAATATGGAATCTTGTACATGAAGACTCCTGATGGATTCACCAGGTAATATATCACGTATAACGATAGTAGCTCAATTGTGAGTGAAGGGATTATATTCCTCGCAAAGGTGCTGGAATTCGGCTGCCGTTGGCTACCCGAACCCGATTCCGGCTGTGTTTGTGCTCCCCCCGACACGAGTCGTTGTTCTGTATAGTGATTCTCAAAACTAATAGCGGATTGTGTAGAGCGATTCATCGAAATTGGTAGTCTCCGGCATTCCACTCGGTGATAATATCAATGAAAGCAATTAATTGCGCTTGGTGGGGACATCGGGCGGTACTAATGCTTTTCCCTATAGGTATCAAATTCCTTCAAAACTTTCGAGAACCACTACAATTGAATCCTGCTTAGCGTTCAACTTGATTCCTATCGGTATCATGTGAGTTCGCAATATCGATGAGACGAAGAGAAAGGATCTCGGGCTCCTGAAAATCACTATCGAGTAAGCAGAAGGAGCGGTTCCAGTTTACAGTTGCGCACTCATAATCGCTGGGTTAGTGTTTATGGCTCATTTGGTGTAGAGGCTTCAGCACAGTCCTTGCACTTCCGGCCACCCCGAATCAGGTGCATTGATGCAAGGTCTGATTGAGGCTTAATTAAGTGTGCTCCCGATTTCGGAGGATCGATGAATCAACAAGAGAACTTCTCGGATCGCCTGCGCAACTGTCTTCCTATTATTGACTGGGTTCCTGCTTATGAGAAACAATGGTTGTCCTCGGATTTGTTAGCTGGAACGACGCTTGCCGCTTTTGCCATACCGGAAGCTATTGCGTACGCCGATCTTGCAGGAATGCCTCCTCAATCAGGTCTATATGGGTGTATCGCCGCGCCGCTCCTATATATGGTATTCGGAACATCACGGCAGCTTGCAGTAGGACCGACTTCAGCCGTGTCCATCCTGGTTGCTGCTGCACTTGGCAGCCTGACGATACATTTTCCGGCCCAATATGCAGTCCTTGCCTCTATGATAGCGATCCTCGTGGGATTGATCGCTGTGCTCGCGTACTTTCTGAGGCTGGGAGTCTTGATGAATTTCATATCGGAATCGGTGCTCGTCGGGTTCTCTTCAGGTGCTGCGCTCTATATCGCATCAACCCAATTGGGAAAGTTCTTCGGCATCCACGGAGGGCAAGGAGAGTTTTTCGAGAGAATCCATTATTTGATGCAGCACATCGGTCAGACAAATCCTTGGGCTTTAGCCCTGGGAATCCTGGCGATTGTTATTTTCATCGCAGGTGAGTACTTGATCCCGAGGCTTCCGTGGCCTCTCATCATAGTGCTCGGATCGATAGGGCTCATGCACGTGATCGATCCCGCGGCCCACGGGATTCATACCGTCGGAACTATTCCAAGTGGCTTTCCCGTCTTGAGCCTGCCTTCGGTTCCATTGGCTGACTTGAGACACCTCGTACACGGAGCCTTGGCAATTTTCATTCTGGCGTACGTGGAAGGAATGAGTATGGCTCGGACTTTTGCCTCGAAGAATGGATACCGGGTCGATCCGAACCAGGAATTGATGGCTCTGGGATTCGCCAGCATAGGAGCTGGCTTGACTCAGTCTTTTCCTCTGGCAGGGAGCTTCTCTCGTAGTGCATTAAATGATAAGGCTGGAGCAAAGACTCAATTCGCCGGCGGTTTCAGCGCTCTGTTAGTTCTTTTTGTGGTCCTGTTCCTTACCGGACTCTTTAACAGATTACCAGACCCCATTTTGGCCGTCGTGGTTCTTGTTGCCATTAGAGGTTTGGTCAAATGGAGGCAATTTTTAGAGCTATTCAGGTTGAGTCCCGCGGAATTTGGCACCGCTCTCGGAGCTTTCATCGGGGTTCTGGTAACGGGCATACTCAACGGGGTCGTAATCGGAGCGCTGCTGTGTCTTTTTCTGGTCATCGGGAGAGTGTCGCGATCCGATGTCAGCGTCTTTGGAAAAGTACCCGGCCTTCCAAAATTCTCCTCAATAAATGAAGATCCGGCAAGCATCCCCATTCCCGGAATGGTAATCGTAAGTCCTAACGCCGGTATTTTTTATGCGAATGCAATATCGATAAGAGAGCGCATAATGAAGATCGTTCATGAGAACCGTGATCCTGTCCGAACAGTGCTGCTGGATATGATCACGACTGTAGATCTGGATGTCTCCGGCGCCAAAATGATTGCCGGCTTGCACCTGGACCTCAGCAAGATGGGGATAAGTCTGCGGTTAAGCAGAGTACAACCGTCCGTCCGGCATATGCTGGTTCGTATGGGGATCGCAGTAAAGATTGGTGAAGAACGTTTTCATGCCATTCCGCTGTTTGCGGTAGCCAATTATCTTTCAGAAGAAGGACTGAACCAGCGGTTGACATGTGACATACTGCCGGATGTGATGAGCTTCGTGCTGAAGATGGTGCGCGAAAGAGCGTGTATTGTCAGAGGAGAAGAACAAAAACGCCTGGAGAAAATAGTATTAAAACTTGAAGAAATTCTGAGAGAACTGAAAGAAGATCTGCCGTGTGATACCGAACTCGAAGCATTTCATGGATAGAGAATGGGAATTCTGAAATCGCCTTGGCTGGCCATTGCAAAAGGGGCAGAGTGACAGAATTGATCTGGAGGAGGTCCTTCTGTGCCGGAGTTGAGGAAGCGGTCTCTGGGGATAACATCAGTGATGAAAACTAATATAGAAGCCTTCTCCTGTTATCTCTCGCATAAGTAGTCGCTGCAACTTTGGGTCTCCTGATTACATTCGCGAGACCGGGCAAAACTTGTCATCCCGCACGGAAAGAATGGAAACAGGTAAGAGATCCACAATAATTGCTAAACGTATTATTATGGATAGCGTTTGTGGTGATGTCTCATTAAGAGACCCTAATTGAATCTTCACGGAATTTGCCAATAAAAACATTGCCCTTCGATGAAGAGTATGATATGGGTAATCTGTGCGGTTTTTCTGTTATATGGTTATGACACACTCTTTTTCGTAGATCTACTGTTTCGCTCAATTCAGTATATGTCCAGGAGACCGGCTCCAATAAGAGCCTGCAAGACTGGCGTATCATTATTCGGGAGGCAATGGTAATGAGAGACTACCTTTTGGAGAATGTGGTTTCAGGGAGGGACATTTGTCTCGAAAGGCTCGAAGATCGCCTGGTGCTCGATGGCGCAGTGGACCAAGGGGTCGAAGAAGGCCAGACTGATGCAACCGATCATTCAGTGATTGCCGCAGCCGATGAGGCTCCTACTCTGGATGATTGGTTTGACGGACAGTGGCACTGGTACGGAAGCGACACGTGGTTCAAGTACGAAAATGGTTGGTACTGGTGGTTTTACGATAATAGCGATACGTACTACGTTCAGAATGCCACGGACGGCTCCTGGTTCTACTACAATTGGAACACTGGCACCTGGGATTACGTAAACGGCTGGTATTACGATAGTGTCAATGAGGTGTGGATTCAGTCAGGAGTAACATTCAAGGCCTATTACTGGAGTGAAACCCAGTATATGTACGAAGATTTCACTACCGGAAAATGGTACTATTACGATTCCATCGACAGCAAGCAGTGGGAACCCGCGTTTGAATGGTTTTACAGCTCTTACTCAAATGCATATGAGTACAATCAGAAGGATGTAACCAACTACTATTGGGCTGAGTACATGCAGTTTCAGCAGTTCCACGACTACCTTGACTGGGAATGGTTCGATACGCTTGATAGTAACACCTGGGAACCCGCATTCTACTGGTTCTATGATGACACTATCAAGATCGAGGATAGTGCAGGAGAGAGAGAGGGCGCATACTGCTATAACGACTGGTACGGCTCCCAGTATTACGCGCTGATTCAAATCGACGATACAATCATTCCTGATGTATCTAATCCGGACACAATCCCCATGAGCCATTACCTCTATCAAGATCATCAAATAGCATACAACTGGTGGCTGTGGAAGGACAACGCTTGGGAAGCCGAAACCGCACCGTATCCTTTGCAATAATTTACTTTGATTTGACAGGCCTGCACCCTTCCATCAAGCAATGGCGGATTGGTGCAGGCTCTGTATTTCTTTGTAGTCGAGAGAAATGGTAGAAGACGCCTTATCTGAAAGAAAATTTCGAATATTTTAAAGGGGGAGGATATGTCTCGTCTAGACGTAATTCAAGGCGCATTCACTGAAGCGCAGCCTTTTGCACGCACACTGGTTCTCGAAGAACTCGAAAAACGCATCGTGCTCGACGGGAACGTCGGCGAGTATCAAGACACGCACACGGATACTGCAGTTGAAGAGGGGGCTGCTGCAGGAGATACTGGCGATACAATTGCACCGGTATTGGTAGACTGGTATGACGGTGACTGGCATCAACTGGACGATGGCTGGTGGTTCCAACGCGCGAATGGCTTTGATTTTTACTATTACGATGCGAACCGCTATTTTGCATTTGAACTGTCAACCTCACTCTGGTTCTGGTACGACACTCTGGTCGACAACACGTGGGAACCTGCTTACACCTGGTACTATGCGACCGATTCTCAGAATTGGGTGGCAAACGATACGTTCGGAAGCTCCTACTATTCCGATGATGATCATTACTTTTACCACGACCACATGACAGGAGACTGGTGGAAGTGGGATGCAGCATCGGCAACCTGGGGTACCTATGACCCCTTGGTCATGGTCAAGGACCTTACAGCCGGAAGTGAGGGGAGTTTCGAATCGTGGTCGCCTGTGGGGTTCAATCCTGACGAGTATTTCATTGAATTCAACGAAGATCTGTATTTCATCTCCAAGGGAATCCTGCACCAGTACGATCCTGAGACCAATGTCATCAAGGTTGCAGATCTTCCAGCAGTAAAAGCGAACATGTATCAAAACGCCCATTGGCTCTGTGAGTGCAATGACAAGATCTATTTTGCCGCAACAAGTACTCTTTATGGAGAGGAAATAATGCGTTACGATCCTGCGACCAACAAGATCGCATACGTCATGGATTTGGGAGATTCGGGAGGCAGCGAACCAAAATGGCTTCTGTCGGTGGACAATGGAAGCACTGAGGAGCTTTACTTTTCAGCCACCCAATGGTTCGCCGGAAATCAAATTTGGAAATACAATGAGCTTACTAATTGGGTGTCAGTAGTACCATTTTTCGCACAAAATGACCTTTCTGTTGATTGGCTCACATTATACGATGAGGATATTTATTTTGTATTGGGCGGATCAGAACTTGCGTACTTAGATTTGGAGACGCAATCCCTTGCTTTTACAGGTGTCACCCCAGGTGAGATTTGTCAGCTGTATCATCTCCAAACCTCAGCAGTTGACGAACTGGTTATTTTATACGACGCCGATCATCTCCAGACCTATGACGCAGCATCGGGCACAGCCGGGGCGTCTTTTACGATGTCCCACATTTACTCAGCATATTACTCGTTTGATCATCCAGCCGGGGCATCGCACCTGGGTAGCAATCCGGTGCTCTATAACGATCAGTTGTATTTTGGTATTGGGTTCGATATCTGGCGATTCGATCCCGTAGCCGGAGATGTGTACCTCGACTTCAGCACTCCACCGACGAACTATACTAATTTTCTACCCGAATCTTTGGCTGTAATAAATGACATGATGTACATGCCTGGCTGGGATGCTACTCACGGGTGGGAATTGTGGAGTTATAATCCGAACACTCACAACGTGCAAAGACTAACTGATATCAATCCGGGAATTAATTCATCCTGGGTCGATGATTTGTTCATTTTCAATAATAGAGTATACTTTACCGCCAGTGACAAAACCCACGGACAAGAATTGTGGTACTATGATCCCGCAGTGAGCTTGTGAAAAAGAGAACAGGGAAGACCGCCCATTGTTGGCGATCTTCCCTGTCCCTTCCCGAAATCAAGACTGATTCTCAGACCGATAATGCATTAGAACCCGAGAGATGAAGGATCCTTCTCGCACGCTTCCAGGACTGCATTTCTCTTGGAAAGCAGGTTGAATACCGTATTATCGTCAGGTTTGTCCCAGGATCTTTCGAGTTCGGCAACCCATTGAAGCGATGCTTTTCTGGCTTTTTCCGGAGCAGCATTCAATCGTTCGGCGTACTCCTGTTTCAGGTCTTTGAGTTGCTTTGTTCTCTGTTCCCCCTTGACGCGTCTTACTATTTCTTCAGTCTTTCGCATGAATTCCAGCACGGAGTCACATGGATTCAGTGCTTCCCGCGGCTTCGGAGACTGTCGACTTGCCTCAAGCGACTGTTGTCCTGCCGAATCGCCGATTGAAGTCCGGTCGGTGGATTCGAGCTGTTTCTTTAATTGGTCGAGCTGATCGTTCAGGCTGGTTTTGGCTTTTTGGAGATTCGCCAACTCGTTTCGGCAGTCGTTCTGTTTTCTCTTTAATTCGCTGATCTCTTTCGCGAGGGCCTGATCCGCTTTTTGTGTGCGAGCGACTTCGTCCGTAAGATTACGATTCTTTGCCTCCAAAGCGGCTATCTCTTCGGTGAGCTTGTTCTTGCCTTGCGTCAGGTCAGCGATTATTTCGGAAAACTTCCTGTTTTCGGCAGTGAGCCTCTCCACATTTTGTTTCGCGGTTTCGAGTTCCTGCTGCATCCCGCAGCCTGACACCAGCAACCCTGCCAGAAGCATAAACATCATACCGACAGGTGCTTTCAGCCACCCTCTTCCCCATCGATCCAGGCGGAAAGATATGTTTCTTGGCAGAACCGCCCGTAGGTGCCGTTGAATCGGGGTAGATGATTCACACTTTGTGCTCATTTCAATTCCTTTTCTCATGTGTTCGGGTTCACTCTGCCATTCTTGCATCGAACCCTCTCTCTGAGTTCTGCGCAAGCAAAATCGCTCGGACACTTCCTTCTCAGAAAGCTTCTCTTCTTCATGAAAGCTGGGGTAAGACGCGTACGAATTGAAGAAATCGCATTCAATGGGAAACGATTACCATAGGTGCGAAGCGATCACAACCCCAGAATTGCATGTCGCGTAAGGCTTCAGTTTCGGGCGGTGCTTTGAGAGGTATTTTGTTCGAGTACGTAGAATGCCGGTGAGCGAAGCGTACCGCATCGTTGATGCCAGAGCGTCTGAATGCCTGTCATTGCGAGCGAAGCGAAGCAATCCCCTGAAGGTACAGGCACGTATCAGGAGATTGCCACGTCGCTCCGCTCCTCGCAATGACATGTCCCCCAACGTCTCATCTCCGTGGGTAACTGAAGGAATACATGTACAGGTGATAAAGTAAGAATCCCCTTCGAATGCGATGAGTAAAGGCACACCTGTGCGTATGCCCAAAGAAGGCCGATTCGCAGGTCAGACCCTTGAGCAACCGATTAGAAGATCGTCCCCACGACCGGGGAAGCTCAGCTCCTCGTCTATTTAGCGCCTATAGGAGCCGAGGATTTAGACATTCAGACGCACTGAGATCGTAAGGAGTATAGTCTGCACCGGGTGACTGAATAACTATCATGTCGCAAGAATTGAGAGATAGATAAGAAATTACCGTCGATAAATGATAGTAACTGGCGCGCATTTATTGTTACTTTTCCTTGCGTCTTTCTTGACTCAGGCGCAATGAAGCGACATATTCATGCAAAGGCGACTTGAAAACGCCTAAATTTCAATGTGGGCGAGAAAATAACCTAGCGTAATCATCGCTACTTTGGTATACTTACTGAATTGATTACGTCGGTGGCAGGTTCCAAAGAGGGCGGATAGTTTGTAACTACTTGAGCCAAACGATTTGCCGGACCGGGAATAGCTGTTTTCTGATATGAAATGTGATTCTGTTTGTCAGTCCAACAGAGGATGAAATCGGCACAAAAGGATAAGGAGAACAATCATGAGAATGATGGACGTTCGGGACAAGATCATCAGAATTCTTGATGAGAACCCTGGAAAACGCTTTTCGGTTGCTGAAATTGCCAAAGAAATCGGATCGAATAGTAAGAGGACAACCGCCGCTCTGGGGAGATTGCATAAAGGTGGTCGAGTAGAGCGACCCGAAAAAGGTTACTACATGAGCAAGAAGGAAACAGCTACTCAACCGAAACCTGCACCTCAGAAACTGACGGCGGCTCCGGCAGCGAAAGCAGCAAGGGCCCCGAAAGCAGCCCCGGCAGCAAAAGCAGCCCCGGCCCCGAAAGCAGCCCCGGCCCCGAAAGCAGCCCCGGCAGCAAAAGCAGCCCCGGCCCCGAAAGCAGCCCCGGCCCCGAAAGCAGCCCCGGCAGCAAAGCCGGCAGCAAAGCCGTCCATGGCTATTGTAACCGTTGATCTGCTGGTTGAAGGCTCTAAGTCGGAAGTCAATATCGAGAAATTGCGGCAGTGTGTTTCCGGGGAACAATCAGTTTTGGATTTTAAAGTCAGAGGTATCGTGGATGCCGACCCCAAGAAGCTGAAGGTAAGAGTGTCTCTTCTGGATAACGAGTAGAAGGGGGCTTGGTGCCGGATAGTTCCGCTGAGTGTAAAGTTCCGGGAAAATCTCCGAAAGGTTTCTCGGAGCTTTCACTTGTCGGTATCTAATGATGTAGCCATTCTTCCATTCTCTTGTGCAAAATTCTTCTGAGGTCGGTTGCGAGGGGGCGGTTTGCAGGTAGTCCTGTCAGGACAATCCCACCTGTTCTCTGCACTTCATGGCCCATTGCGCAATGAAACGGATCCACCATGTTGTTTCATCATCAGCCGTAATTCATTGCATAGCCAATGTCGTTTTCGACACTTTTTAACCCCATTTTTCCGAGCAATAATGATTTCAGCACATTCCGACGATAAATCTTGATTTGGCATCTGAAATCTATTACATTTCGAAGAATCCGAATCTGAACGATTCTTTTATGCATACTTAGGCAGGGATACTTGCCCGTTGCGTCTTGTTTTGATAAGGGAGGCAAAGTGATCGTTGAGTGTTGGGCTGGAACCGATGTGGGCAAGCAACGCACCACAAATGAGGATTGTTTCTACGTCGATCCGGAACATGAGCTTGTGCTCGTTCTCGATGGCATGGGCGGTCACCGCGCTGGAGAAGTGGCCTCACGTTTAGCAATGGAGACAATCGCCCCCTTTTACAAAAGGTACTCAAAGTTTCAAAACGAAAAGCTCGATATATTCGAAGATTATGATAATTCATTCACCTTTCAGGCGAACTTATTGCGACAGGCAACTTTCGTCGCAAACAGGGTGGTCCTGGAAAAATCTTTGGAAAGCGAAGAATTCGTCGGCATGGGAAGCACCATGACCGGTATGGCCATTCATAATCATACCGTATCGACAATCAACGTGGGCGACTCACGGACCTATCTCATTAGGAACGGGGATATCGAGCAGATTTCAAAGGATCACACCCTCGCTGAGGATCAGGTGGAAAGAGGTGTTATGAGCCGGGAAGAGGCCCGAGATTCTCAATTGAGGCATATTCTCTCCTCCGTTATTGGGGTTGATCCGAGAATCCGTATTCATATGGATGAATTGGCCGTTTTTCCCGGAGACACGTTCCTTCTGTGCACTGACGGAGTCACCGCGGTAATGACCGATAAAGAGATTCTCGAGGAAATCTTAAAGGACAAACCTGGGCCAGAAACCTTGGAACGCTTGATTTTCATGGTTAACGAAAGAGGTGGACCGGATAATACCACTCTGGCAATGACGGTCTTTTGTGAAGATTCCCAACAGGAGAATGGCACTGCCATTTCATGGGAGTCACATACGAAGGAATAACTGGGATCCGATAGCCAGGGCTGCAGGAGAATGGAGGAAGCCGATGTTTAAGCTGGTCCTGAAATTCCAGGATGCCGTTCTCGAAGAGTACACTTTCGAGAAGACTCCGGTTACCATAGGTAGACGTGAAGACAACGATGTGGTGATAGACAATATGGCCGTCTCGGGACACCACGCGATTATCGAAGAAGAAGATCCTAACCATTACGTGTTGGCCGATTTGGAATCTCTCAATGGAACATTCGTGAATGAAAAAAAGATCACCAGAGAAAAGATCTTTGACAGCGACACACTTATAGTCGGAAAACACGTTCTCAGCTTTATGGATTTGCGACCTCAGGATGAACGGCCGTCGCGGGAACCCGAGGAGGCAAAGGACAAACCGACCTTCAGAGAGACTGTTCTACTCGATACCAAGGCTCAGCAGGAATTGCTTGCAAAGCATGCGGCAGAACAAGGGGGCACGGAGAATTCGCCGGAAAGGCCGAAACGAATAGAGTTTCATGGTTCGCTCACGCTTATCTCCGGAGGAACCCCCCAGATTATAGATCTCACAAAAAGGCTCACCACCTTGGGGAAGTCGAATGAAGCAGATGTAAGATGCTCGGGTCTTCTCGTAGGCAAGACAGCCGCATTGATCAATAAACGGCCGAACGGATTTTTCCTGGCTTATGCCGAAGGTCTTAAGAAGCCTGAAGTCAATGGAGAGACCATAACAACTCAGGTGCAGCTCCAGGATGGCGATGAAATCAGCATCGGGGGCACTCGGTTAACGTTCAATTTGCGGGAAGAAGTCCTGAATTAAATCGGTCACTCATACCGCGTATATACTATTCTGGCGTTACTTCCCCTTCGGGCTTTTCTCAAGGATCGGGCTCTCAGCATCAGTATGAAAAGCAGCAAGAGCCCGGCCAACAACATAATTATCCCCAAAATGCGTTCAATCCCCCACGTCTTGGTCGGTTCCGGACTGGCGGCTGCCTTCGGGATCGTAGGAATCTGTATATTCTTCTGCTCATCTTCCAATGAGGCGCCTGAAGATGCCGCAGCCAAGTGATTCAAGTTCATTGACACAAAGCGTTCCGGCTGTATGACCGAAACCGCATTGGGGTTATCATAAAAAAGTCGATAACTCATTTCGCGATGATATTCGAATACTGCCAAACGTGGGGCGGCAGTGAATTCTAGGGTTTCCAGGGGAACGGATGCACCGACAGGTGTGAATTCGGCCTTCACGAATCTCGAATACTGCGGCTTCATAGTCGCTGAGAGTTCTTCCGCGTGAGCGTCGTCCTTCCGAATGCGGAACACAGTACCATCGTAGAATTGCCGCCAAGAGCCAGACAGGCGATCGGTTCCTGACAACACCAGTTTGGCTGTGAAGTTGCCCGACACGGTCGCTATTTTCACTTTGCCCAGAGGCAGCCTGCGTTCTCCAAGATCGGTTACCATCGTTATGGATTTCGTGACAGGATCTGTTCTCTTTTCAATTAACCGGTATGGAATCGACCTGGGAACAGGATTTGCCGGAGAAGGCGGAAAACATTCGACCATTTCGATCTTCAGGGGCTGCTTCTCGTCTTCGAGTATGCGAATCTGTAAGTATTGAAAATTATTCACAGGATGGCGTATTTTTAAACTGCTCATCGCAATTGGTTGCGATGTTTCCAGCAATAATCCGTCCATGCGGACGATGTATCCTTCCTTCAATGTGTCCGAACCGCGTATCTCAACTTTCCGGATAAAGTCTCGCGAGTTTGTTCGAACGAGAATACCGTTGGTAAGAGTCTTGGCCGATTTATCTACCCAGATATCCGTGGAGCCGTCCGCTGATTTTGCGACGCGATAAACGCGTACCGGGAATGGAGTCAATTCTTCATCCGTAGGATATTCCAGCAAGGTAAAAGGGACGAGTTCCCCATCTGAAGCAATTATTCGGAGGTCGCCGCTATCGGGCCTGCACTTTTCGAGAACCCCGGCCTCGAGCGCGATTGCTGCCACCTTCTCGGAGTATTCGGGTGATATCCGCACGTTTCGATAGTGTTTCCAAGCAGATGTATTGAAATCCGCTCTTGCCGGCAGACAATCCGAGACAAGCATTAAAAGGCATACCACTACTATCCACCCGAAGCTGAAACTCTTATGCATCTTCTTTTGAATCCATCCGAAACACATGGGCGCTGATTATAATCAGAGGAGCCCTCGGGATCAACAAAACATATCATTTTTTGTGTCCATTCACTTCCGACCAAAAACCGCTTGGATCACGAGACAATGCGTGGTATTATCACCTGCTTTAGCAATACTGTGGGGCTCAGGGTTCGGCTCGCAGCCGCAAGACCCTTAATACTCCAAAACAGAATGCCGGAAGAGCCAAAATAAACGGACTGGAACAATGGAAGCTCAATTACCCGAAGAGCTGTCTTCCGAACAACGGGCGAAAATTCTTGCCGAAGCACTTCCCTATATCAGGGCGTTTCACGGTAAGCGCATCCTCATAAAGTACGGGGGAAGCGCTATGACTCAGGAGAGCCTGAAAAGATTCTTTGCCGAAGATATCGCGCTCCTGAGCTTTATCGGCGTGAAACCCATCATCGTCCATGGAGGCGGTCCTCAGATTGGTGCGCTTCTCAAGAAGATAGGGAAGGAAAGTCGTTTTGTAAGCGGATTACGTGTGACCGATGCCGAAACCATGGATGTGGTGGAAATGGTGCTCGTGGCCAAAGTGAATAAAGATGTCGTTTCTCTCATCAATTCTTTCGGCGGAAAAGCGGTTGGAATCTCCGGTCGTGATGGCGGCCTCATCAAAGCCAAGAAAGCAAAGCGGATCGCAGGAGTTGACGAAGATCTGGGACTCGTGGGTGACGTGGATAAAATCAATCCGGACATAATCAGTTGTCTGGAATCTTCAGACTTTGTCCCGGTCGTGGCCCCTGTGGGAGCGGGTCCGGGTGAGAAGCCTTTTAATATCAACGCAGATACCGCCGCAGGTGCGTTGTCGGCATCTTTGAAAACGGAAAAATTCATTCTCCTGACCGATGTGCCGGGAGTACTCGATTCGGATGGTACGATGATTTCCAGCCTCTCCGAAGAGCAGGCGGAAGACCTCATCACAAAAGGGATTGTCTCAGGGGGGATGATTCCGAAAATCAGATGCTGCTTGAACGCGCTGAGGGGTGGCGTCCCTAAAGCTCATGTCATCGATGGCCGGGTACCTCACGCACTTCTTTTGGAAATGCTCACCGACGAAGGCATCGGAACCGAAATAGTCCGGGAAAAGGCTCCGGGTATTTAATTTTTCCCGGAAGCTGCTCTCCGAATCCGGATGTGGCTCCGGGAATTCACAGATAACTATTATTAACAGGAAAAGGAAAGCCATGAGAGCGGACGATTTCATTGTTCTCAATAAAGAATACGTTTTTAACACGTATGGACGCACTCCCATCATGTTAACCGAAGGTAACGGATGTACTGTGCGCGACAGCGACGGCCGCGAATACCTTGATTTCATAGCCGGCCTGGCTGCTTGTCCTCTCGGGCACGGACACCTCGGGCTCGCCGAAGCACTGTACAACCAGGCACGGAAACTGATCCATGTGTCCAATATTTTCCATATTCTGCCTCAGATCGAACTTGCCGAGTTGTTGATTAAGCATTCTTTTGCTGATAAGGCGTTCTTCTGCAATTCCGGAGCCGAGGCTAACGAAGGAGCCATCAAGCTCGCCCGAAAATACTTTCATGATCGGGGAGAGCACGAACGATTTCACATCATTACCATGGAAGGCTCTTTTCACGGCAGAACCCTGGCTACCCTTGCCGCGACGGGACAGACAAAGTACAGGCAAGGATTCGAACCGGTTGTTCAGGGGTTTTCCCATGTACCTTTCGGCGATCTGAACGCTTTGGATGCGGCAATAACTTCTCAAACCGCTGCGGTTATGCTCGAGCCCATTCAAGGTGAGGGGGGCGTCAAAGTTCCTTCTCAGAATTTCTTCAGGGAAGTGCGGGAATTGTGCAATCAAAGAGGCTGCCTGTTCATCCTGGATGAAGTACAGACAGGTATGGGACGAACCGGCAAGCTCTTCGCTCACGAGCATTTCTCGGCGACCCCCGATATCATGACCCTGGCGAAGGGTATTGCGGGTGGAGTTCCCATGGGAGCCCTGTTAGCTGTGAATCATGTTGCGGAGGCGTTCGTCCCCGGAACGCATGCTTCAACATTCGGCGGAAATCCGCTTGCTTCTGCTGCGGCTCTTTATGTAATCGGCCAAATACTTTCTCCGGGCTTTATGGAGCACGTCAATGAAACCGGCAATTACTTGCGCAACCGTCTCGAGTCACTTGCTTCCAGGCATGAGGTAGTTCGAGAGGTGCGCGGTCTGGGCCTGATGCAGGCAATGGACCTGAAGATCCCCGGAGCGGGGGCCGCAACGGAATTGAGAGAAAAAGGCGTGCTCGTGAACTGTACAGCGGAGACGGTTCTCAGGTTTCTTCCACCTCTGATAGTCTCGGAGAAAGAGATTGATACAACAATAGAAGCCTTGGATGGCGTGCTCTCCAGGTGTGGAGGTTCCTAAATGTCTGACATAAGGCACTTTCTCACCTTTCAAGACTACTCGCGGGACGAAATCCTTACTTTACTGAAACGATCCCATGAACTGAAACACAGTATTGCAGGCAAAGGCATATCACGCCCGCTCGACGGCCGCACCGTAGGCATGATCTTTGAAAAACCTTCGACTCGAACTCGTGTATCGTTCGAAGTAGGGGTCTCCCAGTTGGGCGGCAGATCGATATTCCTGAGCCCCCGAGATATTCAGATCGGTCGGGGAGAACCGATTCGCGACACTGCACGGGTTCTCTCGCGCTATGTTGATGCTCTGGTAATTCGGTGCTACGGCCACGAGGTGCTGGAAGAGTTTGCTCAGTGGGGTTCGGTCCCTATCATAAACGGGCTTTCGGACCTCCATCATCCCTGCCAGATTCTGGCCGACCTCCTGACACTTCAGGAAGCCGGACTGGACGTATGTTCCATGAATGCTTGCTGGATAGGCGATGGGAACAATATGGCAAATTCCTGGATCGATGTGGCCGAGAAATTGGGATTCTCCCTGAAACTTGCATGCCCTGAAGGATACGATCCCCAGGTATCTTTCGATTCCGGCAAGATCGGTTTAACGAGAGATCCTGTGGTTGCAGTCACCGGAGCAAATGCCGTATCTACCGATGTGTGGGCTTCCATGGGACAGGAACAGGAAGCGGCTGTTCGTCAGCATGCTTTTCGTGAATACCAGGTGAATGATGAATTATTGCGACACGCGGCTGAAATAGTGTACGTTCTCCATTGCCTGCCCGCCCATAGAGGTGAGGAAATTACCGATGAGGTGATGGAATCTGAGAGGTCGCTCGTATGGGATCAGGCCGAAAACAGGCTTCACGTACAAAAGGCGATTCTTGAGATGCTCTTCGAGAATCTTCCCTGAGGGCAAAACGCCACAATTCCGGTTCGACGGATTGAGACTCTGCAGGAGACCACTGGAGGTTTCGTGAAACAAAAGATAAATAAGATTGTGCTGGCTTACTCGGGAGGTCTGGATACTTCCGTCATTCTTCGATGGCTCGTAGACACATACGAATGTCCTGTGGTCGCTTTTGCAGCGGATCTGGGGCAAGGTGAGGAACTGGAACCTCTGGTGGAAAAGGCAAAAGCCACTGGAGCCGAGTCCATAGAAATTAAAGACCTCCGGGAAGAATTCGTCAGGGATTTCGTATTCCCCATGTTGCGGGCAAACGCTGTGTACGAGGGATCGTATCTTCTCGGAACATCCATTGCACGGCCCTGTATAGCGAAGTCTCAGATGGATCTCGCTGCCAGAACGAATGCGGATGCGGTAAGTCACGGGGCAACCGGTAAGGGAAACGACCAGGTACGTTTCGAGCTGACATATCTTTCCATGAATCCGGAAATTATAGTAATTGCACCCTGGCGAATATGGGATATGCGCTCCAGAACCGATCTCCTCGCGTACGCACAGAAAAGAGGAATTCCCGTAACGTCTTCCGCGGAGAAACCTTACAGCATGGACCGAAACATGCTTCATCTCAGTTTCGAGGGAGGCATTCTGGAAGATCCCTGGGCAGAACCGCCGGAAACTATGTTCGTGCTTACGGTGGATCCCCGAAAGGCTCCTGATACGCCGGAAGAGATTACCGTATCTTTCAAGGCGGGAGACCCCGTCGCGATTGACGGCAAAGCGTTGAGTCCTGCGGAATTACTGTCATCGCTTAATACCGTCGCAGGTCGCAACGGAGTGGGCAGAGTTGACATGGTGGAAAACCGTTACGTGGGGATGAAGAGTCGCGGCGTGTACGAGACACCGGGAGGGACGGTCCTCCATGCTGCACGAAGAGCCCTGGAATCCATTACCCTGGATCGGGAAGTAATGTTCCTCAAGGATGAATGGATACCTCGATACGCATCACTCGTGTACAACGGCTACTGGTTTGCACCGGAAAGAAGGATGCTCCAGGCGGCAATCGACGAGGCAGCCGGTGCAGTAACCGGCGACGTTCGACTGAAACTGTACAAAGGGAATGTCACCGTAACAGGCAGACGATCCGATAAATCGCTCTATGATCCCAGGTTCGCAACGTTTGAAGAGGACCGGGTGTACACCCAATCCGACGCAGAGGGGTTCATTCGGCTTAATGCGCTGAGGCTGAGAATCCGGTCAATGATGGAAAAATCGTCCACGTAGGGCGGATACCCCGATACACCTTTTTGTTTGGAACCGAAAATGGCTACACGCAACCAATCGCACTCGAAAAAGCAAAATCCTCAAGCTGCCGGAATACGCAAAGGCCGCTTCAAGGAAGGAATGGCTCCTGAGTTCGCAGCTTTCAATGCTTCCATAGGATTCGATAAGCGACTTTTCGAGCAGGATGTAAAGGGCAGCATTGCACACGTGCGCATGCTTTCCGCACAAAAGATTATCCCTGCAAAGGATGCAAGAAAGATCGAAAAAGGCCTTCAGGAGATCCTCAAGGATTATGAGAAAGATTCCTTCGTTTTTCGGGAAGATCTGGAAGACGTGCACATCAATGTGGAAGAGGCGCTCAGGGAAAAGATCGGGGATACCGCGGGCAAATTGCACACTGCTCGGAGCCGCAACGATCAGGTAGTCCTGGACTTGCGACTCTTTGCTCTTGAAATGTGCCAGGTGGTCAAAAACGATATTATCGCGCTCATGTCCGCTCTCGTTGCCAAAGCGGAAGAAACCGTCGATTACATTTTGCCCGGGTACACGCATCTCCAGAGGGCACAACCCGTTCGTCTGGGACATCATCTTATGGCCTATTACCAGATGATGCTACGAGATTTCGGCAGGTTTGAAAGCTCATGGGCACGAAATCACGAAATGCCTCTGGGCTCTGCTGCGCTGGCCGGGACTACTTTTCCCATTGATAGGGCTCTCGTTGCGAATACGCTGGGGTTCTCCAAAGTGAGCGCCAATTCAATGGATGCGGTTTCAGACCGTGATTTTGTTCTCGAATTTCTGTTCAACGCTTCGGTTGTCATGATGCACCTGTCAAGGCTTTCGGAAGAATTGATCCTGTGGTCCGGACCGGAATTCGGTTTTTGCGAGTTGCCGGACGCTTATTGTTCCGGTTCGAGCATCATGCCGCAGAAGAAGAATCCGGACGCATGTGAACTGATGAGAGGGAAAACGGGGCGAGTGTACGGAGACCTGATTGCGCTCCTGACCACCATGAAAGCGCTGCCTCTTACGTATAATAAAGACCTGCAGGAAGACAAAGAGCCTGTTTTCGATGCCGCAGACACGGTCCAGGGATGTCTGCGCATCATGGCTGGGCTGATTCCGGGAATTAAGTTCAGTCGCAACCGTATGCTCGAGGCCGCGTCCGACCCTTCGCTCGCCGCTACGGACCTTGCCGATCGGCTTGCCCGCGAAGGGGTCCCCTTCAGGGAAGCTCACGAGCGAATTGGAGCACTGGTTCGGGCAGGTTCGGAACAGGGGCAAAAGGATTCATCGGAATTGCCTACCCCTGAAGAAATGGTGGATGCCCGGGATCATGCGGGCGGCACTTCCCGACGTAGTGTCATGGAGCAGATTCGAACGGCCCGGCTGTTCGTGGAACAAGTAACTGAAACCGGCGATAAGCCGAAGTCCCGCAGAAAGAGGAAAGGTTGAGGGCGTCAGGCCGTGTATTTGCGTGCATTGCTCTCGTCGTGTGCCTCTTTGTCGGATGTGGATATAAAACAAGTCCGCGGCCGGCAACAGCAACCGTTCCGGGAGACATGGGACTCGTGGATGCTTTCGCGTATCCGGATCGGATAATGCTACGCTGGGAGGTCCTCGCGATGAATGCGGACGGTTCTCCGCTTAAGGACTTGTCCGGATTCAAGATTTATCGGTTGTCCCGCAAAATAGGAGAAGAATGCGAGAATTGCCGATTCGAAGGTAAACCGTACGCCAATGTTGACTTTCAAAAGCCTGTGAACGCCGAGATTGTCGATGGCAAAGTCATGTACACGGACAGGAACGTAGCTCATGGAAACGTCTACACGTATATAGTAGCCGCTTATAATCTCAAAGGGCGGGAAGGAAAACCGAGCCCCGAGGTGCCGGTGACTTTCCAGGAGCCACCTCCGGCTCCTGAAAACATGAACGCACATGCAACCCCGAACGCAGTTACCCTGACATGGACTGCGCCCGGTGACACGGAAGCGGTTCAGGGCTATCGGATTTATCGCGGCACTACCGATGCTCTGGATCAAATGAAAAAAGTCGGAACGACAAAATCCGACGAAGTGTCATTTACGGACAAATCGGTTGAAAAGGATAAAGCGTATTACTATGTGGTAAGATCGCTTCGCGTCGCGAATGAAGTTTCCATAGAGTCCCGGCCTTCCACCACCGTACGAGTAACAGTGCCGGGGGAAGTGGAAACGCCGGTCAATGTCCGGACGAATATTACGACGACGGGTATACGGGTATCATGGGAGCAGCCCACGATTACGGGGAAGAGGGTGTTCTACAATCTGTATCGTTCGGAAGGCGATGGCGCTTTCCAAAAGATCAATACCGCACCGATACGGGATTCGTGGTTTCTCGATAGAAAAGTGCGGAGAGGTCTGACATATCGCTATGCTGTAACAGCATACTTTGAAGATAGACCAGAATATGAGTCCAGCCGTACCGTTGCGGAGGCTGTGAGATATAATCGCTAGTGGTTACAGGTCATGCATCATTTTCAGTACGTAAACGATGAACTTTTCTGCGAAAACGTTTCTGTCCGGCAAATCTGTGAAGCTGTGGGCACTCCCGCGTTCATCTATAGCCGTGGGACACTGGAACGTCATTTCAGGATCTTTGAGGAACCCTTTCTTCCGGTGGACCACACTGTGTGCTATTCGATGAAAGCATGCTCCAATATCGCCATCCTGAGGGTCTTCGCAAACCTGGGGTCCGGCACGGACATTGTCTCCGGTGGAGAACTTTTCCGGGCTCTGTCCGCTGGAGTAGATGCTTCTCGCATCGTGTACTCCGGAGTAGGCAAAAAGGCCTCCGAAATTGATGAAGCTTTGAATGCCGAAATTTTGATGTTCAATGTGGAATCCGAAGAGGAGCTTCACCTTGTAAATCGGCGGGCGGTTGCATTGGGAAAGCGAGCCAGAATAGCCCTCAGAGTCAATCCCAACGTGGATCCTCTGACACATCCGTACATTTCTACAGGGTTGAAGAAAAATAAATTCGGCATCGATGTGGAGCGCTCTCTTGAGCTCTATGAGAAAGCTGCGGGGATGGACGGCATAGAAGCAGTCGGAGTGGATTGCCACATCGGCAGCCAATTGACCGAGCTGTCCCCATTCCTGGAAGCAATCGATCGTCTGAAAGAAATGATCGGCATTCTACGCTCCCGCGGTGTATCCATCCGATATCTCGACATAGGCGGAGGGTTGGGAATTCCGTACGACCAGGAAGAGCCTCCGGCTCCATCGTTGTACGGAACGGCGATTGTTGACCGCATTTCAGACCTCAAAGTGAAGCTCATATTGGAACCCGGAAGACTTCTTGTGGGCAATGCGGGCATTCTCGTGACCCAGGTCCTATTCAGAAAGCAAGGGCCCGAGAAATCCTTTGTCATAGTAGACGCTGCAATGAACGATTTGATCAGGCCGAGCCTGTACAATGCTCATCACGCAGTGTGGAAGGTGGCACGCAACACGAATGGTGCGAATAGACGCATTGTTGCCGATCTCGTAGGCCCCATATGTGAATCCGGCGATTTCCTGGCACAATCCAGGGAAATTGAAGCCGTTGAATCCGGCGATCTCCTTGCACTCATGAGTGCGGGTGCGTACGGTTTCTCCATGTCTTCGAATTACAATTCCCGCCCCCGTGCTGCCGAAGTGCTCGTGGACGGAGATCGATACTTTGTCATCAGGGACCGCGAGAGTTATCAGGATCTTATCCGGGGGGAACATATCCCTTCCGCTATTCTCCAGACCAGTTAAAGGAGCAAAGGATGTTTTCAGGAGCTTTTACCGCAGTAGTCACCCCCTTCAAAGACGGGCACGTGGATGAGGATGCATTGAGACGCCTGATCCGATTCGGCATTGACGGAGGGGTTAGCGGAATCGTCCCGTGCGGAACGACGGGCGAATCACCAACCTTGAGCCATGAAGAACACAACCGGGTTATTGAACTTACGGTAAAGGAAGTTGCGGGCCAGGTGAAGGTGATCGCGGGTACGGGATCGAACAGCACGGAGGAAGCTCTTGCGCTTACAGAGCACGCGAAGTCCGTCGGTGCGGATGCATGTCTTATGGTCTCTCCTTACTATAACAAGCCTACCCAGGAAGGCCTGTACATGCATTTCAAAGCCGTGGCGGAAGCTGTGGATATTCCCATCGTGTTGTACAACATACAGGGACGGACTGGTGTCAATATCGAGAACAATACTGTGGCAAAACTCTCACAGATTCCCAATATCGTTGCCGTGAAGGAGGCTTCCGGAAGTATTCTTCAGATGAGCGAAGTCATCCGGCTGAGCGACTCCGCTTTTGACGTTCTTTCCGGAGACGATCAGATGACTTTTCCGCTCATGGCTCTTGGCGGGAAAGGAGTCATCTCCGTCGTGACGAACATCGTTCCGGACAAAATGTCCCTGCTCGTGAAACATATGCTCAAAGGGGACATTGCGGCTGCCCGGGCAATACACTTCGAGATTTACGAACTCTGTCAGGCAATGTTCATTGAGACCAATCCAATCCCGATAAAAACCGCACTCAGCATGATGGGCATGATCCGCAACGAATTTCGATTACCTCTTTGTCCTATGTCCCAGGCGAACCAGGAAAAGCTAAAAAGGGTTCTGGAGCGATACGGACTTATCTGAGAAAGGGGATCCCATGAAAATAGCCGTTTGCGGTGCAGCGGGTCGAATGGGCAGGAGAATTGTGGCTCTTGCTCATGAGCATCCCGAAATAGAAATAGTAGGTGCTCTGGAATTTCCGAAGCATCCCGAACTGGGAAAAGATATCGGAGAAATAGCAGGCATCGGGCATATTGCTGTGGCCATCACTTCCGATCTCGATGAAATACTGAAAAAATGCGATGTGTTGGTAGATTTTTCTTCACCCGACACTTCTCTTGGGAACATAAGGGCTGCGGCAGAGGCAGGAAAGGCAATTGTGGTCGGGACCACGGGCTTTACGGAAACCCAGAGAAAGGAAATCGAGAAAATAGGGCCTACCACTCGCTGTCTGGTGGCACCCAATATGAGCGTGGGAGTCAATCTCCTTTTTAATCTCACGGAAATGGTCGCCCGAACTCTGGGGGATTCTTACGATGTGGAAATAATTGAGGCTCACCACAATTTGAAGAAGGATGCTCCCAGCGGAACGGCCAACAAACTCGCGCAAATTGCCGCGCAGGCATTGGATCGAGATCTGGAAGAGGTCGGAGTCTACGGCCGTAAAGGTATGGTCGGCGAGCGAAAGAACCAGGAAATCGGCGTCATGGCAGTTCGGGGCGGCGATATCGTGGGTGAACATACGGTGATGTTCGTCACCGGTGGTGAGCGGATAGAACTAATCCACCGGGCACACAGCAGAGACGCTCTCGCCAAGGGGGCTGTTCGTGCAGCGCTCTGGATCTATTCTCAAGCTCCCGGATTGTACGATATGCAGGACGTTCTGGGGTTAAAAGCACGAAAATGAGGCTACTGAGATTCCTTGCAGATAATAAGGTCTTTGAAGGAAAACTGGAGGGCGAAGACATTCTTCCCGCCACCGGTCAACAATTCCCGCGAAGTTTCCGGTTGGATCAGGTGAAGCTTCTTCCCCCCTGCGTTCCCTCCAAAGTGGTGGCAGTGGGATTGAATTATCGCGATCACGCGGAAGAATTGCATCTGGCCCTCCCGGAAGAACCCTTGCTGTTCATGAAGCCTTCCACGAGTGTCATTGGACCGGGCGATCCCATATTATTGCCTCCCCAGAGCCGGCGAGTGGATTATGAGGCGGAACTGGGAATCGTAATCGCCAAAACGGCTCGTCGCGTCGGATGGGATGAAGCACGAGATTATATTCTCGGATACACGTGTCTCAATGATGTCACTGCCCGGGATCTTCAAACCAAAGACGGCCAGTGGACCAGAGCAAAGGGATTTGATACGTTCTGCCCTATCGGACCGTGGATTGACACGGAAATAGACCCGACCGATCTGGGCGTCGAATTATATCTCAACGGGGCGCTGAAGCAGCGATCCCGCACTTCGAACCTTATTTTCAGCCCAGCGGAACTGGTCGTGTTTATTTCGGGAGTCATGACGCTTCAGCCGGGAGATGTCATTGCTACGGGAACTCCTTCCGGTATAGGGCCGATGGAGCACGGAGACAAGGTGGAAGTGCGGATCGAAGGCATAGGTTCCCTGGAAAACCCTATAGTGAAAAATGACGGCTAAGGTGTACATCGGATTCGGTTCGAACTTGGGAATCCGGGAATTAAAATTCAAAGAGGCATTGCACGAATTAAATCGTGCTTATGGAATTGCAATCAAAACGTATTCCCGATTGTACGAGACCGATCCTGTGGATCTGTCGGACGATGGACCGAAGTTCCTTAATGCTGTGATCGAAATTGAGACCTCTTTGAGTCCGAGAGAACTGATGGAATCATTGAAAGCCTTGGAAATAAAGCTTGGCAAATCCCCCCGGCATCGGAGCGATCAATCCCGTCATATCGACTTGGACCTTCTCCTGTATGGCGATCTCGTTATACGGGAGGATGATTTACATATTCCCCATCCACGGATGCATAAACGAGGGTTCGTGCTTGTACCCTTGGCGGAGATAGCTCCGGAAACGATGCATCCCGTTTCCAAACTCACTATTCGCGAACTGACGGCCCTGATTGCTCCGGATGAACTCGGAACTGTCCGGGCGCTGGGCGCAGAATCGAACTGGCAGTAACATGATTGCGCAATTAATAGTCCTTTCTGCAGTGGCGTACATCGGATACCAAGCTACCAAGATGGTGGTGAAAAGTCTTGGGCTGGGTTCCGACCGGGATTCAGGTAATGAGCAGAAAATCCCGGGGGCAAATGATATGGTCCAGGACCCGGTGTGCGGATTGTTCATTTCACCTGTTGATGCATTGACCATAGTACACAAAGGAACGTACATTTCATTTTGCTCCCGGGAGTGCCTGAACAAATTCCTTCAGAAGCAAGGATAATAGCATGGCCAACCGGTCCACTCAGAGAAAAGTCCTCATAGCCGATGATTCGGAGATTCTCAATAACATGCTGAGAGATGTTTTTGAGGATCATGGTTACGAGGTCTTCCAGTCTTTTAACGGTTTAGATGCAAAAGCCTCTTTTTTGAAGAATCTGCCCGATCTCGTCCTCGTTGACCTTCAATTACCGAAACTTGATGGCTTTGAGGTGCTCCGCTATATAAAAGACAAATCTTCACGTGCGATAGTGATCCTCATGACCGGGGTGGGCAGCCAGGAGATCGCCGTGAAAGCAATGAAACTCGGTGCTGACGAGTACCTGTCGAAACCTTTTGAAATGGAGGGCATCGCGGCGATTGCGGAAAAGCTTCTTGCCGGTCGCAAAGCTCTGGAAGAAAACATCAGGCTCAAGAAGCGGATCCAACGCAACGAAAAATATGCGGCGCAGCTTGCCAGCAGTATAAACGAAGCGCTTCTCACTACAGATACGGAAGGAAACATCAGGTTCGCGAACCGTGCAGCTTCGGAGATGTGGGGATATTCTCTTGAAGAACTCATGAACAAGGATATTCATTTTCTCATTCAGGCCGAATCCCGGACATTGCTTTCCCGGAACCTCATCAAAGACACACTGCGCGATGGAAAGACCGAAGGAGAGTTCATATTTCGGAAAAAGGATAGAGGAAATTTTCCCGGATATCTGTCCAGTTCCCTGATTCAAGAGCGGGGACGTAATCCCGATGTTGTGATAGTCGTTGCGGATCTGACCCGTCTCCATGAAGTGGAGAGGCGCCTGAAACACTCGGAAAAGATGGCGTCACTGGGAAAAGTCGTCGAGGGGGTCGCTCACGAAGTCCGAAATTGCCTTACCTCTCTGGGAGGATTTGCTCTGAGATTACGAAAGACAATGAACGATAATCCAACCGGAAACGAGTACGTCGACATTATTCTCAAGGACGTGAAACGCCTGGAAAAAATGGTCAAAGACATTGAGGACTATGTACGGTTTTCTAAGTTTCATCAGTTTCGTGCGTGTCGTGTGGATTTGATCGAGATTGCTCGGCAGGCGCGGCAACGAGTTCTGCAAAAGCTCTCCTCCGAGATGGATCGAGTGGTCTTCGTGGTGAATGAAGAGGCGAATATTCCAAAAATCAGTGCCGATCCCGAAGCACTGGAGGAAGTATTTTACAATATTATTCTCAATAGTTACGAAGCAATGCCAAAAGGCGGACGTCTGAAGGTTGACATGAAACGTGTCGGTTCCTCCATCAGCGTTTCGTTTAGCGATACGGGAATCGGAATAGAAGACGAAGATCTAACCGAGATCTTCAATCCGTTTGTGACCTCAAAAACAAGCGGCGCGGGTATGGGACTCAGCAAAGCATTGCTGTTGGTGGAAGAGCATGGAGGCACCTTGAAGGTTTCTTCTCAGCCGCACAAAGGAGCCGTTTTCAAACTGACTTTACCCATTGAGAGATCCGGTAACGGGTTTTCGTGACGTATACCGGCGGGAACTGTGATGCCATTTTGCCATAATGGACAATCATCAGCCTGCAAAATCGCCGGATCTTATCGCCATTCTGGTAAACGGCCCGACCAATTGGGTTGACAAAAACGAACGCGTGTGACACTTGCTTTCACTCGGGAGAGCACGATGCATGATGTTTGGGTGAGATTACTGGTGATCTGCACGATTATGGTATTTCCGACAGTCTCATGTGCAGACATTTACCTGAGGACTCATAAGGATGGCACTAAAGAATTCACCAACCGTCCATCCGGACCCGGATGGATTTTTCATATGAGCGAATCCGGCGAAATCCCGGTGATAGAATTCTCCAAAGCAGGAAAAGTTCGCAGCATAGATGAAATCGTGTCGGAAATAGCAGAAAAGTTCAACATAGAATCAAGTCTCGTCAAAGCGATAATTGTGGCTGAATCCAACTGCAATCCCAACGCCGTATCACGTAAAGGCGCACAAGGACTCATGCAGCTCATGCCATCCACAGCGAAGGATATGAACGTGACGAAACCTTTCGATCCTCATGACAATATTCTCGGAGGGGTGAAATACATCAAAGGGCTTCTTGCTTCTTATGGCAATCTGAAGCTTGCTCTGGCTGCATATAACGCAGGCCCTGGAACGGTCGAGAAATATGCCGGTATCCCGCCCTACCGCGAAACCATCAATTATGTGGACAAGGTGATGGGGTATTATCTCAAATTCAGAAGTGATCCGACATTGAAACTGTCGGTCAATTAATTGCGGGATATTGGAATGAAAAAGCATTTACCCAATTTTCTTACTCTCGGCAGATTGGTTCTGGTGCCGCCTATCATTCTGTTTCTGTTTTTTCCCGGAAAGGTTGCTTCCGCAACAGCGGGTCTCCTTTTCCTCGTGGCATCCTTAACCGATTTCTTCGATGGATTCATTGCAAGACGGTTTTCCCTGGAATCTTCGTTCGGTCGCTTTCTCGACCCGATAGCGGATAAAGTGCTCGTAACTTCGGCGCTTGTCATGCTTATTGCTCTGGATCGAGTGCCCGCGTGGATCGTAATGCTGATTATCACACGGGAAGTTGCCGTGAGTGCGCTTCGAGCAATAACCAAATCGTGGGATACGACGCTTCAGCCGAGCCCAGTCGGCAAACTTAAAGCGGTATTTCAGTTTGCAGCAATTGTGCCGCTCATCATTCATTACGACTATAAATTCTTCTTTGTTACAGTGGATTTTCACCTTGTAGGGACGGTGCTGTTGTACATAGCTCTTTTCCTCACCATCTGGTCCGGAGTGGATTATTTTCTGCGTTTCTACAGAGAATACGAAGGACGTGAAAATGGCGATGTATTTTAGGCGATGACGGAATTCTCATCGTGACGGACTAGGTTCTGAAAATTCATTAATTCTCATTGATTAAAATGAAATTTTCATGTTGACTCTCTGAAAATGTTCGGCGTACAATATCTTTGTTTGAGACAAGGCATGATTCTGTTCTGTGCTATCACACGATAGTTATGAGATTGGGGGCGAAGATGTTCCGCCGAAATAATGACTCTATGAGAGGCCGTACGTTCCTGCTCCTCCTGGAACAGCTTGAGGACCGGATTGTTCTGGATGGTGCGGTTGCTGATGTTCAAGATGTTCAGGATCAGACGCCCGATGATTCAGGCAACGTGGACAGTCTCGGATGGATTTACACCGCGAACGGTTGGTGGTACGAAGATAACAACTCCGGTTGGTGGTGGAATCAGTACAGCAGTTGGTACTATAACCAAAACACTGGCTGGTGGTTCCAGCATGTAGGTAATTTTGATTATTGGTATTCAGGTCCCGATTACTACTACGCTACGGAATTATCCACCGGCAAGTGGTTCTGGTTCGATTCGAGAGACAACAATACCTGGGAAATTATGTATGACTGGAACTGGAATACCACAGATAACGTGTGGGAATACAATGATTTCTATTATACGTACCACTATGGTGGAGATAGTTCCCACTGGTACTCCTACGAGCACTGGACAGACAATAGATATCACCAGGAGGGCAACTCCTGGATTCTGGATCCTCTACCCGGATGGTCCGGTGAGACTCTCCACTTCGGTACATGGACATACGAATTTATTGGAGGGAAGTGGGCCTATCATTACGAAGTTGTCGGGACTTCGGGGACTACATACCTTGAATATTATGTCATTCCCGATGCCGGATACGATCCTGCTGAAGTCAAATGGGGATCATGGGATTCAGGGAATACCTACAATATTGATGTAGTGTGGATAGAAAGAAATGACTGGCTTTACTCGGATTTCAGCCTGGTGCAGCCCAATACGAGAATAATTCTTTATGATGGATCACCTTACTCTTACTGGGGAATTGAGGATTGGGCTGAAGAAGCGCAAATTATTTCGAGGGTTGAACACTCCTACTTGGATGTGATCGGAATTGACCAGCATGGTGGAGCAGATTCTCTCTGGTTCGGGGGAAGCGACGGCTGGCTTTATAATGGGGATGAGGTGACTCACTGGAACGTGAGTTATTATTACAGCTACTTCGACGATCTTGATGAAGTAATGTTGGATGATGGAATGTTCCAAATCTGGGAGTGCTCTGTCGCGGGGGCTCCGGGTTCATATGGCAATTCTCTGACCAATACCCTGTCTCTATACATGAATGCATATGTGGCGGCCAGCTATGACACTACCGCTTTTGGCGGTTACTATGGAGATTGGTGCCTGGAGTATGTAGCCTATCATGGAGTGGAGGTCGGATGGCTGGGGGAAACTGACAGCAGCGTGCTCTGGATCACGACATTGTTCACCAGCGCCTTTGATCAATCTGGATTGATTGGAGGCGAAACGATGTACTCGAGATACTTGTAAGTCACACATTCAGCAGTATCCCTTGGACTCTTGAGTTGAATCTCTCTCAAGCATTTCCCTAAATCGTATAATGCAAGCCCGGGCAATATGCATGAGGTCTTCGCTCCGTTCCATTTGCTCGATACGAATCCGGGGAGAGACTTTTCTTTATGACAGATGTGTCAGGAGCAGTTTCTACCCCCGCTTGGTGATTGTTGAAGCAATAGTCCCTCTGCAATCACCGGAAATTTTCGATCCAGACAGTTGAACGAGGGGTGTTTTAAGCCCCAGGTAAGTTCCCGTTTTCTATTAAAATTTAAGGCAGACTCAATATACATCCCATTTTGAGCAACAGGCACGTCAATTGCATCTCTATGAAAAGCGTGAGGCGGTTGTTTCCTTTGGTACAACGGATACGGCGAGGGGACATATACCGGGCTGCTGAAAGTAAAGGCAATCACTTCGATAATCTTCAGATACAGAATTGCAATTACGCCGCCTCACTCTATTGGCTTTTTCAAATGTTCTTCTCATGATTCTTCGAACTCTCTAAAGACCTATTGGCCTAAAGTCGTTTTGCTCTGCTGATTCGGGATCGTCCAAATTATCGAGAGGTACAGCACAGAGGCCCCCTCTATACTTTTACGGCAGGAACCTAAATTTATATTCACGGGAGCAATTTCCCTTTCTGATGAACAACTGTGTCGTAGGCTGCGGTGCAAAGCGAAAAGTCAGGGCGTGTCTCACCAGCTTTTAAGCGACGAGGATCTCATGGAGGAGTATGTTGACAATGTGGCGGAGAGAGAGGGATTCGAACCCCCGGACCTTTCGGTCAACGGTTTTCAAGACCGCCGCCTTAAACCACTCGGCCATCTCTCCGTGTGTGAAGATGCTAGCCCACAGGCAAGCATCCTGTCAAGACGCTTTCGATTCCTGAGCTAGTGAAAAGTACCCGGTCCGCGAAGCCGGATACGCAGCATGATCCGTCCAAATTAGATATCTACCACAAGAGACCCTGAATCCGTGTCCAGTGTTACTCGTGCTCCCATGGGCAAAGTAATATTCGGCAGTGCGTGACCGTGAGGAATCCCCGACACGATAGGAATGGTCTCATCATCGACGTATTTCATAATGATGCGCTCCACTGTCTCAGTCAGGTCACCATTTTGCGAATCCAGAAAATACCCGAGAAGCACGCCGTGTATTCTCTTCAGGATTCCGGAAAGATGCAATTGTGTGAGCATTCGATCCAGTCTGTAAGCCGGTTCGTTCACATCTTCCAGAAACAGGATTGCTCCATCGAAGTCGGGCAGGTGGGGTGTTCCCAGTAATGCCGTAACCAGGGAAAGGCAGCCGCCCAGGAGCACCCCGGAGGCTCGTCCGGGCCGCAGCACCCGAATCCCGTCGCTTTCGTCCGGCCAGAGATTTCGCTTTTCAAGAGGCTGGGTAAGAGCTGCCATGAACGAAGCTTCCGAAATTCGATCCAGACCCTGCGCAACCTGGCCCGCGATCATGGGACCTGAGAACGTGACAAGATTACACCTCTTGTACAGTGAGAGCTGAAGCGCTGTCACATCGCTCATGCCGACAAGTACGATGGGATCCGAAACAAGCAAATCCGTGTGTATGGAATCGAGCAAATGCATTGTTCCATATCCGCCTCGAGCGAACAGGATTCCCCGCACGTCTCTATCGGCGAGCATTGCATTGAGATCGTCACACCTCTGGCGTTCGGTCCCGGCACAATATCCGTCCTGTTCGCGCACGTGACATCCCTCGAGCACTCGGAATCCTTTCGACTCAAGGAATTCGATTCCGGCTCTCAGGAGTTCAGCGGAAGCCGGTCCTGCCGGAGCTATGACGGCAATGCAGTCGTTGGGTTTCAAAGGACATGGGAGGAGAGGCCGATGATTTCTCATGTGAGGTTTCTTGTAACGAAAAGAATTCAAGACAGTGCGTGTTTATCACACACCAGCAAGTTTGTAAAACATCCACGGGAAATGATCGGCCCCCCTTCTTCTTTGATTGAGGACACGCTACGAAGAGAATAAGGATTGGTGTGTCCGGGCCCCAAAGGGTCGATCCCCTCGAGGCCTGTTTGTCCCGGCAACGTCGCATTCCGGAATTCGGAAATCCAGGGATCAGCGACGTTGCATTATGTAGAACATATATCCATAGTACCTGGAATACTTGCGGTAAATCTCGATCTCCCTGTGGATAGACTCAATCATATTCATTCGTACCGGATCTAACGCATACATTTTTTCCAAGGACTGAAGTCGATTTTCTATTGGGGTGTAGTAGCACTCCAGCCAGGCCGACTCCGGCGGGGAGAAATGACCTAAAATCTCAAACTCACAGTCTCTTATGGCTGCGAGGTTGGTATCGTTATCCACTATGACAGGATATTCTTCGGCAAAAAACTGCCGACACTCTGCCGGCGGATCGGGTCGCAACCACACAAGCTCGGAGAGCGCCAAACCACCGGCTGGAGTCAGCAGGCGATGAGAGGTCTCAAGTCCTTTGCGAAACCCCATGACATAGATGGCCCCCTCTGACCAGATCAGATCAAAGGAACCATCCTTCAACCCCAGGTCGCACATATCTCTGAGATACGGCCGGATTTTCTCCGAAACACCTGCGGCTTCAGCTCGCCGCTTCAACTCCTCCAAATAGGGCTGGTGATTATCCACAGCCAGGATTGTCGCGTCCAAGTGTTTGGCCAACTGAATGGTCTGGGTGCCATTTCCGCAACCCAAATCCAGAACCCTCAGCTTTGTGGGATTGGGGCCACCCTTGTGGTGGGGCGTTGCGGAAAGCCATATATCCAGCGCCTTTCTTGTGGATGCGTGGTCTCCTGGAGCGAGGCGGGGCAAAGATGAATCGAATATTTCGTAAAAGAATTGCATCCGTTCTTTTTGGTCCATTGTCTGTGTCTCCTCTGTTTTCTGGACAGTCTTCGAAATTGAACGGCCTGTATCGCGGCCGTCCGATCGTTTCATTTCCTAAATGGCTTGAGGAGGTTAGAAGACACACCACTACTGTTGCGCATAGCAAAGGTGGGGAGCCATGCACGCGGGAGTGCCGCTCAGTGGCGCGTGACTTCTATTACAGAGCAAGATCCATAATCATGGCTCCTATCTAGAACCATCAGGTATATCTGTCAAGGCTGTATTTCGTCCGGAAAAAACGCATCCGGTTCGTACTGGGATTTCTTCATTGTCGTAGGCCACTGGCAATCGCCCTGGCCACCGCTACTGGCCGTCAGTGAAACCAGATGCAGCGAGAGGTCAAATCATAGTATCCATTCAGTTACGCATGAGAGAGGTTTCCTCAGCCCCGAAGAGGCTACCTAACAGTAGCCGTGGGTGCAAACCCACGGAAGCGATACGGCAAAATCCTTTGTCTTCAGGACCCTGAAAGGGTCTACCAATGACATTTGGGAATCATTGCCTGTTGGTCGACCCTTTCAGGGTCGTTGAATCATGTTTAACGACATGGCGCTGTCCACGGGTTGACGAAACTGTCTCAAAAGTCGAAATCTATCCGAGACCGTGGCACGTATTTCTCAAGATCTTCCCGGCCTGACTGTAGGGGCGGACCTGCGAGTCCGCCCAAATGAGGGCAGACGCATGGGTCTGCCCCTACTCGGATGTGTCGTGGCACGATTCTGAGCGTCAAAACAGTTTTG
>JBGSLQ010000025.1:0-19585 GCA_041740635.1 Desulfomonilaceae bacterium | reverse complement strand
TGAACAGGAGGCGGAAGATGCCCGGCTGGAGCAACTCAACATGCTCCATGCGGAGACGCCCCCTTCAGGGGGCTCATGAACATGCCCCTTTGAGGGGCTAACAGGAATATGCCCCCGGCTTTGCCGGGGGTCATTTAACTTCACATGAGGCCATTTTTTCTCGGTGGGCTCGTTCCGCAGTTCTGTCAACCGGGTGCCACTGACCTGAGCATGCGCAGGTCAGTGTTGGGCGCGTCGAGTGGAAACGGCACCTGGCGCTACCAGGTCTCTGACACCCAAGACACGACTTTGCCAGTTGCTGAATGTCGGGACAAAACGCGGAAACTCTTGAGAACCATGTAATATGTAAACAAATCAGCTACATGTCCCGGTTGCTGACAAAACGAGACTCATTCATTCAGGCTGGGAAGGGTAGAATCTCCGAAAGATTTCTTCCACCATTTGCTCCATGGTAAAGGCCTGGGAAGGCTCCTGGTGCTCGTACCCTACAAGATGAAGAATGCCGTGTATCAAAAGGTATAAAACCATTTCGTCATGTGTATAGTTTAATTCCTGAGCATCGTCTGCGGCTCGATCTCCTGAAATTACAATATCTCCGAGAAGATGGGGATGTGCGGACTGTATCTCTCCTTCCCTTTGAGAAAACGAGAGTACATTCGTCGGCCCCTCTTTCCCGCGGTACTGGAAATTCAGTTCCGCCATTTCCGGATTGTCTACGACTGCGACGGAGACTACAGTGTCGGCATTACAGCCCAAGTCTTCTAATATTCTTTCCGTTTTCTTCTGTAGTTCTTGCAGGTCGATTTCTATCCTTTTCTGGCGATTGTCTATGAGTATCTCCATTCGTGCGTTCCTGAGGTAGGGCTTCGGGAGGATAATCTATGCGGGAATGCATTATTCCCTGGAGAGCCCTTACGAATGATTTTGTGATTGCGTGAATATCTTTCAGCGTCAGCGTCGATTGATCGAGCTGTCCCTCGGAGAACAACCCCATAATGAGAGTTTGAACTCGTTTCTGAATCCGTGCCGGAGTCGGGTCCGCCAGAGTCCTGCATGCAGCTTCCACTACGTCTGCAAGCATGACCAGGGCTGCTTCCTTCGTCTGCGGCCTCGGTCCGGGATAGCGGTACTTATCTTCATTCACCGTTTGGTTCTTGTCTGCTCGTTCCAAGGCTTTGTTGTAGAAAAATTTAATCAGATTGGTTCCGTGATGCTGCTGAATGATATCGACGATGGGAGTGCCGAGCCTATACTCCCGCGCTTTTTCCACGCCGTGTTTCACGTGAGCTACCAGGATCAGAGCGCTCATACTGGGTTCCAGTTTATCGTGGGGATTGTATCCCCTTTCCTGATTCTCGATGAAATACGATGGCTTGGCTTTCTTGCCCGCTTTGCCGATATCGTGGTAATACGCGCCTACCCGTGCAAGCAGCGGATTTGCCCCGATTAACTCTGCAGCCGCCTCAGCCAGCCCCCCGACCATGATGGAATGGTGGTATGTGCCCGGAGCCAGCAATGACATTTCTTTCAGGAGAGGATGATTAAGATTCGCGAGTTCCAGCAGTTTTACATTGGTGACATAGCCCAGAGGCTCCAGTAATGGGGCCAAACTTGAGACAAGGAGTCCCGAAACAAGTCCCCCCAGGAATCCCAGGCCTATGTCATAGAAATCCATTACCGATTCAAGCTTACCCAGCGCCATTTTGATGGCGAGGATGGACACCATGTTCACCAGCCCGACCACCAGACCTGCTCTCAAAACGGAAGTGCGATCGGTGATCCGTGACATTCCGTGGAGTCCCACAATGCCTGAGATGAAATAGAACGCGAACAGATAGATATCGCCTTCAACCGCCAAAGAGGAGGTCACCGCAGCGAGGGCCGCAAAGATGAAAGCGATTCTCGCGTCTGCCATGAGAGCCATCAACATGGACCCGGTCGCAACTGGAGCGGCATAGGTGATCGTTCGGGCAGTGATGGTTTTATCGGCTGCTGTCAACATGGGGGACAGTGATGAAACAAATCGGACCAGGATAATCGTACCAATCAGCAGTATACAGAATAGAAGCAGGTCGTCGGTTGCGTGATTTGTCCTGTCCAGGTGCTTTTCCGAGAAATATAAACCCAACCTCAGCAGGAGAATGAGAATGAGACAGAACCCCACCACAATCATGTAACGGCTATATACGGGATTTTTTTCATTCAGACCGGCAAGCTTCTTCAGGTGCCCTTCATTGACCGGCTCACCTTCTTTAATGATGGTCTCACCTTTGGGAATCTTGAATACTACGTCTTTGACTGCTGCAAGCGCCTCCTGTTTGAGCTGCGCACTGCGTTCACGGTTGGATGTAATGTTCACGTTCACCAGATCCATCGCCAATCGCCGAATGGTCCTGGAAACTGCCGAATCACGAGACGGATCCTGCTCTTCGACGTTGATAAAATTGACCGCTTCTTTCAAATCGAAAATTTGGGAAAGATCCTTGAGCGGTTCAAGTTTTTCTCTGCTTTTGACTTTTAAGAGTATGCCCGCTTTTCCGTCTCTCATGACCAGATCCCGGCTCAGAACGATGCCTTTCATGAGAACCGGGACTACCAATGATTTCAGATCTCTCTGGATTCGCTGGTTAAAACCGTGAGCCTTGAGCACTGCAAAACTGGAAGGCGACACGTTCGCTCCAAGGAGATTCTCAAATCGGGTTCTCAGCGTATTTTCATCCAGCACTTGGAAGGGTTTTTGTATCGCTGCGGCAGCAGCAGTTTCTCCGGGAGGGGCTGCAGAACGCTCCTTGGATTTTTCTATTTCTTTGGACTGATGAGCCGCTTCAGCTTCCAGGTATTGCGACATGAAATTGAATGCATTCGTGATGCGGGTCTGTACATCGTGAACCATTTCTTCATCAAAGTCGTACACCGGGAGAACTGACTTGATAACGTCATCTTTGTACTTTTGGGTCGCGGCGTGATCTTTGACTTCGAAAGTGATGGGAGAGATTATGGTCTCAGGGGCAGTTTCACCGACAGTGAGATTGTACACCCGGAAAGACTTGGGCGCTATCATTAACGCCGCGAGGAGAGATGTCCCGACTATGATGGCCCATCGCTGCCATTTGGGGTCGGAAAAATTGTGTGCCCATTTAGGGAGCCTTTTCTCCAAAGTTTTCCGCAGCGTGGTGAGCCTCTCTTTGATTCCTTCGGATGATGTTTTTTTTTGCTGAGAATCTGGCATCTGCATTATTTCCGGGTTCGACCTTCGGAACCGGAGGACTTCATTTCGTAAGCCTTGATGATCTCCTGAACCAGTGGATGTCTCACAACATCTTGATCGGTAAACGTCACAAAAGCAATGCCTTCTATATGACTAAGAAGTTCTCGAGCTTCTACGAGGCCCGATCTGGTGCCTTCGGGAAGATCTATTTGCGTCACGTCGCCCGTAATTACGGCTCTTGACGAGTACCCGAGGCGGGTCAGAAACATCTTCATCTGCTCTGAAGTGGTGTTCTGAGCTTCATCGAGTATCACAAAGGAATCATTCAAGGTTCTTCCTCGCATAAACGCTAGAGGCGCCACTTCAATGTCACCGCGTTCTATCATTTTCGAAGCTTTTTCAAAATCGATCATATCGTGTAATGCATCGTAAAGAGGTCTCAAGTACGGGTTGACTTTTTCGTACAAGTCTCCCGGTAAGAAACCGAGCCGCTCACCGGCCTCCACCGCAGGCCGTGCCAATATGATTCTTCGCAATTCCTTTTTTGTAAAGGCCGCCATGGCCGCAGCCATAGCAAGGTACGTTTTTCCCGTTCCGGCCGGGCCTATTCCGAAAACAATGTCATGGGTGAGAATCGCCTTGACATAGTCTTTCTGCATGATGGTTTTCGGGGTAATCGGCCGTTTGCCGAGTGACGTGAAAACCGTATCCCGCAGAAAGTCCTTGATCTTGGCGTTCGGATTCTGATCGAGCAAACGCACGCTCTGGCTGATGTCAGCCGGATTTACAGGATATCCTTCTCGAGCCATTGAGTAAAGCTGTTTGATCAGCCTTTCTGCCAGTTCATCAACAGGCGAATCCCCATAGACACTGAGGGTGTTACCTTTGAGAGAAATGCTGACCCCTAAACATTTTTCAATGTACTTGATGTTCTTACTTAATTCACCGACAAGCGCCTGGAGAGCCCCGATATTGTCAAAACTGATACGACGGGGCGACCGCTGGCCTTGCTCCACGGATTGTATTTCCAAGAAGCCTCCATGTGCTCCCGAACCAACATGTTTTGTGGCCGGCGGTTCCGGTCACTGATTGAGCCTCTCAAATTAGACTTCATCAGCATTCAGAAGTCTGAGAATAATATCATCTCTTCTGCAAAATAATCAATGCCAAGCTCTTGAACCGCAAATATCCGGAGTATACAGTGAGATTACTTACTCCTGCAGGCAGTCGGATGGCGATCTCCGGGGTATCAGATCTGTATCATATAGCGAATATTCCGGTGCTTTATCCGTATTCCGGCAGGACAATAAATACAGAATTTTTTCCTCGGGAACATCACAATGAAATCAGAATCTTTTGACGAAGCTTCCGTCACTTTTAAAAACATGCTCAAACTGATCGCAACCCTTCGATCTGAAAATGGCTGTCCGTGGGACAAGAAGCAGACCCCTGCAACATTTCACCCTTACATACTCGAAGAGTATCATGAACTCGTCCAAGCCATGGAAACCGGTTCCGCGCATGAGATCTCTGACGAACTCGGGGATCTACTGTTCCTGGTGGTTTTCACTGCGTACATGTTCGAACAGCAGGGGACGGTCACGATGAAGAACATCATGCAAGGTGTCATAGAGAAAATGACCCGAAGGCATCCGCATGTTTTCGGCGATGCACAAGCCAGAACTGCAGGAGAGGTAATCGAGAACTGGGCGAAGATCAAAGCATCGGAAGAGAATATTAAACATCGAGAATCTCTCCTGGACGGTATCCCGCGATCGTTGCCTGCTCTGAATCGTGCCCAAAAGTTGGCCCGCAGAGCGCAAAGGGTGGGATTCGACTGGACACATCCGGAAGAAGTATTTCAAAAAATCGATGAAGAATTGGCTGAGTTAAAAGAGGCAGTGCAGTCGGGAGATTCCGGGCATATACGAGAAGAAATGGGAGACCTTCTGTTTGTAGCGGTAAATGCGGCCAGACATTTGGACGTGCACAGTGAATCCGCTCTTCACAGCACCTCGGATAAATTCGAGCGACGCTTTCGGTTTATTGAGGGGAAGCTCAAGGAACAGGGCAAGACCTGGGATCAGGTCAATCTCCCAGAAATGGACGCTCTTTGGGATGAGGCGAAAAAGCTTGAGAAGAAAAGTTCCGAAGCATAGACGCTATTTATAGCAGTTCACATAATTTCTGCCCTTTTGAACACCTTCCTTTTATAAGGAACGGTAGGGTCCGGCGTCCCTGCCGGACCGAACTCGTCGATTTATTATGAAAATGTGCCGGCACGCAGGCACGGCACCCACCGATTTTCGAGAAGCGCTTTTGGCAATCGGACAAAATATCTGACATTTGCAACAAAAATAGGGGAGGAATTCACGCAGATTCCTCTCCGATTTTTCTTACATTCATTGCGAAATCATTGAGCAAATCAGGTCACCGATCCTATGCCGGGAATATTAATCATGTGCAGACCGGCCTGTTTTTGAATAACAAGCTCAAGGCTGTCATTCCGTATTCCGAGAGCCAGAGTTCCTTGACCTGCGGGACCCTCCAGCCCGATCATTTCTCTCATCAACTCCAATCCTCTTGCAATCAAGTGAGGGGGCGCCTGGGGGAGAGTATATGTGGAGTCGGCGTACACGGTGACTCCCTTGTCTTTATCCACTGCAAATCGGGCAGCGCGCTCTTCAATTGCATCCAAAAGTACCAAAGCCATGTACTTCAAAGGGGCTTCGTCCACATCCGTGCCGGGTTCTTCGTTCCAGCCGGCTCGTTCCCAGGATTTGAGCGCTTCCCGGGGATTCGTTTCCAATTGGCAATCTATTTGCTGTTGTAGCCGCAGGTGCGGATTTTCGGTGTCTATCATCGGTGCAAACCTCCTTTCGGTATTCGAAACGGAAGCATGTGCAAATTTAATGACACGTTGCGCAAGAAGTAGCCGAACAACCGCTGCACCCGGATTTTCCCGTTCCCGAGGTCTTGAAATCCCCTGCAGTACTCTTGAAACTGCAGCAAGACATCATTCTATGAACCTCTCCTCCACATTTGGGGCATGACACCACGTCACACCCGAAGACCAACTTCTCAAAATCAATCTGGCATTCGTCACAGCGGTACTCATATATTGGCATAAAAGAATTTCCTCCTTGTCCGTTTCATCAAATCCAAGATGCGCCTCCGAAAAAAAAGATGCAACTCGTTTGCAAGCTAAACATCATCGGTTTTTTTCGTCGGAAGGGATGTCTTTATATAAAATAGTATCTCCTGATGGAAATGTCAGGGTGCTGCCCTTCTTGGTTTCAACATAACGAGCCGGTTTCAAGACATTTTTTTCAGCAGTTTGCGTATCGATGCGGGGGCTGTCAGGATTGATCAATTTCCAGGATGTCTTTCCATCCTCATACTGCAGCAACATGGCACCAGTGGGAGCGACCTGAACGACGCGTGCAGCCCCGGCTGTGGCGAGCTTGCCTGCGCAGCCTGCCACAACGGAGAGTGAAAACATACAGTACACCAACGTAAAATATTTTAAGATTTTGTACACTCTCGTACGCCTAACTATTTAGGATTCCGTTTTTTTTAGCATGAAATTCAAAGGTACGTCAATCAAAATGGAAAAGACGGTACGGCCCTCTCAGGTGCCTCGTCGTAGAAAAAGTCTGCTTCTGTGATCGCAGTGCATGTCATTACGATGACCGAAGCGATCCCGCTCCTGGCAATGACCAAGCCTTGAGTGGAATTGCCGAATGGACGGTTCCGATTTAGGTAGAGTCATACCGCGAAACGCGGGACATGTGTGCCCCTACTCGGGCAATCATGACACTAACCTCAATGCCAGCAATCTTGGATCGACATTCTGTCGGTTAACTCGCTTCAAAAGATGCTCCGGATTACACGATGCGGCTCGCTTCGCTCACACCAGTGAGCTAGCCGCATGAGGCTTGATTATTCATTTGCATGCTTTCGCAAGTCGGAATATCTTATCGAGAGGAGATTCAGAGTCTGCAAAGGTGAACTTTTGAAGAAAAAAGAACTTTACGAAAGGCCCGAACTGATTGTTTTTCACCGGCACGAATCTGCATCCGCAAATTGCCTGCCCGGGGCCAGCTACATGTATGATTGCCGAAACGGTAGTTCTGCTTCAGCCAATCGCTGCAATACCGGAACAAATCCTTTCAATGCAGGATGCGGAACCGGAAACAGGCCAGCGGGAAATGAGAACTGTCGCGTGGGAAATCAGGCTACCAACAATTGCCGTAATGGTAATCAAGCTACAAATAACAATTGCAGAACCGGGTACATTGCATTCGCCTGCAATACCGGAACCAGCGGCTGAAAAGACATCAATATAGTGACAGGATCTTCTCTCGATGTACTGAGTTATCTGCTAAATGCGCTTCCAAATAGCGAATCTGTGATGCCAGGTGTCAAGAATGATAATCGGGAGCAGGATGATTCCGGTTCAGCGTACGCCTCCGGATGTGCAACGTCCAAATATTGCCACTCCACCCTCAACACAATTTGCCAGCCAATTTCCGCCTCCGTTTGCACAATTTCCGGCACCTACGCTACCGCCGACACTACAGGCTGCACCGGAGTATCCGGTATTACAGTTGCCCGAAGCATGTGTCGAACCGGTCGAGCAGGCTGCAGATACCTCGAGATTGGGACCGAACTCGATGAGTCTGGGGCGTTCGTATGTGGACTTCTTTGACATGGATTACTTGAATTATGCCTCTCAATATTCAATAAGATATCCAACAATACTTCTTGTGTCCAGGATTTTCCGATTACAGTACGTGGCTCTGCAAGGGCGTTCGCATGAGAAAAGGCCGAATCCTGAATTGGTATCCGATAGTGCAAGTCGCAGGTGTCTCGACCGTTGAAGAAGCCCTGTTCTGTCATGAATGCGGTGTGAATTCGGTAGGTTTCACCTTGGAATTGCCTCACGGACCCCATGATGATTTGAATGCGGAGAAGACCGAGCGCATAATTCGGGATCTTCCCGGTGACTTGCTGCCTGTTATCATCACCTACCTGAATCGAGCCGATGCGGCTATTGAGTTGGTGCGTAAAACCGGAGGCCGTGCAATTCAATTTCATGGTGAAATCTCTGACCTTGAAATTCAACGATTTCGGGAACATCTTCCCCACGTAATTACCATAGGGAGGATTACCGTAAACGGAGACCCTGCTCTACAGGACGTCTCACGATTCCAGTCTCCGCTTTGGGACGCAATTATTCTGGATTCGTCCGATCCTGTGACCGGACGGATTGGAGCAACCGGCAAGACTCATGACTGGCATCTAAGCGCCGAAATAGTGCGCATCTCTTCCGTTCCGGTAATTCTCGCCGGAGGGCTCGCTCCAGAGAACGTGCGGGAAGCTGTGCTCGCCGTCCGTCCCCACGGCGTTGATGTTCACACAGGTGTCGAAAATCCGGATGGTTCGAGAAACTTTGACAAGATCAGACAATTTGCCAGTCAGGCCCTAACAGTATTTCGAGACATTCTCTCCACTAAGAAATAGTCTTGAGCCAAAGGCATTGCAGCATTCATTTCTTGACCGGGAGGGCCTGCATGGCTATTCTCTTGTTGCTTCGTACGGAATCGGGAGAGGGGCGCACGGGAAATCTTTATGGCTGAAGAGTACTTGCCAGAGCATCCTTTTGAGATAAATGCATGATAAGGAAATACATTTGCGTTCACGGGCACTTCTATCAGCCGCCCCGGGAAAACCCATGGCTGGAGAAGATTGAAATTCAGGAATCCGCTCATCCTTTCCACGATTGGAATGAACGAATTGCGTACGAATGTTATAAGCCCAACACGCAAGCGCGAATTCTCGATCAACACGGTCGTCTCAGAGATGTACTGAATAATTACGAGTACATAAGTTTCGATTTCGGGCCTACCCTGCTTTCCTGGTTGGAGCGACAGGATCCGGAAACCTATCAAGCGATTCTCGAAGCGGATGCAGTCAGCGTGAAAAAGCGCTCCGGCCATGGAAACGCTCTGGCCCAAGCGTACAATCACATGATTATGCCTTTGGCATCGTCTGGGGACAAGCTTACTCAGATAGTCTGGGGCATTGAAGACTTTCGCAGAAGATTCCAGCGTGATCCCGAAGGCATGTGGTTGCCGGAAACCGCCGTGGATCTTGAATCCTTACGGATCATGGCGATACAGGGCATCAAATTCACCATTCTTTCGCAAAATCAGGCACGAAGGTTCAAGCTATCACCGAAGCATGAATGGGAGACTTTGCACAATGGAGCAATAGACCCCTCAAGACCCTATCTGTGCCGGTTGTCCAAGAAGCTTTCTGTAGCGATTTTCTTTTACGACGGTCCAATATCCAGGGCCATAGCATTCGAGAAACTGCTCGACAATGGAGAAGAGCTGAAGAACCGCCTTTTGAACGCATTCACCACGGACGATCGCCCACAGGTGATCAACATTGCCACAGACGGTGAATCCTACGGACATCATCATCGATATGGTGAAATGGCGCTTTCCTATGCACTCAAGGAACTTTTCCGGAGGCACGACGTTCGGGTAACCAACTACGCAGAGTATCTTGCACTCCACCCGCCCAAGGCTGAAGTAGAAATCATTGAGGACTCCTCATGGAGCTGCGCGCACGGAGTCGGTCGCTGGTCCGGGAATTGCGGCTGTTCCATTTCACAGAAACCCGAATGGAACCAGAAATGGAGAGCGCCTCTTCGAGAAGCTTTTGATCTCCTTCGGGATCGGGCCGACTCTCTGTACGAAGAGCAGGGCAGGGTTATCTTCAAAGATCCGTGGGAAGCTCGAAACGATTATATCCAGGTCTTGTTGGAAAACCGTCCCAGGATCGGTCCTTTCTTCAAGAAACACGGACTGAAACAGCTCAGGAAAGAAGACCGTATAAAAGGATTGCAGTTGCTGGAGCTTCAAAGAAACCGCATGCTCATGTACACGAGTTGCGGCTGGTTTTTCGATGATATCTCCGGAATAGAAAGTCTTCAGGTTCTCAAGTACGCGGCGAGAGCCATTCAAATCGTCTATCCCTTTGATCCTGACATCCTTGAAGATTTCCTGTCCGTGTTGAAAAACGCCAGGAGCAATTTCAAACCCCATCCGACAGGTGATGAAATTTTCCGGGACACGATACTTACTCAGGTGTCGGGTTTGCCCAGAGTGGCTGCTCACGCAGCCATCCTTTCCGTTTTCGAGGATGCGCTCCCCAAAAAAAGATTGTACTGCTACGAAATAGGGCTGTTCGATTTCACGAAAGAACAAAGCGGGGACAGGACGTTGCTGGTTGCCGGCATGACTGTACTGAGCAGGATAACCACGGAAAGTGTGAAGCTTGCAGTTGCAGTGCACTATTTCGGCGGAGTCGACGTCAGATGCTCGGTAACCGACTACATAAGCGAACACCGGTACACTGCAGCAAAAGAAGAATTGCTCGATGCGTTCAGAAGCCAATCCGTCACGGAACTCAGCCGAAAGATGGATCGTCATTTTTCCGAAGCTTATTACTCAGCAAAGGATCTTTTCGTAGAAGAGCGCCGCAGGGTACTGAACGCTATCACGGGCACGATGTACGAGGCAGAAGCCGGTCTGTTCGAAACGCATTACGGAAAAAACCGGGATCTTGCAAAGCTGCTGGTGGACCAGGATGCCTATCTTCCCGACACCTTCGTTGCCGTGGCCCGTTTTTCCTTGAACAGAAGGCTGATCAAGGAAATTGACAAACTCTCGAATGGCAAATTCCCGGACGGGCTTGAAGCGATTCTCCAGGAAGCCGGCTTCTGGAAGATCGATTTTGACCTGGACGAAGTTGAACGGCTGATACGAACGAGAATTGTGCAGTTAACAGCACAACTGCAAAAAACCGAGGGAAATGTCGCTTTTGCAGCAGAAATCATTGAGTTTCTCGATCTCTGCGAGCGAATAGAATGCCGCATTGAATTAGGCGAAGCCCAGATCGGAGTCTTTCGTATCCTGAAGGCCCTCGGGCATCGTACGCGCGAATTGCCCCATACCCTGGTGGAATTGGCACAACGCCTGGCAGTCAGGATTTGACAATTGAGAGTGCCTTGATTTCAGAAGTATTTTCGGCCTCCCTGCGAGAATTCTTCGCTCCAATTGCAGGAAAGATTTTCGTCACAAGATCCTGCCTGTTATAATTCAGCAGTATTTCATTCCCTTTGTTTTCCCGTATACAACAAATAGTCTGAGGAGTTTCAGTGTGGCCAAACCTAAAGTAGCAGTAATCCGCTATGAGGAACCTTACGAATCCGTACGCAAGGCGGTTGAACTTTCCCGGGGTCTCGAAGGCATTTCTTCACATTCCCGGGTTTTCATCAAACCGAACATCGTTTTCTGGACCCGTTCGACACTTTTCCCCAAATACGGCGTGATTACCACTTCTCGCGTTGTTCAGGATATGGTCCGTATCCTTTGCGAACGCGGGGTGAAAGACATTACCATAGGCGAGGGCGGTGTGATTTTCGATCCCAAAGATAAAGAGACGTCGTGGCACGCCTTTGAAGGCCTTGGATACAACGAGTTGAAAAAGCGATACGGTGTAAAGGTGATCAACGTACACGAGCGACCGTTTCAGAAGATCAACCTGGATTCGGAAATCACGGTAAACGTAAATACAGATATTCTCGAGAGCGACTTCGTTGTGAATATACCGGTTCTCAAAACTCATGCACAGACAAAGGTGAGCTTGGGGATCAAGAATTTGAAGGGCTTGCTGGATATAAATTCCCGGAAAAAATGTCATTCAATCGACCCTGAAAAAAATTTGCATTATATGGTGTCAAAATTATCGGATTGCATTCCGCCGGGATTCACTCTTCTGGATGGTATTTTCACGAACGAACGCGGCCCGGCTTTTGACGGGAAAATGAGGAGAAGCAACATTCTCGTGGCCTCTTCTGACGTGCTTTCCGCTGACAAGGTAGGCGCCAGACTTCTCGGGTATGAACCTTCGGACGTTCCACACATAGCCTTGGCAGCGGCCGAACATGGTCGAACCACAGATCTTTCGGATCTTGAATTGACAGGAGTTCCGCTGGAGGAAATGGCTCTTAAGCTGGAATACTCTTTTCCCTATAATGAAGACAACAGTCTGCCGCTGCCGATGAAGAAGATGGGAATCGAGGGACTCTCCTATTGGAAGTATGACCTCACCATGTGCACGTACTGTTCGTTGCTCACGGGAATAATTCTCACGGCAGTAGCGTACGCATGGAAAGGGGTTCCATGGGACGATGTGGAGGTGCTGACAGGCAAGCTCATGAAGCCTACTCCAGGAAAGAAGCATTCAATTCTTATCGGAAAATGTCTGTACGAAGCCAATAAGAATCACCCTGATATCGGCAAGATGATCACCATCAAAACGTGTCCCCCGCGCCCTGATGCGATTTTGAATGCTTTTCATCAAGTGGGCATCGAGATCAATCCGGCAATTCTTGAGCACATGGACCAGGCGCCGGGATTCTATTTACGGAAGTACGAAGGTAAACCGGAATTTGACGATTCCTTGTTCCGGGTGGAATAGGAATAGTCTAACAGGCATCACATATAGCCGAATTCCCGAAGCATCCTTTCGTTCTTGGTCCAATTGGGGGTTACTTTCACGAATAGCTCAAGCCGGACGGGCGCTTCAAGAAAGTCCTCGATCTTTTTCCGCGCGGCAATGCCAATCTGTTTAATCATTCTGCCGCCTTTGCCAATGAGGATCTTCTTCTGGCTGTCGCGTTCCGTGTGCACATCCACATGGATAAGAATACGCTCGCTTTCCTCCTTGAACGACTCGACTACGACCGATGTCTTGTACGGGATCTCTTCTCCTGTCATACGGGTTATTTGCTCGCGCACGATTTCAGCGACAAAAAAACGAACGGGCAAATCGCTGATCTCGTCTTCCGGGTAAAGGGCCGGTCCCGGAGGAAGCATTTTTATAAGAACATTCACCAGATCCGGCACACCGTCTCCATGCAGCGCGCTGATCGGCACGATTTCTTCAAATCGTTCGAGCTGGTTAAAGTTTTCGATGACCGGGAGCAATGCCTGAGGCCTCACGGTATCGATCTTATTCAGCGCGAGTACCGCAGGGGTACGAGTTTTCCGGATCATGTCTATGATTTGTAAATCTTCCCGGTGAATCGTTTCCAGCGGTTCCGTGATGAGCAGGATGATATCCGCGTCTTCGAGAGTCTTAATTGCTATAGCGACGAGTGCTCTATTGAGCGGAGTCTTGGGATCGTGAATTCCCGGGGTGTCATGTAATACGAGTTGTGCCTCAGGGGTGGTATGAATCGCGGTTATCCGATTTCTCGTAGTCTGCGCTTTGGGCGTTACGATAGACAACTCCCTCCCCAGGATCGTGTTTACCAGCGTGGATTTTCCTACATTCGGCCTTCCCGCCAGAGCGACAATCCCGCTGCGAAACACTTGGGATTGCTCAATTTCCATTGAAATCTCCTTGACCACGTACAAATGAATGGTTTAAGATATGCGGATTGTACAGGAGAGATGCCCGAGTGGCCGAAGGGGCGCGACTGGAAATCGCGTGAATGCCCACAAGGTGTTCCGAGGGTTCGACTCCCTCTCTCTCCGCCATCACAAACAAATCCGCCCGAAAGAACCCCCATATTCTTCTGCATTATATCATAGTAACAGAAATCGTTTCATGCGGACGCGGTTTATCGATGAACGCCGGAGGGACCGGCTTTTATATCGTCCCCCCGGCATGTGGATGTGAAATGATTTACCAGTCGTTGGAATTGTAGTCAGGAAGATTGAAGCTGCGATGATCGCCATAGTTCCATGCATACGGATGAGGCAAGAACGGATATTGAATATTGTTGATTCTCGCGGTGAACTTGTCCCAGCGGTATTCTTCTGTTCGGCTCTTGTCGGGCTTGTCAAAGAAACGTTCCGCATAGTACCACATCCCGTTATACCCGGGAGGATAGTTGCGCACGAACCTGGAATTGTAATCTGCAGCCGACGCAATGCCGGAAACAAACAAAACTCCTAACAGCATGAAAGCAAAGATGAATCGAATGGAGCGCATGATCTCTCCTTGCATGACAAATCGTATTCCTTGATTTCATCATAACAGAAAAAGAAGTATTTTGTCAATATGTTGGCATCTAAAAATGATGTGAAAGTACCTAAAAAATACGCAACTTATTAAATAGATTAATCGCTACAATTCGTGAGTGCAAGCCGCAAATAATCCAAAACCTCTCGTTGTACCTCCTCTGGTGACATGGTCGCGTCAATCTTTTTCAGATGCGGATCATCCAACGCATCGTAAATCGCCGCGACCCTTTCAAGGTTCGCCTTTGCTTCAAACATAGTGAACGCCTCTTTTCTCCCTTTCGAAATCCGACACAGCGCTTCGTCAACGCCGATGTGAAGCAAGAACGTAACATCAGGTTCCAGGGCAAACGTGCGGTTCTCTTCCAGAATCTGTCGTGGGTCGATTCCCCGGGCTCCCTGGTACGCAACGGACGAGTACACGTACCTGTCGCAAATCACGGAAATTCCACTCTTCAACGCAGGAGCGATGACGCGGGAAATATGATCTTTGCGATCCTGAGTAAAAAGCTGCCTTTCTTCCTCAGGAGCAGGTCGGGTTTTCAGGGTCCGAATGAGACACCCTATGGGACCTTCAGACGGCTCTGCAGTGAGAATGACAGGAATATCAGCCAAGTTGAGTTTGTTTGCGAGGAGTCGAGCCTGCGTCGATTTTCCGGAGCCGTCGATCCCTTCAAAGACGATGAAGCAGGTTTTTTTTCTGAGGCGCATAAATTCAGGCATTTTCAATCCATTTCGATTACGGAAGATTACGTACGAGCGGCCTGACTTTCGGAGCAGTTTCGTTTGACTTTCGGTTTATTTTCATGTAATCTCCGGGGCGATTCCCGTGAGAATCGCATTAACGCCTCTATACTGATGTGAGCGGATTACAGCCGATTTGAACCAGTAACACCGGACAACTTGCAACATGCAGACACTCACGAAAAAACAGAAGATGGTCCTTGATTATATCCGAAAATTCATCGAGGAATTCGGACATGCACCGAGTTACGAAGAAGTGGCGCGCGGAATAGGCCGATCGTCTGCTTCCACCATACACGCGCATATAGAGAACCTGAAAGCAAAAGGTTACCTCACGAAAAAATGGAACGCAAACCGTTCCATCGATCTGACATTATCCGGGGAACAGGCTGCCCAGGTGGTCGAACTCCCGCTTGAAGGCAGAATTGTAGCAGGAATACCTCTCGAAGCAGTCCGGTACACCGAAACCATCAGCTTGCCTTCGGACATGCTGGGAAGACACAGCGCATTCGTCTTGCAGGTCAAAGGAGACTCGATGCAGGACGACCATGTTCTGGACGGTGATTATGTAATTGTCGAGAAAAGGCCGAACGTGAAGAACGGGGATATGGTCGTGGCTCTGGTGAGGAATTCCGAAGCGACTCTGAAGCGTTTTCGACGAGACGGACCGAAAATACGGCTTGAACCGGCGAATCCGGCCTACCCGGTGATGATTTACGATGAACAGGATATTTCCATCCAGGGAGTAGTAGTCGGCATTCTCAGAAAATATTCCAGATAGGCTTCTCAGATGCAGGCAGCAAGACTCATTCTCCACATCGATGCCGACGCGTTCTTTGCTTCGGTGGAGCAAGCGCTCAGGCCTGAATTAAAAGGGTTGCCGGTGATTGTGGGGGCATCTTCTCGAGGAGTTGTCTCTGCCGCATCGTACGAGGCCCGGAGATTCGGTGTGCGCTCTGCAATGCCGGTGACTCGAGCGAGAAGATTGTGTCCGCGCGGAATTTTCCTGGCGCCCAATTTTTCTGCTTATAGTCTTTTCTCCAGACAGATGTTTTCCATAATCAGGGAATTCTCTCCACTCGTCGAAGTCACCAGTGTGGATGAAGGATACGTGGACCTCTCAGGAACATTGCGATTACATAAAGCGCCGCCCTGGGAGGTCGCCCATCGTATTCTCTTACGTATACGTAATACGCTCGGAATCAATGTGTCTGGAGGACTGGCTTCCAACAGATGCTGGGCCAAACTTGCCGCAGGCATCGCGAAACCGAATGGATTGCTCTTTCTTGATTCACCGAATGCGTTCGTTCTCATGCAGCATCTCCCTGTGGAGTCCATTCCGGGAGTGGGAGCACGCGCTGAAGCGATTCTCAAGCAGGCAGGAATTCATACATTGAGCGACCTCGTGTCTGCAGGAAAACAGGATATTCATGCTCTCCTCGGGAAGTGGGGAGATCGATTGGTGGAAATGGCTGAAGGTAAAGAGAGCAGGCCCATAGAGCCGGATTCGGATGACATGCAGAAATCCTATTCCAAGGAACGCACCCTCGAGAAGGACACCACCAGCCGCAAGCTTATACGATCCGTTGCCCGGGAACTGGGAGAAAAACTGGCAGAACGACTGAGATGTGAAGGAGTAGGGGCGTCTACTGTTACCCTGAAAATCAGGTATTCAGATTTTACGGATACCAGCAAAAGTCTCAGCAGAAATCACCCCATGAACACGAATAGTGAGATCCTTACCATTGTAGACGAACTGTTGGCAAAACTTTTGAAGAAGCGGGCGCGAGTGCGTCAGGTCGGAGTCAAGCTTTCCGGTATCGGTTTGCCGATTTTTCAGGAAAACCTATTTGATGCGGGAAGTGAAGTTCGTATCCGCAGAGATCGCGCTTTGGACGATATCCGCAGCAAATTCGGATTTGGGTCGGTAATGGTGTCGGGGTGAGCGTCTTGGAGAATCTGGGAAAAATTCTGGTAATCCCGCTTCAGCAGGAGTCTCCGATCCATATGCGTATGGATTTGCAGTCGAGATAGCTCTTGCTGTGGCGGAAGCACTGACCTGCGGAGCCAGGTCAGTGTTTGTATAAGCATCTTGAATACAAAATGGCTTACAATTTATCTCATGAGCGTTCGGGAGGAATCTCGCGAGACGCGGGAGTAATATGCCGGCGATTTATCGGCGGTTATTTGAGCAATTATAATGAGTTGTGATTCCCGGCGGGACGGCTGATACACAAATTCCCGGCATTGAATTACCAAGCTATTTCCTTGCGCCCCTGCGGGACGAGGAGATCTGGACAAAGTCAGCCTATATTCCCGAACCCACTTCGAGAACCTTTATTGCTCGTTCGCAAGAGTTCTTGGAGGCGTTTGGTGGGGACTTCTCCACAAAAAAGTCCCCACCTATGTCTTCTGAATGCAAAACAGCACTTGAAGAGAAGGGAAGCAGCAAACAAGGAGGATATGAACAGCTATTCGGCTTTTTCCTCTTCAGGCTGCTCAGCCTCTTCTTCCTTCCTTTGCGTGGTGACACTGGCAAGAGCAACTCCTGCTTCAGTCACTGCACTGACACCTTCAGGAAGGGTAATTTCTCCGACGTGGATGGAGTGTCCCAAATCGAGACCGGCCACATCGACGACAATGGCTCCCGGGATATTGCCGGGTAAGCAGGATACGCGGATTTCTCTCAGAGTGATCAGGAAGTCGCCCCCCTTGTCCAGGCCAATGGGTTTGCCCTCGAACTCCACCGGGATCGCCATTTCAATGGCCTCGTCCATGAGAATTTCCTGAAAATCGAGGTGCAGAATTGTTCCGTCAAACGCGCGGATCTGACGTTCCTTGATAAGTGCGCTTCGGGTGGAAATTCCGCCGTCTTCAGTTATCTGCAAATCGAAAAGAGAAGTACTCCCGGCACGTTCATAAATTTTTCTGAATTCATGCTCGTTCAATGAAAGGCTCATGGGCTGAGACTTCCTGCCGTATAGTGTTGCAGGTATCTTTCCGACTGCCCGCAATCTTCGGGCCGGTCCCTTTCCTGTTTCCGTTCGCTTTTCAACCTCAATAAGAACTTTGTTCATCATTTCCTCCGGCATGCTTGCCGGGTTTTCTCAATCCACTTCCCGGCGACACGTGTTCTTTGTTTTAAACGAAAAGTTCCGAGACCGAAACCTCTCGGTGTATTCTGCTTATCGCCTCACCTAGCAAGGGCGCTATTGATTCCGTCTGCACCTTTGAGCAAGCGGCCATTTTTTCACGTGTGGGGATTGTGTCCGTAACGTAGAGTTTCTTGATAGGGGACTGATTGATCCGGTCGACAGCGCTCCCCGAGAGGACTGCATGGGTGCAGCATGCATAGATGCTTCTGGCTCCCACATTTCCCAGAGCGACGGCAGCTTTGCAGAGAGTCCCCGCGGTATCCACCATATCGTCGAGAATAATTGCGTCTCTCCCGCTCACATCGCCAATGACGTGCATGACATCGGACTCGTTCGGCTTGGACCGACGTTTGTCTATAATGGCGAGATTGCTTCCGAGTCTCTTTGCGAAAGCCCGGGCGCGCTCCACGCCGCCCGCATCCGGAGAGACCACGGTGCATTCGCTGGTGGTGAGATCGGATTTAATGGCTTCTGCCATGATGGGACTCGCGTAGAGGTGATCGACGGGAATATCGAAGAACCCCTGGATCTGCCCTGCATGCAGATCGATAGTGAGCACACGATCCGCACCTGCGGCTGTAATGATATCTGCGATGAGTTTTGCGGTGATAGGTGCGCGACTGGCTACTTTTCTGTCCTGCCGAGCATATCCGTAGTAGGGCATCACTGCCGTCACTCGACTGGCGGAAGCTCTCTTGAGAGCATCAATCATAACCAGAAGTTCCATGATGTTATCGTTCACAGGGCAACAGGTCGATTGAAGGACGAATACATCCATTCCCCTGACGTTTTCTCGAAATTCCACCTGAATTTCGCCGTCGCTGAACGATGCGACCATAGCAGCGCCGAGCGGGATACCCATATATCTCGTAATAGCGTGTGCCAGATCCAGATTCGAATTTCCTGAGAAGATCTTGAGTCCTACCCTCATGGTGGATTCCTCTGGGACGCGAGATTGCTTAAACCACTAATACTAACTTCAGCTTAGTACTCTGTCAATAAAAAACCCCGGTATGCCGACATGATGTCCGTTCATGCAAGCGAGACACAGTACCTTTTGTACTCAGATGGACCCAATGCTGTACTCTTTTCAGGGTCCAAGCCTTTATCATGTGGCGCCACCGCCCGCGGGTTTGCGAAAGTGTCTCAAAATTCTCAAATGCACCAAAAGCGTGCCGCGATTCGCCATCCGAGTAGGGGTCCCGCGAAGACGCGGGATGCCTGCCCCTTATTTGGGCGGACACTAGGAGGCTGTCTCAAAAGTGTTATTCGGACGCGAAGCACACGGGGCTGCGGGCCGGTCATCGGGGTGTTTTCTGGAGACTGCTCGGCCTGAGCACCCGCATTGCGCCACATTGTACCCCCTCCGC
>JBGSLQ010000024.1:0-72819 GCA_041740635.1 Desulfomonilaceae bacterium | reverse complement strand
GGATCGCATTGTGGATTCCAAGAGCATATGGCTGTGCCTGTCCTGCCACACCTGCGGCGCCAGATGTCCCAACGGCATCGATGTACCCGCCCTTCTGGATCCGATCAGGCATGAAGTTATTCGCAAGAAGATCAGCACCCGTGAACCCCAGGTTCCGATTTTCCACCAGATATTCATGAAAACGATCCGTATGTTCGGCCGAGTTCACGAGCTTACCCTCATCGGCATGTACAAGATGAAGACCAAGACGTACTTCAACGACATGGAGCTTGGGTGGCAGATGTTCCGCAAGGGCAAGATGCATATCCTGCCCCACCGGTCAAGCCACCAGAGCGAAGTAAAAGAAGTGTTCAAGGCTTCTTCCTTTAAATAAGGGTCAGGATCGCATTGGAAATCTCCCCGGGTACTCACTGCCCGGTCAACTTATCCAGAGGACGGACAATGGAATTCAGCTATTATCCCGGATGCACGCTCACAGGGTCCGCGAAGGAATTGGACGAGTCCTTCCGCAGTTCCGCAGAGCGCCTGGGCGTAACGCTTCGCGAGATCCCGGATTGGACCTGCTGCGGAGCATCTTCTGCTCATATGGTCGATCATTACCTTGAAGCGGCTCTTCCCGCGCGTGACCTCATGACTGCCGAGCGGCTCGGCAACGATGTGGTGGCGCCCTGCGCAGGATGCCATGTTCGGATGAAAGCCGCATCCATGCGCATGGTGGAAAAAAAAGAGCTCCGGGATCGGTTCCCGTTCAAGGGAGAGATCAAGATTCTCGCAGGTTTGGATCTATTCCATATGGATGCGGTCCTTTCCCGGTTGAAAGAGCGTGTAACCAAGCCTCTGGAAGGTTTGCGCGTTGTACCCTATTACGGATGCCTCGCAGTACGACCGGTTGAAGTGGTGGAACCCGAAGACGCCGAGAACCCCATGCAGATGGATCACATTTTAGAGGCTATGGGAGCGGAAGTGCTTTCCTGGCCGTACAAGACTGACTGCTGCGGCGGATCTCTGGCGCTGACCCGTACGGATCTCGTGATGAAGCTTTCCCGTAAGCTCCTGGATATGGCAAAGGTGTTGGAAGCTGATGCAATGGTGACCATGTGTCCCATGTGCCAGGCGAACCTTGACACCAGACAGGCGGATATCACGAAAGAAACCGGTCAGGTGTACCATGTTCCCATCCTGTACGTGACGGAACTCATTGGCGTGGCCTTGCAGCATCCGAACGTCAGGGAATGGTTCAAGCGGCATATCGTTTCCCCGGATGCAGCACTTGCGAAAAAAGGCCTAATTTAATCGCTGTCCATGAAGATTCATCAAAAAATCCCGGGTAGAATCCGGGATTTTTTATTTTCGGGGACAGAATTTACTTTCGGGGACAGAAATGGTACCTGAAGCTTAATTGAAGGAGATGGAGCACACGATGAAAAACACCTCACGTCTGATCGCGTCACTGATTGCAGTAGTGTGTTTTGCCTGCCCGGTGATGGCAGAGCCTGAAATGTCCTCGGGACAATCCGTGTACGTTCCCGCATATTCTCATATCTATGCCACGCCGCAGAGTATACCCATCAATTTGACCGCTCTGCTCAGCGTGAGAAATACGGATCCTCACAAGGCGATGACGATCGCGTCTGCCGATTACTATGATTCACGTGGAAATCTTGTGAGCAAAGCGCTTGATAAACCTGTCAGTGTGAAACCGCTGGCCACGTGGGAGCATATAGTACCGGAAATGAATACTGTCGGTGGATCCGGTGCAAAGTTCATCGTACGTTGGAATGCCACTCAAAATGTGAACATTCCAATAGTCGAGTGTATAATGGTAACGACGAGATCGGGTCTCGGTATATCATTTGTGACCAACGGTAAAGAAATCAAAGAGTAAACAATACATATAAGACTGCACGCAAAATGATTACCCATTGCTTTTAGTTGGGTGCGTAATCTGCACCTTTTGCGTACAGCGGAAAGAGCTTGACGCTAGCACCTTTTCTGTGATTAAATACGCACTGCTGGATTTTTTATTGACTGTATTTGAAGGGCTGCATGATCCAATTCCGCACTCGTCTGCTCGGTAAAGCAATCCTGATATTGCTGTTTGCTTTCGTGGCTTGCACGAACGCGACGACGAGCTTTGCCCAATCCTGGGGGGCGAATGGTCTCTTCTCGGTTAATTCTCTCGAAAGTGTCATTGGCCCGATCTTTCCGGTGGGCGGCTGGTGTAATTCTTTTCGGAGTGAGATTGGCACCGGAATAGGGGTTGCCAAGTTTGACAAAGCCACCCTGAGCAGTTCCCTGGGTACCTTTGACCTTATCAAATACGATCCCGATGCATCCTCAGGACACGACACTCTGGATGGCAGCCCGCTAAAGTACCAGGTAAAAGCCATATTGAGACTCTGGCGACTTGGGCTACGCGCCGCGTACGAAAATTTCGATGCCCGGACGTATCTCGCTAAGTCGGGCAAATTCGACTTTACCGGTCTCAATCTTGGTGCCGATTTTGACCTTGTTCAATTTAACTGGCTTTCGATCGGCTTAGGGGGCGATTTCTATTTTATCGATCCCTATTTCCATGGGGGCATAGTACTTCCCACGCTGAATGTCGGTGTCGTAGACATCAAGGGAGAACGGCCGATCAATTGGGGAGCGTATTTTCGCTATATGCCTCCGGACATTCTCGGCTTTCCCATGCACGTGGAAGCATATTTCCGACTCCCGTACAGAAAGGCCTCATCTTACAGTTCCTTGGGGGCGTCACTGGTTTTTCGCCCTCAGATTTATAGATTCGATGTATCTGCAAAACTCTCTTTTGAAAAGTCTTACCTAAAATTTTCTGATGCGTCGACAGTGAGCGAAATAACTATACCTCCCGTCCAGTTTGGAGAGAATTGGGAATTCAATTCCGTTTGGAAATTGTTCAGCGTTGACGTCGCGATATACTTCTAGTTCCTCCACCCCCGGTTCCCCTCTCTCAATAACACACAGAATAGCTTCCATTCAGGCGTTCTTCATACATTTCTCGCTTGGATTCGCACCTTTATTACTACCTCTAAATAGACAAGATCAGTGATGCATCGCAACGACGCCGTACCCGAACTATTGTGCAGTGGCTAGCGGGACCTGAGGCGACAAACAAAGTCATGGTTGAACCATCTTTATTGCGTGACACGGATCATTATGGCTTGCGTAGATATCGATCAGCGAAGCGCACCGCATGGGTCCAGAGGGGGCGTTCATGCTCTCATGCAAGCAACAGGACGTAATTTCCGCTATTCTTGGGAGGGTCGCAGGGCGACTGTCACGCGAGGAGCGGGATCGCTTCGCTCTTCCCAATGACAGCACATGTTTGCTTTACTACACGCAGATTGTCAGCTTCGGTGAGATTCGATCTGAGGGAAGGTCTTCCAGATTGATTCTTATTATGGAGATTCTCAAAAGTAATAGCGGATTATGAAGAGCGATTGATCAAAAAAAATATCCACCGGCCTCCATGCCGGCGGATACTATGTAACGCAACCAAATCGATAAATTGTTTCCTACAGGGACGCCAGGCGCTGCTGTCAGCTCTGGTGGCAATACCGCTATGGGACGTATAGTTTATGAAAAATGTCTCAGAAAGAGCACACCACTTCACCGAGAAGTGAAAACTGGTCCGACCATACTTTGGACCCACCGAAAGAGAAATCGAGTGCAAAAAGGCTGTTCTTGAGACGATGGTCTCCATCCGTCACCAGTCTCTTGAAATCCCCTGTGACACGGCCTCGAACTTCACTGGTGAACAGGAATTCCCATGCTGCCGAGATATGCCAGCAATGACCGCGGGTATTGTCCATGGTTACGTGGTCACCCGATCGCAGCAGGTGTAGATCCTCGTTCTTGGCGACTACGAGCGCATAATCCGCCTGGAATTCCGCATGCATTTGAGCCCACAGAGGAGAAACAATGCCGAGGTTTGTCCGGTATACGGCTCCTATGTACCCGTGATGGAAGGATTGGCGGAAATCGATTCCATCACCGGGAAGTTCGAAAGCATCACCGGAAAGCGAGGCTTGAAAGCCATCGTGCGTTGTAAAGAAGAAATGTTGATATCTGTATCCTCCGATCGGTCTTACTAAAAGAGAATTCGGTAAGATACCCAGCGAACAGGAAATATCAATCAACACACCGCGATTCAAACGACACTTCGATTCACTGAAAATCGTTTTCTGATTCGGGGCCGCATCATCATCCCAGTCGCTGTCCTGCATCATGAGGCTGCTTTCACGATTGAGATTCGTCCAAATCTGCCCTTTTAAATCCCAGGATGGAGCAACATACACACTGCTCAGTCCTGCAAACCATTGATCGATAGGAAATTCGAGCCGGCTCAAAGGATCCTGTTGTGGCGGAAAGGGATTCGGAAACTGATATGAGGTAAAACTATTCAGAAACTTGGCCACACCAAAACGGCTCCAAAAGCCAAGCTGAGGATAGATTTCCTGAGATGATGCGACGGAAGCCGAAAGGCACACGTACAGTGTCAGAGAGACGAGAACGACTCGCTGTTTAAACATACCCCATCCTTAATAAACCGGATGAATCCGGAGACATAAAAGCTCAATAGCTAACTAACGCAGCCCGAGCTCCAATAGAAAGGCGTGAACGGCATATACCTTTCTTTCCAAGACCCTAAAGTATTTCTTGTGTGAAATAGACTGTAACATAAAGAAGATATCGCTGTCAAACAATGAAAAATATAGCAATTTAATCGCTATCACTTTAAGAATTGTTTTCAACATATCAATTTTATACATGTAGTTTTTGTCAGACAACTAGAATCTTATCTGGACGGAAATGCAAAAAAATATCCGTAGTAATGGGGTGCGCGCTGGTGCCGCGTTGTTTTCCCGAACACGAGGACAGGACATTTTCGTAAGGAGAGAATTTTCATATTTGCACTAAAATATAACCCCATTTCTCATCTTATCTCAGTTACTTAACTGTAATAGTCCATCTGTTACTGTGACGCGCAGAGCGTAGCGATTAATATATTGTAATATTCTGTAAAAACAGAGCCTTCCAGCCTTAATTACTTGACAGAGAGAAATTTTTGTCCTACAAACCGTACATTCGCATAATTTTTGGTTAAAGGATTAGCCTTCTCTCTGTGAGGACGGAGAGTGGCTTCTCTGTCTTGGTTTTTCAGGAGGATATGAATATGAAACGTGTCGCTGTTCTCTTTATCGCTTTATCGCTGATTATGGGGCTATCCGCAGTAAACGCCGAGGCTTTCCTCGGGGCGGGATTGCCTGCTCCATTTACCGGATTTTTCGGCAGAGGCTCCCAGTCATGCGGGCCCGTATGTGATCCTGCTGCACCAGTTGCAGGGACCGCGTTTTATGTGGGCTGGATGGAAGACCACAACGGAACCAGGATCAATATAACAGCAGATAACCCGGCAAATACTCTGTTAGGCGCGAATGAAATCAATCACCGGTACCCGCTGAAGGGGCTCTGGCTGGGGCTCACTCAGACTATTCCTTTGGGTGAATATTGCTCGCTTGTTGCTTCCGGATGGTATTTGATCCCCTCCAATGAGCGTTCGCAGGAAGAATACAGGCTAGCGAATGTGCCAGTCTCGACTGATTGGGGAACCAAAACCCAGTGGTGGTTTGCCGATGCACTGCTCGCCTTTGGAAGCGGTAATGGACAATTATTGGCTGGCGCCCGGTACGATGAGTTTACGACCAAATTCACGGACAGAAGTGTGGGACTCTTCCTGCCCACAGATACTGCCAATGTCATTACTTACAACATCATTCCTCTCGTAGGTCTCCAGTATGCCACCAGTAACCTGGTGTTCCGTATTGTGGGTATTCCCGCACTCGTCGGCACTCTCAAGTATCGAGAGAACATTACTGGAAACAGTGTTGAAGCCACATCCAATTGGAGAGGCGGATATTTCCTTGAATGTTTTGCCGAATATGGATGGAAAATAGGCTCAGCGACTGATTTTGGAGTATTCGGACGTTACAACCTGGCTCAGGGCAAATCCCAGTTGGACCTCACCGTAATTCCCGGGGGATTGTCGGCTGACTACAATGTCACCGTGCATAGATCCTCATGGACTCTTGGTGGCAAGATGTCCCTGAACTTCAGCTTACCCTACATGTAAGGTAAAACGCGGCGGACATTATCCTCCGCTTCTGGTCCTATAGTCTGCACTCTTGCAAGTGATCGGATGAGCCCTCTACGGAGGGCTTTTCTTTTGGTGCTACTTTCGATATAAAAAAGGGGGTAGCGTTGCGCTCCGGAAATATCCGTTTTCATATGCAACAGGTAATCCGGTCTCCAACACCGCGCCAATTTGTTTCTTGATGAGGATGGAATGGCTCCTGATGAATACACCATGTGGTTGGAGCGAGAAGTCTCCGGCAAGAATGCGGAGGAATTGAATAAGGCTTACGATCTATTGATACAGAAGATAAAGGGCATAGATCCCTTAACCATTGCCGAACAATCTGAAGCGCATTACATGGGAGAAGGTGTGCCGAAAATCGTCATTCCTTTTCTCCAGAGTTGGTTTGTTCTGGATCTTCTTCCGTACCGCATCAGGGCACAGCACAAGATTTTCGACACATTGCCGATGAAGGTGCTTGTGCTGCATCATTTGATAGCTGCGGCGGAAAATCTCGGCACAACGGTCCGGGTTATGGGCGAATGGATCGATTGTAGGACTTTGAGGCACGGAGCGGTCATGGGTGCCCATTTTGCGAAGTCTACTGACGAGATGCTGAGCCGTTTCTTTGCGCTCACCAAGGATGAAAAGATTGCGCGAGCTATGAAATGGGCTGGGATCTCGGCAGATCTCGGTGACGAGGCTTTCTTTTTCCGCTTCTTCCCCAAGCTGCCGATTGCGCTGGTCCACTGGAGGGAAGACCCCGAATTTCCACCTTTCAGTAAGATCCTATACGACGTGTCAGCGAGCAATTACATGCCCACTCACGGATTGGCCGCTCTCACGGAGTTCCTGATTTTTCGTCTCGGCGAGAATTGAGTTCCGTTTGCCCAAGCTGCCTGTGCGAGCGAAGGCTCCGCTCGATGCGACTTGCGCTGAGAGAAAGCAAAAACTAACAACTTATTTCAACAATACTCATTGATTTCGACCTCATTGTTTCAAGAGGGTCTGAACTATTGCTGCTCTTGGGACTTCAGGCGTTCTTTCAATTGGCTCACCCAGGGTCGAACCATGACGGCATGGGGACTATCGCCCGCCTTTTCCAAATAGGTTTCCCAGGCCTTAAGCGCTCCCGGATAATCTTTAAGGTCGTCTCTCAAAATTATGCCAAGATTGAACAATGCCATGGGATGGTTCGGGTCGACTTCAAGGGCCTTCCGGAATGCATCCGCCGATTCCTGCGACTTGCCCAGCTTTCTCTGGCTTATTCCAAGATCTGTCCATACGTCGGCATTGCCAGGATTCACTTCGAGCGATCTCCGGTAGTACTCCGCCGCTTTTTCATGGTTACCTATATCGAAATAGTCGTTCCCCAACTGTATGAGCACATCAGTATCGTTTGGTCGGACAGCGAGCATTTTTTCCAGACCTGAGATTCTTGCTTTCAGCTCGGATTCTGCACCGCCAGGCTGCTCAACCGCATGAGGAGGTTGTCGGACCGGTGCAGTGGAAACTTCGAGTTTCCAAGCGGAAAAAACCACACCTGCAAGAAAACCGAATACAAACACCGCCAGCCAGGAAATGAGTGTACGGGAAGTCACGTGATGCTCCAAGAAGTAGTTGTCGGGACTGCGGGATGGTACCTTTTGATTTTAGTCCCAGTTAAACGAGATTATCACATTGCCTCCTGTCACGGAAGATGATGAACGCAACGGCTTGTAAGGGTTCGATTCATTTGTGCCTCGACAAAAATCGTGCTAGATTCCCCTGCACCCGGCTGACAATAGAGTTGCGTAATGCTCCGCAGTGCTGAAGGAGGACTGTACATGGAAGATATGAAGAGCAAATATCGGACCGTGATGGATGACCATTTTCCTGATACCATGAAAATCATCTTTGGAGATCAGCAACTGGAATATCGAAAGCGAGCCTGGAAAATCCCCGATTCCTCCGGCGATCTCCTCGAGAAAGGATTGCGTTATGGAGAGAATCCCGGTCAGGAGGCGGCTTTGTATGAGCTGGTCAGCGGCAACCTTCTTCTTGGCGACTGCAAGTTCATAGAACCGGGAAGCGGCATGGTCAGTGCCATAACCGAAAAAGAGATGCTCCAGGCTGGAAAACATCCGGGCAAAACCAATCTCACCGATGTAGACAATGCCCTGAATATTTTGAAATTCTTGATGGCCACCCCGGCCTGTTCCATAATGAAGCACAACAATCCGTCAGGAGTTGCCATTGATACGCGTTTGGCCGCTGCATATCACAAAGCTGATGTGTCCGACAGGATTGCAGCATTCGGAGGGGCCGCGGTTTTCAATCGTCCCGTTGATAAAGAGACTGCACAGCTTGTGGCGGCAAATTATCTCGAAGTGGTCGCGGCTCCCGACTATGAGGAAGGAGCTGTGGAGATTCTAGCCAAGCGAAAGAACCTCCGCATTATGACGATTCCTCGTATGGACAGTCTTCACGATTATGTTTCACGGCGGTTCGTGGAGTTCAAGTCTCTCATGGACGGCGGCATAATTGTTCAGCAGTCTGCCGTAAACGCGATTCGCTCATCAAAAGACCTCATTCCTGCCAGGACCACGTACAAAGGTGAGGATTACGCCATAGAACGTCCTCCCACACAGCGCGAGCTCAATGACATGGTATTCGGCTGGGCAGTGGAACAGGGGGTGACTTCCAATTCCGTGTTATACGTGAAGGACGGCTGCACGGTGGGCATTGGGACCGGCGAACAGGACCGTGTCGGAGTTGCCGAAATCGCGGTGTTCAAAGCCTATGTCAAATACCGTGATCGACTCTGTTTCGAGCGGCACGGAGTACCGTATAATGAAATGGCAGATGCGACTATTCGAGCCGAACTGGATGCCCAAACGGATGAACACAAGGCCGGGCTCATAGGTTCGGTCATGGTTTCTGATGCATTTTTCCCGTTCAGAGATGGCGTGGACGTGGGGATCAGACAGGGTGTTTCCGCAATCGTTCATCCGGGGGGATCGGATCGCGATTTTGAATCCATCGAGGCCTGCAACCAGGCAAACCCCAAGGTTACGATGATGTTTACCAATCAAAGGGCTTTCAAGCATTAAAGTCCGGGATTTGGAATTATTCATGAAGACCATCGGGAATTGGATACTTGCAGGTACGCTGCTGCTCTTCTTTGGCACGGAAACGCAGGGTGCTTCTTTTCAGGAATTGGATGAGCGCATTGCAGTATGCAATCTGGTGCTCAAGAATGCACTGGAAATGCCCGATCAGGGAATCCCGAGAGATCTCCTGAAGCGAAGCAGGGGAATTGCGGTCTTTCCCGGGCTTATCAAAGTAGGACTATTAGTCGGTGCAAGTTACGGCCAGGGTGTAGTCCTGCGACGCGATGAAAACACCGGCCTTTGGAGCAGGCCTGCTTTCTTCTACATCAAGGGGGGCAGTCTTGGTTTCCAGCTTGGTGCACAATCAACGGACCTTATCCTTCTGCTCATGACGGAAGCGAGCGTGCAGCGGCTCTTGGAGGAAGGATTCATCCTCGGCGCGGATATCTCCGTTGCTGCTGGGCCTGTAGGAAGGGAAGCGTCCGCGGAAACCAATGTGCGCTTCGAATCGGGAATCCTTTCCTATTCGCAATCCAAGGGACTTTTCGCCGGTCTCTCATTGAATGGCGCATCACTTGTGCCCGACAAAGAGGCAAACGAGACGTATCACGGAGCCGGTGTCTCGGTCCAGGATGTTTTTTACGAGAACATGGGGGTGCTCTCGGACAATGGAAGGCTTCTCATGAAGACCCTGGACACGGTTACTCCCTGATTACCCGCTGCAATGCTCAAGCAAATACCAATAAAGAGGTGGAATTGTGCCTGATCATAAATCCCTGGAGCATCTGATCGCTGAAGTGAAAGCGCATCCTCATATCGGTCGTGCCGGCATGATTCTGTGCCATAACGGAATTGTGCGAGAGTTTGCCCGTGCCGATGGACGAACCGTGACCGGCATGAAAGTCGCGGCCAATCATTCCTCTATCGAACATATCCAAAAATGGGCGGAGTCGCAGCCGGGAATTGTGGCTGTGGCAATAGAGGCCATGGAAGGTGAGTTACGCGTTGGTGACGATCTGCTTTACATTGTCGTAGCCGGGGACATTCGGGAGAATGTGTTCCAGGTTCTGCGCGAAACACTGGAACGTCTCAAAGCTGAAGGTGTGCAGAAGACGGAATTTTACGCTGATTGACCGGGACCGATCCGGTAATTTTCCCGCAGCAATTCAAAGTAAGAATTAGAGTTCCGGAACTCATCACGATGCAATTCCGTGCATTATACTGAGGAAATTGACATGCCGAAGGACAATCTCCACACGCTCCCACCTCGGTTTACATTTACTTTGAATCCATACAAAGACTTCCGTCTCAGCAGATGTCCGCTTTGCCGAAAACTCACCCACATGCGGAAATTCGCTCTTTTGATCCATATTGAAGGATGGGGATTTCTGGCACTTGGAAAAACCTGTCGATTCTGCTCCCCGTGCGAACTGATTATAGCTCACAAAGACGAGTTGGAGGATGAGCTGGTTCACGCTTTCGAACGCATAAACCCGGAAGCGATCGGTCAGCCTTACCATGTTTATGGAACCGTGGAAAAGAGCCGATGGAAGAAATCCTTGGGCCGCGAGCCGGATGAGCTTGCTGAATCGCTGAAATATGTGTCGCCGTTTAAGGATAAAATCAATCTCACAATAAGGGGTGGATGGGCGCCCATGGAAAAGCCGAATAGATAGAAGGAAGTGGTAGATGAGCCGGGTAGCACTGACCCGTTTTACAGGCCAGTGCTGTTGGTGAATACCATGCCTCAACCCAAAAACTTGGTTGTCAGATTTCCCGGGCCAGCATGAAAGCGTCTTCTATCGCATTCCCGATGCGGCCCACCTTGTTCGCGTCGCCAAGAGTTTTCACATTGAAACCCGCCTGTTCAAGTGCAGTCGCGAGGGAATTCTCCGGCCGTGCACCCATGGCAAGGACCACAGTATCCGCTGGAATAGTCACGTCATCACCATTGACATTGGTGTACACGATTTGTCCAGGGGTCAGGTCCTTCATTTTGGCTTCGGTAATCACTTCTATGCCGCGCAGTTCTACTTCCTTCAGGAGCACCCAACGCGTGGAAGGTCCGACATCCTGGGCAATGCGGCGCATCATTTCGATCACCGTGACTCTCTTAACGCCTTTTACCATTAATTCCCTGAGCATCGCGGGATCTTCAGCATTATGCAGTGTGAGAAAATAGAGCTGCTGCGGAGAAATCGTCCCCTTCGACGCGAGCAAGATTGCGGTCTCGAGGCCCACCGAGCCACCTCCAACTACGACCACGTTTGCCCCGGTGGTGACTTTCCCCTGAAGCACATCCCATGCCTGACAGACGTGAGGAGCATTCACCGCGTCGATGGGAGGTTTGAAAGGACCAGCTCCTGTTGCGGCAATAACCAGATCTGGGTTTTCCTTTGCAACCAGATCTGTCGTGACTTCAATGCCGAGTTTCACATCTACACCGGCTTTAGGAAGGGCTACTTTGTAGTAATCAAAAATGTAGTGGAAATCGTGCTTATGGGTTGGATCCGCAGCCCAGCGAACCTGCCCCCCGATTTCGTTCTCTTTCTCGTATACCGTCACTTTGTGGCCCCGTTGAGCGGCAGTTAACGCGAATTCGCATCCGGCAGGACCGGCTCCGATGACCATGATGTTCTTGGGATTCGTTGTGGGAGTGATTTCCGTCTGCGCCTCGCGGCCGGCCCGGGGATTCACCATGCAGCCCACTGGTTTGAGCGCAAACACGTGATCGAAGCACCGCTGATTACAGGCTACGCATCGTCGGATTTCCGAGGATCTGCCCTGTTTGGCCTTATTCACAAATTCAGGATCTGTAATGAGTCCCCGTGCAACTCCCACGAGATCTGCAACGCCCTCTTTCAGGACCTCTTCCGCTATGAACGGGTCGTTGATGCGGTTACATCCGATTACCGGCACCGAGACTGCTTCCTTGATCCCTTTGGCAAGGTACACGAAGCCTGCCTGGGGCAAATCCATGGTAATCTGAGGAACTCGGCTCTCGTGCCATCCACCGGTGACGTTTATGAGATCCGCACCGGCTTTTTCGACTTCAGCCGCGAACTGGCGAGCTTCCACATTCGTATGACTGCCGGGTACAAAGTCGTTGCCGGCAACTCGAACAATTAACGCCATATCCGAACCTGCTTCCCGGCGCACGAGACGGATCGTTTCCAATCCGAAACGCATGCGGTTTTCCAGGGGGCCTCCGTATTCGTCAGTTCTCTTGTTCGTTTTTGGTGAGAGGAACTGCGATATGAGATATCCTGCGGATGCAATCACTTCAACAGCATCGAAACCCGCTTCCTTTGCTCGTCGGGTGGCACTTGCGAAATCCTGTTGAACGCGTTGAATATCTTCGATTGTCATGGCCACCGTGGTCTGACGGGTAAAATAGCTCTTAATTTCGGAGGGCGCCAAAATCGGCAATCCCTGCAACCCGCAGAATGAATATGCTCCCGCCATGTATAACTGGACCGCGGTTTTGCCACCTACGGCGTGTATGGCGTCGGTATATCGTTTCAGTCCAGGTATGTACTTGTCGTCCTTGATGGATACCATGAAGTCTATACCGCACGCCTGGTCGTCAATTTCCGCCCCACCGATGATAATGAGTCCTGCCCCACCCCGCGCCCTCGCAACGTAAAAATCTATGAATTGATCGTTTATCTCGCCTCCCGGGGTGTAGTTGAGGTGCATGGCAGTCATGACCACGCGGTTGGCCAAATGCATGGTGTTGATGGTAATAGGTTCAAATAATTTCGTTATCACAGCCACCTCCCGTTTATGACCGCCATTGAGGCATGTCTTACTGTTTTTGGAATCAAAGAAATAAGACCGGGGAAACCCTTCCCAAGAACTTCCAGCCTTCGTCTAAATCCTGGCTTTTTCATGGGAAAAAGCCAGGATTTAGACGAGTGTCAAAAGTTTTTTGGAGGGTTTGGGAACCCTTTTTTACAAAAAAGGTTCCCAAGTCTTCTGCTTTTGATCACTCGGTACCGATGCCAAGTTCTTTGCCGAGCACTTTATAATACTTCGGAAATTCAGGTTGAAAGTTCTGATAGAATGTTATCGGGTACTGTGCTCCGAGTTTCTTGCCTGCCTGTTTCAGTCCTTCCACCAGATCGGCAAGTCCGGATGCTGGAAGCGCGAACACCATTTCATCATCCTGAGTCATGGAGAAAATTCGGTCGCCGTTTCCCGGGATGGCTACTCGGGCTGTACCGGACTTGAAGGGAGCGATCAGGTATTCGGTACACTCGACTTTTCCGCCGAAATTCCCGACAACCCGTTCTCCGTGAATATACGTCCATGCCTGAATCACGCGCATGATCTGAGCCGGATTACCGTAAACTGCCACAGTGTCCGGATCGGATTCAATCTTGCCAAGGGGCGCAAGCAATATACCGGGGTATTCGTCTTTCCCCAGGAAGGACATGGAATCCGTTTCCTTCTGAACTGAATCTGCGTTCTTTGCCAGAGTCACTTCACAGAAGAGCTTGCCGACCACTTTCGCAGGATTTGAAGCTCCCGTCATTCCGAAGGAAATCATGGCCGGAACACAAACCAGATCCTGCTTTGCGAGCCCCACAGTCCATCCGTATAAACGAGCCATGGTGACTCCCTGGCAAATCGTCACTTTCTTGCCGAGAACTTCGGATGGCCTCCTGGTTTTTTCCGGAAATACAGCTTCCGCGAGAAACTTGACCTCGACCGGCTGACTCCTTAAACGGAGATCGTTGCTGAGGAATTCCGCAGATCTTTGTCTTTCCTGTTGATCCATGACATTACTCCCGTGTAAGCGAAATCAGATCAGGAACAGTATGATACCTATTCGCTTTTATGAAACCAATCTTGGCCGTCACGGAGGAACAGCCACTACCGGCTGATGGTGGCGTCCGGCGTCTCTGCCGGACCCTCGGTCTCATTAAAATGGGCGAAATGGTATGAGACGTCAGTTCCCGACGTAGTTAGTATACTAACTATTTTAGGCCCCAATTACTAGACAAATATGTATTGCGTACGAATCATTTTTAAGAGCTTCAGAAGAATCGTCTAGGCTCCTTTGAACTCTCCCTTTCGTTTCTGCATGTACGCGGCTATTGCTTCCATGAGATCGTCAGATGGCATGAGCATGGCAGACCGTGCGGCTGTGTAGTCCTGAGCACAGTCAACGGGAAGAGTATCCGAGTAGAGCAGCACGTTTTTCGCTCCCTGAACTGCGAGCGGCGGATTTCCGGCTATTTCCAGTGCAATCTCCATGGCTTTGCGGTTCAGCGTTTCCTGATCGGGGTACGATTCATTTACGAGATTGATACGCAGGGCATAGTCTGCGCCGAAGCGATTGCCTCTGTACGCGATTTCACGCGCATGTCCCTGACCGACAACTCGCGGCAGACGCTGCAAGCCACCCACGTCGGTAATGATCGCCAGTGTGGCTTCGGGAAGAGAAAACACCGTTTCCGCGGAACAGAGCCGAAAATCGCAGCACAGAGCCAATTCAAGACCGGCTCCCAGGCAGTGCCCGTGAAGAACTCCTATGATCGGAACGGAAATATTTTCAAACCGATTATGAATTTGCTGGATGCGCCTTACAGTCTTATAAAACTTCGTTTTTTGCGCAGCATTGGGTACGCCGGTAATAATGGAAATGATTTCATTATCGGGACTCAAGTCGAGACCGGCGCAGAACGATTTGCCTGCTCCGCGCAGCAGGATGACTCTGACCTCGATATCTTCCTCGGCAGCGGCAACAGCATGGCCCAGATCGTTCCACAGTTGCAGGTTCAATGCATTTCGTCTTTCGGGTCTATTGAGAGTAATCATCCCAACGTATCCGTCTCGTTCATAGGTGACGAGGTTACTGCTCTGCTGTTCGCTCATATCTAACGCTCCTGGAATTCAAGGGATATAAGAAGAAAGGAATCAGTTAGGCACTGCAGAATATCTCAGGTTTTCCCGCGCAAGGCAAGGATGTTTGCGTATTCCAGACTCAGACTCAAGGGTGTTTACCTCTAAACGACTGAAGAACCATATGGCACTTTCTGCCGGGGACAATCTTCACGGTGAATTAAACTTCTCTTAACAGTGAAATAGACGAGCAGCCTGCGTTTCTTCCTTTACATTCTGTCAAAAATGCTGACAATTAACTTTTGTAGGCAAGAAGGTCCTCCCCATCGATAATCAAGATTGTAGAATGCTTGTTTTTGTTTCGCATTCAGAGCGAGTATCGGACACAATTCATACCGGCTCCTGATACTTTGCCAACCGTCAAAGCACCATAATGACTGGCACATGTTTTGCTTTTCAAAAGAACAAATAGTTGGAGGTGATTCACAATGAAAGATCAACGCATATTCGCAAGCCCATTTCGGATGATGAGCCCTAAATTAGATGCAGAAGCGGACCGTTTCAAAGATCTTCATGAAGTTGCGGTTTCGGAAGACCATACGCCTGAGGAGGGAATGCTGATCATGATCAGTAAGCTGGTGGAGATGTGCAAGATATTATCCCCCAGTTTTGCTGCTCCGGACGAGCAAAAGCTCGCTCAATGCGACCGTCTTGCCCAAGAGGTCCACAAATGGGAAGGTGCGGTTACGAAAAATCTTATGGCTGCTCAATCCACCATCGGCCAGAATCTTTTCAGACTCGTTGTGCGTTTTCCGGTCAGACTGGAACGGATCGGAGATATGTTTCAAAATATCCTGACCTGCGCAAGGCTGAAAGCCAGAGACGGGATTCCCTTCAGTGATAAGGCCCTGGGAGAGTTGTCCGCAATCTTTGCCGTCGTTCTGGAAATGCTGACAAATATTCGAGATGCACTGATGATCCGCAACAAAACGCTTCTGGGACATGTAAAGAGTCAGAGAGATAAGCTTGCACACATGCTCCTCGAAGCTCGCTTTTCACACTGGGAGCGGCTTGAAGCAGGTTTCTGCGCCCCCCAGGCCTCGTCGCTTTATCTGGACATTCTGGACTCACTCACAGGAACAAATGAATATTTTGGAAAGATTTGCGACAGTCTCCTGGCCATTGCGGATGAGGCGTAATTCACCCTTGACAGTCGGGATAACTTCCCGAAGATATGAGCATTGTTTGACGCAGTAAAACATCGCGGATGTGACGGTCCGATAAAATATACTTCAGCAAGGGGGTCGAAAACCTTGTGGTCGGAGCACTTTGTTGACCCTCTTGTTGCTACAAGGAGAACAGGAATGGGATTCCTTAGATCCATGAGAAACGGGCTTATTTTTCTGATTTGGATCCTGTTCACCGTTCCAATTGCATTCGCTGAGGATCCGCAAGTACCCGGAGATGTTGTTGAAGATACGATCGAAGCTCGACTTAACAAGCCCTTCACGATTGTAGTAGACTCGAATCCCTCCACCGGCTACACTTGGAAAGCTGTCTTTGACAAAAAAGTGTTAAAGCTCCAGAAGTCAGTGTATACGAGGCCGGAGCAACAAATCCCCGGCAGGGGAGGCAAACAGACATATGTTTTCCGTCCCGTCAAAGCAGGCAAGACAACGTTAGAACTCCAATATGCCAGAACATGGGAAAAGAACCCTGCCAAGATAATGAAATACCTGGTGACAATACAGGCTCCGCTCCCGGCACACTGAGCGATTCCATCCACATGTTTGAGACAGGAGTAATTCACGGCAGGTTTCAAATCCTACACCACGATCACATGAAGTATTTGCTGGCCGGGAAGTCCCGCTGTTCGCATCTCGTTATAGGAATAACCAATCCCGATCCCACCTTGACCCTCGAAGATCCGGCGAATCCGGAAAGAAGCAGCCCTGCAGAAAACCCTCTCACGTATTTTGAAAGATATCTTCTTCTGAATGCGGCAATGATCGAATCGGGAATTCGCAGAGAAGAATTCTCTGTTGTCCCCTTCCCCATCAATTTTCCTGAACTCTATCAATACTATGTTCCATTGGATGCAGCGTTCTTTGTCACCGTTTACGACATCTGGGGAAAACGAAAAGTTGAATTGCTGCGATCCCGCAGCCTCCATGTGGAAATCATGTGGGAAAGGGCACCGGAACACAAAGGGATCTCCGCATCCTTCGTCCGTAAACTCATGACTGCCGGAGAACCATGGGAACACCTTGTGCCCCAAAGCGTCGCGGTCCTCCTGAAAAACTGGGATCTCCCTAAACGATTACGCACATTGTCCAAAACTCCCATCTGAAACCATTTCGTAATGAAGAGAGAGAATCGGGGAGGAACTTCTTGTAATCCCGCTTCAGCGGGACTCCCCGAACCCCACCTCAAGAACTTCTAACATTCGCCGGATCTGCAATTTCCCGTTGGAAATTTCAGATCCGGCGAGTGCTAAAAGTTTCTTGGAGGGGGTTTGGGGGGACATTCTTTACAAAGAAGGTCCCCCCAATGCTGCTCTCATGCTTACGAAATGGTTTCAGACAGATCGTGGTGTCGAATGTATTGGAGTAATTCTTTGGCGGTATTGGATTCAACTTTAATTTTGTCATAGTCCAGGGGAACGTTATTGAGGTATTGCAGGATGAGTCCATCACCGTGGCATGCTCCCGGGAGTATTCCTGCGAAAAAGAATCCGAGTCTCTCGAACAATTCCGTGTAGGCGCCTGTCAGTGGATCACTGAGGTCCAGGTACAGATGGATTGCGCTGAAGTGGTTCAAGCACAGGTCCTTCAATCGTTTCTTTACTTCCGCAACAACGTTCTTTCCGTATCGGTCGACGCTTATTCGAGCGGCTCCTTTCGGTCCGATTGACTCCATCCGGACAACGGCTTCTTCCGTCAGGTCCGATAGCATCGGTATCGGTCCGAACGAGGGTTCCGCTCCTATGTTACGATACAATTTCCTGATGACATCATGATGGTGCAAGGGTGGATAAATTCTTACTCCATCAGGTTTGTTCAGATACGAGAAATGGATCACCAGGCTCTCTCGTTGGGAAAGTCGTTCAGTGATTCCTCGGAATTGCTCGGTTTCCGGAAGCAGTCCCAGAATGATGCCACAATCTCTTAATCCACATTTATGGCCGACCTGTTGAGAAAACGTATGGTTCGTCACGGCTTGACCGAATATGCCCATGAGGTTTTCGGATTTCGCAATCTCGATAAGATGAGACGTAAGGGCAAGAAACATTCCTTGACCCCGGTATTCGGGTTTCACCACCCCTAATCCCAGTTCCCCCAACCGCGAATCCGGCTCCCACCTGAACAGAGCGCAGTGTCCGGCCAGATCGCCGGTGTCGGTCTCTGCTACAGCGGAGTACATGACGCCACTGGTTATGAGTTTTGCCATTCTTTCCGGATAATACACGTGAGGGACCGGATACGAATAGCCATACGCCCTGTACACTGTCCGGGATATTTCGATGGCCTCTTCCGGCTGCATTTTCCGCACGGTATATCCGATAGGTCTTGACGGCGCGGGTTTGGGACCTTTCGAATGATCGTACGGTTCAAGATTGCAGGCTTCGGAAAAATCGGTAATTGCATTTTCCAGAGCATACTTGATGAGGACGGTCTCTTTTCCTTTCCGGCCCAAATTGTAAAACGCCACCTCATCCATCAATTCTCGCATGAGCGGTGTTCCCACTCCCCGTTCATCGGTTTTCGGAAAGAAAGGAATGCCTCGATCGTTGATAGTGATTTTCAATCCCAGGGGGACCCGTTCGCAGCTTATCGTGAAAGTGGCCCGCTCATCCGGATCAAATGCGTACTTGATTACGTTTGACACGGTCTCTCGTACTGCAGCTCCGATATCGTCCCTGTCTTTTTCTCCATACCCCATTTTTTCGGCGACAGCGTCCACATATGTTGCAGCGACAGTTACGTACGGAAGCTCGTTGGGAATAGTCAGCACTGAATAGTCACATCGGTTTTCCATAATTCATACCCGTTCTCGACACATCTCCCGTAAGCCGATTACTCTGGCTTCTAGATTGATGTGAAGCGCAAGAAGATAAGACAATTGCTGAGAACAGCATCTATGCCCCGACTGCATAGTGGTAGAAACGATAACAGAAATATGATGATTCCGTTGAGAAATAAAATAGGATACAATCTACGATTGGGTGGGTCGCTTCCCTGCATTGTTCGGCAAGAATTTCATACCCGTACATCCCGGAATCAAGGTTACCATCCGAAATAATCGATCTGGAAATGAGTGTTTGTACCTTCAATTCAGCAGGATTTTCCCATTCCATTTTGCGTTCGTTTACGAACTCATTTATAGTCAATCAAGTCTCTCTGAGACGTCATTCGACCAATTGCGGTCAGCAGCCGGGTCTACGCAATATGTTCGAACAATCATATCATGCTCGGAATCGGCTGTGAAAGAAAAGGTCAAGACAATAGAGATCGATACTCCCGATCATGGGGAGCTTCGATTTCAGTTTGCAGGCATCGGTACGCGAATGATCGCGTACCTCATAGATAAGTTTATTCAAATCGGTGTCCTCCTGGGAATCGTCTCAATTCTGGCCATAATGCTATTTTTAGCTGGACAAATGGGCCATTTTATCGAAATTCTTTCCAAGGCTGTTCAATCTCTGGGTTTATGGTCGATCGCGATAGCAATTCTCTTCTACGGAATAGCATCAGTCGGGTATTTTTTATTCTTCGAATATTTCTGGAACGGGGCCACCCCTGGGAAGAAGTTCCAGAAAATCAGAGTCATCCGAAAAGACGGACTCCCGATGTCCTTTGCAGATTCCGTCGTAAGGAATACTCTGCGAATTATTGATATCTTGGGTGAAATGTATCCGGTGGGTCTCATCGTGATGTTTTGCGATTTCCACAACAGGAGGGTGGGTGATTTGGCAGCGGGGACTCTCGTCATAGAGGATCACGAGACATCTGTTCTGCCCATTTTGAGAATGCCCGCCGAGACCTCGGAAACCTTCGAGGTGAATTCTCTTGTTGCACGTATGAACGCGGAAGACTACGTTCTTGTTGCGAAATTTCTTTCACGAAGAAACGAATTGGATGTTCAGCACCGAACGCAATTGGCGGAGAATATTTCCAGGAGAATTCTCAAGCGAACGACGGGTTTTGGAGCGGATTTCGATCATGAAGCTTTTCTCGAAAGTATCGAAGTGCTGTATAGAGGACGTACGAGAGAGCTCTAGCATGATTGTGTGTTTCATAAGGAGATTCTATGAATTCTGAAAGTTCCCCAACCTTGTACACGGTCATCATAACCGGGTTGAGATCGGGTGCAAACAAAGCATCCATTGCAGACGGAATTGCTCGCATCGTGAAAAATATGGACGCTGCGAGGGTGCTCAGGAAACTGGATGCCTTACCCTGGACGATGACGCGAAAAGCCTCTCGGAAAAATGCCGAAAGACTTTCGAAGTATCTTCTGAAGATCGCATGTGATGTACAAGTAGTCCCCCCACTCGACATCCCGATCTCAGATGACATGGGCGAGACGCAGATATTACCTCAGACATCCCTGTTGACCGAGAGTCAGGTGATCTCCTCAACTCAGTTCGTACCCGTACCGGAACAGGCAGAACGAGCTGATGCCACTTCCGAGGGAACGCCTCCTCCACCTCCGCCACCACCTCCTACCGCCCCCCCCAAACAGGACGAGAGACCGGCCACTGTCCTGGAACCGCTTTCTCTCACCGGAATACTGGATCAAACGTTTCAGATCTGCAGAAATCGTTTTTGGAAGCTTCTTGCAATTGCTGCGATACCATACTGCATTATGATAGCTCTGATTATTCTTGCGGGAATTACAGCTCTGATCCTTGGGTTAACGGATATGAACTCCATTGACGATTTCACGCCTGCTCTCGTGATTGCCGGGATTTTCCTTATTCCGACGGCATTCGTCGTGATTATCGCTCTTTTTTCTTTATCTCAAGGTGCTCTAATTTTCGCGGTTTCCGTCAGTTATCTTGGAAGGCAAATCAATGTGCGAGAATCGTACAATTTCGTGTTCGCGAGATTGGCTAAATTTATACTCACGTCCTTACTGTTCACAATAATGATTCTCCTCTCATTCACAGTAGCGGTAACGATTGGCATTGTTTTATTTTTCGTATTCCAGGCATTCACATCTTCCGGATGGTGGTCTGCCTTTAGCTGGCTGCCTCTTACGATGATTCCATTCTATGTGACTCTGAAATTATTTCTCTTCGATAAGATCGTTATTATCGAAAACGTTGCTTATATGAGCGCTCTTTCACGTAGCTGGAATTTGCTTTCCGGCGAAGCTGCAGGTTCGTGGCCGAGAGGGTACGCTCTGCGACTTTTTCTGCTTACTCTCTTGTTCACATTGATAGCTGTGACTATCAGTTGGGTGTTTCAAACTCCCGCCGCCTTGCTTACGGCATTCCTACCCCTGCCTGAGTTTGCGAAAACTGTGCTCAGTCAATTGATAGGCACTGTCGGCAGCCTGATTGCCACAGTGTTCGCGGCTGTTTGCATGGTCGTATTCTATTATGACGTGAGAAATCGGAAAGAAGGTTTCGATTTGCAGATATTGGCAGAAATGACTTCCGATACCATTTCAAATGAATAGAACCGAGTGGGCCCCGTAGGTTGCCGGGCCCTGCCCTGTCCGGAAGGCAAATTGGTACGTAAAAGTGAATTCATATCAACTGCATTTAGGCAGTTCGATGAAAAATCGGACTTTTAAGGAAAGAATAAGCGAATACAGAAATTGCAGAGATTTTCCGGAATATGGCCACATGTTTGCCATATTGGTACCCGATTGAAGATTAGGAATATTGGTGGATGCCGTGCTTCCGTGACGGCACATCTTCAATATGGTCGATGATATCGATAAAATGAATCGGCGGGGACGCCGGTCCGCATGATATCTTGTATTGGGACCTGGGATAAACGTCAGAATTTTGGTCAATCAGCTATAAACTTGAACCGATATCACATCTCCGGCAAAAACGGGTTGAAGTTCAGGCTTATTTTGGCGATAATCCCCGAATAGAAACGATGCTCCAGCAGGAGGAAAAATGGCTGGAAAGAAAGAACAAAAAGAAAAAAAAGACCGTCCCTTGGAAACTTGGACTGTGAAAGAACTCCGGGAAGAAGCACTCAAGAGCGGTGAAGTCCAAGGCGCTCACGGAATGAATAAAGAGGAACTTTTGAGCGCAGTTCGAAAGATAAAGGGAATTCCCGAACCGGAAACCAAGAAATCAGAAGGCATTCGGGAATTGAAAGCTAAAGTTCAAGACATGAGAAGCAAGCGTGATCAGGAACGAGAAGAGGGTGCTTCAAGATCCAAGCTGAACGTGTTGAGAAAAAAAATAGCAAAAGTAAAAAGAGAGACGAGAACAGCTTAAATGCGTTATTCGCGAGCGTATCGATTGCTGAATTAAGCAAGAGATCCCATCATTTATCAACGAGACATCCAGTGAATAATACAGGCCGGTCGCTGCCGCGCGACCGTTCTTTATTTTGGCTTTCTTCATGGATAAACATATCGCGCGATCCCCAGCAAACAAATCAAAGCTGCCGAGGCGGGTTGTAATAGCAATACTTTCTCTCGTACTGCTTTTTGCGCTGGCTGTCACGGGGGTCCTGCTTTTTGTACGGTTCGGCCTTGAAGGGAGCCAACTCGTAGCATTTGTCACTCACAGGATAGAAATTGCTACGGGAAAGCGCATCACCTTCTCTTCCGCAGATTTGGTATGGACTTCATGGGATTCCGCACGGATTCGGGTCTCAAACCTGGACATCCGAGAAAAGGTCGAAAGCAAACCTCTGGGACATGTAGACAATCTTCATGTGTCCGTGTCGCTTTTACCGATCCTGTCCGGTCGGCTTTACTTCGATGAAATTATCGTTGATAAACCGGTAATTGCAATCGAGCCCCCGAGATTGTTCGGGGGAAAAGGGAAATCGACACCCCCTTCATCGCAGCCGGAGCAAAGACAGGCTCCGGCCGAGCCGCATGTTCCGATGCTTTATCCGGTAGTAAAGCGTCTGGAAATTAAAGATGCACGTGCGGATATGGCCGGTTCGGAAAGAACGGTCCTGTCGGACATACAGATCTCTGCATTGGATGCCTCTCCCCATGGAGTAAAGTCTTTTGCGGCGGTAGGCAAAATTCCCGCCCCGAACAAGACCGGTACGTTTACCGTATCCGGACAGGTGGATGAAACACCCGCATCTGGGGGTGAATTCAAGGGAAAAGTGAATGCCGCCATAACGGACCTGCCTGTTTCGGCTGTGGTCGGATTACTGTCGGATCTCCAACTGGATCTCCCGATAGCCGAGGGGAGCATAAATGTATCTGCTGAGATAAACGGTAGGACGACGGATTTTTATGCGAACGGGGAAGTGGTCCTTTTGAACGGAATGATTCTTCCGGGTCGGCTCTACAGACAGCCTGCTCCCATAATGAGGGCTTCTGCAAAATTGACGGCCATAAGAGAAGGCGAGAATCTGACAGTGGATCTCACTGACATCGCCATTCCGGGGATGAATGTCGGCGTAGAAATCAAAATCGGCGATCTCTCTTCAGAGAAGCCGTCCATCAGCATTTCTTTGAAAAAGGCTGACCTGGACCTTCATAAGCTGTTCCCTTTTCTTCCCCAGGGCCTGTTACAGGAGGAAGATCGCAATCGTCTCAAGGAAGCAGGACTCTCGGGTCATCTCGCTGTTCTGGGCGGAGCATGGTCAGGGCGACTCTCTGATTTATTCGACTGGCGCGCAATCGAAGGCGGACTCCTTCTGGATGCTTATATGGATAAGATTTCGGGCTTTATTCCAGGGTTGAGTCTCCCTCTCTCGGACGCAACGGGTCGTATAAAAATCAGCAATGATGAAATGAGATTCGAAGGAATCAGCCTGACTCTCGGCACTTCACCTATTGTGCTCAACGGCTTTGTAACCGATCTGCGCGCGTCTCCAAGAAGCGATCTTTTTTTGTCCATGATTGCTCAAGGTGACGATCTCAAACCTCTTCTCGAATGCAGACCGGTGGTTTCACGCCTTCCTCAGTGGCTTTCACGCGTTTCCGACATTCGGGGCGGAATTAAGATCGACCTGGACGTAAAGGGAAAACTCAGTAAACCTGAATTGCAGGGAAGACTCAATCTTGAGGATTTCCAATTCCGTGTTCCCGGATTCAACCTGCCTATTCGTAAAGTGACCGGGGCTGTGCGTTTCAGGAGCACAGGTGCGAGCTTCACGTCTCTCAAGGGTTCCATCGGCGACAGTCCCGTCGATATCAGCGGTAATCTCTCTCCGGAAGGCATGGCCGTCAACGGCGACGTTAAGCTTGCTCAATCAGACCTGAAAAAACTCAATCTCCTTCCCGGAGAATGGTCGGTGAGCGGAACCGTTCCGTTGAGCATGTCCCTAAAAGGAAAGGCCGCAGCGATCAACTATTCCGGCCAAGTTGACCTTAAACAGAATGTGGTTGTCATAGGCACACAGATTAAAAAGCGCTCCGGCGTACCCATGAATCTTGAAGCTTCCGGTGTCTGGAATTCAGAGGGAGTTAGCGCCGAAGAGTTCTATCTCATCCTGGAGAATTGCCGCATTTCCGGCAAAGGTTTTTTGCGCGAAGACGGAAGTTTTTCAGCGTCCATGAATCTCCCACCAAAAGGTGTCCCCACGAATGCCTTGATGACGGTGGTTCATCCTTCTTTGGAACTCCAACCCGGTGGCAGGATAGAAGGCGATTTGACCGTCCGGAGCAGCCCGGACAAGGTGAAGGATTATGCCGTTGAAGGCAATCTGGTCTTAAATCATGTCTCTTTACATCTCCCTTTTTTTTATAAACGCACTGAAGGGCTTACAGCGACTATCCGGCGAAAAGCGAAAAATACCAGTTTTGCTATAGAACGAGTGAAAATTGGCAATTCTGCCATTTCAGGTACATTCGCCATAAATGATCTGGATACTCCCAAACTTGATGTAAACCTCGAAAGCTCGTTTTTTGATACCACCGATTTCACTGCTCCGCCCGGATACGTAGTCCGGAACACGTGGGGAGAATGGCTGAAGACGAACCGTTTTATACGCTTTCTGGCGCGCAGTCGAGGCTCTGCAGTAGTAAAGATCGCGAAGGGCAAAACCTCGAGCCAGGTTTTTTCGGATTTCAGCGCCTCTTTCGAAGGAAACGGGGCGATTATCCGCGCCACGAGCTGGTCGACCAATTTCGCGGAAGGAGCTCTCAGAGGGAGTGCGTTTTTCGACTTGCGGGAATCGGCACAAATTCCTTTTCGTCTGGAGTTTCAGGGAGACCGACTCAGAGCTGAACGAATCATGCCTGCAGGGGGTGAGGGGCTCCGGCTCGAAGGAGAAACCAGCCTGGAAGGAAAATTGGCCTGGACACTCGGACCGAAACGGGAAAACGGCGGTGTTTACAAGACCGGAAGCACTGAAGTTCGTGTCCTGGATGGAACAATTCACCGATTTCAGGTGCTCTCGAAGATCTTTTCGCTCATTAATTTAGGGTCTCTCGTGAGGGGCCGTTTTCCGGACTTGATCTCTGAGGGACTGCCGTTTCAGCGTATGACCTGGAACATGGAAGTGTTCGACAGCAAGTGGAAAATAAAGGACCTCAAGCTGCGATCGGACGCGGCTCGCATTGAATCTTCCGGCATGTATTTTGGCGATCAGGGCCGAGTTGACTTCAAAGTGGATGTTTCTCCTCTCGTGGGATTCGATACAATTGTTTCAGGACTATTTGGCAATTTAATCACGAAAAATGGAAAAATTCTCACCACCACATTCCGAGTGCGGGGACTCTCCGATTCTCCCGATGTAAGACTGGAACCTTTCGAACAATTCAGGTCCGAGAATTAGACCGATTTCGTGTCGGCTGACCACAGATCTGTTGTCAAAATTAGTGTCCGATTCAAAATAGGAATGTTGGTGGGTGCCGTGCCTCCGTGCCGGCACATATTCAATATAATCAATAATATCAATGGAATGAACCGGCAGGGACGCCGGTCCCCACCAGTATCTTGTATTGGAGCATGAGATAAACGTCAGAATTTTTGGCAATCCCTCTAAAAGATACCTTTTCTCGAAACAGCCGCTAACGAGGAAGATTCCTCATGATGTCCCGGCCGCCGGGCAGGCCTTCTAAAGCGCGTTCAATCTGGTTTGGAGCTACCGATCGTTCGACGTCCGGGGCTTCCACTCTGGGGGGTGGTGGCACGAAAGGAACAATGACACCGGACCGTTCATGCCAAATCACCGAGCCATCGGCCACCTTGGCCAGGGTTTGACCCGCGGAATTGGCAAGACGAAAGCTCTTGGGCAAACCCGATCCTTCCAGGGCAAGCGACAATTCCTGAATACAGATCTGTTTATCCTCCGAGGAGAGCATTTCCCAGCGCGGACCTACGGTGAATGTGGAATAATCAGCTTTGGCGCCGGATAATACTTCTTCGCCCACGAAGCGATTGACTTCCGCATTGATAGTCCGATTTTGGAGTTCTTTTCGCATGTCTTTTGCAGCTTCCATTGGAGTTTTGCCTCGAGGTAGCTCCTTCCGGACTGCATCGGCTCGTTTCTTCCCAGTCACGTCAGCCATGGGAATTATGATATGCGTAAAGAAAAGATATAGGGCAATTGCGACAGGTATTGCGAGGATGCATCCGATGGTCTTTGGAGACAGACGATCCAGGATTCCTCTTACAGGTTCGGCTTTTTCCCAGCGCTCCTCACCGGCAAGGGCATGACCGCATTCAGGACAGGTAAGCATGTTCTTGGATACCTGCGCTCCGCATTGCGCACAGAGAGATTGGCTTATTTGAGCATTTCCCCAAGCATTAAGTTTCTCGGAATGAGAAGCTTCAAAAGGCGGTTGCGGCCCAGGATCTGACGGACTGGAACGCAGGTCCAGCTCCGATTGTTCGAGAACCTTTTTTTGCACGAGAACACTGAAAACTTTTTGCAACGTTTTTGGGCTCAAATCGTGGAGATGCATGAGCTCCACATCGGTTTTTCCCGCTCGCACGTCCGCTACAAACTTCTTCGCATTGATTTTCTGTTTATTTTCCATAGGAGCGACTCCCCGGATCAGCTAACATCCGTTGTAATACAATTTTCAAAATCAGAGAAAGAAAATCGGGGAGAAACTTTTCAGAATATTGCGTGATGCTGCCTTTCAGCTTCAGAGAATTACTTTACCGGCACGTTTCCTCCGAGGATTTCAGCTTCACCATATCTTGAATTTTTGTTTGGATTCAGTAATAATAGGACGCTATTAGGACCATGATGTTGTGCGAAACGGAATTCGCAGACGAGTTTCCCCCGGCTGCGGGGATCCTCAACGCTGCATTCTTGAGGAGAAACCATGGATAGAGTCGTTCGTTATACAGTCATCCTGCTGGTGCTGCTGTCATCCGTAGTCGTTTCGAGTGCCGACCCCATCAGGTGGTCAGCGCCCATGAACGAATATCCCACCCAATGGTATCCCAGTGCACCGCCTCCCCAGCAGAACCCGTACGGGTACCAGTACCCTGCGGGATACGGATACGGAACATGGGGACAGTATCCTTCAGGGAACCAGGGATTTTCGGGAAATCCGTACCAGGGTTATTACGGATATTGAGAATTTCTCAATTGTCTTCAGACCAGCTCATAAGTCCGCGTTTTACCGCGTCCACAATTTCTTCCAGTGCGACGAGTGTGACGTCTCCGGTGCGTCTGTTTTTCAGTTCGACCTTTCCCTCGCCAAGCGCTTTCTTTCCGATGGTAACCCTGAAGGGAATACCTATAAGGTCCGCATCTTTGAATTTGACTCCGGGTCGCTCGTCGCGATCGTCCAAAAGCACATCTGTGCCGTTTGCCCAGAGTGCCTGATAAACCTGCTCTGCGGCGGACTCGATCTCCGCGCTCTTTGCGCCCACCGGTGTTACAAGAACCGTAAACGGAGCAATAGGAGGAGGAAAGATAATACCATTTTCGTCGTGGTTCTGTTCGATTGCTGCTGCAACTGTCCTGCTCACGCCGATACCATAACAACCCATGATCATCGGCCGCTCTTTACCATCGGCGTCCAGGAATGTCGCTGCCATTGCATCTGAATACTTGGTTCCAAGCTTGAAAACGTGACCGACTTCAATTCCTCGGGACAAAATCAACGTGCCGTCACAGCGTGGGCAGGCATCTCCTGCCTTGGCAGCGCGAAAATCGCCGAAATTATCCACGTGAAAATCAGCTTGCGGACTGACGTTGATGAGGTGAGCGTCCTTTTCGTTGGCGCCAACCACTGCCGAGCCCATGCAACGGATATCGTTGTCCGCGAGAATAGGTATTCCGTGCAGGTTCACCGGGCCGGAAAATCCCAGCGGACCGCCTGTGACCTCCTGAATTGTCCGCTCGTCAGCAAGCTCCAGTTCCGCTACGTTTAGAAAGTTCTTCACTTTCACGTCATTGAGTTCGTGATCGCCTCGTATCAGAACTGCCACCACGTTTTTCTCAGTCTTCAGAATGAGTGTCTTGATCAATTCTTCCGGGCGTACTTTCAGAAACAGGGAGACTTCCTCTATCGTCCTCATTCCGGGGGTCGATACTTTCGTCAAAGGTCCTGTCACCGAAGGTTCCACTGGTTCGCAGGGCCGCACTTCCGCTTTTTCCATATTTGCCGCATATTGGCAGGAATCGCAGGAAACCACGGTATCCTCGCCGGTATCTGCCAGCACCATGAATTCGTGGGAAAAACTGCCACCGATAGGTCCGCTATCCGCTTCTACGGCTCTGAAACGGAGTCCGCATCGTGAGAAAATCCGGGTGTACGCTTCCTGCATGCGTCTATACGATTCTTCAGCTCCCTGCTCTGTGGCATCAAAGGAGTATCCGTCCTTCATCATGAACTCGCGGCCTCGCATTAATCCGAAGCGCGGACGGATCTCATCGCGAAATTTGGTTTGGATCTGATAGAGATTCAGGGGGAGATCTCGATAGGAGCGCACATCGCGTCTCACAAGGTCTGTTATTACTTCTTCGTGTGTGGGCCCGAGGCAAAACTCCCGCTTATGTCTGTCACTGAATCTCAGGAGCTCGGTTCCGTAGATGTTCCATCTGCCTGATTCGATCCAGAGTTCCGCCGGCTGCACCATGGGAAGGAAGACCTCCTGAGCACCGGCAGCGTCCATTTCTTCCCGTACGATTTGTTCGAGCTTCCTCAGCGAACGATATCCCAGAGGCAGGTATGAATATATACCAGCGGTAAGCTTCCGTATCATGCCCGCCCTGAGCATCAAGCGATGACTGACGACTTCAGCGTCCGCAGGATCTTCCTTCAGGGTAGGTACAAAAAGCTGTGACATTCTCATAAACGATTTCACCTCGAATGGTTGTGAAGGACCGTGCTCCACAATTTGGATTAATCAAATGATCTATACCATATTGGTCTTTCTTGGAAGAGGAAAGGGCGAAACATAACATTCCAGCCCAAAAGAGAGAATGGACACGGAGGAAGACCGGAACAACAGCAGTTTGCATTAGCTGCGGTCAGGTGTGCATTTTTACGCGTATATATAGCGATTGCAAAAAATTCTGACGTTTATCCGATGCTCCAGGACAAGATACTCGTGGGGACCGGCGTCCCGAAACTGTCTCGAAATTCTCGAAGTCACAAAGATCGTGCCACGACACTCCATCCGAGTAGGGCCAGACCTATGCGTCTGCCATCATTTGGGCGGACTCGCAGGTCCGCCCCTACTGCCAGGCCGGGCAGATGATGAGAAATCGTGCCACGATCTGGGATGGATTTCTGTTTTTGAGACACTTTCTCCTGCCGGTCCATTCTGTCGATATTATTGATTATATTGAATATGTGCCGGCACGGAGGCACGGCACCCACCATATCCCTAATCTTCAATCAGACACTAATTTTGGCAATTGCGGTAATCGCAGGAGTTTTCGTCCGTAAAAGAATAAAACACGTTGAATGCCCCAAAAGCTCAACCATGATGGCAACGTGTCTGGTAGCCGAGGTTACAATGAGACCTACCGAAAAAATCTTTTATCTAAGATTCCTGACAAGAAATGCCGTATTCATCCGTAAAATTTCCACGGCCAAGCTATCGCTCACGTGTTCTATAGTGTCTTCCGCGCTATGGGCAAAATGACTGGCCGTATCTACTCCTTCAATGGTCAAGACGGCAGGGATTCTCGCATCGATGAACGGAACATGATCGCTGTTGAAATAATGCCATGATACCTCGATATTCAACGATGAGTACGTGTGGCCTGCAGTAGCAAGATCATTGACCATGTCGGAAAATGTGATGGAACTTTCAAGTGTCACACTTGGCTGTTCGGTGTTCAACCCTCCGATCATATCCATATTTATTACTGCTTTGATGCGGGTGCGGTCCGATTCGCCCAGCGAACTTACGTAATCGGTGCTTCCATGAAGTCCCTGTTCCTCTCCTCCGAAAAGCACCAATCTGAAATCATGGGAAAAAGGAAGCTCTTGCAGCACCCTGGCAACTTCCATCAAGCCTGCGCTCGCCGTTCAATTGTCATCTGCACCTGGAGCTATCGCATTCGTGAGTTCTCTTCGTGGTTAATTGAGTCCAAATGGGCGGTCAGCAGCACCAATTTCTTCTGTTCAGGCGGCTGAGAACCTGCTTTTTCGGCTAGAACATTGTGGCACGGCCTCGTTCCGACAGAAATTTTTTGCATACTCGCGTTGTATCCCATGTTTTGCAACTCGCCCAAACACCACTCTGCTGCAGACTGATACTCCTGCGAAAAGGAGTGCCTCGTTCGGAACTCGGTCAATGTGAGGGTATCCATGAATCGAGTCCCGTCAATGGCGTTGACGAGTTCCTGCGTTGCCGGATCGGATTCAACCCGTGCTGAAGGCCTGGAAATCTCATGAAACACGACAGAATTGATCGGGAGGGGCCGCAGCGTATAGCACATCGTCTTTTCTTCAATAGCGCGTTTGGTTGATTCGGTCTTTTTTAGGTATTTTAGAGGCTATAGCACTACCCTCTTACCTTCGTTTCGGCCTCGTATTTCCCGATATGAAACTGCCTTTATTCCGACCATTGCAAAAAATTCACGGGAGTTTAATCTGATAAATTGTTATAGATCGAAATCCGGTGTTACATGATCTCTCTCGTAGACTCAAAGGAACTCAGATTACGTGCTCGTGCAATGAGAGCGCTCAGTTCTCCCTGCCGATTATGCCCGCGTGCGTGCGGAGTCGATCGCATAAGAGGTCAACGCGGTTATTGCGGTGCAGGTTCCGAGCCCGAAATTGCGTCGATAACCCCGCATTTTGGCGAGGAGCCGCCGCTCGTCGTCAACCGCGGAGCCGGAACAGTTTTTTTCTCCCGATGCAATCTCAGATGTACCTATTGTCAAAATTTTCAAATCAGCCAGGGAAAAATCGGATCGCCGATGCAACCTGAAGCGCTTGCGGCCGCAATGCTCGATTTACAGGGACAGGGCTGTGCGAACATTGAATTCGTCTCACCGACCCATCACCTGCCAGGAATACTGGAGGCCCTGGCCATTGCATTCGACGGGGGTCTCGATCTGCCCATTGTGTACAATACCAATGGGTATGAAACACCGGAGACTCTCGACTTGCTCGACGGAGTCATTGACGTGTACCTGCCGGATCTGAAGTATGCTTCTGAGGAATGGGCCGGAAGGTATTCAGATGCACCGGATTATCCTCGTGTTGCTCGTGAAGCGATACTCAAGATGTACGCTCAGGCAGGCGATTTGCAGTTGGATTCGGACGGTCGGGCAATCAGAGGGATGATTCTGAGACACCTCATTTTGCCTGAAGATGTTTCCGGCACAGCCGAGACATTAACCTGGATACGAGACAATCTTCCTCAGTCTGTTACCGTGTCTCTCATGGCCCAGTATGCGCCGCTCCATCGAGCCTATGAAGATCTCCACCTGAACCGCAGGATTACTCAGGAGGAATACGACCGTGTTCTGGATCTCGCATGGGATATGGGGCTGGAAAACGCATTCATACAGGATTTGGACTCACAGGATTTGGGAATACCCGATTTTCGTGAAGAGAAACCTTTTTACTGGAATGATTGAAGCATCGGCTGGATAGCCATACGCATTGATGACCAAGGCGAACCGCATCATTTTTGCCAGAGTGTCTGAATGACTGTCATTGCGAGCGAAGCGAAGCAATCGCCTGAAATCGAACCTTAATCCCAGGCGATTGTCCCGCGGGACGCGGGATCGCTTCGCTCCTCGCAATTACAATTATTTGTTTCTTTGATAGTTTTATGCCTGTGGGTTTGTAAACGCTTCGTCGGTATTTGAATGTTGACATCCCCAATATGGACCGCTACTCTCAATAACACCTTTCTCAATCGAATCTTTTCACACCGCACTGCCGTCCAGGAGGGCATTCATGGAACCACGAACATTTGAATTGGAATTCGCAAAATTTATCGAAAGATTCCATGAACAGATTAAAGAGGCCTTTTTAGAGGATGTTTTCCACAAACGTGAAATCCTGACACAATACCAGATCGGAAGAGCAGTGCTCGAAGACCTCTCGGACAGCATTCTTTCCGAATTCACGGTGATGATCGATAAAAAGACTTCTGTTGCAGCAATCGCGGATCGGTATATCCAGTTGGGGGCGCGCTGCTGTGCGGACGGCCTCAGCTTTTCGGAATTAGTGCGTGTGTTCACTCTGCTCAAGCGCCATATCTGGTTGTTCTTCCAGGAGAGCAATTTTGCAGGACAGCCTTTCGACGTACGATCGATCGTAGCGTTGAACAACAGAACAGCTCTCTTCTTCGATCGGGCTATTTACTATTTTTTGGTAGGCTACGAACAGGCGATTTCAGAAGACGAGACCGAGCTTGAGATTTTGTACAAGTCTATTCTCTCCAGATTGAGAAAAGATCTCGGCCTGCAAAAGGAACCCGAAAAAACGGAAGAGTGTTAAAATCGGTTCACGGATAAACGACAGAATTTTTGGCAATCGTTATATGCATGTCGGTCAGGCGATTGTCCTGCGAGACGCGGGATCGCTGTGCTCCTCGCAACGACAACCTTCCGCCCCCTGAGTCTCGTCAGAATAAATTCTTCATGTATCTTTTTCGGGTATGATTTTTTCCCAACAAATACCTAATTCATGTTAGGAATGCAAAAGGCGATCATGTCAGGGGGAGTACAGAACACAGTGTTTTTGTTTTTCATTCCAAATTCTTCTGCTTAGTATTTCATTATGGAGATGCTCCATGTGGGCAAGGGTATTTAATTGTGATCGGTCTACACCAATTCGCTTTTATTACCCAATTTTTACCGGCACGGAGGACGGTCACTACCGGCTGATGGTAGGGTCCGGCTCTCTGCAGGACCTGTCGTTCTTATTAAATATTGGTGAATACGGTATTACACTGTGTTTACTCCATAGGAGTTCGGCATGGCCAAGAAGAATGATCGAAAAAATAGTTCCAAGTTTGGAAGCCTTTGAGCAGTTCTTTAGGAATATGCCGGTGGATTCCGGTCTTGCCTTTGTGGTGATCCAACATCTCGATCCTACCCATAAGAGCATTCTGAACGAGATACTCGGCAGATACACCAGTATGAAAGTCACGGAAGTGACTGAGAGCGTCAGCGTCCAGGAAAACCAAGTATATATCATTCCGCCGAATAAAGATCTTGCCATACTGAACGGACGCTTGTACACCGTCGAACCCACTAATCGCAGAGGGTTCCGTCAGCCTGTGGATTTTTTCTTCCGGTGCCTTGCGCAGGAATTCAAGGAACGCGCCATAGGAATCGTCTTCTCCGGGACCGGGAGCGAAGGGGGAATGGGGACTCGTGCCATAAAGGGTGAGGGCGGCATGGTCATGGTGCAGGACCCGGAAACCGCCAAATATGACGGCATGCCAAAAAGCGCCATAGCGACGGGGCTCGCGGACTTCATCCTTCCGCCCGAAAAAATGCCCCAACAGTTGCTCGCATATATCAGGCACGCCCCTGCATCCTCACGGGCCAGGGACCAGATTTCACGAGAAGATGACGACTCGCTGGATAAGGTTCTGGTTCTGGTGCGGCTCAAAACAGGCCATGATTTTTCCTATTACAAACGAAACACCATCGTTCGCAGGGTGGAACGTCGCATGGCAGTCCATCAGGTCCCGTCAATGGCGGATTACCTGCGATTTCTCCAGAACCAGCCTTCCGAAGTAGCGATCCTCTTTAAGGAACTCCTGATTAATGTAACCAATTTCTTCCGGGATCCCGGGGCATTCGATGCTCTCAAAGAGATTGTGCTGCCAAAGCTTTTCGAGACGGAATACCACGATGTCCGGATCTGGGTTCCCGCGTGTTCCTCGGGCGAAGAGGCCTACTCTCTGGCAATGCTGGTGAAGGACTATGCGGATGAAACCGGGAGAAGTGCGCACATTCAAATATTTGCCACGGATATCGACGAAGAAGCGGTCGAGACTGCACGCGCCGGTCTGTACCCGGCAGGTATCGCGGTCGATATTTCCCCGGAACGACTCGAGAAATACTTCACCCTGGAGGAGAATCAATTCCGGATAAAACGCGAAGTCCGGGATATGGTCGTGTTTGCTCTTCAGAATGCCATTTCGGACCCTCCTTTTTCCAGGCTGGACCTGGTTGCCTGCAGAAATTTGCTGATCTACATGAATACCGATCTGCAAAAGAAGCTCATCAGACTTTTTCATTATGCTTTGAAACCCGGCGGATTTCTCTTTCTGGGATCGTCCGAATCAATCGGAGCATCCTCAGACCTGTTTTCCGTCCTGGATCGAAAATGGAAAATACATGTACGCAAGGAATATGACACGGGTAATGCCATAAACCTGTACGGCCCGCATGTACCGGATTTTGCGGTAACCACGCGCGAAGTTGCGCACAGGAAAACAGTCTTCCGGGATCTCGCGGAGACTTCCCTGCTGGAGAATTTCGCCACATCAGGAGCCCTGATAGATGATAAGGACAACGTGGTCTACTTCTATGGATCAGCCTCGAAGTTCCTGCTGCCTGCGTCGGGTGAAGCGTCTCTCAATATCCTGAAGATGGTCCGGGAGGAATTGCGGTTCCAACTGGCAAATAGCATCAGGGTTGCTCAAACCGAAAAGAGGAACGTGTACAGGCCCGGTATCAAATTTAAGGGGGAATCGAGGACTGAAGCAGTGGACCTTATCGTCAGACCTGTATCCCACTTGTCTCAGGATAATTTGCTGCTCGTCCTTTTTCAGGAGACCCCTGAGGTTACACCAACACGGGACGAGGATCTCTTCGAGAGTGAAGCGCAGCCTACGGAAGGTCTTACCCGCGTTCAACAACTGGAACAGGAACTATCCTCTGCAAAAGAGTACCTGCAGACCACTATCGAGGAATTGGAGACCGCGAATGAAGAATTGAAGTCCATGAACGAAGAGCTTCAGTCAACGAACGAAGAATTGCAGAGCACCAATGAGGAATTGGAAACATCAAAGGAAGAACAGCAATCCATCAATGAGGAATTGATTACGGTAAACTCCGAGCTTCAGCAAAGAGTCGAGGAACTATCCAAAGTAAACGACGATATGAATAATTTGCTCTCCAGTACTCAACTCGGAACCGTTTTCCTGGATACCGATTTGAATATCGAGCGTTTCACTCCTGACGCAACCGAGATAATCAATCTTATTCCTTCAGATGTGGGAAGACCAATCGGGCACATCGTTACGAATCTGGCTTACGACAATCTGGTGGATGACTGCCGGGAAGTGCTGAAAACGCTGATCCCCAAAGAAATCGAAGTGGCCACGAAAAATCATAAATGGTATCTGATGCGAGCAAGACCGTACAAGACCAGAGAACACCTCATACACGGAATAGTGCTTACGTTCGTGGACATCACCGCCCTTAAGACCTTGCAGAAGCAGCTTGCAGACAACGGCTTATGCGAAAACATCCTGAATACAACGCACGAGTGCTTCATGCTGCTGGATGCCGATCTCCGTGTTCAGTCGGCAAATGACGCTTTCTACCGGTTTTTTTCGCTCAAACCGAAGAATACGATCAATCGTCGGATTTACGATGTAGCCAACAAACATTTCGCAACACCTGAGATCAAGAGATTGCTGGAAGAAATCATTCCCAAAGAAACGCGGATCGATAATTATCAGGCAAAGTTCAACATCAAGGGGCTCGGCGAACGCACCATGCTGCTCAACGCGAGGGAACTCATTGAGAGAGAAAGCAATTCCCGAATCATACTCCTGGCGATTCAGGACATAACCGATATCAAAATGGCCGAAAAATAGTTGAGTGGGGGGGCGATGTCGGATACCTGGACTAGAACGGAATTACGGAAGAAAGCTGAACAACTGGTCGAAGCGAAACACCAGAATATCGATAGTCTCGCCATTTCCGACGATCAGCTCAAAGAGATAATCCACGAATTGCAGGTGCATCAGATTGAGTTGGAAATGCAGAACGATGAGCTGCGGACAACTCACCTTGAACTCCAGGAATCGAGAGATAAGTATGATTTTCTCTACAATTCCGCCCCTGTAGGGTATTTTACCCTCGACGCGCGGGGGGTCGTTCTTCAGGTTAACCAGACGGGAGCCAATTTGCTGGGGAAAGTAAAATCCCTCCTGATCAAAATGCCTTTTTTCGTTCTTGTCTATCCCAGCGACAGGGCTAGATTTCAGCAATTCCTAAAGCGGCTTCTCGAGACAAACGAAAGGGAAGCGTGCGAGATCAGACTCAATCGCCACGCCGACCAAATTGAGGTGTGGCTGCAGGGTATTACGGCGAGAGATCCGACCGGCATAATCAAGCACGTGCAGCTCATTGTATCTGATAGAACTGCACTCAAAAAAGCTGAACAGGCCGTGCTCCATACTGAAGAACGGTTTCGGGCCGTGTGTGAAAGCACAAAAGATATCATTATCATCAAAGATCTTTCCGGCAGCATCCAGTATGTGAATCGAAGTGCTGAAAAAATGCTGGGTTTGCCGCGTACGCAATTGACAAATCGTAAGATGTCCGAGGTCTTGCCGGACAAGAACCCTGAACATGACAAGGAATTGGATCAGCGGGTTGGCGCGGGAGAATCCATAGAAGAAGAGCGCACCCGCGTTATCCGCAACGAGCAGTTCACCTTCCTGGAAACGCGAATTCCCATGCGTTCCTCCTCAGACGGTATCACGGGAATTCTGTGCATTTTTAGAGACATAACGGATCGAAAGCGAAAGGAGCATGCAGACATACAAGTCGACATGAAGTGTCTGTCCGAGGCCATGAGAGAAACGCTGGTCACGGCCAGGAAAGCTGCCGTCATGGAAAGCATTGTCCTCCTCCTGGGAGAAAGCGGCAGCGGTAAAGATCATCTTGCCAAGTACATTCATCAGCAGTCCAGAAGATCGGGCGGTCCTTTTTTTGCCATAAATTGTGCGGCACTGACCGAAAGTCTTGCTGAATCGGAACTTTTCGGACACGAGCGCGGCGCTTTTACCGGTGCTCAGACCAAAAAGCGGGGACTCCTCGAACTTGCCGAAGGTGGAACGATCCTGCTGAACGAAATCGGGGAACTCAGCCCTCTGCTCCAGGCGAAACTCCTGACGTTTCTCGATACCAAGAAGATCACGCGGGTCGGCGGTGAGAAAAGCATTTCCGTGAATGCGCGTATCATAGCTGCAACGAACCGGGATCTGGAAAAGGAAGTTAAAGAAAAACGGTTCAGGCAAGATCTTTTCTACAGGTTGAACGTGATAACCGTACGCATTCCTGCACTTCGGGAGAGGAGAGAGGACATTCCAATTCTCGTCAGCGAGATCATGAACAGACTTAAGGCGGAATTGCAGCTCGGTACCTTACCGGAAGTACCCGAATCGGCTATGGAGGCTCTTCAGAATTACGACTGGCCGGGGAATGTGAGAGAGTTGAGAAACATCCTGGAACGGTCGCTGATGATCTCAGGAAACAAAAAATTGAGGTTGGATAACCTCGGGCTTCCCAGCAGCCCATCGACTTTCTCGGACTGGAATTTCACGACGCAATTTCCTCATGGATTGTCGCTCAATGAAGTTACACGTGCTCTGAAAAGATCGCTCATAATGGAGGCTCTGCGCAGATCGAGTGGGTCACGCCAGGATGCTGCTGCAATGCTGGAAATTTCTCGATATTCTTTGAAACATTACATGAAATCTTTGGATATACCGGATTGAACGAATGGGGGGACCCGGAGGGATGGGTGATACTCAAGTTCCCGGCAATGAATTACCGGGCTGTTTTCTTTAGTTCCTGCGGAACAAAGAATTGCAAAGTTAGCGCCTATGCCTCCCAGCACTCATTGGCGTTATATAAGAATCCCGCGTACCGATGTGGTGAGCAAACCGAAACACATCGTTTTTGCCAGAGTGTCTGAACGGCGGTCATTGCGAGGAGCGAAGCGACGTGGCAATCGCCTTACTCGAGCGCCTAATTTCAGGCGATTGCTTCGCTCCGCTCGCAATGACAACTATTAAAGGCATCCGGCATGAGGACCTGAAGGATTCTCCTTGTTCATCGTGGAGTTGGGGCGATTGTCAAAAATTCCGGCGTTTATCCCGCCCTCAAACTCAACTCATTGGTTGGAACCGGCGTCCCTGCCGGTCCATTCTATCGATATCATTGATCATATTAAAAAAGTGCCGACACAGAGGCCGGCACTGACCAATATTCTCATTTTCAATCAGACATTATTGTAGGCAAGTCCGATAACATTGGATCGACTGCAGGGCCAACCTGCGCGCCAGCCCGGTTCTTCAGCGATTCTGACTCCACGTGCCGTATTTTTCCCGGAGCTTTCTATGCAGGATCTTTCCCGTTCCGGTACGCGGCATGTCGTCATCTTCGATAAAATCCATAGTTTTTGGAACTTTGTATGCAGCGATTCTGTTTTTCGCGAATTTCTTCAGCTCATCTTTCAAACCATCGGTGACCTCATGGCCTTCATTCAGGATAACCACTGCATGGACGGCTTCACCCCATTTCGCGTCTGGAATCCCGATTACTGCTACATCTTTCACTGAGGGATGTTCGCCCACCGCGTTTTCCACTTCGGACGGGAACACGTTTTCGCCGCCCGTTATAATCATGTTCGCTTTGCGGTCCACAAGCACATAGAATCCGTCGGGATCCCGATAACACATGTCCCCCGCAGTAAACCATTCTCCGACAAAAACCTCTTTTGTCTTTTCGGGTAGATGCCAGTATTCCTTGAAGAGTATGGGGGTACGGGCATAGAGTTCGCCCACCTGTCCGTCAGGCACTTCATTTCCTTCTTCGTCCAGGACTTTGATCCTGTCCACACCGAAAATCTCCTGCCCGATGGTTCCGAGCTTTCGGAGTTGATCTTCAGGCCGGCAGAGGGTTACCAGTCCGGCCTCAGTAGAGCCGTACGCTTCCCACAGTTCGGCATTTTTGAAGAAGTCCAGGATAGCGACCTTTGTGTCTCTCCTGGCGGGGGCCGAGGAAATCAGCAACTGCCGCATGCCGGAAACATCGAATTTCTTCTTTATCTCGTCCGGAAGCGAAAGAATCATAATGTAATGCGTGGGAACCAGCGATACGAACGTAACGCGGTATTTTTCGACTGTGGCCAGAAAATCTTCCGGGTTGAAACTGGCTTCATTGTACACACAGACCGGAGCAGTCACGAGAGTATACGGAAACGAATAGAAAATGGAGTTCACGTGACACATGGGCATGACCATCATGACCTTGTCCGTCGAACGGACACCCATGTTGGCGACGTCCAGGTAATACATGGCCATGAAGCTTTCGTGTGTCCTGACCACACCCTTGGGCTTTCCGGTCGTTCCGGAAGTGTACATGAAGGTCCAGGAGTCCGCCGCATCCACCATCACGTCCGGTTCTGCAGGAGAAGACTGTGCAAGCCATTCCTCATATCCGATGTACCCTTCGGGCACCGTATCTCCATCATCTCCCAGATAAACGTAGTTCCCTGCGGCTATTGGGAGTTTGCTCTTGATGCTGTTCACAAGACCGACAAACTGCTTTTCCACAATGAATGCTTTGCAGCCGGAATCGTTGACGATGTACTCGATTTCAGGAGCAGCCAGACGAAACATGAGAGGTACGCATATTTGCCCGCCCTTCGCACATCCCGCGTACATCTCCATCCATTCCACACGGTTGTATGCGATGACAGCAAATCTGTCTCCGTGAGAACAGCCCATATCCGTAAGACCGTTGCCCAATCTGCAGCTTCGCTCGTTCCATTCACGAAAGGTGAAGTCACGTTTCTTGTCCTGACAACCGAGCTTGTCCGGATAATGCAGCGCATGTTGGCTCAGGACTGTTCCCATGTGAATCCACTTACTTACCGTCATAAAGAATCCTCCTGACACACAGTATTCAAGGAAATCTTCCGCGTGAATTTAGAAGCGATGCTGCCGTAAAAACCGTCTTGAATGTCAGAGCTTTTTTTCAGGCTGTCGGCACGTGACATTCAAGAGAGGCAAGCGCATCGAAGCTCCTAAAAGGGTTTAGGTTGTATGAAGAATTGCCGTGGCAATCGAGCCGATCAATCTGCTTGACAGGGTTGTTTTGCTGAGATTTACTGAAAAGAAAACTACAAGAGCCCACGGCGATATAATAGGTACTCGTCAGTTTACTGTCAACATGAATGTCCCCCGGGAAATAGAGGACAATGGTGAATTTCATCAAAAAAATTATCATGTTCCCGATACTGAAACCCGAGACCGATGACAAGAGTGGTGCTGGAGAAGAGACCGGACCTGGCCCCAGCGCTTTCGTCATCGAATATACCATTTACTCTTCCTATCCAGTCATGGAGCTGTCACATGGACAAAATGGCTCTCTTGAAGCGATTGGCAGACGAGCGATACGAGTACTTTGCCACAATGGGACTGTCTCCCGTGAAATGCCGTCAACTTGTTGTTGAAAAATTAGATGCGTGGAAAAATCTCCCTGTGGAGGAACTGCAAAGAATTTTCGACAATGAGGAATTCGGTAGCTGATCTAAAACCGGACTATTTCCCCCTCAAGCATTTCCGGCCGAGTTTCCTTGATTTCTTGACTGCCGGGGTGCTAAGTGTGTCCACAGGAAAGCACGACCGGACTGCTTCCATACTGCAAGCTTCGAAAAGGAGCAGCGCCTGTTTCGAACGATAAATCTACAACCCGTTCTTTTTATATGTTTCCAGTCCAAACGAAATCATCCCGTCAAGTCGAGACCACCGGAATAAATATATTCTGGAAAATTCTTTCTCATAATTCTTTGAGGAGGCCCGAATGCATCACGTGGACAGAAACTCCGGGATTTTGAATTCAGAAGAAACGTTTTCCCCTCAGGACAGGAGGGCTTACCAGGAGCATTTCCTGCATGACGTTGTCGCCCATGCGTACGCCTCGGGAACACCGCTCAAGAAGGCAATGGATGACCGAGGCCTTACTCCCGGAGAAATCCGCACTCTGGAGGATCTCCAAAAACTCCCCGTTACAAAAAAGACCGATCTGGCTGAAGCTCAGAAAGCGAATCCGCCGTTTGGAGGCTACGTTACCGTACCCATTTCGCAACTCGTAAGGATACATCAATCTCCCGGCCCTATTTACGATCCCGTGGGCAAAGTTCCGGATTACTGGCGATGGAAGTCGGCTTTATACTCCGTCGGATTCCGGCCCGGCGACATAGTCGTGAATACTTTTGCTTACCACCTGACGCCCGCGGGACACATGTTTGAAGAAGGGGTATCTGAACTGGGGGGAGCCATCATTCCTACCGGAGTGGGAAATACGGAGACTCAGGTAGAGATCATGAAAAGGCTCCAGGTGACCGGGTACATTGGCACGCCAAGCTTTCTCATTGCCATTCTCAAAAAAGCAGAGGAAACAGGTATCGATCCCCGTAAAGAATTTAATTTACAGATTGGTTTTCTCCTCGCGGAAATGTTGCCGGAATCTCTTCGCAAGAGGTTTGCCGACGAATACGGCCTCATCGGTAGACAGGCGTACGGGACAGCGGATGTCGGATGCGTCGCGTACGAATGCCCCCACGTTTCCGGCATGCACATCCATCATGATGTGATCGTGGAAATCTGCAATCCCGAAACCGGCGAGGTCCTTGCCCCCGGAGATCCCGGAGAGGTCGTCGTTACCTGTAGAAATAAGATTTATCCACTGGTACGCTTTGGCACAGGCGATCTTTCCAGTCTCGTGGAAGAGCCTTGTGCCTGCGGCCGCACATCGTCGAGGCTGTCACGCATTCTGGGACGCGCAGATCAGCTTACCAAAGTAAAGGGGATGTTCGTGCATCCTTCCCAGGTGCAGAAAGTCATTGATAGTCACCCGGAAATTGCCAGGGCAAGACTCCTGGTGGAACGGCCGAAAGATCAGGATGTCATGACCCTGGAAATGGAACTGAAAAGCGGGGTGGCAGAAGGATTGCTTGCTGCAGTGGAGAGTACTCTTAGGGATGTGGCAAAACTGAAGGGCGCGGTCAAAGTAGTGCCGCCCGGAACGCTGCCGCAGGATCTGAAACTCATAGAAGATGTTCGGAAATGGGACTAGCGAGAGTGATACGGGTTCTAAAGAGTTTAGTAAGTGTATGAAACAGTGTCCAAGTGCTATTCAAAGCACTTCTCGGCAATTCGTAGGTGCCGTGCCTCCGTGCCGGCACATTTTTCAAATACAAATCAACAGGTTCGGACCGGCAGCAAGCGTAGGATGCGGTGAACCCGCGATCAGCGCGGGTTCACCGCATCGGTCGAGGTCTTTCGCGACCGATGCGATTCGCTCCGCTCATCACATCCTACGTGAGCTGTTACCGGTCTAGCGAATCGTAGCCGCCGTGCATCGGTAGAGGCATCCCTTATGGGTGCCCGGTAGCAAAGGCCTCCGGGCTGGTCATTCCGGGAAGGGCAGGCACGAGACCTTCCACTACAATGGTGCGCCCGCGCCATACCAAGATCACGTACGTCAGTTACTTCGCTTCACGTATGTTGCTGCTGAAAGCGTGCAAAAATGAAAGCCCTTTCCTGAGAAAAGGGCTTTCATTTTATGGAGGCTGAATATCCCGCTCACGGCGGGGAGAATCAGTGTCACCCGCCACCAGAATGACGGGTGCCGCAGGAACCTGCTGATGCCTGCCGTTCCACTGCATTTGATGAAAAAACCGATAAGACCTTGCGCGTTTTTTCAGACCCGCAAATCGGGCATGGGACCGGATCTGTATCAGAGGCAAAGACCAAGCGTTCGAACTCTTTTCCGCAGCTTTCGCACTTAAATTCGAAAATCGGCATTGCGCGCTCCTTTAGCAGCTGCAGCCTCCAGCACCGCAGGAACTGTTATCCAGTTCGGCAGTGGGCCCGAAAATGCCGGATTTAATGTTGATGCCTCCCGCTTCGCGGATAAGTTTCATGGCAAATGGATCGACAACGAGCGGAACTTCGTTGATCTCGTAGGAAGAATCGCCATCACGCGGCTCATCCAGAGCCAGTCCCATACTGGGACCGCCTCAACCATAACCGCCGAAGAATACCCTGAGCACCTGTTTCTCTTTAAGTTTTCCCTTAAAGAACTCTCTGGCTTCATTGTCCATAGTAAACATACTAATACCTCTTGGCTCGAAAATAGAAGCAGCTACGCTTCAATATATTCATATATTCCTATATAGTCAACTCCAAATTGCAAAAAAACTCTGGATCGATTCTACTGAAGCGGACAGAAGAGAGATCCAGGGGGACAGCTTTTTGCGTTATTCGTCTGATCGGGAGGATTGCCGGAAAACTTCCGGGATGCCGAATTCAGTCACGTACAGGAACTCAGTAATAGCAAAGATAAGCTCGCCACAATGCATAAGAGTGAAATCTTCATATGATTCGTTCGGTGATCCTTTCAAAATATCTTGTCAAGCAAGCTCTTCACTTTGTGAAGTTCCTCGGAAGCCGAAGGCGGACGGCCTTTTGAACAGGTCGGGCACTCCGCAGCATCAGTCTTCACGGGTGCAGGGAAGGCTTTTTTATCCACAGGACCGATGTAAGGCCGTGCAGTTCCCCCTGCAAGGTGGAGGTTCTTGACTGTTGATTCCAAATTATCCAGTATTTCCTGCTCTCCCGTCAATATCTTGTCCCCGATCATTATCAATGGGACAAAAAAACCCTTATCGGAATGAATGGCTTCCATGGCCCGGAATACTGCATAATCGGATTCTTTGCTGATATCAAACCGTTTGACTCGCAAGGGATAGCGCAATTCCAGCACCTCTATCAGCTCTTTTGCGGTTTCACATTTTGCACAATCCCGAGACATGAAGAACACGGCCCAAACCGTGCCTTTCCGGTTTTTAAGCTGCGCGGCCTCAGTCACCACAGGAAAGGCAGTGAGAAATCCCAGAAGACAAATTATACAAACGCGCGGGGTCAAGCATCGCATGTTTTTATCAGCTTCTTTTTGGCGGGAATAGGATAAAAGGTGTTCACGTTCTTGTGAGTCCTGAATCCGCAGGCCTCCCGCTGAATCAGTAGCCACCGGAGTGCCTCTTCAGCTTTATCCACGAATGCGTTGAATTCTCGAATCCTTTTATTTATGAAATCTACGGACGGTTTGCGTTCTCCTGGATGATTGCGGCAATTTTCCAGGAGCTGATCGATTTCCCTGAGAATAACATTCGCCTTATCCAGCAAGTCCTCTACCTTGTTTCCCTGACTGCCAAGAGACTCGGCCATTTCCTTTACAATGTCGATTTCCTGGGATCCAGGTTCCCGGAAGATTCCCATGTCGATTCACACCTCCTGATTGTACTGATAACATACAGCATGATCAGGGGCAAGTGCGCCGGAGGGGATATTTTCAACAAAGGCTCTTTATATCAACCAGCAGAAGAAATTACTTCTCAATTTACTTGACATTTTCAATGTAACCTACTATGTATGGTGCACTTTATGTGACAGGACCCTCGGAACACCCGGAGCGTCCAATTGATCAGCGAATCCCTTACCCCCCCAGTGAGGAGGCCCCCCATGTTCGGGAAATATGTAGTTTCAGCATTGGCCGTGACTGTTTCGGCCGCGCTTATCGCTCTGTGTCTCGTTGTTACTCCGGTCCAAGGGTACCGCATTTGCACGTTTCGAGGGACAGTTATCGATCACGGGTGGCGCAGCATGACCGTGAAATCCGGCACTCAGTGCGCCGTTGTGAATGTCGGCTGGAGAACCAAGTTTCTTCCAAACCGCAGGCCGTGTATCGGCGAATCGGTAGCAGTCGACTTTCTTCTGGAAGACGGGTACATGAAGGCTACGAAAGTGGTCAGCCTTTCCCCGTTGCCTCCACAGGCACAGTGTTATCCGCCTCCTCCACCTGCAAGCTCGACCTGCCGAACTGTCCCTGACGAACCCGCTCCGGCTGCGGTGACAGAAGGATGTGTGCCTCCTCAGGCGGTTTGCACGACGCGTCCTCCATCGCATGCATTACCCGGATGGGTTCCCGGCAAAAAGGAGCCTGCACCCAAGGCTGAACCGAAACCGTCGAAAAAAGCTGTACCCGAAGCAAAGGTCACCAAACCGAAACCGGCTCCGGAGCCTGGAGAACCCGCACCTCCCGGCGAAAAACAGGAATTCAAATCCCTTTCCGGCGAAGTGGTAGCTTCTTCACCCAAAAGCTTGTCCGTGAGAGTCGCGGAAGAAGGTGAAAGCGCTGAGGTAATAGCCATACGTGTGGGGCTGAAAACAAAATTCATACCGTTCAGAAGACCGGCGGTGGGTGAACGGGTAAAAATAGACTATAGAGCTGAAAACGGTGAGAAGTTCGGTTACACGGTCCAAGTAATCCAATAGATCCGGCTCAATCCGGTGAATACCAAAAGGAATCCTACTAACAGGGATTCCTTTTTCAGTTCTCATCAGGCAATCACATGCGTCGCCATGCTGTTACATCTATGCAAATGGCAGAATTTTTGTCCGATTGCGAAAAGCGCTTCTCGAAAATTGGTGGGTGCCGGCCTCCGTGCCGGCATATTTGCGTAATAATTCGTTCAGTTAGGACCGGCAGGGACGCCGGGCCCTACCGTTCCCTATTGAGTGTAGGGCGTTCAAAAGGTCAGAAATTATGTCAACCGCTTATACGACGACATATCACACGAATCTCGCCTGAAACAGAAGGTTCATATTTCGGCAGAGGATTTGGCTTGATTGCGGCGTGAGAACGCGATAGAATACGCCCACTAGAAGGAGTCGGTGTTTCATGTACGGAAGATTGAAACTAGTAGTGCTGGTCCTGGTGCTCTTTACCAGTCTCGCTGCCGCAGGCTGTGTGAGTTGTATTCCGCAGTACACCGCCCCTCCTGACGGGCCGGTTTCGGCAAAGTATCCTGCCGGCCATGACCCCTATATTCCTCTGGACCACAATATATCGCCGTGGAACCCCTGGGATGCATTGAGTTCCGTAGCGGCCCCACTATTGTACGGTCCTCCCCGCTGAGTTATCCCTCACAAGCCGTATGCGGACTCAAAATAGTCCGCTTATATCATTCACTTTGGCTCGGATTCCTGACCTTCTATCTCTGAAGCTATTCTGGGAGCCGTTGCAGCGTGCTTGAAGAGTTCGGTGTAGCGCTTCTTGATCTTTTGGCGGGTGTATAGAACCGCTCTGGCGTAACTGAGAGCAGCTCTCGGATGATCGCTATTATACGCGCTGAGGGTAGCGGCAATATTTCTGTACAACAGAAGATAGTATTTGAAAACCTGAATGCCTGCGTCTGCGTTTATATCGGGGTCTAAGAGATCTACGTAACGGATGCCGAATTTTCCTGCCCAAGAGGGGGCATGGACCTGAAACATTCCCCTGCAGTTGAATTCGTTTACGATGTTGTTTCTGAATCCGCTCTCTATATACACGATAGCCATATAGAGCCACATGTCACCGCACGTGACCTTTCCAAAATGCCTGTTCCCGGCGTTTGCTATTGCCAGGGAAAGTTCTTTGGCCTTTTCACGACTGATTTTGCCTTCAGTCATTTCATGGATGATTTGGGAACAAATTTCGATGCCGTTCGGATGGACAACTTGCCCTTCGGCATATGAAATGAGAACGAGAAAACACAGGATTACATTTAAGGGTATGATACCCCTGACCATAAACCCTCCTTATTAGGAGGAAGCCGCAAGCCTCACGCGTCTTCCTGCCTAATCCCCAGTTTTAGAAGAATTAAAGCTCTATTTCGGCAATTCCGGTTTCTTGGGATCAGGAACACTCTTGGCAGCTTTCTTTGCTGCTTTGGGCTTGCTCAGCTTGCTTTCAACGTAATCAAAAGGTCTTTCGATCGGCGCCAAAACTATGCTTGTGCATCCCTTTACAAAATCCAAACACGGATTAAACAGACTAAAACAGTTCTTGAGGCAACCGGTAACAATGCCCTCTGTCTGTTCGACAACCAGAGTCCCGGTTTTTCCGATTTCGCCGAAAACAGAGGTTCCCTTGACCTTGGCTCCCCCATTAGCAAATGCAGGCAGTGCGAGAGCGAGTATCAAAATTCCGCAAACAACCGTTCTTACAAAGGTAATCATCCGAAACCTCCTGTACGATCGAAGTTCGTAATTATCCCATATTCTTAGCCCTTTTGTCAAGCAAATCGCTTCTTTATTTTCTGGCGCAACTGTGATAATGTATGGTCAAATTGTCATTATAGAGGTCGGATCATGAAAGCCATATGCACATTCGCACTTGTGCTCGCAGTTATTGCAGTGCCATCAGCATTTGCACAGATGTACGACCCGGCTTATTCCGGTCCCATGAACGTGTATGGTCAACCCACCTTCGGATCGCTCCCCGCCAATCCGCAGGGAACCCAGCAGCAGTCGCAGGGACTAATCCCCATGGCGCTGGATGGAGTCTACGGTGTGGGAACGTATTTGTGGGGCTACATGCCGGCTCCCGTGCGGGGTGCCGGATCGCCATACGATGTCAAACCGGGCCAAGGTCAGGTGATCACCAATTTCGTGCCGGGAACGCGCTGATTAATTCCAGGTAAATAGTTTTATGTATGTCGAGGCTGTATCCATGAGAATGCGGCCTCGGCATTTTTTCTCTGTTCGGAAAATTTCCGACATCGGGCGAACACATGCTTTCAGATCATGAACTTATGAGTGTTCAGGCTGCAACGGAACGGATTACCTCACCAGTAACCGTGCTCGTAGCGGAAGGACCGTCCGGCGACGCTTTCGCAACCAATCTGGTCAATACCGCCAGACAGATCAGCGGTGTCTCCATGAATCGCGTGATTCTCGAATTCGCCGCCGATGCTCCAATGCCTGATAAGTCTTCGCTCACGCTCTCGAAATCGGGTTCCGGAAAGATCCATTACTTTGCCGCTCTTGATGACCGGGAACTCGTCCCCTTTTTGGATGCTCTGACCTGGCTTGGAGGATCTGAACCTCCCTCATCGGCAGCTCTCGAAGAACTGAAGAACCTCGCCACCCCTGTCGATATCCTCGTTCTGATCGCACCGGTCTGCCCTCATTGTCCCCAGGCGGTAAGACTTGCGCTCTCTTTCGCAGTGAAGCAGCCGTTGATAACGCTTCGCATTGTCGATGCAATCCAGTTTGGAGAAATTGCCGAAGAATACAAGGTAAAATCTACTCCCACGACAATCGTGAACGGCGCTCGCACCCTGGTTGGCACTCTCAGTGAAAGCGATCTTCTGCGCAGCATCCTGGAAAGTGACAATGAGAGTGCGCTCACGGACACACTCGACTCTATGATAAAGTCGGGCCGAGCTGAGGACGCAGGCAAGCTGATCTGTCAGAAAAAAGCTGCTCCCGCGGTTCTGCCCATATATCTCGCAAAAGAGTTTTCCACCCGGATGGGTGCACTCGTTGCCATGGAAGAGGCCCTGGAAATCGATCCGAGAAGTCTGGATTCGATCGTTTACGATCTCATACCCTTACTGTCTCAGGACGACGTTGCGCTCCGCGGTGATACGGCAGAACTCCTTGGTAAGATAGGAAATAGGGCTGCTGAACCGGCGCTCCGGCAAGCGGCTCAGGATGATGATCCGGATGTGCGCGATGCTGCTGCGGAAGCATTGGAGGCGCTGGGATCCAGTGAGGATGAGATCTGAAGTGTCTGAAGAAAGTAAGCCCAAGAAAAAAGAAAAAGGCGAACAACTCTGGTTTAAGCTGATTCTGTTCTTCGTGCCTCGGTTGGTATCGTTGTATTTCAGAATCGTGGATCTCACCTGCAAGAAGCTGTTCTTGAACCAGGAATATGAAGAACAGATCTGCAAGAAACAACCCTTCACCTGTGCGTGCTTCCACGGGACTATGTTGTTTCCCGTGTATTACTGTCGGCGCTATCCCGGAGTCGTCATGGTGAGCCGCTCATGGGACGGTGAAATTATCGACCGTTCCATCCGGCGAATGGGGTACGACACGGTAAGGGGATCGTCCTCACGCGGCGGTAAAGAAGCTCTTGCAGAAATGATCGATCAGATAAAAGACAGAAATTACTGTTCAGGACTCGCGGTGGACGCGCCACGCGGCCCATCGCGAAAAGTCAAAATGGGTATTGTCATTGTGGGTAGGGAAACAGGACAACCAGTAGTCCCCATGGTGAGTTGGGCGACACGACAGGTCCAGTTCAAATCCTGGGACAGCATGATCTTACCGCTTCCTTTCAGTACCATTGTCATGGCTTTCGGAAAACCAACCATTGTGCCACAGGGACTTACAAACGAAGATTATGAGGGATATCGACAAGAAATTGAACTGAATATGCTGGATGCGTCAGAATTGGTGGAAAACAAAGTCAGAGAATTGCAGTCAGGCACGGGCCCTTAAAGCGATGGACAATATTGAGATATTGACAGCTTAATGTGTGTTTCGAGAAGTGGCGGTATAGCCGTTCAATTATAACAACTCCAGAATTGATTGACGGCCTCCGTGCCGGCACATCTTCAATATAACTCCATGATATCGATAGAATGGACCGGCAGGGGAACGCGCGTCACCACTGGTGACCTGTGTTATAGCGTGGGATAAACGTCAGAATTTTGGCAATCGCTAGTTTTCCGGCAATATTCTAGTTATTTGTTCCCGGCTCTTTAGCCCGCATAGCGGACTCTTCATTCCCTTCCGGAACATTCTTTCCTGCGTTCTGGTAAAGTGCTCTGAGTTCCTCCTCGGTCATCATTCGGTCCCACATCGCGTCTCGTTCTTTTTGAGATCTCAGAAACGCGCGGACTCTGAAGACGACCCAAACGAGACCGATGAGGATCAAGAGCACATAAATGATAGTCAAATAGTTCATCTGGTCCCAAAGCTCAGGGCGTTGCCCCATCTTCGGAAGCTTTTCTTTTCCCGGACAACCGGGTCGGCTTTTTTGATTCATTCGACTGAGCCGGGGTCTTATCCGTTTTCTTACGAGCCTCCGGATCTTCTTTCAAGGCGATCTTCAGCACCTCGTCCATATGTTTCACAAATTGAAAATTCAGTCTCCGTCTGATGTGTCGCGGAATTTCTTCCAGATCCTTTTCGTTCTGTTCCGGAGCAATCACAGTGAAGATACGACTTCTCAGCGCTGCAAGTGACTTCTCACGCAGCCCTCCGATAGGTAAGACTCTGCCTCTAAGCGTAATTTCTCCGGTCATGGCTACATCGGATCGTACCGGAATGCCGGTGAATGCGCTGATCAGAGCCGTAGCCATGGTTACTCCGGCAGATGGGCCGTCCTTGGGAATTGCTCCAGCGGGAACGTGCACGTGAACATCTTTGGAAAAATAGAATTTTTCCTTCATGCCGAATTTTGCGGCGCGCGATCGAAAATACGACATGGCCGCTTGACCGGATTCTTTCATCACATCGCCTAATTGGCCCGTAAGGGAAAGATTCCCCCGTCCCTCCATCAGCGTAGCCTCAATGTGGAGCACGTCACCGCCGTAGGGAGTCCAGGCAAGACCGGTAGCAACGCCGACCTCCTCGGAGCGTTTTTCACGGTCCGGAAGGAACCGGGGAACTCCAAGGAATTTGTTCAAGTTTTTCGCGGTGATTCTGGGTATCTTTTTCTCGCCTTCAGCTATCATTCGGGCGATTTTTCTGCAAAGCGCGGCAATTTCCCGTTCAAGATTTCGCAGACCTGCTTCCCGGGTATACTGATTGATTATCCCGAGAATCGCTTCATCAGTGATGTCGAAATCCTCTTTCCTGATCCCGTTTTCTTTGATTTGACGGGGAATCAGGTATTGACGGGTTATCTTGAGCTTTTCTTCATCAATGTATCCGGAAAGCTCGATGATCTCCATTCGATCTTTCAGAGCGGCAATAATCGGATCCGCAAGATTGGCCGTGGTGATAAACATGACCTTGGACAAATCGAACGGAACATTGAGATAGTGGTCGCTAAAAGCATGATTTTGCTCAGGATCGAGCACTTCCAGCAGGGCTGCTGATGGGTCGCCCCGAAAGTCGGCCCCAACTTTGTCGATCTCGTCCAGCATGAAAACAGGATTATTCGACCCCGCAGTCTTCAAACCCTGGAGTATTCTTCCGGGGAGCGCGCCGATGTACGTTCGTCGGTGACCCCGAATTTCAGCTTCATCCCGTACGCCTCCCAGAGAGATCCGGGTAAACTTTCGTCCCAGAGCACGAGCAATGGATTTGCCGAGAGAAGTCTTGCCCACCCCGGGAGGCCCCACGAAGCAGAGGATCGGGCCTTTCATATTCTTGTTGAGCTTGCGAACACCGAGGTACTCGAGGATACGGTCCTTCACTTTTTCAAGGTCGTAGTGATCTTCGTCGAGGATAACTTTCGCGTTCTTAATATCCAACTTGTCTCGAGTAGACTTCGACCAGGGTAACTCGACCATCCAATCGAGATATGTTCGGATGATCGATGCTTCCGCAGCATCGGGATGCATTTGACCGAGCCTGCTGAGCTGTTTTTCTGCTTCCTTTTCCGTATCTTTGGGCAACCTGGCTTTGGCGATTTTCTGCCTGAATTCCTCTATTTCTTTGGTTTTCTCATCTATTTCCCCGAGTTCGCCCTGGATCGCTTTGAGTTGTTCTCGCAGAAAATACTCACGGTGAGTTTTTCCCATTTCCTCTTTGGCCTGCGTCTGGATCTTGGCCTGCATGGCAGAGAGTTCCAGCTCTTTTGAGAGAAGCTCGTTCACCTTGGTGAGCCGCTCGATGGGATCGATCACCTCCAGGATTGCCTGGGATTCATCCACTCTCAGTTTGAGGTTTGAGGCAACGAGATCGGCCAGTCTGCCGGGATCGTCAATGGAATCGAGTATAGCGACCGCATCCGGAGAGATAATGCCCCGCAACTGGAGAATTTTTTCGGAATTCTCCTTGACCGATCTCATGAGGGCTTCCACTTCAATAGTGATGGATACTGCCGGAGGCTCCTGAATCTTCTCGATAACTACCTTGAAGAAATCAAGATTTTCCACAAAACGGTCGATCCGCGCCTTTGCAAGCCCCTGGACGAGAATTTTGACCCTGCCGTCGGGCAGTTTCAACATTTTCACCACCATGGCTACTGTGCCGACGGGATAGATTGACTCCGGTGCCGGATCTTCCTCAGTAGAGAATTTTTGGGTTGCCAAAAAAATCAACCTGTCCTTGGCCAGAGCAGCTTCCACAGCTTTTATCGATCGCTCTCGGCCGACCATGAGGGGGAGTATCATATATGAGTAGATGACAACATCGCGGACCGGGAGTAGCGGCAATTCATCCGGAATATCCGCCAAGTTAATGCTCTGAGCCCTCATTGGATCATCTGTTTCAAAATCATCTTTTCTTTCGATTTCGTCTGCCATGTAAGCAACCTCTATTCCAGTTAGACCATATTCTGAGAGGAAGAAAACGGGAAAAGAACCAAAAAAACGCGCTTTGCGGCAAAATTCCCAGGGTAAATACAGTCCTTAGGAACACATATATGTCCTATGTGCCTCATGTCAAGCGCTTTGCACGGATTCTTCCGTGCAAAACAGGGCATTTTGCCGCGAACATGTGCGTCCGATGGGTTTTCGTGCGAGTATCAAGGTGGAGGAATTAGTATACCCTCGGCTCCTCAACGAAAAGAATGCAAATTGACCGGTATGCAATCAAAATTGGTCCAGATCCGATCCTGAGTGATCCCATCTTGAACCTTTTATCAGTCGTGGTTCGATCTGAGCAGGACCGCTGCCTACCTTGAAGACTTCAGGAACCCCCTCGGTCGATGAAGTCAGCAATCCGGTTCTTGGGTCTATCTTGCGGAATTCAACTGTTCCAGGTGGAGTAAACTCTTTCACCGGAACAGTTCGGAGCACCTCACGCATGAAATATCCCCAGATCGGTGCGGCAGCATGCCCTCCTGTTTCATTGTCACCGAGACTGATCTCGGTGTCGAACCCCACCCATACTCCACAGGTGTAGTCAGGAGAAAATCCCACAAACCAGGCGTCCACGTTTTCATTGGTGGTTCCGGTTTTCCCGGCTATGTCCGGTCTTCCAACTATCTTCTTGAGAACGGTCGCTGTGCCGTCCTTAATGACCCCTTGCAGAAGGGAACTCATGATGTACGCCGTTCCCTCATCGATCCGCCTCTTCACCAGAGGAGCCCCTCTGTCGGGAATATCGCCGTCCCCTGCAGTGGTTCGCATTGTCGAATGGGACACTTTCTGTAATGCGGGCAAATCCGATTGCGCCGGATCGTCAACGAAAACAGGGAGATCGTGTTCTTCAAGCACCTTCCCATTGCGATCTATTATCTTGGTAACGGATATACCCGGCACGTAATACCCTCTGTTCGGAAACACCGAATAGGCATTAACCTGTTCTTCCAGGGTGACATTCGTCGAGCCCAATGCCAGGGTAAGATTCTCCACCATAGGAGACGTGTAGCCGAGTTTCCGCGCATAACCCTTGGTATGTTCGATTCCGATTTGCTGCAGAATTTTAATAGTGGGTATATTGCGTGATTTGACAATGGAATCTCTGAACGTCACGGGTCCTTGAAACCCTCCTCGATAATTCTTGGGTCTCCACACCTCACCCGTTCCCGGAACAGACAGAGCGAGCGGTGAATCCAGGATTACGTCAGAACACGTGAATCCTTTATTGAGCGCCGCAGCATAAATGACCGGCTTGAAGGAAGACCCTGCTTGCCTTCTCGCCTGCACGGCACGGTTGAACTGCGAATCGGACCCATATCCACCTAACAGGACCCGGATGTGACCGGTCTTGTTCTCCCGGAACATGAGCGCTGATTGTGCAATTGGTTCCTGCTCCACTTCCAATGGGAAGTACGAAACCATATCCTCAGTGTATTCTTTGTAGTTCTTCATCTCAGGATCGGTTTTTCCGTACTTCTTGAGGTACAGGTCACGCCTTTTCTCATTAGGATCGGTGATGCGAACCAGAATCAAATCGCCAACCTGAAAGGGCAGATCTCCTGAAGCAAAATTGCGGGTACGCAACTCAGGGCGGATATACGGCTGTCGAACCCACCATTTGGGATTGGGATCGATCTTGATCTGTCCCACGTATTCCTTTCTGTTTCCTCCCTGAACATAACTGCCCATGCGCACGTAGATGTTTTCCCCATCAATCTGAGTCACCACGCCCTCAGTGAGCTGACCGAATTTCAAGGGCGCATCCATAGACTGGGTCTTCTCTTCGAGGAAATCCATCATGGTCTTCACATTCATGGTGCGGAGCGGACCACGATATCCCTGGCGCTTGTCCAATTCCCGCAATCCATCTTCCATTGCATGTTGGGCTTTTTTCGTCATGTCCAGGTCCACTGTGGTATACACGTGCAGACCTTCTCTATAGAGAGCATCCGTCCCGTATTTCTTTTCCACGTAGCGCCTGACGTGCTCTACAAAATCAGGAGCAGCTTTCAAATATGGATTTGTTCTTGTGCTGATATGGGGCTGCTCGTTCTTGGCAATTTCAAATTCTTCTTCAGTTGTTATATACCCGTCCTGCCGCATTCGTTCGAGAACGTACGCCCGGCGTTTCAACGCTTCTTGTATGTTTTTCTTCGGAGAATATGTGGACGGAGCTTTGGGAAGTCCTGCGAGCATAGCGCATTCGGCAACCGTGAGGTCCTTCACTCCCTTGTCGAAATACGTACGGGCAGCCGCTTCGACTCCGTACGCATTGCTGCCGAGATAGATCTCATTCAGATAAAGACATAGTATTTGCTCTTTCGATAAAGCTCTCTCTATGCGCGTGGCAAGGATCGCTTCTTTTATCTTTCTGACGATTGTTTTTTGGTTTCCGACCAGCAGGTTTTTTGCAAGTTGCTGAGTAATCGTGCTCGCGCCCTCTTTCATAGTCCCTGTAGTAAGATTCCTTTTTGCCGCTCGGATTATTGCTTCCTTATCGACACCACCGTGTTCCTTGAAATTCTTGTCCTCCGCAGCCATAAAGGCATTCTGGAGGAGTTTGGGAATCTGGTCGATTGTGAGTACATAACGGCGCTGATGAGAGAATTCTCCAATGATTTCGCCTTTGGATCCGTAGAAGTGCGTAACGGTGGGCGGAGTGTGCGTCTTGAGTTTCTCGATACTTGGCAAATCCCGGTTAAAGAAGATATATCCCTGCGCGGCAACTCCGGCTCCTCCGAAAAGAGCGCCTATGCAAATGAGGAGCATAAACCGAGCCATTCCGGCAAAAAAGGAACCCCTTTTTTTCGCGGGCTGGCTGCGGGCGTACATTTCACTAAACGGGTTTTTGGGGGTCTTTTGCTCCCCGAAATACGGGTTCACATCCGGCCTCCTTCCTGTCATCGGGCTCAACTGCCTGAGTCCGGAGCCGTCAATCAAGTTAAGTTATAGAAAAATAGTCGGTGAATTTCAATAGATTTTATTCCAGACTTAAGGCTCTTCTTAAACTAAATGTAATTAAATATAATAATCAACCCCTCAATAGCTCTCTTAACGCCTTCTTGCCGGAATATTGATCCATTACCTCAAATTCATGAAATAAATGTAGTCTGAACAAATTGTACATAGATTTTTCATTGTCGTCAATTACGGCGCGGGTCAGCGCAAGAGGAGCCCCGGGAGAAAAAGCGATATCTGGGGAATAAAGGTCACCAGCATGAGACAGAAGAGAAGAATCGCGAGGAACGGCCATATGCTGTTGGAGACTTCCACTAAACTCTTGTCGGTCAGTCCCATGGCAATAAACAGGTTCAATCCGAAGGGCGGAGTGAGGAAACCGAATTCTATGACCAGAACCATGATTATTCCGTAGTGGATGTAATCGATGCCAAATCGGCCCAGGGTCTCTGCAAATAAGGGAGAAAGGATCAGCATCGCGGAGACATTGTCCATTACCGTCCCGAGGATCAGGAAAAGGACATTCACGAGGATGAGAAAAACCCACGCACTGCTTACGTGAGCAGTAATAAGGTCGGCAACCTGATGCGGCAGACGCTGGGACGTGAGGAGCCAGATCAGCGTCATAGCGGACGCGAGAATAAACAGCAGACAACCGGAAAGCACGGCCCCCTGTATGCAGACCTCCGGAACGTCCCGAATGCCGATTTCCCGGTATATGCAAATTTCAACTAAAAGGGCATACACGAGACTCACTGCAGCGGCTTCGGTGGGCGTGAACACGCCGGCATAAATGCCTCCCAATACGATAACCGGTAACAATACACCCCAGATGCCATCTTTCAGTGTTCTCAGTCTTTCGCCCCAGGTGGGGGACCGGGACGGTTTCCAGCCGTTCTTGTGGGCCAGGTAGACCGTGTATGCTATGAAAGATCCTCCTATCAAAAGACCGGGTACAATGCCTGCCATGAACATCTCAGCTATGGAAGTGTTCATGACCAGACAGTAGAGAATCATGGGTATGGACGGAGGAACAACTATCCCCAGCGATCCCGCGGACGTGAGAAGTCCGATGGAAAACTTCTCTCCATACCCTGCTTTGATCAGTGCCGGAATCATTACCGACCCGATAGCCACAACCGTTGCAGGACTGGAACCTGAAAGCGCAGCAAAGAACAAGCACGCGAGAGTTCCCGCGATAGCCAAGCCGCCGGGAAACGAACCCACAAACGAATTAACCACGTCAATGAGTCTTCGAGCCATGGCACCGTGGGTCATGACATTCCCGGCCAGGATGAAAAAGGGAATTGACAGGAGAATGGAATTGTCCAGCGCGTTAAAGAGCTGCTGGGGGAGCACAACCAGAGAAGTATTCGTGTGTATGACAAGGGTAGCCGTAGTGGTTATCAGCAGCATGACGGCTATGGGCATTCCCATGAACAACAAGAAAAAAAAGAGAATGACTATAGTGGCGATCACGTGCGATCCTCACTTACGAATGAACGGTTGACGCTTCAGCATGGCTTCAAAGTGTTTTCCAGCCAAACCGAAGAATCGAAAAGACATGATTGCGGAAAAAAACGGTATAGGCAAATAAGCCCAATACTTCGGAACGAGCAGGACCGATGTGCGCACGCCGAATTGCCGAAGCTTCATAGCTTGAATCCAACCGTAGTACGCAATGAAAACGAACATAATCGCGCATGCAAGATTGACGGCTGTTTTCAGGCCATGCTTGAAACGGGCGCTCGAAACTTTCTCATAAACGAGATCCATGGAAAAATGGGTTCCGTATTTTACTCCTATTGCGGCTCCAAGAAATGCAATTAAGACACCAAGATAACGGTTCAGCTCTTCCATCCAGATAAAGCTGAACCCCAGGATATAACGGCAACAGACCTGTACAAACGAAAGCAGTCCCAAACCCAGGAGGATAAAGACCAGGGTCCATTCCTCCAGACGATTCAGGAATCCGGCCGTCCATTTAACAGCGCCCCTCAACATAAATTTTCGTTTATCTCCGGAGATCTCTATTTGCCTGTATGCGCTTTCACTTTGGCCTGCACAAAATCGAACAGTTCAGGACCGACTTTTGGCCGATACTGATCCCACACGACTTTCATTGCCGCTTTGAAGGCTTCCCGCTCCTGTGGTGTAAGGTCCACCACCTTCACATTGTTCTCTTTGCAATACTGTTCTACTGATATTCCTGATTTGGGGAGCTTTTCTTTGAGCTGTTCGTTTACTTCACGGTTCACTTTGATTCCGAGCGCAGCGCCTTCCCGGAAAATCTTCTGCTGGTCCGGCGTCAGCTTTGCCCAGAAATCCGGATTCACCACCACAATGCATTCCGTCAGGATGTGCTCTGTTTTCGTGGCAAATTTCGTTATTTCCGTTGCTTTTATGAGAATCGACGTAAGAAGGGGACTTTCCTGGGCATCTATGGTCCCGTTCTGGAGCGCATTGTAAATTTCCGGGAACGGCAGATCGGTGGGTGAAGCTCCCAGAGCCTTGAATGTATCAATGTAAATGGGACTGTTCATCACCCTGATTTTGAGTCCCTTCAGGTCCTCAGGTGTGCGGATTTCTCGCTTCGAATTGGTGATGTCCCTGAATTCGTTTTCCGTCCAGCCGATCCCGACAAATCCCTTTGCAGGCAGGTAAGAAAAGATCTTGGTTTGTACTTCCGGATCGTCAAGTACTGCGTATGCAGTCTTTCTGTCCGGGAAAAGAAACGGAAGATCCAGAACTGCTACCTGCGGAACTGCATTCGAAAGAACCGCACAGGAAACCGTGGCTATTTCGAGGGTTCCGGTTTGCACCTGTTCCGCAAGAGATGTTTCTCCTCCCAATTGGCTGAAGGGAAACGTCTTGATATCCACGGCACCGTTCGTTTTTTCCCTCACATACTCGGCCAGAGTATCTGCTGCTTTGGACTGACCATGGAAAGGAGGAGCCACGTGGCCGTACTTCGCGGTGATTTTTTGAGCCCCCGCGATCATCGGTGTTGAAAGACACGCAAGGACAAAACAACAAATGCAAACCACGATTTTTTTCATGATGTGAACCTCTTCGGAAATGTGAGAAACCCGGGTTTGGAGGATCGATCCTGCAAAGGTAAATCCTTAACAGAATCACAAGAGAATGGCAAAACCCAAATGGCCTTGTCGGTCACCTTTGGTAAAGGATACAAAAAGGACAAACAAGAACCATCCAATCTTCCGAGCGGATGCGCACCGCCGTACATGTTCGGCTCAATCAAGTTTTACGACCACCGAGGGTGTTCCTTGCAGAACCTCATTGCATCTTCGTAGCCTTGATCCATCCACTCCAGGACTGCTTTTTTGGTGAAACGAAAGGTGGCGAGCGGAAACCGTCCAAAGCTTTTCCGAGGCTTTATGATTGAGATTTCAGCACCAGGATAGTCCTGGTCCTTGCATTTCATATCCGGCCGCATGCTTACGCCGATAATCCGTCTGACTCCCATTTGATATAAGGGTAATAAAGGTAAAGATTCCTTCAGTCCTCCGTCATTGTGCAATTTTCCCCCAATTGAAATGCTCGAAAAAACGAACGGAATTGACATGGAGCCTGTCACTATTCGCCAGGCCTCTTCTTCGCTGTGTTCCTGGACTCGAAAAAGGCACAGAGGCCCGAGGGGGTCCAGAGCATCAGGAGGGCCGCAGGCCGAAACAAAGAACGAAACGGGACTTTCCACCACTTTCTCCATCTCGAGATACTCACCGAGCAACGGCCTGATGTCGGTCAGATCGAATACTCCCGAATTGCGGAGAAATCCCAACGCTCCATGTCGAGAGGCAACTTTGCACACAAATGAAGCGTATTTCAGGAATCCGAACTTGGGAACCGGCAGGAACAGGAGCCCTATATCAGTTGCTGCGGCCAAGGCAAGCTTACCTATGCGCCGGTAATCCACTCGGACCAGGGAACGTTCCGTCAATTGCATCCAAAGCCCGTAAGCGGCTTCCCAGTCATTTTGGCAAATGAGCGCTCCATTGAGAGCCCCTATGGAAGTTCCGGAAATAGCACAGAACGAAAATCCCGATTCTTTCAAAGCGCGCCAACATCCGATCTGATATGCACCCCGCGCTCCTCCCGAAGACAGGGCGAGCGCAACCGATTGCCGGGCTTGGAAACTTGTTTCTTGCGGATCGGGACAGACAGGATACTTGAGCGCTCCTTCAAACTGATACATGCGTTGTTACCTATGATGCTTGACAATCTGTCTACGGCTGTACTACAATTCCCATCACTATCAGAAAAGGGGCGGCTTAGCCAAGTGGTAAGGCGACGGTCTGCAAAACCGTTATACGGCGGTTCAAATCCGCCAGCCGCCTCCAGCCGGAATCTCGGGTCGCATGTTTGCGGCCTTTTTTTGTTTTCGGGGAATTTCTTCGGCACAAGGTATTCCCCCGTTGCCTCGAAACTCCTTTCGGCCTCAGGATTACGGAGACCCTTAATAATTGTCATTGCGAGCGAAGCGAAGCAATCGCCTGAAATTAGCCGCTTAAGTCAAAAGATTGCCCGCGAGACGCGGGATCGCTAGGCTCCTCGCAATGAAAACACTTCGCCCGGAACTCTTCTCCCAAAACTCTCCTCTTTTTAACTCACAACACGTGTCCTCTCCGGTGGCAAGGTGTCCAATACATCACGGACGGCAGTGCTGCGTTCGGGATGGTACTTCATCAAGAATGTTCATTCATGAAGGCAATGCAAAGCGCCGGGAATAAGGCCGGTTTCTGCAATTGTTGAGAAGAACGGCTATCCTGGCAATCTGCTCGAGAGGGTAGCTATAATGCGAAACAAATTCGAAAATGAGGATAAGCGAACCAAAGAGCCATTCCGCAAAATTCGCGTCATAGCGGCGGGATTGGCTTTTGCCATTCGCAACGAATGGCCTGTTGCTTACAAGGTTGTTCTTTCGATCGTTTTTCTTGGTCTTGGTGTGTTTCTCCACGATTGGAGAGATTATCTGATTGTCTTTCTTGCCACGGCCCTGGTCCTTGTTGCCGAGCTCTTCAACACGGCAATAGAGGGAATCTGCGATTACCTGACATCTGAGCAGGATGAAAGAATAAAAGTAATTAAAGATGTTTCCGCTGCAGCAGTGGGAGTGAGTTTGGCAGCATGGATTGCCGTTTTGGTTCTCTGGGCCAACCTCGTTATCGTACCAGTATTGTTTCCCGGCTGATATTACAGAAACGGCCCATCCCGGAAAATTCGCACAACAACACTGTGCATCCTCTGAATTAGAACAAAGTAGGAAATTGCGAGTTTTAATTGTCAGAAAGAAGCATGGTCAAAAATTATAAATCGCGATCGAAGAAGTAAAAGAGTATAGCGCAGAGACAATAAAGAAAATGCATAAGAATCAAGAAGATGAAAATGTGGATCACAGTCATCATGTAGATCATACCGGTCATGAGGTCTTGTTCCGCCGCAAATTTTGGGTATGCCTGGTTTTGAGCATACCAGTGCTGCTATTCAGCCCAATGCTGCAGAGTTGGTTGGGATTCAGCATGCCTCGATTTACGGGAAGCGACTTCATATCGCCGTTCTTTTCCATAATCGTTTTTCTGTATGGCGGCCTGCCTTTTCTGCAAATGGCAAAACCGGAAATCATGGATCGCAAACCAGGAATGATGACCCTGATCTCCCTCGCCATTACGATAGCCTTCCTTTACAGTCTGGCAGCATTGTTTCTGAAAGGGTCGGGAACCTTCTTCTGGGAACTCGTCACGCTGATCGACGTCATGCTTCTCGGGCACTGGATTGAAATGCGCAGCATTCGCCAGGCCTCGGGAGCGCTCGATGAATTGGCAAAATTACGGCCCGACACTGCGGAACGGCTTTCTCAAGATGGTGAAGTGGAAGAGATCCCTATCGATCGGCTAAACGAAGGAGACCGCGTTTTAGTACGCCCGGGAGGGACCATCCCTGCAGACGGCATTGTTGAGGAAGGCGAATCGGACGTTAACGAATCCATGGTAACCGGCGAATCAAAATACGTTCGAAAAGCACCCGAATCGAAAGTCATTGGAGGAACCATAAACCAGGATGGAAGCCTTCGGATAAAAATTACAGCCACAGGGGAAGAAACTGCCTTGGCGGGCATTATGCGGTTGGTAAAACAAGCGCAGGAGAGCAAATCCAAAACGCAATTACTCGCCGACAGAGCTGCAGGGTGGCTGTTCTATATTGCTCTGGGCACTGCGATCCTAACCGGTATTGCCTGGACCATAGCAATTGGTTTACGCGTGGAAATTATCTCACGAATGGCCACAGTCCTTGTAATTGCCTGTCCGCATGCTCTGGGTCTTGCTATTCCGCTCGTCATAGCAATCACCACAGGATTGGGGGCTCAAAAAGGAATACTTGTACGGGATAGAGTCGCTCTGGAAAAGGCGAGATCCGTAAACACCATTATCTTCGATAAAACAGGAACATTGACCAAGGGCGAATTCGGGGTTGTCGGCATGGCAACCGTGGACGACTGGACGGAAGAAAGAGCGCTCATGTTTGCCGCATCTGCGGAATCTGATTCCGAACACACCGTAGCACGAGGGATTCTTCAGGCCGCCAAAGACAGGGGTCTCGATCCTCCCGGGGCCTCTGATTTTTCAGCAATAAAAGGTCGAGGAGTCAAAGTGACTGTAGAGAATCACACGATCCATTTGGGCGGACCGCGTCTTATGGAGATGCTCCATGCCGAATTGCCCCCTGAACTCGAGGAATTCACCAGCCGGGGGAATGACAAAGGATGGACCATTATTTACCTTTTGCAGGATGAAAAGCCTGTCGCTGCTTTCGGCCTTGCCGATGTGATCCGCCCGGAAAGCAGGGAAGCTGTCCGACGAATCCATGAAATGGGGATCAAGGTTTCCATGGTCACGGGAGACAGCCGTGCAGTTGCCGAATCAGTGGCAAGGGAGCTGGGCATTGATGAATTCTTCGCAGAGGTTCTACCCGAGCACAAAGACAAAAAAGTTGTGGAGCTGCAAGAGCGGGGCGACCTCGTTGCCATGGTGGGAGACGGTATCAATGACGCACCGGCATTGAGTCGTGCAGACGTTGGAATAGCAATCGGAGGTGGCACTGAAGTAGCTGTAGAGTCTGCTGGCATCATTCTCGTGAACGATAACCCTCTGGATGTTTCCCGGGTCATCACCTTGAGCAGGTCAAGCTACAGAAAGATGGTCCAGAATCTTGTCTGGGCTTCGGGATACAATATTGTGGCTCTGCCCCTGGCTGCCGGAGTCCTCGCACCCTGGGGCATTCTCCCCTCCCCCGCCATAGGAGCAGTCTTCATGTCTCTCAGCACAGTGATTGTGGCAATCAATGCACAACTGCTAAAACGGCAGGAATTGTAACGTTGATTCGGGCTGACCTAAAATCGACAAACGGGAATTCTTCTTCTCCGATCCGAGATGTCGGGTCCGGCAATCACACTCTTAGCAACTCTTTCAGAATCTGGGGCAAAGCAGGATACGTATCATCGTCCAGGTTTTCCCGGGCAAAGTCCGCCGCTTTTGATCGCAGGTCTGCTGCGAAACGTGGATCATCGATAAATTTTCGTACCAGACTCCAGAATTCTTCGGCGGTTCGGGCGACTGCCATTCCTCCCAGGAACGTATCGTAAGGATAGTCAGACCTCTTCAGCATGGCCTCTTTTTCCGTGAGAAAATAAATGACTGGTTTAGCCATTTTCAAGACGTGCACCAGAGCTCCGCCGCGGTAGTTCACTGCCACGACGAGATCCGTTTCATTCAGTGCAGGCTCAAGCTCGGATGCTCTGGGCAAGAGCTTTTCCATGACAGCGGAACCGGCGGCCTCTATCATTTCAAGATCGGAAATCTGCGGATGCACCTTTACTGCCACATCTACTTTGTCGATCAAGTCGGGAGGAGGATTCACCAGCGTCAGGAGAGCCTTCAATTGAGCGCTTGGGCTGGTATACGCGTTCAGGTGCGGGCCTTCGACTGTTGTCTCGGTAAGCGCCAGGAGCTGACATTTGCCGTTTCCTGAAAAGGCTTTCACGGCTTGGACAGGATACTCGTTCTTGGCCACCAGGTCCCGGCAAGGACGCAGGCTTTCGGATCGAATATTGGTCTCCACGAAATTGGTCTTCTGCATCCTACTGTTGTAGAGAGTGCACCCCATGGTAAGACCTTCCCAGTTTACGCGAATAGCTCCGCATGCATGGGGCAACACGAGAATGGGGATGTCGCACTGCCGGGCTGCTTCGGACGCCAGGACCATGACTCCTTCAGGCATTCCTGTTATCAGCAGCACGGACGGCCTCATGCGCTCCCACAACCCTCGCCAGAACAGAAAATTATGCTTGTAAAGTGCGGGCCAGCGATATCGGCAGTAGTAGTTGAAATGGAATTTCAAGACTTCCAGGGTCTTTTGCCAGGGCTGACCCCCTGACTTCTCCAGAGCAACCCGATACCCGTGAAAGAATTTCTCTTCCAGATCTTTATCTATCCTCGGCATTAGATTGAGAGGAAGTGCCGACACATATGAAGCAGCAGGCCACCGCTCACCGTAATAGACAGGAATGCCCCATGACTCGTACACATTGTCTGACGATCCTGATTTATGGCTTCCCAAGACGATAGATATTCCATCCGGGAAATCGGTCATCAAGGTTTTCACCACATGCTGCAGACGGAACACTTCCTCGGATTTCATCAGGAGTGCTATCGCCTTATCAGGAAAAGCATGTGGCTGGACGGGTGTAGTCGCTTGCTTATTGAAGACCGGACCTGCCAACCTGATTGCTGCTTTGCGCACGATGGACAACACTTCACCCGGACCGAAGGTTCCGAAGCGAAGCAGCGACTTGAAACGTGTGCCGAGTTCAGCTCTCCACAGCCTGCCGCAGATGTCCGAGCCGTTCAGAGCTACTCCAGCGCGAGGAAAGGGATTCGTAAAGTATCTGAATTCATTGCAGTCACTGCCTTTTATTTTATGGGCCAGTTCGAGTGCTAGCATGGCGTCTTGCCAAAACTTGTCCATGGAACATCTGTCAACTTGAGGAAGGCAGATTTCATCCACAGTGAATTCTTGCCTCGCAGATTCGTACCAGCGACTTCCGCATTCCTGGGCAAGATCTATGGCCCTGACTATTGTTTCAGGTTCCAACCAGTCGTCGAGGAGACTGTAAGGCACACCGGCTCTGGAAGCCAAAGCCATCGCGTGAGAATCCAGAGCCAACAAACCGTAGCCTTGTCGGTGAGCATTCTTGAGGAACTTGGCACCGTTTCTGAGTCCGAAATCAGACCCGAAGTAGGCCAGTATTTTAGGGATTCTTTCGAGCAACTATCTGTACCGAGACTATATGTATTTCGTTACGGTCTGCATTGAAATCCTCTTGTCATTCAGTTACCGCATGGGAGAGATTTCTTCGGCCCCGAAGGGGGCTGCGCAACAATAGTCCCGCGGGACGCGGGATGCAAGCCCACGGAAGCGATACGACAAATCCTTTGTCTTCAGACCCTGAAGGGGTCCACCAACGACATTTGAGAACCATTGTGTTGGTAGACCCTTTCAGGGTCGTTGAACCATGCCTATGGACATGGCGCTGTCCACGGGTTGACGAGACTGTCTCAAAATTCTCGAATACATCACAATCGTGCCACGATGTCGCCATCCCTGTAGGGGTCCCGCGAACACGCGGGATGCCTGCCCTTATTTGGGCGGACACTAGGCCCGCCCCTACAATCAGGCCAGCAGGCCACTTTGTGCCACGATCTGAGATGAAGTTTGATTTTTGAGACACTTTCTGACACCCGTGGCTACTGTTGGTACCGCCCCTCCAGGGCGCAGATTCCCTAGCCCGCTCGTAACTGAACAATTAGTTCTTGCCCCATTTTACATTCCGAAGAGTAGTCGGAGGCGTTCTTTGCAAGAACTTCCTCAAGCTCTCTTCAAGAAACTTTTTAAAATTCAGCCGGTTTTCTTTCCGCCAGTTGTTTCTCCAACAGTCTCTCGCAAAACGAGCGCACAAAGAAGAAATCGATGTCCAGCTCCTGAGCAATATCCAGACAGCTTCTGATTCCATTCATGAGGATTTGAATATGCTCCAGGCCGTCATACCCTTTTTGATCCACTTTGGGATCGATATAGAGGTCGAACCGCGAAAGGTAGAGTGGACCGCGAAATCTCGGCACGGGAACGAAATCCGTCTCCAGGACCTCAATGATCTTTTTGCATAGCTCCAAACCTTTGGTCAATTGATGCCAGTTGATAGAGTCAAAGTCATCCTTGCTGGAATGGTAAGCTGCATGCAAATCACACCCTATTCCCACTGTTGGGATCAGAAAGCCCGGGCCGTTATAGAACATCTCATCATTTCCCAGGAACTTTCGATACGGCCGCCGTATGTGATTGCGCACCTGATGTGCAAAGACGTTTGCCACCGCACGATCCAATCGAGAATTCCCGTTATACGAGAACTGAAACCCGAAAGGTTCGCCGGAACCGAACATATCCAGGAACAAACCTCCTCTCAGCACATCTATTTCAGACTGCGGAGTCCGTGAGAGAAAGGCCGCTGCAGCAAAATATTCGGGTCCGAGAATCAAACGGTACGAGTTTTGGCGAGAATCCAGGCCCTTGAGATAATGAAATAACTCAAGCGCAACTGCCACGTTGGTCAATCCATCTGTCGCTTGCCCGGGGTGGCACGTATGGGCTGCCACAAAGATAGTGTCAGGCTGCTCCCCTTTCAACCAGTAATCAACGACTTTCAAAGACCCTTCATTGTCTATATCCGTGTCAATCTCGACGATATATTCGTCTTCGGAAAGCGTCTTGTACACTGCGTGACTGAGGCTGAATCCCCATTCCCGAGCGTCGTACCTGTATCCGTTCCGATAATGATAAGGAACCCAGTGGGGTTTCTTAGGATCATGGTACAGGTGTCCTTCCAAATCCTGACGCTTGATCACTCCCTTAAACGGGATGGAGTGTGTCCACAGGTGAAGTGGATTTTCTCGGAAATCCACAATTCGGGTTCCATCCAGCCGGGCCAGATATCCGTCTCTCACGTGCCATCGTTTGGGAACCAGCCATGTAAGGCATTCGCTACCTGAAGGTGATTCTATGACACTACAATCTAATTTCCAGCGAATATCATTCACGAGTCGATCGGAATCTTCATTCACGGCTGTTCGATTAAGCTTCCAGAATCTCCTCACGAATTCACGCATTCTGTCCAGTGGTTGATCCATCGCACTCCTCAGCTCAGGGTGAACCATCCTGTTTTTCCAGGCTGCAACAAATAATCCCTACTCCCAAAATATCGATTCCCGCTCAGCGCTTCAGCTTTACGAGCATATGGACTTCCGAGGAAAGTCGCCGGCGATCCAGGGCAAGCTGCATCTCATCGATTGCTGGTTTCATGATCTCCCACCATCGTTCGCACATGCTCTGTGTCTCAGGTACCTGACGCAAGGAGACGCCCACTGAACGATAAAGATCGAACATGTCCGTTCCGAACCACCACTCGGCCACTCGTTTGAATTCGAACTTATTGCAGAACCAGTCGATAGAAGACTCGGTATACAAATGAGTATGACCTCCCGAAAGCTGGCGCTGCATTATTGATGGAAAAATCATTTCAAAGAATATACAGGGACTGAAAATCGGTAGCGAGAAATAAATGTAACGAACATTAACGTTCTCCTGCAAGGATTGTAGCAATAATTCCGGATGCCGAAGGTGCTGAAGAACGCCTATGACCGTGACCAGATCGGCACATACAGTCTTAGCAATTTCGCCGATTTCATCGAGACTGTGAAGCTTGATCCTCTCTCCCGGAATCATGGCGTTTGCAAAAGCTACCTGAGGCGGCGACACCTCATAGCCGATCGCTTTCTCAGCCCCGCGGCTCAGGAACGCTTGAACCAGGTAACCGCTCCCTGCGCCCAGATCCGCATACGACAATTCCAGAGGGGATAACCCTTCTTCACGAAGTGCTTCGATCAGGAAATCGATTTTGGGCAGGTAGATGTCCGCAACCCGTCGGTGATAAGCCTCGACATCCTCTACTCTGTAGTCGGAGGCGAGCCCCTTTGAATCAGTGTTTGTGTACAGTTGGGCTACAAATACATCGGTGTCCTCGTGTCCCCCGTTGAGGTGACCGCAATTGGGACATATCAAATAATCAATTCCCAGTTTCGAAAAGGCAATCTCCTTGAGTTTACATTCGCAATTCTTGCATCGGGATCTCCTCGGTTGAGCAGCATACAACTTCAGGACGCGTTTTTGCTCTGCAAGTATCCTGTCGTTCTCTTGGAAGAAATTTCGTTTGTGTTCTAATAACGGCAAACTGGGCTTTCCGTAACGCTGCATTGGATCTCCCCGCATTCAGCAACTTCAGACTGGTAAATCGGTCCATGAGGGAACTTTCGATTCTCGCGAGAACTCCTTGTGTCAGAGTGAGCCACAGTGATTCTCAGCGGTTCACAGGCACCAAGTCACATATTTGTTTTAATCTTCTCTTCATGACCCTAAGTTTACACATAAAATCGTCCATCGTAGGATTATCAGCTCGAGATTATCACTGAAATCCGCGTAATGTCAATTTCTTTTGGATGATTGTGTGACGCTATTATGACTGTCGAATCTAATTATGCAGATCTGCAAATCATAGATCGCCTGATGTCATCGAGTGCAAAAAAAGCTTGACAGGTTTCTCTACGTTTGATAGACCAGCCTAACATTCTATTTTCGTGTTTCTTGGCGATCTGAAATCAGACGAGACAGTACCGCCTGATTGGGGAAAGAATTTATGAAATCCCGAAGAAAAGTTTGGGAACTGCAGCACCAGACAGTCTGCAAAGTTGTTGGTATGGCGTTTGACCTGGGAGAACTGAAAAAATTGGCAAGAAAGTTCTGTATCTCTCAAACCGATCCGCTCATGGACCATGAATTTGCACTTCATTCCACTGCAGTGCATCTATGTGGCAGTGACAATAAGGTCTCCCGGCATATTCAAAAATCGATAGAATCCAAGTTTCTCCGCTATTCCCGGAGACTTTCAGCCCTGGATGCGCGCGAGCTCATCGAAGCAGTTACCGAAGCCAAAGGAAATGCGGACATTCCCCTCTGGGCAGTGCTGTGGGATCTCGCGACAAGAGAATCGACAGACAGGGCTTCAGTTGAAACCGCACTCTTCGGATTCATTCATATGCTTGAGCACCGGTTGGTGCATGATTACTGGAAATCGACAGCCGCAAGAACCCAGGAACGTGCGGAAGAGAGCAGCGCTGTAGATGAATTGACTCGACTGAAAAGACGAATACTTGATGCTCAGACGGAACTGGATCGTCGCGAAAAGATCATTGAGCAGCTACGTTTGCAGCTTGAGGACGCAAAAAATTCACCACCGGCCACTATAGAACCTGAGAGGCTGCCGGCATGGGTCGGTCCTCAGAGAATTGATCAGACAGACAAGATCGAGCGTCTACAAATGTTGTTGGATGGGGCGCGTTCCCGGAATCAGGATCTGGAGGAAGAATGCACCAGACTGCGTGCGGATATTGATGTGCTGGCACGCGACATCTGCCGTAAGGTCTGCGACAAGTTTGCTGAAAATGAGCAAACCGAACCTCTTTCATGCCCTTGCCGAGATTTCCTGAAGCGCAAACACGTGGCCATGGTGGGAGGGATCGACAGTTTGGAAAGTCATTACCGGCAGCTCGTAGAGCATTTGGGTGGAACATTCCAACGTCATCACGGGGACTGTCGAGCAGGCGAATGCCTCATCCACGATTGCGTCCGCAGAGCTGACCTTGTGGTGTGTCCGGTGGAGGTAAACAGCCACAATGCAGTGAAGTCCGTGAAGAAGCTTTGCAAGAAATACGGAGTTCCGTGCTGTTTCCCGCGTACGGCAGGATTAAGCGGCTTCAGAACGGCCATCGAAGAACATTTCGCTGAATCCGAGGTTGCTTGAAGTTGATATGCAGCAGTCGTCAAGAATTCTGTTCGAATCAAACCCCCCCGGTCCCCCTTTTATGAAAGGGGAGATAGAGATGCCGTCTTCACCCCCTTTTTAAAGGGGGGCTGCGGTATTCTCAAGTTTCGTTGAAGTAGCTCCGAACGGACGAATCATAATGCGTCCAAAATTAATTGAATCCTTATTAAGACTATGAAACGCAACATTCCATTATTTCAAGAGTGCCTTCCAAAGGGCAGCCCCTCGCAACCCGTGTTCTGCAAAACGCTTGCAGATAAAAAGAGGGGTTGCTCCCTTCCTGAGGTCAGCGTTTTCATGTTTTTTTTTGGACTGAGATTTAGACGGATCTAATTGAATTAGGCATCAAAAGACTATTGAGGAGTGTCTATGATGGAAACTGCGCTGGTGATTGGAATCGTGTTGATGGCCGCCGCTGGTCTGCTTTGGTCCTTTCAACGAAACCTGACGAGTGGCAAAACAACGTGCTCGTGCGGACATGGAGGCTCATGCGGAAACCAGTGCTCGTCCGGGCGCTCCGGCTGTTGCGGTGACGATCTCCTCACCAAGGCCGACGCCCATGGCAGCGTGTTTGACGAAGAAAAGTATGGCTCTTATTCCAGTGAGAAGACTCGGTAAGTCATTCGTGAAAAGAAATACACTACTTCATTTCAAGACCCGGTCCGATATGCACATAACTGCAGAGAAACAGAAGAGAGTCCTTTTAATGCCCAGCTTTCGTCATGGACGGCAGAGAGGGTGGTCATGTAACGAGGCACGAGTTGGCTTGTTTCCTTCCGAGTCGGTTGTTCGTCCTTCCCAGGTCTGTTGTGAAACGGTGAGAAAGGAACGGAATTTCATGATGAACAACTCCTCATCCTCGTACAACGAGGAAACGCTTGAGCCGATGGGTTTCCAGACAGCGGGCAGGTCTGACATGACAAACACCATGATAGGCGAAGGGCCATCGCTGTCAACGGAACAAACACATGATAACGAGATCTCGATAAAAGAGATCGCCCATGATTTCAAAAACATTCTCATAATTATCAAGGGATTCACCGAACTGGCGATCGAATCGATTCGTAAAGACGGCCAGCCGAATGTGCACCTGCAGACAGTGATCGAGGCAGCCACCCGGGGCGAGAAAGTGGTGGGTCAAATGCTCACCCTTTCGCTTCCGGACGAACAGGCGATGCAACAGATCGATATCGTGCCCATCGTTGCAGAGACGATCGGGTTACTCCGTGCATCCGTTCCCGAGACAGTGTCCATCCGGTTTAGCGTATCGGAGGATATGCGTCCCATTCTGGCTGACGCCACGCAAATTCATCGACTTCTACTCAATCTGTGCACCAATTCAGTGCACTCCATGCGGGAATGCGGCGGCTTACTGCATGTGGGGCTTGCTCGCGTGGAGTTTGACGTTGATATGGCAGCCAAAATCCATTCGGTCCTCAAACCGGGTTCGTACCTGCAAATCACCGTAAGTGACACTGGATGCGGGATAAACCCGGATCTCATGGAACGCATCTTTGAGCCCTACTTCACGACAAAGTCAAACGGCGAAGGAAGCGGCTTGGGGCTGGCAGTAGTCAGTCGCATTGTGAAGAGCCACGGAGGAGCCATCACCGTTAAGAGTGCTCCAGGGAATGGCACAACTTGCCAGGCCTTTCTTCCGACTGTGGAGTGCGCTTCGACATTTTGTCCCCTCGGTCGCGTTGCGCCAATGCAATCTACGAGAAAGGAGGCTTCGGTCAGCCTGCTGCGAGATCATGTAGGGCATCTACATGTTGATATGGAGAGTATATACAAGCATATCGAGCATCTGGAGAAAAACCTGACACAACAGCAGATAGAGAGTTCTCGTTTGTCCGGGTTGCGGACCAACGTTCAGGATTTGGACGTTCACCTTCATGAGGTGCTCTCTCATCTGATGCACGATCGGGAGCACTCTCGCTCATGGCAAACGATTCGGGAAGAAGCCGTACGAGACTAGTGTTTTCCGGGACTCCATTGTTGCCCGGAAGAATGATGCAAGAGATATCTACGGATATGTACGGCTGAGTGTTTGGATTCTGTCTCTCGCACAGGGAGTATTAACTGACGTGTGCCTGCGGCACGCGTTTTTTCGCTTTCTTTTTTCCGTTGTCGGCTATGCCGACCTTGAATGTAAGGAGGATGAAAGGGTTATGAAACGAATTCATGGATTTATCTTAAGCGTCTTGATGCTTGTGGGAAGCGCGTCTTTGATTACTTCCCCGGCAATGGCGTGGGAATTCGAGCTTGCAGGTTCCTTTAACTGGACCTATGAGTGGTACAATCAGAACGGTCATAAAGGCTTTTTCGGGCCGTACAATGTGGATAACGGTGGAGCGACCAGAGCCGCCAACCTCAATTTTTGGAACGGCGGCCAGTTCGATACGAATATAACCACGTCGGCCATTGCGAGATGGTCGTATTTTAACGTGGAATTCGAACCGGTCATTAAGATCAATCCTGCGATAAAGATCACCGGTCTGTATCGATTGGGTACATATGGAGACCCGCTTGCTTCCGACTACCATACCCAGGATGCTGCGGGCACGAGCAGGGCATTCAGTGAAGGCCAGTGGACGCTGTTTTGGGTGACGGCCCAGACTCCGATCGGTGTGTTCGGCATCGGAAAAAGGCCGTGGACCTTCGGAAATGCATTGCAGTATGACGGCGAAGACGCAGCGAGCACTGAATCAATCTCGCTCACGGTTCCATATGGGCCTTTGGATATCGGTATCGCCTTCTATCCGTACAGATTT
>JBGSLQ010000023.1:0-24494 GCA_041740635.1 Desulfomonilaceae bacterium | reverse complement strand
GGCTACTCCGATCTTTATGTCTCCGCTCCCCTTAGCCCTTGGGAGAAGATAACACTGCGGCACACCTTTCTTCGGGTGTGCCCTCATTGCTCAAATGACCGGATCTGTTAAGCGCTATTTCAATTGATGTCGATTAGCGTCGGAGGGGGCGTTTTTTGTATACAGGGAAAATTGATTCTGTTCGCAAAAATGCACTAAACCCAAACAAAAAACTTGCTGATTCAATCGTTAAATGGACTTCTGAGACTGCGAAGGCAATTCTCTGGCTTGTTGTCGGCATTCCGATACTGGCCTCTTGCGGTCTTGTATTTGGAACTTTAGGAATCCTCGGGGGCAGTGTTTCATATTTTTCCGTCGATCTTCCACAAGTGCCGGATCTTCTGAAATATCGCCCGAAAGCGGCATCTCTCTTTTACGCGGAGGACGGCACGGTCATCGGAATGTTTTGTAAAGAAAAACGCTTCCCTATCAAAATTGACGAGATTCCCGTTCATGTGATTTACGCGTTTATTGCGGCTGAAGACGCACGATTCTTTCTGCATCACGGTGTGGACATATTCGGAATATTCAGAGCTTTTCTGAAGAATGCCCAGGCTGGAGATTTCAATCAGGGTGGTAGTACGATAACGCAGCAAGTTACGCGCAATTTGCTCCTCAGTCGAAAAAAAAAGGTCTCGCGAAAAATTCGAGAAGTGCTCCTGGCTTTTCGTATCGAAGAAAGTCTTCGGAAAGAGCAAATTCTCGATATCTACCTCAATGAGATCTACCTAGGCAAGGGCGCGTACGGGATCGAAGCAGCGGCTCGAACATATTTCGGAAAACGTGCATCGGAACTGACCCTTGGAGAGGGTGCTTTCCTGGCCGCACTGGTATCGAATCCATCGAGGCTTTCACAACCCGCGGAATTAACGGCTGTGCGGTCACGGCGTGATGCTGTTCTGGAACGCATGGTTCGGCATAGATTTATCGATTCGCGCGATTATCGGATCGCAGTTGCGCAAGGGCTTGTATTCAGGGAATCTCTGCCCAATACGTACGAGATAGCGCCATATTTTACCGAGACTGTTCGTCAATACATTCTGCAAAAATACGGAGAAGCAAAGCTCTACACAGAGGGACTTCATGTCTGGACCACGTGCGATCTTAAACTCCAGGAGTACGCTTCCGGGGCTCTTATGCGGGGGTTGCGGGCATGGGAATCGCGTCACAAACGGTCGTCCGGTCTGGTGAAACAGTTATCGTCTTCCGAATCCGCCGTTTTTTTGAAGAAAAACAGTTCAGCCGCTCTGAAAAAGGGCGATTTTGTCCATGCAATGATAACGAAGGTTCACAGTCAAACGAAGCATGCGAAATCGTCCGGTTCACAAGAATATACTGTGGCTCTGCCTGGGAATATTCAGGTTCGCGCGCAATTACCGTCCGAGTACAAGTATCAGGTTAGGGACTTATTGGAATTTCAGATCGTTAATGCTAGGTCCAAGGATCGGATTGAATTGAAGCACGTTGATGCCCCCGCTGTCCAGGGAGCCCTCGTGTGTGTCGAGAACAACACCGGATACGTTCGGGCCCTTATCGGGGGTACCGATTTCGAGCGTTCTCCATTCAACCGAGCTGTTCAAGCGCGACGGCAACCCGGCAGTGCATTCAAACCCTTCGTTTATGCCGCTGCCCTGGAGACCGGCCGGTACTCACCGCATTCGTACGTGGACGATGGACCGGTTTCCGTCTGGCTAAGCGACTCCTCAGAATGGTGGTCTCCTGCAAATTCAGGCGGCGGATTTCATGGACCCATGATTTTGCGCACTGCTCTTGCTTCTTCCAGGAATGCGGTGGCCGTAAAACTGCTCCTGGATGTGGGCTATGAGCCGGTGACAGAATTGGCCGCCAGAATGGGAATCGGAACCCCACTCGTCATGAGCCCGTCTCTCGCTCTTGGCGCGTCTGAGGTAACATTGTTCGATCTGACCGGAGCATACTCGGTCTTTCCCAATGGTGGCCTCAAGATCCAGCCTGTTCTGGTCAAAAAGGTCACGGATCGTTACGGTAATGTATTGGAAGATAATACCCTCGATCCTGTTGACATCTCACAAGTTGTCGCAGATTACGGAAGCTCCGATCCATCCAAACAATTGGCCGGTCCCGAAGAGAAAGAAGCAGCACTTTATCGGATAGGCAGAGACGAAATACGTTTCACAAAACGGTACATGCCGTCAATACAGCGTCGACCGGATCCCGTTCGAGTTCTTACTCCTCAAACATCCTACCTGATGGTCAGCATGATGCACGAAACCTGCACACGGGGCACTGCTTCGGCTGTTACGAAGCTGAAAAGAAAAGATCTCTGCGGAAAAACCGGGACCACTGATGGTGCGGCAGACGCATGGTTCGTCGGATTCAACTCCAAATATTCAACCGGAGTATGGGTGGGCATGGATACGAAAGTCTCTCTCGGATCGCATGAATATGGAGCCAGAGCTGCTCTCCCCATCTGGATGGATTTCATGAAGAACACCTTGTCCCAGGAACCTCAAAATCCTTATCCTGTTCCCGAGGGTATTGTTTTTCGCGAGAGATTCTACGCAGGACATGAGATCGCGCCCGTAGAACTCCTTGAAGCCGGTCCGGATCTTGCTCGAAAAGGCGAAGAACCTCAACTGGACGAGAACCAACATGCGGCTCTCGCGTCCCACGGCATGGAAGAAGCGGAGTATGTTAGTTTCTATCCTGGATTTTCCGTTCCAATGGCTATGGAGAAAACACCCGCGTCCCGGCCGTCATTTGCTGAAGATCCATTTTCGGACCCGTTCTTTTCCAACCGAAGCAAGTCTGTCAGGGAGCCTTATTGAATTCGTTCAGCGCGCAACGCGTATAACCGAACAAATCATCGCGAAATTCAGCATTTCAATAGGTGGTTATAAACCGGGCTTTACAAGAAAATACGATTCTTTGATTCATTTTTGTGGTACACAAATTTTTATCTTCCAAGAGGAAGCCAGAGTACTTCATTCCGAATGGTTCCACGGGTAATTACCTTACAAAGGTGAGAAGTTATTTCTGCGAGGGAGGATAGCATGACCGCTTATTTTTCCGACAGCATCGAAGCAGTTGGACGAACACCGCTGGTGAGGCTCAATAAGATAGTCGATCATTCTCGAGCACTGGTGCTTGCCAAGATAGAAGCAAGAAACCCTGCCTTTTCGGTGAAAGACCGGATTGGAGTATCGATGATAAAGGCAGGTGAAGCACAGGGTCTGATTCGTAAGGGAATTGAAATTATCGAACCCACCAGTGGCAATACTGGCATTGCTCTGGCCTATGTATGCGCATTACGAGGATATCCTCTTACGCTGACCATGCCTGAATCCATGAGCCTCGAGCGCCGGAAAGTCCTAAAAATGCTCGGTGCCCGTCTGATTCTCACCGAAGGGTCGAAGGGAATGAAGGGAGCGGTGCAGAAAGCTGAACAAATGGTGGCGGAAAACTCTGGAAAATTTTACATGCCCCAGCAGTTCCAGAATCTCGCGAACGTTACAATACATGAATCGACCACCGGACCTGAAATTTGGAACGATACGGATGGCAATGTCGATGTTTTCGTATCCGGAGTAGGAACCGGGGGGACTATTACGGGAGTTTCCCGTTATTTTGAAGCAGTCAGGGGAAAGGCCTTGTATTCTGTCGCTGTGGAACCGGCAGAAAGCCCTGTGATCAGCCAGAAGCTGCGAGGTCAGGAACTCATGCCCGGACCTCACAAGATTCAGGGCATCGGCGCAGGATTCATCCCCGAGATTCTCGACCTGGGATTGATTGACGAAGTGCAACAGGTACACAGCGATGAAGCACTGGAATTTGCGCGCCGTCTGCCAAGAGAAGAGGGAATTCTCGGCGGTATCTCTTCGGGAGCTGCCCTAGCTGCAGCAGCCAGGCTTGCAAAGCGTGAAGAACTACAAGGTAAAACCATTGTGGTGGTGCTTCCCAGTGCCGCAGAGCGTTACCTCAGTTCTGCTCTTTTTGAAGGAATCCAGACTTGATCGTTGCGTTGTTCGGAAGAACCGGTAAGATTGATATACCCAAACGGAATAAACGAGCCAGGGAGGTGTGTCGATGATATCCGACAAGAACTGTATTTTTTGCAGGATTGTTGCCGGCGAGATTCCCAGTACAAAAGTCTTCGAAGACGATTCCATTCTAGCGTTCATGGACATAAGTCCTTTGACCCCTGGCCATCTTCTGGTCGTTCCCAAGGAACACTTTGAAACTATTACTGATATGGACCCGCAGCTCTTTGGAAGACTGGCGTCTACCATATGCATGCTTGCTAAAGCTGCCAATCGAAGCCTCAAACCAGACGGCATGAATGTCATGCAACTGAACGGTAAAGCCGGAAATCAGGTGGTTCCTCATGTTCACATGCATCTTGTGCCTCGATGGAATGAGGATGGATTAACGATCTGTGCGTGGGAACCGGTTCCGGGAGACAGGAGCGAGATTTCCGAAAACGCGTCCAAAATCAAAGACGCTCTGCAATAGAAAGCCACATATTCACATGAGAGTTCAACTGTTCGGTACATGCCTCGTCGACACTTTTTTCCCTGATGCAGGTGAGGCCGTCGTAAAACTCTTGCGACATTTCGGCGTCGAAATCGTCTTTCCGAGAGGCCAAACCTGTTGCGGAAAACCTCCCCACAGCGCGGGTTATGTAGAGGAAACAAAGCACGCAGCGCGCCGTTTTCTTTCCATGTTCAAAGCTGACGATCCCATAGTGATACCTTCGGGCTCATGTGCTTCAATGGTCAAGACGCACTATCCGACGCTCTTCGAGAACGAACCCGAGATGAAAGCAAGAGCCCAGAAAGTGGCCGCAAGAACTTATGAGCTCAGTCAGTTTCTGGTTCATATGCTGAAGGTTCACGAAGCAGGATTGGAAGCCTCAGGCCGGATAACCTATCACGCGTCGTGCCAGCTTACCCGGGAATTGGGAGTAAAAGAGGAGCCACTGCTCCTTCTGGAGTCATTACGCGGCGCGGAATTCGTCCATCTCCCTCACGCAGACCGATGCTGCGGTTTCGGCGGGACCTTCATGGGCAAATTGCCCGAAGTCTCCTTGGCGATTGCAGAAGAAAAAGCTCAGAATATTATCGGGACAAAGGCTGATGTTGTGGCCGGCTGCGATCTGGGATGCCTTATGAATATCAAGGATGCCCTCACGAGGGCCGGTAGCGAGGTCAGAGTGAAACACCTTGCACAAGTGCTTGCGGAGGGCTTATGAGCGGCAAATCACGTTTGCATTTCAGGGAGAATACGGCGGAGGCGGTACGCGATAAACAGCTCCGGGGAGCCATAAAGAACTCTACCGACACTTTCACGACGAAACGTGCGATGGGGGTTGCCTCGGTTCCTATGGACGAATGGCGCGATCAGGCATCGAAAATCCGCTTGGAAGTGCTGGATCACCTCAGTGATTACGTGGATCTGTTTGTAAAGAATGCGCAAGCTGCAGGTGCAACGGTTCACCGCGCTCATGACGCAGAGGCTGCAAGAGAAATCGTGTATGGAATACTCCGGGACCATAAGGTCAGGAACATTGTTAAAGCAAAATCCATGGTCACGGAGGAGATCCATCTCAATCCGTATCTCGAGCAACGGGAGATGCGAGTTGTCGAGACCGACTTGGGCGAGTACATCGTTCAGTTAGCAGAGGAAACTCCTTCTCATATTTTGGCTCCGGCGATTCACAAGGACCGATTTCAGATTGGACGGTTATTCGCTGAAAAGCTCAAGGTCCCGTATTCGGACGATCCCACCGTCCTGACGAAAATTGCACGAATAGCTCTCAGGCAGGAGTTTCTCCGAGCCGACGCGGGAATTACCGGCGCCAATTTCGCGCTGGCGAAATCCGGTAGCATCTGCATGTTCACGAATGAAGGTAACGGTCGAATGGTTACGACGTTGCCTCCGCTCAATATATCGGTATTCACTCTGGAAAAGATCATCCCCTCTCTCGCGGATCTTCCGACCTTTATAAGGCTGCTTCCTCGCTCGGCAACGGGCCAAGGGCTTTCGAGCTACTTGTCCGTGATTACGGGTACGAGAAAAGAGGGAGAAAACACCGGAGCCCGGGAGCATCATCTCGTGCTCGTGGATAATGGTCGCACTCAGATCAATCAGAGCGAATATCGTGAAATCCTGAAATGCATCAGATGCAGCGCCTGTTTGAATGTCTGTCCTGTGTACCGGGTCATTGGAGGGCATGCGTACGGTTCCGTATATCCCGGACCTATGGGAATAATTCTCACAGTGCTGCTGGAAGGAATGGAAAACTCGTACCCGCTTCTCGACGGGACGACTTTGTGCGGGGCGTGTAATGAAGTCTGCCCGGTGAGAGTACCTCTTCGGGATATACTCTATAAGCTGAGAGAACGGCGTGTTCGCGAAGGATTTACTCCGCCGGAAGAGCAAGTGGCAATGAAAGCGTACGGGCTTGCGGTGAGAAGTCCTGCACTTTTTTCACTCGGGCAGGCTGCGGCACGCGTTTCGTGGCCTCTGATTCAACGCTTCGTCAAAGGAGCTGTCCAGCGGCTGCCCAAACCGGCAATCCGGACGTTTCGAAGTAAGATGAATCCGTAGGGGGCGAAACAATCAGAGACTGTCTCAAGAATCGAAAGTTGTCCCAGGCCGTGGCACGTATTTGTCATTATCTTCCTGGCCTGAAGTAGGGGCGGACCAGCGTGTCCGCCCAGATGAGGCAGACATCCCGCGTCTTCGCGAGACCCCTACTCGGATGGAGAATCGTGGCACGACTTGTTGTGCATTCGAGAATTTTAAGACAGTCTCACCTATAACCAACCGTGCTCGGCATACCATGTCGCTGTTTTCCCGATTGCTTTGTCGAGAGAAGTCCTCGGTTGCCAGCCGAGTTCTGAAAACGCTTTTTCCGATGAACAGATCCATGCGGTCTCTTGCATCTCGTCAAGTTTTTCCGATCTGAGCAGCGGCACGGAACCTGTCAGTTTGCTTCTCAGATCGCCTGCAGCAGCCACTATTTTCATGAGAAGCAATGGCACGGGGAAAGAAACGGCTGAATATCCGCATATTCTCGCCACATCCACTGCGAAGCGTCTCCAGATGACCGGTTCGGCATTACAGATGAAATAAACATTCGAGCAGGACCGAGGCGATACGCAGGCAGTGTAAATACCTTCCACAAGATCCTCTACGTATACGATGCTCACATAGCGGTCAGGCCCGGCAAGACACGGCGCAATCCTGTACTTGGCCAATCTGAATACGTCCAGGACATCCACGTCTCTGGGACCAAATACGGTGGGAGGCCTGATAACGGAAACCGGTAACACATCTTGAAATTGCAGCACCAACTGCTCGGCTTCCAACTTGGACCGCCCATAGTCAGACACCGGACGGGGGACGTCAGATTCCCGTATTGGTGTGATACCGTCCAACGATGGGCCTGCGGCTGCCTGCGATCCCACGAACACGAACTTCTTGACACGATCCCGGCACAATCCGCCGGAGAATATCATCAAGAGGTCCCGTGTGCGCTCTACGTTCGCTGACCGGTAAGCAGCCAAATCTTTGGCCCTGGTTGCGCCTGCGAGATGTATCGCATAATCGATCCCGCCATTGTCTCCAACTTCCCTTTCAAGCTCACCGAACAGGACTATTCGTGCAGGAAGCCCCTTCAAATGCCGCAGTTTTATGACATCTCGTACCGGGCACACTACCTCGTGACCGCGGCTTGCCAGAAATTCCACCATGTGGCTGCCGATGAATCCGGTTCCTCCTGTGACCAGGAATCTCATTGCTCAAACCTTACAGTTCTGGGAAAAAGGATCATCGAGGTTTCCTATAGAATTTTTCGAGGTTCTCTGGAGCCACTCCCAGGTAATATCCAAAAATCATCATTTGATTGATTATAGTGGTTCGCAGTACCCCGAGTTTCTCCCAACGACGACCTGACGTGATGACAGCATCCGTTAGAATACGAATTTTCCCTCTTGTTCGCAATCGACGCATGAACTCGAAATCTTCCATAATGGGTATGTCCGCAAAGCCTCCCAAATCGTCAAAAATCTTTCTTTTTACGAAGATCGCCTGATCGCCGTAAGGAAGGGACAAAGCTCTGGATCTGAAATCGGTAAGAACCTCCACTATCCGTAAGCCAATGCGCTCCCCCTGGATACGCAGAGAAAATGCACCTCCGCAGATTGTATGATGGGAAAGGGCTTTACAGACTTCCTTTTCCCAATTATCAGGCAAAAGAGTATCGGCATGGAGGAAGAGCAGAATAGTTCCCAGAGCAGATCGTGCGGCACTGTTCATCTGGAGCGCCCTACCCTTCGGGCATTCCATGAACGTAACGGGAAAACTCCGAGCAATTTCCCTGGTTCCATCGGTACTTCCCCCATCAGCGACAATGATATTGAGATCATCCTTTTTGGCGAGTCGTTCCAGGGTACGCGGCAAATACTCTGCTTCGTTCAGGGTGGGAATTATTACTGAAATAGTCACCACATCACAACAGACCCTGAAATGCAGGGTTCCTCACGAATTCGGGCAGAGACGCTAAGTGTTGCAGGTCTTCCGGTCGATCCACATCATCGAGAGCCTGTACAAACGCGAGAGTCATACCGAGCAATAAGGCGGCGTGCACCGTCCGATCGAGCACTCCGTCGGTTCCCCAGGGTATATTCCGGAACAGTTCGGACTGTGCTGCTTTGAGACCGACAAGGTAATAACCACCATCATTGGCCGGGCCAAGCACCAGATCGTATGTATTCAGAAAATTCAGTGCAGATTCCAGGATTTCCGAATTGAGGAAAGGAAGATCCGTGCCAACAATGATGACGTGCTCGAATTGTTCGTTGAACGCATCCTCAAAGGCGTTGTGCATTTTTTCACCAATGTCGGCCCCCCGCTGGACGTTATATATGAATCCGGAACCCAACCATTCCGTCATGCGGGTCTCCTCTGTCCCTTCGTAGCGAATTTCGACGGAGACCGGCCGCCGAGCAACCCATGTTTTAATCACCGACATTACGTGCTCGGCAAGAAACCGTTGCAGGGCCGCGGCTTTTTCCGCTCCGATAGCTGGAATCAAGCGAGTCTTTGTTCTGCCGGGCTCGGGGTAGCGGGCGAAAACGATAATTCTCTGAAGCATTGTGCATCCATCAGTTTTTTTTCGTCTTGTCAGAATTGTTTTCCGGAGGGAGCGCGGAAAACCATATTCTCATCTTATCAAATCGTCTCCGCCATTTTTCGGCCTGTTCAGGATTAAGCAGCGCGGCAACATCTTCCCGTGCCTGGTTCAGTTCGTTTTCAATTTGAGGTTGTACTTGACGGCGTAATGCCTGAATCGCTTTCTGTCGCTCCGAGAGAATTGCCTTTATCCGAGCGGCCTGGTCGTCGGAAATACCTAACTTACCTCGAACGCGATCTATAATACGCTGAGGTGCTTTCTCAGGATGCTGAATCGCATGGAGAATCATATGTCTCATGATAACAGCAGTTCCACCTGCACCAATAGCTATTCCGCACACCAGAATAAGGATTCCTAACAGGACTACCCGCCACCGTCTTTTCTTCGTCGTGGGGCCGGGAGATCCTATATCCGGCAGAGTATCCGGATTCCGGGATATTGTATCATTCATAATATCACCCCATGCGGCAAGAGAAAAGGGATTAATCAGTGAGGGATCGATCCAGAGATCCAATGCCTGGACTCCCAGCACACATGCAGTTAAAGCACATGCAGACGCTACACCGGCAATCCACAGCAAAGGTCCCATATTAGGCTCTTCCAATTGCAGAATGGCTGCCATTACTGTCCGGGAGACATCCATCTGCGGATGCTCTTCTCTGCTCGCTGCTTTAGCGAGTTTTTGGAGGATTTCGATCTCTCTCATGCTTACACCTCCAGCCCTGAAGTCTCGAACAGCCGTTTCAGCTTGCTCCGGGCTCGCCAGGCTTGAACTTTGACCATAGTTTGAGTCCATCCGGTAAGTTCGGCAGTTTCTTCGGTACTTCGGTTCTCGATGTATCGAAGCATAAGGACCAGTCTGTCCCGAGGCGGGAGTTGCTCCATGAGCGTGTGCAAAATCCGGGCTGCCCTTTCCGGATCAAGGGAATCGGGTTCCATCACGAAGACCTGATCCCAGTCTTCTATGGGAATCATGAGATTGAGACGTTCCCGAGTTTTCCTTCGCCAGTAACGATATCCTACTGCTGTGGAAATCTTGGCGAGCCAATGTTCGAACGGAGCCTTCGCTTTATACGTTCGCAGGCTCGTGTATGTTTCTACGAACACGTCCTGGACCAATTCTCTATGCGCGGATGTGTTTCGGGTGAAGCGCCACATGCGGATTGCAACCTTCTCCTGATGCCGTTCCATAAGTCTGGCGTACGCAGTGCCGTCACCGGCGAGGGTCAACCGGATATCTTCAAGATCTCGGAATGTGCTCTCTCTTCCCTGGATATCGTCTTCCCCGATTCCCGTTTGCTGTAATGCGGCATCCGTGATCACGCGTTCCTCAATACCGATGAGATACAATACTCATTATACACTGTCTTCACAGACCTATCTTTCGGGGATGTGAAGCTCTGCGCTTCGGTAGTCGATCCCAGCAGTTCCAGGGATTTTTCTGATACTGAAATTCTGCCGTTGCATGTGCGTGCTCCGTCAGGATCTGTCGTTGTCCTGGAGATTCTCAAGGGGTTGTCTATTCTTCAACTCACCATGAGAAAACGAACAGATCCGAGACCGCTCGTGAGGAGAAGTCTCGGACGTACCTGGATCTATTTTCGACTGCCGATCTGCTCGATCCACTGTGAAACTGCCTGATCGGAGCCTACTTTGAAATTCTTGATATGTTCCTGCTGTTCGGGCGTCAGCACCGGCTTGATTTCTGCTACGATTGTGGATGCAAGCACAGCGGCTTTCCCTATTGCTGTCCCCAGATCCTTCGCAGCAGCCATGATCGCTTGTTCATCTCCCGGCTTATTCAGGACAACTTCCCGCAATACCACGCGTTTGTCGAAGACGTCTTTGGCGACCGGCCTGATGTCATTCGTGCGGTTCTTTATAAGTGCGGCGATTTGTTTGCGCTGATCGCCGGTAATGTTGAGTTCCGAGCGAAGCACCAGCAGGCGCCCGATCTTTCCCATAATGAGCTTACCCAGGGGAGATGCACCGATTGTCTCAGAATGGGTCTGTGTATCGGCTGCTTGCACCGGAATCGCTATGAGACCTGCCCCCAAGAACATCATTGCCGCGATAAGGATTGTCTTTCTGACCATTTTTTCCTCCAGCCGTAATCATGCGAACCTGGACAGGGTCGATCGATCGTATCTGCCTCTTTAAACAGAAAGTGTTTGCAGAGGCTTTCCGGTTACACGTTGAGAGGAATTTATTTTCAACCGTAGTGCGAGCAGTTCATTGAATGTAGATGCTTGCAGAACTTAACAATTTTTCTCGCTTCTTCTAAGAAGAAATGATCAGCAAAAACCTTTATTCTGAGCTGCTCTTGGAAGAAGAGACTTACCTTTTGGAACAAAAAAATGATGTGGTCGGTCTACAGCGTCAATGGTGTTTGCTGGCCACAAAAAAGAAAGGGGTGGGAGCATATGAATGCACTCTCTACGGCTACGGACGCTGGCAGGTACTTCGATAGAACTTTTCTCTGCGAAGAACTTGAGCAAAGGATCGTCCTGGATGCCGAACCACTGGCTCAAGAAACCGTAAACAATGCTCAAGCCGAAGCGGGCGGCACTGTGGAACCGCTGACGGATTGGCAGTTTATCGGCAATGGTTGGTGGTACGATTGGGATTCCGACTGGTGGTACAATCAGAATACCCAGTGGTGGTATCAAGACTATTTTGGGGAAGAACTCTGGTACTATGCCGGATGGCAAGACAATAATGGAGGTGACCCGCTAATCTACCTGATCAATGCGGCTACGTGGCAATGGGATGACAATACCGGAGTTTGGGCCCCCGTCGATGAATGGTACTACGTCGGAGATACCACATTCGGGCCCGATGTCTGGATCTACCAAAGCGGAACGTTCACGTATTATTACTCCGGGTACTATGATGGATACCTGGTTGAAGACAACCAGTACAACTGGGGATACGCTTCATTCAATCTGTCTTCGTATCAGTACGTAGGATACCTCGAGCCATGGGATTGGAGCGTGCTCGTCTAAGACCCGACATATCCGGGGACGGAGAAATCCGGCCAGCATTCTTACGTTCGCTCCGTCCCTGGTCGCATTGCCGAGATTTCCATTTATTTGGATTCAAACGCCATTCATCCTCCGGAGCTAATCTAGTGTTCTTTTATAGGGATTATTCCCGCTAACAGCGCTCATTTCCTAGCATCCAATTCAACTATATCCTCTTGTTATGTCTCGTTTGACATGGGTGCATCCGACGCATCATTGCCATGTTCCTCCATAATACCAATCACTTCGCTTTCCCACTAATTAAATCGTCATTGACGGCTGAATCCGTTCCTGATCTAGTACTAACATGATATCCGGATTTAGAGACCCCTATTCGGGTAATGCTGCCAATCGAAAGTCGGAGGCGCAACGTCCCGAAATAGGTGTCTTTGTTTTGTTCTTCAGAACTGGATTTGAGTCTCTTTGTTCGTCGTCAAGAAATACCTCTCATTAATCTAAGAAAGGAGCAAGCGTCATGAGTGTGACACGCCGAGAATTTTTTGTGATCTCGGGTGCCCTTGGTGCAGGGCTGGCTTTGTCATCCTTGGGCGTGGACATGGGCCCAACCCGGGCATATGCCGCAGAATTAAAAGCTGACAAGATGAAGACAGCCAAGCAGTCCACAACTATCTGCTCATACTGTGCGGTTGGATGCGGTCTCATCTGCAGCACTGACACCAAAGCGGGTAAGATCATTAATATCGAGGGAGATCCCGATCATCCCATCAATGAAGGCGCATTATGCGCCAAGGGCGCTTCATTGTTCCAAACCAGCGGCAATAATCCCAATAGGCTGAAAAAAGTCCTGTATAGGGCTCCAAACAGCGATAAATGGCAAGAGAAGTCCTGGGATTGGGCTCTATCCGAGATTGCAAAGCGGGTCAAGACAGTCAGAGATGCCGATTTCATGGAGAAAAACGCAAAAGGCGATACCGTAAACCGGCTGGAATCAATTGCCCACATTGGAAGTGCGGCTCTGGATAACGAGGAACTCTGGCCCCTTCAGGCTATGATGAGGGCTTTGGGTCTGGTGTATATCGAACATCAGGCCCGAATATGACACAGCGCCACTGTTGCGGCTCTGGCAGAGTCGTTCGGGCGCGGTGCAATGACGAATCACTGGATCGATCTCAGAAATAGTGACTGCATTCTCGTGATGGGCAGCAATGCTGCAGCAAACCACCCCATATCCATGAAATGGGTACAGAAAGCTAAGGACAACGGAGGGAAGCTCATCTCCGTCGACCCCCGTTTCACTCAGACCTCCGCTAAAGCAGATTTGTACGCTCCTCTCAGATCCGGCACCGATATCGCCTTCCTGGGCGGAATGATCAAGTACATCCTTGATAACAATAAAATTTTCAAGGACTACGTTGTCGATTACACGAACGCCTCTTTCATTCTCGGGGACAAATTCGACTTTGGAGACGGTCTTTTTGCCGGGTACGATAAAGAAAAAAGATCGTACGACAAGAGTGCCTGGGCGTACAAGAAAGACGATAAGGGCGCAATCGAAAAAGACCCGACACTTGAAAATCCGAAGTGCGTTTTCCAACAGCTCAAAAAACATTACTCCCGTTACACGCCGGAAAAAGTTTCCGAGATCACCGGAACACCTGTGCCAGACCTCCTCAAGGTGTACGAAATGTATTCGGCAACCGGCGCGAAAGATAAGGCCGGAACCATCATGTACGCGATGGGGTGGACTCAGCACACGGTTGGCGTCCAGAACATTCGTACCATGGCAATCATTCAGCTACTCCTGGGAAATATCGGAATTCCCGGTGGCGGAGTCAATGCTCTTCGGGGGGAATCAAACGTTCAAGGGTCTACAGACCAGGCTCTTCTGTTCCACTTACTTCCCGGTTATCTCAGGGCGCCGGTAGCAGGACAGAAAAGCCTTAAAGAGTACAATGACCTGGCACCGAAAACTACGGATCCCCGGTCAGTGAACTGGTGGTCAAACTATCCGAAGTATTCCACCAGCTTGATGAAATCCTTCTGGGGCGATGCTGCTACACCTGAAAACGATTTCGGGTTCCACTGGCTGCCCAAACTGGATGCAGGCCAGAACTGCTCCTGGTTGAACCTGTTTGACGCCATGTACGACGGAAAAATCAAGGGCTTCTTTGCCTGGGGACAGAACCCTGCTTGCAGCGGCGCAAATTCGAACAAAACCAGACAGGCTCTTGCAAAACTGAACTGGCTCGTAAACGTGAATATTTTCGACAACGAAACAGGATCCTTCTGGAAAGGTCCGGGCATGGACCCCAAGAAGATCAAGACCGAAGTATTCATGCTTCCCTGTGCCGCTTCTGTTGAAAAAGAAGGCAGTATCACTAACAGCGGCCGGTGGGGTCAGTGGCGCTTCAAGGCTGCCAATGCGCCCGGCGATGCCAGACCTGACGGCGACATTGTAGTTGAGCTTATGGACAAGATTCGTGGCCTGTATAAGAAAGACGGGAAATTCCCCGAACCGATCCTTAAGCTCAAATGGGACTACACGGACCAAAAAGGGCATTTCGATCCGCACAAAGTGGCAAAAGAGATCAACGGATATTTCCTCAAAGAAGTGAAGATAGGCGACAAACAGTTCAAGAAGGGCGACCTTGTCCCGGCTTTCCCGATGCTCCAGGCAGACGGAAGCACATCCTGCGGCAACTGGATTTACAGCGGTAGTTACACGAACGATGGCAATATGATGGCCCGCAGGGTCAAGGAAGACGCGACAGGGCTCGGCCTCTATCCCAAATGGGCCTGGGCTTGGCCTGTCAACCGACGTGTTCTCTATAACCGGGCTTCAGTTGACAAGAACGGTCAGCCACTGAATTCCAAGCGCGCCCTTCTCACGTGGAAAGATGGTAAGTGGGTCGGCGATGTTCCCGACGGTCCTGCCCCCCCGTTTGGCGACGAAAAAGGGAAGAACCCCTTTATCATGACCGCTGAAGGATTCGGCAGAATTTTCGGACCCGGGCTTAACGACGGTCCGTTCCCGGAGCATTATGAGCCGCTCGAGTGCCCTCTACCCAATAACTTGATGTCAGCCCAGTACAACAATCCTACAATCAAGATATTCAAGGGCGAGATGGACAAGCATCTCACCTGCGATCCCAGGTTCCCCTTTGTCGGTACGACGTACCGGGTTACCGAGCACTGGCAGACAGGGTGTATGACTCGGTGGCAGCCCTGGCTGGTTGAAGCGGAGCCCCAGATGTTCGTTGAAATGAGCGAAGAGCTTGCTGAACTACGGGGAATCAAGAACGGCGAAAAAGTAAAAGTATCGTCATCCCGAGGAGAGGTGGAGTGTGTTGCCATGGTAACCACCAGATTCCGACCTTTCAAGATCGGGAATACAACGGTTCATCAGGTGGGAATGCCCTGGTGCTTCGGATGGGTTGCTCCGAAAAACGGTGGCGAAAGTGCGAATCTTCTCACCCCGACCGTAGGGGACCCCAATACCATGATCCCTGAATCCAAGGCGTTCATGGTGAACGTCGTGAAGGCATAGGAGGTGCAACATGGCTGACGGATATTCAATAATTATGGACACCTCCAAGTGCACCGCTTGCCGGGGGTGTCAGGTGGCATGCAAGCAGTGGAATCAACTGCCGGGGACCGAGACCAAGAACACGGGCTCCCATGAGAATCCACCGGAACTATCGTTTGACACGTATAAAGTCGTGCGATTCTCGGAAGGCAAGAACGGTGATGGAAAGCCTTACTGGTATTTCTTTAGCGAGCAGTGCCGTCACTGCTTGTCTCCCGGTTGTATGGCGGCCGTAGAAAAAGAAGAGATTGTTCAGGATGAAAAAACCGGAGCAGTGCTCTTCACGCCAAAGACAAAGAATTTGAATTTCAAAGAGACTCTCGAAGGCTGTCCGTACAACATTCCTCGGCAAAATCCCAAGACAAAAGAAATGGCCAAATGCACCATGTGTTTCGATCGCATTACGAACGGTAAGCAGCCATCCTGCGTGACTACATGTCCAACAGGAGCCCTCGCGTTCGGTGAGCGGGACAAAATACTTGCAGCGGCCAAAGCGCGGGTTGAAGAGCTGAAAAAGTCCTATCCCAAAGCAGAGGCTTTGAATGCCGACGATGTCCGCGTGATCTATATTGTCACGGACGATCCGAAGAAGTATTTCAAATACGCTACTCCGAAGTAAACGTTCTCTCGTGAGATTCTAACAGGGACCGTCCCGACTCTTTCGGGGCGGTCTTTCATTTCGAACCACTGGAAAAATTCTCGTTAAGATGCGATGATGCCAAACAATCATGCAGGAACTTACAGGAGAAAATGAATGACCGGTTCCAGTTCTTCCGATCGGGCTACTCGCATCAGACGCGCTATTGACCGTATGAGAAAAGAATTGCCTCAATTGACTGAGATTTTTGATGCTTTCGAGGATCTTTCCGCGGAGCAGGAAGCATTCAGGGCTATGTTGCCGAATAGTAATGAGAAGAATTACGTAGTAGACCCGGGACAGTTTCGGGATGGTCTGCCTCTGTTGAGGAAGGAAGATTTCGCAGTCGATTTCAATTACTTGCGACAAGCTGCAGATCGAATGATACCGGCAATGATGAAGGGGTTTCCCTCAATCCAGCAGCAATTAGAGCTTCTCGATAAAGCTCTGCGTGGGAATGATTCTTTTCTGCTGGAGCCTTTGGCCGTCATGCCCGTAGGAACCGATACTGAACTGGAAGCATTGGCTGCGAGATTGCAAATGGATTCAGGCATCCTCAAGTTTACCATGCTGCAACTGGTAAAACCCTTTGCCGCACAACAGGCGGAAATGGCCGCAGCCAGTATGGATGCACTGAGTTGGCAAAAGGGCTATTGCCCGGTTTGCGGTTCCTGGCCCGAGCTGGGATTCTTGGAAGGCAAGGAAGGGCAAAGATGGCTCCGTTGTTCATTCTGCTGCCATGAATGGACCTTCATGAGAACGAAATGTCCTTTTTGCGAAACTGACGATCATGATAAAATGGAGCTCTATTTTTCAGAGGAACGGTCACATGAACGCGCCGAGCTCTGTTATCACTGTATGAGATACCTGGTGAGCATCGATTTGCGAGATCTCGCTGATGACGTGGTCAGGGAAGTGGCATCCCTCGGACTCGTGTACCTGGATATCTTGGCGCAGGAAAAAGGATTCTCCCCAGCTTCCATGTCCGCAACGCTCTTGGCGTCCGGATGAGCAGTTGCAAGCTTCTTCGGTACCAAGATAGGTTTATATCGAACGACTACAATCCCTTATGCGTACAGATCGTCGCCCTCGCCGTTCTGAATTGACTCTCCTCGGGTGAAGATGGTTTTGTACCGGTCGTTGAATACGCTTGCGTCGAAACAGCTCCGGCAATCTTGACTTTCTTCGGGTAAAGCGGCTTCTTCGCGGACCTCGAATCCGAGTGATTCATACAACTCTTTCATTTCGGAGAGACGCGGCTCTTCCGCTGTGAATCTCCTGACCCAGCCTTCATCAGCGAGTTTCTTTCGGAGTTTGTCCGCGGACTTAATGTCCATTCGTTTTCCCGTTTAGTTTGCCTGCCCTTACAGCTCAATGACCCTGTTCTTGGAGTCTACGATCCTTGATTCTCCACCATCTGCCGGTTTCAGATGCAGCACGAGAATCTCCGGCGAGCAGTTTATTCGCCACGGGAGAAAAGTCAGTCCGACACCTCGATTCACATGCATGGAGACGTCGTTCTTTTTGTACCACCCGTGGGTGTATTCGTAGGCGACTCGAGCAATACTGACACCTCTGCCCTGCCCTCCTGCGGGAAAAACGATCTGACCTCCATGAACGTGGCCTGCCAGAACCACATCGGCAAGACCCTCTGCAGCATAGGGCATAATGGTGGGCCTGTGTGAAAGCAAGAGCTTGAATCCTGGAATGCCAGGCGTCTGTTCTTTGAACTCATTGAATTTGGGAAATTCGGTTCCCCACATCCAATTCCCGAGAGGATCGTCGATGCCACCCAGATGAAGAAAACCATTCCCGATGCTATAGCTGATCCATTCATTCCGAAGGAGAGTAACCCCACTTTGATAAATGCACTCCAGCGAACGTGAAAGACCGGCGTAGAAATCATGATTCCCCAGGACTGCGAAATTCCCCATGCTCCTGGGTTTTAATTTTCTCAGAATGGGTGCGGCAACGCTTACCGGAGTTAAAGGCGAATGGAATAGATCGCCGGTGAGCAGAACAGCATCGCCATCGAGCTTATTGAGCCTTTCTATAAGACACTCGAGTTGAGTTTCGTTAAGAAACAATCCAAAATGGAAATCAGTTACCTGCAGCAGGGTTATTGGCTGGGACAGACCATCGAGTTGCGGATGCAGCATGTCAAAAGCTTCGATGGTAGGTTCCTCATAAGCTTCCACAATCCCGTGAGTCGCACCTGCTCCAATCAGGCAAAAACCCGTGGCAGAAGACCACTTGAGAAACGTCCTCCTGCCCAAAGAGGGACCGTCTGCTTCCGCCAGAGAAATTCCCTTTTCTGTTGTTGCATTGTGTTCTTCGCTCTCGTTGGTTGCGGACAGACCCAATGATTCTCTGAGGGCGTGTTTCGAAGCGGCATGCACGCAGCCGGTTTCATCTCGACCAAAGCTCATGACGCGTTGCTTCACGTTCCCTGCAGTTCGCAACACCAGTGCAGGTAAATCAAGAGCCGTGGAAAACAGTCCTATGAGAAGGAAGACAATGCAGAGCCCGAGAATAATTCCGAGATACGAAAAATAGCTGACAGCAGCGAACTGTTTTGCAAAAGCCCCTGGCAACAGTTCCGGATCCAGACCGAAGGTCACCCCCATCAGATTTATGATGGCGAATCCTAAAAGCGCTCCATAGGCTACTTTTCTTGTCACAGGAGAATACCGGGTGAAAAGATATCGGCGTGTTCTGCTGAAAACGAACCATTGGCAGAGCATCGCAAATGTGCAAATCGCTACAAAAAACAAAAAAGTCTTGCTCATGTTTAACTGAGACTCCGAAACAATATCCGAAAATCGCATTCGCATTATAGCGGAAAATTCTGCAGCACTGAAAGGATCGGATAAGGAAGTTCATAAATCGATGTACAGAATTACCGTTGAATGGAATCACCGTGACCGGATGATGCAAACCTACCCCTCGATTCTCTCCGGATTTTCTGATATCACTGGTTTTGTGAAACATGAAAAGATTTTCCGGGAGAACACACAATGAAAGCAACGATCAACACCAACAAAGGCCCCATCAATTTAACTCTCTTTGATGAAATCACGCCCGTCACCGTGGCCAATTTTGTAAATCTTGCCAAGAGGGGCTACTATAATGGACTCAAATTCCACCGAGTTATCGCGGAATTCATGATACAAGGCGGATGTCCTCTTGGTACAGGCACTGGCGGTCCTGGATACAAATTTCGTGACGAGTTTGCTTCACAGCTAAAGCACAGCAAACCGGGGATTCTTTCCATGGCCAATGCAGGTCCAAATACCAATGGCAGTCAGTTCTTCATCACACACATTCCGACTCCCTGGCTTGATGGAAAGCATTCGGTTTTCGGTGAAGTGGTAAGCGAAGAGGATCAAGCTGTGGTGAACAGTATACGACAAGGCGACAAAATTGAATCTGTAACCATAGAAGACGATACAACTGACCTGTTTGCAAAGGCCAAGAGCGATCTCGATTCCTGGAACAAGATCCTGGATAGCAAATAGCCTGTCTTCTCGGACTCGGGGTTCAGGCCGAAACCGCTGGTTTGTAACCTTGACAGACAATAGTACGGGTGCTAATGTGCCTCGGATGGGGATGTAGCTCAGCGGGAGAGCACCGCGTTCGCAACGCGGGGGTCGAGGGTTCAAATCCCTTCATCTCCACCAGAAAAGAAGTGGGATATCAGGGTGTTATGTTTGGCGGCATCACCCTGATTTTCTTTATGCCGACCCTTTTGTCCGCATTTTGTCCGCATACTTTAGAATCCTTTCATCTGCCAGCCACGACGATCTCCGTTTCCCCATGATCCACGGTGAACAAATCGATGGCCTGTAGTAACTCTTTTTCACTGATTCGTCCGTATCGCTCGTTCACATTTCTTCCCCGATACCAGTGTCCCATGATGGCTTCTCGTATCTCAGGGTCCATCCCAGACCGTCTGGCGTTCGTTTTCCACGTATGCCTCAGATCGTGAAAACGAGGACGAGGATCCAGCTTCATTAACCTCACGGCTTTCAACCAAGGATTTTTCAGAGAGTGCTTGTTTGGGGGCTGATCCTTCACGAGGAAGACATGGTCGGTCCCCAACGACTGCACTCTCAAGACCTTGTCCAGTATTGGTAGTAGTTCCATATGTATGGGAACCCTTTTCCAATGGCCTTCTTTGGTATCTTTAGGCCCAAGAAGGATCATCCTACGGCTGAGATTTATCTGACTGTGCGACAGTCCAAGGATCTCTCCTCGTCGCATTCCCGTGTAGAAGGCCGTCCAAAGAATCGGTTTCAGCCATACAGGGGCCATATCGACGATCTTCTGGAAGTCAGAGAGTGAGAGATAGACCTGACGCTCCTCCGCCTTCTGAGACAAATTCCTCACCAGTCGACAAGGATTAGTTTCGATAAGTCTAAGCTCGACAAGGACCTAGAACATCTTCGAGAGTGTCCCTTTTTCCCGATTTGCCGTAGAGGGCGCTGCACCTTGGGCCAATCTCTCAGATATGTAGCTCTTGATATCAGGCACCCAGATCGATTTCATGGCCTTTTCTTTTCCGAAGTGTTCCACCAAATGACTGATACATTGCTCGTATCGAGATCGCTCAGTGCTTTCCCTTATTTCTGGGTATTTCAGGAAAAGTTCAGTAACCTTCCACAAAGTAAGTTCCTCTGCTATCGGTTCTTCGGGAGCTAAGTCTGAAGGAATAGCCCATCCCTTGTTCCTGAACATCAGAAGGCAAGTTGCACGAGTAACAGGATCGAGTGCTCTGTAATCAGTTGATCTGCAAGCAGTCATAATCGCCATCTCGATACGCCGTGCCTCCTGCTTAGTTGATGCTGGAGTTGTTATTCCGATCTCTTCTCCAAAAGGACGAATCCTTAAATGATAAACCGATCCACGCTTTCTCAATGCCATTGACGCATCTCCTCTATGAGAGAGCGCCGAGAAAAACCTAACGCTTTCTGGCCTCCTTTCTTCGATTCTGATGATACTGGCCGGGGTCGCGGCGTGTCAACGCGTACTTGATGAATCTCTCTGGATTGCCCCTCAATGTAGGCTCTGACCTGTTCCTCAGTAAATCTTCTTTCTTTTGTAGTGACCTGCACGCATGCTAATTTTTGGTCCCTCACCAATTTGTGTACGGTCTTCACACTAATCCCCAGAATGTCAGCAACATCTTTTGGGGTTAGAAGTCTTTGGATACCGATCTTCTCGTTATCATTCTCCCTTCTGCTTTCGCTGTTCATAATTCATGTTTTCCTCCAATGGAATAATTGCGGGAATACACCCCGCCTTGTGCCCCGTCCCTGTCTGGAGGCGACAGAGAGAGGGGCGTGTCCTTCGATCCCGAGGACAACGGCGAAGTGATTACTCAACTGTGGCAATTAAGCACGACCAAAGTTGCGTTGGGCCATTTTGCAAACAGACGGTGTGCAATGCTTCTCCATTCTTTCCAGTCATCCGAGTCTTGGTTTTTGGACCACCAATTGCCGTCCATCTCGTGCCAGTTCCCAAGGGGGTCCACTATGGCAAAGGGTAATTTCAATCTTTCAAGATCCAACCTGCCAAGCGGTGCTACCGCAGCACTGATGTCATCGGGAATATCGTCATCGAATACTTCTTCGTCTTTCCAGTCCGCCGGGTTCTTGGACGCGTTTCGCAAAACGTGTGTACTGTCCCATATGACGTAACAGTCAAACTTGGACATCGGGTTCCACGTGGTCAGGTGCTTACCTGTTCCGCCGCACATTTCGCAGTCAGGATCGGGAACTTCCCTTAGCAGATCGCAGTCGCATTCAGTTTCGTACTGTTCGACTTCAAAATCATTGTGGTATTGGGCAACAAGGGAATGGACCCTGTTTCTGACATCCTCAGTGTCGCCAGACACTAGAACATAAGTAAAGTAATAAGACATTTTGCTTTTCTCCCGAGCGCTTGAATCCATTGACTCCAGAGGCCCTCGTTATTAATTTAGACCGAATCAAAATCGGCTCCTGTGCGGGAGTACACCCGCGGTGTGTAATAAGTGCGTGTCACCCATAGAAATCTCAGTGTTGAACGCCCCGCGCGTTTGGAAATGTTGGGGCTTGTAGAATCGAAAGACTATGAAAATGCTCTGTTTGTATGTGTAATGCTCAATTTTCCTTCTCGCTGTGTGGGTAGCGAACTGGATTGGACCTCATCTGCCCCTACCTATCAACGGGATCACGAGATGGCGGTTCGTTTGTGTCAAATGGTCCGGTAACCAAATGATCGACTCAGATGCCGGCCGCGGATGATGCAACCATGAATCGGACATCGGTTCGATGACCAGCTTTCCAAACTCCAGTTTATCACCCGATCTACCGAAAGGTTTATACGCCCCGAGGTGTTTCGCTCGATCTTTGGCCACCGCCATAATTCCTTCTGAGCGAGCGGAATGAACGGATAGGTCTTCGTAGTTGTTATTTGTGAGTATTGTTGGGGCAAACCACGCATCGTTGGCTACGACCACGGATTCAGCTCCAATCCTCTCGGCGTCAGCGAGTGTATCTCTTTCCATCTCTTCGCCGTTCCATCCTTTGGAAACTACGTTGAGCACAGCGTCATCGGAAGCCCAACATAGCGATACCCACAGATCTTCATATCCTTTTTCCAGCAAGTACTGGGTCACCTTACATAAGGTGTCTATTTTCTCTGAGAGGTCGGCCTCGCCGTAGCCGACAAGCATTCCTTCTACTTTCTTTAAAATCTCTTTGTTCAGTTCGGACATTTGATTGTCTCCCTCTTTGAAATCTTCGGGCCCGACGGATCAATAGCCCTCGGCCCAGTCTTTGGCCACTCAGGCCGTGAAGTAATTCGTAAGTCAGTATCTTGGCTCAGGTCATAGTTTTCATTCTTGAAGTCAGTCTCCACCTTGCTACACATGTTTGGAGTCCGTGACAAAAGTCGCCGTTAAAGCTGATAAGATGGCACGCCAGTCCGATCCGCACTGATCAACTTATTTCTGAATGTGCTGAGGAAAAACAAGGAACGGCTGGCTCTTGAAATTCTTGCCGTAGTTGCAGGCCAGCCGATCGGGTAATTATCTGTGAGCTATAGGGGAAAATCTATCAACTATGAATAAATCTCTGTAATTCTGATGAACTTTTTCGCCCCGCTCGTCCGTCATCGGGTGCCAGAGCTTTCTCATAAATTGTTCTTCTACATATTAACTGGTACACAAATTCATCTCTAATCGAAAATAATTAAATGCTATGTGATGTTGGTCATTTGAGAAATTTACGCTCGAAAAGTTGAAGCCCTTTTTTAAATCATCTTGAAAATAGAGGCCAGCGGGGGAAAGCTGTTCCGAAATATTGAAGAAATTGTCTTCTGAACTCTGCCACTCCCAAATGAGGGACCTGCAGGTTGAACGGGGGAATCAGTATGATTCCCATGGAGCGGGTTACTTTCGGATTTGTTGTTTGAGAATCTTAATTGAGCAGAGATTTTACGAGAAAAAGAAGAGGTTAAAAGATTCATAATGCATGTGTATTTGGCATCTCGTCTGGGTTTCTCTCCAGAATTGAAGGGTTATAGGGAAAGAATCAAAAAACAATTAATTGAATTGGACTGCATTGTACTGGATCCATGGGAGCAGACATTTCGAGCGGCTATAAAGGAGGTGAATGCTATCGCGGATTGGCCAGCTCTTGTTCAGGCATTCAGGATGGTAGCAGCGCAGATTGGCAGATCCAATGGAAAATGATTCAGGAATCTGACATGGTTATGACAATACTCCCAATTGCCCAGAAGCTTTGCGCTGCAAATCTTTCGTTAAGGATTCTCTAAATATAGAGCTTAAATCCACAAAATTAGTTATTTCAATGTTGTGCGTTTGTTCTGGAGCGATTTCCTGCAACTCTTCTTGTTTAATGATGACGTAATTGTCACGATCAATATAATGGACCCCGAAAACTGGACAGTAGGTTAAGGTGGAAAAGCCGACCTTGTTGATGTAGAAACCGGCGGGGGAGGACAAGGAGGCTTTGATTGAGTGGTATGCGAAAGAGGTATGACGGGAGTTTCAAGGCGCGAGTC
>JBGSLQ010000022.1:0-11996 GCA_041740635.1 Desulfomonilaceae bacterium | reverse complement strand
CACACCTGTAAATGATGCACCAATTGGGACGAACAATACCGTAACCACGCAGGAGGACACTTTCCACGCGTTCATAGCGGCAGAATTCGGGTTCAGTGACGTTGATGCGGGAGACCAACTCCAGGCGGTTCAGATCACTTCCCTATCAACTGCAGGAAATTTGAAACTGAATGGAACCAACGTAATCCTGAATCAGATTATTACCATAGCGGATATCAATGCCGGACACCTTACCTTCAATTCGGCTCCTGATGCAAACGGCACCGGGTATGCTTCATTCCAGTTCAAGGTCTCTGATGGTTCCGCATTCAGCAACTCAGCGTACGCTATGACACTTGATGTCACAGCAGTGAATGATGCACCAATTGGGGCGGACAATACGATCACCATGCTGGAAGACACGTCTCATGCATTCACCGCGGCAGAATTCGGGTTCACTGACGTCGATTCGGGAGACCAACTCCAGGCTGTTCAGATCACTTCCCTATCAACTGCAGGAAATTTGAAACTGAATGGAACCAACATAATCCTGAATCAGATTATTACCATAGCGGATATCAATGCCGGACACCTTACCTTCAGTCCGGCTCCTGACGCAAATGGCACCGGATACGCTCATTTCTCTTTCAAGGTCTCTGATGGTTCCGCATTCAGCACTGCCGCGTACGTCATAACCATCGATGTCACTTCTTCAAATCACGCTCCCACCGGCGCAGATAATTCTGTAAGCATGCTGGAAGACACGTCTCATACATTGGTAGCGACCGAATTCGGATTCAGTGACGTCGACACGGGAGACCAACTCCAGGCGGTTCAGATCACTTCTTTACCGACTGCGGGGAGTTTGAAGCTGAACGGGACCAACGTAATCCTCAATCAGATCATCACCATAGCAGATATCAATGCAGGGCACCTTACCTTCAGTCCGGCTGCTAATGCAAACGGCACTGGATACGCTTCATTCCAGTTCAAAGTCTCTGACGGTACCGCATTCAGTAACTCAGCGTACGCAATGACACTCGATGTCACTCCCGTGAATGATACGCCGACATCAACTTTCCAAACCACTACGTTAACGGAGAATGCGGTGACCCAGGTGAGCCTCATAGCAGATGATGGCGATCCGGAAGTAACACAGACCTTGACCTACTTTCTTGAAACCGTACCTGCCAACGGAGCGCTGTATCTGACGCAGCTCGATGCTCAGAATGGGACCAATCCTCTCGCAGCAGGGGCGTCCTTTACCGGTGGAACTCTCTGGTATCGATCGACATTGAATAATGACGCGGATACCTCGTTCATGTTTCATGTGCGAGATGACGCGGGAACAGCCAACGGCGCCAATGATACAAGCGCTTCTGCATTAGTCGCAGTTACGGTGACTCCGGACAATCAGGCTCCTGATGCGGGAGATTTCCGGGCATCCGTAAATGAGGACGGTGTTGTGACCATTTCCGGATGGAATTTCACTGATGCCGAAGGAAACCAGGCGCAGTCGATCAGGATAACCGACCTGCCCGATCACGGCACGTTGTTCATCGATGCAAACGATAATAATGTCGTGGACCCCGGTGAAGCCATCGAGATTCAGCCCTGGAACGGAGGAGTAACTTTCACGTTCGATGACGGATACCTTAACAATTATCAAAATGCTTTTCCTGTCTTGGAGGAATACGATGTGGAAGGTGTCTCGCTTGTAGTAACAGGCAATGTGGAACTCGGGCTGCCCGACACAATGACCTGGGCTCAACTGCTGGAGATGCAAGCTGCCGGGTGGGAAATTGGTAGCCACAGTATGACTCATGCGGACCTCACAGGACTATCGGATTCGCAGCTTATTTACGAACTCTCGGAATCGAGAAACTTATTGATTGAACATGGACTGACAGGAACAACTTTCGCGTATCCTTATGGTGCTTTTAACGAAAGAGTTGCCGAATTTGTTGCTCAGTACTACGAAGGTTGTCGAGAGGCATGGGGGAATGACGGAATCACTGAAATTCCCAGTAATCCTTATGAAATTTACAACAGACAGGTGACTCACACCACAACACCCGAAGAAGTAATACAATGGATCGATGACGCTGTCGCCAATAACCAATGGCTCGTACTTTCGTTCCATGGGATTGTGACCGGAGAGGCTTTAGACTATGAGTATAACGTGAACGACCTGGAAACCATTGTAAGCTATGTTTCGAGTCACAATATTGCCACTCCGACTGTCAGTGAAGCCCTGAATAATGAGTTGTCCCCCATTAGTTGGGCTGATGCAACAACCAAGCTCAAGTATGTAGGTGACCAGGACTACAACGGATACGATTTCTTCCAGTATGTGGTCATCGACTCAGCCGATTCGGAGGGAGAAATGCCTGCCGATGCCGGAACGGCCATCATCACGGTGAATGCGGTGAATGATGCTCCCCTGAACTCACTGCCGGTTGCCCAGACCACAGGCGTAAATGCCGCATTAACATTCAGCACGGGAAATAATAATGCGATTTCTCTTTCAGACGCGGATGCCGGAACCGAATCTGTTGGAGTTCAGTTGACAGTGACCGAAGGGAATTTGACGCTTGGAGGAACCACTGGTCTGAGCTTTGTTACCGGGGACGGCACTGCTGATTCCACCATGACTTTTAGTGGAAAAATAGCCGATATTAATGCAGCTTTTCAGGGCATGAGTTACACGCCCACCACGGATTACAGTGGAGATGTAATCTTTCAGATCGTGACAAACGATCTGGGGAACAATCCCTCAGGCGAACAATTGGATACTGACGAGCTGACCATTACCGTTCGTCGTTGATAAATTTCAGAGTTAAAGAACGTATCGGGAAGGAGCTTGTCAGACCGAGTTCCTCCCGAACCGCACACATTCAGGTCAGGCATTCTCGATTTTTTGTGGTAATTACCGGCCCGGCTATCGAACCGGTTGCGCTGAATTGTGATTGCAGCACATCACCGGTATTATAACATTGACAAAAATTAGTGTCCGATTGAAAGATGTGGAATATTGGTGGGTGCCGTCCGGCACATCTTCAATATGATCAATGAAGTCGCTAGAATGGACCGGCAGGGAGAAACTGTCTCAAAACATCGAAATTTATCCCAAACCGTGGCACGTATTTCTCAAGATCTTCCCGGCCTGACTGTAGGGGCGGACCTGCGAGTGCCCCCAAAATGAGGTCAGACGCATAGGTCTGCCTCTACTCGGATGGAGTGTCGTGGCACGATTTTGGTGTATTCGAGAATTTTGAGACACTATCGGGATGCCGGTCACCACTAGTATCGTCAGAATTTTTGGCAGTCGCTGTAGATCATGTGTTGTAGGTTCTCAGCATGGCTTCAAGCACTGCTCCGGCAATGGCTCTGGCTTTTTCCGAGACTCTCAAGCAATAGGAGATGTCGCCGCGAGGATCGATGTCTCCGATCTTAAGATTTTTTGATACGAAAGTGCCCGGTCGGATCAAACCTCTTAAAATTCCGCTTATCTGTGCCTTTACGGGGAAATCGGATACAGACCCGATCACCTGGCCTTCTGTCACTGGCGTCCCTATCGATAATTCTGACAGAAAGACTCCCTCTGCCGGGGATCTGAGCACCCGTAAAGCGGAATGCCCGTTTATCGAACCGGGAACTCCCGTATTCGGCGAAGCATATCCATCGGTGATCAGCCGGCCAAGGTCATGACCTCTGTTTGTCTCTATCACATAGTGCGCATCTATGCCGGCATTAAAACCGGGACCTAAAGCGATGACCAGAGGAGCGTCCGATGTGGAAATTCCGAGATTTCTTTTCACCAGTATTGCGTCGATCACGATATCGGGCTGAAAGCTTGTCTTGCACAAAGTTTCGGGGTCCACAAGCACAGGAATCACTCTTCTGTCCCAGAGGCCTTCCACTTCTTCCACCCGATCGATTTTCTCTGCTCTGATGTTCTCGACAGTCCAGCTTTTCTCGTACACAACCTCACAGAAGCTAACCGAACGTCTTACAGCCAGCGGTTTTTCAATCTCGGTCATGAGTATTCTGAAGAAACCGGAAGGGTGCAGCCTACAAGCACAGCCCGTGGCCATTTCTCCGGCTCCGAGAATGAGTATTTTCAAATCGCTCAGATGCCAGGGTTTTGCAGCTATGTTCGTCATGGGTATCATCTTTTGAATTCACACTCTATTGCGTGATGATTGTACGTAGCGCAGCAGTCTTGTTCCACGTTCTAAACGCACGTTTGGAACTCACGGGGATGATAATACCATTTTGCAAGCAAGAGAGTATCACTTTAGAAGAATCTACCGAACAAAAATCCGTCCGGTCCTTCCCGATTTTTCTTCATGAGTTGCGAAAGCGATGCCCAGGTGGAAAGAATCTTCGATTTTGCTCGCATACAGCAACGATCGGGGGGTTCTGGAATCACCAACTAATGTTTGGATCTCGCGGAAATTTGATTTCCTCCCACATAGCACCCCATAACTCTTTGAACCGGTGGCCGAGACGAGATTTCAGTTTTGCCCAGTGCGTCCGCCCCTCTTGCACTTCTCCAAGGATCTCTGCAATGAGCTCTGTCAGCCGGGCAAGCTCGTCTTTAGGCAGAAACGATACCGCGCCTCTGTCAATGGCTCTCTGGAAGCTTTCAGGGGTCATGGAATGAGCAGTCAAAATCACGGAAGGGATCTTCCTCTGGGTAGCTATTTCCAGGAGATCGAAACCCCGGACGCCCATAATGTCCAGTACTGCGAGATCGTACACGTCGTTTTCCAGAAGTTCTTTGGCACTGTGGTAGTCCCGTGCAGTAATCAGATTGCAGGTTTCAAGTTGTTCCTCAATTACCGCCAGTATGTCTTCTTCATCGTCTACTGCGAGAATCTTCTTGCCGCTGAGAATATCCTGATCCGCCATGTGAAACCTCCACGAAAGCCTATTTTACGAATGAAGGGAGAAAAAGAGCTACCTGTGGATAGAAGAGCATGAGGAGCAATACGATCCAATAGGCCGGGAGAAACCAGCATACCCCTTTAAGCACGGTTCCCAACGGAATTTCCTTGTCCATTCCAGCCACCACATACGCGCAAATGCCAACAGGAGGCGTTACAGCTCCCATGGTCGTCACCACGCAGAGGATGCACCCGAACCATATGGGGTCGTATCCCATCTTCATAACGACAGGGAAGAAAATCGGAATGGAAACGAGAAGGAATCCCAGAGCGTCCATCACCATTCCGGCAATCATATAAATGAAAAGGATGGCTATAATAATAAGCCATGGCTGAACTGGAAGAGCAGCCACGTAATCGGCCACTTCAAAAGGCATGCGGCTGATCGTCAGGAATCTGCCGAGGATGACCGCTCCCGTGACAATCAGGATAATCATTGATGTGATCTTGAGGGTATCGACCACTGAGGCGATAAACCCTTTGAATGTCAATTTCCGCCGGATCAGACCAAGGACGAGAGCAAAGAAAGCCCCGGCAGCACCTGCCTCTGTCGGCGTATAAGTCCCGGAATAGAGTCCCACCATTACCAGAGCGAAGAGAACGAACATCTCAAATGCGCCTGGGATGGCTTTTATTTTCTGCCACAGGGTTGTCCGCTCCCCCCCCGGACCCCATTCCGGACGAAACACACAGAGGAGATATGCTGTGAGGCAGAACAGGCCTGACAGGAGCAATCCCGGTAACGTGCTTCCCCAGAACAACTTGCCGATGGACTGCTCAGTATAGATCCCGTACACGAGCAAGACCACGCTGGGAGGTATGACGACCCCAAGCGTAGACCCAACGGCAATAGAGGAACTGCTCAAGATCGGATGATATTTGTATTTCTTCATCTCAGGCAAGGCTACGGAAGTCATGGTGGCGGCCGTCGCAGTATTGGATCCGCAGATTGCCGCAAAACCCGCACAGGCCATGATCGTCGCCATGGACAACCCGCCGCGGGTTCGGCCCATCCAGGTGTATGCCGTTTCATAAAGGGTCTTATTCACACCGGAATAAAAGCAGATCTGTCCCATAAGGATGAACATTGGGATAACGGTGAGACCGTACTTGCTGAATACATTCCATATTTCATTCCCGAGCATGGCAACTGCAGCGTCCGGGGTGAGAAGGTACCAGAGGCCGCCCAGTCCGACAATGCCCATAGCGAGCCCCACTGGAAGCTCCAGAAAGAACATCAGGCATAAAAGTATAACGATCCCGAGGAGTCCAATGGTCATTTTTCACCGCCTTGGGGAGACTCGAACATTGCAAGCACATCAAGAAGAAGGCAAAGCACCATGAGCGCACAAGACGCGGCAACTGCATAGGTGAAAGGCCAGAAAGGCATTTTCAGCGTTTCAGACACCTCTCCCGATACTCGCAGAATGCCGGCGAGACTGGCCACTTTCCATGCAGCAGCGCCAAAAAACACCATACCAAGCACGTAACTGATTCCGATTCCGATTTTTCTCACGGTTGCAGGCAAAAGAAGGCTAATTATGTCGACTGCAACATGCCCTTTCTTGAGTTGCGTGTAGGCAAGAGGCAACGCGGCAACGAGAGCGCCCAGGTAGCATACGAGATCGTAAATTCCTGCCATGGGGAATCCCATCATGCGCAGTCCCATGTTTAAGCAGGAAACGGCTGTCATGACAACGAGTGCGATTCCTCCGATCCAGAGAAAAACGTCACTGAGCCATTCATTGATTCTCTTCAAGAGTCCCATAAAGCCTCCAGGAACACGGCCGGTATCCGGCAGATTGGAGTAGAACCTGTTTACCGAACAGTGGAGTAGTGCACTTCATTACGTGAGTCTATTGACTGCTAAGTCCCTGCGACCTGCCGCGCGTCTCCCGGAAGAAGAGCCGTTTCCGGAAACAACCACTCTATCGGGAGTGGCAAGAAACAGCGTGACAGGGCCGTTACGTGCAAAGTGGTGTGCGGACAAACCTCTCACGATACAGATGTCAATCTGAATCCTTATCTGCCACGAGCCAAATCTACTGGAGAAATCGGATAGCTGCAGTAGAAGACAGCACCTCTTCTGCTGCAGCTTAAATCGAGAGCGTTATGCGCAACCGATTACTTGTATTCCTTGCTGTATTTCTCGGTCAGCGCTTTCGCATCCTCGACAATTTGCTTGCCGGGAAGCTTCGCTTCATCCATTTTCTTGATATAGCTGTCAACGAGCGGGGCGACTTTGGTCATCCATTTCGCTCTCTCATCCGCCGAAAGCGGAATGAATTCTACTTTGTATTCCTTCTTGGACCACTCCATGGCTTCCTTCGCATGGTCGTCTACGTACGTTCCGGTCCAAAGGGCCTGTTCCTTACTCAAATCGTCGAAGACCTTTTTCACGTCAGCAGGCAGGGATTCCCATTTCCTCTTGTTCATTACAACAGCGAAAGGCACCACCCACAGATCGCTGAGGGTGACGAACGGGCAATATTCAGCGTATTTCATATCCTTGAGCACGTCCATAGACGTCACGTTTCCATGGACCACTCCCTTCTGAAGTGCTTCGGGAACATCCGACTGAGGCATGCCCACCGGTGCGGCTCCCAGGAGCTTCATCCATTCGACGCCGGTCCCGGCGGCTCTCAGCTTCACATCATTCAGTTCCTCCAGGTTGTGAATTGCTTTACTTGCCAGTATCTGAGCGGTCGCGCAGGTGAAAAGCGTCAGGACTTTGACATCCTTCAAGGATTGAGGTTTGTATTTCTCGAACAGGTCCCACATGACCAAACTGGCAACTTTCGCATTCGGAAACCCGATGGGGAGGTCCATTACTTCCAGTTCCTTGAACCGTCCGGGCTGATACGCAGTGGCAAGGCATCCGATGTCAGCGCCGCCGGCTATGACGCCATCGAACATGCTCTTGGCCTCGAGCAGTGTTCCGCCGGGAAAGGTCTTCACCTTCACCTTTCCATTGGTGCGCTTTTCGACTTCTTTTACCCAGTGTTCCATTTGGATGCACGGAAATGTGGTGGCGGGAGGGAAATTGGCGTAGGTCAAGCTTACCGTATCGGCCACCGCAGGGGTGACCAGGGAAGCCCCACTGACCATCATCACCGAGAACAGTGCGATGGAAAGGATCCAGAAGAACCTGCTGTGCTTCATCACGAACCTCCTTGCTCTTGTTTAGAACCGTGTTTGCCCAAAAAGCCTCGATACTCGAAGGTAAATGAGCCTACAAAGCTCATATTGCGCCAGTAAAATCGATGTGCATTTCACTATCAGTTGTCCGCGTCAGGCGGATTTTCTTCATTTCTCTTTTTGTCCTGTATCGCTTTGAGAATCTTGTCCGGTGTGATCGGCAAATCGGTCATGTACACTCCGATTGCATTGCTGATCGCGGCAGCGTACGCCTGTGCGGCCGACATGGCAATGGACATGCCCGACTCCTTGGCTCCGTACGGGCCTTCCGGATCGTTGGATTCCACGATGATTGAATTGATTTTGGGCATGTCGCAGGCCAGAGGCACTTTGTACTCAAGTTGGGTCGGATTCATCGTGAATCCTGCGTCCCAGGTGTGGCCCTCGGTCAGGATGCCGCCCTGACCGCCCATTGCGACGGACCCTTGGAATTGACCTTCCAGCACAAGCGGGTTCAACGCAAATCCCACATCCTGTGCCACCGTCACTTCAAGCACTCGGACCTGTCCGGTTTCCGGATCGACCTCCACTTCAGCGACCGTGGTCCCAAAGGAAAACGCGCCGCACATCTGACCGTGAGGATTGCTGATCCACTCTCGTTTCGGGTCCACCTTCGGCCAGTAATCCCCTTCCCCACTGACTGCCTTTCCTCTGGCAAGGACCTTTCGTATCACTTTTTTTAGAGGAATACCTGCTTCAGGACACCCCTTTACGTAAATCTGACGATCCCGTGCCACGAGGTCGGCAGGATCCGCTTCGAGAAGTTCGGATGCGACTTCGAAGAGCTGTTCGCGAACCTTCGCCGCTGCATTCTTGACCGCATGGCCTCCGATAAACGTGGAGACCTGCGAATAGGCCCCAGGATCGGATGGGGTGACCTCGGTATCAGCCGTGACCAGTTGCACGTCTTCAGGACGGATACCCAGTTCCTCCGCAGCGATCTGCACCAGCATGTGGTCGTTGCCCTGACCGTTATCGACCACTCCGGAAATGACCGTAGCGCCTCCATCTTCGTTGAACTTGATTATTGCCTCCGAACCGCCCCGGATTCCCATGGGAAATCCGGTCTGCACGGAATTGCATCCGATGCCGATTCCGCGGAACGGAGGCAGCTTGCCGTATTTCTCTTTCCAGTTGGCTCGCTCGGTGGCCTTGACAATGGTTTCCTGCATCGCACAACTTGCAACGTAGGATCCTGTGTTCGTGTATTCGCCCGGTTCTCGCGCGTTGATCATGCGCATGCGAATCGGGTCGATCCCGAGGTGCTCCCCAATCATGTCCAACTGAGTGTCCACCCCGCATGCGAACGCTCTGCCGTGAATCCGAATCATACCTCGAGGCGGCTTGTTTGTGTAAATACGATAGCCGTTGTAACGCACATGCTCCATCTTATAGGCTTGCTCCATGCACAAGAAAGGAACGCTCGTGGCAATGGGCCCTGTGGAACTGTATCCGCCGCCATCCATGTAGCAGGTGACATCCCTTGAGATCACCCGACCTTCACGGTTCACTCCGGTTTTGATGGTGGTAATGAGAGCATGTCCCTGGCGGGTGGAAATGGAGTTCTCCTCGCGTGTGTAGACGATTTTCACGGGTCTGCGAGTCTTGCGGGCAAGGAGAGCGCAAATGAAGTCAGCCGGTGAAATCTCGCTACGCCCACCGAATGCGCCACCAATAGTGATCTTTCGGACCCGCACCTTATTGAGCGGAATCCCCAAAGCATTGGAAAGGGGTTTTGCCTTCATATGCGGTCCGGCGTTGGGCATCCAGATTTCCAGGTTCTCGTTCATGTCGAAACGTGCCAGCACAGCATATGGCTCAGCCTGGAAATACGAATCTTCCGCAGCAGTAAAAGTGTCTTCCTGAATGTAATACGATTTGGCGAATCCCTCTTCAACATCTCCTACGTGTATGGGCACATGGATGTTTATGTTTTGCGGAAAATTGTCGTGCAGGAGAGGGGCACCAGGGGCGATTGCTTCCATGGGATCGAACACAGGTTCCAGAACCTCGTATTCCACCCGTATACGTCCCATTGCTTCAAGTGCGACGTCTTCATTCACCGCTGCGACGGCGGCCACTTCTTCCCCGATGAACCGCACCTTGTCCGTGGGCAGGAATTGCTGGTCCTGCGTATAGCCGAAAACGCCCCACTTCTTCCCAAGGGTGTCAGCGCCTGTTATGACAGCTTTGACACCCGGAATACGCAACGCCTCGGATGCGTCGATATTGAGTATTCGGGCGTGCGGGTGTGGACTGCGGAGAATCTTTCCGATCAGCATCCTGGGCAACTTGAGGTCCGCTGTGAAGAGTGCTTCGCCGGTGCTCTTTGCCCTGCTGTCCACCCGGGGCATGCTTTTTCCGATATAGGCGTAATCCGGCATCCGCTTTACCTCTCTTTTTTGGGACCGTCCACTACGGCCTCAACTGCCTCGATGATCTTGGTATATCCCGTGCACCGACAGGTATGTCCGCTCAGTGCTGCAATAATTTCTTTCTTTTCCGGATGCGGCTTTCTCAACAAAAGCCCCTTGGAAGTCATGAGCATACCGGAAGTGCAGAAGCCGCACTGAACAGCACCATGATCGATAAACGATTGCTGCAGGGGATCCAGTTCCCCGCCGTCGGCAAGTCCTTCAACCGTCGTAACGTGAGATCCGTTGGCCTCGAGAGCCAGGGTGAGACAAGAGCGAACAGGGTTTCCATCCAGAAGGACTGTGCAGGATCCGCAGACTCCCTCGCCGCAGCCTTCCTTGGCACCCGTGAGGTCGAGATCGTCTCGCAAGACTTCCAGAAGAGTACGGTTGGGTTCTACGGTCAAGGAATAGGGTTCCCCATTAATGATTATTTCCAAAGGGAGTCGGTTCATTGTACCTCCAACGGGCCGGTCCCGGAAATCGCGCGTTGTAGTGCCTTTTTCAGAGCCCGTTTTGCCATGACCGAAACCATCTGGCTCCGATATTCAATGGGCTGGGCCATGTTATTTGCTATAAAAGGCTCGGCGGCGCTTCTGGCGGCCATTCCTGCTTCATCCATCGCCTGTTCGTCCCCGAGCGTCCTGTCGAGGAGGATCTTCTCAACAGCCGAAATTGCAAGGGGAGCCCGGGATACCGCTCCGACGATCAGACTGGATTGAACGATACGATCGCCATCAATGCGCACGAGAGCCCCAGCGGAAACCACAGCGTAATCGATCGCTGATCGATAAGCCAACTTCTCGAAAGCTGTGCCCGTGCCCGATACGGGAGCCGGAATCTGAATTTCAACGAGCATTTCGTCGTCTGAAAGAGTGAACGGCCGCTCTCCCACGCCGGAATAAAACTCTGCAAGCGGAAAGATTCGTTCGCCTCTCTTTGATTGAACGACAGCCTGGGCGTTCATGGCAACCAGGACAGGGGCAGTATCGGACTGATTGGCCGAATGGCACTTGTCGGAACCACCTTCCCAGGCAAAGCAGGTTTTCCCACCGGCTTTATTACATGCCTGTCTCGCCCCACGGAAGAACTGCGACTGATTAAAGAATTGACATCGATTGTCCTGGCACAAGTTGCCGCCTATGGTTCCCGCAAAGTGCTGGATAGATGGGGCGCCCACAGATCTCACAGCCTCATGGAGCCCGGGCAGACGGTCTTGAATAGGCCGGTATGCCAGAATATCCGACAGCCGAACCGCAGCTCCTATGCGAAAAACGTCTTCCGATTCCTTGATGAAGTCCAACTCCGGCAGTGCTCTGATACTGATCACGTGTGTCGGTGAAGTCAGGCGCTGTTTCATCCGAACCAGAAGATCGGTGCCTCCCGCGAGAATTCGGCAATTCGCCCCGTGGGTATGGAGGAGTTCCAGGGCTTCTTGGAGATTCCCGGGTCG
>JBGSLQ010000021.1:0-88634 GCA_041740635.1 Desulfomonilaceae bacterium | reverse complement strand
TTCACGACAGACAAAGCAGACACAGCCAGAAAACTGAAAGGAGGAAAACCTTGACAACCAACGAGGCAACAGGCTAATCATGCAACGAGTGCCGCACTTTTCGACCGACACCCTCCGCGATTTTCAACCGGCGTCAGCAGAAGATCCATGCGTTTCCATTTAGTTGTGTAGACACATGCACCTTTGGTGATTCGGCAGGTCCGAATTTCACGGCATTTGATATCAAATTCTGAAAGACTTGCAACAGTTGCGAGGGATCGCCTTTCACTGTCGGCATTTTGTCGTAAGTAATTTTCGTCCCTTTCTCTTCTATGAGGATTTTCAGATTGAGGATCGACTGGTCCAAGATTTCCTTAATGTCCACCACTTCAAGAGGCTTGCCATGACGTGTGAGGCGAGAATATGTCAGCAGATCCTGTACCAAACCTTTCATCCTTTTGGCACCATCAACAGCATAATGAATCAATTGGCCAGAATCTTCGTCCAACTTACCCTTCTGTTTCCTCTCAAGCATCTGCAAAGCGGTCGTCACCGTGCGTAAGGGCTCCTGGAGATCATGAGACGCCACGTAAGCAAATTGCTCGAGGTCCGTATTACTCCGCTCCAGCTCCGTATTGCTGTGTTGAAGTTCCTTCGTCCTCTCCTGAACCCTTAGGTCAAGTTCGTCGTGCGATTTCCTCAATTCCTCCTCTAAGAGTTTTCGCTCCGTGATGTCTGTCACGATTATTCGCAAGCCATTCAATTTCCCATTTTCATCCTGTGTTGCTTCACTTTCCAATTGGGCATACAGATTTTCACCGCTCTTTTTCACCAATGTGATCTCGCATGTCAGTGCCCTTTTCGTCTCAAGCACTTGCCGCAAATGCAAATAGAAGACGTCCTGATCTTCACGCCTGACGACCCTGGTAAAGGGGGTCTTAATAAAAACCTCCAGGTCTGTACCAAAAAGTCGTACAGCAGTGAGATTGGCCTCGGTAATAATTCCCTTCGTATCCAGCGTGAAATAGGCGACGGGAGCATAATCGTATAGATCCACATACCTGTCTCTGGCTTGCTCAATGGCCAGTTGCGCTCGGCACAACTCCTCATTCTGTAGTTCCAGCTCTATTTGATGGACTCTCAACTCATGGACCAGTTGCTGCATGTCATCGGGGGACAATGTTGCTGTTTCCAAGTCATCTGCAGATTTCGTCAACATTCGCTCTGCACGTTTTCGCAGCTGAGATTTCTTGTCCTTGGGGTAATTGTCTTTTGACACTATTGCTTGAACCTCTAATTTCGGCACATTTCGCTGCCGGTAATGTCCTCGATGGCAAGGAGAATCCTTCTTGAATCCGTCTCGCTTTCGAGTTTCCGAGCGTTCATGAGCATTGTGCGTTTACCGATACGTTCAAACTCATGTTCCACCTTGAAGTCATCCATTTCTGTTTTCTCAGGCAAAATTTCCTCCAAGAGATTTCGCAACTCCGGAATGTCCCATTGGCCGTCATCGAGTGTATAAAAAAGTTTCCCTTCACTGCCCTCTGCGTTCAATTCAAAGGTGCGGTAAAAGGAACGGTTTGCCGAAACAACCCTCATATCTGCATCCAGTATAACCAAAGATTCACGAACCGTATTCACAATACTTTCAGAGAATTGGAGCGCATCGCTGGTTTTTTTCTCCATTCGCTTCAACTCGGTAATGTCCATGAATGTGATGACCACACCGTCAATCACGTTCTCGACGGTCCTGTACGGCAGCAACCGCATTGTGTACCATCGGGCCTCTTTGGTCTGGACCTCCACTTCTTTCTGAGCAAGGGTCTTCAGAACTTCCTGTGCGTCTCGAACCAAACCATCATAGTAGAAATTGGCAACGAGGTCACTCACCGGGCGACCGATGTCTGTGGGTATCAGCTTGATAAAGTGGGTCGTGGCCGGAGTGAACCGTAGAATATTCAGATGGGTATCCAAAAAGATAGTACCAATTTCCGTGCTCGCGAGAAGGTTCTGCATATCGTTGCCGGTCCTGGACAGCTCCTTTATTTTTTGCTCCAATTCCGAGTTGACTGTAACCAGTTCCTCGTTCACCGATTGCAGCTCTTCCTTGGATGTCTCCAGCTCTTCATTCGTGCTTTGTAGCTCCTCGTTGGCGGACTGCAACTGCTCGTTGGTCGATTTGAGTTCTTCATTCGAAGTCTGCAATTCCTCGATGGTGGCTTTAAGGTATTCCTTGGTGGACCTTAGCTCCTGTTCCATTTGCTTATACGTGTCAGGAGAGACCGAATCTGACGTGTGTACCTCTGACTTATCGAATGCTTGAGAGGAGACATCCTCAAAAATCACTATCATTGACCCTTTCATGGATGCCGGTTGCTCAATGGGTTTGACGATCACCGTGACGAGTTGCTCATCACCATTTGTCTTTACATACAGATTTTCGCGGCGGACTTCCCTGTCTTCGGTCCTGGCTTTTCGAATAGCGGCCGCCAACTCGAATTTCAGCCCCTCCCGGCACATTCCCACGATATCCGTGCTGAATTCCCCGGACACATGCTCCAGGTATTTGCCTGTGCGCCCCTGGACATAGAGAATCTCGCTCTGTTCATTGATGATGACCCCAGAGGGGCTGTAATTATCCAAAATGATCTTTTCAGCCGTTTCACGGTAGGTGATCTTTCCGCGGCGTTGCTCAGAATCGGAGTCTTTTCGAGTAGGCTCTCCGTGAGTAAAGGAAGGCAAGCGAATTTTCTCTGTCATGGCGAATTTCGCATCCTTGCGCTTATAAATCTTCCATTTTCTGTCAATAGCATGAAAGAGTTTCAGAGTCTCGTTAACCGTTTCCGAAGAACCAAGAAAGAGAAAACCGTCCTGATTCAGGGCGTAGTGAAAAAGGGACAGCACCTTTTTCTGTAACTCAGGGCCAAGGTAAATAAGAAGGTTCCTGCACGTGATAAGATCAATCTTGGAAAACGGAGGGTCGGCAATAACGTTTTGCACGGCAAAGACGACCATATCCCGGATATTCTTTTTGACCCGGTAAGAACCGCCTTCTTCCTTGATAAAATGACGTGCAAGGATTTCGGGGCGGATATCGGCAGCAATGCTTCCTGGATAGCGACCCGAGCGTGCTGTCTTGATAGCTCGGTCATCTATGTCTGTGGCAAAAATTTGTACGTTGCTATCCTTCGTGTGTTTTACCGCATGATTTTGAAACAGTATGGCAAGGGAATAGGCTTCTTCGCCTGTAGCACAACCCGCTGTCCAAATTCTCAGGGGCTCATCCCGGCGTTTCTTCTCAAGAAGCTGCACTATGACATTCTGCTGCAATGAATCAAGAGCTTCCGGGTCACGGAAGAAGTTTGTGACCCCGATCAAAATCTCTCTGAAAAGAATCTTAGATTCCTCAGGGTAACTTTGGAGATGACGCACATACTCAGCCAAAGTCCCGATTCTGTTTATTGCCATCCTCCGCTCGACTCGCCGGACAATAGTGCTGTGTTTGTAATAAGAAAAGTCATGACCGGTTTGAGATCGAACGGCAAGAAATACCTTGTCCAGCAAGTCTTCTTTGAGTAAAGGTTTGGAGAATTTTGGGGGCAACCGGCCAAACTCGTGTTGAACGTAAGCAATGAGTTGTTCCGGCATCTTGTCAGCGGGCAAGGTGTAGTCCGCCAAACCGGTGCTGATGGCACTCCTGGGCATACCGTCATACTTTGCCGATTCGGAGCTCTGAACCATTACCATCCCGCCTTCCCCTTTGATCGCCCGCAACCCCAACGTCCCCTCGGTCCCGGTTCCTGACAAGATTATACAAATGCTTTTCTCTTTTTGGTCCTCAGCCAAAGAGCGGAAAAAAAAGTCAATTGGTGCCCGAATACCTGAGGCAGGGGAATCCATGAGGTGGAGTTTCCCGTGCAGAATGGCTAGGTAATGATTAGGAGGAATGACGAACACGCTGTCAGGCTCCACCTTCATGCCGTCTTCGATCTGCGACACCTTCATTGACGTATAACGTCTGATCAGATCAGCAAGAATGCTTTTATGGGACGGATCGAGGTGTTGTATCAGGACGAAAGCCATGCCTTTGTCGGGCGGCATATTAGTAAAGAACTGCTCGAACGCCTCCAGGCCACCGGCCGAAGCTCCAATCCCTACGATGGGGAAAGAGTCCTCTCCCCCCTTATTCTCTTTTTTGGGGGGCTCAGGGGCTTTTCTTGTTTTCTGGTGCTTCTCTTCGGAATCGGACGCAATTTTGTTGTTCTTGCGTGGGGCTTTCATGTCGCGTTCCTTTTTGGCGATCGGGAGACCGAACAAATCATCGCGGAATCTAAGACATCACATATCACGATTATTGATTATTAAATACTGATTTCAGCGATCTATGTATGGAGGCCAGAATTGTTAACAAAGGAGACCATCATCCGCTTGATCAAGATTTCAATTTAATCTGCGACTTTTACTCGATTCTGGTCAACCGAATTATGATCATTAGTCTCTGATCCAGTCGTAATTCAACTTTTGATAATTCATAGGAATAAACCTATGTCAATAGCTATTTCCCCGTACATGCTGCAATAATCTCATTCGGCATGACTTGGGGTGAGAAAGAATGACCCCAAAATTCCATGAAAAAAATAAAGCCCAACTCAAAGGGGTGGGCTACAGTAGAGCGAAAATTTCGTTTTATTGACTATTTTTGAGGAAGCCGCGTGCCTCCTGAAGTACGCTGTCATAGCGCTATACAAGCGGTGATGAATTCCACCAGCGCTCCAGGAAATTTCTATATATGAAGGGCTTTCCGGATCCCATCTCTGGATGAGCAAATTGCGTGCCATTGTCATCTGTATCTGACTTTACTTGGGTTTTCTGTGTAACGCTGAAGTTTAGACTGGAGAAAGGGTTTTGAAAGCCCGATTTCGCTAAGACGTATGCGGAAATTGCACATTCCCAATATCAATGAACATCGGGCACTGGAGAAAGGCGTAGGAAACGACCGTTCACTTTCATTTAGTTGAATCCCCTCTCAACTCAAGGCTGTGCTCCCCGTTAATCTTTCTTGCATAAATGAACCCTCACTCGGGCCCAGATTGGTAACCTCTAGCTGAGGGGCAGGCTAAAGTCACTCAAGTCCCCATGTGCCTGCGGCGATCCACGTCCCAAGAGGGACCACGCGAGTAAAACTTAGAAATCTCTCAAAGAGTCGAATTGGACCTTGGACTTTTCATGCCGAATTTGATTCTCGGGCATCAGTATCCTGCGCCCCCACTATTCCGTCTCAAGCATCATCACGGCATATCCACTGTCTGTTAAGCGTACAAGCCATAAAGTGGATTCATCTGAAAAGGTTCTTGGCATAGAAAATCTCGGTCATCTCTCGCTTCAAGCTGTCCTTCACTTTCTGTCGCTCCCGCTGGTTGAGCCTCTTGGCCGTGGTCCCGAAAAGGTAGTTGTCCAGCAGGAAGTTCTTGAGAACCATCTTCGTGTGAAAAAGGTTCTCCTGGGAAATATTGATGTCGACTTTATCGTACCGCTTTTTGACATCTTCAGCGATAAACTGCTGGATGGAATGGATGTCGTGGTCAATGAAGAGCTTCTTCCCTTGGACGTTCCGGGTGAAGCCGCGCACCCGGTAGTCCAGGAGGACAACTTCCGAGTCGAAGGACTTGATCAGGTAGTTCAGGGATGTCAGGGGAGAGATTTTCCCGCAGGTGGAGATGTCGATGTCGACTCGGAAGGTGGAAATGCCACTCGCCTTGTCAGTCTCCGGATACGTGTGGGCGCAGATATGGCTCTTGTCCAGATGGGCCAGACTGATGGCGCTCTTTGCTTCGTGTGCCATCGAACCCTCAGCGATGAGGATCGCTACACTCGCACCCATCGGATCGTAGTCCTGAGTGGAGACGTTGAGGATACGGGCGCTAATGATCTCTGTGACGCCCTTGAGGATACTCTCCAGTCGCTCCGAGTTGTACACCTCGTCAATGTAGGCGAGATATTCATTGCGGTCCGCCCGGCTCTTGGCGTAGCAGATGTCGTATATGTTGAAACTCAGGCTCTTGGTCAGGTTATTGAATCCACGAAGCCGGAGTTTCTCTTTGCGTATTCTCATGTCGCTCCTCCAAGCCGTAGTAAGCGGCCAGTTTACGTAGCTATCCCCATGTGGCCTGCGCGATGAGGCCTATCGAGTTGCGAAGCTGAGCCATGCACTTTCGAACCGGCTAACCCGACAGCCACACCGAGTGTCGAGAAGATGCCGCGGCCGACTATGCCACGCACCTACGGCCCATCGACCATGTCCCGTTACAGCCGAGCTTGGAGTGAGACTGATTCACCTTGACGGTCTTCCACATAGTAGAGTGCTGTCTAACGTCAAGCATAAGAGGCGCAAGGTAACAACCGTCCTGCTCGAAGCTTTTGTTCGGGCTTTTAGAAGTCAAGTTGAACCCCGACTTCAATAACCTGCTTTGAAGGAATACCGAAATATGCGCTTGCGTCCAATGAATTTTTGGAAAGAAATATAAACAGGCTTGATCTCCATCGGCTCATTTTGGGTTTATTGCTAATCCCCAGTTTCTCGCGGCCGAGGAAGAAACTGGCGTCCTTCATCTCCAGTTGCAACCCCTTGTCACGGGATAGAGCAAAAATAGTGTCAATATTAGGCTGTTCCATGAAGCCGTAGTGTGCATTGATGCGGTAGATTCCCGCGCCTAGTTTTTCGATCTCGATCTTTTCGCGATTCGGGACACGGGGTATATGTTCTGTGCCAACAATCAGAAAAATCACTTCGGAATGAAGGATCTTATTGTGCTTCATGTTATGCATCAGGGCTGCCGGCACAAGATCATGACTACCCGTCAGGAAAACTGCCAAACCCTTAATCCGTTGCAGCTGGTCCTTTGCCAGTGTTTCTTTAAATTTTTCCAGCTTTGGCGTCAGCCCCCTTATCTTGTTGCGGAGAATTTCCCTGCCATCCTCCCAAGTAATCATTATAACAAAAGTCGCTGCGCCAATGACCAAAGGAAACCAGGCGCCGTGAAAAATTTTGCTGATGTTCGCAGCGAAAAAGGGGATGTCTATCAGAAAAAAGGCGCCTGATAGCAGGCCGGCTACCGGTCGACTCCACCCCCATATTTCCCGCATCACTACAAAGAAGAGTGTCGTGGTGATCAACATGGTCGCAGTGACTGCCACACCGTAAGCTGCGGATAGCTTACTGGAGGATTGGAAGCCGGAAACCAGGGCTATGGTACATATCATAAGCAGCCAGTTTACCGGTGCAATGTAAATCTGGCCGATATGAGAAGCAGAGGTGTGAGTGATCCGTAAACGGGGCAGATATCCAAGCTGAATTGCCTGCTGGGTAAGCGAAAAAGTCCCGGAAATTACTGCTTGAGAGGCTATTATGGTAGCCGCTGTGGCTAAAAGAACCATGGGTACCATCGCCCAGTTAGGGACAAGGGCATAAAAAGGGTGATGCGACATCTCCGGTTTGGCTAGTAGAACAGCGCCCTGTCCAAAATAATTAAGGATCAGTGCCGGCAACACCAGCCCAACCCAGGCCAGACGAATCGGAGTTTTGCCAAAATGCCCCATGTCAGCATAAAGGGCTTCGGCTCCGGTCACCACCAGAAAGACGGCGCCCAGAACCACAAATCCGTCCAGCCTGTTTTGGACCAAAAAGCTGATGCCATGCCATGGAAAAACAGACACCAGAACTTTTGGGTTAAGAGCGATCTGGATCGTTCCTAAAACAGCAAGAACTACAAACCATATCAAAATGATGGGGCCAAAAAGATCTCCTATCTTTGCCGTGCCCCGGCGTTGAATAAAAAACAAACCCGCGAGAATTGCAATTGTGAAAGGAACCACATACGGTTCGAGCACTGGGGTAATGACTCGAATACCTTCCACGGCGCTGAGTACCGATATAGCGGGAGTTATCATGCCGTCGCCGTACAACAAACAAGCGCCAAATATGCCTATCGCTATCAGGCCGAACCAACCCCCATTCTTGTTAGGCCTGGTGCGTTTCAGAAGGGCAGTCAAAGCAAGTACCCCCCCTTCACCATTGTTGTCGGCACGGAGAACAAAAACCAGATACTTGATGGTTACGATCATAATGAGAGACCAAAACATCAGAGAAAGAACGCCAAGAACATTTTCACTGGAAACAGCGATACCATACTCACCATGAAAGCATTCGCGGAGGGCATAAAGCGGACTCGTTCCAATATCTCCGAAAACAATACCCAGGGCGGTAAGTGTTAACTTCGGCAGATGGGTTCCGCTTGCTTTTTTGGTGTTTTTATCCCCGCCGGATTGCTCAGAGGCGCTTTTCTGGTTGTCGACAGAAACACTCATCATAACCTGCCTGATTCGATTCAGGTGAACATTCAACAACATTCACAGAAGAGGCACCTCTACTTTCATGAGGTCTAACGACAAAGCCTGCGACAGTTCTGGCTGCCTTCAGCCCAGATTCTCTACCACGAAACGCCAATTGATCAGTTTGTCGAGAACAGCGTTGACGTAGTCCGCTCGGCGATTCTGATAATCCAGGTAGTAGGCGTGTTCCCAGACATCGATGGTTAATAGCGGCTTCATACCCTTGGTCAAAGGCAAGTCCGCATTGCCGGTCTTGACGACCTTGAACTTGTCGCCATCCAGCACGAGCCATGCCCAGCCGCTGCCAAACTGGGTCATTGCGGCAGTCGCCAACTCCTTCTTGCAAGCATCCCAGGTGCCGAAGGAAGCCTCGATCTTTTGCTTCAACGCTCCGGATGGTTCACCACCGCCCTTCGGCATCAAACTGCGCCAGTAAAACGTGTGGTTCCACATTTGTGCTGCATTATTGAAGATCGCTGTCTTGTCAGCTTTGCCGGATGTCTCGGTGATGATTTTCTCCAATGTCAGGTCAGCAAACTCAGTTCCTGCTATCAGCTTGTTCAGGTTATCGACATATCCCTTGTGATGCTTGCCATAGTGGAAGCCGACGGTATTTGCGGAGATTACCGGATCCAGAGCGTTATCCGCGTAGGGCAGAGGCGGCAGGACGTGAGGAGACGGACTTTCAATCTTGTCATTGCTCATGATTTTGCTCCTGTGTGGTGACCGAAATTATTGGTGGCGATTTTGACTTTCCGGGCTTCTTGGTGCCCGTGAGGGGTCAGGAGATGGTTCCCTGTAATACGAAAAGGCCCAGTATCTCCTCCGACCAGAAATAAAATCGAGGCAAAACTCGTTTCAGCTTCGCCCAGGAATCCGACAAAAGAGCCTTTCAATGCTCTATCAATTCTTCTTGTCTGACGGAATCGGTTCCTTTGTCTTTTCCTTGACCTTTTCCTCTGTAGGCTTGGCCCTTTCGATTTTTTCCTGAGCCTTTCCCTTCATCTTTTCAGTCTCCTGTTGCTGCTGAGGCATTTGCTGTTGTTGGGGTGGCGTTTGCTGTTCCTTTAGTCGTTGTTGCTGAGGCTTGTCTCGGTCCTGGTGTTGACGGCGCATCGGTTCGGCCTGCTCTTGTTGAGGGCGCATGTGCTCACCTTGCTCTTGTGGGGGGCGCAACTGTTCTGTGGCTTGCCCGGCTCCTCTAGGACAGTCCCTGGCCTTTCTTTTTTCTGCCGCTTCCATAGTTTTGAATGGCCCTGCTATGGTCCCTGCCTCGATCACCCTGCACGTGCCGTCCTTGTCTTTGACAACAAACCAATATTTCTTCTCAGCCAGAGCAACCCCTGACATCAGAGAAAAAAGTATTACAACAAACAGTACTGACGAAATTGTGAACAATTGCCGTTTCATGAGTTTCCCCTATAGTTTGTAATTATTTTCAAATATTCGTTCGCTCGCCGGACCGGGGCAGCACAGCGAATGCAAAGCTGCCCTGCGGAAATTGTTCAATGCTGTGTTTACCTAAAGAACCTCCCGTTTCTGTTGTTGGTGAGGTCCTCGCTGTTGCTGGTGAACCCGCAGGCTCGGCTAGCCCCGAAAATGACATTTGCGGAGCAAAGGGCATGATCAGATCCAGCAATTACAAGCCTCTTCTCGTAGTAAGAGACGTCACGGAACCTCAGAAGCTCCTGTTTCGTCCTTTTGTGCGGGGGGCTCCTGCAACCTGACCATCAACCACTGCTGAGTTATATCCTTTCCGAAGTGGACCAGTGCCTCGGTTTGGTCCTGAGTGAGATTATTGATCCCCGCTTCCATCACAAAGTTGGTGTCTTTCCCGTCCGCAAAAGTCCATGCTGCCCGCTGAGTCTTTTTGTCTACCGAGCCTTTGACGGGACGTGAGATGTCGGTGTCGGAGTTGTAATATATTCCCGATATTACACCATCTTTGCTCACTGCAAGCTGGAGAACTGTGTTGGACAAACCTGTGTCTCCCCGACTCAAAGCGAATACTCCCAACGGCAACCACTCGGTCCCATCCGCTGTTTCATCTTTGGCGATCGAGGCAAGTCGGGTCGCTTGTTGGTAATACTCATCGGCTGTCGCCACCTGCTCCCCGTTCATGTACACAATGTCGTTGTCGTAACGCACATTGTCCCCGAAGTTGTAGGAAACCGGGGAACTCCACCCCCAAGAGAACCAGCTAGCAGCGACTGCCCAGGTAGCCGGTCGCCACCAATATTGCCAGGCGTGATTGCGCCACACTTGATTGTGCCCATACTCGTTTGCGAAGTGAGGATGATTTTTCCACCAACGAGGGCCTAGGGTGTTTTGCTGACGGTGATGATTACGAATTTGTTGGGCCACCTGCGCATTGGCTCCGCCCCGATTATCCCCAATTCGGCCGCGGTCTATACGGGCCGTGTCACTATCTACACGGTGAGCGTCCCCCCCCCCAGGCTTAGTCAAACGCTGCTGCGCCAGTGCCGCAGCTGCCCCCATTGTTCCAAGGCCCCGATTTATATGCTCTGAGGTCTTGGGAAGATTGAGGAACCGCTGTACTTGCCCTTGCGTCGGACGGCTCATCCGTTGCGAACTCTGAGAAGACCGGACACGCCCTTGTGACTGACGGCTCGCCTGTGGCGACCTCTGAAACGACTGCACATGCCGCTGCGTCGGACGGCTCATGGAAGGCGCGCTGTGAGCGACACTGCCACCCGGTCGTCCCCTGCTGTGGGGCGCTTGCTGTTGCTGAACGCCGCCTCCTGCTCCCGGACCGCGAGCCTCGACATCGACAAGCGAAAAGACCAGGACGGATGCGAGAGCCATCGAGTAAATCATTGAATTCTTCATGGATAAGCCTTCCAATACTGGTCCGACAGCTTTTACTGGGAGATTTGTTTGCGAACGACCCTGATCTCTTCGATATTAGGCTGCGGTTTCCCGTTAATTTCACGGCCGATTGAACTCTATGTGAAGGTGTCCTCATCAAGGGCCGTGTAGTGTTGATGGCAGAGGTTTGTTCCCGTGACTTGATATCTCTTTATGGGCCTCCTATGCTGCACTTGTTCAGTTTGTCTCTGGTTGACGCCGCAGTTTCTCCCCTAGGCCCGACCTGCGGGGTGGCTCTCTAACCGGATCACACCACCCCGCATCCGAATGCCTAAAGGCCCCGCCGCCGCCACCAGTATCCACCGCCGCCGCCGAAGACCAGAATCAGCAAAATGACTATGATGATTGTTGTCGAGTCCATCTCATCACCCCCTTTCTAGGGGTGGATTGAAAACTGGCTGATGACGCCCGAATTAAACCCATCCACTATTTTCAGAATTGCTCATGTATCTTCTCGTAGGCCGCACCACAAAGTGTCATCTAATTCGCCGGCTCGTGAAGGTGGACGAGAGCCACTCCCTAAGGGCAGCCCCTCGTTCCACCTCCTGCCGCTGTTTTCCCGTTGCGCCTAAGGTCTCCTGCGTAGATTGCCGTTACTTATAGTATATGTCGATATTCTTCAGCGACTCGGGGGCTATGACCTTGGGCCATTCCTTAGGGTCAAAACTCGGAGCCTTTTCCAGAGCCGCCTTATCTACATTAACAACCAGGGCACTCTTTTCCTTGTCCAGTTTCAAAACCCTCCAAGGAATGGGGATTAATTTGTCGCCAATCCCCAGTAGGCCACCATGAGACAAAATGGCATATTTCAACGCGCCGCTTTGATCGATCAAGAGATCATCGATCTTCCCGAGTTTTTCCCCTTGCGGGTTGGTGACAGTCATTCCGGTTATCTGGCTGGATCTCTGCCATCCCTCCAAGGGAGTAACACCCGTTTGAGCCGAGACTTGGCCCGCAAGCAGAATGCAAATTACTGCTGCGCACAATCCAAAACCTCTCTTTTTCAAAACAATCTCCTTTTTCAATTATTTACTATTAACGTTGTTCGCGTCCGGATAGATCGAGTCACCATTTGCCAAGATGCTCATCCAGTTCCTTCTCCGCTTCCTCTCGTTTGAGGCCGTATTTCTCTTGTAACTTGCCAAGCAACTGATCTCGCTTTCCTGCCACGACATCCAAGTCGTCGTCCGTGAGCTTGCCCCACTTCACTCTGAACTTGCCCTTGACTTGCTTCCAATTTCCTTCAATCTGGTCCCAATTCATGGTCTCTCCTTCTTAAGTGTAGGTTGAATTCGTCGGGATTTCCCCGTATCAGCATCAAATACGGCCCATCAAAAAGAGCACCAACACAATAACCAGTACCAGCCCCAGAACACCGCTGGGGCCACGCCCCCAGCTACGACTGTATCCCCAGGTGGGTAGCGCTCCTATGAGCAGAAGGACTAGGATAACTATTAGAATCGTTCCCATCGCTTTTCTCCTTCCAGACAGTTCTTGCTTTCGTCTTCATTTCGCTGCTTCCCGCCTTTGGAAGTTACACCAGCGTCCAAAGAGACGAGATGGAGCGTCACTTCATCCGAACAGGACCTCACGCCTGATGGGAAATCAATTGACAGGAATCCATCTCGTCCCGGTAGCCCAGCATTTTTTTCATCCGGCCGGATCTCGGTATTAAGTGACCGTGCAGCTAATTATTTAATGGCTCTCCGCTTCACGGGGTTTCCGATTCTTTCAGTAACAGAGTCAGGCGTCTCCTCTGCATTGGCTTTGGCCGGTTCCAGGCTGTTGCCCGCCATCTGTACTTTGGCTGCGCTCAGTATGCCGCTGGCAATGAGAAGGTCCGCTTCCCCTTCTTGTCGAACGAGACGTTCGAATTGTCTGGTGTACACGTGATCCGGCCCAACCGCAGCGGCGAGGCACTCGAAAGCCCTTCGCCTCCAGCGCTGAAAGGCAACTTGATCAAAATCAGAGTCAACCACACCCCAACCTGCTTCTATCAGATCGTCGATTCTCCCCTCGATGGACATTGCTGACTCCTTTTCTTAAATCGGTTCGCGAGGCTGATCGCTGTACCCCCCCCGATCCACAGGTTGCTGATGACTTGCACCTGCCGCATAGGCCGCAAAGTATCTGTCGATTTTTTCCTCCCATTCGACCGCGGTGAAGTCGGGCCATGTCTTGCTTTCAAAACTGAGGGCCTTTTCCAGGGTCTGCTTGTCAATGTCGAGCACCGCTGTTCCCTTTTCACCGCCCGTCGTCAGAGCGGCAAACGGAATCGGAATCAACACGTCACCCATTCCCAGGAAACCTCCGTGAGACAGGATGGCGTATTTTAGACACCCATCCGTGCCCACCATGAAATCCTGTATCGTGCCAAGTTTTTCCCCGTGACGATTCTCCACGGTGGTTTTCAGCATGTCACTCACTCTCATAGGAACTTTGATTTCCATCATTTTCTTTCTCCTTTTTCTCGCCTTGGCGAACGCATCCAGAACCTCTTACAAAATAAGGAATATAGGGAAAACAATTATCAGGATGGTCCCGATGCCTACTCCGAAAATGCTCTTGTTGTGTCCTCCGTCCCCTTCGTGTGGGAGGGAATTAATCTCGTTCCGGTCACCCTCCGTGGCACCACCGGAGACGGCTGCGGTTGCGGTACATGGTCCAAAGATCCAAAAAACGGTTCAAATTATCGATTGGCGATGGTTTTAACCCTTGCGGTTTACTCATGCATTTCACGTGCCAACTGGTGCAAGTGGATGGAGCATTATACAACCTGTGTCATGTTAGCTAGTTATCCACGAAACAAAAGGAGGGTGAGATACGAAGGGTCGGCGAGAAAGGCAAAGTGTCCTAATAACGGGCCGCAGATCTCCCGTCTCAGGTCTATCAATGGAGTTCACCATTTCACTGGAGTGTCTTAAAGTCGGACCATGGCATTGATCCGCGGGCGGATTCTCCTCCTCATTCTCAAACGCTTCATATGTCGATACGGAGAGTCTCGGACGATGCAGATTACCGGGCAGCAAATTTTTTCTTGCCTTCGCTTCGCCGGTTCCCAGCTATTGGTGTGCACGACGCTGCCTGTGCCGACAAACAGCGTCGTGAAAAGCATTGAGTTTTTAGTGATGATCTATAGGCCGTCCGTAGTGGTCGTAGAGATATGCCTCATAATCCCGGTCAACAACTTTCTCAGGGTCGAACTCAGGGCTATTCTTGACCGATTCCAGCGTCAGGTCAAAATACACGCCGGAATCGGCCCATTCCACACGCTTGATCCATCGAGGCGATAGAAGAACTTTCTTCCCCGGCAACCAGTTGCCGGTATCCACAACGAGAAAACGAACTGCCCAAATTTCGTCGTCAACAATAAAGTCTTCCACATGACCAATTTCACCGTCCGTGGCATGAATATGGTAGCCGGTGACCTGCCCTGTACTGCGCAAATGCAGATCATCCCGACGCCTTGACACAGGAGCTTCTTCCCCCACAAACACTTCGTTATCAGAAAGGGGTAACGGAGTTGTTCCGAAAGTGCCTCCGTAACCGCCTCGCCAAGGCCACTGATAGTACTCATTTAGCTCGGCTTCGTGCTGACGATAAATGGGTCTCTGCGTGTCGATATCCGGGCTGCTGCGTACCTGGGCACAGGTAAGATTTGCCGAAAACGTGCGTGACTCCAATGCCGGTTTACCGAAGGCAACAGGAGAAATGAGCACATTCCGGCCGGATAACCAATTTCCTGTTTCTACGACCATATAGCGGATAGTCCAAGTTTCGTCATCGAAGTAGAACTCGTCCACTTTTCCCAGGTCACCATCGGTGGCCCTGATGGCGTAGCCGATCATACTACTAATACTGTGTTGCATAACACCTCCTATGGCTTGCAGGGTATTTTCGAGATTCTCTTTGGTGCCGCTTTCTCCAGGGTCTCCATCAGTTTCAAAGGACTTGCTGAATTTGTCAACGCATTCATCCTTGTGCTGGTACGTCACTTCGTCGATGCTGATCCCGAATTACAGTAATACCCCCGACACCCAGCAGGCCTTCACGACTCTTCTGGACTAAGCACGGAAGGCGGACCGAAATTGGAACCACAATGAGAGAAGATTGAAGAGGCCCAGTTCCGTTCCTCGTGTCTGAATAACGTGAACGCAGAAAACGATTGCGAGCAGAGCAATCACGGAGTTTGTCGAAACTGTGAGAACAGTGGCTCCTCACCTCGAATTTTCTGTTAACACCGACGAAGATGTTAGGCCTTCCAGTTTTTGGGTACGCGGGAACTAACCGGACAAGAAGCTCAACCGGCGGGCGTGACAGAAAGTGAAGGATTATTCATACCGGATGAGGATCTCAGGGCGGTTTCCAGCGAATAGTCGCTCTTATCGCCTCTCGCCTGGGAAAAGAGAGGGTGCCCCTTGGTAAATTCTTGCATGAACGTAGTAACCATCAATGGGCATCCCCGACGTTCGAGAGCGTCGTCTGTCTCCTCTCAAATTTGTGGTAACTTAATGACTTATGATCTCGCCGCTGGAACACGCAAGGATCACACAGCCGAAACCCTTCTCTAATTTCCCATCTCAGAATTCCCCCTTCGGGCTGACGTCATACAGCCAGTGTAATTCTCGGTTTTTGGAGCATTTGAGTAATATCCTCGGCGGGAACAGCTGGAGAAAAGTGAAATCCCTGCCACTCGTCGCAGTGATGTGTTCGCAAAAAGCTGAGCTGTTCTTTTGTTTCCACGCCTTCAGCCACGACCTTGAGTTTCAAGCTGTGAGCCACAGCTATTATGGCTTCGACGATCGCTTCGTCATCGGAGTCTTTTACAATGCCGTTAACGAAAGATTTGTCTATTTTGAGCTTATCAATGGGAAAACGCTTCAGATAACTCAAAGATGAATATCCGGTTCCGAAATCATCAATTGAAATGTGGATGCCCATCTTCTTTAATTCGGTGAAAAAATCTATTGATCGTGCAGCGTCTTTCATAGCAACGCTTTCAGTCAACTCAAGTTCCAGGCTGGATGGATGCAAGCCTGTTTTTGACACAACACGAGTTATAGTATCTATTAAGTCCCCCTGATTGAGCTGCCGAGCGGAAACATTCACAGCGACACCGATCCTAGGTAATCCCATTTCTTGCCACTGCTTCACCTGCGCGCATGCGGTTTCGAGAACCCAAGCTCCAATCGGCACAATAGCCCCCGTTTCTTCTGCAACAGATATGAAGTGCCCCGGCAAAACCATGCCGAGTCTTGGATGTCGCCACCTAAGTAGTGCCTCTACATTCATGATCTCTCCAGTCCTCAAATCCAATCTGGGCTGATAATAGACCACAAATTCATCACGTTCGATTGCGCCACGAAGCGCATCCTCAAGATCGGAGAGTTCAATCGCCTCAGTATTCATTTCTTCAGAGAAAAACTGAAAGTTGTTTTTTCCCAATGCTTTAGCATGATAGAGCGCCATATCGGCATTCTGCAGCAGACGATCGAACTGGATGCCGTCGTGAGGGTATAACGTTATTCCTATGCTGGTAGTTATAAAGACTTCGCGTCCATCCAAGTTAAAAGGCCTGCTCATCGACTGAGAAATCTTTCTGGCAACATTAGCCGCAGCGATATTGCTCGGAATTTCCGGGAGCACCACCGTAAATTCGTCACCACCCAAGCGGGCTACGGTATCACTTTGCCTGACTGAATGGGTCAGTCTTTCAGAAACTAGCATCAATAGCTTGTCGCCTGCTCCATGACCGAGGGTATCATTGATGTTCTTGAATCTATCCAAATCCAGTAGCATCAAAGCGCCTATAGTTTTCTTGCGATCAGCTTCTATAAGAGCTCGCTGAAGACGGTCACGGAACAACAATCTATTGGGCAGATTCGTCAAGGGATCGAAATGGGCCAAATGTTGCAAGTGCTTCTCGGCTTTTTTGATTTTAGTGATGTCTGAAAAAGTCCCAACGTAGTGGGTCCCGACCCCTTCATTGTTCTTCACTGAACTGACGGATAGCAATTTGGGGTACAATTCACCATTCTTTCTCTTATCCCACACCTCACCTTGCCAAGCACCCGTTGAAAAAACTGTTTCCCAGATTTCTGAATTAGACTCCTTGATGCCAAGTTGAAATAAATCCTCCATCTGACTCAACACATCTTCTCTGGAGTAACCTGTAATTTTGCAGAAAGCCTCATTTACGTCCACAACTCGGCCCATATTATCTGTCGTGATCAAAGCTTCATTGCTGTTTTCTATAATTTTTGCAGCCAAATGCAGTTTTTCTTCGGCTCTCTTCCGATCGGTGATATCGTGAATTATTGTATTGAGGAGCTTGCCTGAATTCAGCTCTACCGGTCCGGTATGGATTTCAACCACCCGAATTTCTCCTGATCTGACTCGATGGCTTGCAATATAATAATTTTGTTGTTCAGACATTGACTTATTGATTGAATCAAGAACGTCCTCTTTTGGCGAACTATTTAGTTCGGTAAAATTCATGCTCTTGAGTTTTTCGACAGAATAGCCGTAAAATTGAGATGCTGCAGGGTTGGCATCCACAATGCATGCGGTCTCGGGCTCTATCAGGAGCTTGACGGCTCTCATCCTCTGAAACGTCTGTCTGTATCTATGTTCGCTTTCGCGTAAAGCCTCTTCAGCGGATTTGCGCTCTGTAATGTCCCTCAGTACAGCCAACAATGCCGGTGTTCCATGCCAATTAGTGTCGGTAACGTGCATTTCGGCAGTGCCCAAACCACCTTCTGCCGTTATTATCGCTAACTCCCGCACGCCTTTGTTGTTAATTTGAATGGAAAATATCTCGGCACTACGGCCGAAAAATTGGCATGCAGCCGGATTAAAATAACGAATAGCCCCTTCCTGGTCGACAATAATAATTCCTTCTTTACTCTCCTCGACGATACTCGTAAACGACGCCCGGCTCGATTTCAGTTCCAGTTCGGCTCGCCTACGCTCCTGGATTTCAGATTTGAGCGATTCATTTAACTCGGTCAATTCGGCGGTTCTCTCGCAGACGCGTATTTCCAGTAGATCATGAGCCTTTCGCAACTCTTCTTGATGCCTTTTCGTAAGAACAAGTTGTCTTTTTTCAAGAGTAAGATCTTCAATCAGCAAGAGAACAAACCTTTGCTTCCTTGCCCTCAACGAGCGCAAGTGAAGTCTACCCCACATTTTGCGGCCGTTCAGTCGGAGCACTGCGGTCGTTCCCTGAGTTTTTCTTGTGGCTAAGACATTCTGAACCAGGAGCTTGCAGGCATCGAAATGTTCCGTATATGGGAACAGATTCGCAAAGGACCTACTCTCAATATTCGCTCTGTCAATCTCTGAAATTCCGGAAGCTTTGTTTGCAAATAATATCCTGCATTCGTTATCGACCAATAGAGACGGAATTGGAAATGCATGAAGTAATTTACCGAGCAAGCCCGCTTCCATGGTGGTGAAGCAAAAACTGCCAGATGAATTCGGATCGTGAATATCACCGAAGTCGATAGTCTCTGTAACTGAATTTAGCCCATCAATGAACCTTGGAATCGCACCATCACTCAAGAATGTATCTAGAGAGTTCATTTTTTGCCTTCCCAGGAGTCACTCTGTTATAATGCCGCTTCGCGCAATCACTGGTAATCTGGTATCAATATTTCTCATTGAGTCGACCGAAGCCTCTCAGCTTATTTGTGTTTCGTTTACTGTCCAAGATCTATTCCGCGGAACTGAGATCAGAAGACCTCGCCAGGAATATCGGGCATTCGAGATGATCTAATGGCATTTCTGCGACTTGATATTAATTGTTGTGGGCGGGACTTAGTCTCGTTCCGGTCACCCACCGTGACACCACCGGAGACGGCTGCGGTTGCGACACATGGTCCAAAGATCCAAAAAACGGTTCAAATTATCGATTGGCGATGGTTTTAACCCTTGCGGTTTACTCATGCATTTCACGTGCCAACTGGTGCAAGTGGGTGGAGCATTATACAACCTATGTTATATTAACTAGTTATCTACTAAAAAAAACGGAGAGTGAGATACGAAGGGTCGGCAAGAAAGGCAAAGTGTCCTAATAACGGGCCGCAGATCTCCCGTCTCCGGTCTATCAATGGAGTTCACCATTTCAGTGGAGTGTCTTAAAGTCGGACCATGGCATTAATCCATGGTCGGATCCTCCCCGTCAATACCAAAACGCTTCAAGTGGCGATACAGAGAATCTGGGGCTATTCTAAGCAAGTCTTCACCTTCAAAGCGCTGCGGACCTCGTCGATGCTGATACTGATACCCAGTTTCCGTAATCCCCCTAACACCTAGCGAACCTTCACGACCTCTCGCTCGAAAAGGGTTTTCGATCGTCAGTCAACATCCAATTAATATTTTCAGGGATCGTAAGGGACAGGAAAGTACTCTAAGAGATTAGTAGGGCTCAAAATGCCTCCGTTTATTTGCAAGCTCCTGATTCTGTTTGGCCGGGACCGGCCGCTCACGGCAGTGGACTGGCAAGAGATCGTTGAGCCAGGCGTGGAGTCGAAGGCAAAGATTTGAGTAATTAAAGACTTACAATAATAGGAGATTTTTCATGGATTACAACATCATCATAATTCTTGCCGTGCTTGTGGTGGGGGTGAGTGGTTTCGTAGTGTTAGCGCGTAGTATCTTGAACAATTGGAAAGCAGGATCACGAGGCAAGGAAGAAGTGGATGCTCTCCAAAGCAAAAGGAACAGAGAGCAAATCGAGAGGGAACGAGATAATGACTGATGGGCACAAGCAAACGCCTTGAAGATAACGCTCTGGATTCAGAGACAGTGCTCAACAGGAATGCTGGTCCAAATTAAAATGGAGGAGGATTCTATAGGGTCAGCGCTTCACAGTAACAAAGGGAACGCCAACACATTGTGAGACTCCTTGCACAGCTCTACTCAACGGCATCTTTCTTCACGTCGAAGATCTGTACAAGCTCGAACAGATCTTCACAGTTTACATCGGATTGTCGCTGATACCCACCGGCCAGGCATCCTCACTACAAGCTGTGAAAGCAGTGTATTACATGGTTATCGGTTACAGGAACCACCGATGAGCTGGCGCTAGGGCACAGGAGCGTGTCGGCGTTGGAACTTCAGGGAACAACGTGAAGAGTAACCTGAAGGCCGGTTGGCTTTTTTGAAAAGATTCAAGTGTGTTCTGAGTCTCTGTCATACGAGGCACTCTGAGAGCTTTATGTCCAAATGCCGTTTCTGGGTACAAAAGGAGCCGTATTCTCGGTTGGCGCCAGGAAGGCGGTCCCTTGGGCGCACCAATAGGAGAAAAGTCTATTATTTGGTCCTCTTCCGCTTGTCACGGATGTAGATTGTTGTGGATTCACCGTCACTCTGAAGTCTCTTGTCGAACTCGAAGAGGTCGGTAGCCTCAGCCAATGCCCTGAGCTTGCCATATCCATAGTTGCGAGGATCAAACTCCGGAGCCTGCTTGACAACATTGCTGCCCACAGCACTCAAATGAGCCCACCCACTTTCGTCAGAAGCTGCCTCTAAAGCACTTCGGAGAAGATTAACCAGTTTGGTGTCTCCTTTCAATTCCTTTCCGGTTTTCGGTTTGGAGGCTGGCTCGGCATCCGCCTGGAACCGAAGGACTTCAGTGAAGATGAACTTGTCGCACGCAGACACGAAAGGTTTTGGAGTCTTTTTCTCCCCGAAGCCGTACACGAGTAGTCCCTGTTCTCTAATTCTGCATGCCAAGCGAGTGAAGTCGCTGTCGCTGGACACAAGACAGAATCCGTCAAAACGTCCAGTGTAAAGCAGGTCCATCGCATCGATTATCATTGCGCTATCCGTTGCATTCTTTCCCACGGTGTAGCGGAACTGCTGAATTGGCTGAATTGAGTGCTCCAACAGGACTGACTTCCATCCGCTCAGGCTAGGGGTAGTCCAGTCGCCGTATATACGCTTCACGCTTGCCACACCGTACTTGGCGACTTCTGCCAGTAGCCCCTCAGTGATAGAAGGCTGGGCATTATCTGCGTCAATAAGGACGGTGAGCCTGTTTTGTGACTGATCATCCGTATTCATGTTGTCTTCCTTGCCCCTTCTGACTGTCGATTATTGAGGCCGTTTCTTTGATCTCCCCGATCTGGGGCATCCGGGACAGCTGGGTTGAACATACTTGAGGAGTTGGCTGATGGTCAATCTCGGGTACGAGATTCGGGACTTCAATCGTCCCACAGGTTTGTCACTGGTGGTTGGCCCAACTCCCTGGCATCGAGGAACGGGAGGTATCTCTTAAATATGGCTAGTGCATCTGTCTGGCTTCACAATCTGTTCCCGGTCAGCTATTCCCTCTTTCCTCGCCGGGCTCCTGCCTTCCTCGAAAACGGAAATGCGCGAGAAGGCACAGGAGACGCGATCTAAGGGATTTTACGTGCCGTGGCATGAAGGGGAAAGGATCAGTCGTCCCGACGGAGGAACCTGTTCCGTCGCAAGCCGCAGATCACCAGCCATCTCTGCCTCCAACTGATTCGTCATGCGAAAGACATCTGCATCCGTTTCTCTCGCCGGAGCTTCTTGGGTCTCAATGATATCGAGGATCATTGACCCTCAATCGAGATTGTCGCCTTGGCACCGAATAGCCATGTCGGGGGCCACCGCAGCGTGTTGCCGTCCGATCGAATGATTACGGTTGTCACATCATCAACTTCCTCAATCTAACCGTGCCATCCTCCAATTTCGATGCCAGGTCTGGATCAAAAGCTCCTGATCTTTGGTTTCGGCCACTCCATGATCGGCACCGTGCTGATGCTGTTCTTCGGGCTACCCTCGATAACCCGATCGCTGTACGCCACGTAGACCAGCACGTTGCGCTTGCGGTCAAAGAAGCGCACGACCTGAAGCTTCTTGAACGCGAGGCTGCGGTGTTCGTCGAAGACGTGCTCGCCATCCTTAAGTTCGCCGATGATCTTGATCGGGCCGCACTGGCGACAGGCGATACTGGCGTCACTCGTATCTTCCGCCACGCCCAGTTGGCCCTTCACACCTCCCGTTTCCGCACGGGCGATGTGGCACGCGACGCCCTGGACTTTGGGGTCATCGAAGCCGTCGATCACGATCTTATCGTTGGGCCCGATCCAGCGAAAATGCGTGCTGACCGACCCGGTCGTACCGCGTTCGGGGCGACTCAAAATCCACCATCCGAAGATCACAATGACCAAAAGGATAGCGCCGCCAAGAATAATTCCGATCCTTTTCATGATGATTTGCCTTCCTAGAGCGAATTTGCACCCAACCTTGGAGCCATTGGGGAAATGAGGCGATAGATAAGATGGTGGTCAGCTATCGCACGTTATTCGATGAACATGACACGGGAACTCACTGCCACATACCCAAAGTTGTCTGCTGGACCCTGACCCGGTAATTCTCCAGGCTCCAGCCAGGCTCCTGACCGGCAGGCTGAGGGCGGGCCTGTGCGGCTTCTATTGCGCGGCGAAGAAGGCTATGGCCTGCCGAAGCTCGGCGAACTGATAGATTATGTAATCCGGCTCTGCACCTTTGGCCATTTTCCTCCCCTGGTTGGATGAGAAGAACACGGTCTTCATGCCGAACTGTTTGGCCCCGTAGATATCGCGGTACATGTCGTTACCTACGAAGAGGACGTTCTCGGGCGGCAGGTCGAGCCCATTCAAGGCTGCCCCGAAGATCCGTTTGTCCGGCTTTCTGAAGCCGAAGTCGCCGGAGACGATGATGGGATTGAAATACGTCTCGATCCCGACCGTCCGCATTTCCGGCAGCGCCCATGCGCTCTGCGCGTCGGAAACGGCCGCCAGCTTGAAGCAGGGAAGCAGTTCGTCCAGCACGTTCTTCACCTCGGGATAGAGCTGCAAGCGGAGGCGTGAGATGCCGCGATACATCTCCGCTAGAAAAAGGGGCATCCACCGCAGTTTCTTTGGAGGTAAAGCATTGGAGGCTTCCGGCCTTCGCCGGAGGAACTCCCCCCACAACTCCACGGCGTCGAACTCAGGAAAGGCCTCGCCGCTTGCATCCCGCTGCTCGTCCATGAGCCGGAAATACTCGTCGCGCACGTCCCATCGGTGAACATGTATCCCCTGGTAGGTCAGGAAATGGCTGATGCCCCTGTAAATTTCCTCGTTGCCTTCATCGGTCTGGATGTCTATGAGCGTGCCGTTGATGTCGAAAAGGATCGCCTCAATGTTCATGGCAGTGCCCTCAGAATCTGTTTTGCCTCCTGTACGAGGCGCCAGCGGTAGTCCTGGTCAATCCAGGAATTGCGCGCAATCCGCAGCAGGGTGATGCCCATGTAGAAGGGCGCGCGCCGGGTGATGGCCCTGAAGGCACTCATGCGATCCGGAAAGTGGCAGCAATATTCCCAGAGAAAATGCCCGATAAAGGGTTCGGCCGCGTGGGGGTCGCCCTTGGCCTGAAAGAAGAAGTGCTTGAGTTCACCGCAGAGCCTCCCCAAGTCGAACACCCGGTCGGCCCATTGCATCCGCTCCACGTCAATGGCCATAACGTTATGGCCCCTGCCGAAGAGGAAGTTGGACGGGGTAACGTCGCCGTGGACCAGCACCCCCCGGTCTTCCCACATGCAGCCCTGGTAGCGCCAGGCATCGCGCAGGTGGTACAGCTCACCGGAATGCTCGTGCACCATGCCTCGCTTGACGATGAGCGAGTTAAGCAAACGCCCCATGTAAGCATGGGTCTGGTCGAAGTTGACCGTCCAATCGCCTGCAGTGCGGTTGTGCATAGTGGCTAGAAAATGGCCCAGTGCGGAGAGCTTGCGGTACAGCCTGTCGCTCCTGCCCAGGCAGATGGCATCGTCTATCACTGTCCCCAGAATGTCGCCCTCAAGGTATTCCAGCAGGAGCACGCTTCCGATGGCCTGGTTGAACCCAAGGGGCTTGACCACGTAATGCGGGGGCGAATCGAACCCCAAGTCTCGTAGGAACACGAGGTTGTTGTATTCCGATTCCCCCGTTTTGGAATGGTGCGGGCCCGGATTGAGGCGAGGGGGATGGAACTTGCCGACCAGCCGCGCACCGCTGTGTTCTTCCTCGTAAAGGTACACGTGCCCTGAACAAGCCGATTGGAAGACTCGAAATGCTGCGGGATACGAAGAAACGCCAAACTGGGGAAGAATGTAATCCCGCAGATATGCATACAAGGGATCGTTGTGGGCAACATGTCCTAGGTACCTGCCGATCATAGTCACGCTCCGGGCTTGCAAGGAATGATAGCCAGCCGTCGCGTCCCGTATGACAGCGCATCGACGGCGGGATGTTTTTGTTTTCGCAGTATGGCACAGAACCGTACTCGAACAAGGGGAAAGCATCTTAATCGAATAGCCATGACAGAAAACTTAGGCAGGGCTATTTGAAATTCAAAAGCTTGGTAAATATGACTTTTCACAACCAGTCATACTGGCAACTTGGAACGGACAGAAGATCCTGCTTGCATCGACGGTCATACACGACTGAAAGCGGCAATGAATGCCGGGATCGAAGGGTTCCTTGTTTGTACCCGAATTTTAAACAGAAGCAGAAGCATTAGAAAAAGCCGTCAAGCTTCAGCGAAATCGCCGAAATCTGACTGATGCCGATATTACAGTCTGTGTGGCTGCATTAGATTCAAAGCGAATTCGGGGCGGGGATCGCAGAAGTGAACAGGCAAAATCAAAAGCGTCATTTGACGCTATTGAAAAATCGGGATCCAAGTCGGAAGCACAAACCGCCAATCTTTTGTGTATAAGCACAACGAAAGTCGAGCGTACGAGATCTGTCTTGGAGAAGGGTGATCCGGATACTGTTGAGGCAGTGAAGAATGGACAGAAGCTCGGAAGAGAAAAGAGAGCGAGTCAGAGAAGAAACCGGGAAAACAGAAGCCAGAGAAAACGCTTATATGCACTGATGAGCCTCAGCCCGCTCAGGAAGTACTGCTGTCGGAGCCTCATGAACGGACGGTCGTAACGAAGGACTATTATAAGGCATTGAAGGAGCTTGGGTCAGTTGAAGACCATGTGGTGCGAGCGATTGACCTGTATCTGGACATGATCCAAGGAGAGAGAAAGGGCAAAGGGAACCAACAGCCCGAAGTCGATGAGGAGGAGTACGACGATGAGGAATCATCTTGACTGCAGGAGCGTCTGAACCAAAGTTCGAGGACGCATTCCAAGAAAACAAAATCGCCGCTAAAATGGTACGGCGGCAAATCAAAATTTTCTAAGAAATTGATCCCCCTCATTCCAGAACAAGAAACGTATGTTGAGGTATTCGGCGGTTCAGCCGCTCTCCTGTTTGCCAAAAATCGTTCAGAGCTCGAAGTCGTTAATGATGTGTATTCAGGACTTATCAATTTTTACCTAGTGTTACGTGATCCTGAGAAGAGTGTCAGACTGAAAGACCTGCTTGACCTTACCCAGTTTAGTCGAGAGGAATTTCTATTCTGCAGAGACACGTGGCCGGAATGCGATGATGAAGTGGAGAAAGCTTATCGATGGTTCGTGATGATGAGGCAGTCCTATGATGGAATTGGTAAAACTGTCGGAAATTCCATTACTGATGGCACTAAAGGATCAGGGACTGCAACACGAGTTTTTTTTACCTTCAATAGACCGTTTCCCGGGAATACACGAACGGCTCCAGGGGGTTCAGATAGAGAAACTCGATTTCAGACAATTGATCGAGAAGTACGATCGACCCACGACTTTCTTTTATCTCGATCCGCCTTACGTGCATTCGACTCGGAAGAGCACCAATGAATACGAGCATGAAATGAGCAACAAAGATCACGTAGAGTTGGTCGAAATACTGCTGAATATTAAAGGCAAGGCACTGATGTCGGGTTATGTCCATCCAATTTATGAAATGCTGGAGCGAGCGGGATGGAAACGGGATGATTTTGAGACCACGGCATCGATAATTAATGGCAAACAGGCGGATATCTCAAAAACCAAGAGAGTCGAATCGGTATGGATTAAGCCCTGAACAGTGCTGAGGGGCAATAATGTTTTCACTTGGCGGACGTCCGCCAAGTTTTTTTTCAACATCGGATTCCGGTCCGTAAAGGGAATCCATCGAATACATAATGAGTAGGTAATTATTCTTGGAACTACTAGCCTTTAAGAAAGAGTTCGTATTATAGTTGATGTGAGCCACGAGAGAAGAAAACTGAACAGGAGGAAATTGTGGCGCACTGTGTATCCGGTTATGAGGCTTTTGTTACTCGCTTGAATCGTTTTCCCCAGGGGGCCCCACCCTCAGACTTGCTATACGAGATTTTGTCAATGCTGCTGAACGAGAAAGAGGCTGCCCTGCTAGCGCTCTTGCCGATAAAGCCTTTTACTGCTGAAAAAGCGTCGAAGGCCTGGAAACTGGACCTTAAATCAACCCAAAACATTTTGGACCAGTTGGCTGACAAGGCAATCCTGGTGGACATAGAACAGAACGGTTCAATGCTCTATTGTCTCCCTCCTCCGATGGCCGGATTTTTCGAATTCTCCTTGATGCGCCTCCGCAATGACGTAAACCAGAAGGTACTGAGTGAGCTATACTATCAGTACATCAATGTAGAGGAAGACTTCATTAAAGCCTTATTTGTTGCCGGGGAGACATCCCTCGGAAGGGTCTTCGTGCAAGAGGAAGCTCTTCCAGAGAATTACGGCTTGCACATTCTCGATTACGAGCGAGCCAGCGAGGTTATCCGGACTGCCAAAGGAATCAGCATCAGTATGTGTTATTGCCGCCACAAGATGGCACATATGGACCGTGCTTGCAGTTCGCCCATGGACATCTGCATGACCTTCAATACTACCTCCTCGTCCCTTGTAAGACACGGTTTTGCTCGACCAGTAAGCGTCTCCGAATGTCTTGAACTATTACATTCTGCCTATGAAAATAATCTGGTGCAGTTTGGGGAGAATGTTCGCCGGGGAGTGAACTTCATTTGTAACTGTTGCGGTTGTTGCTGTGAGGCGATGCTTGCCGTAAAGCGATTCGGTTTAGTACATCCTGTTCACTCCAACTTCATTGCACGAGTGAATGAAGCTGAATGCAGCGGCTGCAATCTATGCGCCTCCGTATGTCCGGTAGATGCAATAGCTGTCGAGCAACCTGGGGCAAAAACTGCAAGGGTTGACGAAAAGATGTGTCTCGGCTGCGGCGTGTGTGTCAGAAATTGTCCCACAGGATCGCTGCATCTTGAGTCCAGACCGGAACGAGTGCTTACTCCGTTGGACACAACACATCGCACCATAGTTATGGCAATTGAGCGAGGCACTTTGCCGGACTTGATCTTTGATAATCAGGTATTATTCAGTCATCGTGCTTTAGCGGCTGTCCTCGGGGTGATACTTCGACTGCCCCCTTTAAAGAAGGCCATGGCGAGTCGCCAGATAAAGTCCCGCTACCTGGAAGCCCTCTTGAATGGGGTACGTCATTAGTTGATCGGTAGGCACTTCCAAGAATTTTGGGATAGCAACATATGAACAGTTTGTTGGGGTCACATGCCCAAAGTCTATCTCGCATCGCCTCTCGGATTTTTCTCCAGAATGGGAGTCGTACAGGGACAAGAAAAACCAATCACGTTGATTTGAAGTTGACCACCATGCCCCAAATCGTGTAACATGCTGCCGTCTTTGCATCAAGCTCTACGAGCCTACATACTTTCTTCAGGATAAGCCTACTTACCATATCTCTGCGGGGGGATTCCGTTTTGGTGAAACTGAGAATCAATGTTCAGGAATTAAGGCGGGAGATCATGAGCGGAATGACAGAAGCCCAAATTATGCAATTGCACAAGCTTACTTCTAGTCAATTGCAGCGGCTCGTCAGGAGAATGATGGTAGCTGGTTACCTTTCCGAGTTGGAACTATTAGACTGGCTGCGACTGACTGACAGTGAGTTAATGCAGGTTTTTCGTGAAGAGAACGGTGATGAGGAGAATTTAACCACTGTGTCGAACATAGAGTTAGTCACCCCTGCCGAAATTGTAGATATCCCAAAAGCTGTTTCCAGTGTGAAAGATTTAGCAGCGAGTTCAATTGTTCTCAAACGCATTCCTGTTCGCTTGCCACTAGAAGTGCTAGGACACCATCACTGGAATGGCTTTGTAAGAGATCTTTCGGAAAACGAGATTCGAGTGGCATCCACTGCCACAATCTCTTGCATTGCGGGAGATCGCAAAGTTCTCGTTCTTAGGGCAGACTTGATAGGGCAGATGGAAACCGTTGAGTTGGAAGCTGCTTGTCAATGGATCAAGAAGAAAGTACGACGCGTAGAATATTTTATGACCGGATTCAAAATCACCAGAATCTCTATTAACGAACTGGACAAACTCAGGTCCTTGATTCGCCTGCTCTTGGAGGATTTGCGTGAAAAAGAGACACCTATGGATACAATGAGCGGAAATACAACCTTTGAGATGACTGATGAATTTGTCCTTGACGGGAGCAAGATTTTTTCGGCAATCCATAGAGAAAGTTGAATCCGTTTGGAATCGGAGGGCTGCAAGCCAAGATCTCAATTGTCAGTTTTTGTCTGGTCATGGTTTGTCCAGTACACTTCGAACGTTCCGAAGCAGTTCTTTGGCATTGAAAGGTTTTTTAATTATGCCCTTCGCTTTTTGGTCAAGAACTGAGCGAGTTTCTTCGTCGATCATGTAGCCGCTCGCTATGAGCACTCTTGAATGCGGATCGATTTTCACTAGTTCTTCCAGGCATCGTTTGCCTCCCATCTTCGGCATTACCAAGTCCAATATCACGAGGGAAATGCGGCTATGCTCCTGCCGATAGATATCCAAAGCTTCTTCGCCATCGCATGCAGTAAGAACTGTATACCCGATTGAGGATAGAACGTCGGCACCGAGATTTCTAATAAGCTCTTCGTCATCCACCACTAGGATAGTTTCGCTACCAAAGGCGGGCATTTCGCTGGTCATGTCTACTTCAGATCCAATCCCCGTTCTCATGGCTGGCAGGTAGACATCAAATGTTGTTCCCGTTGCTTGCATGCTATTGCAGGAGATATGACCACGGTGCATCTTTATGATTCCAAACACTGTGGACAAGCCGAGACCCGTTCCTTCTCCAGGTTTCTTGGTAGTGAAGAAGGGTTCAAAAATGCGACCTACTATTTCCTCTGAGATTCCATGCCCGTTGTCAGAGACCCGGAGCAACACATAATCGCCGGACTGGACTTCTGGGCGGCTCTTGCAAAACTGCTCAGTCAGCGTGAGGTTCTTAGTTTCTATAGTGAGCTGCCCCCCTTGGGGCATCGCATCTTTTGCATTAACCGCGAGATTGATAAGAACTTGTTCCATCTGTCCGGGATCTGCGAATACGGGCATGAGATCACGTTCTTCAATCAACTCAATTTTGATCATCTTGGAAATCGTTCTGGAAAGCAAATGTTCGACCTTATTGACGATTTGATTCAGGTCAATGAGCGTCGGATTTGTCGCGACTTTACTACTAAAGGTAAGAATTTGATTGACTAGCTCAGAGCCGCGTTTCGCGGCATCTCGGATTGATTGGAGCGCCTTTGACTGAGACCCATGATAGTCCTTGTTCATGAGCAACAAATCGGAAAAGCCAAGAATGATCTGAAGCAGGTTATTAAAATCATGAGCTATGCCGCCGGCCAAGGTACCGAGAGCTTCCATTTTTTGCGCTTCTCTGAGTTGCTTCTCCAGAATTATCTCATGACTGACATCCCGTACTGCGGAAAGACTCACTGTTCCCCAGACTGGATCGTCAATGACGGCCGCATCCACCAACACATCAATGAGGGAACCGTCTTTCTTTACAAATTGATAACTGAGGTCGTAAGCTATCCCCGTCTTCCAGAGATTGTCCAACATCGAATCCAAGTGAATCCTACAGGCTTCAGACATGATGTGCTTAATATGAGAGCCCAAAATCTCCGGAGCGGTGTAGCCGACGACAGCCAACCATTTTTGATTAACACTGCGTACGATGCCATTTCGGTCTACCGCCTGCATCATCATCGGAGCACTGTCATAGATTTGTCTAAATCTTGCTTCACTTTCTCGAGCTGCGCGTTCTGATACTTGACGCTCAGTTATCTCTCGCTGGAGCGCCTGTTTCTGCATACGGTTCAGGGCCAATTGTTTCTTTTCGGTGGTAAGGTTTTCAACGAGAACAAGAAGAAAACGTTCATTCAGAATCCGAATGGATCTGAAGCTCAAACGTGCCCACAACGCATGCTTTCCTATTGTGAGGGCTGCTTCTCCGATACGAGGTTTCCTGTCGACAAAAACTTCGTGTGCAATTTCTGAAGATTTCATTTCAGATTCTTCCGGAAATAGACTCGAAAAGTCACGGGCCACCAATTCCTCGTAATTGGAGATCAATCTTTTCCACGCTTCGTTAGCAGCCGTAATTCTGAAGCTTTGATCAATGAGCAATGTAGGAATGGGGAGCGCCTGCAACACCTTTCCAAAGGTAGTTTTCCAAATTCTGTTTTTGATCTCAAAGCTTCCCGAAATCGTAACATCTTTGGTAAAGAGCGAACTAAGGTCAATAGTCTCGGTGGAGTTCTCTGTCGCGGGAAACTGTGTAGCAAAATCTCTGTCATTTTTTGCACAATCCGTTACCAGGTATTCGGGATCAACGTGCGATCTATCTACTGAATCCGGTTTTCTCGACTCGAGGCCAGCGATTTTTCGGCGCAGTTTTTTGAGCTCGTCTATGAGTTCATCTTTAGTTTTTATGTCATCATGCAAAGTAGTCACCTTCCCCACCTATTCTGATCGAAAATGTATCGTTCTGGCACTCCCATTTTCTCTCTAGTCCAACTCTCTAATTGCTTTTCCCATCTCTACAAATGCATCCATGACCTGACTCTTGGTTATGCTGAGACGACCGGAAAGCTCTAGCGCAGAGGCAAGCTTAGCCTCTATAATTTGTCGCAACACACTTTGAAATTCTCTCGAACTCAAGCTATATTTTGTCATTAAAGTCTCGTCATCAAATCCGCATCGAATGTCTGCTATAACGTGATGAGGATTGATCCTTCTTTTTTGCCTGAAGTCTTTCTTATTCTCTTTAGCGATAATGTCCAGCGCCGACGCTTTGTATAAATAGAATTTCTTAGGATTTAGCCCGTACTTCCTTAGAAGATCGGGATCAGTCACTCCTGCCCTGATATCGAGCACAAATTGCCTTGCTCGCTTCTGCGATTCTTTCATCCCGCCCTACTCTAGGAATTTTCATTCATTTTTTTATCTGGTTGCTAATTACCTGGATACCGCACAAGGAACTTTGTTTACAATTATATCAGACATTTATAAAACAACCAACAAAAAACGCACAGAATGAGGTTCAATTATGAGGAAAAACGGTATTGGCTTTTAGGTGTTCCAAGAGATTCTCATTGAGATCACCTGTTACAACATGTTTTACCAATAGGTCTCCACAAGAGTAGATTGCCAAAATCCCTCCATAAATCCGTCCTGATCGAGAGCTTTCTGCATTCCGTCTCTCGATGCTTATCGCTTGTTCGGATCACAGGTGCGCATCCCTAACGGCCGCTTGCGGCAATGGACACTTTTCCCATGTAGCTATGCTTCATCTATTTGGTAATTGTCCTTTCTTGTGTTATATAAAAGCTGTAGGTAAGCACTTCCACAGAGATAGGATCCCGTCGGGGGGATATGAGTAATAAGAATTTACCAAACTTTGGGGATGATGAGGAAACGTCGGAATTTTGGCAACAAAATATTTCTACGCATTCGATTGATCTTCGTACCCTTATTCACGAAATAGGCGTCCTTGAGCCGCTCGGCATCAGAGATCTCTCCGAAACTGATTTTGGCAAATTATTGCAGGCAATCCCTATCCCGACTCTCCTGATTGATCGCTCCGCCACAATCTCATTTGCAAATCAGTCGTGGAAAAAAATTACTGAAAGCTACCGGGCAATAGTTGGTCGGCCCTTTTCATCAATATTTGCCAAGAAATCAGGTTCCAGAGCTGCAAATTCCATCGTGGAAAAAGGGTTCACGACCAGAAAGCCTCTTATGGCAACAGCTGTTCTCGAAATAGAGCAGAGCAGAATCTACGGAAGGATGCACGTTCGCTCATTGAGGATGGGCAGCGACATGGCTCTGATAGTCCTTGTAGAGGACCTCACTACTGAAAAGAAGCAATTGATTTTGGCGCAGAAACATAAGGAAGCTTTGTTGAAACATCGAGAGGACCTTGAAAAGCAAGTTAAGCAAAGGACATCCGCACTCAAGACGATGAATGAAAAGCTTCTTGCGAGCCGTGCCAGTTTCACCAGCATTGTCGAGAAGGCCAGTGAGGGAATTTTGGTCGCAGATTCGAAGAATATAGTTCAGTATGCTAATCCGTCTGCAGCATCCCTCCTCGGACATTCAAAAGATGAACTGATCGGTCGTCATCTTGGACTCAAGATTTTTCCCGGTCAGGCATCGGAAATCCGGGGAAAGCGCTTGAATGGACAGCCAGGGGTTCTTGAAGTTCGTGTCGAGTCGACGGATTGGAATGATCGGCCAGCAATGCTCCTGATGCTCAGGGACATCACTGATCGGAAACGGGCCGAACAAGAAATGCTTAAGACTGAAAAATTGGAATCTCTGGAGCTCGTAGCCGGGGGCATAGCTCACGACTTTAACAATTTATTGACAGGGACAATAGCGAATATATCTCTCGCAAAGATGCACTCCAGTCGAGGGAATGCCCAATACGAGGCCTTGCGCAATGCTGAGAAAGCAGCGACCGGTGCCAAAAATTTGACCCAACAGTTGCTGACTTTTACAAAAGGGGGAGAACCACTTAAAAAACCCGGACTCATTTCTCAACTGCTCAAAGATTGCATTACCCTGGCATTGAGCGGCTCCAGTATAAGAAGCGAAGTCAACATCCCTTCACATCTATGGCCGGCGGAAATAGACGAATTGCAGATGGGGCAAGTTTTTCAGAATGTACTTATAAACGCTTTGCAGGCAATGCCCAATGGTGGCACTCTTACAATCAACGCTGAAAACTTCTTATGTTGTGTAGACGTATCTAATCCATTCCTTAAACAAGGAAAGTACCTTAAAATCACTGTACGAGATACAGGATGTGGAATTTCCCCAGACAATCTTGGCAAAATCTTTGACCCTTATTTTACAACGAAACCTAAGGGCTCGGGAATCGGGCTCGCAACAGCTTACTCAGTGATCAAAAGGCATGGTGGTGTGATAGATGTGAATTCCTCGACTGAGGGGGGGACTGCTTTTTTCATCTTTTTGCCCGCTTGTCCAGAATGCGAAATAGAAGCCCCCGTCAGCGACTCCGGTGAGATGCCGGTCTTTGGAACAGGAAAGATTCTGTTGATGGACGATGATGATAGTATACGGGAAGTTGCCGGGGATTTACTGAGGCTTTTGGGTTATGAAGTTGAACTGGCCGAAGATGGTCTCAGATGTGTGGAAAAATTCAAAGCTGCAATAGACTCTGGAAAACCTTTTAGCGCCGTTGTTATGGATCTGACCGTACCTGGAGGAATGGGTGGAAGAGAGGCGATGGAAAAGCTTTTGGAAGTGGACCCGACTATAAAGGCAATCGTCTCCAGTGGTTACTCTACTGATCCAGTGATGTCCAATTTCCGCAAATATGGATTTTCGGGTATGGTCTCAAAACCGTACAATGCTGTCGAATTGAGTCGAGCACTCAGGGAGTTAACATAATCTGAGCAAGACACGTCAATGACAGATCGTGATAAGAGGAGCGGACGTTTAATGGCAAAAAGGGAAATCAACGCAAAGGACTTCATGAGCGATGTAAAAGCGGGTGTAGACGACATTGGGCTCATGAAAAAATATAGGCTCTCTCCTAAGGGACTTGATAGTACTTTCCGAAAACTGCTTGGAGTCGGATTGATTTCTCGATTTGAATTGGTGGCACGAAGCAGCGAGCAAGAGGAGACAGTCGATTTATCGGAGATTCCAACCGAGGTCGCAGAAGGGTATAGATCTGAGGATTCCAGGCCTACAAGCATACGATATTCTTACTCGGGTAAGGTGGAAGAGATTGACATTCTGGACTACATTCAATGGATGTTAATAGACTGTAGGCAGACTGTACTTGAAATAAGACAGCCAAAGTCAGGGTCAACCAGAATCTTCCTGGATGGTGGAAAAGTCTTGCACGTAGATTCGCTTGAAATGGAAGGTGAAGAAGCTTTTTACTTGTGCGTTCTTCCTCCGAAAGGCGAATTTCTTCATCTACCTTGGAGCCCTCCTGAAAAGATAACCGTGGAAAAAGCAGGAATGCAGCTGCTGTTTGAAGCCGCTCGTCGCCGAGATGAGGCAAATACCTGAGGAACGTAAATCAGACGTGCACTATTAGACAGGTTCAGATCTGTGCCTCTTCAAAATCTCGGTCATTCTGGTCGCAGATAGAGGGCGACTGATCAAATATCCCTGAACCTCATCGCACCCATTCAGTTGTAATTGTTTCAGTTGTTCGTCATTTTCGACGCCTTCCGCAATAACGCGAAGATTGCGGCTGTGCGCCACTTCAATGATGGCCTTTACCAGAGCGTTCTCATAAGTATTCGCATAGAGATTTTTGATGAAAGATCCGTCTATTTTTACATTGTCTACAGGCAATTTTCGAAGGTAACTCAGAGAAGAATAGCCCGTTCCGAAATCATCAATAGAGAGTTTGATCCCACTTGATTTCAGCTTGCGAAAAATGCTTATGGTCTCCTCGGTATCATCCATCATTACGCTCTCTGTAAGCTCAAACTCAACGTATTCTGGGTCGATAAGCGACTGTTCCAAAATCCTGACCAAGGCCTCAGCACTCGCACGCTGCTTTAGCTGCCGTGCGGAGACATTGATTGCGGTTCTCAGTCCTCGCACACCGAGATCATTCCATATTTTGATTTGCTTGCAAACATTTCGGAGTACCCAATCCCCAACGTCCAAGATGAGCCCAGTTTCTTCGGCCACAGGAATAAGATTGGCTGCGGATACTATACCGTGATTCGGATGACGCCACCTCAGAAGCGCTTCGACACCAGCAATTCTTCCACTCGAAATGTCGACTACAGGTTGATAGTGTAAGAGAAAAAGTTCGCGACTGATCAAAGTGCGAAGAGTGTTTTCAAGCCTCTGTCTCCGAACAGCCACTGCATTCATTTCGTGTGAATAAAATCTGAAGTGGTTTTTTCCTCTTTCTTTTGCATGGTGTAAAGCCATGTCAGCATGACGCAACAGATCCTCGGGGCTACTGCAATCGGTCGGGTATGTACTAACTCCAATACTTACAGACAAAAATATCTCCCTCCCCTCTATGTTCAAGGGCTTGGAAAAATCATCGAGCAAATTCTGAGCTACAGTCATTGCACCTTGAGTGTCTGACATGCTGGGGAGCAAGAGAACAAATTCGTCACCTCCTAAACGGGCTGCAGTATCACTCGCTCTTAGACTTTCTTTCAGCTTATCTGCGACAGAGATGAGCACTTTGTCTCCAAAACTGTGCCCGAGGGTATCATTGATGTTCTTAAAACGATCTAGATCAAGAAGCATTAGAATTACTATCTTGTTATGACGATGGGCCAAGAGAAGTGACTGACTCAATCTGTCATGGAACAGGACCCTATTGGGAAGGCCTGTAAGTGAATCATAGTGAGCGAGCCTCTGCAAATCCTTCTGAGTCTGTTTTATTTGGCTGATATCCCCTAATATGCACACGTAATGAGTGATCTCACCTTTTTCATTCTTAATGGGGCTTATGGACAAGAAAGCAGGATACACTTCCCCAGTCCTCCTGCGATCCCATACTTCTCCCCGCCATTCACCACTCTCAACCATCGCTTCTCGGATTTTTTGGCTGAGGTCACCATATCGCCGGCCCCACTGAAAAAATTCTATACTCTGCCCCACTATTTCAGCGTTCGGGTACCCTGTTATTAAAGTAACAGATTCGTTGGCTCGTAAGACTTTCCCATTGACGTCAATAAGGAGTATGGCCTCGCTGCTACTCTCAATCATCCTAGCCGAAAGCACAAGTTCGGATTCAGCAAGAATACGTTCGGAGATTTCTTGCCGCAGGCGTTTGGTGAGCCCCGTTAACTCAACAGTCCGCACCTGAACTCGTCTTTCAAGTTGCGCATGAGCTTGCTTCAATTCATTTTGGTGTTTCACGCGCAAAGCAATTTGGCGTTTTTCCAACGTGAGGTCTTCGACCAGTATCAAAAGTAACTTCTCGTGACCCAACTTAATTCTGCGGGCATGCAGGCGGCACCAAACTTTCTCGTCCGGAAGCCTCAGTGAGGTCTCAATAAGAATTCCTTTATCCCTGATGAAGACGCTTTGAAGAATTTCGCAGAGCTTGGTTCCGTGTGCCCTGGTCCACAATATACTTACAATATTTTTTCCTCGTAGTTGCTTTGCAACTAATGCCGAACTTGTAGCTTCATTGGCGAAGATGATTTCCAGTTGCTGATTTAAAAGAAGTCCCGGAATCGGTAGTGCGTTTAACAACTTGCCTAGATAGGTAGCTTCTACTTCGGCAAAATAGAAGGTACCAGTCTCTGAGACATCTCTGTCGAATCCCCCTTCCATAATAATCGTCTCAAGTGGCTGTCTCAGTGCGGCCAATTCTGGCGAAATTTCTGTATCACGGTCACGATCTTTGTTTCCTGACTTCAAAATGCCCCCAAAAAGAAGAAATCTTGCTACGAGAGTTTTCCTTGGATTAGAGGGTATACATATAACATATTCTTTAAAAGAATTTGAACCAAATATTCGGCTTAGTTCGAACGAAATAGCAAGGGAATGGCACCCCTCTAAGAATGAGGGAATCACTCCAGAACAGGTGACCGCTGGCAGCAGCACGCGAGCCTCGTTGAGATGCGAAAGGGCACGAATGGCAAGCTGTAATCGCAGCAAGAACAAAGGGATCGGGATGCCTTTCTGCTCGGGTCGCAAAGCCACTCCGGAAACAATCCAGCACTCAAGTTTCCCGGCGTGGCACGGGAATGGCATCCATCGAAGTATAGGGCGTTGTCGCCTCAGTCTCAACCGAATTTACTCAGAAGCGGTTCGATAGGCAGCGGGATTGGTGGATCGCATTGGAGCAAAGCGTAGCCCGATTGGCGGCAGGGAAGATAATGTTTGCCGTCGAAGATCTTGATGGAACAATCAGACAAATGTTCGAGCCAAGAAACTGGCAACATGGCATCGGATGCACTGATTTGGCTGAATGATGCTCCGCTGTATCGATGCAAACCGATCGCAAAAGTTTGTCGGTCGAAGTTTTCTCAGAGAGTTCTGTGTTCTGTCGAATAGCACTACTGGCCTTCCGATGCGATTACTTTGTCCTGATTTTTACTTTCACCCATTTGTCGATGTGATCCTCTAAATTGAGATCGCTCTGACTCTGAAATCTTAGCTGTTCGGCTTTCGGCAGAGCTGAAAAACCGAATCGGGTGGCATTCGGGCGAGCGCAGAAGACACATCGCTCTGCAGACCTGCGTGAAGATGATTCCATGAGATCTGCAACGAGAGCTATCAGAGCTGATTCCTCTATCTCTTGGATTTCTTCAAAATGCTTCTTCACGAGCAAGCAAGCTATATCCAAAAGCTCCTCGCGGAAATCTTCACCTATCATGACGGGACTGACTGGAGGGATGCATATCATGCGATCAATTCTGTCTACAAAATCCCTGCACTTCGGAATTACGGGGCGATTGTCGGAACGAATTCCGTCTCCCGCATCTGAGGTTATACTCAACTGAACTTCATCATTCCAAGTGTTCACAAATTCGCGATAACTTACCCTTCCCGCAGAATTCGTTGTATTCAGCTTCGGATTAGGCAACATATTACTTGCGGCAAACGCGAATATAGCTCGTCCGAGAGCAAATGAATCTTTGCCGATATGAAACAAACCGTCCCACATCGCCGCCAAGAAATTTGCTAGAACATACCTGCCTTCAACCTCGCCATCAACTTCATCAAAGAAGACAAAGGGCAGTTTTCCTTGGAGATTTGCGGATTGGACTCGTTGCCAAGCTCCATAAATATCCTCGACAGATCGGAATGCAGATACGTGATATTCGTCAAATTCTACATCGATATCCGGAGGTAGACATTGAGCCAATTGCTTCAGCAGGAATGATTTTCCTGAACCCGGCCCGGCTGAAAGCAAGATATTGAAAGGACGTTTGACTCTCGGCCTCCGAGCATAATTCTCCAGGCTTGCCGCCAAGTCTTCCAATTCTTCTCGGAATTCGGCATTGCGTGTGATATATCTTCCGAATACTGGTTCAATAATACGTTCGGAAAACCTCATCCCACCAGACCCATGTTTTGAAACAGACTGCGCAAAATCATTAGTATCCCGAAGAATTTCCGGCCAACTTTTAGTGGGCCAGGGATTTACTTTTTCCAAGTCACCCTCCATCATGTGTAAACAAAAAGTGTTGACTGATAAAACTTCCTACGGGCTTTTTTCGTTTTAAGATGTCACCGCATTGACTTGAATTCACTGAACAAGATTTCACAAACCCGACCATCTTTCCAGACTTTTCTTTATATAATGTGTTATTTAGAATAGTCTGAGGTGGCCCCAACGTCAAGAGAGAAAATGATCCTTCTTGGAACTGAAAAATACAGTTCGATTCTGTCCTGGTTGATCTGATCGAACGTGGGAACTCACAGACCGAACGTGTTGCGGATAGAGGATCTGTGACTCCCTACACATTCCAGCACATCCTCAGCAAACCAAGTACTGAAATCATCACACTCAGTGCAACTCATTTCACAGCCAATTGGAACATGCGGAAGGTTCCAAGTGTATGCTCCCGCTTGTTTACGCCTACTTTTCTCTGTCGATAAAGTCTGATCAGGTACCTCTGGAACATACCAAAGTGTACGAATCCGCTATTTACATTCCACTCACGGGAGATTTTCGTCCCATCACTCATTTGGTCCTTGGGCAAGCCCAGTGTGCATGAGAGCCGAGTATACAATCATGAGCAATCCGAAAGTTAGGCAGATCGTCCCCGCTATCATCATAGTTAAGTAAAAGGAGATGTACGGAGTGAGCAATAGGACAACTCCGAGAATGATGAAGAGCAAGGGCAGGATTATCATTCCCCATTTGTTTTGGCGGTTTTCACTCCTCCGATTTGCAGAGGCTGCAGAAGTAACCCCGGCCACTATGAGCATCAAAGCTACCATGGACACGAGTACTTTCCTGGTCAGGTATACGTCTATGAGCGGTTGGTTGAGAACAAGGATGCCAGCCATTACACTCAACAAACCCCACGTCAGTCCGACCCTCCATTTGGATCCTACAGGCAACCCCGCCATTAATCCTATCAAACCCAGAAAGCCCTCTAGAATCCAAAACCATCCAAGAGCTGCCAAGAATGTAACAAAAGTCTTGGATGGCAAATACAAAATGAGAATGCCGAAACCAGTCGAGAGAATGCCCTCGAGAAGTACCATCCACCGGTGAACGGCCTGATTTCCTCCTGTGGCCTCATTTGCAATACCGATCATTTTGCATCTCCTCAGATTTTTCCCTTCCGCACTGGACCCTAAACCGCCATGTTCGTACACGAAGTTGCATCTTCCTATTACAAGTCAGCCGATCGCGGTCTGATCACGCATCTCATTGTTTAATTTCAATATCCTGACGCCCTGAAGCTAAAAAAGCTTGACAGCTCATGAAAACCACTTGACACGGTGAGAGTCAATCAAACCACAAATATCTCCCAACTCCCAGGATCGTGAACTGTTCATTTCGTCCTGCTATCTGTGGGGCATATACTAGAACCATTTGTGATGGAGAATCGTGGCACCTACAGCCACCAATCCAAACAGGCCTATGACCAGTACGCTAATCGCCATTATCTGCGGTAACCGCCGTGGTTCCATATAGGTAAAGCGGCCGCTTATTATGCGATCCAAAATCCGCCCATACTGGATAACGGCTGCGAAAGTTCCTAATAAGCCAAGGATGATGAAAGCGCCTCCAAATAAGAGGGGTGCGTGAAAGGGGTCGAGTATTTTGCCAGTCCATTCCACATAGCCTGTTTCCACGTATTCATAGGATTTGGCTATGGCAAATCCGAATCCAATCAAAGCAATAGAGGTGCGAATCCATGCATTGAGCGTCCGGTCGGCAGCTTCCCTCGTGCGCTCCATGGCGAGTTCATTTGTCAGGTTTGTTCTTGTATCATTCTCGCCCTTGTTCATGTCCAGTTCCTTCTTGCGCACAAAATGTGAATGGCTAGCGCGCTTTCTGTTTCGATATAGAACTTTTATGCTCCTGTCGTTTTGCTTTCATCCGTTCTTCTCGATATTTGACGCTTGCTCCAGAGTGAGTAAGGCACGGCTAAGAGCGCTCCCAATATCATGTAGGTCAAAAGCGTGGGAACGAAGTTCTGTCCGTAATCCGATAGTTCCGCAATGAACAGGGCGAGTCCCACATTGCGCGCGATACTGGCGATAGCGAGGGCGGAACGCTGCTCCCGGGATGGACCGCCAAATAGGTGTCCGATGGCCAAGGAACTCACCACCATGATGATGATTGTCGCAGTGGGCAGCCAACCCAGATTTAGTGTCATCCTGAGGTCAGGTGAAAGAACGAGGAGAATGATCACCAAGAGTAAGAGTAGGATGAAGAGAATATCGGCAAGTATTCGCAATGGCTTACCAATGACATCAGCAAGTGTTGGAGAGAAATGGTGGATGAGCAGACCGGTCATCACCGGCAAGAACGTCACCCCGGCGACTTGCCTGGCCACCTCGAAAGGTTTCACACGCCCAGCACCCAGTTCAAACAGAGTGCAAAAAATGACAAGGATAAGCGGTGTCATCACGACAGCCAGCAAGGCCAGCGTTAATTGTAGGCTGGCGGTGTACGTGGGATCCCCACCAGCCATCTGGGACCTTTTGTAAGTAAGGGGGGCACCCGGCGTGGCGGCTAACACAGCAAGGCCGGTGGCTACTGCGAGCGGCAATTCGAAGACCCACAATAATAAGCCCACAACAGCGGGAACCAGCACAGTTACAGCGAGGAGCGACCGGAGAAGCAATACAGGCCGACGCCACAGGGACGTGAGTTGTTGAAAAGAGTGACTGACCCCCATTGCGAGCATGAGGCTGAAGATAGTCACGGTGACGAACGTAAGTGGGATGGGGTTATCCATGTTGAAATCCCAAGCTGAAGAATAGGGTTCTTCTTTTTTAAACGCTCTTGACCGGACCGTCCACCGGAACGGCGGATGGCCCGGATAACTTGCCGCCACAGGTCGATCAGTCAGCATAACCAGATAGGAGCTTTTCCATCACCTGGTCAATGGTGAAACTGGCCGCCTTCTGGCGCGGAGGGAACTCCCGAAATGTCATTAGGAAATCACCCACGAGTTTCTGAGCCGGTATGGCCAAGAACGCGTGATCGATAACCCAGTCCCAGTATGTGTTTGAAGTGATGTCTGCACGTTCGAAGGGGTCAGTGCGCAGGTTGAACATCTTCGGCACGCGCAACGTTACAAATGGCTCTGCCCAGATCTGGCAAGTGCCTGGCATTCGCTGTTCCTTGAAAACCAGCTTCCAGTTGTCGTAACGCAATGCCGTCAGATCGCCATCATCCGAAAAGTAGAAAAATCCGTCCCGCGGACCCTTATTTTCTCCTCCGGTCAAGTAGGGCAGAAAATTGTGACCGTCGAGATGCACCTTGAAGGTCTTCTTGCCCACCTGATGGCCTGCCTTAAGCTTTTCTATGATGTCCGGTTCTCCGGCTGCTGCTAACAGTGTGGGCAACCAGTCCATATGACTCATCATTTCGTTGGAGACCACGCCTGATGGAAGCTTGCCCGGCCAGCGCGCCAGAGAAGGCACCCGGTAAGCGCCTTCCCAGTTGGAGTTCTTCTCGTTGCGGAACGGCGTCATGCCACCGTCGGACCAGGTGTTCATGTGCACGCCGTTGTCAGTGCTGTACAAGACAATGGTGTCCTCCGCAATCCCCAGTTCGTCCAGCTTGTCCAGCAGCACGCCCACATGCTTGTCGTGCTCTATCATCACGTCGTGGTACTCCGACTGCCAGCGCCCGGACTGACAGAGTATCTCCTGCGGGGGGCGCACCCGAAAGTGCATCCAGGTCGTGTTGAACCAGCAGAAGAATGGAGTGTCAGCCTTATGTTGACGGTCAATGAATTCGAGCGCAGCCGCGAGAAATTCCTCGTCAACGTTCTCCATGCGCTTCCTGGTTAGCGGACCGGTGTCCTCGATTCTCCCATCGGCATAACTCCGGAGTACCCCCCGGGGGCCAAAGTTCTTGCGAAAGTTCGGAAAGTCTTTCTCAGGCGGATAGTCGCGATGCTCCGGCTCTTCTTCCGCGTTCAGATGATAGAGGTTGCCGAAGAACTCGTCGAAGCCGTGATTGGTGGGCAGGAACTCATCTTTGTCCCCAAAGTGATTCTTGCCGAACTGGCCGGTGGAGTAGCCTAGGGGCTTCAACAACTCAGCGATAGTTGGGTCTTCCCCGCGCAATCCTTGGTCGGCACCCGGAAAACCCACTTTGGTCAACCCGGTTCGGAAGGGACTTTGACCGGTAATGAATGCTGCCCGACCAGCGGTACAACTCTGTTCTCCATAATAGTCGGTAAAGCGGATGCCCTCCTTTGCGAGACGGTCGATGTTGGGGGTTCGGTACCCCATCAATCCGTCGGAATAGCAGCTGAGGTTGGTGATGCCGATGTCATCACCCCAGATGACCAGGATGTTCGGCTTCTTCTGTTGTGCCATATGTTCCCTCCTTCCTCGTTTGAAATAACGTCACTGTTCAAGCTCATCAAGGCTTCTCCGACGCCGTTGCTTTCCTTGGGCTTGCTCTAAGGGAGCGATTCAGATCGACCGACTGACTGCGGCGGAAGTGCTCCGGGTTTTCCGCTACCGCTCCGGCCATGACATTTCTTAAACTTGAGACCACTACCGCATGGGCATGGCTCATTGCGTCCGACTTTAGGGAAAGAGTCCATCTGCTGAGTAGGTTGTTCCTGAGCCAAGACCTGCATTAGCTGGGCAGCCGGGAGACCTCTGCGAATCAACTGGGCCATGATCCGTAGCGGTCTGTCGATGTGTTGAAAAAATGCTTTGTAACCCGCGCACAGGTAGTTCAGACCACATTCGCCATCGGCTGTAGTAAGAAATCGGTTCTTAGGACATTCTCCGTGGCAAGCGAAGAGCACCTTGCATTCTCGACAGGAACGCGGAAGCGCATTCAGCTTGTCTTGACCAAACTTTCTTTGCTGCTCGGACCCGACCAATTCGATCATGTGACCTTGGCTTATGTTACCTAACAAATACCCAGGTTCGACAAAGTGGTCGCAAGAGTACAGATCGCCGTTATGCTCAAGAGCGAGGCCATGACCGCAGATGGGATCGAAAATGCACATGCCGGATGAGCGCATACCCAACCAATTGCGAACCGCAGCTTCGAACGTTTGCACAAAGATCTTGCCCACATCGTGCGCAACCCATTCATCAAATATGGCAACGAGGAAACTGCCCCACTGCTCGGACCCTACCGTGCGACCCGATACGGCTGCCCCCTGCTGATACGGGGTGACTGCTCCCTCGCTGAGACGCTCAATCATCGGAATAAACTGCATCCAACTAGTACCCGCCTCGTCACGTAAGAAACGGTAGACGTCGAGAGGGCGGTCGGCGTTTGAACGATTGACGGTGACTAAGACGTTGTATTCGACCCCATGCTTCTGCAACAGCCGTAGGCCTCTTATCGCCTTGTCAAAGGTTGGCCTCCCTCTCTTGTCCACCCGGTATGTATCATGCAGATCGCGAGGACCATCGATGCTGATACCTATAAGGAAGTCGTTCTCTCGAAAGAACTCGCACCATTCGTCGTTTAGCAGGGTGCCGTTTGTCTGCAGGGTGTTCTCGAAAGTCATGCCCGGCCTGCGATATTTTTCCTGTAGCTCGATAGCCCGTCGGTAGAAGCCGACGCCCATGAGGGTCGGTTCGCCGCCCTGCCAGGCAACAGTCACTTTGTCAGCGTGGTGGGACTCAATTAGCTGGCATATGTATTTGTCAAGCACCTCATCGCTCATGCGAAAGCTACTGCCGGGGTACAGAAGTTCCTTGGTGAGATAGAAGCAATAGGAGCAATTCAAGTTGCACGCGGAACCAGTCGGCTTGGCTAAAACGTGAATGCGTGGAGGAATCGTTCTCAGTTTCATCTGGTTGAATCCATTCAATACCGAATTACCTCGAAAGGTTAATGGACCTGTTATTCATGCGATCTGAATCAACAAATCTCGGGCTGTTCCCTTTAGCAGAGCTGCCGGTGCGGGCTCGAAAGCCTGACCTCGCAGCCGATGCCGCTTTCATCGCGCAGATGATCCCCCATGTGCTGGAAATGGTGATCCGCTCTCGATGGATGCTGAGTTGAAAATATGACAAACAGTCATCCACTCCTGCGAATGGGTTGATTATGAACAAGTGCCCCCTTGTCTGGTTCATGCCCTGCGACAGCCACAACGGATAATCACAGACGTGCATCACGAGTTCACCTGAAATGAAATACAGTCACGCGAGCCACGAATGGCCTGACGCGCTTTTCCATTTCGCACGTAGTTTAATGTCCACCAAGCCACATGTTTTGAGAGCTAAGCTCTGTACTTGCGAACTAACCAAAGTCCAAAGAGAAAAATCAGTGACCCGATGAATGCCTCTGCAAGATCTTCGAAGCTGACCACTATATTTCTCAGACCGAGATTAATGTTGAAAATCTTGAAAAAGAATCCCCCGACAAGGGCTCCGACCAAGCCTATGCCAATGTTGGCGGCTCTCCCAAACCCTTCCTTGCTGCGCTTGAGGACCATGCCTGCCAGGGAACCAGCCAGTGCGCCAACGATCAACCAGACGACTATTACTGACCACGTAATGTGCATTGGGAAGCTTACCTCCTCTGTGGAATTGATTGTCGGCCTACACCCTTGAACATCCTCCCCTCGGTCGGCCTGGAATTGGTCACAATGAATCCGATCTTCGGGAAGTTACCCATGGTGCTATCCCTTCGAAGCAATCCTCGTTCCCTGAAAATAAATCATAATTGAACGATCAAACTCAGAGCGAATTGCCTCTCTTCTTCGTTTCAACACTCTCAACTATCCGAACACCTTCAGTAACGGTCTGTTTTCCTCACAATTTTCAAGTGGTTTATGGAAACTGAAAGTGAACTCATGGCCACCCTTCTTTCGGGAACGTGAAACACTATACGCTCAGCCAGGTAAGCCCGATCACGTAGATTGCAGACACTACGAGCTGGACTAAGGTGATCGGCAGGCCGTAACGAACGAAGCGTCCAAAACTCACATGCTGACCGTGTTTTTCACATATGCCAACGCTGACGATGTTCGCCGAAGCACCGATTAAAGTGGCGTTGCCCCCCAAAGTTCCGCCGAACATCATGGCGACAAACACTGGCAGCGTAGCGGCCGGCCAATCAGTAAAACCGGCAGCAAGCGCCACATCGGGCACCGCTTCTGCTACTACAAAGTAACCTTTGGTCATCACCAACGAAGCAGCGACAACCGGAATGTTTGCTAGCAGGCACGACATTGCGCCGATACCTCCCAGCAACGCAAGCGCTACAAGAACAAAGTTGGTGCCAAACCAATTGTAAAAGGTGATAGCCATCCCCTGAAGCAGGCCGGTTTTGGAGAATGCCTGGACCAGACAGAAAATCGTGATGAGGAAGATCAGAGTCTTCCAGTCAACGTCTCGGATGACGTTATCCAGCGGCTCGATACGCACCGAGTAAATAGCGAGTAGAGCAAGTGTGGCGCCTATAATAGCCACGGCAGGAGGCACGATCGGTATGGGCAATCGCTCGCCGATGAAAAACAGGCCTACCATCAGCCCTAGGACAGACAGTGCGAGAGCGACAAACCAGGGGTGCTCGATGGGAGACTTAGCCTTCTCGGTTGGGAGGGTGCAGCGGGCGCTCCAGATCAGAGGCATCAGCACTGGGAGCAGCGGTATGACCATAAGCACCGCAAGCAAACCACCAAGACTGACCTTTTGCAGGTAATGGCCGAACGTCATGCCTATTGAACTACCAACCAGGAATGTAGCGGGATCTCCAACCAGCGTGAGCATGCCGGCAGAATTACTAACGATTGCCGTAAGTATCATCGGACCGACAAAATCTAATTTAAGCTCCTTTGCCACACGAATAATCACTGGGGCTAGAAGAATCACTGTTGTGGCGTTAGGTAACACTGAGCATGTCACTGCGACCATGAGTACCAGTAATAACAGGAAACGTTTCCCGCTGCCGCGAGTCGCATGCAGATACACGTTTCCCACACGTTCGAATATGCCGGTTTTTGCAAGAACGCGAGCCACGACCATGCCACCGAACAAAAGGGCCACCGGGCCACCCGCAGTTCGGAATGCTGCCGCCAGGTCATCATCTTCTAATATTCCTAAAATCAGGAGGAAGCAAACGCCGAGCAGTCCAGCCAATACCATGTCGATTAAGTCGAAAGCGATAAGCACGATCACTGCCGTAAAAGTCATCACAGTCAGATAGATCTGTAGGTCTGACATGCCAGTATCCTGTTATTCGATCGGAGGGGCATACATTAGGCCTCCCTCGGTCCAAAGCCGGTTCAAACCGCGCTCTATTTTGAGGGGGCTGCCGCGTCCGAGGTTGCGCTCGAACATCTCCCCATAATTGCCGGCAGCCTTCACGGCGCGAACGGCCCAATCGGTACGAACGCCCATTGCCTTCGCGACCTCGCCTTGCTCTCCTCTTAGCATCCGCAATACTCGGAGATTTTTCTCCGGGATGGTGGAATGGAGGTTATCGCGGGTCACACCAACTTCCTCGGCCAGAATCAGTGCGTACAGCACCCATCTGACAATCGTCGTCCATGCCGGGTCACCGCCCCACACAACTGGACAAAACGGCTCATTGGAAATGCTATCCGGCAAAATCTTGAATGCCGCGGATCCCCCTGGTGCATGCAAGCGCATGGCAACCAGCTGTGACGCGTCACCGGTGCATGCAGCACAGCGCCCGTCGGAAAGAGCGGCAGTCATCTCGACCGGTGAGTTGAACGTGAGTGGATTCACCGAAAGCCCCTGTGCAATGAAGTAGTCCTTCATGTTTAGAACGCTCCTGGTACCTTTTTCAACGCACACGGTTGCGCCGTTAAGCTCTGCGATCGTGGTTATTCCCGATTCCGTCGGAACGAGGAATGCTTGGCTGTCATAAAACAACACCGCTGGAAATTCCACCTTCAAGTTCGCCTCGCGTGCGAGTGTCCAGCTCGTGTTACGCATGAGCACATCGATCTTGCCCGACTGGAGGGCCGGAAAGCGCATGGAGGCCGTGAGAGGAACGAACTGCACTTTGTCGCGATCTCCCAGTACCGCAGCGGCTACGGCATGACAAAAATCGACGTCGAACCCGCTCCATTTACCGCTGGCATCCCTTTCCGAGAAGCCAGGTATGGCCTCGCCTACGCCGCAGTAAAGCCGATCCCGCGCCTTTACAGCGTCCAGTACGTTGCCGGCACAAACGGGACCAATCATCACCGCTGCGACCGTGACCGTAGCGAGCAAAGCAGAAAGGACCCCTGAAAGCACTCTGGTCTTGTTTACAATCATTGGAACCAACCCTCGTTGAGTTCGCTTTTTCTTTTTTCTGCAGGGTGGCGAATGCGTTCCCCAGCAAACCTGAGTAAGCCTGTATGCAAGGATTGCTGCTACTCTGACCGAATTCCTGAAGCCAACCAGAGCGATACTGCGATTGTCAGAAGGCGCCCACTACCTTGCTTCCGCTCAATGAGGCTTCGATGACTCTGTCGATACCTCCTGGACTACTCGGAGCTGACTTGGCCGGGGGACCGGCTGGGTTAGCGGTCAAGGGAACGCTGAATGGCCTCAACAAGAATTTTCTCTTCAAAAGGTTTCTGCAAGAAGGCCACAGCCCCGGCCTCCAGTGCAATCCTTCGCGCGCCTGGATCATCGTACGCCGTCATGAAAATTACCGGTAGATTGTAGCCCTTTGCGATAATCGTTCTCTGCAATTCAAAACCGCTCATCCCCGTCATACGCACGTCGAGGATCAACAGGTCGGGGCACTGAATTAGACCGGAATCCAAAAAGTCCTCGGCGGATGCGAATGTTTTCACATTGAATTCCAATGCCTTGAGCAACCTCTTGAGTGCGGTACGCACAGAATCGTCGTCATCAACCACACATAGGGTGACATCCTTCTCCGCCATTCATGATCTCCGTTCCACAGATCGGGCACGGCTCTAGGGGATGTGTCGAGGGGTATCAACCCGTCCAACCCTCTCTACATCGTGGGCTCTATGACCAACGACAGACCTCATCGTGGGGCATTATAATATTTTGGCCAATCGCGCCAACAAGTCACCGCTCTCTTCCATGGCGGTGAAGGAAATTCAAGTGAACAGGTGCGCACGTTGACAGCGACATTTTTGGAATACACTTCTACCACAGTCTTTATTGTTTTGCTTCGCTTAGAGCCGCCTGGAGCCTGGCTTCATTTTCATGAGAGAGAGACGTTTTGAGAACCTTACCTCCGGTTCCTTTGAGTTCGTCGAGCACTCTGTCCGGCGTTGCACTCCTGACCATTACAAAGAGCGCCGAACTCTTGGGATGAAGGCTCTCAGCCAATCCCTTCATAAATTTGTCGTTTATACCTATGTCGGTGAGGACCCCGGACACTGCCCCTGCGGCAGCTCCAGCAGCCATACCGAGAAGTGGATTCAAAAAAATGAGTCCAACAAGGGTTCCCCAAAACCCTCCACTTACAGCTCCCGCAGCGGTCAAACTGTGCGCTTGAAGCAGTTTGACCTTTCCCTTGTCGTTCTTCTCTGCTACCACGGCATCCTCAAGGTCGATGAGATAGTCCTTCTGCATCTTCCACAGCATGAGGCGTACCTCTTCCGCTTTAAACTGATCATCATAGCCAATAACCACTAATTGACTCATTGTCCGTGCCTCCTGTAATAAGAGATTCTGCGTCGGTTTGCGATGTGCCGACGGGAACAATCTGAGCTCATCCCCTCACCCGGAAAAAGACTCACTGAAACATATCAGGATCATAAGGGGGTAGCTCTTTGAAATGACTGTAACCGTGTAGAGGAGACCCTGTAAATTGGACGTTGGTCTTATGCGTGTAAGACTTTATACTTATAACGCTTGGTCAACGGTAGTATTGATGCCTGCCTTTATGGCTAGCCGCACTAAATCAGCTAACGAATCGGCGTGCATTTTTTTCATTACTTGAGCACGCTGCGCCTTGACCGTCTTCTCACTGGTCCCCAACTCGAAGGCGATTTGCTTATTCAATTTACCGCTGACGATAAGCCCGAATACTTCTCGTTCCCGCGATGTGAGAGAATTGACTCGTTCGTGGATTTCTTTTAATTCGGCTTTTTTCTGCCTTGCTTGTTGGTTCTTTTTGAGTGCTTCGTGAACAGCATCGATCAGGGTTTGATCGTCGATTGGTTTCTCAAGAAACTCCATAGCACCAGCTTTCATCGCTTGAACGGACATGGGAACTGTTCCGTGTCCGGTCATGAAAATGACAGAGAGCGTACTCCCAGATGCAGCCAACTCTTTCTGAAGGTCAAGGCCACTCAAACCGGGCATTCTTACGTCAAGGATCACACATGCTGGACCGGGATGGGGTTCGCGGGCAAGATACTCGTTCGCGGACCCAAACGTCTCGACGTTAAGGCCCACCGATCTCATGAGTCTTGCCAGCGCTTTCCTGACTGAGTCATCGTCATCCACCACGAAAACCAAGGCGTCAGAATCCGTCATCGCTCCCTACCTTTCCGAGTCGGGATTGTGAAGGAGAACCTCGCACCACTGCGATCTAGACAATTCTCAGCCCATATTCGGCCACCGTGAGCCTCTATGATTGTGCGGCAAATGGAAAGTCCCATACCCATTCCCTCTGGTTTAGTAGATCGGAAGGCTTGAAAAATTTGGTTTTGGGTCATCTCGTCAATGCCCGGTCCTCCGTCCTGTACGGAAACCTTGGCGCTATCCTCGTCATATCTTTCGGTAGATATTCTTATCTCACCATGTTCGGTTCCCGATCCCTCCATAGCTTCAATCCCGTTAGTAACAAGATTGAAAATCACCTGCTCTAGGTGGAGCACGTCACCCTCAACAGTCGGCAAGCCTTCTTCCAAATCAAGCACGAGCGAAACTCTATGCAATTTCTCACTGTCGCGTGCAAACCCTGCCGCCTCTCGGATAACCTGGTTGAGGTCAACCGGATTGAAGTCCACCGCACCGGTTCGAAATAGGGTTCTCAGCCGTCGAATGATGTCGCTTGCCCTCTTGTCATCTCCGATAATATCCGAGAGCGTCTCACCGATCTCATCAAGGTCCGGCGGTCTCTTGGAAAGGCATCTCGCGGCGGCTTGGGCGTTGCTAAGGATTGCAGTCAGAGGCTGATTAATTTGATGAGCCAGCGCTGCACTCAGTTCGCCGAGTGACGCAAGACGGGAAATGCGGGCAAGGTCATCTCGATGTTTTTGGGCCTCCAAAGTTGCCTGCTTGCGCTGGGTTATGTCGACAGAAACGCCCATCAGGCGGATGGACTCCCTGGCCGGGAGTTTCTGCGAGCGGCCTCGGGAGGCAATCCAGCGAACCGTACCATCTGGAAGCCCAACGCGGTATTCGATGGGGGAATCCTGTTTCCCCTGCAAAGTCTGTTCTACAGCCCTGCTAACAGTTTCGCGATCCTCGGAAAGGACAAGAGTGAGAAATCTTTCAAAGTTCAGTTCTTCATTCAAAGCAATGCCCAGCAATGCCCTTGTCTCGTCCGAGGCCCAGATGCTCCCGGTGCCTGGTTCCAGACTCCACAGACCGGCGCCTGCGGAAGACACCGCCAGCCTCATAAGCTCTTCGCTCTCGATTAGAGATCGTTCAGCCTTTCGACGCAGTAGAAGATTTGTTACAAGACTGAAAAGGAGAGTTGTCTCAATTACTACCAAGGCTACCAGTCCTATGATCACCCACTTGTACTTTTCCCAAAATGACATCTGTCGGTAGAGGATTTCGCTGCCGGGTGGAAGAACGGTTTCGGAGATATTCCAGCGCTTAAGTTCCCGCCAGTCGTAGAGGCTAGGGTATGTTTGATCCCCGGCGAAAGGTATGGATGCAGGGGACTCACCACCAAGGATACGAAGCGCTAACGTGGCCGCCTCCACTCCCTGCCGCTCGAAGCTCACCAGCGTCCCGCCGACTATGCCATACCCCATGTACGTGTCATAAATACCGAACACCGGCGCATTGGAGGCTTGGGAAATCAGAGAGAGCGCTTCACGGGGAACAAAGCCCCGGCCTTCCCCATCCTCAAGAATGGCTGAGTAGAGAACAATGCTGTCCATGGGAAGAGAACCGACGCGTGCAAGAATATGCGCCATCGGCAGTTTGGCAAGGTCGATCAACTCGAGCTTCCCGGCATAATGATTAAGAGCCTCACGGAAGACCTGCCCGCTATGAGCGTCGTTGGGTGTTGTCCCAGCTATCAGGGCGACGCTCTTTGTATTGGGTCTCAAGCGAAGGGCAGTATCTAGCAGGCCAGCTATGTCTTCCGCCATGACCACGCCAGTGATAAGGGCTCTCGAAGTGGAGTTGTCCAGGTTCTCGGCGTAAGATCTGGACACCGCACAGGCCACGATTGGAACCCCGGGGAACGCTTCCTGAGTCTCGCCCAGAAGCACGTCCACCGCGGCCGGGTAGACAGCGATGATGGCGTCTATCTTTAATTCTGCGTACTTGCGATGCAGGTAATCGGCGACTGTGAGGAGGTGCGCCGTGCCCCTGAACCGGGACAGGTCCAGGTATTCGGGGTAGAGTCGGACATCGAAGAGCTTGTTCGACCGGAAGGCCTCTTGGATCCCTCGATCGGTCAATTCATGGCCTGGATGGGCCTTTTCTTCACTGTAGAGAACCAGGACATTCTTCTTCTCTCGGGGCTCTGCCGCAGACAGCAACTGTACTAACAGAAGTATTAGCCACATTGCAGCGAAGCCACCCCTTTGAATCTGCATCATAATTGTCACATCCAGATTATGTTGAGGACCGGCGCATTTTCACCGGCATACCTTCTAGGTTTACCCGCACACCTAACGGCGTCTTGAGCGGTGACAAGGATCGGGCCATTCATTCTGGTTCACCGATGAACTCGATCTTAACTATCACATCAAGAAGGTACTTTGTTGCATTTTCTATGCGTAGCTTGCCCCAAACCATTCCGTCAATATTTTGTTGCTCAGCAAATCAACAAAGCCGATAGTAATCGATCTCGCCGAACAATGATTATCGTGATCCCGTGTAGGGGCTCTGCTATTCTTGCAAGGGCATTGGATTCGTGAGATCATAGAAATCTTAATTGAAGAGGTTATCGGCCAAAGGATCAAGCCTATCCGCCTGCTGCTGAGCCCATGTGACCCATTCAGCAAGGGAAACAGTGTCTGCGTCTGGATTTTCTTTGGCTTTGCCCTTTACTGCTTCTACATGCGCCCGTGTTTTCTCAGCCCTGTGCCAATTCTCAACCTCGATTTCCAGATTATGAACTCGCTCTTTTTCGCGTTGGATTGCTTCAAATAATTCTTGGCGCTTTCGTTTTTGCCGCTGTCTTTCCTCAAATTCTTTTTCTCTTTGTATTCTGATCTCTTTTTCTGGTAGAGCACATTTGATGAACCGGATAATCAGCCGACTACGAATGCCCCAAGATGTGTTCATCTTAAGAGATCCCGGCCGAACCGTCTCGGATGCGAACTTGGCTAGGATAGTGTAAGAAGCGGAGTCTCGGCAGAGGTGCGAAACCATTGCCCGATAATTCAGGAAGTGGTACATAACCGGGTATGCAGGGCATCAACTCAACAGGAGGAAAAAAGATGCTGTATGAAGGTGAGAACAAGGCTTGGGGCACGGACTACACGGTTGATGAAATCAAATTACTCATTTCCTCTGGAGCCGTGCCGAAAGATTTCATTGAAATCCTTCCTGGCGGCGCTCTGCAGATAAGCGCCTTTGTCATTCTGACCATGAAGGCGTTTACGAAAACAGAGCTAGGTGAGGACTGGGCGCAAATTCTTGGAGACTATTTGTACGGTGCAGCAAGTGAACCTGATTTGAATGACAAGATCAAACAGGCGTTAAGATCGATTCTGAGCGCGAGAGATTTGGATGAAGCCGGGTCCGCCCAAGAATGAGCTATTACATACAGGTTTTATAGGACAAGTGACGTTAAGTCTCGCCTAGTGTCCTATCCCTGAAATAGATTTGCAAAATAGATTCTACTTTTTTTGAGTAAAACCTCAGTCACGCGCGGGAGTATTACTGTTGAGCATTGTTTCAGATGATCATCGGAGTATTGCTTTTTAAGGATCGGGGCGGGCAAAGAGTAAAGGGTAAGGATCTTGTTTCATGTTGAGTGCCATTCGGTGGAGAGTCTTCTTTATACTCTCCGCAACGTCATAGCCGCGTTTCTTGAGAGTGGTAACGACAGTTGTCAAGATGCTCCGAGTAGTCGCCCCTGCACCTGTTACCGAACCAAAGCTAACTTCACGAGTAATGACCGAAAGCCTCAGATCTTTTTCTGCCAAGTTATCGTCAGCTGGATTCGCTCTATCGGAAGCTCAACGATATAATCTATGCTCGTTTTGTCTGAAGATTCCTGAATTCGGCGAAGCCCCTGATGAGAGCCGGTTTGTTCATTGCTGCTTCGATTTCCGAGCTGAGTTTCTTTGCTTTGCGATAAAATTCTTTATCACTCATAGATTGCAATCGAACGCTCATTGCAAGAGAAAGCAGAGGAGCAACAACCGTCACAAACGTGGAAATTTCGACTTCCTCGGGAAACTCTTTCTCCAGATCCTGGACATCACGCAACAGATGGGCGTAGCAATATTGAATCCGGCAGTTCGTTTTATTATATCCACCATACCTGTCGACAACCAACACTCCAGGAACAGGATCTTTTCCGAATATCGCCTGCGGAAATTAGAAGATCGATTTTTGCCGAATTGAAAGATACTCAACTCATGCGTAGCAAACACCCAAACATATCCATTCTGACCGTCAGTTCGGCAACCTGTCTCATCTGCATGCTTCACTGGAGCGTTTCTATATTCTTCTCGAAGTTTTTGGGGGATTTCCAAAAAGCCGAGCACAGCGATGAAGAATCTGCTTTAGACTTCCTGAGCCTACTCCTCTGGATTCACAAATCTGTCCCATCGGGAGCCCGTTAAGATAATACATGGTAATAGCGTGGCTATAAGCTGATTTCCATACAGACTTTTAGGAAGCACACCCGGAGTTTGAGTCGTAAGAGAACCGCCACAAGGATAACAGTGTCTCTTGGGTAATCGAAACAAATCTTTTCGGGTTTGATCGAGGGCGTATCAAGGACGCTCCGTTCTTCATTCCTTTTTTCTCAAAAGCATTGCCGCATTTGGGACAGATTTCGAATTCCGCTTCAATTTCTAGAATACGATCCGAAGTCTGAGCTTTGTGGCTTTCCCAGCCATTCCCGCTATGGCCAGCACATGCGCCTTTGATCTTTTCTCTCTTTCTTTTGCGTTCCGTTTCACAGGTATTTTGGAGGAAGGAGTCGAAGCACCATAGGCTCCATCTTTCAATTTACGTTTCTCTCAGCATAAAAGGGCTCGAAGGCTCTTGACCTCTTCTTTAAAATCGTCAATCTCTCGTTGCTTTTTGACACATAGAGAGCAGTCGTTCATTGGCATTCCGACCTCAACGCAGATGATCCTCTGCCCCCCTTCATAATTCATTTCTCACAAGAACGCGATCTTAAAACTAACTTTGTTTTCCATTGACATCCCACAAATTACTGTGTAATCCTTTTATGATACAGGTGTGCAGAGTAGTGCAATTGGGTGGAGAGAATGTTTCGCGCTTACATGCCGAGGACGATTCTTTTGCACAGCTCGTCTCAGGGACGGGAGCGGAGGACTAGAGCGCGCTCACCGAGTCATGAAGCCTTATGGTCCTTGAAAGCGTCTAGTTTAGGGGATTGACTTGCATGGCTGCAGCCAGACTCTTTACCGTAGGGCTCGGTTGCCGGGTGGACGCATGGGGGATTTGGCGAGTTCTAGGAAATGAGCATTCAGAACCAGGCAAAACAAAAGGAGGAATGTGATGCGTGATCGGATGTTCTTGCGGGTATCCTTTTCTGTGGTCTTTCTTTTCGCATTGGTTTGCGCTGCACCGGCGTGGTCGGCTAACGAGCCAAAGACCGACGTTGAGGATTATAGTGCCTGCGCTCCCGGCTATGCGCCGCGAGAGCTCCACCGGTTGATGAGTTTTGTGAACGGGCTTTCGCCCAAAGCACATGAGCAACTTAAGAAGATTTTGCTAGAATGCGATTACAATCGGAGTGATTTCTTCCTGTCCTACGTCTCGGAAATGCGAGAGTCATTGGCTGCCGCCCGTGGTGAAGGAAAAGAGCTCTATGAAAATACGATTGGCCAAAAGAGAAAAGATTTAGAGCTTCTCATTCTCACCAATCAGCCGTCTCCGGATGAAGCCAAGGTCAGAAATCTTCTCAACGAGATCTTTGATCTCAAGCAACACAGACTTGAAATAGAGCTAACGATGCATGAAGATTCCGTAAAACGTATCAGAGCCTTGCTTGAAACCAGGAAGGCACGAAAAAAGGAAATTGTGGAGCGTAAACTGCAAGGCGTGAAGGAACATGATCCCTTGGCATGGTAGTTCAAAGGACCGCCCGGCAATCACCGCGAGGAACTCCTATTCTGACGCTCGCAGAGCGCTAGCCGCATAGGGCCCTATCAAGGTGCTGTGAATGATACACAAGCTGCTGTTGATCGGTATGCCGGGTGTGGACCACACTATCCCGCTTCATGCTTTGGGTTACATTTCCGGCATTGTCAAGAATTCCGGTTGGATGTGCAAAGTTGCAGATGTTAACATCCTTTTTTGCCGAATGGTGTCACGTGAAGACCGCAAGCTTTGGCGACAGGACGGTCCTTCGGCAGTGTGGACAAACCGAGAGGAGGCCGAAGGGCTCTATGAAAAATATAGAGATAATATCGAAAGCACTCTTAGGGAATCGACTGAAAGCCATCCCTACGATTTGATTGCCTTTACGGTGAACATATGCTCCAGATGGTTTACCGTGAAAGCGTCTGAATTCCTGAGGCGGCTGCAGCCGACGGTTCCCATTCTGTTCGGGGGCCCGGATTGCTTGCGGATGGAATACGGCGCCAAGTTTTTCGAGGAGGATGGCGCCCCGGACATCATTTGCTGGGGTGAGGCTGAGAATGCCCTGGACCAGTACCTTAAGGAATTCGAAGCCACTGGGCAATATCGAACGTCGGTTCGGGGTTTTGCTTACAAACAGGGTGCAAAAATCTTCGATTCCGGCGAGCCGGAGCTTCCGGAATTGAGCAACTTCAGGATCACACCTGACTGGTCCCAATTTGACTTCTCTCTCTACACCAATCCGGGTGACTTTCCTACCTTTGCGAGCAGGGGCTGTCCCAACAAATGCAAATTTTGCAGTGAAAGCCCGAATTTCAAACCGTATAGGACTAGGGAGGCTATTGATGTTTTTCACGAGATCAAGGAGACTCTCGAGTGTGTATCGCGATATAATCCATCTCCTACGGTTTGCTTCTCGGATTCCCTCATTAACGGTAATCTTAGAGCGCTTGACGAATTCTGTGATTTGATTATTGAGTCGAATCTCCCGATTAAATGGATGGCGAATGCGCGATTCTCACCGAAAATGACAAAACCGGTCCTGGCCAAAATGGCGAGAGCCGGCTGCATTTTGATTCTTTGGGGATTCGAGAGTGCAAGTCAAAACGTTTTGAATTTAATGAACAAAGGTTATGAGCATTCAATAGCCGAGAGGATTATTGCTCATGCCTACGAAGTCGGAATCAGCAATCACCTGCCGATAATTGTGGGATTTCCTGGAGAACAACCTTCCGATGTTTTGACAACGCTTCTATTTGTCCTTCAGTATAGAACGTATGTCAGTTTCTATGATCCGGAGATTTTGGCCATTCTCCCCAATAGCCCTCTGTGGCACGATTTCCGGAAACTGGGGCTCGACAACAACGATATCACGTATTGGCGTACTATTGATGGTCGAAACAACTTCGATGTAAGGATCTTTAGAAGGTTTCTCTTGCGAAACGCTATTTTTAGTGATTGCTTATCCCTCGATGCCGTCACTGACCTGGATGACATTGAGGCTTTGGATTTCAATCAATTTTCTCTGGCCTCGGAGCTTGCCGCAATCCTGTTCCAGCTTTGGGATCTATCTGGTACGAACAAAAAGATGGTACCAATCCTCACGAATTGGGCTGGCGAACCGCTTGAAGAATTGTTTGTTTCTCCTGACCAACTGCAGCATTGGCATCCCGAAAAAGTTCCGTCTGACCTCGATCTTTCGAGGTGGTTTTCGAGAGAGAAAAACACGCCCAACCGTAAGCGTATAATCCTTAATCTCTTGTTCGAAACAATACGAGGCATGGTGAATGGAACAGGATCAGGAGGGGTCCTTGCCAGCCTACCAGATGCGATTCGCTCACTTGAAAATGATAACTGGACCGAAGTCTGGGGGGATGATTTCAAAAGCCTGAAGGTAGGAAAGCGACTTATCGTTACACCTCCTTGGCTCAAGCCTGAACCGGAGGAGGGCAGGCACATTGTAGTCATCGATCCTGCTGAAGCATGGGGCGCAGGTACGGACGACTCAACCCAGGCATGCCTTGCAATGATAGAAGAGGCCATTCAACGATTGAAGGATATTGGTAGAGAATTCTCGTTCTTGGATGTTGGCTGCAGTTCGGGAATTCTTGCCATTGCGGCAGTTAAATTGGGCGCAACCGAAGTCTTGGCAGTGGACTTTGATCCGTCAGCGGTGGAATCGGCCCGCAGGCATGTGGTGCTGAACGATTTGCAGGGTAAACTTGAAGTTGTATGTGTCTCCTTGGAGGGATTGAATAAAACGTACGATATTGTCGCAGCAAATCTCGACTCGATGACCTTAGAAAACAACAGGGACAATCTTATCCGCTTGTTTAAACGATTCCTCATCGTATCCGGCTGTCTGCTCGAACAGTGGGACCACGTCAAAAACCTTTTTTTGACAAAAGACATTTGTCTCAAAGCCGAGATAACTAGCTACCAGTGCGGCAGCGGTCTATTCGCCAAAAAGCAGTTAGCTAAACTCTAGCAGCTTTACCTCGTCCCCGTTCCGCAGTTCTTGGTCAGCCAAAGACCTCAAGAATCGCGCTGAATGTGATCAATGGGCAGACAACGGCTACGTCCATCGATTAGGCAGGGCACGACCACCATGCTGCCTCTCTGTACTCGCGTAATTCTGATTGTCACACGACAGCGTGCCTATTGCAAAAAGAGGGGCTAAGAAGGTGTAGCGCCGATGCTCCGCCTGATCACGTTTGTCCCAGCTAGCTTGACTGCGGCGTTCGACATATGCCTGAAGACGGCTTTGTGAACGTGGCAATCAGGGTCTTTCGCCGAAATTCTCCCGAATGTGCTGTAGGCGCGAGTGAAACACCCTCCGTGGCAAATGGCCAAATAATCGCAATCTATACACTCTTCAATCCGAATCAATTGGCTGGGTCGATCTCGAATTTGCTGGCGGACAGGGCTGTTCATCACTTCAGACATGTCCCTGCAATCAAAGACGTTTCCGAAAGAAAACTCCGGATAACTTGCGGCCATGCAATCGCATGCAGAAACATTGCCCCGGGGGTCGATAGAAATGTGTTCATCCCCACAGGCAGGCCGCCATATACACTCCAGCTGACTCTTATCACCATTGAGAAAGTATTCTATCAATCCCTGCAATGGATCAAGCCGTACGCCACATTCATAACCTTGTGTCATCCAGACGTCGGCCAATTGCGTGTAGAAGAGCGTGAGCAGCTCACTATTCAACGGAAAAGTCAATTTCAGCGGATTGGGCGCCCCACCCGGAAAAGGTGTGTTTACTTTCAGGCTTTTGATACCGACATCATCCACATAATAAGAATAGAAATCGGCCGCACCTATTTCCAGTGTTTGCCGGTTAGGAATAGATATCACTCCCACGGAAATTCCATTTTCCCGTACTTCCCGGAACCGCCTCGTCCAAATCTTGTCATAAGCTTCCGCATTGCCACCAAACGTCCTTCTGTACAAATTGGGAAAATCAAGTGACGTCCCTATGCAATTCCGAAACATTTCGCTTATGACCCTATTCCATTTGCTGTTGTAAGCTAGAAGGTTGGATTGCATATAATGTCTAACAGTGATGCCTTTCTGCTCGGCAAGTGTTCGAATGAAATCATTTGCCCGCAAGTACCATTCCGGTTCCAGAAGCATGATCTCTCCGCCGAGCCAATAGATAGTCAACTCCCTGATATCATTTTCGGTCATGTACCCCAACAATTTGTCAAAAATGATCATCACCTGCTGGTGCGTTAGGTCGTGAGCAGACTTGTTCTCAAAGCAGTATTCACAGTCGGCATTGCATCTGAGTGTAGTCAGCAATATGAGAGTCAGCCGCTTTGTCATTGTGGATTCACTCCTCCTTCCAATAATTGCGAATCAAAATCCCTAAGGCTATTTTCGAGCTCAGTGCAAGCGTCCTTTATCATTTGAAACAATTTCTTGACACCTCTGCAGTCAAAATTCTTGTCGGGTATCTTAAAATATCCCAGACAAACAGAAAAATAGAGACATGCGCTACAGTCACCTTGCTCCAGGAACAATTGCATTTTGTAGTCATCGAGGAAGCAATTGCCGTCAGCCGGACCATAGTCTGTCAAAAGAGGGCGAGGGAACTCTATTCTACCACTTTCGCTAACGTACCTGAAACGGGAGGGATTCTCTTCTTGAATATCCCAAACGGTTACGACTTGTTTCAGGTAAAAAGCCATGAGGACACTATGGAAAAACTCAATGGGTTGCGATGCTGTCCTGTGATGCAAGTAATATTCCAAGATGCCAGTGAGTTCATCAACCAGCGTGTCATCCAACAGAGTCAAGCGTAGCTTTACCCGAAAGTCCAACGAGATAGCAAGCTTCACGGTCCTTGCACAGCCCTGCGAGAGAGGCACGGTGACACGAATAGGGTGAGATTTTCCCAACTCAGCGAACCTATATAGGTGGGAAAATTCGCTGTCGCCCTGCATGACCAGATCCAATTGAACTGGTTCACTGAGCTTCGACAGGGGCGCCGGATCCACCAAAGACAAGAGTTGCAAATAAATGAGCTGGTCGCGAGCCACTTCAGCCAGAGAGTCAACTAGTTCCGCTGCGTTCTTCGACCTGACAACAACTTTCTTATCCCTAAAGGAATTCACCAGTGATGCCGGAATGTTGTAACACCGTGTAACGCCGACGCCTTTCGAGCTCATAAATCTCTCCAGTGCTCTTTAACAGTCCGCGAGAATTCTCTTGCAATCAGAGGTCCAAAATCTGGGTGGTCAATACCCTCATCAATGGCTTTCAAGCAAATCAGAGAAAAATTGCCATGCGACGGCAGTATGGCTACCGTCTCCCGGCACGGAAGGACATTAGTATTCCGTTGACCGAGCTCATCAAATTTTCAAGCTGGGCCAGCCCAAGTTTACCCAGGATTGTTGAACCGAATTGACACATTGGTGATCTTTAAGTTGGTGGTTTCAGAAGCACCGCTCACGTTGACTATGAAGTAAGTCGGGTCCTTAGTTGTGGTCGTAAATGCTGATTGGTCCTTAACGGAGGAACCCGAAACATTGGCATTCAAAATGTATTCGGTTCTCCCAGATCTCCGGGGGCTCTCAGCAGATAGGGCATTGTTGCGGACACCTCCGGAGGCATCGGTAATTTTGATCTCCCAGGACAGGTTCCGAGATGGTGTGGTGTCGAACGCATAATCAAACCTTACCACGATGAATCGGTCTGGCTCAAGGCAATTGTAAGGCACAGGCGTGAACGGGATCGGGCCGCTTCCATAAGCGCCAACCTCTCGATTTTCCATCGGTATCTCACTGAGAGTTCGATCAGTGTCACACCTTACTGATTGGACAGCATCGTTCCAAGTTGCGTCGTTCCACGGTGTGTCTTTCCAATTAGTCCACGGTGAGTTTATCCAGGGTGTATCTACCCAGTTATTCCATGGCGCATCACTCCACACGGGGGAGCCTATATGGTGCCATTGGTTCGTGGGGCCGTGATGCCAAGCACCCCCATGATGCCAAGCGGCTCCTCCATGATGCCAAGCTCCTCCATGATGCCAAGCACCTCCGTGATGCCAGGCACCTCCGTGATGCCAGGCGGCGCCCCCATGATGCCAGGCTCCTCCGTGATGCCAGGCGGCACCATGATTCCAGTGATGCCAGTTGCCCGCCAGTGCTCTGTTTCCCGTGGCTCCCTCACCTAAAATTCCAAGGCTCACAACAATGGGGGACCATTTTGTCAGACTGATTAAGAATTCCCGCCTGGACTGGCCTAGCCCCTTTTGAGGCCCTTCTTCCTGGTTCTCCTGGCTCAGAGATTCATCTCCCTCTTTCAGTTCCCGGTCCATTGGTTTGCCCCCGTTCGTTAGGCCATAATGACATCCAAATAGGCGATCTTGGACGTGTGGTGAGTTGGGTAATATTTCTGAATGTTGGAGGTCGTTGACTTCCGAAGTCGTTTCCTGTCAAATGAGCCATTGCTCGAACACCGCTGTTTTCCAAGCGGTTGGTTCGGATAGCCCTGCTACATTAACGAATTCGGGAGAGAGGCCCTTAAATCTCCAGTATAATTCTAGACGGAAGGTAAATCTTGTCAACAAATTTTTTGTCGAGCGAATCAGGGCTTCCTTCAGAATCCAGCGAATCGATTCTTCGCAAATTTTGTTGTTTGGCCAAGGGGTGCGTAGTGGCCAGCAGTTTGTGAATTTGTCATGGAATTTTCTGTCTCGGAAATAGAGTATGTCGTCAGACGAAGTGGGAATTATGATGTGTAGAACTAAAGGAGAGTTTGGCCCCTTTCCCCACGATTGGTCTGGCGTATAGCTTGCTTTCGAATGCTCACATTTTGCTCTCATTAGGAGAAACTGGCAGGGATCGAATAGGATCGAAAAGGATTGACAAGGGCTGAAATTGTTGGGGTTTTGGGAAAGATCTTGATTTTGTTAAGTGCCGCGTCGCCCTCTCGCGCCGGAGACAGGTGTTCGAAACCCCTTGGGACTACCAGCAATCATTAGACTTTTCAGACATAATGTTTTACTTTAACTGTTGGTTGATCCACTTTTGATCCCCTCGTGGAAACTGACGCGCATTTGGTCTTTGTTCCTTTTAATCTTCTGCTTTTTCTTTCTATGCATAACCCAGACCCTTGTCTCACCCAAATCCACTCTAAACTTGTCGATTTCATAAACGAAATCTTCCTCGTCAAACAAGTCATGAGCAGAATCCATGTGCTTTTTTCAACCAGCATGTCCCATGATTGCTTTACGAATGTCAGGGTCCAGAACTGATTTGCGAGCGTTACGTCTCCACGAATGCCTCAAGTCATGAAAATTGATGCCTAGATTTAGGCTAGCGTCTTTCAATGCTCTTTCCCAAGGTCTCTTATAATCATCCTTTTCTAAAGGCTTTCCATCCCGCAGCGAACGTGTTGCTTACAGGCGTTTTTTCCTTGCAACGACAGCGCCCGAGACACACGGGCAAACATGCGAATATCCAGCTACCTGCCCGAAAATAAAAAAGCTTTCAGATAATTGCTAAAGGCATTATAATAACGGGGCTCTAAGCGAGCATGTCCTAATGACTTAAAAATTTGGTCTTGGCATGCGAAGTGGACAGCAAGCGCTGTTTAGCAAAGACCTCCACAGAGGACATGGTAATTGACCGGGGTTATTCGGTAAGATTTTAGACAGCGCTCTGTGGAAGGATTATGGCGGGCCTTTTGTGGGACCAGTAACGAGTTTTGACGGTACCGGGACCTGCGAAATTGGCAAAATTTGTCCAAATTCCGGACATCCTATTGGGCTCCGCACAGGAAGCATGCTGAAAGGATTGGCAATTGACAAAGAAAATATATGGAATTCTATTGATCTCGTTTTTGACATTGAATTTGGTCGTTTTGACCGGCTGTGATTCCACAAAGCCGAAGGCAGTCGGACCACCGGAAAATCTGACCATTTCAATTTATCCGGGTGACTATTCGGCCCTGTTGTGGATTGCCAAAGACCGGGGTTACTTCTCTGAACAAGGTTTAAACGTGAGACTCGAAACGAAGGATTCTGGTCTGGCCGCTTTGAGGGATCTTTTGGCTGGGAAAGTTGATTTTGCTCTCGTTTCCGAGTTCGTTTTTGTCAGCCATATTTTTCAGCGCTCTGACATTCGAATCATTACCGTCGTTTCACAAATGGAGAATACAAGACTCGTCGCCAGAAAAGACCACGGCATCACCCAAATGTCGGACCTCAGGAATAAACGGATCGGGTTAGTACTTGGCAGTAACCAAGAGTATTATCTTAGTCGTATGCTGGTGATGCAGCAGATCCCTGATCAGGATATTCAAAAGATTGACCTTGGCCCGTCTGAACAGGTGAAAGCTATCGTACAAGGTGAAATTGATGCGGCTGTAGTGTGGGAACCCTTTGACAGAGAGATTCAAAAGGAACTCGGGAAAAACGCTCTAAGTTGGCCGGTTCAAAGCGGACAACCCTTCTATGGCGTTCTTGTCGGGACTGATGCCACGCTGAAAAAACGCCCTGCTGCAACTTGCGGCGTTCTAGCGGCATTGATTTCGGCTGAAAACTTTACCAAAAACAATCAAGATGATGCCAAAAGGATCGTGGCTTCTAGAATCGGCTCCAACCACATGCCGGAACTATGGGAAGCAAGTGGCTTTAGACTCACTCTAAGCCGCCCTGTCATTCTGGCGATGGAGTCGGAGCTGAGATGGATGAATTCCAGCCAAAGGGTCGAAACCTTCAAGATGCCAAACTTGTTAGATTTTATTCATTTCGAATCCTTGAGTTCCGTTAGCCCTGAAAAGATCCAGATGCTCCATTAGGAAAGCCAATGACCATCGAGCGCAGAATATACGTAACCATCGGTATTATCATTCTATCTGTTATGATCACCGGGTCACTTCTTCTCTGGAGTTCTCATGAAGTGGAAAATGGGATTTCCCAGATTCAAACCTCTTCTCAAACAGTCCGGAGCTCATTTCTTCTGCGGGCCCTTATGGATGAATATTTGAAAAATGGAGACGAGCGTCCCTTGGTACAGTGGAATAAAAACAATGAGTTTCTCGGCAAAATTATCCATGATGCAAAGGACTTCGGATCAATCGACCACGCATTGCTAAAAAAATTGGAATTTCAGTACCAAGCCGTGAATTCCCTTCACCCTCACATTGTTCAATTGGGAAGTTCGGGACAAGAGCGTCCGGACTTGAAGGCAGTGAAAGAGACATTAGTCGGTACCATTTCAGTGCAGTTGGAAGAATTAGTCAATGCCGCAGAGGAGCTACACGCGGCCTCTCAATTGCTAACACTGAAAAGGCAGAAACTAGCTCATTCTTTGATACTGGCAACTTCCCTATTAATGATTGGCCTCATAGTACTGAACCTTTATCAGATCAGGAAAACCATCGTTTTTCCGCTTCAACGACTCTCCAGAGGCGCAGATATGATTGGAGCGGGCAATTTTGATTATGTCATGGAAGCAAAAAGTGAGGACGAGGTAGGCAAACTGGCTCAGGCATTTAATGCAATGGCTGGTAGTCTCAGAACAACCTACAATTCCTTGCAAGCCGAAATTGCGGAACGGCTTCAAGCCCAGGAGGACCTGCGGCGGATCAACGAAGAATTGGAAATTCGGGTACATGATCGGACGGTTGAACTGACGAAGGCCAGGGATGAACTTGAACTTAGGGTGGAGGAGCGCACCGCCGCATTGCAGACGATCCGTACCCAAAATGAAATGCTCGACACAGTGCGGCTTGCCCAAACGGAATTCATAGCGAATCCGTCGGAACGTTTCGGAAATTTGCTCGACAATATTCTAAAGGCGACCAACAGTGAATTTGGCTTCATCGATGAGATGGCTTACCCTGAGGATGGACAGCCTTACCTCGTTGCTCGGGCAATTACCGATATTTCCTGGGACGAAGGATCACGCAAGAGCTATCAAAAATTCGCAGACGAAAGAGGATTAGAATTCCATAATGTCCGAGGACTTTTTGGAACGGTTGTCCTCACCGGAGAGCCTGTAATAGCGAATGCCCCTGGTACTGATCCGAGGCGGAGTGTACTTCCTGAAGGTCATCCACCCCTTCACTCTTTTTTGGGACTTCCTCTTCATTCAGAGGGCAAGATCATAGGTATGATCGGTATAGCCAACCGGCCCGGAGGTTACGACAAAGAACTCGTGGAATTTGTCCAGCCTTTGGTGACCACATGCGCTAGTCTTTTGGCGGCCTACCGAAGTGAACAACGGCGCCGAGAAACCGAGAGGGAACTCCAACAAAACTTCGCAGCTCTAAGACAAGCCGAGGACTTAGCGCAACTGGGATATTTCGAACGAAACTGGCAAAACGGAACTGGGTACTGGTCGGACGGTTTCTACAAACTCCTGGAATTGGATCCAGGAATCGTCCCTTCCCATGAGGAGTATGAGAATTACGTCCATGAGGAAGACCGCAAACATTTCGTGGAATATGTGCGAGATTCTCTAAATTCTCGTAAGCCGATGAACATCCAGTACAGAATGGTTCAGGAATCGGGGAATGTCATCCATATCCACGCAATTGCTGAGACCATCTATGATGCCGACGGACAACCTGCAGTAACGAGAGGAACACTGCAAGACGTCACCGCCCGCAAGATGGGCGAAGATCGGCTCAGAGAAAGTGAAGAAAAGTACCGCAGGTTACACGAAACGATGAGGGATGCTTTTGTCAGCGTCGATATGACCGGCCGCATCTTAGAAACAAATCAGGCATACCAGGAAATGCTTGGCTACTCCGCAGAGGAGCTTCTAAGCCTGACCTACATGGACTTGACCGCCGAGAAATGGCATGCCATTGAAGCCGTTATTGTCCGAGATGAGATCGTGCAGAAAGGGTTCTCTGGTGTTTATGAAAAAGAGTATCGGAAAAAAGACGGCACAATATTCCCAGTGGAGCTGAGGACTTTCTTGATACGGGATGAGAATGGCGAGCCAACCTCAATGTGGGGCACCGTGCGGGATATAACCGAAAGAAAAAAAACCGAAGCCGAAATACGAGCACTTAATCAGGATCTTGAAGCGAGAGTTCAGGAACGAACTGCAGAATTATTAAAAGAAATTGAAATAAGAACACAGGCTGAAAAGAGCTTACGTGAAAGTGAAAGAAAGTTTCGTCTCGTCACAGAAACCATACAAGATGTCTTTTGGATGAGCACCCCTGGTATCAAAGAAATGATATACATCAGTCCTTCTTATGAGCAGATCTGGGGGAGATCAGCTAAAAGTCTTCACGAATCTCCTCAGTCATTCTTGGAATCCGTACACGCCGACGATGTTGAAGACTTAAAGAAGACTATGAAAGATTATCACTCGCAAGGAATACAATACTCCTGTGAGTACCGTGTCATTGGAATCGATCATGCCATTCATTGGATCGAAGAGCGTGGTTTTCCCGTTCACGACGATGAAGGAAAAGTTGTTCTCATGTGCGGAGTGTGCAAAGATATTACTTTTCGTAAGAGCATGGAGAATCTTCTCAGAGTTAGAGCTGACGAATTGGCTGCTATAAATGAAGATTTAAGTCGTTCGAACAAAGATCTTGAACATTTCGCATATGTAGCTTCTCATGATCTGCAGGAGCCCTTACGCACAGTCAGGACCGCTCTTCAGATGTTCGAGAAGAAACATAAAGGCCAATTCGATAAACACTCCGATCAACTGATTGATTATGCTATTGATAGCGCAAAACGAATGAGGGCACTCGTACAAGATCTGCTTGCTTATTCCCGTGTAAATACTCAGGGTCAATCCTTCAAAGCGGTCGACATAAAAGAAATTCTGGATCAATCGATTAAAAATTGTGGTGGTCTGGTAAAAGAAAAAGGTACCTCAATAACTTATGACCAGATGCCAACAGTCCTCGGAGATTCCACCCAGCTGATTCAATTGCTGCAAAACCTCATCGGAAATGCGGTAAAATTCGGTCCCGAAGAAGCTGGAAAGGTGCATGTGTCTGCACAAGAAAACGGAAACGAATGGATTTTCTCCGTGAAAGACAACGGAATCGGCATTGAGGAAAAATATTTTGAAAAGATCTTCGTAATTTTTCAGCAGTTAAGCAAAAAAGGTCCCTTTCATGGAACAGGCATAGGATTGGCAATCGTCAAGAAAATAGTGGAACGACATGGTGGCAGAGTGTGGGTAGAATCCAAAATTGGCCAGGGTTCTACTTTTTATTTCACGATTCCAAATGGCACACAGTCATGATTGATCAAAACAGACCCCTTAATATCGTCCCTGTGAAAGACAATCCCACGGACGTTCTGATGACCGCAGAGGCCCTCGAATGCTGAAACCCGCTCCATAAGATGGCAGGAATATTCTTGTGCTGCAGTTGCGTATCGGTGTATTGTGCTCATCCAGAGCGAGTATCTTATGCAGCCGTACTTGACAGGTGACGTCCTTGCGATTGCAGAAAAAGAACTCGCCAGCGAGAGTTTCTTGCTTCAGCATGTGCGTGCCAAGCTATTCTACGATGTAGATGAATACGGCTTTGCAAGTCTGGAAGCCTCTTCTAAGAAAGTGGCCTACCCCACCTATTCAGGTGGCATTCCAAATTCACGGTGAGAGTCAGATATGTGCAGGTTGCACGGATAATTGGTCTGTCGCTGCCGAAATGGAGCACGTGAGATGCTGCCGGTTGGTCAGATGGAAACTGAAACATACAGTCATCTCTCCAGACTCCAGATGCGTTCGGAGAGTAAGAAGTATGGGGCGCTCTTCATGATCAGGGTATCGAGGCTCCCAGGCCGCGGCGCCCTAACTGTTGCTTTTCCATCCTGGTTGGAGGGATCATGGTAAGCGAGGCTCTCGTTGTCGTGGCGTCTGGGTTGTTGGCTGCCCTTCTGGTGGCGGAGAAGCGAAAAAGCGTGCCTCTGATCCTGACTTTCAAGACGCCTCTTTCTATTCTTTTCGTTGCAGCAGCCCTGATTCAACCACATGCCGTCGAACCCTACTATCAATGGGTCATCGCGGGCCTCGTGTTCGGTCTTATAGGGGACGTGTGTTTGGCTCTGAAGGGAAACAAGGCATTCAGGGCCGGACTTATAGCTTTCCTACTCGGCCACCTCCTATACGTTGTGGCCTTCGCCGGTCTCACTCGGCCGTCTGACTGGTTGAATTTCGGATATTTGCTGATCGTGGCGGTCAGCCTCGGAGTATTCTGGCGGCTTCGCCCCCACCTTGGGGCCATGATGATTCCCGTGGGCCTTTACGTGCTCGTGATCAGCTCGATGCTGGCGGCAGCCTGGGTAGCATTCTTGAACCCTGACCTGCAGTCGACGGGAGCCTGGGTTCTTCTTGTCGGAGCATGTTGCTTCTACTTGTCTGATCTCTTCGTTGCCCGGGAGAGATTCGTGAGGAGTCAATTCGCCAACCGTCTCTTGGGGTTACCACTCTACTACGGTGGACAGTTCTGCATCGCATTCTCAGTGGGATTGGTTTGACAGGATCGTGGCCAGAAGCCGCCGGAGGAAGACAGGGGTTCGAAACCCTTGGTGGCTGCCAAGTCTTAGCCCTCTTCAGAAACTTTCTTGAGCCCGCCTTGTGAGCTTTTTTAAAATTGTTTGTCTTTGGACATGGAAATGGGACTATCCGATAAAAACAATCTCGCCCATCAGAAAAGTGGTTGGAGATTGCTGATTGTCTTCATTTTTGTCGTAATGACATTTGTGGTTCATTGCTCTCGGTCTATCCTTGTTTTAACGAGCAAACCGAAGGCATTCAAAGAAGATTTTGGAATTAAACGGCTTCACAAAGATTCAGTCTCATGGCATAGTCTGAGGCATCTAGGTCTGATGTGAAAATTCTATCGTCTCGGCCGGCAAACAAATGGGAGGTCATGATGAGCAATCCTCTTGATCCAGTCCGTGTCGCTTTCGACAAAGCCGTGGGGCCTCACAGGAAGAGGCAGAAACTGATGGCAGAGTTAAAAGAGCCGGATGTAGGTAAAGAGCATCGAGCACAACTCGTAAAAGAGTCGGAACAACTTGATGCAGAGTGGCTCGATGCTTTGGTTCATCTGTGGAAAGCAATGGACCAATGTTCGATTCTTCGAGAAAAGATCGGACTGTAACGCTCTGAGCTCAAAACAGCGACTTTTAACTCAACAACTTCATTGGGTGAAGGTCTTGTTCGTACTTGAACCGGCCTCGGAATAGAAACATAGGCTTTAGCTTTTTTTGTCTCGGAGTTGTGAGCAATAGGTTTTTTGGTCTCCTCACGAGACTGATAATAAGCGGCTACCGGCTTCATGGATTGCCGAGCCGAACGCCAAAGAAGCACAGGTGATTGCTGGCGGGATCAGTTCTACATATTGGAGCCGGTATCGCAATGGACAGGTCAGGTAAGTGTTTAGCCGGCTGTACGAGAAGCGTCTGATCGGTCTTTCTGGCATTTTCTTTCTCCTTTTCAGTAGGAAGGACGTACGTGCAGCGTTCTACCCCTTAGTTGTTTGTAGTTGTCGTTGATGTTAAGCGGCGTCAGTTTGCAGGTAGGTGATTAGCTGCGATGCGTCTGCCCAGCAGACTACAGATATGTCATAGGGAATATGGTCGATGGGACTGATGATGAAGAGCAAGGCCAAATAGGAATGATGGTTCCGAATCCGTTGTCTCGCATATGGGCGCACCTCCCTCTCTTTTTGATCAGGAATATCCCTCAAGGATTTTGCCGGTAACCCTTAAATATGTTCCTATGAGTCTGAGGGGTATGATATTAAATATTCCCGAGCGTGCGTTTGAGTTGAGCACAGCAAAGGAGTCGATCATGCTCTCGGTTCTCTTTCTGGCAGCTACCTTTATAGGATTTGCCCTGCATCTTGGTTTCAGCAAAGAGTCACGCACCAAGGCCAGAGTCGTGGAAGTCCTCCTGATGTATTTGCTCGCTATAAATGTTGGCCTCGGCGGGATCTTAGCCTGGTATGGCCATACGTTCATGGCCGATGAAATTGCTCGCAAAATAGGCTGGCAGCCGGGAAGTCCCTTTCAGTTTGAAGTTGCTGTAGCCGATCTGAGTTGGGGTATCTGCGGGGTGCTCTGCATTTGGTTGAGACAGCATTTCTGGACGGCCACAGGAATCGGAAGCGCTGTGTTTTTTCTGGGGTGCGCTTTTGGCCACATCAGACAGATAATCCAGGACGGAAATATGGCAGTCTACAATGCCGGTCCGGTCCTGTGGATTGGCGATATAGGCATTCCTGTCACCATATTGATCCTGCTTTTGGTTCGCTCTATGTTGTGGAAGAAAACGCCTTAATGTAATTTCTAGTTAAGAGACGCTCCAAATAAGCGCTATCGCCTGAACAGATAGTCAGTCAGAGTTTCAAGCTCGAGACACTCCTCATGCATAAACGAGACGAAACGAGAAAGAGCCCAGATCTGCAAAATCAAGTTTTTGTGGAGAGAAGCCATTGGATCTGATTGAGTACAGTAGGGAGTTCAAATGAGTCGGATGTTTCTTGCGCCCAGTCGTTACGTTCAAGGGGCTGGTGCCATCGCTGAACTGGGAATGCACGCCGCCAGAATTGGCACCAAGGCCCTGTTCACAGGAGGACAGACCTCGCTCGGAGTCTGCGGTTCCGCTGTTGAGGCCAGTCTTAAAGAGCATAACGTAAGCTGCCGGAAGGAGCTCTTCAGAGGCGAATGCTCGGACAATGAGATCAGGCGCTTGATAGGCATCGCCAAGACCAACCGGGCTGACCTTGTCATTGCCGCTGGCGGCGGGAAAGTAATTGATACGGGCAAGGCAGTGGGGCATGAAATGAAAATCCCCGTGATTGTTGTCCCCACCATTGCTGCGACCGACGCGCCGTGTTCGGCTTTGTCTGTGGTTTATTCGGAACACGGTGTTTTCGAGCGCTACCTCATTTGGCCGAAAAATCCTGATTGCGTCTTAGTGGATACGTCTCTAGTGGCCAATGCTCCCGTAGATTTGCTGATATCCGGAATGGGGGACGCTTTGGCCACATATTGGGAAGCGGATACGTGCGCCAAAAGCTGCAAACCAAATGTTCTTACCAGTGCATGCCCACCCACTCTATCTTCCCTGGCATTGGCTCGACTCTGCTATGACACGCTGTTGGAGTACGGGCTCCAGGCCAAGCTTGCTGTACAAAGAAAATCCGTGACACCAGCCGTAGAAGCGGTGGTCGAAGCCAACATCTTGCTCAGCGGTTTGGGATTTGAAAGCGGTGGCTTAGCCGGGGCTCACGCTGTCCACAACGGCCTGACAGTTTTGGAAGCGTCGCACTCCAAGTTTCATGGACAGAAGGTAGCTTTCGGAGTCATTACACAGATCGTCCTGGAAGGGCGATCGTCAAAAGACATAGACCAAGTTCTAAATTTTTGTTTGAGCGTGGGATTGCCGGTCTGTTTTGAGGATTTGGGCATTTGTGGCCCGAGTAATGATGATATAAGAAAAGTAGCCGAAGCAACCACTGCGGCGGGCGAGACTATTCATTCCACGTGGTTCCCTGTGACTGTTGATATGGTTGAGTCGGCCATCTGGGCTGCAGACGCTCTGGGCAGAGAGTTTAAAAGCAGACCGCGTAGCTCCTGGGACGCCGACAAGTAGATTCCAGTATGCCACTAAGTTGCCTTTCTGGGTTGTTCCGAATGTTAAGATAATTTGCCTTAACCAGACGCAGTGCTTGAATCTACGGTATTCCCTATACAAGGCAACGCTGATTCTGGATTGTCCTCTTGCGGACGGCTATCCTGTTTCTATTCTCAAAAAACTGGAATCAGGAAGCAAAGCAGATTAAACGTGCAGCAGTCTTTACGGTAAAATGGCAAAGACTCTCGCCGGAAACCCGGAACCTTTTCTTGGCTTTGGGAAAGACACCACCACCATCGCTCCATATTCGGGAACTTTGTCCAGATTGGTCAGAAGCTCAATCTGATATTTGTCCTGCGAAAGAATGTACGTCTCCAGGGAATAATCTCCCTTGCTTGTGGCAATACCCGGGTCCGTGTCGGTAGTTTCGTGTCCTGAGGCTGTAATTTTGCGGTCTTCGTAAAGGTACGTAAGAACCTCTTTGCTCCAACCCGGATAATGTGCAACTCCTTTATTGTCGGCGTTCCGCATGTTGTCGGGATTCGGCCACCTCTTCGACCAGTCCGTTCTCATGGCAACAAATGAGTTTGCCGGAATTTGACCGTATTTTGCCTCCCATGCTCGCACGTCGTCTATGGCAATCTGATAATCCGGGTTTTGTTCAACCTTTTTGCTTACATCAATTACTACGAGCATGAGGACCATTTCTTGTACCGGAATATCATCCAAGAAACGTTTTCCTTTGACGAAATGGGCTGGTGGGTCAACATGCGTTCCCCACTGGCCTGGTATTTTGTATTCATGAGCCAGAAAACCGTGGCCCCTGCTTCCTATTCCCTCATCGTAATAATATGTGGTTGCACGTTCCTCGTTTTGAAATCCCGGCCAGTGAGGGATGCCAGGACTAAACGCATGGGTCAAGTCGACGAATTGCTTTGATTGGAGCATTTTTACAATATTCCACAGGCTTGGGGTCTCTTCGGTGGAAGCGGAAACGGTTGAAAACAGGAATAAAGTCACTATCAGGTAAGAAAGCTTCCTCGTCATCCTCCATACCTCCTTAATCAGGCGCTAAGAATTCAGCCGAATTCCAATCCACGATGCTCGTTCCATAAAGGGTCACGGTGTTGCCCGGGACCTAAATCATCGTTTCTCGTCTCAGGAACGTGTCAGCACCAAATCATTTCAGATTTCCAATAGAGTATGACATTTGTTTATTCGAGAGTACCTGATTGCCCCCTCTGCGGTCAAGCGTAACCATCCGAGTCCCGCCCTGCAGATTCCGTTTGTGCTCATAGAATTTTGCTCGGTCCCGCCGTCATGTTTTTTCTGCCGTTGCGATCGTTGAGACAGGTTCAGCAGAACCGGCCCCAAATGGGCTTCATGGCTCATTATAGCTAAGATCAATGTACACATCCGGTCGAAGATCCAATAAAGTTTTGAAGAAGAATCGTGCCCGTTTCTTATAGGCTGGCGTGCAGGGATGGTTCATATTATAGTTCGATGCCGGCAATTGAGGAGGGCTGCCAGGAGGAAATTGTGGGGGCTTCTTTCTGGAAATCGAACAATGACATCATTCCAATACCGATTGTGAGAGAGTATCGAGATGAAAAGTAATCAAATAACTGTCGAAAATGACGGTCACGTTTTCTTGATAGGAATCAACCGTACCGAGAAGTTGAACGCCTTTAACGTTGACATGTACCAGAACCTGGCTCTCGCATACGGCGAGTTGGAAAGGAATCCCGATTACAGATGCGGGGTATTGTTTGCACACGGCAATCATTTCACTGGCGGCTTGGATCTACCGGAATGGGCGTCTCTCTTCGCAGAAGGACGTTTCCCGGAGCTTCCCGAGGACGCAATTGATCCGATGGGACTGGACGAAGCGAACCGATTGAGGAAACCTCTTGTAATGGCCGTACAGGGCATATGCTACACTATCGGCTTGGAATTACTCTTGGCCAGCGACATTCGTATTGCGGCCTCCGGGACTCGATTCAGTCAACTTGAGATTAAACGAGGCATCTACCCCGTGGGTGGTGCAACTGTCCGGTTAATGCAAGAAATTGGCTGGGGCAATGCGATGCGCTATCTCTTGACTGCCGACGAATTTTCAGCAGAAGACGCATTTCGAATGGGTTTGGTTCAAGAAGTGACAGATGCTGGGGGCCAGTTCGATAAAGCCCTCCAGATTGCTCAAACGGTTGCCAAACAAGCTCCATTGGGAGTATATGCCACTTTGGCTTCTGCTAGGCTGGCTCGCACCAGAGGTGATCAAGCTGCATTTGCTCGACTTATTCCGGACCTTATTCCACTGATGAAAAGTGAAGATGTCGTGGAAGGACTGCAGGCCTTTATTCAAAGACGAGAAGCTGATTTCAAGGGACGATAGTCAGCGAAACCCCTGATAAATTATCTCGTATCTGAAAAGGCAAGACATACGAAGCAGAGAACGGTATGCGGCTTGATTTAGAGAATTCAGGGGCCGCTAACGGTCCGTTAGTGGGGTCCATCGAATGCGAGAAGCAATTATTTTTGCGAACTCAGCGATAGGCTCCCACCGTCCAGCAATTGAAAGGTTCATCTATGCTCTTCGATAAAACGATTTACCACCAAATTGGGATTTTATAAGTCGTCCGCCTTCAAGCAATCGTTCTATAAGCGTCCATTCCGCACCAGCCTTTTGAAGGAACTTCTCTAACGAGCCCTCTTCCATAGGATGCACAGCCGTGATGTCGAGAAGATCTTGTTCGGCAGATCCTGTGGGCGTGAACGGACCTTCATCGACCCAGGTCAGGGGTGTCGCTGCTGGTATTCTGGAATCCAAGAACGTGTGGATTCCAGAGAGAATATCCGCCGAGGGAGGCTGGACCCAGCTTTCTGCCGGCGGCCTTATCGGTGCGGCCAAATAGCAGCAACGAGGATTCACTTGCGATAAAATTTCCGACACTTTCTGCAAAGAGCTGGTGTCATCATTGATTCCCTTCACAAGCATGGTTTCCGTTACCAGATCCCCTGTAAAGGATTTGGCAAATTGAAAGATTCCCTGCAAGAGAGTGGTCATGCTAAGCGCCCGATGAGGCCGGTTGAGTTTGCGCCAGGTCTTTTCTTCTGCCACGTCGATTTTTAGTGATATCCAGTCAGCTTGAGCGAGATCTTCGCGAACGTCTTCTCTCCAGAGCAGAGAAGAATTCGTGATTACGGCGATTTTTATGCCCAGCCGAGTCAAGGCACGGATTTCACTCCCAAGATTTATGTCCAGAGTGGCTTCACCATTCGGAACAAACGTCAGATAGTCAACAATCTCTCCTGCCTTTTGCAATTTTTCCACGTGTGTCTCGACTTCCCGCACTATCTGGTCCGGTTTAAAGAATTGGCTGCGTTCGATGCGTCTCCGAGGTGTGCGGCCCACCTGACAGTAGGCGCAGGAATAAGAGCAGTACTTTGCCGGGATATTGTTGATACCGAGACTTCGCCCCAATCTCCGGGAGGGTACCGGTCCAAATGCGATCATGTCCGGAACTCCTTTCGGTTGAACAAAAATGAGTTCATGTGCCCCGGAATCCTCGTGCTTGTCATGAGTTACCTCTTCCACGTCCGAATGCGATGACGTACTCTTTTGTGCAGCCTTTCAGCGAAGAGGCTTGCATCTCCTCCGGACTGCTTCTTTCGTATTTCGGTGCCGCAACACGAACAACATCCGTCGCGTTCGAAGGATTCTCCAGGATGGACAGTTTTTGTCAGCCGTTTTACAAGTGTGCAATTCTCGTCCAACGTCAGCCTGTTTCAAGTTTGAACCCATAGTGAGCAAGGAACGTACACCCTGAGGTTGGTCAGCGGTTTATCTCACCCTTGACCGGTGTCTTTATCTCCGCTTGGGGAGGTTCTTGAGCTTGGGCTAAAGCCTCAAGCTGTTCCTTCCTAAGGGGTTCGCCAAAAGCGGCAAATTGCACGATCGGCTCAGCCGGATCCTTGACCGGTTCCCATTTCCCATCTTTCAGATCGAGATACGCACATTCGTATTTTACTCCTTGAGCCACAGGAATCACTGCTTTGCTGTTCACGACCTTGCCGTCTTCGAGCCATGTCAGCTTCATCTTCTTTTCTTTTAGAGCTTGCTGCATCTGTTTCGCTCCATGGCAGTCGTTGCATTTCCTTCCCTCTTTCATGATCGAATGGCTCATGTGAGGCGCAAACATAAGGAATGTTTTGTTGGGACGTACCAGGAAAGTCTGCATGCTCGCCGAAGACACCTTGCCCCTGTAGTTCATGAGAAATACCCAACCGTCAACGGGAATCGCTTTGCGCTCTCCTGTTTTGACCATATGATCGAAATGGCAATTGGTGCAACTAACCACGTGGCGTACATGACAGGCTTTGCAGTCCAGTTTTCCTTCGTGCACCGTGTGAGCATCGGTGGGCTTGAGTGCGGTATGGCACTTCTCACATTGCGTGTCCATGGCTCCCGGTTCTTTAAGGGAGGTGTACTCGATACCATCACCATGCATTTCTCGCTTTGAGTGGCAATCCGAGCAATTCATTCCCTTCGCCAGATGCACATCTTCTTGTTTTGATCTCAGATCAATAGTCATCATGGCTTGTTCTCGCGCATGACATTTCAGACACATTGCCTGGTTTTGAGCAGCCTTGACCGTGTAAGACATCAGCTTTCCCGTTTCGCTTCGATGACATCGGTCACAACCCGTCACGTGGCAATTCTGGCATCCAAGCTTGGCATACGGAACCCCGGTAATCAGTTCCAGGCCACCCTGCTCTTTGCTGTACCAGAATCCCATCCCTTTGGCTGTAAAGTGCAGACTGTTTAGGAAAGAACACTCCTGTTTTGGAACCTGTACGCCAGCGTCGGTAAGCCGGGATCCGCCTGCGAAAACGAGAGCAGCAAATAACAACAGGACACAAATGTGCCTCCTCATACATAGCTCCTTTCTTCAGATGATTCGTTTCGCTTGGTTCGTGCTCCATGCAGCCAATTCCGAACGCAGAACGAGAATCGCCCATGAAATATGGCCTAGCGTTCCTACCGTCTTCCGGACCGGACAAGGAACTCACCCCGACTACTGCAAAACACTCCCTGGCCGGAGGGTGAAACAGAACGTTGAACCCTTCTCGCGCCCCTCGGATTCGACCCAAATCCGTCCGCCATGGGTTTCGATGATCTTTTTTACGAGAGCCAATCCCAAACCGGTTCCCTTTGCCGACTGGTCAAGCTTGGCGAAGAGGGCGAATATTCTCGCCTGGTCGGCAGGATCGATACCTGTTCCATTATCTCGTACGTAAAATACCGTCTCGCTCCCATCCGATCGAGCCGCTATTTCGATCGTGGGATCGTTTTGCTGCCCCATGAATTTAACGGCATTTTCGATGAGGTTTTGGAGAACCTGAAGTAACCGCGAACGATCCCCTCGAATAGTGGGAAGCCCCGGTCCGATCTTCACGTTTACTCCTTTGTCGACAATAGTGCCGGACAACAGTTGGACTGCTTCAGATGCCAGGTCTTCGAACAAGATCTCGTCATTCGAACCGCAGAAGTATCCTATGCTTGAAAATTCCAGCAGGTCCTCCACCAGGTGTTCCATTCTGGCGGCGGTATCGGCAACCAGGCGTAGGTTCACTTTTAGACGTTCGATGCTTCCATCCTGAGCATCTCTTTCTATCCATCTTAACAAGCCTCTCACGGTTATGAGGGGATTTTTGAGATCGTGAGACACGGCATGACTGAACATCTCCAAATCGGCGTTCTTCGATCTCAGTTCAGCAATGAGCCGTTCACGTTCAGCTTCAGCTTCTTTTCTTTCTGTAATATCATAGAGCATAGCCATCATCGCGAGATGACCTTCTTCATGATGAAGAGGCGTGTGTACGCTATGATACCAGCGATTATCCTTCGGGCTCAGCACTTCCTGACTTACGGTCTCGCCGTGATATAGTCTGTCGGCCTTACACCAGGGGCACACATTCTCAAGGTTATGAACAGCCCTGTAGCACTTCTCCCCCACAGGGTCGTGACCCGTACGCTTGAGACCTCGCTCGTTTACAAATTCAATTTCATAGTTCGACGAACAGATGTATATGATGCCATGAAAAGCTCGGACTATGGCTTCGTTCTTAGCAAGAGACTCCTGACAGGAAGCGATGCTGCAGGTTAGTTGCTCACGTAACTTGCTTACCTGTGCAATCTGGTTACGTATTTCGGCAAGCTCTCTTTTTAACTGCTCATTGCTTTTTTGTTCCGACTTCATTCGTCATTCCATTACGTGGGCGCATTGACCTCGACTCAAATAAGACGCTTTTCATTGAGTCGGAATTACACCCCCTATTCAGGAGTCACAAACATGGTCGTTAACACCATTGTACCTTCCATCCAAAATCATATACGACGACGGCCTTGACCTGTTCCACGCCCCCGTCCCATACCCTGTCCCCGTCCCATACCTTGGCCCCGTCCCATGCCACGTCCCATACCTTGGCCGGATCCAAGCCCCTGGCCGGGGCCCGATCCTGAAATCTGTGTACTCACAGTTTCAGAGCTTAGTTGGCCTTGATTGAAATCTTCCAACGCTTTCCGGACAGTATCAGCAGCGACTTCGTAAATCTTGATTCCTACAGAATTGAGAGCTGCCAAAGCGTTCGGTCCGCACCTTCCAGTGAGAAGCACATCGACTCTTCTGTCTGCCAGGAGCTTTGCAGCACTGATACCTGCTCCTCCCATTGCGGCTCTATTTTCTGCGTTATCTATGACTTCTGTTACTGTGCCCTGAGGGTCCATAATCAGAATGTATTGCGCTCTTCCGAATCTCGGGTCCATTTCAGCATCCAAATTGTTGCCGAAAGCTGTGATTGCCAATTTCATTGTCGGTAACCTCCTTACGGTTAGTTTCGCCAGGACTGATAAATGATACTGCCGTGCAGTTCCTTTTGATTTGTTCGAGGAGACGGGCTAACTTCAGAAGTTTTCTGACTGCTTGGCTCCCGGTTGACTGCAGTTATGAAATCTTTCTCTCAAGTTCCAGTTCGGATATCCACGCGCGATTCAGATCGATCCATCGCTGGCCTAATGCTTCTGCCAACAGCTTATAGAAAACTTTTCCACTGCGCGGATGTTCGTCGAATACTCGTTCAAGTTCCGATCTGCCGACTTTCATCAAAGTAGTCAGAGCGAGACATTCCGCCGTAGCGGAGTAAAACTGTCGACCGACTGCACTGGACCAACCGAACAGCTCGCCCATTTTTGTGGCCACGTAATGGGGGGTGGGTGCGTCGTCAATTGTCAACAACACCTTGCCCTCAACCAGCACATACAGGTATCTCGCCGAGTCGCCTTCACGGAATAAGATGGTCCCTTTTTCGTATTGCTCTTCGATAGCTATCTCAGAGATCTCGCTTATTGTCTCCTGTCTGATATCTTTGAACATTTGACTTTGCGGTAAAAACATGGCTGCCTCCTCTGAGAAAGGGCCCAAAAAATATGCGTGTTTTGCTATTCCGGGAATGACTCTCCTGTGTCATTTGATTCCACAGGACAGCCCCCAGGGTGCTCAACTCCGTTCAACTCGAGTCTCTCCCAAACCTTCTTACCTCCTCTCTTTCTCTAGATATAGCCCCGTTTTGAATTGATTCGATCATGTAAGCTATTTCCCTGAATGCCCTGGCGACTCTTGAATCCGGCTTTCGATGCACTATGGGGATTCCGCGATCGCTTGTAGCAACTACTTCGGGATCTATGGGAATGCGACCTAGAAAGCGCACACCCAATTCTAAGGCTGCTTTTTCCCCGCCTCCGGTCTTGAACAAATCTATGGTATTCTTGCAAAAGGGACATTCCAATCCGCTCATGTTTTCAATGATACCAATCACCTCAATCCCGAGTTTTCGAGCAAAAATGACCGCTTTCCGCGAGTCCAGCACAGCAACATCCTGAGGAGTAGTGACAATGACAGCCGCCATGGGCTTTCCCAGCAAATGAGCTATACTGAGAGGTTCATCCCCCGTGCCTGGTGGAAGATCGATGACAAGGTAGTCGAGCGGACCCCATTCCACTTCGGTTAGAAACTGCTCAAGCAGCTTGTGTTTTAGTGGACCCCTCCATGCAATTGGCGTGTCCCGATTACCGAGAAGGAATCCCATTGACATGACTTTGATATTATTCTGCGCTATCAGCGGAAGGAGGTAACCTGCCGACGATTCCGGCAGCCGGTCCTGGAGTCCGAACATCATGGGAACATCCGGACCATGTATGTCTGCATCCAGAACTCCAACTGCATGCCCGGATAAAGCGAGTGCTGCTGACAGGTTTACCGCAACCGTGGTTTTTCCGACTCCTCCCTTCCCACTCATCACCGCAATACGATGCCGAATCAGAGACGCTGTACATGCGAATATTTCTTCAACCTTCTTACGTTCCGACTCTTTATCCTGAGACGTGCCTCCTCCGGAAGGTTTCAATATATGTTTCATGTCAGTCTCCCTTGCTGCAAGAGCCCGCAAGTGTGCGTCAAGAACTCACGTCAACCTTTTTTGGACTTATCAATTGATATCAGAATCGCTCTTCAGCTATTTGGAGCTTCCCCTCTTGATTGTGCCGCAGTCAGCAATCCGACTCCTGTAAGCACACTTGTGGTAAGATCCTTCTGAACATTGTTCTGAAAATATTCCTTATAAGGATGGGACTCGCCGCACAATGCGACGACACATTCCAGAGCTTCTTTTCTCCAATCGTTGAATGCCTTTTCACTAAAATAGGTATTCAGCACACGCCATCCAGCCTTTATCAGTGTATCAATCTTGTTCTGGTCCATGTCCAACAACCTCCTTCGTGAATGCAAAAGAGTTGTTCTGACCGAGGTCGACTACTTGCGCCGTTCTCAACACTTCAGGATTTTGAGAGAGAGCCTTTATGCTTTCCCTCGTTGCTGACATTGAGCGGTTTTGAATCGCTCTTCGCTGTAAGGAGCTTTGCTAGTTCCGTATGTCCGCCGGCTAATGCCTGATTGACAGCAGTCGCTCCAAATCGATCGGTAGCATCAACATCGGCACCGCCTTCCAGCAGCATTTTCACTATGTCAACGGTGCCGCAGAAAGCAGCCATCATAAGAGCTGTCCTGCCATCCATGTTCGCCGAATTCACAGCTGCCCCGTGTTTCAGGATAGTGTTCACCAAGTTGCGGTTACCGGACAGGCATGCGAACATAAGAGCATTACAGCCAGAAGAATTCTCTTTGGCCTCCATGTCCGCCCCGTGAGATAACAAGAGACTTACGATTGGCTCGCGGTTCCAAAGAGAAGCTACCATGAGAGCTGTGGTTCCCAATCGGTTAGAAGTATTCACGTCTACCCCGTTGGCAATAAACTGACGAACCTTTATCAGGTCTCCTTCCATAGCCGCTTCTATCAATCCGTTTCCCATATGCCAATCTCGTTGCTGCTTTATGCCGTTAAACTTTTCAAGAGCCTGAATGGGCCAAAAAGAACCTGGTGATTGTAGTGGTCTAGATGCCCAGGCACTTCAGTCGTTTATCAGATTACGAAAATCTCATCTGATGAATCCCTCGCAAATTCCCAAAACGGAATGCATACTCCACATTGAGCATTTTTCATGCCGAAGCCGAAAAATAGTTCTTTTTTCAAGAAAACTGCTATATGAAATGGATTACCGATCGTAACAAGTATCTTCGAGTGGCGGGATATGGTTCGATCCGCAGGCAAGTTGTAGAAAAAATGGACACAAGGATTTCCTGTACTTGAGATATCAATCAGATATACCTTGGGGTTGTGTCCATTTTTTGGTCACACGAGAAGCGTCGTGTCCATTTTTTGGATTCCATCTATAATTTACTAAGATATTTATACAAAGTTTCGCGTGAAATTTGAAGCAGGCGTGCAGCGTCTTTTTTATTCCCATCGCACATTTTTACAGCATGATGGCACAAAACAGTCGACACATTGTTAACAATATCATGGAATGTCTGGTTCGGTAGGTGGCGCACGGTATATGACCATTCACCTCCAAACTTTTCGGCTTTGGGTAATTCCAGATGAAAGGGTCCTCCTTTCCAGAGTATCAAAGACCGCTCCAGCACATTTCTGAGTTCCCTCACGTTGCCCGGCCATTCGTAATCAATGAGATCCTTTATAACTTGCGAATCGACTTCCGGCCTTCTGGGTAATTGCATATCAGTAGCTAACACCTGTATAAGATCGCGTGCGAGAATCGGCAGGTCTTCAGGCCGCTCTCGAAGAGGAGGAACTCTTATGGGAAATACGCTCAGACGATAATACAGCGGTTGGAGGAATCGTTTCTGCTCCACCTCCTTCATGAGAACGCGATGTGATGCAGCCATCAATCTGGCATTGACATATACCTGCTTCTGTCCTCCGATCCGGAGAAAAGATCTTGTATCAAGAAATGCCAGAAGCTTGGCTTGTAGCGACAGATCCAATTCACCAATCTCGTTCAGAAGAATTGTTCCCCCTTCAGCAAGTTCCAGGAGACCTTTCTTCAGTCGGTTTGCGCCAGTAAACGCTCCTCTTTCGTGTCCGAAAAGCTCGGATTCCGCAAGCTCTCTGGGCAGTGCTGCGCAGTTTATCGAAAAGAAGGGTCCGATTGAACGGCGCGAGCGGGCATGTATCCACTTTGCAAGAAAATCTTTACCGCTTCCACTTTCACCTTGAAAAAGAACCGTGCTGTCATTGCACGCAGCGACAAGGGACTTTGCCAAGGTTTCTTGCATGGCTCGTGAAGGATAGTCGTCCGTTTGCACCTGAACGTCCTCAACTATCTGCTTTCGTTCAGTGACGTCCCGGGAAATGTAAAATAGTCCTATAATGTTTCCGCCTGCATCCCGTAAAGGAGTTATGGAATCGTGAAAAGTCATTCTATGCCCGCGAACAACACGGGTCTGTTCCGATTCAATCGATTCTCCTTCCAAGACGCGAGCGGCCCTTGCCGATATTTCCTTTCCGATTTCGGCCCCGAACAAGTCCTCAGCCCGACGTCCGACAATTTCCGATTCTTCCAGCCGCATGAGCTTACAAAAAGCGGGGTTAACTTCCACGTATTCGAGAGATGCGTCCTTGATCATAATGCATTCTTGGGCACTGTCAAAAACAGAAAGCAAAAGACTTTCTCTTCGTCGCAGCCCTCCCTCCGTCCCTTTGCACTTTGTCAATTCCTCCCCTGACATCAAAATTCCAATGATGCCGCCCTGGGGGTCGCGAAGAAGTATGTTGTGCCAGTCTAAGAGCTTTTCTTGTCCGTCCTTAGTGAGAATCCAGCCCTCGAAGGTACGCGGGGTTTCTCCGGCAATTACAAGGGAGATCGTCCTTCTCATGCACTCCCGGTGTCTCTGAGGAGTGAAATGTTGCACCCAATCCCGTCCTACAATATCCGCAGAAGAGCAGCCGAGCAGTTCGACACATGCGTGATTCACGAATGTAACTTTTCCGAGTTGGTCTAGTGAAACAATTACGGCTACTGCAGCATCGAGATAAGTGTGTACCATGGCCTTTTCTTCGCTAATTGCCGGGTCGTTTTTCGGGAAGTTCATCATATGGGCTTACTCCCGAAGAGTTCCGCGATCCGGAAAAGTCGGCAGTTTTCTCACTGCTTTTGGTTCCATTTTACTCAGCTCCATCCGGATAGTAAAGTGCAGCAGAAAGGGGAATCGAGTTCCCTTCTTTTCCATTTTTCCTCTTCTTTGAGAATGAACCACCTGTAAAGGCTGATTCTCTTTCTTAGTCTTGCCTTTTTCAAAAAGCCGGGATTGTTTCCCGCTGATAGAAGGGCTGTCAAGGATATTCAGTGCAGAAACATCAAGATTAGCGATCATGCATTACATAGTCGCAGAAGCGCTACTGGAACACAAACGTATTTCATTAAATTAATATGATGAAAATGCTTTAACGTGTAGACCCAAAATGACCGACTGATTCACACGATTCCTTCGACAACTTCTTCCTAACAGGTAATGAAATCCATTATATAGGAATGACCTTACAAAAGCCCGACTTTTATTGGCACATGATTTGCATATTTCTTTGTCGGCAGGATTAGCCGAGGTACCAAGATGGAAAGCCCCCTCGCGAAAAAGTTGGCTTCGACTCAATGCTGCAACATCGGATATGTGGTGAAGGAAAGAACTCCTACTGCACGGTCCATTAAGGATGGTTCTATCGCATCAACTTCGAACCCCAATTCAAGTCGATCCAACGTGCTGCTAGCAGACGAACTGGTCACACCGATACGCATCGCATGCATTCCACAAGATTTGTGGCTTGACCGTTGAGGGAGACAGGGGGAACGAGATGCGTGCCAAGTCTGATGAATGCAAGTGGATTGAAGAGACACTCTCCCAACTGCCTCTCCGTCCTACGCTTTTTGGGAATGCCGGTCGAGAACTATTCTCCAGGGAGGCAGAGATAAGAGAGCGTCTCATTCTCATGACCATAAAATTGCTTGAATTGACCCACTTGCTGTCTGCACGAATGAGGTTCTGTTCTCAAACTTATATCCATGACTATGCGTGTCTTTCAAGAGATATTCATGTTCTACGGACGGAAATTACCGAGAAACTGAGATCGATGGAAATCATTGGAGAGATTAAGAAGAGATTTGTTCGGATACCTTTGAGGCTTGATCGAATATGCGGAATGCTTCAAGAAATTGACATATGGAGCTGCAGCATTGCCGAAGACGTTACTTTCGGTCAGAAATCGGCTGAAAGGATTGAAGACCTACTTTCCGGACTGATCGATGCTCTCCAATCTTTTCACGATTACTTGGTCGGTAAGAACTCTCGACTCGCGGATTGCCTGAATGCTGCATGTGAGCTTCAGCATAGATCCCAAGAGGTTCGAGCAGATATTTGCGACGGGTGTTACTTACCGTACTGCTTCACAGCAGAAACACATGCGTATTGGAACACCCTGGATCTTTTAATATCCGTGGGTAAATGTCTAGAAGAGGCCGCAGCGGCATCTCTTGAGTTGGAAGAAGTCAGGCGCAAATTGCCCGAAATTCCTTATATGCCAAAACAATCAGAATCAGACAATACGTTTCCCGGCGAGATAGGGAATTTGACCGCAAAGGAATGAAGAATAGGCAGCGAAAGGAGAAAGGTGTCATGACTCCCAAAAAGATTCTTTTGTGCACTGATTTTTCGGAAAACTCAAAACCTGCTGTTCGGCTTGCCGCTGATTATGCCGCATCCTTCGGGGCCAAGTTGGTCCTTTTCCACGTCAATGATCTGAATGCCCGTCCTCTGCCTTGGTTCGACGATCTGGTGTCTCCTGAGGACACGCTGAAAAATGTGGAATTTGCATGTAATAGAGAACTGAAGCGCTTGTGCGAGGAAATTGGTAAGACGCTTCCTTCAGTCACATCGTGTTCCGCCGAGGGAGTGCCGTCTACCAAGATAGCGGACTTTGCGAAAAGAGAAGGAGCAGATCTCATTGTAATGGGCACGCATGGATGGAAAGGACTCAATCGCCTTTTAAAGAGGAGTACAGCAGATGATGTCTCAGATCCGCACCGTGTCCGGTACTCGTTGTACGGTGCTAATGGGGAATCTGCAAATGACCGTCGTATAGGCGCGAATTACCGATGCGAACGGGAGAGTTTCGGACCTACGAAGGATCTCGTCAGGGAATAACTTTGATAACGAGCCTGCAGTTCAAATGCCGGCTGGACCTGTATGATAGTGCCTTCAGGAGGGGCCGATGGAAACAATGAAAGTCAAAGACCTGATGGTTCCCATTAACAAGTACGTTTGCATCGCTGAAAATGCGAGTCTCGGCGATGCAATAAGGGCTTTAATACAGGCCAGGAGAAGCTGTGATTCCAATTCTTACGAATACAGGGCGGTACTTGTATGCACGAAGACAGGTGATGTACTCGGCAGATTGAGCCTTTTAGATGTTTTGAGGAGTCTTGAACCACGGTACGCTGAATTGGGCGATCTGAAGAAATACGCCGGATATGTATTCACTGCCGAGTATCTTCAAGCCATGATGAAGGATTACGGAATTTGGCAGACTCCTCTCAATGAGCTTTGCCGCAAGTCTGAAGATGTCAAGGTCAGTGACATCGTCGCCGCTCCTCTCAAGGGAGAGATCATCGATGAGGATGAGCCTCTGGATCGAGCTCTACATCAACTTGTAGTGGGGCATTTTCAATCATTGCTTGTGCGGTCTGGGGAACAATTTATCGGTCTGCTCAGGCTGACGGACGTATTCGAAGAAGTAGCTCGAAGAGTTGAGACTTGTCGGACAGGATAAATGCGTGGTCCATCCTGCGCCACATTTCTGAATCGGCGCGACTGGACACAGCTCCCTCGGAATGTCCTAATGTAACCAGTAAGCAAATGAAGTGAAGGGATTGTAGCCCTGTGATCTTTTGAAAGAGGAAGGCCAAAATGGAACCAACAAAGACGACTTGGACATGCGCTCATTGAGGCTACACTGCTTCCGGCAAGTTTGTCGGAGACATTTGCCCTGAATGTGGCCTCACCTACTGGAGATGTTCCAATTCTAAATGCGGTTTTCTGATCACAGCCGCCGTGCCTCCGGACCGTTGTCCTGAATGCGGTGAAAGTTGTTCATTCATCAATGTAACCTGCTACATTCCGGAATGCGGCGGGCAAGGAAATGTCGATCGACGCTTGTAGGCATTGGAATCCCTATTCATTGGACTGTCTCTGTAAATTTGTGAGATGAAGCATGCAGTTTCCCGTTCCAAAGACCTCCAAGAGTAGGAGGAAACAATGCTGGTAAAAGATTGGATGAGTTCCAACGTTATTACAGTGAAGGTTGGAGACACTGTAAGAGATGTAGTGAAAATTTTCATGCAACACAACCCGAGTCTCATACCGGTTGTAAGCAATGGAAAGGCAGTAGGCCTTGTCACGTTACGAGATCTTCAGAGACTCAGTGACACCGAGTCGTCTTGGCTTGATGTCAGGCAGATTCCGGCTGAGGTTTGGGAGCGGAAAGTTGAGACGATAATGAGTAGATCGGTTGTTGCGGTTCCGCCCGACTACACGGTAGAGGAGACTTCCGAACTTCTTTTGGATCGTAGGATTCCCGGCTGCCCCGTGCTCGATCACGATGGTCGGGTTGTGGGTATCATAACCAAAAAAGATCTGCTCCGGGCATTCAAAGAATCCAGTACCCTTACTGGTCTGGGAGTTCTTTTCGGTATTTTGGTTGAGGACCGGGAGGGTTGTGTTAACGATGTGTTGCGTGTCCTGCGAAGATATGATGCTCGCCTGTTTGCAATTATGAGTTCGTACGCAAACGTTCCCAAGGGCACTAAACGTCTTTACATAAGATGTTTCAGTATAGACCGTGCAAAGATGGACGAACTCCGCAGGGAATTGAATGAAGTTGCAAGAATCATCTTCATTGTAGACCGCAAAAAAGGAACTCGAGAAATCTATGCCGAATGAGAAAGCTGTACCTGCACCCAATGATTTTCGTTAACAGAATACTCAAATGAACGAGCAGTGAGGTGGACCATGAAAGACAAACGTCTCTTAGTCAACCCATTCAGGATGCTCAGCCCACGCCTGGACAGCGAAGCGGTGAAGCTCGAAGAGCTGCACAATCACCCGTTTTCCGAATCAATCAGTCTCGAGATGGGTCTGCTCGTAATGATCAGTAAACTCATTGAGATCATGAAATTATTATCCAAATGTGTGTTTTCAGAGGCACAATCACAAATGGACAGAGCCGGGATCCTTGCGAAAGAAGTCCACGACCAGGAGAAGATCCTGACGCAAGATTTGACGAGATCAAAAATCGCCCCTGACCTGCTCAAAGGAGTAATAAGGTTCCCGTTCCGGCTCGAACGCATCGGGGACATGATGGAAAGCATTCTCAATTGCTGCCGAATCAAAGCTCGAGATGGCGTTCCATTCAGCGACAAAGCCTATGCGGAACTCAATCAGCTTTTTGAACTCATCATTGCCAACACGCGCGATCTGCGGGACGCTTTTGTCGCCCCGAATGTATTCTTGCTCGAACACATTCTATCCCAGACAGCCATAATGGCGCAGTTATTACAGGAGCATCGTTTGGCGCACTGGGCCCGGATTGCTGCCGGTTACTGCTCACCGCGCGCCTCTTCCCTGTACCTGGACATTCTGGATTCCATGCGATCCGCAAACGAATACATAGAAAAGATGAGCGTAACCCTTCTCGAGCTCGGTCCAATCGCTTCGGCGTACTCAGACGTGCTGGAACAGCGAGATTGAACTTGCACGCACTGGCATGAGACCCGGCATCCCCATGTGCGCTAACAAAAATAAATAAGCCCCCGGCTTTGCCGGGGAGAACTCTTTGAGGTTTGACCGTGCGAGGCAGTAGAAGGCAACCTCCCAGAACACACCAAGTTTCAATTCTGGGAGGTTATGATGAAAGACTATCAGAGCC
>JBGSLQ010000020.1:0-93805 GCA_041740635.1 Desulfomonilaceae bacterium | reverse complement strand
CGGGTGCTGATCTTCTTGCGAATAACTTCATGCCTGATCGGATCCAGAAGGGCGGGTACATCGATGCCGTTGGGACATCTGGCGCCGCAGGTGTGGCAGGACAGGCACAGCCATATGCTCTTGGAATCCACAATGCGATCCGAATTTCCCAAAACCGCAAGCCTCACCAGTTGATGGGGAAGCAGGTCCATTTCCGGAGCCATAGGACATCCGGCAGAACATTTCCCGCACTGATAACACTGATTGATTACTGACAGCAGATCTCCAGTGGGATTGGATACTCGCGTCGATGAAGGACTTTGAGAAGGTGTCATGGGCTTTCCTGTTTGGATGTGTTCCTGTCACGAGGTCATGAAAACAGTGATTCAAATCTTTGAAAAGCAATATTCCGTCAGGTTCGATTCACGGGAGCAAGTATCCGTTCAAGCATTGTATTGCTATTGCTTTTCTCGCGAATTCGCAGGCAACGGGTAATGTTGGAGAAATCACTGAATCGAGCACCAAAGACGATATTAATCTGGTGTACAAGGCATGTCAAGGGAAGATTAGGCGTCCAATACAGACTTTGAGCGGTCTCCGAGAAATACGGTCCGTCTTTCATGCCTGGATCAAGCTGAATCTCCGTTCAGATGACGTGAATCCCGATATGTTGTAGCCAGAAAATGACGCGGCAATCTTCCGGGGTACTGCATGATTCTTTTTTCTAGGCTTTGAATAATCGATTTTTTAGGCTTTGAATAATCGATCTCCGCAATGCTTCATCCCCCGAACTTGAAAGATTGCTCGACCCATCACAATTGTCTTGACACCGTCTTCCAAAACCGGGATACCACACATCATGCCTTGCAGGTATATTCAGCTCCTCTTCCGCGCTGTAGAACGGTTCAGCTTTGGAACCGGCATAGGAGGTGGTCTTTGGGATCGATAGCAGACATGTGTTGGGCAAATACTGAAGACCTTTTTACGGGTCTGGATTTGGACCTCTTGCATTCACGTCAGATGTCGGTAATAGGAAACTACGAAGCGTCTCATGGCATTCTATTGATTCATACCGGAAAAATGACGCTCGGTATTACGTTGCACAACCATCGTCAAGCTGGCGACGTTGATTGCAGGGGGCAAAACGAGAGTGTATCCGCAGATGACTTACATGCATGGGACCCGCTCCCCACTCATTAGTTGCCGGCGTGTTGTTTCAAGCGTTCTCGCAGTTGTAACTGAGCAGATCATTCGTGCCGAAACATGGAAATGATTGAAACGGATTGATCGACTTGGTATTCTGAACCAGGCATAAGCCTGAGTGGTGGAATAGGTAGACACAAGGGACTTAAAATCCCTTGGGGCTTGTCCCCGTGACGGTTCGACTCCGTCCTCAGGCACCACATCTTCTTCTTCTTGCACTTACCCATCATTAAATTTTGGCTGAAGACAAGGGGGACGTTTGAACCACGTCGACTTCGGGCTGTCATTTTGTGTGTTTGTCGGCACGATCCGGAGGCCGGCCTGTTCAGGTTCCATATGTTGCTGTCTTACTATTGCTCCTGGAACTTTGTCGTAATTGGCCTATTATCAGAAGGTTTCTTGACTGCGGTTATGATGTTTGCAACGATATTTCAAGAACTAACAGTATCGCAAATGACCCATTGGGTCTGGCCCATTGTTCTGAGAGCGACTCCAAAAGCCGATAATGCTCCACAATTTAAAGAAAGAGTTGTTCCGCATGCGCAAGAAGGTGCATCCACGGCAAATCAAATGATAGGAGACAAACACTCTATAAGAGCTTTTTCGCATAAATTTGTAGAAAAAGTGTTATCGAAAAGTGATCTAATACGCAACTTTATTCCATGTTAAATGTCTGATGTTACGATGGTAAACGATACACTCGGGGGGTTCCGCGGCTATACTCGGGAACTCGGATAGATGAAAACCAGAATTTAAATGTTTGTATCTATTGCAATGCAAACAGATTTTTGTTACGAGGTAAATAGATCTTAGATCCCAAACCGGTCCAGCTCTAACGAACCAAACCCGGCGAAGTCAGTACACATGGGAGGAAGTTACGCGTATGAAAAAAGAAGCACGAATACAAGCAGAGAAAATGTTTCTGAAGGCCGGGGGTAAAATTACGAACAGAGAAATCGCGGAAGCGACCAAAGTAAATGCGCTCACCATAGGAAGATGGAAGAGAGAAAACGACTGGGAAGCCAAGTTAAAGGGTGAAGAAGAACAGCCCAAAGAAATGGGTGGCGTAGTTCGTAAGAAAGCAGCCCGGGATAAGGCAATTAGGCTTTATCTAGATGCGGATGGAAATATAACGAATAAAGATCTGGCCAAACGAGTAGGTGTAAGCCCTGCAACCATCAGCAAATGGAAACAACTGGACAACTGGATAGAAAAAATAGAGCCTGAAGAAGAAGGACTGGAAGAAATAGAACAGCCGGAAACGGATCTCGATATGGGAGAATTGGCTTCTCCCGAACAAATAATTCGTCTGAATCGCCGTATAGACAGCCTACTCGAGAGAGACTACCTTACAGCTTCCGAAGTTGCTGCTCTTGCAGAAGCAAAGAGTGATTTGTTGGCAGCAGTAGAGATTTATCTGTCGATCGTACGAGAGGTGGGCGATATTAGAGAGCAGGAATGATTAAGTTTTTATGATATCCCCGGATACACAATTGTATATTTATGAAATTCGGGGACACTCGGATGAAATTACAGTTCACGACCCGCCGTCTTCCTTTATCGGAATTTGGAATGAAGAAGATTTCACGTATCTCTTTTTCACAGAATCCGAGGACGACTATGTGAAGAGGAATGTATGCGGCGAGTCCGCTGATTGTGCGTTCTCCAGACACGACATGCAGTATCGTGATTGGCAGACCGGACTTCCCGCTCACGGAATGAGTGTGGAAGGGATCAAGTTTGTACCTGCGGATCACACGTCTGCCCCTGAGGGAAGTATTCTCCTGGATCCTTCAGTGGTTTTCGGAGACGGGAGCCATCCTACAACGTGTTCGTGTCTGAAGTTTCTCTCTCGGATAATTCAATCCCATACAGTTCGGTCGGTTCTCGATTTAGGGACCGGCACGGGAATTCTCGCGCTTGCTGCCGCCAAACTGGGGGTTCCTCATGTCACCGCTGTGGACCGCAATATTCTCGCAGTGCAAACAGCGCGTGAAAACGTTGCGATTAACGGGTTTCAATCCAGTATAGAAGTGCACCAGGCAGAGGCTCGCATATTTATCGACAGTCCCTATGATGTGGTGCTGGCAAACCTGCCGTTTCATGTGTTACGCGATCTCGTAATGCTACGAGGAGCGAATCTGCACAAATTCTGGATTGTATCGGGAATAGATCCGGATCAGGCGAATGTGTTGAAAGAGCTTTTTGTTGAACAGGGATATCGGATCGGCGAGGAAGCTGCAGATGCTCCGTGGGTGACGTTCACCACAATCAGCATGCTCGCGTTAGAATAAAAGCATTAGGAGACTTTTTATGGCATCGGCTCGGCAAGAATCTCCACAAGGAGGCGAATGGATTACCATGACCGGCGGTGAATTGCTGGTTCCGGATAATCCGGTGATTGGATTCATTGAGGGCGACGGAGTGGGCCCTGATATTTGGAAAGCATCCGAATTTGTTTTTGAAGCGGCGGTTCGACTTGCATACAAAGGTACAAGGTCTCTATCCTGGTGGGAAATTCCTGCGGGAGAAAAATCCTATCGAGAACACGGACATTACTTACCTGACGCGTCTTTCGAGATGATCGAGCGTGCGGGAGTCGTCATTAAAGGGCCGCTGACCACACCGGTAGGTGGCGGGTTCAGAAGCTTAAATGTGACGCTCAGGCAGAAACTCGATCTGTACGCGTGCGTACGACCTGTGAAGTATATCAAGGGCACACCCGCTCCTGTGGTCCGGCCGGAAGATGTGGACATGATAATTTTTCGGGAAAATACCGAAGACGTTTACGCAGGGATAGAGTGGAAGTCGGGTAGTGAAGACGCGCTGAAGCTGATACGAATGCTGAAAGAAACTATGGGGGTATCCCTGGATGTTAGATCCGGCATCGGCCTGAAGCCCATGAGCCCGGATGCTTCCAAGAGGCTCGTACGGAGAGCGATAAACCATGCCCTGGAAAAGAAGCGCAAACGCGTAACCCTTGTACACAAGGGCAATATCATGAAATTCACGGAAGGAGCGTTTCGGGACTGGGGATATGAACTGGTCCGGGAAGAATTCGCGGACAAGGTAATTCTGGAAACTGAACTTGCCGACAAATACGATGGAATCATTCCGGAAGGAAAAGTGCTGTTAAATGATAGAATCGCCGATTCCATGTTTCAGCAGGTTCTGCTCAGGCCCCGGGAATACGAGGTATTGGCATCGCCCAATCTCAATGGAGATTACCTTTCCGACGCTCTCGCAGCTCAGGTTGGAGGACTGGGGATGGCTCCGGGGGCAAACATGAGCGATACCTGCGCTCTGTTCGAGGCTACTCATGGAAGTGCGCCCAAGTACTCGGGATTGGACAAAGTTAATCCCGGTTCGATGCTCTTGTCCGGTGCAATGATGTTTGAATACATGGGGTGGAATGAAGCGGCAGACCTCATCGTACGCGGTATATCCGCAGCTATACGGGATAAGACCGTTACCTACGATCTCGCGAGACTCATGCCGGGGTCAACCGAAGTATCATGCTCAGGCTTCGGCGAGGCAGTCATAGTCAAAATGCAATCGCTTGCGAGCTGAAATTCATGAACTCGAGGCGAGATTTCTGCCTATGGCTCCCGTCTCATCTTCTCATTCTAAACGTAGTCTCATTCTGTAACGGATTATGTTCTTATACTATTTTGCATTCAAGATGCTTACTGCACTGACCTGGCTCCGCAGGTCAGTGGCACCCCTGTATCCGTGCCCAAATGTCAATCTTGGGTGCCACGGACCTGCCGTGTAGGTCCGTGTTACCGCCTCAATGAGAAATATCTTTATTGCAAGTCCGTATTAGCTCATACCATTTCGCCAAATAATTTGGTAAAACCGGGAGGTCCGGCAGAGACGCCGGACCCTACCATCAGCCGGTAGTGGCCGGCCTCTGTGCCGGCCAAAATTGGATTTCAAAAAGCGAATCGGTATCAGCCGATTTCCTAACTTTGCTTCTGGCGCGCTACTCGGCCCCAGGCTCTAGAGTCCCGGACGAACCATGGCTGTCCACGGGTACAAACCCGTGGACAGCCCTTCACATTTCGAGGAATTGATAGGGTTTCCCCGATCTTACCTCTTTCGGTTTATTTGAGTCTGGATTGTGGGAAGAGACCTTTATCCAGGGCTGTTTGGCAGTACCAGTAGGGAGCCCAGAGATTTTTGGTGAGGTAATAATTTTGGGCGACGCAATCGCCCAGGCAGAGTCGTTTCATCAGGCATCTGCTGCAGACTCCTTCAAGACGGGATGGGAGTCCTTCTCTGATTTGCATCAATACGGGTGAATGCAGCCAGATTTTTTCCAGTGAATCTGTTGCTGCAGACCCGAAAACCAGTTCCGGCACGGTTTCCCCGATTCCACAGAGGGCGTAAGAGCCGTCGGCAAGCACTCCCAGGATACCCATGATACCGCAGGTGCTACATCCATCACCCTGGGGACCGTACAGAGCGCTCAGCGGTTTGAAAGCTGCCGGATGCGTGTAAAAAAGGTGGATCTGGGTTGATTTGGACAAATCCGTTTCTATCCGGTGTCCCAATTCGATGAGTTCTTCTATGGAAAGGGTCTGATCTTCTCGGTGCATGAGCGCGCCCCGTGCAGTCGGCTGCACAGGATTAAATTTGACTGAACCCGCTCCCAGGGATTCGGCCAGGCGTATTAACGGCTCTATTTGGTCTTTGTTTTTTCTCACCAGGGACATAATGATTTGCGGTCTCAGACCAGCTTGGACCAGCATTTTTATGCCGTTCAGCGTAGCCTGGAAACAGCCTTTCACGCCTCTCATCCATTCGTGAATTTCCCCGTCCGCTCCATCGAGACTGACTGAGACCGTGGTTCCGTTACATTCAACCAGAGTCTCTGCCAGTTCTCTGGTAACGGAAGTGCCGTTTGATTCAACACTGAGCGTGAGATTCTCTTCCTTAATATGAGCGACAATTTCCAGAATAGCCGGATGAATGAAAGGCTCTCCTCCTGTCAATTTCACGCTGGACAGCCCCAGCGTCCTGGCCTGGGAAATGATGGACTTGAACAGTCGGAGATCCAGTGAAGGATGGGATTTACCGTCACCCTGAAAATGGGGAGCGATCCAGCAATGCCTGCATTTCAGATTGCAGCCGCGGGTCAAATAAAAATACAGACTCCGGAGAGGAAACTCTTGCAGCAGGTCTGGATCGGATTGATACTTGTCCATGCTATCCTGATCGGTTGTGAAAGTGATTCGATTATAGCAAAGACGCACGGATTCGTGCAGTCAACTCATGGGTCGGGGGGAAAGCGCTCGAACTTCTTACCGGAAGTTTCTCTCCGACTCTGATACCGTGTCCGCCAGGAGGTCTGCAATGCAGTACGGCGCAATGAATTTTCCAGTCAGGCCAGTGCTGGCGGAGCTTGAACAGATCGCGTTACTCGGGTTCGATTATCTCGAACTGAGTATGGACCCGCCTCAGGCTCATCACTCAATGGTCCTGCAGCAGAAATCGGAACTATTAGAGCGCCTGCATGATTTCGGGATGCAACTCGTGTGTCATATGCCAACCTTTCTCTGCCTCGCGGATCTTACGGAAAGTATCAGAATCGCATCCATTAAAGAGACTTTGGAATCCCTCGACGTTGCGGCTGAATTGGAATCTCTGAAAATTGTGCTGCACCCGGGTTATGTGACCGGCCTCGGCATTTTTGTGTCTGACAAAGCGAAAGGATACGCCATGGAAAGTCTCACCACCATCCTGGAACACGCAGAAAAGCTCGGCCTGACAGTTTGCCTGGAAAATATGTTTCCCAGAGCCAATTCTCTCACCGAACCCAATGATTTTGCCCCTGTGTTCGAGCGTTTTCCGGGATTGAAACTTACACTGGATACAGGGCACGCGAATATCGGGACAACGAGGGGAAAGCGAATAAAGGAATTCCTCAGCAGATTTCCGGACAGAATCGAACATATCCATGCCAGCGACAATTTCGGTAAAGAAGATAATCACCTGCCCATTGGTACAGGGACAATAGATTTTGCCCGTTTTGCAAAGACCATCAAGGAAATGGGATACGACAAAACCGTTACCTTTGAAGTGTTTTCAAGCGACAAAGATTACCTGAAGGCCAGCCGGGAAAAATTCAAGACTATGCTGATGCAATTTGTCGATACGAACGTCTGATCGTTTCAGTTCGTGATACGATTTCACACTGTTTTGCATTCAAACAAGGCAATATTGGGAGGAACTTCTTACAAGAAGTTCCTCCCCGACTTTCCTTCTTTGATTGCGAACTCGTCTCAGTCCGACCAGTTCAGGATGACCTTTCCTGATTGTCCGGAACGCATTACCTCGAACGCTTCTTCGTAATCCGTGTAGTCGAAACGATGGGTAATGACGGGGCTGATATCCAAACCGGTCTGAATCATTGCCGTCATTTTGTACCAGGTCTCGTACATTTCTCGACCGTAAATGCCCTTCATGGTCAAACCGTTGAAAACCACGAGATTCCAATCTATCGGCGTTCCTGAAGGCATGATCCCGAGGAGAGCGATTTTGCCTCCATGACACATGTTGGATAGCATTTCCTCCAACGCCCAGGGATTGCCGGACATTTCCAGGCCAACATCGAATCCTTCTTTCATTCCCAGCTTTTTCTGAGCTTTACTGATTCTCTCGTTCCTGACATCCAAGGTCATGGTCGCACCCAATTTCCGCGCAAGCTCCAGTCGGTACGGGTTGACGTCGGTGACCACTACGCACCGTGCTCCCGCGTGTTTGACAATTGCCGCCGCCATGCACCCGATGGGACCTGCACCGGTAATGAGCACATCTTCTCCCAGAACATCGAACGAAAGCGCAGTATGAGTCGCGTTGCCCAATGGATCGAAGCATGCAAGAACATCTTTGGGAATACTGGGATCGCAGTACCAGACATTGGTTTGCGGGATAGCGATGTATTCAGCGAATGCTCCAGGCCGGTTCACCCCGACGCCCGAGGTGTGCGGACACAAATGTCTCCTCCCGGCCATGCAATTACGGCAATGACCGCAGACAACATGTCCTTCACCCGACACGAGGTCTCCCCGCTTGAAATCCTGAACGTTTGACCCGAAATCCTCGACGGTTCCCACGAACTCGTGCCCGATTTGCATGGGAATGGGTATGGTTTTTCGGGCCCACTTATCCCAGTTGAAAATATGTATGTCAGTTCCACAGATTGAAGTCTTGTGCACACGAATGAGAACGTCGTTCGCCCCGATCTCGGGGACGGGAACTTCCTTCAGCCATATGCCCGGTTCAGGCCGGACCTTGACCAGTGCTTGCATCAACGCCATTGGATTATCTCCGGGAATTGTCTATACGCGAGCGAAAGATACGTTTACATTGTAACGCAAAGACGAATAAAGCAAATCTTTTGTGTCGAACCGAGAATGTGCATGAGAAAACCATGTTACCATGAGACACCCGTTGGAAGTATATTGAGGATACCCTTCTCGTAACCCCGCGTTTAGCGGGGCCGAGCCCTTTCACAAGAACTTCTGATATTTATCTAAATCCGGGTTTTTCCTCTCGAAAAAAACCGGAATTAGACAAGTGTTAAAAGTTTTTGGAGGGTCCGGGAACCTTTTTACGAAAAGATTCCCAGATGCTGCTTTGAACGGGAAAGGAATTTTTTATGTCTCCGGCTTCAGGCATACGCGATGATATAACGGATGTCCCTGGTATCCGCGTGGGCACCGCGGAAGATTTTGACGCGAAAACGGGAGTCACGGTAATCCTGCCGCCTTCCGAAGGCGCAACCGCGGGGTGTCATGTGGGCGGAAGCGCTCCATCCACCAGGCAGACTGATTCATTGAGTACCGCTCATAGCGTAGATCGTATTCACGGCATTTGTCTTTGCGGTGGAAGCGCATTCGGACTCGATGCAGTCGGTGGAGTCCTTTCGCAACTGGAAGCTCTCCAGGTAGGCTTTCCTGTGGTCGGTCACACTGTCCCGATAGTCCCTTCCGCTGCCATATTCGATCTAAATGTGGGGGACGGCTCAATTCGTCCGGATAGAGTAATGGGCATGCGCGCGAGTGAAAATGTTTCGGATGGCCCGGTAAGGCAGGGAAGCTTCGGAGCCGGAACGGGAGCAAGTATCGGGAAACTGTTCGGGATTGGTCACGCGATGAAAGGCGGCCAGGGTTCCGCTTCCTGCGTCTCCGACGATCTCGTGGTGGGGGCGCTCGTTATTGTGAATGCGTACGGCGACATTTTGGACGAGGATGGAAAAATTCTTGCCGGTGCCCGGATTTCTCCCGATTCTCACGAATTTGCGGATGCAGGCGCTCTTCTCATGCAGGGAAAAGCGGAATCCAGGAGAATCTCTGTGGACAATACCACCCTCGCAGTGGTGGCCGTCAACATGGGCTTAAACAAAATCGCTGCATCGAGAATCGCGGTTCAGGCCACGCTAGGTCTGAGTCGCGTAATAAGCCCGTTTCACACGCAGGTGGACGGCGACCTCACGATTGTCCTGGGCGTCGGAAAAGACTACGCAGACCCGAATAGAATAGCGCTTATGGCTCAAGAGGCCCTGCAACGAGCAGTAATAAAGGCGATTAAACGCGCGAACGGCTTTGGAGTGTTGCCTGCATGGAAAGATGTGAAAGTCAGTCACTGAAATGAGTGAAATAGGGAACGTCCTCAGTCGCTATTTGAGCCAGTATTTAATGATGCAATAAATGGCTCGAAAACCGTCCTTCCAGGTGATTTTCTTACCTTCTTCGTACGTACGCCCGGTATAGGATATGCCCACTTCATATATTCTGGGTCTGAGTTTGGCTAATTTGGCGGTAATTTCAGGCTCGAATCCAAAACGGTTTTCTTCGATAGTAATCTTTGCCAATATTTCACGGCGGAACACTTTGTATCCCGTTTCCATGTCGGTAAGATTGATGTCCGTGAAGACATTGGATAAAAACGTCAAGAATTGATTACCGAGATAATGACGGAAATACAGAACCCGCCGAGGATCTCCGGTGATAAATCGCGATCCGTACACCACGTCGGCTTTCCCTGAAAGAAACGGAGCTACAAGCTTAGGATAGTCCTGGGGATCATATTCCAGATCTGCATCCTGGACGATCACAACGTCTCCGGTGGCCGCAGAAAACCCTGATCTCAGGGCTGCGCCTTTTCCCTGGTTGGTTTCGTGAAGAACGACCCGATCCACCCGCGACGCGATCTCTGTCCGAATCAACTCTCTCGTGCCATCCGTGGACCCGTCATCAACCAAGACTATTTCCACTGACTCCAGAGGACTGTTCCGCACGGCTGCCACAATTTCGGAGATAGTGGTCACTTCATTATAACAGGGGATTACAACGGAAAATTTCATGAAGCGTCCTAAGTCTGATAATCTGAAACCTTGATTTCATGGTAGAAGCGGTGCAGCCTGTCCGCTGCCGGTTCTCTACCGATGAACGGAAGTTCGGAAGCTCGAATACGAACGACGCATGGGAACCGATTTAGTCAATGGACTATCACAGGATGCCGTGAGTGTCCATATTGTCTCTGTAAGCACAATAGACAGGATGAAATCCGGGGAAAATGATGACGGATATGCTTACCGAAGTAATACCGAAATGCTCATATTCGGAACTGACGCTTCCGAACAATAAGTCGTACATACCGGTGGCACAAAGCTATGTCGGCCAGGTTGCGAGAGCAATGGGATTTGACGAGCAGAATGTGCGTGCGATTGAAGCAGCGGTGTACGAGGCTGCATGCAATGTAATCGAGCACGCTTTTCAAGCGGATGAACGTGCGGAATTCACCGTTTCCTGCGAACGAGTTCCGACAGGAATCGGCATAGTCGTCAAGGACTGCGGCATCCCCTGGGACGCTGAGCGCATAACTAATCGCACATCCGGCAGCTCGGCGGAAACCGGTTTTCAAAAGATGCGCAGGATGATGGATGAAGTCAGAATTCTTGGGCTTGGAGACGGCAAAGAAGTTCACCTTACGAAACATCTCACAACCAAAACGGTGGAAGATTATCTGGATGCATGTGATGTGAAAGTATTCGATGCACCACCGAAAACGCGTCCTTCATCATTGGAAAAAGCCGGTTTTCACGTACGATTGATGCGCCCGGAAGAAGCGGTGCAAGTTGCAAAAGCAGTGTACAAGGCATATCGATACACCTACGCATACGACCATATCTATTATCCGGACCGCATGGCGCATCTGAACGAGGCAGGTCGCATTATTTCCGCAGTAGCATTTTCCGAATCCGGGGCATTTGCCGGACACTGCTCTATCTTTAATAAAGACCAGCACGCCCGAGTCGCGGAAATAGGGCAAGCCGTGGTACAGCCGGAGTTCCGGGGAATGGGGTGTCTCGTTGACCTGACCCGATTTCTTATTAAAGAAGGTCGCACCAGAAGGCTCGTCGGCCTGTACGTGCGTGCGGTCACGAACCATACGTTTTCCCAGAGAGTGTCGGAAAGACTCGGATTCAGGTCCTGCGGCATGATCCTGGGGTACGCGCCGCGAGACGTGACGTTTCGCGGGATCACCGAGACACTGATGCAGCGTGAGACTTTTACCATGGAATTTCAGTATCTCGAGAAACAGCATTCGCTAACGCTTTACGTGCCCGAGCACCACAGAGACATGGTGAAGCGATTGTACGCATATCTGGGTGTGGATGTTGTTTTTCAGATACCCGATTCTCATGACTTCGGAAAAGAATCGGAGCCTCACGTTGGAGTCGAAGCAGTGGGGTCGATGCCTCCGGGCTTTGCGAAAATAGAAGTGAGAGAATACGGCTCAAATGTCGTGCAGCATGTGGCAGCACGGCTCCGAGAATTGCGCTTTTCCCAATACGACGTCATAGCATTGGAAATCAGCATGATGGCACCTGAAACCCACGTCATGATTGCCGAATTCGAGAAGCTCGGGTTCTTCTTCTCGGGAATTGTGCCCGGGAAAAACACGCTCATGCTTCAGTACTTCAACAATATCGAGCTGGATTATTCGCTGATCAAAGTCCATTCTGAAATGGGAAAAGAGATTCTTTCCTATGTGGAAGCTCACGATCCCAATCGACTGGAAGTTTGACAGCCTGAATTTGATTTTTCCGGGCAGGCGTCGGATCTGTCCGACACGATGCGAAACGGGAAGCTTGGTACTCGAGAACTTCCGAAGTTCACCTGACGCGGCATCGATCCTCTCTCGCAAAGGGGCAACATTTCCATGTGCGGTCGATTCGTCCTGACAACTCCCACAGCAAGCCTGTCCGGGAGATTTGAAGTGGAATTCTATGAAGAAGCTCCGCGGTACAATATCGCTCCCACCCAGGACATATCCATAATTCGCCTGAATCCGGCAACTCGAGGCCGTGAATGTGTTCGGGTGAGGTGGGGATTAATCCCCTCCTGGGCAAAGGATGCATCCATCGGGTCACGCTTGCTGAACGCTCGTTGCGAGACGCTGCATGAGAAACCGGCGTTTAAAACATCTCTGAAATTCAAACGCTGTCTCATTCCTTCGGACGGTTTTTATGAGTGGAAAAGAGACGGAAAACTGCGACAGCCTTTTCTGCTCAAGATGGCGGATTCAAGACCTTTCGCGTTCGCGGGACTTTGGGATCGATGGACAAGTCGGGAAGGACAATCCATACAGTCCTGTACCATCATTACAGCGCCCGCCAATGAATTGATTGCTCCCATTCACGACCGAATGCCTGCGATTCTCCCACTGGAATTGTATGATACATGGCTCGACCCGGAGACAAAGAATTTCGAACCGCTTCTCAAGTTACTGCTCCCGTTCCCCGGAAATCTCATGGTCGCTGTTCCCGTAAGCGATCGAGTAAACAAGGCGACGTACGAGGGCCAGGACTGCATAGAACCGATTACTCTGGAATAGGAATGCCGAATGATACACATTGACGGATCGATGTATTCAGGAAGCGGAACAATTCTCAGGTACGCCGTTGCACTCGCGACTTTGAAACGCGAGCCTCTCAGCATTGTACAGATCAGGAAGAAACGGGATAAACCCGGACTCAGAAAACAGCACCTGGAAGCCATTCGAGCGAGCTGCACCCTTTCCGGCGGAACTGTAGAAGGCGCTGAAGTCGGAGCCACAGAGATTCTCTACAGGCCGGGTCCGGTGATTTCCGGCGGAAATTACCATTTTGACATCGGTTCTGCGGGCTCGACCACTATGGCTGCATTCACCCTCATTCCTCAGCTTTTGTTTGCAGAAGGCCCGTGCACCGTGAAAATCATCGGTGGACTGTTTCAGGATTTCGCTCCGTCCTTTTTCCACATGGAACAGGTACTGTTGCCTCTTTTACGGCGCATGGGAGCGCACGTGGAACTCCGCATGAACAGGCCCGGATACGTTCCCCAGGGACAAGGTGAGTTGGTGCTCGCCGTCAAGCCGTCGCGTAAACCACTTCATCCCTTGCTGTTGAAAGACATGGGTACAATGGATACAGTTCGAGGAATAGCACTGGCTTCTCACCTGGAAGAGCAGATGGTTGCAGAGCGCATGGCACAGAGAACGCTTGAAAATTTCCAGCGGTCCAAAATCCGGGCAGAAATCAAGAAGCTGCATGACAGCTCTGCAGCTCAGAGGGGAGCGGCCCTGGTGGTGTGGGCTGAAACCTCAACAGGAGCTATTCTTGGCGCAGATCGTGCGGGAAAGCAGGGCCGGAGTTCCGAATCGATCGCCGATTTTGTCACGAGGTCCTTCCTGGAAGACCTGAAATCAGGAGCGGCAACGGACCGGCACCTTGCGGATCAACTCATACTGTTTGCCGCCCTGGCGGAAGGTACTTCGGAATACACCATTCCTTCCATCACAGACCATGTTGAATCGAATCTTTGGCTCGTGCGATTGCTGCTGGGCGTCCGGACGGAACAGCATGGAAATCTTCTGCGGATTCACGGAATCGGATTTGTCCGCTAAAAAGGCGGATTTTGGTTGACAAGGTCTGTCCATTCGCCAAGACTCTTCTGTTATGCGCAAAATTCAAGGGTGCTCTCCCGCACAGATGGCCTGTACACCGCGCCATTCCTGCTTGCATTCACGGAACGAAAAGTGGGAAAGAACTTCGTATGATACCGGTCTTACCGGTTTAGACCTCTGGATTTCGAAATTGCATTCCTCAGATTCGGGACCGCATGATGTAAGCGTTTGGGAATATCTACAAGAAAGCGCCATATTTTTGAAAGCACTCTCTCAGCGTTCCTTGAACAGAGCGGAAAATCTCTTATGAAGCATCATGGTGCGTATGCAAGAACATAAGAAAGGCATTATCGCGATTATCGCGTGCTCTGCGTCCATTTTCTGGGTCGGTGCATTCGTCTTCGGGTTTCCTGGTGTGATGGCTCCCTACTGGCAGCAAACTCTTCAGGTGGGCAGAGGAGCAATCGGCAATATTTTGTTTTTCAATCTCGCGGCCGTAGGAGTCTTCATGTTCCTTGTGGGCCGATGGCAGGAAAAAGTCGGCACCAGGAGGATGATCACCTTTGGCACTATAGCTGTAGGTCTGGATATTTTTGCTGCCGCGTACGCGTCAAGTCTCGTTTCGTTGTATGTCTGGTCCTTTGTTCTGGGCGCGGCATCATGCTTCATTTACATCCCTTCTTTGACCGTCGTGCAAAAATGGTTTCCCATGCGTAGAGGTCTGGTCGTGGGGATAGTGAATCTCACGTTCGGTGCTTCAGCCGCGGTTATGGCTCCGGTATTCGGGTTGTTGTTCGATTTCCTGGGCTATTTTCATATGATTGTTGTGCTATCTGTTGTGGCATTGGCCGTCGGAATCGTTGCCGCCCAGTTCACGGGCGGTCCGCCCATGTCTCCTTCGATGGCTCAGATGCATGCGGCAGGTCCGAACTTGCCACTCGTGGGCAGATCTTTCACGGTAGCTGAAGCCGTAAAAACCCGCAGTTTCTGGTTTCTGTGGTTTACCTGTGCTCTCCAGGGCGCGGCGGGAATCGCTATGATAATGCTGAGCGCTACATTCGGTCTCGCAAAGGGGTGGAGCCTGGAATCGGCCGTCCTTATTCTCACTGCCTTTAATCTTACCAACGGGGTTGGGAGATTCACGGGAGGGGTTCTGTCGGACATATTCGGCAGGAACCTGACCATGAGCGTGACGTTTCTTGCAGCAGGAATATGCTATCTGGTGTTGCCTCATTGCAATTGGCTCCCTCTGGTTGTGTTTCTCGCGTCAGTAATCGGGCTGGGTTTCGGAACCCTGCTTGGCGTCTCGGCCCCTCTGGTCACAGATTGTTTCGGCATAAAACATTTCGGAGCCATCTTCGGGTTGATATTTACCGCATACGGGTTCCTTGCAGGTCCGCTCGGACCATCGCTCAGCGGTTATCTCCTGGATTTCACCAAAGGAGATTTTGTGCTGGTTTTCGGGTACTTGGGAGCCCTCTGCATTGTCTCCTCCGTCCTCATCTCATTTGTAAAACCACCCATTCCGATCGATAAACTCCATACGAATGCTTAGCGGTTTCATGCAGGAAATATTTCCCGAACTTGCCGCCTTTCTGAGTTGTTGTATACTGTATGGAATTAATTACAGCGGGGGAGGGCATGTACGTGTTCCGGTGTGCCATGAAATTATTTTGCACCTTTGTTATGATTTCCGTTTTCTTGGGATCTCACGGGCAGTCCTGCATTGCTCAGAAGCTTCATCTCGATAAAATCAAACTACCTCGGGGATTCACTATTGGTGTCTACGCGGAAAAGGTTCCCGGAGCACGCTCGCTGGTGCTCGGACCCGAGGGAATCGTATTTGTCGGCACCCGGGATGAAGGAAAAGTGTATGCCCTTCTGGCAGGTTCCGATCCCACCAGGGCGGGAGAGATAATTACGGTGGCCAAGGGACTGCATTCACCAAATGGCGTGGCAGTTCGCGATAATGCATTGTACGTTTCTGAAATAAACAGAATTCTTCGATTTGACGACATCAATTCACGCTTGCGAAACTTTCCGCAACCGGTGGTGATAAACGACAGCTTTCCTTCAGAAAGAGCCCACGGATGGAAGTTCATAGCATTCGGTCCGGACGGGAAGCTGTATGTTCCGGTAGGCGCCCCTTGTAATATTTGCAATCCCGAGGACAAGCGTTTCGCTTCCATCATGAGGATGAACCCTGATGGATCTCAGCTTGAAATCTTTGCTCATGGCATACGCAACACTGTGGGATTCGACTGGCATCCTGTTACCAAAGAACTCTGGTTCACGGATAACGGGAGGGACTGGATGGGCGACAATGAGCCTCCGGACGAGCTGAATTGTGCCCCCGAAAAAGGTCTCCACTTCGGGTTCCCTTATTGTCACGGCGGCACAGTTCCGGACCCTGAGTTCGGACGAGTGCGATCCTGCAAAGAATTCGTTGCGCCAAGATTACTGCTCGGTCCGCATGTAGCTGCTCTGGGTATGCGTTTCTATACTGGCAATTCGTTCCCTGAAGAATACAGAAATCAAATTTTCATTGCCGAACATGGGTCTTGGAATAGAAGCAAGAAGATCGGATATCGAATCACCCTCGCCAGAGGGCAGGGGAAAGATCTCAAATACGAGGTGTTTGCAGAAGGTTGGCTTCAGGGACAATCCGAATGGGGACGACCGGTTGATGTGCTCGTAATGCCCGACGGTGCTCTTCTGGTTTCGGACGATAGTGCCGGAGTGGTGTACAGGATACAGTATGGTGCTCCATGAATCTCCTGCCAGTTTTCGATGCATTCAGGATAGCGACACATTCTCCGAGACAAGTGGTTGTAGCAACTCCCAAAATTAATGTCCGATTGCGGATAGGAGTATTGGTGGGTGCCGGCCTCCGTGCCGGCACATTTTTAATATGATCAATGATATCTATAGAATGGACCGGCAGGGAGAAAGTGTCTGAAAATTCTCGAATGCACCAAATCGTGCCACGACACTCCATCCGAGTAGGGGCAGACCTATCGTCTGCCCTCATTTGGAGGGACTCGCAGTCCGCCCCTACAGTCAGGCCGGGAAGATCTTGAGAAATACGTGCCACGGTGTGGGATAAATTTCGATTTTTTTGACAGTCTCGGGACGCCGGTCCCTACTCATATCTTGTATTCGAGCGTAGGATGAACGTCAGAATTTTTGGCAATTGAATCACACCAGGAGATATTTTCGTCGTATTTCTTCGTCAGCTCTCAATTCTTCAATGCTCCCGTGATACTTGATTGCGCCATTATCGATGATATAGCCTCTATCGCTTAATTTGAGAGCGGTTCGCTGATTCTGTTCCGCAAGGAGAACCGTGAGCCCTGATTTCTTGAGTGCAACAATTTGCTCTTCGAGCATGGCTACGATGAGAGGAGCGAGCCCTTCGGTCGGCTCGTCAAGAAGCAGGAACGCGGGATTGGTCATTAGTGCCCGTGCGATGGTCAGCATCTGCTGTTCTCCGCCGCTCAGGAATCCGGCCTTCCTGTTATCCAGGCGTCGGAGAGGTGGAAAAAATTCGTACGCACGTTTCTTGTTCCATGGGTTTTGTCCTTCGGTATTACGTCCCGAGATTTCCAGGTTTTCACCTACTGTAAGGTCTGCAAACACTCGCCGGTCGTCAGGGACGAATCCGACACCTTTTCTGGCGACCAGGTGCGGCTTCATTCCCGTGATGTCGTCACCCTGGAATAACACCGAGCCGGCACGTGGCGGAGTCAAACCCATCACGCTTTTCATAATGGTGCTTTTTCCTGCACCGTTTCGTCCCAGGATAGAGACGATTTCTCCTTTGGCCACATGAAGAGACACGCCGAAAAGGATGTGACTCAATCCGTAATAGGTGTGGATTTCCTTGAGCTCGAGCATTACTCGTGCCCTCCGAGGTAGGCTTCTTGTACCTGCTTGTTTTGTCTTATCTCATCAGGTGCGGCCTGAGCGATTGATACTCCCTGGTGCATTACCATGATCCTGTTGGCAATAGAAAAGACCAGCTCCATGTCGTGTTCGCAAAAGAGAATGGTCAATCCCAATTCAGATGTGAGTTTATTAATCAGGCCTATGGTTGCGAAAGTCTCTTCCGGTGACATTCCCGCCGTCGGCTCGTCGAGAATGAGCAACTCCGGATTGTTGCCCAGCGCAATAGCTATTTCCAACACCTTCTGCTCGCCATGGGAGAGAGATCCGCTAACCCTTTTGGCCGATCTCCCAAGATTTACACTTTCAAGGATTTCCATAGTTTCCCCGACTGCAAGCTTCGATGCCTGGGAGAACAGATTGAAAGTCCTTTTTTCGCGGGAAAGAACTGCTGCTTGTACGTTTTCGAAAACCGTGAGCCTGTGAAAAATATTCACTATCTGAAAAGAAAGACTGATTCCTTTATTGCATATTTCGTGAGCAGAAAGTCCGGCGATGTCTTCACCTTTGAAAATTACCTGGCCTTTATCAGGCTTCAGATGACCTGTTATCAGCTTGAAAAGCGTGCTTTTTCCTGCGCCGTTCGGTCCGATGACGGCAACGATTTCACCTTTCAGCACATCCAGATTGGCATCGTTTACTGCGACAAATCGATCGAACGTTTTTTCCAGATTTATGACGCTCAGCATTTATGCTCCAGTCTGACGACTCGTCTGGCGTCGCTTTCCAATCTCTTGAAAATACCCGAGCACGCCCTCAGGCAGAAAATAGATGAGAAGCATCAGAATAACGGCCAGGATAGAAGTCCAATATTCCGTATGGGCGCTTAAAACGATCCTGAGACTGACGATTATCGCCGCTCCCAGCATGGGTCCCATGAAGGTGAACCAGCCTCCGAGAAGGCACATGATCAGTATTTCGAGCGATCTGCTCCAGAACAGCAGGTCGGGAAATACGGATTTCTCAACCGCCACAAAGAGGACCCCGGCCACTCCTGCAAAGAACCCTGCGACGGCCTGACCCACCAGTTGATGGAGTCGTACATTTATGCCTATGCTCTCGCTTCTTTCCGGATTGTCGCGTATTGCCTGGAAAATTCTCCCGAATGGTGAATTCAGTATGATGTACATCAGGGCCATACAGACCAGAGTCACTGCAAGTGTCAGATAATACGATCCATTATCGGTTGAGATGATCGACGGCAAGGGAATACCATGAATCCCGTCATCACCGCCGGTAAAAGAATACCATCTGAAAACTAGTGCCCAGACCAGAGACCCGAGGGACAACTGGAGCATGCCAAAGTAAAGCTTGGATAATCGCACGCAGATGAGCCCCATGATTACTGCCAAAATCGCGGCAACGATAGGACCTGCAATAAAACCCACGAACGCGGGAAGATTGGTCTTGGTGATTATCAGCGCAACAGAATATGCTCCGACTCCGTAGAATACGGCATGGTGGAATTGGTACATGCCCCCAAAGCCGAGCACGAGATTCAAGCTTGTAGCCAGTAATCCGGTAACCAGAATCAATGCCAGAAAATAAACGTCATACCTGGACAGAAAAAACGGCGAGAGCACGAGAACGATCCCCAAAACCAGACCGAACACGAGCATTCTTCCATGTGTGGATTCGTTCACAATCTTCCTCACCAGGTTGCTTTGAGCAGCCCCTTGGGCCGAAAGAGCAACACGATTACAACAGCCATATACGGAAACACAATGGCGAATTGAGGCCAGACGAGAATTCCGATTGAATCCGTGAGGCCGAATATGAGTGCTCCCAAGAGAGCGCCCCAGATATTCCCCAGACCGCCTATGATGACAATGAGAAACGCTTCCATGATAAGGGAATGATCCATCCCCTGCGTAATATTCTGAGTGGGTGCTACCAGTGCTCCTCCCAGACCCGCGAGAAAACATCCGATCACAAACACCGATGCAAATACCCAGCTCACATTGATGCCGACTGCATCCACCATCTCACGATCCACGGCTGCCGCCCGGGATATTTTTCCTATTTTGGTTTTATTGATCAGGAACCATAGCCCCACAGCCACAATCGGTCCCACGATCAAGAGAAAAAGATTGTACTTGGGAAACGGCATTCCCAAAAGAGGCACAGATCCCTGCAGTACTTCAGGTGCAGAAATGGACCGATAGTCGGAGCCCCATACGATTTTTACCAAATCCTGGAAGAGAAGCGTGAAAGAGAATGTGAAGAGAAGCAGCATCAGATGCTCTCTATCATACAGATGGCAGAACAGGCCTCTCTCAATGACCAGACTGACAAGCGCAACCGCCAGTGGCGCCAGAATGATTGCCGCCCAGAATCCGAACGGTCCTCCGCCCAGAAAGACGGCTATGGAATAGCAGAGGAATGCACCCAACATATAGAGAGACCCGTGGGCCAAGTTGGGAATCCTCAGCACCCCAAGGACCAGACTCAAACCCGATGAGACAATAAACAGTATGGTTGTTCTGCTCAGTCCTACGACAAATTGTTGCGCAAGAGCAGAAAGAGTTATGTTGACACCAAATTCCATGCTACGACCTTTGCCGATGCCCCCTATCCTGAGTGATACCGGCAGTGAAATGGCTCATGCGAATGCGTTCTTAAAGCAGTAAGATCTTGGGGACCTTTTGGTAAGAAAGGTTCTTCAAACCCCCATGCAAACTTTGCCTGCAAATCTCCTCGTCCTGAAGGGACGGAAGAAAATAGCCCGGTAATTTATTGCCGGGTATCAGCCGTCCCTCTGGGGCTCAGGAATTGCTATAATTGCAATAGTAACCGGCGATGAATCGTCGGCCTATTGTTCCCGCGTTCCGCTGGATTCCTCCGGAGCAAAAGACAAAACAAGCTCGAGTCAGCCTATGCCCGAACTCCGTCCAAAAACACTTCTCGGCAATCCCGGAACGAAACGACTCCGGAACCGTGAATCCCTTATTTTCCCGCTTCCCTTGCCTTCTTTATCTCTTCGACGGGGGGCATGAGCTGATCTGCAGGAATGGTCACTATGTCGGTAGCGATCAAGAAATCATGACCTTTGCCTTTTGTCGTTCTGCCCATGAACATCGGTAACATCACCTGGTTGTCCTCTGCTCTCACCGTGAGCTTACCGATGGGAGAATCAATCGTCATTCCGGAGAGAGCTTCCGCAAATTTCTCAGGATCCACCTTTCCTGCTTTCTCATACGCCTTGGCAATGAACTGAGCTGTGAACCATCCGATGAGGCTTCCGAAAGAAGGTTTTCTGCTGTACGCCTTTTCAAACTCTTGTGCAAAAGCCTTGTTTTCCGGAGTGTCAGGATAATAGAAGAAGTAATTGGAGGTTCCTATAACTCCTTCAGGAGCATTCAATCCCAGCGGTCTGAGCGTGGAAAGCTCAGCGGCCGTATGCATGAAAAACGGAACACGATCGTTGAAGCCGGTTGCTTTTGCCGCTTTCAGGAAGGGAACGCATCCCGCGCCGCCGGTAGCTATGATTACTGCGTCGGGTTTGGCGTTCAGCATCGAGGTGATATAGGGCGTGAAATCCGGTTCCCCCACCTTCCACCATGACTGACCCAGAAGTTTCACGTCGGGTCTCAGTTTCTTCAAGTTATTCCAAACGCCATCTGCAATGGCATGGCCGTATTCATAATCATCCCCGGCGATCCAGTAGTTGACATAAGGCAGCTTGGCCAATCCGACTGCTGCGGCTTTTCCTGCCATTTCAGTGTTCTCGTTCATGGAAAACACATATTTATGGCCTTTTGCCCCCGTGATATTTGAACTCTTCGAATAGGTCGCCAGAAACGGGACTTTCTCATTCTTGGCCAGATCCGAAACGGCAAGAGCAACCGCGCTGTTGATCGTACCCATTAAGAGGTCTACTTTTTCTCTCATGAGAAGCTCTTTTGCAGCGCTGAGTCCCAGATCGACCTTAAATTTGTCATCCCGTGTCACAAACGTGATTTGCCGACCGAGCACACCGCCTTTTGCATTTATCTGGTCTATCGCCAGTTTGAAACCGTCCTTCACGTCATTGGTATACGTACTGGGCGGTCCGCTGTAAGAGTCGATAATGCCTATTTTAATTGGGTCTGCGGCTTGGGTTGTAACTGCCGCGAGTCCTACGACAAGCCCGACACACACGATGAGCCACGAGATCTTTCGCATCGCAATGCTCCTGTCTTTCTGGAATTTAGCCTGTTGAACCGGAGTAGTCCTTCGGATATGCGCGGAGCGCTGGTTTATGTTACTCCAATAACTGGCTCATGAGAATAGGCTCTCCGAGAAAAGAGTGCAAGAGTCGGAGCAGAAGAATGCAGATATTGCAGATGGGACGGGTTGTGATCAGCCGAATGTCATCTTCCGTTCGAGGATTTCTCAGCATTTTTTCTCGCGGGTGGTGCCGAAATCATCGAGAACGCCACCTGTTTGACTTGTGCCATTGTTCAAGCAAGTTCATACTATAATGTCTCGCAGAACGCGACGTGGAGCTAAAAGATGTCGAAAAAGCTTTGGATCCTTGGCCTGTTAGGGTTTGCGGCACTTTCCGGTAGCGTAATACTATCAAATTACATAAATAGGGACAGAGTACTCATACAAGCCGTGCTGGACGGAAAGACTGCCGAAACCAAGCGCCTCCTGGAGCAGGGGGCTGACGTAAACGTTCGAGCGACAAATGGTGCAACCGCTCTCATGGCTGCAGCCACAAAAGGAGATACAGCGGCAGCGGCACTGCTCCTCGAGTACGGGGCTGACATAGATGCGAAGTGCGACAAGGGCATCACGGCGCTCCTGGACGCTGTATCCCGCCAGGATTTGGGATTCACGACCATGCTCCTTTCAGCCGGGGCAAATCCCAATGTGCCGGACAATGCGGGAATGACTCCACTCGCCGAAGCCGCAAGAAAAGGCAATTCTGAAGCCATTTTGCTGCTTATTCGGCACGGCGCGCAGGTGGATGGCAAAGGATCGAAGGGGTTGACCGAACTCATATGGGCCTGTCAGCAGGGGAAAATCGAAGCAGCCCGAACGCTCCTGGAAAGCGGTGCAAACGTGAATGCAAAAGATGACGAAGGCTTTACTCCGCTCATGCACGCGACTGTACGCGGGTTGGTTCCCATTGCACAACTGCTGTTGAAACGTGGGGCCGATGTCAATGCTACGGAGAATTCCGGCGGCACTGCCCTGATGATTGCGTCCCACGAAGGCGACATCGATATGGTAAAACTACTCGTCGAGAACGGAGCGAATCCGTCTCTCAAGGAAAAAGGAGGAAAAACCGCTCTCGATATGGCCCGCACACGAGGCAAGACCGAGGTGGTGAATTTTCTCAGCTCTACTAATCAATAACTATTTGCGCCATTGAATGAACAATGGATCGTATTTTCAAGAGGGTTGAAATGAAACGTCGTTCTTTATGCACTGCAATAATGTTGACCGTTTTGACAGGTCTTTCGCAGGTCGCATGGCCCGCGGAATTGTTCCAGGTGTCTACATTCGCTCCCTTTGCAAACGGACAATTTGACGGCCCTGTCACCTTTCGAGAACTGAAACAAAACGGAGACACGGGAATAGGTACTATCAATGGATTGTATGGTGAAATGATTGCCGTGGACGGGAAATTCTTCCAGATAAGGGATGACGGCAAAGTGTACGAAATCCAGGATTCCGAGCTGACTCCTTTCGCTATGATTTCATCGATATCAGCGGGAACGGAATTTCCTACACAAGCGAACAATGCGAATGAACTCCATGCTGCCATCGATGCTCGCATACCTGATCGGTCCGCTGTATACGTCATGAGAATTGACGGACTTTTCAGTAAACTGAAGCTCCGGAGCGTTCCCAAGCAGTCGAAACCCTTTCCCACCTTGAATGAAGTCATCAAGAAACAAACCATATTCGAGCATACAAACGTCCACGGCACTCTGATCGGATTCCGATTTCCCGATTTTATGAACGGAGTGAATGTACCGGGATACCATTTTCATTTTATCTCGCAGGACAGAACCATCGGCGGGCATATGCTGGATTGCTGCGTAAACGAAGCGCAAGGCAAGTATGAAACGGTTTCCAAGCTCAACATTCGACTGATCGGCTCGGATTAACGCTTGAGTGGCTATTTGAGCTCATAGCGTTAAGCGGAGTTCACAATCATCCGAAAATGGCTCCTACGTGTTGATATGGATGGGTGCCTTCGATAATCTCAATCCCGCATTTGGATTTCACTTCCTCTGCAATGGATTGTCCATGCGGACACTTGACGACACATGGTGCCAAATGAATCTTGGTCGGTTCCTCCCCGAGAGGCGAATTCCATAGAAGGGCCAACCTTGGGACCTGCGTCTTGCCAGGACAATCGGTGCACGCGGTGAGAGCTATCAGTTCTGCCTCGTGCTCACCGTACCGGACGAATTCGCCTTGGTTCTGATTAAAGGCGGTAAAGCGCAGTTGATGCCATCGCGTCGAGCCCTGCGCATCTTCGGGAAAACAAATCTTGACTCATGTCACGCATCTGACTTAGGTTAATAGATCATTTATTTCGAGTCAAACGAGTATTTTGGATAGGAGTAATCGTTTTTGTCGATAAGGACTCATCAAAATGGAACTCCGTCAACTGAAGACATTCCGAACCGTAGCCACACTCTTGAGCTTCAATCGGGCGGCGGAAGTATTGAACTACGCGCAATCAACCATATCGGCTCAGATAAAGGCTTTAGAAGAGGACCTTGAGGTCAAGCTTTTTGACAGGTTGGGCAAAGGGGTAGTGCTCACGGAGGCAGGCGAGCTGTTGTTCCAGTATGCGCAGAAAATGCTCGATATTGAGGCCGAAACCATGGCCGGTGTCAAAGGGAGGGATCAGCCTCAAGGATCACTGACGATTCGCGCCCCTCAGAGTATAGGCAACACTTATTTGGCCGGAGTAGTAGGGGAGTTTCGTAAACAGTTTCCCAGAGTCAGCTTCAACTTTCACACATGCGCGTTTCACAGTCTGGAACATGAACTTCAGACCGGCGTTACTGATCTGGCTTTCCTGCTTGGCGATTCCATTAACTCGGCAAGTCTGGTTGCAGAGCCGCTCCGATTTGAACAACTCCTCATGGTGTCGAATCCGGATAATCCTCTGACACAAAAAACGAACGTATCCATAAAGGATCTCGCGGATCAGCCGATTTTTCTGGCGAAATCCGATTGCGGTTACAGAATGACATTTGAGCAAATGTTGACCGAAGCGCATGTAAAGCCGCACACTTTGCTGGAATTCAGCAGCGTGGAATTGCTCAAGGCTTGTCTGGCAATAAGTGACGGCGTCACCATGATTCCAGAAATAACGGCTTGCGCTGAGATTGCCCGGGGCGAGTTGTCAGTTCTGCAATGGGAGGAGGAGCACATGGAAACGGCTGTCCTCATGATCCGGCATAAGGAGAAATGGCTGTCCCCTTCATTGCGATCGTTTGTCGATATCTCGAGAGATATCATAGGGAATGGTTAGGATCGCTCTCGTGATTCATCAGAAATGCCTCCAAAGTGCGGTCCGGGTGCAGCCTTGTAGGAAGAAGTGTCTCGCATTACCGCTTTGATTCCACTTCCATTGCCGCGGGCAGGAATTCCAGCAAATCTGCAACGGATGTTGCCGGAGTGGGATTGGCGAGCAAACCCAACAGACGATTTATTCTCGCGGCCGCCAGTGCAGAATCCGGAATGGAATGGCCTGCCGCAATAAACGATGAGACAATTCCCGTCAGGCTGTCGCCGGTTCCGCCAATGGGCTCCAGAGCTTCTACCCGCGGTTCGCGCACAGTCCCGATAATTCCTTCGGCAGACGCTACATAATCGCACTTTCCTTTCACGAGAAGGAAACGAGCCGCGTTCTCGTGCTCATATGCGCGAGCGATCAGTTCGGGAACTCTTTCATCTTCCTGCAACAGAAAGCCGCGGGTATAAAAAGGATGCGGCGCGGATTCGTCAGCAAGGAATGCAAGTTCCCCTGCATCCGGTGTGAACAGGTCGTAATCCGCAGAAAAACCGCTCATTTTGGCGACATACATGTACCCAGCATCTGCAACGAGTGTCTGTTTACTATCCCGCTCCTGCAGACGATAGAGAATCCGGTTGTGCCAATCGACTTCCGGTTGCAGATAATGAAACACAACGAGCGATTCTTCCCGTACCGCGCCTGTCTGGAAGAGATGTTCGTAAACAGCCCGGCTTCCATCCCCCCGTCCGATGTCTCCGGCCAATAGGGCACGCGGCGGATCGATTCCCAAAGTTTTGGCGCAAAGGTATGCTGCTGCAATGAGGCATGGAGTGCCTCGTGCAATACTGATGGATTCTGCTCCTATCCGCAACTGCCCCCGATCGACCGTATATGTGGTATCGAGAAGAGGGAATCCCTCAAACGGCACCGTACCCACGATCAACCACGACATAAGCGCCTCAGTTCGTCATAGGCAAGCTGAAGAGCGTAACCGCACAAGGTGCACCCGAGCTCCTTCGGTTCCGGAGCTTCTCCGAGCTTGCGGCCTACCATTTGTTCCGCGAGATAAGGAACATCCGGACACCCGCCACCGGAAACATTGACGATGGTAAGATTCTTCTTCGAAGCCGTAATCTTCATGTTCGCGGCCCGCACCATGAGGTATTCCCCGAAATCTTTCACCTGGTAGAGGCTTACGGGTTCCAGAAGCAGGTCTTGTAGAGGCAGTACTTCGAGGGGTTTGATTTTTGCTTTGAGAAGGATCTGGAATATCTCGAGTTCAGAGATAAGAGGAAACTCGATAATCATATCGCAGCCCTTCCTGACCTCCGGCGGAGGGCCTTTCACGGCTACGGAAAACCCTGCGTTTCTCAGCAGGGTTTCTGCTCGTATAACTTCGCTCGTATGTTCGAATACCAGAATGCCGCGGTCGGATAATTCCCTCGATGTGCGGTCCTCGGGGGCACTTTTCCCAAACGCGGCACGCAATCTTCCGAAGAAACTCATTATTTTCTCAATGTAAGGCTGTATTCACCATCTGCTTCTTTGATGTCGGCAATCTGCCAGCCCTGACCGGTTGCGGCACGACTAACGTTTTCCCGGCTCACCTCATTGTCCACAAGCACTTCAATTTCACCGGAACCTTTTTCCTTGATTTTGGCCAGCGCCATGAGCACCGGTTGCGGGCAGGAAAGCCCTCGTGCATCTACTTTTTCAGCCACGGCAAACCTCCTTAACTGATTTGCATTCAAAGAGTTGAAATCTGGGAAACCCTTCTTGTAAGAAGTGTTTCCCAGACCCTTCCCAAGAACTTTTAATATTCGCCCAAGCCCATGGTTTTTCTATCGAAAAACTATGGGCTTGGGCGAGTGCTAAAAGTTTTTTGGAGGGTTCGGGAACCTTTTTTACAAAAAAGGTTCCCGGATATTACTGCTTTGAAAGCAGATTGGTATCACGATCCGACGCGTCGAATGTTCGTCAAGCCGATGAACAGGCACGCCAGCATGGTGACCGCCACAGCGGCAATGCCGTGAGGTCCTATTCCAGCCGGAGAACTGGCCAATCCGAAATTGTGAGCGAATGCCGCGCCAACAATCATGCCGAAAACGAATGTTGCGGCGTCGCCGTCTCCCTCACCGGTCATGAAGAGCTGTCTTCCCGGACATCCGCCGGCAAGGGCAAACGCCAGTCCAGCGACCACCATCCCGGCAAAGTTCCAGAAACTCTGGGTATGAGCGACCGGTTGACCTTCAAAGCCCGCTTTGAATTGTCCCAGGACGAGATTTGTGATGAATGCCGCTATCAAGAGTGCGGCTAGTCCTGCAAACAGATGAAAATGCTTGAACAGAATCAAATCACGCAATCCGCCCATAGTGCAGAAGCGGCTTCTCTGGGCAATAAAACCGATTACAAGCGCCACGACCAGTGATACCAGCAGGGGAGCGTGCTGGGAGCCGGGTCCCTTTAGGCTGTAAAACAGGATGCCGCTTTTCGGTTCTCCCGGAATCTGCGGATACAAGAGCAGGAGTACGAAAAATCCAACGGCTATAAGCGGCATCAACAGTCCGGCACCAAAGGACTGCTTTACTACGCGGTTAAGACTGTACCCCGCTCTGAAAAAGAGGGTCCCAATTCCCACTCCGGTGGCAAGCCCGAGCAGACCGAAAATGGCGTTACCGTCGCCACCCGCTAAACGGAGCAGCGCTCGCCAGGGACATCCCAAAAATACCAGAGCCCCGATCATCGCGCATATTCCAAGAACGAAACGAATAAAAGGAGCCGAACCTGAACGAGGCTTGAATTCGCCGAATGCGAGCGCAGCGCCGAATGCTCCGAGGGTAAATCCGATCAGCTCAGGCCTCAAATACTGGACAACGTCTGCTCTGTGGAGACCGACTGCACCAGCCAAATCACGTTCAAAACAGGCCATACATACGCCCATATTTCCCGGATTACCCCATTTCTGGAGCAAAGCAGCCAATATCCCGATTATGCCACCGACAACGACAATGCCTGCAGTGGAAGCGAAGAAGTTTTTTCTGATCTCCAAAGCGACCTCCTCAGGATCTTCATAAGAATTTCCGATGTGATGAATCAGACACTTTCAGTTCATGCCGACGCGTTTATAGCAGGCGAAAAGAATCGTGTTCTTTCCCTGATGTAGGCTTCCCGGCCATAGCCAACCGTAGATGTAAAATCTTTTCTATTCCAGGCCTGCCAAAGATTCACGAGATAAGGGACAGCGATGATGATTTCATGAAAGACCCAATCATCGTATTTGTGCACCGATTTTGGAGAATCCTGGGCTACTGAATTTGTGATTCGCGATTCTGTACCGGGACAGTGAAACAAACCGAGAATAAGGAATGCTATATCGGAAAATACGATGTGTCAATAAGGAAAAAACGATACCAGAAAACACTCGTAAAGGCATGCTGACCCTTCGAGATTACCGCCAGCCCCATAGATCTTATACGGACTTGCAATTTAATACCATCTCGCCAATAAATTTGAAAAAAGCGAGAGGTCCGGCAGAGACGCCGGACCCTACCATCAGCCGGTAGTGGCCGTGCCTCCGTGCCGGCCAAAATTGGGTTCATAAAAGCGAATAGGTATAAGATACTTGAAGCGGTAACACGGACCTGCACGGCAGGTCCGTAGCACCCAAGATTGACATTTGGCACGGATGGAGGGGTGCCACTGACTTGCGGAGCCAGCTCAGTGCAGTTAGCATCTTGAATGCAAAATGGTATTAGTCCGGCTCATGTCCCTGCTGATTGTGGAGTTTGACTTCTGAAATTTGTTGGGGTTCTCGCCATTGGCACTGTGGCTTTGCGGGTCCTTTTGATCGTCTCGGGCGTGCAAAGAGAAACTCCCCGTTTTGTCACTCTGTATCTTGATCCAGGTACAGCAACCGAGGAGTTTCCCGCGTGAGCAATACGAATTTGTCAGGAAATCTTGAAAGCTTGCGCGAGCGTATGGAGTTGATTGCCGAGTTCTTCAAGTCTCTTGGCGTTCTCTTCCATTTGCTGCGTACTCGCGAGACTATCGTGCATTGCCTTATTGATGGTGGACATGGCAAGTGCGACCTGGTCTATTCCGGCTGTCTGCTGCTCGGCGGATACTTCTATGATCGATGCGGCCTGCGAAGAAGTCTCCACAGCCTTAGAGAGGGTGGTGATAGCTTCTTCCGCTTTGGTTGATTGGCGCACTCCCGCGTCAACCGCTTTGTTTCCCTGTTCTGTAGCCATAACCACTGCACTGACCGATTTTCTCACGTCTTCAAGGATAGAGCGGACTTCAAGGGTAGATTCCCTTGATTGATCGGCAAGTCCTTTGATTTCCTGAGCGACAACAGCGAATCCCCGACCCTGTTCGCCCGCACGCGCTGCTTCTATGGATGCGTTGACGGCCAGGAGATTGGATTGATCTGCAAGATCCTGCACGCTGGCTATAATCTGTTCTATGGCAACGCTATGTTCGCTCAGTCTCACTACTGTCTCACCAACGGATTCCATCTGATCTCTGATCAGACCGATTCCTTGAATGGCAGCTTCGGTAGCCTTCTTCCCTTCAGTAGAAACAGCGACGGCCTGCTGGGAAATACGGGCAACATTCATAGCATTGTCGTTGGCCACCTTTGCCGCCTGTTTGACCTCTTCCAGAGTGGCTGTAGTCTGGTTGACAGAAGTTGCTGTCTCGGCAGTACTGGTAACCAACTGAGTTATTGCAGTGGAAATCTCCGCTGCAGAACCGCTCAAGATCTTGATGCCTTCATACAAGCGGCCTGTCTGCGCCCTCATGGATTCGAGCATCGAACGAAATGATTCGGCCAAAGCACCTATTTCGTCGTGTCTCTTGAATTTTGGCACTGTAACCGTCAGGTCTCCTTTACTGAGCCGATCTGCAATTTCAGAGATCATCGTTATCGGTCTGGCAAACTCTCTCGATAGAAAGAACACCAGCAATATTACAATGATCGCTACCACAAGGACGATTACTCCCATGTAGGTGAGGATCGCTCTCATGGGGTGTCTCATTTCGTTTTCGGCAACTTCTGATACGATTGCCCAGTCGAAATCGGCACCAAGGGCCCTTGAAGCCGGCAAATTCAAAGGAGCATAGGAACTGAGGACGGAAACATTCCGATAATCGCGGGTAAACGCGGTTTCGCTTTTTCCCGCAAGAGCATTTTTTGCTGCGTCAGTTTCAATCTTCTTCTTGAGTACGGAATTCTCTTTCTCAAATTTCGATTGAGACCGCAAAAGCAAATCCTGGCCTACGAGATACGAGCCGGCAGTTGTGTCCGTGTCATTTCCGGAACTAAACGAGGAGACAATACGCTGCGGTCCCATGCGCAGAGCGACGACTCCTTTGACTTTCCCACTGCTATCCATTATTGGCACACCGGCGAATGCCGCAGGATTTCCGGTAGGCTTGTAGACTCCGAAATCCACAAGCGCCGGTTTGCCTGTTTCTATTACCCTGGACCACAGCTTTGCTAGCCCGCTGTCTTTCAGATCTCCCGTTTTCAAATTCGCGCCAAGATCTGACAGTTGCCGAACGGAGTACATGATCAAACCGTTTTTTGCACCGATGAGAAGCACATCATCGTAGCCCGATACATCACTATTGTGGATAGAGATGAAAGCCTCGATAGGCTTACTCACCGTCTCTCGTGTGCTCTTGTATACGTCTGAACTTGTGTCGAATGGCGTATCTGCAGTAGCTCTCGAGAATTCGATAGAAGAGTACAATGTATCGAATGCAATTGTTGCAGCCCCTGTTTCGTTCAAATATTGAAGGTTGTTTATTGTAGTGGTCAGATAGTTGAGAATTTCATTTTTCCTTAATTCCCGTTCTGACAGAAGCTTTGCGAATTCAGTCTTTTCAATTGCATCGCCAGCCAAACGCAACCCAATGTATCCCAGGACGAGAATGGGCACCAGTCCTACCAGGACAAAGGAAAATGCCAGCTTCCCTCTGATGGATTTTGTAACGAACTGCATCATGAGACGTTCTCCTCCGTAAACAACCGTCTTAAACTTATTCAAGAGCAAAGGGAGGACGCACGACAGCTATGAACGGCATTCATCCGTTGGCAGAAAGCCTCCCAAATTACTTAAAGCTCAATGCAATAAACTATTCGACTTATATCTTTGACATCTTTTCTCCCTCAGAAACAGAGAGTGAGAAAAGATGCGGAACATTCTACAAAAAACATCGATTGAGAAGACTGAACAGCTTGAATACAACTTCTTCGTTTCGCGCACCGGCTCGGTGATATAAATTAATCGAGAATGTTGCTTTTCGTTTCTCTCGGAAGATCCAAAAGGCCGATATAGAAGTTCGGTCGAATCAGATCCGAGCGTCCGAACGAATGCAGAGGCACAACGGGAACCATGGGAGAGGATACCCCACTATAAAAACACGGTCAAACAATCTTTCTGACAGTGAGACATTCAATATCTTGGATGGAGTAAATACGGCTCTCCGATTCGGCCAATCCGAATGGGAGAAGTGCAACTACATAAAGAGAAAATCGCACAAAATCGGTCGAATCTTCCCGAAAAGAGTGAACTCGTTCCGTTTTCTTCAAAATGCATCGCCGGGCGGTTATTTACAACCTCTGAGGATGAAAGAAAGAGCGCTGTCCAATGTTTCTGTCTGGGGGAGAGACTACTTACGAAAAGCGTCTCCCACACTATTTCTTCGTCTGCAATGAAATCGTTACAAAATGATGCAGAATTTGCGTTCGGCTGGTGCACAATTTATTCAAATCACTAAAGTTTTCAATATGCAGAGGGAAGTGAAATTGCCCTCTGCACTTCTTCTAGGTTGTTGAGAAAAGATTAAATAAGTCCCATACCCTTCAAAACAGAAAGCATGACCGCTGCCGCCATCACCGACCCGATCTGACCCCCGGTGTTGGCGCCCATTGCATGCATGAGCAGGAAGTTCTTTTTGTCATATCTTTGTCCCTGCGCCTGGACCACTCTGGCAGCCATAGGATAGGCCGATATTCCTGCAGCTCCAATGAGAGGATTGATTTTGCCGCCAGTCAGGCGATACATGATTTTGCCGAAGAATACGCCTGCTACGGTGTCCAGACTTATTGCCAGGAAGCCCAGCCCAAAAATCAACAGAGTCTCCGACTTGAGGAACGTGTGACCTTCCATGGTTCCACCGATGGCTAATCCGAGAAAGAGCGTTACAATATTTGCAATTTCATTTTCGGATGCCCCGGTGAGCCTCGCCACGACTCCGCTCTCTTTCATGAGATTTCCCAACATGATGGTGCCCATCAGGGGAAGTCCTTTCGGAGCGATAAGGCCCGTAGCAATGGTGACGATAATGGGGAACAGTATTCTCGTATTCTTTGAAACGCTTTCCTTCGTTATGGCCATGCGCGTGGTACGCTCTTTTTCCGTGGTGAGCGCTTTCATTATGGGCGGCTGAATTATCGGTACTAGCGACATGTACGAATACGCCGCAACGGAAACCGGGCCCAATAAATGGGGGGCATATTGCGAGGTGACGTATATTGCAGTCGGACCGTCGCACGCTCCGATAATTCCGATGCACACGGCATCAAGCTGTGGGAAGCCCAAAGCGAGAGCCAGCAACAAGGTACAGAATATACCGAGCTGCCCGGCTGCTCCGAACAGGAGTATTTTAGGATTCTCCAGGAGTGGACCGAAATCCGTCATAGCTCCAATTCCAACAAATATCAGCAATGGGAAGATTTCTGTTATGATGCCGACATCGTAGAAGAATCTGAGCATTCCGCCCTGTTCCATGAGATCGCTGAGAGGAACGTTCACCAGCACGCAACCGAAACCGATGGGAAGCAACAAAAGCGGCTCGATTTCACGTTTGATCGCGAGGTAAAGCAGCACCCCACCGACGAATAGCATGATGATATTGGGAAGACCCTTGGTGGCAAGATACATTGTTCCTGCGCCGAGTCCTGAAATCCCAGCTATTATACTTTCAAGCATGGTTCCTTCCCTTACGGTTAGCGCCCTGCCGAATCCTTCTTTGATTCGGGGAGCGGAAAGATTTTCTTGGTGAGCTCGATAACGACAATAAGTATTCCAAGCGTGAGGAATGTGCCGCTCACACCTACTATTGTCAGACTAATGCCGAAACTCCAATCGCTCATGTTTCGCCTCAACAGGATAGTTGATCCATAGTTCTATTGGGGTAGATTGCCCTACCACTATATGTTCGCCTCTAGTGATGAATGGGAGCGAACAGAAAGGCTTTTTGGGGGGCCTACTTTAGCCCTATGAGACCACTTTTTTAATGCAGATTTCATTCGACTTCAAGCAAATTCTTGTGAACGTATCATTCCGGCAGGTAGACTAATCCGTAGTTTTAGGTACATTCACAACGATTTCACTTGAATTAAATAGCTCCAGAACTGGGGAGAAGGGCTTCGTGACGATCCCAAAGCCATTTCTCATGACAAACGTAAAGTTTAAACTGCATTCCGGAATTCGACCGGAAGAAATCTCGGATCTTTATGTATTTAAAATCGAGGTGATTTACCGGGAAAACTATTTCCAATAATCACTCACATCGGGTATGAAACCAGTGTACACTGTATCTTTGTCCGGCGCTCATCGTCTGGTACGTACATTGCACGAAAGGTGTCTATCATTGAGAAAGGAGACGCTCCATGCTCCCGAAAAAAATACTTCTGTGCACCGACTTCTCCGCGAATTCGCTCCGTGCACGCAATCTGGCAATCGAGTTTGCATCGAATCTCAATGCCAAGCTTCTGATATTACACGTGGTGAACTCCTCAAGGCTTGGCTATCCTGCTTTTGAAGTAGGGGTCCCCTTCGACCTTCAGGCTGTGCTCAAAGCCATAGAGGATTCGGTCAAGAAAAATTTTCAGGAGATCGAAAATGAGTGCCGAGAGTCGGTTCCGGGAATGGAATTCGCATCGAGAATAGGGGTTCCTGCCAACGAGATCGTGACGTTCGCCGGAGAGCAAAAGGTAGACTTGATCGTCATGGGAACCCACGGTTGGACCGGATTCAAGCACCTCATCCTCGGCAGCACGGCAGAAAACGTGGTCCGTTCGTCCCCATGTCCTGTATTGACCGTGCGATCACCTGAAGAAAAATCTGCACAATCCGGTGAAAGCACATAAAGAGCATGGAGATGCATCGGGAGATTTAGTCTGGAAAACGAGCGTGTCACCGTTCTTTACACATTGTAAAGCGTTTAACAAAAAGCTAATATAAGTTCGTACTTCCCGAATGAATCTTCCCGAAAAGCTTCTTGCGCGGCAAATACGGCTCTGAAATACCGGCTAGTCCATGATCTGACGTCCTGAGTCTTCACTACTTTTCTTATCTCGTGGAAAAAGTATGAGGAACCACCTTTTGCACAGCGACAGTAGCGCAAGGATTTGTTTGTCTTTAAATCTCGATCGCTGCTCACATAATTATATTGTTATTTCTGTCGCTTGCATTTGTTTTCTTGCAAAAGACTCTGTTCGCCTGAGCGCGGGCCGTTATTCGGAATGAAATTTGCTTGAGATTACCACATGTTTTTCCGGCTGATGAGACGCCGAGCATGACACCGGCAGGTGAATTTTGGACCCAGCCCTTTTCGAAATTTGCATCGGCCTGACTCTCTGTTTCGCATTTGTAAACGGAGTTCATGATGGAGGAAACGTGATCGCAACCATTGTTTGTTCGCGATCGATGAGTCCCTATCGTGCATTGTTCATGGCTGCGATCGGTGAATTTCTCGGGCCGTTGCTGTTGGGAAGTGCGGTAGCTCATACTATGTCCACGAGCATCCTGAAACCGGAAGCGCTGGGGCTTCTCAAGCCGGCGACACTCTATCTCATGATCTCCTGCGGTGTTGGAGGAGCCATAGCGTGGAAGCTGCCAACCTGGTTCCTGGGGTTGCCTTCCAGCGGTTCTCACGCGTTGATCGGGGGATTGGTCGGAGCCGGAGCTGTCGCCATGGGATACGAATCCATTTCCATACAGAAGGTGCTGGGATATGTTGTGGTTCCTCTCCTGTTTTCTCCAATTGTGGGTATTCTGTTGGGTTTTCTGGTATTTGCAATCATAAGAAATCTGTTCGGCCGATCTCATCGAAGGATAGGCCGTGTTTTTGCATCGCTTCAGAAGCCGACGGTCTTGTTTCTGGCAGCGAGTCACGGATCGAACGATGCGCAAAAATCCATGGGGGTAATGGCTATTGCACTAGCGTTTACCCCGGGCGAATCTTATGGGGAATTCCACCTCCCCTTCTGGGTCATCCTGTCTTGCACCTCGGCTCTGGTAATGGGCCTTCTCCTTGGAGGATGGCGAATCGTGAAGACCGTCGGCGTGGGAATATGTCGGATGGAGCCTGTTCATTCCTTTGCATCGCAATTGGCTTCAACGCTCGTAGTTATGGTCGCTTCTCTAACAGGAGGCCCGGTCAGCACTACTCAAGTGGTGGCTTCATCCGTAATGGGCGTGGGAGCATCGAGGAGACTCAGCGGTGTGAAATGGTCCGCTGCAACGAGTATTGCGTACGCCTGGTTGCTCACGTTTCCGGTGTCTGCGGGAATCGGTGCAGGGCTATTTTGGATTTTCAAGCGATTACTCTCCTCCGGAGAAGTGGCACATGGCATTCTGGAAACTTTTTAGCGGCAGACGCGAAACCGATTTTTACGAATTGTTGGTGCGCCAGGCAGAAAAGACGCTTGCCGGGTGCGCCGCACTCGTGGCCTTTCTCGATGAACAGGGCGAACCCGAAACATTGAGAAAACTGGAGCAAGAAGCGGACGATATCCGCCGCATACTCATTGATGAGCTAAATCAGACGTTCTTGACCCCAATGGACCGAGAGGACATCTTCGCGCTTTCCAGAGCCATCGATGATGTCATGGATCATGCGTACAACACGGTCAAGGAAATGGAAGTATTTGAAATAGAGCCGAACGAGTTTCTTTTTCAAATGGCGGAATTGCTCCAACAAGGCGCGGAGCAGTTGGTAAACGCGATAAGACATCTCAAAAAGAATCCCAATGTTGCAGTTGAATACGCAGTCAGGGCAAAGCGTATTGAGAATAATATCAATGACGTATTTCTCGCCGCTCTCAAGCAGCTTTTCTCCGGTCATGAACCGCGCATAATGCTCAGCTATAGGGAAATATATCGTCACTTCAATAGATCTGCCGACCGTGTGGATGAGGCGGCCAATATTATCAGTGATATCGTGGTGAAAATGTATTAGACAAGACTTATTCTGATCGAAGTTTTTCCTATATAAGTTTCAGCACAATCCAAGAGCATCAGCCCTGCCAGGCGTCTCGGTCGGGCTCCATAGAATTATGGCCCACAGGCACAGAGTTGGTCGCTACCAATTTTCGAGGAATCGTTCTTCATAATGCGTGAGTACTTCAAAAATCACCAGCCGTGTATTTGCGTATCCTTATCCCTTCTAGATCACAGGCAAAAATTGAGAATTCCCATAGGTCCTGCGGATGTAAAGACTGAGAGTATCCAAAGACAGTAAAGCACGAATATCATAATATTCTTCGGCAAGTGGCTAATTATGCGATAAATGTCACCTCCTGCGAAACCGGCAACAATGCACCGACAAGCAGATGGACCGGACTTTTTTTCGGATTCCTGAATCCCTCGGCCTTCATCTGCGTCTACATTATAAGATGATGCACCTGAGGAGGAACAAACGATGTCGGATACTGAGAAGGAAGAAAGAGATACAAGGACCACGACAACCGGTCCTTCTGATGTAGAAGTGCCGGTAGATGAATGCGCTTCAATAAAAGACCCCGTGCGCAGGAGTTTGTGTCGTGTCTGTAATGCCCCGGTAATGGGGAATGCCCCATTTTGCAGCAGTCACGAACCTCCGGTACCTTAATCGCTGCAAATGACTATATATGGAATGCATGTCTCTTAATTACAAGTATTTTTAGGGGACCTTTTTTCTGGGGTCCCCTTCACAGATCCTAAGAGAAACCAATATCATGAGACTGAGGTCGCAAATGAAGGGCCGAATCATAAAGATTATCTACCCTTAAACCCATGAAATGAGATAAGAGCATTCTTCTTTCCCTTTGGTTCGGCATCCTGACGTTTCGTCGTGCCTCACTAAAATATCTATGCACCCCTCAGGCTTAAATCTCTTTGCAAAACCTTCGATAACGCCCCAATCGAAAGAGCAGGAATAAGGGTTCCGGCACACCATTTTGGCTTTTTCCACCCCATTTTCAGAAACCAGCCGCTTGAAAACGTAACTGCCGATTCGTCCGCCCGCGTGATTCATTCGATAGGCAACGTCTATGCCTGACAAGGCAATTTCCATGGAGTGAATTTCAGATGGCAAGATAGCATTCGTCGCAATATTTTGGCCGATTCTATAGAGCATCTGTCTTGAAAACTTATTATCCACTTCTTTCATGGCATCAAACAAAGATTGAAGCTTATAAAACTCTCCTGATATCGGATGATTTATCCCATGTTTCGCCAGTATCGCAATCCCGAGATTCCGTGCTTCAGGTGGAAAACCAGCAATGAACGCCTGGATGACTTCTCCTGATACTGTGACCTGAGGATCGTAACTTGTATACTCGGACATCTTTCCTCCATAACAGTCTTCCGCATTGCGAATGTCACAACGCTATATGATCGATCATGCTCGTGGCGACATGCCACAGAGAAACAATAATAGAGGACTGCGCTACAGTCTCGGTTAAGAGGATATGTGTCTTTTGTTAATTTGTTGTGTCTTAGTATGCAGGAGGTGTCATGAGGCAAATCTGTGAGATTGTTCCGCTGGCAAAAATGTAAATAAGAGAAAATAAACACAACTGAATAAGATAATATAGTGCGTCTTAAAAGTTTAGACGTACGGTATGGGGTCCCCTCATTCTGTTTTAGCTTCGGGGTTACGAGCGCGGCAGAAAAAAACGGTTGACCACGCGGTGGGCGGTGACCTACGTTCACCAAAACGGTCAAAATGGCAAGACCGCTGCATGATTCGGGTTCACAGCGGAATCAGATCGCTTTGCGTCAACCACGACTGAGATCGTGCCAATGAAAAGGAGAGACGAACGGTGTCATTCCGCATCTCGCCCCTGTGGTGGCCTGTCCTGGTTCTCTCTTCACCTGTTCTGGTACCCATGCTGCTCATGAAGAATCGCCGTTACCGGCGAAATCTCCTGAAGGCTCAAGAAGTCAATGCCGCACGAATAGCTAAAGCCGAGTCACTGCCTCTGCCCGAGCTCGAATACCTCGAGTTGACGGTTTTGGTCGAACACAAGACCTGTGAAGGTTTTCTGGGCGCTCCAGGAGTCTCTTACTGGCTGAAATCGGACCTCGGCGCCGTGCTCTTCGATGTCGGATACGGACCGGAGATGCCGGCCTTGTCTCACAATGCCGACAAACTCGGGTTCACAACGGATCGCATTGACGCCCTGGTGATATCACACTTGCATCCCGACCACATGGGCGGCTTCAGAGCCGTTCGAGCCAATTGTGTAACCTTGCCGGCAGGATTGGGAGCGGCTGAAGGGCGACCTTGCTTCGTGCCGGGGGCCGCCCGGGCCGATGGGTTTCAAACCGAGTTGGTGCAAGGGCCGCGCATGTTGACTGCGGGCATCGCGTCAACGGGACCACTGGCCCGCGGCCTCTTCCTCATGGGGTGGACCGAGGAGCAGGCTATCATCGCCCGTCTCAAGGGGAAAGGGCTGGTCGTGCTAACGGGATGCGGTCATCCTACCATCCAGACCATTCTTCGAATGGTAAGACGCCTGTCACGTGAACCGATATATGCAGTAGGAGGCGGCCTCCACTTCCCCATAACCGACAGCCCGCTTCGACGACCGGGTCTGAAGGTCCAGATGATCTGGGGCACGGGCAAACCGCCATGGAAGCGCATCACGGACCAGGATTTGACAACTGCCATCCACACCTTGAACAATGAGGCTCCCAAGCGCGTCTTCCTCTCGGCACATGACACGTGCGACCATTCCATCGACAGACTCACTCGGGAACTGGAAGCCGAAACGGAGGTCCTCACAGCAGGGGCGACCTATCGGATCTGACGCGAGAATCACCGAGCGCCGTTTGTCGGAAGTGCCAAAATGGCCGACGCTGGAACGGAGAAGTAAGAAGTATCGATTTTAGTAGCACCCGACATCCCTGACGCGCAGAACTTACTGATTTAGTTACATATTGCCCACCACCACAGAGGCCGATGGCTACCATTATTTTGAGGAATCGTTCTTCACCATCCGCGATACTTCTTGGAATCAATTAACAATGTGTATGCATGGCTAAATCGATGCGAAGTATTTCACATGAAGGGCATAACTCTCACTGGGTAGGTTTATCCAGGAATTTCGTATATCCGGAGTAAACATCTTCGTGAATGAATCCCAGTTCCGGAAGATCCGATTCTGCAAAATTGAGTATCGCGCCAAGTATCCTGATTTTAAGGCGATAGAACGTGTCCCGGGCATCTCTTATCAATTCCATTTTCTCGAATCCCTGCTTGACCACCAGTAATGCTCCGGTGCAGCACTTTGCGAGAATCGCTGCATCCGCAAATCCAAGAACAGGCGGCGCGTCGACAATCACGAGATCGAAAGATTGTGTGCAATGCTGCAGGAACGCGCCAAATCGGGGATTCTTGAGAAGAGCCACCGGGTTATCCGGACGATTGCCTGCGAGTACGTAAGAAAGTCCCGGAATGGTTGATTGCCTGATCAAGTCCTCAGCCGACATTGCATTGCCCGACAGGAACTCTGCAAGCCCTTCTTCCTGTCGAGAGGTTTTGAACACCTCACTAACTCGAGGGTTTCTCAAATCCCCATCGATCACTACTACACGATTCCGTTCGGATGCGATCGTAGCCGCAAGGGAAATGGCGACAAATGTCTTGCCTTCCCCAGGAAGCGAACTCGTCACACAAATTGCAACACCTTCGTCCTGCTTCAGCGCGGAGGCTATGTTCTCCCGCACCACGTGAAGTGCATCCGTGAGCACTGATAGGGGAAAATAATGAGGCGACAACTCATAGCTGAATCCGGATACAGCGCCGAAATTGCCGCGCATGATCGATTTTGCATGAGGAATTACTCCGAGAACCGGTAATCCCAATCCTTTGATGTCTCCCGATGTCTTGATCCCTTTAGACAGCAGTCCAGACCCCAAAACCACAACGATTGCCCCGAATAGTCCTATAAAAAGACTGACAGCTATTATCTTCTTCCAATCCGGAAAAACCGGTTTGGTCGGCAAAGTCGGAGGACTCTCAATCCCGAGGGTATGGGGCGCAAGTCTACTGAAAAGTGCCATTTGCTTGATTTTCTGAGTCAGAGTCAAATAGACCTGTGCGTCCGCTGCAGCAGCTCGTTTCAGAATGGAAAGCCGGGTCGCATTCGATCCTGTTTTTATAGCAGCTTCCTTTGCAAGCTCGTACGCCTGGAGGGCCGCAGATTCTCTCTTCTTCGCAGCTTCCAGGCTGGATGCGATTTCGGACTGTTCCACTTCGCTGATGGCTTTTTCCATTGCATACAGTTTGCCTTGGGCCAACGAATGCTGAAAATGTCCGGAGCCGAGAACCGAGGCAGCCGATACGTAATCTGCTTTCAGTGCGGCAGAATTCTTCTTCAATGTACTGAGAAACTGGTTATCGATATATCTTGGCAATATCATTTGCTTATGAAGGGTCAAGGTTTCGATGTTCAACCGCTCGTCCCTGGTATCCAGAAATGTCTTGCCGGCTGTCTCCAGGAGCGAGGATTCCAATTCCGGCCCATCGTCCAGCAGTACCATTCCATGCTCTCTGGCGAAATTCACCAGTTCCTCTTGGGACTTGCGCATTCGCTCTTCAGCTTGTTTCAACTCGTTCTGCAGTTTGGCGAGCAAGCCGTTCGCGAGTGTTTCCAGTCGTTCCCTGTCAGCACGGATATATTGTTCCAGGTAGTCGCGAAGCTTTTCTCTTGCCGCAAATGGATCGTTTGCAGATGCTTCCACGTTGATGAGCTGAGAACCACGGTTCTCGGTTATCCGGATATCAGACCATCTCGGGAGAGCTTTTGCTGCATCTTCCAGACCTCTCCGTTCCGGTGTGCTGAGAGTCCCGCTTTGAGCCATCTCCTTGAGCGATTGAACCTGAGTTTCGTAAAAAATGCTGAATTCGGCGAAGAACTCGAGTGCCCCTTGAAGTCCCCGCTGTGAAGGTCCGCCCAGCTCAACACGTAATATGGCAAAGGATTTGTAGACAGGAGATCTTATCAGGCCAAAACCAATGCCGCCGATCGATGCCAGCGCAACAATCCCCAGGAAAAGCCACTTTTTTCTCAAAATGGTCCGAACGTGATCGGTCAGTGAGTGCCGGGAAGAAGAAAACTCGAATGCCTCACTGTCATGGGGTGGGTAAGTGCTCACAAGCCAACTACTCGCTAACGTGAATTACAGACTGCAAAAAATGTACTGTGTTCATCTTAGGGAGTCAAGGAGCATTCAGTGGGAAGGTCTCTGCGAAAGCCTTCGCTGCGGATTATGAATCTCCGATCGCTTGTTGACCGCCGGGACACGCTTCACGAGAGAAATTCTCTTTTTTTCCTGCCCGGGTGCAGAGATCCGCAAGGGTAATGCTATTGAGGTAATCGAATAATACCTTTCGGGTTTCATTCCAAACATGTCTGCACATGCAATCTTCGAACAACTCGCACCCATTCGGGGTGTCTCCCTCTGGAGTGGCACAGGTGAGAGCAGCCGGTTGCAAAGATCCTTCCGCTGCCGTGACCACGTCAGCAACCGTTATATCATGTGCCTCTTTGGCCAGCACATAGCCTCCCGAAGGCCCGCGGCGGCCTTTGATCAGACCGGCTCTGAATAGTTTGCTGAAGATCTGTTCCAGGTAGCGATTCGAAATCTTTTGGCGAGCGGATATGTCTTTTATTCGAATGGGTTTGCCACTGCTGTGAATTGCAAGATCAAACAGTGCACGAAGCGCATATCTGCCTGCTGTTGTAACAAGCATGAGGTCTTCCTCTCTCTCTGTACGGACTCGGGTCTGTTCCGTCCCACAACCGGAGGCGGGGTGGCCTTAGAGGCCTTCCCCGATTCGGTTTGGACAACAATAAAACCGGGTCTCACGTCCTCAGTTTTCGATGCGCTTCCATCCGCCATTTTCGAGCAAGAGGTCACCTAAACGCTCTGCAGCGGCATCATTAACATAAAAGGAATCAGGACTTTCAGGGCCGACGAGAATGACCGGACCTTTAAATTTCTTACAGAACTCTTCCACGGTGGTAGTGCCGCCAAATGGCGCTCCCTTGGAGTTGTATCCGATGACCAGAATCTCGTAATCGCCTTTTTTGAAGCACTTTCTCAATTCAAGTTCATCGTTGCCTTCACAAAGGCGGAATCCAACCTCGACGTAATCTCCCAGCAGATCGTCATATCTTTCCCGCATTTCCTTATCCTTCTTGGCTATGAAATCGGGATTGACGATGGTGGTTTCTTTCTTTTCAGCGTCAACGAAAACTACATCTCTTCTCAGCATGTAGGGAGATTCGAGAAAATGGAAAATATTGAGTTTGGTCTTGTGATGTCTGGCAAGATTCAAAGCATAATCAAAAGCCCAATCGCCTTGACGGGAAAAAATTGCACATAGCCCTATGCCATTCATGATTCCTCCTGCTTTCCTTTTTTGGTAATCGGATAATTTCAAAACCTTTTTTTTCTCACGAGTCATGATGAAACCGCCAACGGAGCACTCTGGCGGTCCGGTTCTTTGGAAGATATTCGGACAATGAATGTGGTCCCTTCTCCCTCGATCGATTCTGCACGTATGGTGCCGCGGTGCTCCGCAATTATTTTTTGGGTGACGACCAGTCCTAAACCGGTGCCTCGCGCCCCTTTGGTCGAAAAGAATTTTCTGAAAAGGTTTTTTCTGACTTCTTCAGGTATTCCCGAGCCGTTATCAGTAACTTTCAAAATCAGATCGACGCCTTGAGTCTCGCAACCGACCGCAACGTGATACGCTGCTTTGCCTGTGTCGTTGCGGCATGCTTCGATGGCATTGGAAACGAGGTTCGACAGTACGTTGTGCATGCCGTTGGGATCTATTACCAACATGCGCGGTACAACTTCATAATCCCTTACCAGATCGATTCCATGTTGCTGGGCTTTGCCTTCGTACAAACTGCAGACATCATCCAGCACTGAAGTAAAGTCACAGTACTCATATTCGGGCTCTCGTTCTTTCGATGCATAGAGAATGTCCTTTACAAGGTGCGATACCTTGTCCACATTTTTTTTCACCATGTCCCAACCGACGCGAACCCGATCGTCTTTCCCCTGACTTAAACCGGAATCGACCATGTAAACACCACCTGCCAGACCGGAAAGAACGTTTTTCACCGTATGGGACATCCCCGCTATCGTCTCCCCCAGCACAGCAAGTTCGTTCTGAAGGAGTTTTAATTCCGTCACGTTGGTGCACATTTCCATAACCGACGCGACATTCCCGGCTTCATCGTGGATTGGCGACGTGTACGTGACAATGTACGCGTCGGATCCATTCCGAGACCAGATCTCTTCGGAAGTATGATTGTCCGCATCCTGAAACGTTCTTTCTACAGGGCAGTTGATACACTTGGAATCCAGCCCCTTGTACGCTGTAAAGCACAGCTCGCCTATTTTGTGGCCGAAATCTCGCGTGAAGATGGAATTCTGGTAAGAAATCCTGAAATTGCGATCCACCACGGTCAGATAACAGGGAACACTCTCAATCAGGCTCTTGTACTGTTCTTCCTTGCGCTCGAGTTCGAGTTGCAGCCGCACCATCCGGGTTACGTCAAGAGACATTTCCATGACCTCGACGACCTCTCCTGATTCGTCGAGAATGGGGGAGGTGTGGACGATCACGTACGCTTTCCTGTCGTCGCTGCCCGGGTTCCAGATTTCTTCGGAACGTTTGGAGACTCCGGAGGCAAAGGTTTTTTCGACCGGGCAATTCTCGCATTTTGAATTAAGTCCTTTACGACCGGTGAAGCAGTATTTTCCCACCTGATTTCCAAACTCATTCGTGAACGCTTCATTGGCCCGCACTATTTTGTAATCCTTGTCGATAACCGTTATGTAACAGGGGACTTTCTCGAAGAGTTCCTTGTACATTTTGCGGCTCTCATCGAGTTGTCGAGTCCTCTCATTAATCTGCCTGCTCATTTCATCGAAAGTCTGAGAGAGCATGGCAACCGAGTCATAAGCCTCGGACTGAAAGGCCTCCGGCTTGTATCTGCCTGATGCCATTTTCCTGGCCTTTTCCTGGAGCCTGTTCAGGGGTTTACTTACCAGCCAAATAACGCCCAGGCCACTGACCGTCGATATCAAAATAAACAATGAAAATGCGAAGATATATGTATTACGCGCGCTGTTGTAAATCTGGGTTCTCAATCCTTTGAGCGGAAACGTGACCTCCAAGGCTCCGAGAACCTCATGAGATTCCGGATGCGAGTGACATGCCGCAGTGGAGCAACTCGGAGAATTTACCAGTGGATTTACGACATTGAGGTACCGGCGGTTTTCAAGGAACCGATGCCTCACAGAAGGATTGGAATCGAGACCCCTCAGAAGGCTGTTTCCTACATCGTCCGCCTTCTGAGTAGGGTTGGCGATGAACCCACTTTCTGTCGTATACCGAAGGAACCCGTCCCGGTCATAGATATTAATGGCCTGCAGATTTTCATGCTGGGCAATAGTTTTGATGATCTGCCGGATAACGTCTCTGTCCTTGGTCATCATTCCATTCCAAATCGCTGATTTGATGACTTCGGAGTAGGTGAGCGCAGCATTGACTCGAGCGTTTACGAGGTTTTTTTCCTGCACGTCAATGCTGTGGATCGCAAACGCCACAACAGCGACGAACACGAACAGACCAACGTAAAAACTGAGTTTGAACCTCAGACTCCCGAACAGCCTACGCAGAAGACGCGCCATGGGTATCCAGCCAACTCTATTGCGCGACCGCAGGAAAAACGCGTACACCGTTCGCCGGTCTTACCGTACTCTCGTGAGCGCCTTTCCTCTCGGCAATTTGATTTTGCACACGGGGAACGCGGGCGATTAAAAAGACGGCCCGCCCCCATGTCCAAAACACCTTTTGAGCATCGACATCAATCGAGTACTAAAGCCGGAGACAGCAATTCAGCCAAGTTCATGACTTTTGCATCGATTCCGTAATGCTCGATGATTTCCTTCAATTGGTCAGTGCAATTGTGGCAGGACTGTAGCACCACGTTTGCGCCGGTTGCCCGGATCTCGTCTGCTTTGATCTTGCCTGCGGCAATTCTGCGTTTCGTGAATTCCGGCATGGCAAGAGCTCCACCGCCTCCGCCGCAGCAGAAACTCTTGTCTCTGTTGTGCTCCATCTCGACGAAATCTTCCGCAGCTGCTCTGATCACGATTCTCGGCTCTTCGAGAACTCCGCCGGATCGCGCAATGTTGCAGGAGTCGTGATAGGTGAACCGCGTTCCCGCCCATACGGATTTATCCAGCTTGATTCGCTTCTCCATAATTAATTTCGCCATGAGTTCCATCATGCTGGTGATTTTGAAAGGCACCCCGCCCACCCAGTTGGGGAGCTCCCATCGAAGCGCACGATAGCCGTGGCCGCATTCACCCGCGAGAAGATATTCGCAGCCGAGCCGCTTGACGTCTTCCGCTTGCCACATCGCAAAGAGCTTTGCGTCCGGGTCGTTGCCGTTAAACAGAGCGTAATTGGTCAAATCCCAGTATCTGGACGAAATAGTGAAATCAACACCGGCAGCGTTGAGTACTTTGGCACTCGCCTGAATGGTCAGCGGGTAGTACTTGGGTTCGCGAGGATTCAGCGTGAGAAAGTACTGTGCACCTTTCTTATCGACGGGGATTTTGAAATCCGCGCAGCCGTCTTCATCCTGGAGTTCCTCTTCGATCCACTCGATGGTTTCGATGAACTCATCCTGGGGAACAGCCATATTGTTGCCGGCATTGTAATGAGTATCCACCGTATCCTGCAGATGCTGGGGAACCCTTCCCACCGACTGCATCAGACTTCTGGCCCCTCTGACCATCATGCCGTAATCGACGCCCATGGGACAATTATACGTACAACGTCTGCACATGGTACATCCGCCGTAAAGCTTGTCGTACATTTCTTCCGCGAGCTTTTCCGTAAGAGGCTCGGCACCGACGAACTTGGGGAAGACTTTTGCCATCCAGTCATAGCGGCTTTTGTACCATTTGCGGAATCGATCGGCCTTGTAAGCCGGTACAAGGGTTTTATCTTCAGGTATGGAGACACTGTAATGACAAGCGTCGCTGCACATGCCGCAATGAATGCATCCCGCAAGTGAGGCTGCAACGACGCGATTGAGCTTGGAAGGCAATTGTCGTTCCATCTCTGCCAGCATATCGGGTGTGAACGCAGGCTTCGTAGGCCATGCCCTCTCTTCAGGCGCTCCCAATTTCTCCGGTTTCTGATTGTCAGATTCGGCAGGGACGCCAATTTCCTGAGTCTTGGACATTGATTCTCCTCCGTATGTCATTAGGTAAATACTTCCTTATTTGGGGTCCCATGTTGCATTGCTGACTTTCTTGTTCAGAAGTCCCCTGCCTCCGAATACCATGCCAAAATTGATCCGGCCGAAGGGATACAGCACATAATGGGAGATCTTGCTGAAAGGAACGTAAAGCAAAAAGAACGTGGTCATGAGAAAGAAGATCCACATCCACCCTGTTTCGGGCCGACCTTGCCTCCAGAGTTCCAATGCCACGAAACCGACGCCGAAAAAAATCGTCATCAGGAAAATGGCAAAGAAATCGTCAGGACTGCTTATGATTCTGATCTCAGGGACCGTGAATCTCCGATAAATACGTCGAATTCCAATGAGGAAGGCGAGACCCATGAAGACCATGAAAACCGTAGTAACAGCGGGAGTCATGATGCTAGGAGCGAGCGGAATTATGAAAGTGGCACCAATCGTCAACGCCACGGCAATGTGGAACACAAGGAATTCCGTATAAAAATAGAGATTCTTACTAGTACTTTCCATATCCCACGGTCTTAGTACGTTCGTAAGTGAATGGAGCGATCCAGCTACTCTATCGCCCTTTAATTCAGCTTTTTCGGGCGGAAACGGTTTCTTCAAAAGCTGGTAAATCTTTATCGCATACAGAGTAGCCATAAAGGTCAAACATACGTACTGGACCGGTTCCTCCAGAATGTACAGAGCATGACTGATACTGTTCTCCATTGCCCCTTTGTCTCCCTTCCTTATTCTGTGGTTATTCTTTGGCTCGCTCTGAGAGTTTGCCGGCCTAGATCGAGCCTGTTGATTATTTTCCTCAAGAATCCAAACACTCCACAAGGAAATTTCCCACAGGATATTCTGGAGAAGTAACCAAGTCAAGACTATTTCATAGGAGATCTGTAGGATATTGAAGCTCATCTTCCCAGCAAAAACGTAGTGTTTATGGGAGCTGTTCAGAAAATACGACTTGGGAAATTTTATCAACTAAGAATCGCAGTACTACGGATTCCGATTCCTGAGGCGCGCATGGGCATCATCCTCATTCACTTTGCACTTCGGGATACCGGTATCAAAAGACAGATTTGTCGCGTGGAACCGTTCCGATTCTCCTAAGCAATTGAAGGTACAAAGAGAGTAATTTCCAGAATAAATCATCCGATAGATAGGGGGTCCAGAGAGAGAGCCGTGACAGCAGCGGGTAACATCTGCTCGTATCCAAGAATGCAGGGTGAAAATTACCCGATGTAAAAATGGTAACTCTACAATTTCATTCGCAAGCCTTCAGATCGGGTAATTTTTAACCATTGAACCGGTGACCCAATTTTGTCTGAATGACTGCAAAGCAGATAGACACTGTGAATTGTCAAACCCCTCTACCAAGGAGTTTTACCGAGAGTCGCGCTGTTGATGCCAGATTTGGCACATTCCTTGCTGTAGTCACTGCGCAGATGAAATATACATGCGAATGCTTGAGAGAAGTTTTGTAGGTTACCTGGGATTCCGGTAATCGGACGCGTACAGATCAGAATTGCGGGTACGTTTTCGACCGGAAGGGAGGCGGAAGGAATTACGAGGGGGGAGTCAAACTCGTAACATATTATTAATTCTAGAACGGACGGAGGGTCCATAGCGCTGTTACCAAGAAATACTGAAGATCTGGGATGACAAAGTATGAGAGAAGAAGTCGCAGACCATTCTTAGGGCGAATCAAGCCCAGTTCCCGGATCAAAACATAGAGACTGAAGAACAGTGTGCTAAACGCACTATTAATACATTCTTCACTGTTCCAGGAGAAGTCGTTCAAGGTAAGCGTTATGTGCCCAGGAAGATGGAGGTTTCGAGACATGTCGGTGAGACTGGGCGAAGAGCTTCATGCCGCGGCTAAAGCTGGGAGATTCTACAGAGTCAAAGAGCTATTAGCTCGAGGAGTAGACGTCAATTACCGTAACAAATATGGAGCCACGCCTCTCATAGAGGCCGCATTCAGAGGACATTATTCAGTTGTGGAACTATTGCTGGAAGTGGGTGCAAATATTAATTCCAAGGAGAACATTTTCGGATCCACTGCACTGAATATGGCTGCACTCACCGGACAAGCACAAATAGTCGATTTACTTTTGCAATGGGGCGCGGATATCAATGCCAAAGACGTAGATGGAAGGACAGCTCTCATCGAAGCTTCCCTTGGGGGACACGTAGGGATTGTTGGGATCCTTCTGGACCGGGGGGCCGATATAAACGTCAGGGATATCGCTGGCAGAACGGCATTGATTGAAGCCAATTTTTGGAATGAGGTGGAAGTTGCTCAATTATTACAGAAGAGGGGCGCCTTTAGTAATGCTGCCGCATAGAAAAATGATACGGAAAATAATTGTTACCACGTTTGATTGCGGCGAATTGATAAAAAGGAATGGCGCTGGACGAAATTGTTACATGTGACAACCTGAGTACTTCTCCAATTATGAGCGACCGGATTCGGTCGTTTTTTTTTGTACGAATACCGTTCTGTCCGATCGCTCTTTGCCGTCCCAATGCATATTGAACAGGTTCCGGGGTTTTGCTAAGCTCTGATTGCCAAACGCCTCCCGGGAGGAACCGTCATATGTCCGCAGCAAAGTCAGGAAAACAGCGAGTCGCATCGGGCGTCGGCCAAATGGACCGACTACTCGGAGGCCTTTTCATCGGGGATAATGTAGTATGGCACGATGATGCGGGGAGTCTTGCGTCCGTGTTTTGTCTGAATTTTATTCAGGCTTCGCAGTCTCAGAATAAACCGATCATTTACGTGACATTCGACCGTTCTCCGAGAAATCTGCTGGAAAAGCTCGGGCCTTTGGCTGATTACCCGGGGCTGACCATTCTGGATTGTTTCACCTGGGGGAAAGGATCGGGTTCGGATGTATTCCTGAGATTCTACAAGGATGTCGAAGCCGAATGGCCTTGCCGCATCGTGAGGGTGGAAGAACCGCGTCAGGTCGATCAAGTCATGGATGCGTTATACGGGATCCATGCTTCCATGACGGGGGATGTCCGATTTGTTTTCGAGAGCCTTACCGGTATGCAGGATTTGTGGGGTGGCGAAGATCACGTTTTGAATTTTTATACTCATTCCTGTCCGAGACTCTATGAACTGAACACGATCGCATATTGGATTCTTGAGAAGAACGCACATTCTTCCAGGCTTCGAGCGCACATAAATCAGATAGCCCAGGTGTCCATCGAACTATCGATAAAGCGAGGTACAACTTCTCTCACAATTCTGAAAGCCGAACGCCGCAGTCTCGACAATCTTCATAAGCCTTTCAATTACTGGACCAAGGATTTAACTATAGTTTTCGAGGACGAAAAAAGATCCTCCGGAAAAATTGAACTCGGTCTCCGTTTGAAAGAAGTGAGATCGAAGCGAGGACTCTCCCAGACTGAATTGGCAAAGCTCGTGGGCGTAACGCCCAGTACGATCTCCCAGGTGGAAAGCAACTTGATTTACCCGTCATTACCGGCTCTCGTCAAAATGGCGGAAGTGTTGTCCGTTGAGGTGAGCTCTTTCTTCCAGGCAAAAACGGAAATGGGAAAGCGTCTCGTGTTCCCTGCAACAGAGGCTTCCGTGGTGAAGCTTTCCGATATGCCCGAAGAAACCATAATGGCAAAGCTGCTGACCCCCGTGGATTTCGATGCCAAAGCCGAGCCTTATCTCATAGAGATAGCGCCGGAAGCCAAATTGCCGTCTCATTTTTTCATCCACAAGGGAGAGGAAATCGGATACGTGTTGTCAGGAAGATTGCAGATGACCGTGGAAAAAGCGGTGCACAAGCTTCGATCCGGTGATGTAGTATATTTGGCTTCCGAAATGCCGACACAATGGTCCAATCCCGGTCCCGGAACGGCAAAGCTTCTATGGATCAAAATACGGTAATTGCTCCTCACATGGCCAACTTTGTGTAGGCGCTCAGCATGTTGATTCACATCCCGATCTGTGTTCACACATCCTCTCATTGTTCCGGACGGTTCTTGGAGCAATGCCAAAAATTGTCACGTTTATCCCATGCTCCAATACACGATAGTAGTGGGGACCGGTGTCCCGAGACTGTCTCAAAATTCTCGAAGGCAAACAAATCGTGCCACTATTCTCTATCCCGTAGGGGCAGACCTATGCGTCTGCCCTCATTTGGGCGGACACGCAGGTCCGCCCCTACAGTCAGGCCGAGCAGATGATGAAAAAGCGTGCCACGGTCTGGGATAAATTTCGATTTATGAGACAGTCCCTCCCTGCCGGTCCATTCTGTCGATATCATTGATCATATTGAAGATGTGCCGGCACGGAGGCACGGCACCTACCAATCTCCGTATCCTCAATCGGACATTAATTTTGGCAATTCTCACAGCGGCCTGGGGTGCCACTGACCTGGCTCCGCAGGTCAGTGCAGTAAGCATCTTGAATACTAATCAGTATTAGCAGCCCTCGACCGCACACGAACCAGAGGAATGCTATATTTTTATTATTGAGATCGATCTGCACCTGAGGGAGAAGCAAGTCTCTGTCTTGAATGGCCCGGTCGAAAGGAATTCGGATGACCGGCCGAACTGGAATGAAATGCGTGAGCAAGCGGCATTGAGAGCTGCAGGAGTTCAGTATGATCCAGAAACCGTACAAATTAGTACAAATCGATGAGGTTCGATGGGAAATTCCGAGAACGGGCAAAATGCGCGTTCCCGGGCTTATTTACGCTGATGCGAGAACGTTGCCGGATATTGAAAAAGACGAGAGCACGGATCAGGTATACAATGTGGCACAATTACCCGGAATCGTCGGTCGATCCCTTGCAATGCCGGACGTACACTGGGGATACGGCTTTCCCATCGGCGGAGTTGCTGCTTTCGACGAGCATGAGGGTGTGGTATCCCCCGGAGGCGTGGGTTACGACATCAATTGCGGAGTTCGTATCGGTTTGACCGGTTTGAACAAAGAATCGGTTTATCCCAAGATTCGTCTGTTAATCGACAGTCTCTTTGCAAAAGTTCCCAGCGGGGTAGGATCGAAGGGTGGAATACGGCTGAACAAGAGCGAATTGTCAAAAGTGCTTAAGGCAGGAGCTGCCTGGGCCGTCAGTCAGGGAATGGGAGAAGAGTCTGACCTGGACCACATCGAAGCAGGCGGAGCATTGCAAGGGGCAGATCCGTCAGTTGTGAGCGATCGGGCATTCGAGCGAGGAAAAGATCAGCTTGGAACACTGGGATCGGGAAATCATTTCTTGGAGATCGGATTCATCGAGAAAATATTCGATGAAGATACGGCTGCACAGTGGGGCATTTTTCAGGATCAGGTCACGGTCATGGTCCACAGCGGATCGCGAGGTCTCGGATATCAAGTATGTGACGACTTTCTGGCTCGCATGGTGAAATCGGTGGCTGCCGAAGGCATTGAACTTCCGGACAGACAACTCGCCTGCACCAGATTGCATACGCCGCTCGCACGGGAGTACCTCGGGGCAATGGCTGCCGCTGCCAACTTTGCTTTTGCGAATCGCCAAATTCTCATGCACCTGGCCAGGACAACCTGGGAAAAATCTCTTGGGATATCTCCCAGAGAGCTGCGATTCCGCCTGCTGTACGACGTATGCCATAACGTGGCAAAATTCGAGATGCATACTCTCAATGGCCGGAAGAGAAGAGTCATGGTTCACAGAAAAGGGGCCACACGAGCGTTCCCCAAAAACCATCCCGAACTGTCGGAAGTATATCGAAGTACCGGTCAACCGGTACTCATTCCCGGCGACATGGGACGTGCGTCCTACATTCTGGCGGGGCAAGAAGGCGCCATGAACGAGACCTTCGGATCCGCATGTCATGGAGCGGGTAGAATACTCTCAAGGCATGAAGCGCTCAGACAAACGAAGGGCAGGTCGATAGAGAGAGAACTTCAGGATCAGAACGTGTACCCCCGTTGGGTGGGAAGAAAAACGCTTCGGGAAGAATTTCCCCATGCGTATAAGGACGTATCGATTGTTGTAGATGTTGTACAAAGGGCGGGCCTCGCGAAAAAAGTCGCCAAAATACGGCCCATGGGAGTTGTAAAGGGATAGTTCCCGCGAGTCTTCACGTTGACGGGAAATCGACCCATTCGTGCTGAAACGCATACTGATAATGAGGTGAATAGGATGTCGGATATACAATGGTCTCGAATTAAACAGATATTGGACGGAGCAATGGACAGGTGGAAAACCGAGCACGGTCGGGATGCCAAAATGCGAGGGGCGCACGAAGGACGTATAGGCTGGAACACAAAGGAAGACCTGGCTTCGAGCAGCCCGTACGATAAGCTGCTGATAGATCCTGACAAGGTGGGAAACGGCCGTTCAGAGGAAACCAATCTTATAAGAATTTTGCGAGGGCCCATAGGTGGTTATCGCAGAATGCCTTCCAGAGGACCTTATCTTACCAGAGAAGAAATAGAGGAGATAGCATCGTGGATAGATGCGGGTATGCCTGATTAGACTCTATTGAAATCATTTTCTCGGAACCTGACGTCTTTTGAGACGTCAGGCAATTCAGATAAACCTTACCTATTATTGCATCTCACTTGTGGCCTAACACCTCCTGCAATGCATGGAGGAGTTTTTTGAAATCGTACGGTTTCTGCACGAATCCCGTTGCTCCGGCTTCCAAAGCCTCCTTGGTGACTTCATCAGGTGAAAAGCCGGTACCTATCAGCACTTTTGCCGTACTGTCAATTTGGAGAATCTCGTGCAGACATTTCTTGCCATCCATTACAGGCATTATGAGGTCCAGAACGACAACCGAGATTTCATCTTTTCTTTGGCGAAAGATCTCAATTGCTTGCAGGCCGTTTTCAGCGGTAATAACCGTGTATCCCTCCTTTTCCAAAACCCTTTGGCCAAGCAATCGTACCAATTCCTCATCATCCACCCAAAGAATAGTCCCCGAAGCAACAGTGGAAGATTTCTCCGATTCTTCCACTTTCATATCGCATATCATCTTATCCACCGGGAGATAGATACTGAAAAGGGATCCGTAACCCGTTTTGCTTTCGCAAATAATGTGCCCGCCATGCCTCTTTACAATGCCGTAAACCATAGCCAGACCCAATCCGGTCCCTTCCCCGGGCTTTTTTGTGGAAAAAAACGGCTCGAATATGTGTTCAAGTGATTCCTCATCAATTCCCGCACCGGTATCCCTCACGCTGAGAAGAACGTGACGCCCTTCTTGGGCTTCGATGTGAGATTGGCAATAGCTTTCATCCAAGAATACCGTCCCGGTCTGTATTGTCAGAGTTCCGCCTTCGGCCATTGCGTCTCTTGCATTCAGAGAAAGGTTCATTAAAACCTGATCGATCTGTGAGGCATCGACGTGAATCGTCGGAAGGGCCGGGTCGAGATTCAAACGGATTTTTATATTCTTGGAGATGATCCTGGAAAGTATTTTCTGCAGGAGTTCTACCTGCTCATTAAGGTCGACCGGTCGTAATTTTGCTTCCGTCTTTCGGCTGAAGGCAAGGATCCTTCGTACCAGCTCAGCGGCGGTTCTCGCTGAATATATAATTTTTGTGAGATCTTCATAGTCCGGATCTTTTTCGTGCTTCTGGGAAATGATGAGTTCCGAATAGCCCAACACGACTGTCAAGAGATTGTTAAAGTCATGGGCAATACCGCCGGCAAGTGCGCCTACAGCCTCCATTTTTTGCGCCTGAAGAAGTTGGGACCTGAGTCTTTTCGACTCGCTCATATCCACTACAAATACTACCAGAGAGCGTTTTTCGAGGTAATCGATTTCCGTGTCCCACACCCCAACCTCGAAGACTTTTCCTGTCCTTGTCATGCAAGTGGCTTCGTAATGATAAGTGATTGGCTGTCCTGTCCGTCTCTCCGCCCATCTCAGCCGAACCAGATCCTGATTGGACGGTGCAAATAAGATTTCGGCAGGAAGCCCCACCAGGTCCCCGCGAGATTCGTAAAGGAACATAGTGGCGAACGCAGGATTCACATCGACGAATCGACCATCCTGAATTATTCCTATACCTACGGGCGCAGAATCGATTATGAGACGTAATCGTTGTTCTGATTCTCTCAAGGCAAGTTGGGATCTTTTTTGATTCTCGATATCCTCCACCATGTAAAGAAAATACAGCGGTTTTCCACTATCATCAGTGATGATGGAACCGGTGTTATGAACCCAGAGAGGTTCCCCGCGTTTTCTCATGAAACGTTTTTCCATGCTGTACGACGAAATCTCACCCTTTACCAATTGTTCGGAATACTGCAAATTCATCCGGAGGTCGTCCGGATGGGTGAGTTCAATGCACGTCAGGTTGGTCAGCTCATGTTCAGCATACCCTATCATTTCGCATAGAGCCGGATTGACGGTAATCCATCGATAATCCAGTCCCACTACGGCAAGCCCGAGCGGACCTTGTGTAAATACTTTTCGCAAAATTTCTTGGCGTTCCCTCAGTCTGTCATTCAAAAGGTCACAATCCATGCAGTGTGTCGTCATCGATAATTCTCCTTAATATTCAGTTACTTCATTGAATTGACTTCTGAACAGCAATGGTTTGGAAGGAAGTCAGGGTCGTGCGGTATGGGCTCGATTCTCTTTGGTTAAGCGGGGATCGTTTAGGCGCGGATTGAGGACTCGGAAGATGGAGCAACCGTATTGGAAAGTCGATATTATGCTTCGAACATACACCGAGCCGAGAAGAAACCCAACGAATGATCTTCTAAAATTTTTTCCTCCTTTCTGATTACATGCATCGAATCCTGAAAGCTTGATTTATGACGCACCGCTGTCAGGAAGACGGAAGTATCCCCCTCATAACCAAACCGCATAGAATAAAATTTGGATTTCCCGACCATGAGCGGAAATCCAACATAGAATAATTCTATTATGCAGCAAGCCTCTGGTCACGCTTTTTTTGTCCTTTGCATTCCGGGAGATCACGATTCTTGATGCAGTTCCATTCGCGAAAAGAATGTATTTGTAACAATTGCCAAAATTAGTGTCAGATTGGAAACAGGAATATTGGTGGGTGCCATGCCTCCGTGCTGGCACATCTTTAACATGATCAATGATATCGATAGAATAGACCGTCAGGGATAAAGTGTCTCAAAATAGTAACCCATCCCTGATCGTGCCACGATTGTACGTAGTCGAGAATTTGAGGCAGTCTAGGGGCGCCGGTCCCCTCTGGTATCTTGTATTGGAGCAGGGAATAATCATCAGAATTTTTGGTAATCGCTCGTGCATGCCGAAGAATGGAGATATCACGGGTTTCCCTGAACTCCATCGGTGAGAACACATTTTACCGGCTTTCTCTCTCGGATAAGTCAGCGGATAAATCTTCATACGCGGAGTCTTGAACAGCACTCCGGAAAATGCTAAAAGTGATGGTTTATAGACTTTTTGGGCCGATCCCTCGGGGGAATCGAATTGGTATGAATCGGCTTGCTCGAATATATTGAGGCAAAGGGGAACGCATTTGGCAGTGCTTCGTGACAAGGTAACCGTAGGAATAGAAGAGGAGATCCAGAAGTCTTACCTGGATTACGCGATGAGCGTAATTGTGGGTCGAGCTCTCCCCGACCTCAGAGACGGACTGAAACCGGTTCACCGGAGAATCCTGTACGCAATGTTCAGAGCGGGTAATCTGTGGAATCGCGCGTACCGAAAAGCTGCGAGAGCCGTCGGTGACGTCATCGGTCAATATCATCCCCACGGAGATGCCGCGGTTTACGATTCCATTGTCCGCATGGCCCAGCCTTTTTCTATGCGGTACACCTTCATTGACGGGCAGGGAAACTTCGGCAGCGTGGATGGAGACTCTGCTGCGGCAATGCGATACACGGAAGTTCGCATGGATCGCATTTGCCAGGCACTCCTTGAGGATCTGGACAAAGAGACGGTCGATTTCGTCCCCAATTACGACAACTCCCTTCAAGAACCCCTGGTCTTGCCTGCACGATTTCCTGTGCTCCTGGTCATCGGCTCCCAAGGTATAGCAGTCGGTATGGCCACGAACATTCCGCCGCACAATCTTGGAGAAACTATCGATGCCACGATGCATCTGATCAAGAATCCTTCAGCATCGCTGGGTGAGCTTATCGAGCGTCTTCCCGCACCGGATTTTCCCACCGGAGGCTTTCTCCTCGGCAGACGAGGGGCAATCGATGCGTATACCACGGGCAGAGGCTCGGTCACCATGCGAGCCAAAACCGAAATAGAAGACGCGGGAAAGGGTTACCAGAGAATAGTCGTGACGGAAATACCATACCTCGTGAATAAAGCGCGTATGGTGGAAAACGTTGCCGACCTGGTAAAAGACAAGAGAATTGCCGGTATTCGAGATATCCGGGATGAATCCAACCGTCAGGGCATTCGGGTGGTTTTTGAACTCAAAAGGGACGAAAACCCGGACGTAATTCTCAATCAGCTCTTCAGGTTCACACAGCTCCAGACGAATTTCAGCATTCAGCTCCTGAGTGTCGATCAAGGCCGCCCAAAGCAGTTGAATCTGAAGGAGATTCTTCAGGGATTCATCGACTTCCGCAGAGAAGTCGTGATCCGCAGAACGCGATATGAACTCGCACGTGCCCGTGAGAGGGCCCACATCCTGGAAGGTCTCAAAATAGCCTTGGACAACCTGGACAGGGTTATCCAGGTGATCAGAGCATCAGAGAACCCGAGTGCAGCCAAACAGGCGCTCATGGATGAATTCGGGTTTAGTCCTCTGCAGGCTCAAGCGATTCTTGACATGCGTCTGCAACGGCTTACCGGTTTGGAACGGGACAAGATCCTCCAGGAACTCGCAGAGGTCCTGGCAAAGATCGCCGAGCTGGAAGGGATACTCGCGTCCGAACAAAAAATCATGGACATAATCATCACGGAATTGCAGCAAACAAGAGATCAGTTCAGCGATCCGAGACGTACCGAAATTCTCGAGGATAAAGGCGAGATGCTCGATGAGGATCTGATCCCGCGAGGGGACATGGTCGTGACCTTTTCCAGCAGGGGTTACGTAAAGAGAGTTCCCGCCAATTTGTACAAATCCCAAAGACCGGGAGGCAAGGGAAGAATCGGGACCAAGGTGACAGAAGACGATGTGGTGAACCAGATACTGTACGCGTGTTCACACGATGTGCTTCTGTGTTTCTCCAACCGCGGGAGAGTCCACTGGCTTCGCGTGTTTCAATTACCGGAAGAATCGCCGTACGCCCGAGGGAAAGCCATTATCAACTTGTTGCGCCTCGATCCGGACGAGAAGATACGCAAAATCCTGCCGGTCCAGGAACTACGCGCCGAAGGGTTTGTGGTCATGGCATCCAAGAAGGGCAAAATCAAGAAGACTGCTATCGAGGAATTTTCGAGACCCAGACTTTCGGGATTGATTGCACTTACTATAGACCCTGATGACGAACTCATAGATGTGAACTTCACAACAGGGGAAAATCACATCCTGCTCGCCACTGCCAGAGGTCTCGCTATGAGATTTCACGAGAGTCAGGTAAGGCCCATGGGACGGCAGGCACGTGGAGTGACCGGAATCAGGCTCAAGAAAGGCGATTCTGTCATCGGTATGGAAGTGGTATCCGATGACGGCACGCTCCTGACGATCACAAGGAGCGGATTCGGCAAGAGAACCTCGCTTGAAGAGTATCCGTCCAAGAATCGCGGCGGCCAGGGCGTTATTACCATAAAAAATACCGCAAAGCTGGGCGAAGTGGTTGCAGTCAAAGTGGTCGGCGATTCCGATCATTTGCTCATTCTCACGTCCGGAGGCAAAATTATCAGACTCCGCATGGAAGAGATTTCCGTTATAGGCCGAAACACTATGGGCAGAACCCTGGTCAGAATGGATCAAGGGGAATATGTCGTGGATGTTGCTCGAGCTGAACCTTACGAGGAAACGGACGAAGCGGAAGAAGAGCAAGGACAGGTTCCGGAAGGTATGCCGGAAGAAATGACTGAAGACGAAGAATCGGAAGAAGAACTCGAAGAAGAATCGGAAGAAGAACCCGACGAAGATGACGACCAAGGACACTGATCGGGGATGGTCATTCCTCGAACATACCGCGGATATACGTATGGAGATCCGCGGCGGTAATCTGGCGGAGCTGTTTCAAAATGCGGCATTCGGTATGATGGATACACTTTTTCCCGGGTGTCCGATTGCACCGGAAAAAAGTACCCGTCTGGAAATCGAGGAACTCACTATTGAGGAACTCCTGGTAACCTGGTTACGTGAGATTTTGTATACATATCAAACGGAAGGTCTTGCCCCGGCCGACCTGAATATCCTGGAAATTTCCGAAAACAAAGTAACGGGAAATCTCATCTGGGGCAGACCTCCAGAAAACTGCCTGCCTGAAGCCGAGATCAAGGGCGTTACATATCACGGTTTACGTGTGCAGGAACATGAATCCGGATACCTGGCGCACATTGTCTTCGATATCTAAAGAACCCAAAATCCACTTGTTCGCCGTGGGCGCACTCATATGCATGGGATTCCTGTTTATCCCCGTGGCCGTGTACAATCGCCCCCTGTTCGCTTTCATGAACGGCCTGCACACACCGCTCACGGATAGGATCTGGCTGGGGTTCACTACATTGGGTGACGGCTTTCTGCTGACGGTCATACTCGGTGTGTTTCTCATAATAAACCCGCGTATTGCGGTTTTCGGCTTACTGCTTCTCGTGTGTTCCAGTGGCCTTGCGCACGCACTCAAGTATCTTATTCCCCTGGCAAGACCGGTCATTCTCATGGATTCAGTGCATCTCCTTGGCCCGATCCTGAGGAGCGGCTCGTTTCCTTCGGGGCATGCTGCAGCGGCAATGGCTGCAAGTCTTACTCTGGTCAGGTTCACTTCGTCCGGCTGGCTGGCGGTTGTTGCAATACTCTGGGGAATTTTGGTTTCGCTCTCAAGGGTGTTCGTGGGCGCCCATTTCCCTATGGACGTATTGGGAGGCGCAATGTGCGCCACCGTCGCGTTCATTGGGCTGGACGCTCTTCTCTGGCCCTTATTGGAAGACCGGATACCGGAAAAACCGGTTCTTTCCAGCACTCTTTTTCGAACAGCCTTGTTCGGGGAAATAGCGGCTGGTTTGTACGTGGTATCTCTGTACCCCTCCTACTATTCAGAGCTCCCATCGCTCGGAACGTTCGTGGGCTTCTGTATCCTCGTGTCTTTGGCGGTTTTCTGCCGAAAAGCTGCGGCTGACCGCAGATAAATACATCACCGGTTCTCAGCGATGGCTTGCGTTGTTAACTGCGTAGTCTGCAAAGGAAACACGCACCGGAAGAGAAAGGCTGGAGATCACTGCAGGAAATAGCATCATCATGTGTGGCAGTCCCGATGAGCCCGGTGCCGGAATACCGCACGCCGGGATCTGTGAAGGCGCGATCGGGTAGCCGGCGGATCCTACCTCGATAAATTATGGTAGTCTGTCATACGTCCGAAACGTAGATCACCTTACTTCCCTGGGGTTCGAAGGTGAAGGGCATTTCCTGGAGATTGCCGAGAACCTGCTTTACTCTATCCTGATTCTGCTTTTCCACATAAAAGAGAAGGAAGCCTCCTCCGCCCGCACCCAGCAATTTTCCGCCGATCGCTCCTGCAGACCGGGCTGTTTCGTAGAATTCGTTTATTGAATCGTTGCTGATGCTGTCCACAACACTTCTCTTATTGAGCCAAGCCTCATGAAGGATCTCGCCGAACCTGTTGAGCGAACGGCCGCTCTGGAGAACCTTGAGTGCGTCCTCGCACAAATCTCTCATTCGGGTGAGCACATCCATTTTCGACAGAGTGACGGAATTCTGCACTTCCAGTATATCGCCAGCCCTGCGAGTCAACCCCGTGTAGAACATTAAGAGATTCTCTTCGAGCGCCAACTTTGTGGCCTGAGGACAGATCACGGGATCGACGAAGACCGACTCGTCAGTGTTGAATCGAATATGACAAATCCCTCCGTAAGCCGCGATGTACTGGTCCTGCTTTCCAATGGGATCGCCGAGCCGTTGGATTTCGATTTCACACGCTTCCGCTGCCAACTGAGACGCTGAGACGTATTCTCCTTTGTACGTGTGGAGTGCATGCAGCAGCCCTACGGCGTAAGTGCTGGAAGAACCCAGACCGGTACCGGCAGGAATATCCGCCATAGAGGTAATTTCCACGCGATCCACGACTCCGGTGATCTTCATGGCTTCCCGGATGATGGGATGACGAATTTCTTCCACCGAATCTACAAGTTCAGTACGTGAGTACTTGATGAGTATTCTATTCTGGAAATACGGTGTAAGCGGGTTGATAGTTATGTACACGTATTTGTTTATGCTGGTACTGACAACCGCTCCTTGCCGGTGCAGATAGTACGAAGGAAGATCCGTTCCTCCCCCGCAGAAACTGACCCTCAACGGCGTCCTGGTAATGATCATGATGCACCTGTATCAAAAAGGGGATATGTCGAAGAAAAGGCATGGAATAACCGAAGACAATCAATAACGGATCGAGATGATGTATGCCCCGTCCAGGAAGGCCGCCCACCGGAAAGTTCTTCCGGGACGGGGTATCACTCAACCCTCCATTCACGCAAACAAAAACCGATAAAAAAAATCCGGAGTGCGGTACGGGCGAGAATATGCGAGAGCCAACCCATCCGTCAAGGTTTTTTTCTAGGCAAGCGCTGTGGCGGCCGAATCGAGCCTCCTGATGAAACCAAAATCTCAACAAAATCAAAGTGTTTTCGAGGAAACGAATGATAATCGGCTTGGAAAGTGGTTGCGCATTTACGTGCTGGAAAAGAAGAACATCTGTTCGGAAAAACGAATTATGTAGTCTTATGGCCCCCGTCCTTCTCCAGTTGTGTGATGTACTCTTCGTATTCGGTTCCCAGCCGTTCAGCGGCTTTCTTGCAGCGTTCTTTTTGAATTTTGTACGTCACGACGTATCCCAGAATTCCGAAGATTGCAGCCAGAATCACTGCTGCTATCAACCACCGTATCAGAACGTCCTTCCCCAATGCAGCAAAGGAACACGCCACCTCCCAACAGTACGACTGGGTCATCATCGGTTCCAAAAGCTTTTCGAATACATCGAACTGAATCGACGCAGGTTTTCCAATGATGAGAGACCCGAGATAATAATAGCCATAGTACATGGGAGCCGCATTCAACGGATTCGACACCAGAGTGAATGCGAATGCTATCGGAATATGGAATCGGAAAACAAGTCTGAGTGCGGCTACGGTTACGATCTGCAGACCCACGGGAATGAGAAATCCCACAGCCAGCCCCAGAGAGACCCCTCGAGCATCAAACCAGGGAGGATTTCGAGACGAAACCAGCGGATCAACGAAGTTTTTCATGAACAATTTGCGAAGTTTTGTAATAAAGTTGAACCGTGAACCTGTCTGTGACCGCAATGTCGTTCTCTTTCCATTCTGGTCGCACACGACCGGTGATCCTGACCTGTCTGCTTTTGATCGCTTGTACGTTAGTGCAATCGAGCTTTTCGGTCAGAATCCGATAAAGCCCCAAGCATGTCGACAAGATTCAGTGTGTAAGGTAAACTAGCCAGCCACGAGCCACGCTCAAGACATTATCACAATTCCGAATGTCTCTCAAATTCAGCCTTGATTGGCAATGCCTCTCGCATCAGCTTCGGCTTGCAGCATTGCCGGACAGTTACAAGCATGTTAAAAATCCTCTTGAATAGATTCCAGGAGTGCACATATCGATGTCAAAACATAATAGTCCCAGCTACAGCCTGACGATCAGGTTGCGATTCGACCGAAAACCCGGAGCCCTAGCTCGTGTTGCCACTACTATCGGGTTCCAGGAAGCACTTGTCGGCTCGATTCCCATTATCAAGATCGAAAAAGATCAAGTCACACGAGAATTCGACATCTATGCGCGGGATGAGGAGCATGAAAGACGAATTATAGCAGCGTTGGAAGCCCTGCCGGGGGTTGAAATCCTGGGAGTCACGGACAGAACCTTTGCCTATCATGAGGGAGGCAAAATAGAAGTAGTGGCCCGCAAACACTTGGGCGGAAGGGAAGACCTCTCCATGGCGTACACTCCCGGCGTGGGCAGAATCAGTCTCGCTGTGGCCGATGACCCGAATCTAGCTTACCAGTACACAATGAAAGGCAATGCGGTGGCAGTAGTCACCGACGGAACCGCAGTCTTAGGGCTCGGCAATATCGGCCCTTATGGCGCTCTTCCGGTCATGGAAGGTAAGGCGATGATTTTCAAAGAATTTGCGGGCATCAACGCATTTCCGATATGTTTGAACGTCCAGGACGTTGACAGTATTGTCTCCGTTGTCAAGGCAGTGAGTCCCGCATTCGCAGGAATAAATCTGGAAGACATCTCTGCGCCCCGTTGCTTTGAAATCGAAAAACGGCTGACAGAGGAACTCGACATACCGGTATTCCACGATGACCAGCACGGCACAGCGATTGCCGTCCTGGCAGCTCTGCAAAATGCTTTGATCAGGGTAGAAAAAGAACTCTCCGCGGTACGCATTGTAATTGTGGGTATTGGAGCCGCTGGTGTCGCGTGCATCAAGACCCTTATGGAAGCAGGGGCTACCGATATCATTGCCTGCGACCGCACCGGTACTATTTTTCAGGGCAGAACCGAGGGAATGAATCCGGCAAAAGAGGAAATTGCGCGGTTGACAAATCGTGAGAACCTGGCTTGTTCGCTCCCGGACATGTTAAAAGATGCTGATGTCTTCATAGGGTTGTCATCGGGAAATCTGCTGCAACCCCATGACTTGAAGTTGATGGCCAAAGATCCGATTGTTTTCGCTCTTGCAAATCCAATCCCGGAAGTAGATCCCTGGGACGCATTGGATTACGCCAAAGTAGTGGCAACGGGCCGAAGCGATTTCCCCAATCAGATCAACAATGCACTGGTGTTTCCGGGTGTATTCAGAGGTGCATTGGATTCGCGGGCAAGAAGAGTCACGTCGGAGATGCGGATTGCTGCAGCAAAGGCCATTGCAGCACTTGTCAAAGAAGACGAGCTTGCGGATCAGTACATCATTCCGGGAATTTTCAACCGGGATGTTTGCCCAACGGTGGCAGCAGCGGTAGCAAAGGCAGCAAAGGAAAGTGGAGCAGCTCGACTCTAGCTCTCTGCCGAGAATTGATTTATTGTGAACTTGAAATTCGTTGTTGGAGAAGAAAAAGAGTGTCAGAGGAATCGATCTTGACCGAAGAAGAAGCTAAAATGACATTTCTCGAACATCTCGACGAGCTGCGAAAGCGGCTTATTCGGGCTGTTACTGCAATATGTATTATCGCTCTTATATGTTTCGTCTTCAGTGAAAGACTTTTCAGCATTCTTTCTGCGCCTGTCGTCAAGCTTTTGCCAAAGGATGCTTCACTCGTCTTCACCTCCTTACCCGACCCTTTCTTTATTTACCTGAAAGTATCCATAATTGCGGGCGTCTTCGTTGCTCTTCCTTACGTATTGTTTGAAGTGTGGAGATTCATCTACCCCGGGCTTCACAAACATGAACGGCGTATGGCAGTCCCGTTTATCGTCATTGCAACTGCACTGTTTTATGCAGGAGCCGCTTTCGCGTATTTTCTGGTGTTTCCTGCTGCGTTCAAATTCTTCCTGAGTTATCAGACTGCAGATCTGAAGCCAATGATTGCAATTCGGGAGTACATCTCACTCGTCATGCTATTGGCCCTTGCTTTCGGAGCTATTTTTGAAACACCGGTCATCATCGTCTTCCTGGGTCTCCTTGGCGTGTTTGACAGCGCCTTTTTGAAACGCGGTCGCCGATATTTCATAGTGCTCGCGTTCGTCATTGCAGCCATGCTCACTCCTACGCCCGATGTCATCAATCAGACACTCATGGCCGTACCCTTGCTTCTTTTCTATGAGGTGGGAATCTGGGTCCTTGTACTGTTCGAGAGAAAACGAGAGCGAGAATTGGCTGCAGGAACTGCTGAAGACACCGAATAGCCGACTCCGCACCGTGGGGCAAATCGCTCAACCTCGGGGGGAATATCGATGAGGACCCTTGGAACAGACCCCAAGAGAAACATGTTTGCCCGCGTCGAACTTCTGCAACAAAAAAATCAGTTTTACTGATTCGTGGTCTGGCCGCCATAGCAAGAAGAATAGCGCGTGAGGAACGCCGCGCTAAAAGTGAGCATGGAGCACTGGCTCAACAGCTTTCGCACTCGCACGCACAGTCCGAGGGACCTGTCAAAAAGAACTCGGTTGCTGATTGAGGCTCCTCACACGAACACCTCTCGCCCTCAAATGATACAGAACAACCCTTTTCAGTAATTTCCGTTTCTCGATTACGGACCCATCTCAACTCTTCCGCTGAGTCGGAACCCTCTTGCTTCATTGTGTCCTGCGTATTCATGGCAATCTCCCTTAGAAAGAATTTCTTACAAAGCAAGATGCTTGAAGATCGAATTAGGATTCAAGTTGCGTGAGGGGAGGGCGAATTGAGAACACTTGTCAAAAATTCCGCCGCTTATCCCGGGCTCGAATACAAGATATGTCCATAGGGCAATTCCTACTGCACGCTCTCCCATCTCGGGAAGCAACTATCTGCGCCTCGTTCCAGGCGGTGCATTAGCCAATCATCATAGAAATACTCCCCCCATTGCATCGACAATTTAATTAGGGTTCACGTAGAAATTTGCATATTGACATTTTGAGTTGAGTCGTCTACAAATAACAGCCGCGTCTATCTCAGATAGATTAGTCAAAGAATGGGTTGCTTGGAAATGTTCACGCAATTGCACATTCATGCCGGGGAATTTTCCATTCTGTCGACCTTTGGTCGTGGAACATCGATCTGAATAACTGAGCAAACGAACCTGAGGAGGGACAAGAATGCATGTGAAAGCCGAGTTCCTGGTTTCCGGGAAAAAGGGGCAAACATCCCAATCGGACGGATATTTCACTGAAGATATCCTGATCCGCCATACTATTCCCGGGAGAATGCGAGTGAAGGTCTCGGCTATCCGTTTTTTCCAGACTCGAGCCCACTATCTCCAGGTGTGGCTTTCCGAACGTAGAGAAATCACTTTTGTAGAAGCCCGCTCAGGCACCGGGAGCGTCGTTTTGGAGTACGATGCTCAGAAGATCGGATCTTCCGCGATGTTGGAACTGGTTCTTGCAGGAGTGCGGGCAGCCCTCTCAGCTCCGGAGGCGATTTCTTCAGTTCAGGGTGCGGTATGCGGGTCGGATTGTCCGGTGTGCCGGCCATGGGAACGGCAGATAGAACAATCCTTTACCGGGCGTATCGTGGAAGTCGTCGCTCTCTCGTGTTTCATGCTCTATGCTCTTGCTCGGCAGATTTTCTTCAAGACTCCGCTTGCCCAGGGTCCTCTCAGCATAGTTGCCCTTGTTGCAACTGCCGCTGCTATTCCGCTGTTCCGACACGCGTTGCATGACATGAAACAGGGCAGATTTACCAGTCTCTTTCCATTTCTGGCTGCTACCACCCTACTGGCCATTTTCACCGGAGAAGCTCTCACTGCTCTGGAAGTCATCTGGATACTTCGCGTGGGCCTGCTTCTCGAGGATTACGTGGCTGACAAGTCCCGTAAGGCGATCCGGGAAATTCTGTTGCTGGCAGAGAAAAACACCTTCATTTGGGTTGATGGAGTTGAAGTGGAAACTCCTGTGGACCAGTTGGAGATCGGAGACACCGTTGTAGTCCACACCGGTGAGAAGATTCCGGTGGACGGAACTGTCATCAGAGGTGAAGCGCTGGTTGACGAGTCTCACATTACCGGTCGATCTCACCCGGAAGTTCGAGGGAAAGGTACTCCTGTGTTCGCAGGGACCATTGTGCAAAGAGGTGTCGTCTTCATCAAAGCGGAGAAGGTTGGTGATAATACGTATCTTTGCCGAATACTCCACATAGTGGAAGACTCACTCGCAAACCGTGCGCCTGTCGAGAAGCATGCGGATATCCTTGCGAGTAGACTGATGTACCTGGGAACAGCGGCTACGGCTGGAACTCTCCTTTTTACCGGGAGTCTCGTGCGTTCCTTTACTGTGATGCTGGTCATGGCCTGCCCTTGCGCAACTGTGCTCGCTTCATCCACAGCCATAACGGCTGCCATAGCCAATGCAGCGCGTAACCACACACTCATTAAAGGAGGCCTTTACCTTGAGATGGTGGGTAAGGCGGACTGCTTCTGTTTTGACAAAACCGGTACCTTGACAACGGATGTGTCGGAAGTGGTTGAAGTTGTCCCACGCTCTCCCAAAGTGAGACGTCGCGATGTCCTGGCACTTGCGGCAGCAGCGGAAATCCATAACGAGCATCCCATGGCCAAATCCATTGTGGAAGCGGCAAACAGTCGGGGCATAGTTCCCGAACCTCACGCAGTATGCGACTTCATCCTGGGAAGAGGGGTCAGGGCCGAGCTTCGCGGTGACACCATTCTGGTGGGAAATCTCAAGTTCATGGAAGAACAGGACGTGAATACATCCTTCTTCAAAGCACGGGCAGCAAAGATTATTGCTGATGGGAATACCGCACTCTATGTGGCGAAGAATGGCAAAGTCCAGGGCATGATCGCGGTCGCCAACAGCGTTCGTCCCCAAGCCGAATCCGTATTGCAGTGGCTCAGAAGCGACGGCGTGAAGACTCTTCATATGGTTACCGGGGATACCGAAGGCATGGCCAAAGCAATGGCGGAAAACTTTGGTTTTGACGATTACCGTGCAGGTCTCCTTCCGGAAGATAAAGGTCGATATGTAGCAGATCTGCAAACCAATGGCAGACGATTGGCAATGGTGGGAGACGGAGTGAATGACGCATTGGCTCTCTCTAAAGCTCACGTGGGAATAGCGATGGGAGCAGGCGGTGCTGAGGTCGCCATTGAATCCGCGGATATCGCACTCGTGGACAGTGATCTGGAAAGACTGGTCACGCTGCGTCAACTCAGTCATCAAACGCTGAGGATTGTCGAGCAAAATCATTGGCTGGCGATCTCTACCAACGTGCTCGGAGCCTTCTTCGGGGCTGCCGGATTGTTGTCACCCGTCATGGGAGGCCTTCTCCACATTGTTCATACTCTGGGAATACTCTTGAACTCGAAAAGACTGGAAACCTGGGAAGCTCCGGGTCTTTCGGATGAAAAGGCAAGTCTCGGTCATGACATTGCTGTGACGCGCACGAATCGAGCATTGTTGCCCCACAGAGAACTGGGACGTTCGCAAAGCTCAAAAACATCTGCCGAACCATGCGTCGCAACGAAGGGCGCAGCACATCCTCTAAAGGCTGAATCCTCGCCTGTATTGCAGAATGGTCCGATGTCAACGGCAGACAGACAATAATGTCAATAACTTGCAATAAAGATCGTGCTGACGAATACATGCACCACATTCCCGAAGAGTATATGACTTGCGTTCAGAAAAAGGCCATTATGAGCCCTTTTGAGGGAGGGAAGCGCTTTCCCGATATCACATCCAAATGGCATGCCCCCCTGCATGTGTTCCGTGAATCGCGGGCACAATCAGGCGAAATGTGAGAGAGCAAGAATGAGCTTCAGAATCGCACATACTCTGGATTGGCGGACAAGAATCAAAGTTCCCTTTCTGGTGAATCGCAAGGAAGCCGCGCAACGGGTAGCCGACGCCCTGAACGACATCGCCGCGATTACCGCGGTCGAAGTTCACCTGGAAACGGGTTCTGTCATCCTGTTTCATCCGGATGCCTCTCCGGACTTCCATGTCGTGCGGGAAGTCTTGGCCTCCGAGGCCCCTTCCGTGTGGAGACGGCAATCTGCCGATAGCGGTGCGTGTTCATCGTGCTCTTCTTCCCTCGCAGCGATCGAGCGTTCCCATGTTTCCGGAACAGTACTTGTGATCACAGGGCTATACATTATTTTTGAATGGATACGGCGTCTTTTCTCTGGTGGTACTGGATCTCGCAGCGGTTTTTCGCTGATCTCCCGCATATTTAATCTCCCCGCGCTTGTAGCTGTCGGCCTGAGCGTCCCCATTATGAAGGAAGCAGTGCGGAGTCTGTTCACCCGCGGGGTCAGCATGGACCTTCTCGTCACGTGTGCCGCGGTTCTGTCGATCATCATGGGTGAGGCTATGGCTGCACTGGTCGTCATGTGGCTGGTGAATTTCTCTGAATGGCTCGAGACGCAGACGGTTGAGAGGACGAGGAAAGCCATTCGAGACATGCTCAAGCAGGAGATCAGAGAAACATGGGTGATCAGAGACGGGGTTGAAGTGCAGGTTGCCGTCTCCAATCTCGTAAAAGGCGATATTGTCAGCATACGAGAAGGCGATGCTGTCCCAGCCGACGGAAAGGTGGTTTACGGCGAGGCTTTGATAAACGAATCGGCCATGACCGGCGAATCCCGACCGGTATTTAAAGTAGTGGGAGATGTCGTGCTCGCTGGTACCACTGTGGATATGGGAAAAATACACATTGAAGTGGAATCGACCGGCGAAGAAACGCGACTCGGCCAGATCGTTCGTCTTATTGAAGAGGGCCAGGAACACAAAGCCGAGATCGTCCTTTCATCCCAGCGATTCAGTGATGCGGTTGTCCCATTTTCTCTAGGATTATCGCTTCTCACTTACATCGTCACCGGCAATGTCCAACGAGCCATGGCCATGTTGATCATCGCTTGTCCCTGCGGCGTGAGCCTTTCTACTCCCACAGCTCTCAGCGCTGCCATGGGAAATGCCGCGCGCCAGGGCAGCCTTGTCAAGGGCGGGCGATACCTGGAAGGAGCCGGACGGATCAAGCATCTTACCTTCGACAAAACCGGTACGCTGACGTCCGGTGTTCCGATGGTTTCCCGGGTGATCTCTCTTGATGACGAATATCAGCCGATTCAGATCCTTCAATTGGCAGCAAGTTCACAAATGCACTACAAGCACCCGATGACCTTGGCGGTTCTCAAGAAGGTTCGCGAGTCGGAAATCGAAATTCCCCGCCACGAAAAAACCGAACTCATTATCGGCCATGGAGTAAAGGCAAAAATCAATGGCGACGAAATCCTCGTAGGAAGTCACCACTTTATGGAGGATTACCAGGTCGATCATGACGCGGGCCATGATGAGGAGCAAAGAATGCTCTCCAGAGGAGAAAGCGTTCTGTTCGTGGCATGCAACCGTCGTCTTATCGGGCTCATGGGAGTGGAAGACCGCATGAAAGAGTCCGCGAGAGAAGCACTCCTCGCTCTGAAAGCTCTGGGCGTGGAACATATTGCGATGTTGACGGGCGATCGTGAGGAACATGCAAGAGCCCTCGCTCAACATCTCCCCATTGACACGATCAGGTGGGAACAATCCCCCGAGGACAAAGCCTCCTGGATCATGCAATGTAAGGCACTCTATCCGGACTCGACCGTTGCCATGATCGGAGACGGCATCAACGACGCTCCTGCGTTTTCTCATGCAGATATCAGCTTTGCCATGGGAGATACAGGAGCTGACGTGGCCATCGAAAATGCAGACGTAGTGCTTCGCAACGGAGACTTGGCGCTCGTTGCCCAGACGGTGGCCCTGGGACAGAAAACTCTGGGAATAATACGGCAGAATTACGGCATCTCCGTGGTGTTGAATTTGGCAGGAATGTTCTTTGCTGCACTCGGATGGGTTTCGCCATTGGCGGGTGCGGTTTTCCATAATCTGATAACTGTCGGTGTCGTGAGCAATTCGACCAAGCTCCTTTTTTACAGGGAAGATTTGGCTGCCCTGGCAGAGAACGCACAAGAAGGTGAAGCGGCTGAAGGAAACGGTAAGAACCCGAGTAAGAGAGCGAACCGCAGCGCGCCCATTAACGAGAGCGGAATTGAAGTAGCCTCGGCTTAATCGGGTCAAGAAGAAGCTTCTTCTCGGAGTCAAGTAATCGCAATTTTGGAAAGAATATTGATGCACCAGCTTGAGGAGGTACACATGATAGAAACGTCGATCATGCAGGAAGAACATGGGAACTCGGGTGAGACTGTTCCCATGCCGGAATCGACAGGAATTCAGAGGGAATCGGAAAAGAGTTCCGCGGGCACGTTTCAGGAAAATGTTTGTGAATCCGGGAACGGAAGTCATGGAACAGCAACGGCAGGAGATCCGGGGCAAACGTGCTCTGAGAGCCGGAGAAATTCGAGAGACTCAGGATCGGGAATCCCGGGCTCAGGAGTCGGGTGCGGTGAGCAACAGGGGAGTGAGTCATCGCCGCACATGCAGGGTGCTTGGAATCCGGGAGCGGGTCCGCAACAAATGGGCGCTAACCCTGGTCAGGCAGCTCACTACGGGCCGTACATGTACAATCCAGGTTACTACGAAAATCCAGCCTTCGGACCTCCCATGGGCGCTCCCTCACAATACACCCATCCTGGCATGGGACATCACCCGGGATGCTCCGCCCATCACCCGGGTATGCATTGGAATCCGCAGCAGGGTCCCCATTTCGGAGCCAATCCCGGACCCGCTTTCGGCTATACAGAGGCTGGCCGCAATCCGGGACAAGGAGAGCACAATTACGGCCAATTCGCGGATATGGTCGGAAAGGCCCTGCAGGGACAAGCAAATCCCCAGGATCTGGTTACCGGACTGCTAAATCTGAATTTCAGCGGCGATCAGTTCTGGAAAGGAGTCATTGTCGGGAGTGTTGCTGCGCTCCTGGTGAGTAGTGACTCTGTGCGACAGGCTGTGACAGGTGCTTTGGGGGGCGTCTTCGGCCAATCCCAGGCAGCAACGGCACAACCTGAAGATAAAAAAGGCGAAAATGCCTCATAGGGCTGCACACAAAACCTGCCGTTTATCTGCGGGTGAGACGCAGACTCGCATGACATTCACCAGCAGTAAAAATGTAATCAGTCGGGAATTTTGTTGATTTAAGAGAAAGGAGACAAATATGAACAGTTATCCCTATTACCCCTATCAAGGCCAGTATCCCACATACTCTGCGACCAGGTCCGGGGTTGGTCCTGTGGACCCTGCACGAGTACTCGCAGCAGGCGGATTCGGATTCGTGGTGGGCGGCTCGGCAGCACTCGGGGTGAATCTCCATAGAATGCGAGCCAATCAGATGACCTTGAACGAAGCTCTTATTGACTCTCTTGCCAAAGGCGCAGGTACCGGCGTGGCAACAGCCGCGGCTACCGCGGCAGCATCTGCCGTGGGAGGTTCGGGCATCCTTTCCTTTGCCGTCATGGCTGCAACCGCTACCGGAGTCGTCTATCTGCTGAATTCCATCGGCAAACATGCCGCGGGCGAAGTAGTGGTCCCCTCGAAAAACGCCAAATAGAGCAATCGATCATTCATACATCAGGAGGAATTCACATGGACTATACGCAATATGGCAATCCGGGAACTCAAGCAACCGGCCTGACTGCGGGACAATCCGGGTGCGGTTGTTCCACCTCTACAGGTCCCACTCCTTCCCCGTTCCCACCATCTCCCATGATGCCCGGCCCGTCGATGCAATCCGGCGGTTTCGGCGGCGCACCCGGCACATCGGCCTCAATGGGACCTATGCAGGGAGGACCGCACCAGGCCCCGGCAGGCCATACGGGTTGCGGCGGAGGTTCACCTCAACCGGGAGGCGGTACCGGCGGCTATGCCCATCCGGGCACGTTTCAGAGTGCATATATGCATCATCCGCCGTTGCATGAGGCTAACCACTATGGATATTATCCACTTGGAGCAGATCCGCAGTACGCTGCTCCGGGTGCAGAAGGTTATTCATTCCTCGGTTTGAATTTGAGCGACGGCAACTTCTGGAAGGGTGCGCTCGTCGGGGCCGCTATTACTCTCCTCATCACCAACGAAACAGTCCAAAGAACTATCATGATGGGTGTTGCCAAGGCGTACTCGGCTGCCCAGGACGGTATGGGCGAAATGAAGGAAATGTTTGAGGATGCCCAGGCGGAAATAAGAAAACCAAAGGAATAGCTCGAATACAGCCTGATCCGGGTCGCGACATGTCTGCAAGGGCAGTTCCGCTCCGGCCCGGACATCTTCTCTCCCAAAAGGTTGGAACAGCAATGAATCCAAGTACTATCAGAACGCTGACAAAAATAGGGATGGTCGGCTCTTTAGCCGTTCTTGTTCTTCCCCAGTTTCACCGGAGTAGCAGCGGAAACCGTCATGGTCAAACTCAGAGCCTGAATCTACACACCTGGGCCGGAATCGCTCTGGTGGGTTTCACCGTTTGGCATTATAACTGCTATCAGCCACCTGCATGGATCCAAAGTAATCCACGATAGGAATGAGCTTCAATGAACGGGTAGGCCACTGTTTTCCGTCTTAGTTGAATACTTATACTGATTCTCCCAAAAAAAACTTGGATTTTCGCTCTTCCTATTCTATACTTACCTGTTCCTGTGGGGCCGAATCCAGGCAGAGTCCTATTTCCCGGATTAAGCCTATGGAACTCGCCTTTCGTTTCCTCGATGCACTCCTTTCTTTATTTTTCAGGTAGATAGCACAGATGATTTGCAAAGCGACAGTTTGGTTTTGAAAATTCTTGACAGCTTTAATAAGTCCCGCTAACATCAGAGCGATTCTCAGTAAGTATTCCTAATGTGTCCGGCCGGCTGTTTCTGCAAAGCGGACCGGGTTGTCCGCTTGATCAGCGGAAAAAACATTTAATCCCACCACATGGAGGACCTCATGTCGTTTAGTAAACCCAACAGAAGCTCAGCGACGAAAACGAAAACCAGAGTAGAGCCGGCGCCCATTTCCGGTATTTGCGTGACCTGTCTCGACGGATGTCCCGGCCCGTGTGAAATCGGCCGATCTGCGATTAAGGGACGAGAGACAATTTATCCTCAGCCGTACGGAAAAATAACTGCAGGCGCAGATAAGGATTACCCCGTCGATTTCTCCCATTTCAATATTCAGGGAACCTGTGTAGGCGCTGTCGGAGTTGCAGCGGATTCGGACGTCGCGACCTTCCCATCCGTGGACTGCAGCACTCGGCTGGGAAAAGACGCCAGCATAGCATTGGATTTTCCTGTATTCACCGGAGCCGTGGGATCGACTTTCATTGCACGGGTGAACTGGGAAGAGATAGCGATTGGTGCCGCAATCTCGGGCATTATGGTTATTGCAGGCGAAAATATTTGCGGCATGGACAAGAACGCGGAGTTCAAGAATGGCAAGATTTTGCGCTCTCCGGAAATGGAGCGCCGGATCAATGCATATCGCCGGTGGTATCAGGGCAAGGGCGGTATTATTGTCCAGGCCAACGTAGAAGATACCAAGCTGGGAGTTCCCGAGTATGTCATTGAAAAACTCGGCGTTGAAATATTCGAATTGAAATGGGGCCAGGGTGCGAAAGATATTGGTGGTGAAGTCCAACTCACTACGCTTGAACGTGCAATGCAGCTCAAAGAACGTGGATACATCGTGCTTCCGGATCCCACCAACCCGGCTGCGAGAAGAGCCTTCGAAAGCGGCGGCATATCCGAATTCGAAAGACATTCCAGACTCGGTATGGTCACGGAGGAAGGTTTCTATAAGGAAGTAGAACGACTAAGGAAACTCGGCGCCAAATACGTAACGCTCAAGACGGGAGCTTACAGGCCTGTGGATCTGGCAAGAGCGATCAAATTCTCTTCCAACGCAGGAATCGATCTCCTTACCATAGACGGTGCCGGCGGCGGCACCGGCATGAGCCCGTGGCGCATGATGAATGAATGGGGAATCCCCACTGTATATCTTGAATGCATGACGTACAATATGTGTGAAACATTGAAGGCTCAGGGCGCTTATATTCCTCCCATCGCCATCGCAGGAGGACTTTCTCTGGAAGACCACATTTTTAAAGCAATCGCACTGGGCGCTCCTTATGTAAAAGCCATTTGTCTCGGCAGAGCCCTCATGACGGCTGCAATGGTCGGCAAAACAAATGGAAAACTGACTGCAGACAAAATGGAGCTCGAAGGCAAAAAACCCGAAGAGGGATACATGGGGCTCTTTGCAGTCGCATCACAGCTCAAGGAGCGATTCGGCGACGATTTCGAGAATCTTCCCGCCGGAGCAATCGGTCTGTACTCGTACGTAGACAGGCTGAAACAGGGTCTGCAGCAGCTCATGGCAGGAGCACGCAAATTCAGGCTCGAGTATATCGATCGAAACGACATCGTGAGCTTGACCCGTGAAGCAACCGACATTTCCGGCATTCCGTACGTAATGGATTGCGATAAGGCGGAAATCGAAGCCATTCTCTCGGGGAATGGTGAAGCTTTCGGTTTGCATGCAGTGGAAAAGAAATAGTCGGACAGTTTTACTAAATATGATGGAAAAGGAGGTGCCAATATGGCGCCTCTTTTTTTTCGGCAAAACCATTCAGTAAACACATCACGAGTTGTTATTGCGATGAGCGAATCGATCCCGCTACTCGCTGGACGATCATCGGATTGCTTTAAAACTTTTCAGAAACGCTATACATGAAAAAGGATGTGATGCGCTTCTAAGCCATATCCACCCACTCTGGTTGTTTTTCTCCCGTGAAGTATACTTCAGTTCGTTCCGGACCTTCCAGGAGTGGCTCCAATTTTCTATTGTATTCGTTCCGTTTTTCAGTCTGCACCCATTCATCCCATTTCTTTGCATTTATCCAGGTGCTAATCACGAGAATTGTTTGAGGGTCGGTGGCTGAAATCAAGGTCTCACCAGAAATGTACCCCTGTCGGAGGGTTACGAGGGACCGAAGTTCCAGCAGAAGCCTGTAAGCTTCCTCCATATGGTGCTGTTTGAATTTTCTCGTGATCAGAACTCTTACTGCCATGGTACTTCCCCTTTCCTGGTCTGGTGCCTTTCCGGAGGATAAGACAGAGAAGAATGGTTTGCTCTCCCTAACCAAGCCTGTAATCACCGACCTTTAACAAGGCCCTTTCCGATACTTTCGATCCACAGATTCAGGATACCACTTCCTACTCCGGAATTGGTGATTTTTACACCTCTTTTGATAGGTGTACGCTACTCGACGTGAATGACGATTCGGGCGGCATTTTTGTATGGAGTCACCGCTAAAACCGTATAGGTGCCCCGACTCATCTCCCACGCGAATTCGTAGGGAGCCTGGGTTCTGGCGACTTCCGTTCCGTTCAACAACCATGTGACGTAGTCCACAGCGGGACGTGGAATGGCGCGAAATAGCACTTTGCGTGAATTGTGCGGTGACAAGATAAAACAATCGTGATTGTGCGGGCTGACAATTTCGATCCCTTTGCCTCGGACCGAACTGAATTTGCCCATTATTGTATCCGTCGGGTCATGCATTGAGGGCATTAATCGGTATCTACCGAACCCCTGTTGAGTTTCCCGGCGATTCAGCCAGTGCGCATAGGTCGAGGCGAGGTCGTGCCTGTCATTCTCATGGTTCAGTTCGCATTTGCCCAGTGTCTCCGATGTTCGGATGAGGTCTTTGGTCACGTAGGGACAATCAGGTCGTGCAATTTTTCCCGACATCCAGCAGATTGTCGTTTCTTCCAATCCCTGGGGTCTTGGAAAAGCCTCCGGTTCTTCGGCTGAGTACAAATGTACAATCAGCTCCTTGAGTATCGGCCCGAGCGCTGCTGCGGAAGCGCCGGAACCGGGCGCGCCGCTGAAGTTGCCACCCCACAGCCCAATGACATGCCGGGAAGTGTACGCGACTATCCAACAATCCTTGTACTTGCTGCTCGTGCCGGTCTTTAGAGCAACAGGGAACTTGAAATCCAGATAATCCGGATTTCCGAATGTCAGTAGTCGGGCCGCAGGATCCGAGAGTATGTGAGTGGCAAGGTAAGATGATTCTCTGGAAAACACTCTTGATGCAGAGGGTCCTGGATGCGTCTCCCCTGCAATGAATGTCAATTGCCCAAATAATCCTTGCGTGGCAAATACTCGGTATGCCTGGACAAGCCGAAACAGGTTTACCTCGATATTGCCGATGGCCAGGCCAAGTCCGTATTCTCCCGAATCGGCAATCTTTGGATTGCAGAGCTGCAACGAGCCGAGAAGCTCGTAAAAATCTTTGATTCCAAGCTCTCGAATCGTCTTCACCGCGGGAATGTTCAAAGAATTGCCGAGAGCAGATCGAAGGCTTACCGGTCCGTACCATCGACGGTCTGCATTGAACGGCAAATAGTCGCCATGAGGCGTCCTGTAGCTGCGAAATGTGTCGGCAATTTCTTCAGACGGTTGCATACCCCGTTCGAGGGAAAGGGTGTACAGAAAAGGCTTCAGCGTGGAACCGGCACTGCGCAGCGCCAAAACAGCATTGTTGTAACCCAGATCTTTTTCCGAGTAATCCAGAGATCCTATTAAGGTCAGGATTTCACCGGGATTTACCGATGCAATCATGAGCCCCACCTGGGAAATTCCCATTCGATTCAAGCGAGCCTTATGCGACCGAACAATCCGCTCCGACGATTTTTGCAGATCCAGATCGATGGTGGTTCGAATGTTTCCATTCCCTCTTCCGCCTCGTGCCATGACAAGATCCACCAGATGCGGCGCTTCCAGGGGTGTAGGGCGGTTCACGAAACGGATCGCAGGGCCGACCATGACTGCAAGAGATTGGTTCGATAGGAGCCCAAGTTCCGCCATAGTCGTTAGAAGACGATCTTTTTCCGCTATAAGCATCTTTTGTCCCGATTGCCACCGGGGATTAAATCGCGACGGAGAACGCGGCAAAACTGCCAGCGCTGCTGCTTCCGCAACATTGATCGATTGCAGGTCTTTCCCGAAATAGGTTCTCGAGGCCAGGCCGACCCCATAAATATTCCGTCCCATGGGACTGAGATTGAGATGCAGCTCCAGAATGCGATCTTTTGAAAGCTGTATTTCCATTTTCAATGCACAGATGAATTCGATGATCTTGGAGCGAATCGTCCGAGGTCTCGGCTCAATGAGACGTACAACCTGCTGCGTTATTGTGGAAGCGCCGGACACGGTTTTCCCACTCGCGATATTCGATTGCACGGCTCTGATTATCGCTATGGGATCGAATCCCGGGTGATAGCGAAAACGCTTGTCCTCCGAAACGATGAAACAGGTCTTTACGATATCCGGAATGGAATCGATCGAATACCAGATGCTCAGATGGTCTCTGGCATCAGGTAAGATGCGCAAAATCCGTCCGTTGCGATCTGTTATCACCACTCCTGCTTTTTCGCGTTGCTCTTCCAGTGCGTTCCGGTAATCCGGTAGGAGCATGTAACCGAGCACGCACGTCAAGAGCAGGAGTACTGCGCCCCCGAACAAAATAAGTTTAAATGATATTCTCTTCTTCAGTGAGGCCTCATACCTATTCGCTTTTATTAATCCAATTTTGGCCGGCACGGAGGCACGGCCACTACCGGCTGATGGTAGGGTCCGGCGTCTCTGCCGGACCTCTCGGCTTTATCAGATTTATTGGCGAAATGGTATCATTCATTACATATTATCAACTCTGAGTCAGCCGTGAAACTGCTGAAGCAACTGCATTCACAGCTCGATCTATTTCCGATTCTGTGGTCATTCTTCCTGTAGTAAACCTCAGGGTTCCTTTGGCCCACTCCAGAGGAACGTGCATAGCCTCAAGCACATGAGAAATAGTGATCCGATCGGAATGACATGCCGCTCCTGCGGAAGCGGCTACGTCCAGACCGATCTCTTCAAGAATACGATTGGCCTCGAGTCCTTTGAAGGAAAGATTGAGCGTATTGGGAAGCCGCTTTTCGGGGTGACCGTTCAACTTCACATCTTTTATTCGCTCTGTGATTCCTGCGTGCAGCTTATCTCGCATATTCTTCATGTGTTCGCTGTTTTTCGTCAGATCCCGTGCTGCTATTTCGCAGGCTTTGCCAAGTCCCACGAGCTCGAGAATATTCTCGGTTCCGGCTCTGCGTCCACCCTCCTGGCCTGCACCCAACATGAATTTCGGCAGATTCAGGCCTTCCCGTACGTACAGCGCTCCGATCCCCTTGGGAGCATACAGCTTGTGCCCTGCCACAGACAGCAGATCGACCTGCAAAGCTTTCACGTCGGCAGCAATTTTACCTAAGGACTGTGCTGCATCCGTGTGCATCACGATATCGCGGTCTTTGGCAATGGCTGCTATTGCCTCCACTGGCTGAATAGTCCCAACCTCGTTATTCGCGTGCATGATACTTATGAGCACGGTGTCCGGTCTCAATGCAGCTTCCACGCTGGATACCGAGACGACTCCGTACTCGTCCACATCCAGGTAAGTGACCGTAAAACCCTGCGTTTCGAGGAATCGGCACACCTCGAGTACCGCAGGGTGTTCTATTTTGCTCGTGATTATATGATTGCCTTTGTCCTTGCGGGAAAGGGCAATACCCAGGATGGCGTGATTGTTCGATTCTGTTCCGCCGCTGGTGATGAGTATCTCTTTAGGGTCGCAGTTAAGTATTCCCGCTATTTGTTTTCGCGCGAGTGACAGTGCTCTCTTCGGAGCTATTCCGAACCAGTGGGAGCTGGAGGCATTTCCGAACTCCTCTTCCAGGAACGGCCTCATGGCGGCTATGACTTCGGGATCGTGTGGAGTGGTCCCGTTGTAGTCCAGGTAAACAGGTTTTTCCATTGTCTGTCGCCTCGTCCGGTCGGATGTATCAGTCGTCGTAGGGCACTGTTCCCATGTTTTATTCTAAGCACTTGGATCGAGGCAAGTATTCAGTTGCGGAGAAGTCCTCGTCCTCAGCTTGCGTCTTCCGCGGATTTTCGGGAAAACAGCATCCACCACCTATATCCAGGAAATGCTCATACCTGTCCGGATCGCTGAGAAACAGCGAACAAACGTACCGTGAACCGTTCCATTCCAGGGCAGGACACGGGCTGGAATAGTGACCGTAAATCATCGCGCCCGTCCTGCATATGACAGTCGAGCAGCAGTATCCGCAGCCGATGCAGGGGGATCCGCTCAAGCGAAAGCCTCCTTACCGCTGGCTGCGGTCTTGAGCGAACGAATTGCGGCCTGGACTGTCAATTCGGCTTGCTCTCGCGTCATGGAGGGAAACAGCGGAAGAGAGACTTCCCGGGACGCAGCGTCTTCGGTCAATGGAAGATCCTGAGAGGGAATTCGAGCATAATAGGTGAATCTGTGGACAGGAGGATAATGGATGCTGGTCTGAACTCCACTCTTCTTCATTTCCGCCATGAATCCTTCCCGCATATCCGCGGAAGCAAGGATTACGGGAAACAGGTGACAGGAAGATTGGTTCAGGTCACAGTCAGCGAAAGGAAGAGTCATCCGATGTTCCTGAGCCAATCCTTCTCGCAGGAGACCGAAAATTTCCCTTCGCCGGGCGTTGTTTCGCTCGAGCTTAGCCAACTGCACCCGTCCGAGTGCGGCCCGTATATCGTCCATCCTGTAATTGTATCCTGTTTCAACCACATCGTATGAAAAGCTGTGGCCGCGATGCCTCTGCCAGGTGAGACTCGTCATGCCGTGACTGCGTAATCTCTTGAGCCGCGAAGCCAGTTCCGGGTTAGCGGTTGCTATCATGCCGCCTTCGGCTGTAGCCATGTTCTTGTTGGAAAAGAAACTGAAACATCCCGCGTCACCCCAGGTTCCCAGTTTCCTGCCATGAAAAGCCGAACCCGGAGCATGGGCCGCATCTTCTACGAGCAGCAATCCATTGTCGTCGGCTATTCTCCTGACTCTATCCATTGGGCAGGAGAACCCGCCGTAATGGACTACGAGAATGGCTCGTGTTCGAGGAGTCAACCGTTGCTCAATGGCAGCAGGCGACATATTCAGGTCATGCAATCCGTCGATGTCTGCGAAAACGGGAACCGCTCCGGTGTAAACAATGGCATTCACGGTGGCGCAAAATGTAAGAGAAGGGACGATAACCTCGTCTCCCGGACCTATCCCGAGCCCTGCGAGCGAAAGATGGAGTGCCGCTGTACCTGACGATACTGCAATCGCATGATCCACCCGGAGAAACTCTGCAAATTCGCGTTCGAAAAGCTCTGTTTCAGGTCCCATGGAGATCCACCCGGATTTTAGGACCCGTTGCACGGCCTCGTATTCCTCGAAGCCGAAATCAAGATCGGCTAAAGGTACTTGCCAGTTCATGAAAGGCCGCCTTGGACCGCAGTGTCCGATAATGCCTGTTTGAACCGAGGTTGTCTGCGAGTGCGGTGTTTGTTACATCAGATCACGAAATCCCTGGTTTTGTATGCACTCAGATTGTTTCGCATGTATTCGATGACGGCGTCCAATCCTTCATCCAAAGTGGACCGGGGTTTCCATTGCAAAATCGCCGCTGCAAGGGAGTTGTCACAGATCAGTTCCATGACTTCGCTTCGGACAGGTCGTATTCTTTGAGACTCCTGAACGATATCTTTTCGGATTCCCATTCTATCCATGATCCGTGTGAGAAGATCGCCCATGGAAATCTCGGTTCCGGAGCCCACGTTTACGGTCATTCCTTCAATACCGTGAACGGAGCCGCAGGCGATGAATCCCGCGACCGTATCTTTCACGTATGTATAGTCGCGCAATGGAGTTAGCGATCCACAGCGTATTATATCTTCGGTGAAGACCTGCGACACCATTGCAGGAATGAATGCTCGTGCGGATTGTCGCGGGCCGAAACAGTTGAAGGGTCTGATGGTCACCACGGGCAGTCTGAAAGAAAGATAAAAGCTTTCTGCAAGCTTATCCGCTGCGATCTTTGTAGCCGAGTACGGAGATTGTCCTTGCAGCGGATGCTTCTCATCTATGGGAGTGTATTGTGCGGTTCCGTACACTTCGCTGGTAGATGTGTGAACAACACGTGCAACTGCATGGGTAAGGCAACTCTGCAAAATATTGAGAGTACCGGAAACGTTCGTATCTACATAACTTTTTGGAGCATGATAGGAATAGGGGATAGCTATCAGTGCGGCAAGATGGAAGACAACCTCACAACCTGATACTGCCGTACCAACGAAGTACGGATCGCGCACGTCACCGGAAACGATTTCGATTGCGTCATAGATCGTATGCTCCACAGATTCCAGGTGACCGTAAAACTGTGCGGAATTGTATCGCACGAGGGCTTTGACCCGTGCTCCCTGCCGTACCAACTCCTCGCAAAGATGGCTCCCGATAAACCCGGCCGCTCCGGTAACCAGCACCTTTTTATTGCGGAGGCTTTCTGACGACAAATTCTTTGACAAAACGATTTCGGAACTACTCATGAGAAAAAATCTTCGGCTTCAAGTCGTCCCAGATTTCATGAACCCTGTTGAAGTCCTCAAATCGTCCAAGGTCGAACCATATGCCATCGTACGGGTAAATCAGCACATGCTCTTTCTCTTGAATGAGCCGATTTACCAGATCGGGAAAATCCAGGTACGTTTCCGGATCCACATAAGACAGGACAGCAGGTTCGAACACATAGACACCCATACTTACATATAATTCGATTATGGGTTTTTCTTCGTATTCCGTGACCCGGAACCCATCTCGATGAATTACTCCGTAATCGATGTTCACTGCCCGCTTGTGACACGCAATGGTAATCGTGGATTTCTGCTCTGCATGAAAACGGGTGATGTCGTGGAAATCCAAATCCGTGAGCACATCTCCGTTCAGAACGAGGAACGTCTCATTCAGATCGCGGATCAACGACAGGGGGCCGCTGGTTCCGAGACGCTTATCTTCGATGGAATAATCGATTTCCACTCCGTATTGATTGCCATTCCCCAGCACAGCCTGAACGAGGTGAGCAAGATGTCCCAGGGCAAAAGTGATCCGATCCACTCCACTAGACTGTAGTTGCCGGATGAGGATTTCCACAATGGGCATGTCTCCGACCGGCATAAGCGGTTTCGGTATAACAGCGGTATAGGGCTTTAGTCGAGTTCCCTGGCCGCCTGCCAATATTACTGCACGCATTAACTTACTGACCTCTACTAACCATTCTCAAAAGAATCGATACACCTGAAAAACGCATCAGGTGAGAGCATGGCAGCATCTTCGTATAAAAAGCGCCGGAAAGCAATCTTTTTGGTTCCACGAGCCGTCCATCCAGTTACCGGAAACCCATGTCTGCTTCGATTCCAACTTTGGATAAATCCACTCTCATCCGAATACGCAGGTCAGTGCGTGAGTGTGAGAAGCAGTCTTTGAAAGTGATTCATATAACACATTAAAATAAAAGGAAGTTCTTTAGGTAATCACAAAGAGATCGAAAAATTCTCGAGAAGCCGCGCGGGATTCTTCAGTCAAGCTGGTAGTGACACATAGAAAGACGAATTCCTCTAAGGAGAATGGACAGATGAAAAGTAGAATGTCGATTGCCGTTTTGGCCGCCGCCCTGTTCGTGCTATCCGTATCCGTGGCAGCGTATGCCCAACGCGGAGCATGTTGTGCGGGAGGTGGAGGACCGGCCGTATGGAACGAACTGAATCCCGAACAGAAACAGCAAGCTGCTGCATTGCGCACCGAGTTCATGAAAAAGCAGGAGGCTGTCCGGGCGCAAATGGCACAGAAACGCATCGAACTTCTGGAACTTGCTTCAAAGGACAAACCTGACGAGCAGGCTATCGAAAAGAAGCGACAGGAGATGTGGGTGCTCCAGGATCAATCGAGAGACGAGCGCCGGGCGATGGGCACCAAATTCAGAGCTCTCCTCACGCCTGAACAGAGACAGAAACTCGGACCTGTCGGCATGGGAATGGGGTTCGGCCGCGGAGCTGGTGGATGCGGATTCGGAGCCGGTCGCGGCTGCGGAGGTCCCGGCTTCTCCTCCACGCTGTAAGTATATAGTATTCCGCGACAAGAAGAGCCCCTCATGAGGGGCTTTTTTTGTCGGAAAGTATTATTTCTTTGGCTCGGCCGTCTACCCCCAAAGTGACGGAGACAGCTCAGCGGGAGTCCCGAGGAGGAGGCTGAGAATCACGGGACTGCAGGAACAGATCCGTGACCCCGATCTGACGAAGCAACGGGACCGGTGCTACTGACCTGGCATTTCAAGTCAGTACTGCGTCCGAAGCGAATAGTCCAGAATGCTAAAAAAAGAGAAGCAAGTACACCGAAGCCAAGATCAAACTGACAATCGTAATGGGCCCTGCCTGCTTGAAATAGTTATAGAAACTGATTTTATATCCGGCCCTTTCGGCGATTCCCGTTGTGACCACGTTCGCTGATGCTCCGATGATGGTCCCGTTACCTCCGAAACATGCACCGAGCGCCAATGCCCACCACAAAACCCCACTCTCGGCACCGGGTATGGTCTTGGTCAGAAATGCCGCTATGGGAAGCATGGTCGCAGTGAAGGGAATATTATCCACAATCGCTGATGCTATTCCCGCAACCCAGAGGATAATCAATATGGCTATCACGAGATTTCCCTGGGAAACACTCAGTATCCAATCAGCAACCGATTGAAGAATCCCGGTCTGCTCTGCGCCGCCAACCACAATGAACAGCATGATGAAGAAAACGAGCGAAGGCCATTCGATTTCCTTTTCCAGCACCTCTATGATATCCGCCTTATTCAGCAGGACTATCAGAGCTGCACCGAACAGCGCTGCAACACTGACTTCCATATGGAAAAAACCGTGGAGAATGAACAAAAGCACAACACCGGCAAGCACCGTGCCTCCCACGACCAGAACGCGACGATTCGTAATGGGATATTTTTCTTTCAGGAAGGCCATCATATTCGGCACATCTTCTACCTTGGCCAGAGAGTATTCCTTGCCGTACACGAATTTATTGTAAATGATCTGCAGGACCATAATCACTACTACGACCGGGGCGAGATTTACGACAAAGTCATTGAATGTCAGCCCTGCGTACGATCCCACCATAATATTGGGAGGATCGCCTATGAGTGTGGCTGTTCCTCCGAAATTTGAGGCTACGATTTCCGGCATGAGGAAAACAAACGGGGACACTTTCAAGACCAGCGCTATTTCAAGTGTCACGGGCGTAAGCAGCAGCATTGTCGTCACATTATCCAGGAAAGCGCTGGCTACAGCCGTGACCACGCAGAGAATCGCGGACAGAAGATAAATGCGTCCACCTGCCAGTTGAAAAGATTTATAGGCAAGCCACTGAAACACTCCGGAAATCTTCAAAACTCCGACTATGATCATCATACCCATTAAGAGAAAGACCACATTCCAGTCGATCTTGAGCAGTGCCTGCTCGTACGTCAGAATCTTGTACGCATCGTCGAACGTTCCCAGAGTATGGGTGATCAACAGAATGAGGGTCGCACCGAGGAAAGCCGCCAGCGTGCGATGCATCACTTCAAACGCAATCAGCACGTACACCAGAATGAACACGACCAGCGCAATCCAGAACGCTGCTCCCTGATAACGTTGGAGAGTGACCGAGAACGAGCCAAGGAAACGTTGCACGCCGTTCTCAGCGCCTTGTTCATGAAGATTCAATGGAATGATTTGGGATGGTCGAAAACTCGGGCAGGTGACTTTGGCCGACCATTTATTCTCTTTCAGCGCCTCTGGAGAAGAAGGGATCTCCAGCATGAAAAGCCCGTTTCTTCCAGTGAAGACTTTCTTGTGACCGGAACCTTCTCCTTCAACGTGGACCGGATGTCCGTTCCGGAAAGGCTGAACATGCGCATCGCTGACCGGATTGCCCGTAGAATCCAGAACCTGGCCCTGGATAACGAGAATCGCATTGTTTGAAGGCCGCTCGCCAGCCGAGGCCGTACCGGAAAAAATGAATAGCACAGTGAGAATCGTGCTAATGAGCAATCCGGAAATGTTCATTTCACCACCTCTACGTCCATACATTATAAAAGGGAGCGCAACCGACTGGCTCCCTGATCAGACTTTGCGTGCACATGCTCGAACAGCAAAGGAATCAATTATTCGGAAATAAGCCCAATAATTGCCATTGCGAGGAGCGAAGCGACGCGGCAATCCCCCGAAAGATTCTGTGCCTACATCCGGAGGATCGCTTCTGAAACTGTCTCAAAAATCGAAAACTACCCCAAAGCGTGGCACGATTTCTCATCATTTGCCTGGCCTGATTGTAGGGGCGGACCTGCGTGTCCGCCCAAATGAGGGCAGACATCCCGCGTGTTTGCGGGAACCGTACAAGGATAGAGAATCGTGGCATGATTTTTGTGCCTTCGAGAATTTTGAGACAGTCTCCCTCTCTTTGCCCGTACCTCACAATGCTTCGGCTTCAGCGAGAAAATCCCGGCTGCATGTGCGAGGATTGTCCCAGGCTTGGATGAGGTAATCCTTTGCATCAACAAAAAAGGCCGCCTGTTCTTCAACGAGACGTTCGGCTTCCAAAGAGGTCATGTCCTTCGTTTCATTCACAAAAGACGCAACACGTCCGTAGTACAGAGGAGTCATCAAATCTATGAGCCTCCTCTGGTTACTCGGCCAATTGTGATACGTTCCTGCAAGTTCGTAGAGCACTCGTACCCAGGTATCGGTCGGTAGGCGAAATTTGGAAACGTCCATTTTGGCCGCTGTTTTAATCGCGGCAAAACAGTCGTCACAAAAAATCTGTTCCCAGAGGCTTCCGAAATGATCCAACCCCATCTTGAACGAGTTCACGAGTTTGGCCAGATTGACCGGAATAGGGTCAGGCTCTTCTACGCTCATTTCACCGAACACCGGAATTTCTTCCGCTCCGCTTGTATCGTGCCAGCTTTTTTCAGTCTGCTCCATGAGAGTAAAGAGTGTCGAGACCACTTGCCGGAACATGGGCCCCAGATGTTCGGACGGATCCTTTGCGTCATGTATTTTTCGCCCGAGGTGAGACTGGCAAATCCGAAATTCATCGATAATGGCCTGGATAGTAAGCCAAATATCAATGCCGAAGCGTGCGACATCCGTTTCCCATACGTCCTGCTGCACGTAGAATTGCACCAGCCTGTTGCTAAATGCGAAATCGCCGCCTATGGGTTGTCTGATTTTCTTACCGAACACTGCCTGACAAAGGTTGTAAACGATGTTGTTGGTTATGGTCCCGTCGTACTTGTAACGAGTATAAATAGGCGCCACAAAATCGAAGTCATGGGAAAGAACCGGGTCAAGAAGCGATTGAATCCATTTGTGGGAAATACTGCGTAGATCCGCATCCACCACCATGCATGCACGTGCATTCAACAGGTGAGCGGATTGCAGTACCATGCGAAGCGCCGTTCCCTTTCCCGGAATGCCTCTGTAGATGCCAACGATCTTTTCTTGCCACGGCTTTAACTGAAACTCTTTTGCAACGTCTCTCGTATCGTCCGTAGAACCGCCGTCAGATATGATGATCACAGCCCGGAATTGCGGATAATATTCCTTCAGGCCGTGACTCACCATTTGAACGACGTGAGAAATGGTCTTTTCATTATTGAAGCATGGAATTCCTACAACCAGATCCGCTCTTTCCAGCTCCTCAACCCGTTTGATCACATATGGCCTCAAAGCACTGCTGAACTTCACTTCTGTCGTCTCCTCCCGGAAATTTCGTGATATTGGCAAATTCTCTATTGTCGTGGTCTATAGCTTCAACCAAGCGTTTTTCGAATCCCGGAATGGCCGAAAATACGCGGTTCCAGTTAGGAATTAAAGGCATGCCCGACGGATCATTCCGAATGACGTCTCCCGCTTTGCGTATGGCGTCAGCAAAGGTTTCGAAAGCTACGGCTTCTGCGTGTCGATCATAATGTAGGCCGTTAATTCTGGCGTCTCCGTTGTACATAACCATAAGATCTTGGGCCTCTCTAAGGAACGTTGCCCGGAGCGTGTCGAAAAAGCCGCTGCTAAGAACGACTCCACTGGAACAAAGCACACGAAATACCGTGCTGCTCACATCCACCGCCATCTTGTGGAGTCCTCTCGACGGATCGTCAGCAGAGAGATCCTGGTGTTTGTGATCGTAGTTCTGGCAAAGCTCTACCTGGCAAATCCTGTTCAGAGAGCAATTTCTGAAGATCTCTGACAACACGCCCACCTCGAGTCCCCAATCTGCGGGGATACGGTTTATACGTGCCAGATCCGACACCATCGAGAACTCTCCTGCCAACGGATACCTGAAAGAGCCGAAATAGTGGAGCAAAGGAAGCGGACCGAGGATACGCCTCAAAGCATGAATGAGAGGAGTAAACAGCAGGCGTGTCACTCGCCCGTGCAGACGGTCCGTCACGCGGCTGTAATAGCCCTTGCAAAATTCATAATCAAATTCGGGCATTACCGTAGGGTACACGAGTCGAGCCAGAAGATCGCTGGTGTACGAGAGAATGTCGCAATCGTGGAGTGCAATGATGTATGCCTCTCCTTCAGCAAGAATATATCCGTAAGCCATCCACGCACTGCGTCCTTTGCCGTGCGGTCCAGGTGAAAGTCCGGTTTTTTCGATTTCCTGATATAGCGCGGATACCCGTTCTCCGTCATTCCAGATAAGCCTTACCCTTCGTCCTTTTTTGTGCAGCGGTAAGAAATAGTCGCATGCTCTTGCAAAGTCGTCCTTGTCTGCCGGGCCGAGAGTAATGATTATTTCACGAAGATAATTCACTCTTTCTAGAGCACTCATGATCACTTTCAGCGCGGAACCGTCCATTTCGGAAATCAGACAGGGAAGTACAAGTGCGATTGGCCGGGTCTGGGCCGCTTCTTCAATTTCTCGTTCCAAAGCGTAAATATTCGTGTCTCCCAGAAGATGGAGAGTGCTGATCGGTCCTCTTTGTAGAAAATCACTCATTGAAGCTCCTCCTGTTCCTCAGATAAAAATTCAAGCACCGCCTGATTCCACGCTTCCGGTCCGGTTTGCGGATAATGTCGAAGCTTCCCGGACAACTTCGAATGCTTGAAAAGGCGTCTGTTCATCCCCAAAAGCACGGGAATATCCACAATTTTCAAAAATGAAAAATCATTGGGGCTGTCGCCGAGTCCGATCGTGAGTAATTGGCCGTGCAATTGCGTGTACGCTCGAATAAGAGCTGAAACCGCTGCACTTTTCCCTTCGTGTCCCATAAGGTGCCAGAATCTTCCTCCTTTCACTATCGTAAGACCTCTTTTCGCTGCAGCCGCTTCCATGGATCTCGTCTCCGGTAAAACATCCTCAGTGATGAGAAAAGGTTCACTGAATTGCCTGGTTCGCGCCTTTCGGGCATCTTCCGGTGAAAGTCCTGTCAAACAGCAAACGTCCGCATCCGACATGGCGCCGAATCCCAGCAGCCCGACACCGAGCTCTTCGGAGATTTCGCGCAGCCCCGCAATCACTTCTTCATACGTTTTCCCAAGCGGGCATACAGAAGCGCTCTGTGCGGATTCCAACCAGGTGCATCCCGCAATCGCGGATAGGGACTCATTTAAAGGGCTTTCCCGTGGCACAACAATTCCTCCGCCATTTTCAACTACGTACGGATCTGCGAATCCCAATGTCCGATGCAAAGATTCCATTTCCACCAGAGTCTTGCTCGAAACCAGCACAAGATGGCCGTCAGCTCGCTTGAGAGCATCCAGGGCCGGTTGGGCCGCAGCCCACGAATAGGTGTTCGTGTCCAAAAGCGTGGAATCGAGGTCTGTGAAAACAACTATCTTTCTATTGGCCTTCAATCCTTCCCTACTTCGATAAGTCGATTTCGCGCCGTTCATGACGTTGCCTTCCAATAGCTCCACGAATTTGCCTTGGCCCTTTCGGTGGCGGTCGGCGTCTCTGTCGGCCGATGCCATTGCTGAAGATATGGTGTTTGTGGCTGCTCCGACACATCGCACCTAAACTTGCAACAGCCTATGAAAGTTATTTTTGTTACGTTGCTTCCTCAGGATAGATCCCTCTGCGAAAGAGAAGCATTTGTTTCTGCGCGGCCAGGATTTTCTCCTGGTGCTCGCATCTATGTGCCTTCGCTTCTCTGAGCTTCTCCAGGAGTTCATCAACCCTGTACGGCTGTACGAGAAGATCGAATGCACCGAGTTTCATAGCCTGGACCGCTACGTAGAATTTCTCCCGAGTCGCCATCACGATCACTTCGATCAAAGGATGTGCGCGTTTCATGCTTTGCAGAGCGTCAAGAACAGCCGATTCGGGGTTTGTCACGTCCAGGAGAACCGCATCCATGAAAGGCTGCAAATCGAGTATGGAAACCGCGTGGTCGGCAGTTGCGGCGATCGATACGAAGACCCCGCGTTCTTTGAGGGATCTACGAACCCGTGCGGTAAGTGTTTGCTCATCGCCAACGAGCAGGATGTGTGTCGTCACATTCCGTACCATTACCGCTGCGCTCTTGAGGAGGTCCGCCAGGAAACGCTCTGATTGCGCCCCCGGAGCGATGCCTCAATGCGCCTGAATTGTTATTCCAGTGGATCTCGATCACCCGAGTGAACGCTTCACGTGCACCAGGCTCGTGCGAAGTGACCTACACAGACACTACAGCAAGTCTTATGCCAATCCGGACATGATGAGGTTGTAAGGTAAAAGACGAGATATAACAAGGTTATGGGTGAGTGGCAAAAATAGAAGGATTCCAGAACAGGTTGGGAAGTGTGCGAATATCAGACACTCTTACTCCTTTCGCTAGGGTTTGCCTGAAAGACAAGCAAAAAGTGTCGGAAAAGTGCAACAACGGACTAGAATGATGAGCGGTTGTCTGACACTATTCCGAAACGACGTATGTGTCGATGCATCGAATCCCGGGAAATGCCTAGCAGCCGTGCCGCAGCTTTCCGATTACCCTTGCAACGTCGAAGCGCTTCTCTGCACAGTGACTCCGTTAGGAGATCGCTCATGCTCTTGAGAGTCCCGTCAGCCGGAAAACCGATGCGCATCGTCCATTCATGCCCGGAAGCATCCTCGCCGGTTGAGAGGGCCACGCGGAAGTCTCCGTCCTGCGACAACATCAAAGACCGTTCCAGCACATTACGCAATTCGCGGATATTTCCCGGCCAGTGATAGCGGGCAAGAGCTTCCAGGTCTTCCGGCGAGATTTCTCGAATTCCGGGGAATTGCATCTCAACAGTCAATTTTTTCAGGAGAGTTTGGGCGATGATAGGTATGTCCTCGACACGCTGACGGAGAGGCGGAACAACTATGGGAAAAACGTTTAATCGATAAAAGAGGGCTGGAAGGAAACGCCCGGCCTGGACCTCGGATTCGAGATTCCGGTGCGTGGCTGCGATGAGGCGGGCATCAACGCGAATGCTTTTGTTGCCGCCGACCCTCATGTATGACCGAGTGTCCAGAAACGTCAGCAATTTTGACTGCATAGCGAGCGATAGCTCACCAATTTCATTCAAAAGCAGAGTTCCGCCTTCCGCCAATTCCAGGAGGCCTTTCTTCTTGCCTCGTGCGCCGGTGAAGGCTCCATGCTCGTGTCCGAAAAGCTCGGATTCTGCCAGCTCAGGCGAAATCGCGGCGCAGTTCAATGCGAAGAACGGGCCGTCTACACGGCGGGAGTGATCGTGTATCCAACGCGCGAGGTAATCTTTTCCGCTTCCGCTCTCGCCCTGTAGCAGGATGATGCTATCCGTGGTGGATGCGAAAAAAGCCTTGTTCACCACCTCCCGCATTGCTTCGGAGCGATAGTCTTCCGCACTGGCCTGCGTATCCCAGCTCAGCCGTTTGCGTTCGGTGATATTTCGGGCGATTCCGCAGATTCCGACAACTTCGTTGGTATGGTTTTTCAGAGGTACCCTGATATCATGGAAGGTCAAATAAACTCCGTCCACCGGTCTGGTATGCTCTTCCTCCAAAGATTGTCCCTGCAGCACCCGGCGGTCCCATTGGCGAATGGTTCTTCCTGCTTCTTCTCCGTAGATGTCCTCCGCCGTTCTTCCCAGGATTTCGGAAGCCGTTCTTCCCAGGAGTTTTTCCACGGCAGGATTCACGTACGTAAACCGCAGCGAAGCATCTTGAATGAAAATGCAATCCGGAACGCTTTCCAGTACGGCCCGGAACAGCGCATGGCTTTTGTGCATCTCTTCTTCGGCCTGTTTTCGTCTGGTCTCGTCGCTGTACACCGTGACGAGCTCGCCTGAAGGAAGTCTGTACACGAAGTGATCTCGCCATCCTTCAAGCCGGTCGTCCTTGTACCTGGTCACGGGATAATCGACAGGCTTACCGGTGCGCCACACTGTCCGAAAAACATCGAGGAGCCCGAACTTTTCCAGGCCGGGCAACACCTTGAGAACACTTTTTCCAATGGCCTTATCGCGTTTGATCTTTTCGATCCGTTCTGCCGCACGGTTCATATCGACAATGATGAAATCACTGCCGTTCTGTTCGGGTCTGAGAATAACCACCCCATTCTGCATGTACTCAAACAAAGCCTTCAGGCGAGCTTGGGTAAGGATGAGGGCCTGTTGGACCAGGGCATCCGTGTTCTCTCCGGTGGGGGTGATGTTTTCGGGGGAAGCGTGTTTCACGTGCATATTGGCCTTCACGGGACTCTTTTCATTCGCGCGCCTCGTCATGGTCTGTCATGACCTGCACCGATTATTCATTTCTTTCAGGGATTGTATAGACTAAACCGGACAGAGGGTCTTTTGCAATGAGTTAGAAGAAGAGCCTGCCAAATGCTCTGAGGTTCCGCAACTGACGACCCCTGCCGGAACCGATCGTACAATTCTCTCCCGCCGTTTCGCTTGCGCCAGTAATTTTCTGGACTGACTTTATTTGCGTCGTGTATATCTTAGGGTGCTTTATTCTTGGTTTGGGGACTCGATTCGGCTACGTAATGGTTTCAGAGGCTATAGATGGAAAAAACCAAAATCAAAGCGAGCGAGGTAGTGAGAGACATACGGGCCGGTATGGACGATACGGCTCTTATGGAGAAATATCATCTTTCTGCTGATAAGTTGATGAATTTACTCAATCAACTGGTTGATAAAGGACTCCTCTTTCAGGACGAGTTGGATGACAGAGTGCAACTCTTTGAAGCTACCGTTGAGCTCATTCTTCAATTCCCCGCTTTCGACGATTCTCAGAAAAAAAAATATAATGAGTTGCTCATTCACGCAGCGCGGACCGGGAACGCAAGGGAGACGGAACGTCTTCTCAATAACGGAGCGGACGTGAATGCACGCGGCAAGTGGGGGATGACTCCCATCATCTGGGCTGCTTCAAAAGGTCACAAGCGGGTTGTAGAGTTGCTCCTCAGCCGCGGAGCGAATCTGAACGCACGGGCGGAAAACGGCAGCAGCGCACTCATGTGGAGTTGCTTTTCCGGCAACACTGAAATCGCAGAAATCCTCATTACGAGGGGAGCCGACGTCAATGCAAAAGCGGTTTCCGGTAGGACTGCGCTGATTTCCGCCTGCCACAACGGTCATTTTGAAACTGTGCACCTGCTCCTGAGAAAAGGCGCAGATCCCAATCTCAGAGAAAATCAGGGTAAGAACGCTCTGGCGTACGCAAAGGAAAAAGGTCATCAGGCGGTGGTGGCCATGTTGATCAGACACGGGGCGCAGTAATAATTTTGGAAAGATCAGGGAAATCTGCGCTATCGGTGTTTTACAGACTTTTCTCACTGTGCGGCGCAACAATCCGTAGCATATTTCTGCCTGCAATCGTCGGTCGCGACAAATATCCTCCTTTTCTCCTCAAAACGTTCGCAAATATGGCTTCACGGGTACATGCGCTAACAAAAATAAATAAGCCCCCGGCTTTGCCGGGGAGAACTCTTTGAGGTTTGACCGTGCGAGGCAGTAGAAGGCAACCTCCCAGAACACACCAAGTTTCAATTCTGGGAGGTTATGATGAAAGACTATCAGAGCC
>JBGSLQ010000019.1:0-165189 GCA_041740635.1 Desulfomonilaceae bacterium | reverse complement strand
CAGGAGGAAACATCAACAGCTGATCATCGTCCGCACGGATCTCTCTGCTCATAAAAAAACCCTCGCTTCAACCTTGTGAAAACTCTTATAGTAAAACTCAAGGTCAATCGCGAGAAAAATTCACTTTTGAGACAGCCTCCTGTGAGTCCTCCCAAATGGAGGCAGACGCATAGGTCTACCCCTATCGGATGGAGTGTCGTGGCACGATTGTGGTCCGTTTTGGGCTTTGCGACAATTTCTCCCTGCCGGTCCATTCTCTCGATACTCATAGATCATATTGAAGATGTGCCGGCACGGAGGCACGGCACCCACCCATATTCCTAAATCTTCAATCGGACGCTAATTTTGGCATTAATATAAACACTGGATTCCGAGACGCCTAACGGCCTGCACTAAGACCACATGAGTTCGGCTGTGTTACATGCGTTACGGAAATATTGACTAACCCTGAAAAAAAAGTGGATGTGACCGTCAAAATAGGGTATAAAAAAAGAAGCCCTCTGGGTAGTGCTTGGGTTTGCGTTTCAAATGTTCCAACAATCGTTGGAAACATCAGTTTATAAAGTGATAACCAAAAATACGTTGCCCTAAAATGACAAGGAGGAGTGAATCTTATGCCTAATCTTCTCGTTGACGAGCGCGATCAAAAATTCGTGCTGTACGAACAACTCAAGATTGACGAACTCTGTCAATACGCAAAATTCGGAGAATTTTCGCGTGAGATGTTCGACATGGTCCTGGAAGCAGCTCAAAAACTCGCGGAAAAAGAACTTGCCCCGACGAATCAGGACGGCGACGTCAAGGGCGTTGTCCTTGAGAACGGACAGGTAAGAGCTCCCGAATCTTTTCACCAGGCATACAGGTATTATTGTGAAGGCGGTTGGGCATCCCTCCCTATCGATCAGGACATGGGCGGACAAGGCTTCCCCAGCGCTCTGTACTGCGCCACTATGGAGCTCTTCGCTGCAGCCAACCAGGCATTCACAATGTATCCCGGCCTCACCATCGGGGCGGCGCGCCTCATTGAGCATTACGGAACGGAAGAACAGCAGCGCGAGTACATGGACAAGATGTACACCATGGAGTGGTGCGGAACCATGTGCTTGACCGAGCCGCAAGCAGGCAGCGACGTGGGTGCCTTACGGTCGCGTGCAACGAAAAGACCGGACGGATCATATTCCATCGTTGGCAACAAGATTTTCATCTCTGCTGGAGATCACGATCTTTCCGAGAATATTATTCACATGGTCCTCGCCCGGGTCGAAGGCGCACCTCCGGGAACAAAAGGAATCAGCATCTTCATCGTTCCCAAGTATCGAAATGAGAATGGTGAATTTGTGCCGAACGATGTGGCCTGCACGGCTGTAGAAAAAAAGATGGGCATACACGCGTCCTCAACCTGCGCGCTGAGTTTCGGAGAAAAAGAGAATTGCATCGGTTATCTGCTCGGCCAGGAAAACGAGGGCATGAAAATCATGTTCAACATGATGAATGAAGCCCGCCTTGCCGTCGGCATGCAGGGTCTTTCTCAGGCCAGTGCAGCGTATATGCAGGCTCTGCGATATGCCAAAGACAGGCAGCAGGGACCTGAAATTTCCACTATGAAAGATCCCTATGCTCCCAAGGTGCCGATATTCGATCACCCTGACGTTCGCAGAATGCTTCTGTGGATGAAGAGTGTGACCGAAGGAATGCGAGCACTTCTGTATTACGCAGGGTACTGCGAAGACAGAGTCAAATGTGCGCCTACCCTTGAAGAGGCTGCCAAGTATCAGGGTTTCCTGGATATTCTCATTCCCATCTGCAAGGCCTGGAGCTCGGATATGGGCTTCAAGGTAACCGAACAGGCTATCCAGGTTCACGGCGGGTATGGTTACTGCCGGGAATATCCTGTCGAGCAAAATATGCGCGATGCGAAGATCGCTTCCATCTATGAAGGCACCAACGGGATTCAGGCATTGGATCTCGTAGGCCGGAAGCTTTCCTACAAACAGGGAATACTGTTCAAGAACATCGTTCAGGAGACCGGTATTCTACTGAAAAGCGCCAAAAAGAACTACCGCCTCAAGGATATTGTCGAGCCGTTTGACGTTGCCCGCAAACATCTCATCGAGGTCACCCGTTACTTCGGCCTAAAGAGCATTACCGAAGATTTCATGACTCCGATTCTCTATGCCACACCGTATCTTGAATTATTCGGAGACGTAGCTATCGGGTTCATGCTCCTTTGGCAGGCGGTAATAGCAGATCGTCGGCTCCAGGAATTGTACGACGATGCCAAGGCCGACACGCCGGAAAAGAAAGCAGAGCTGGTGAAAACCAACAGGAGCGCCGCTTTTTATCGCGGGAAGATGGCTTCTGCCCAGTTTTTTGCCAATACTATTCTTCCTCTGGCACCGGGCAAAGCGCGGTCGATTATGAGTGGTGAGCGCTCCGCTCTCGATCTTCCGGAAGAATCTTTTGCTCTATTTTAGGCTGAACGGAGTTCAAATATGAAAGCAAGAAAAGTTGTTTTGGTCGATGCAATAAGAACGGCTTTCGGCCGCGCTGGGGAAAAAGGTGTTTTCTGGAACACCCGGGCCGATGACATGGTGGTGAAGGTCATACGGGAGTTGATGCGGCGAAATCCCAAAATTGATCCTGAAATGATTGATGAAAATGCATGGGGCGTGTTCTGCCAGGAAAAAGATCAGGGGCTCACTCTCGGCCGTACGTCGGTTATCCTTGCGGGGTTGCCGGTCACCACAGCCGGTTATTCTATTGACCGGATGTGTGCCGGCGGCATGAGCGCAATCACCTCAGCGGCTTCCGCCGTCGCTCTTGGGGCGGCTGACGTAGTCATCGCAGGCGGAGTCGAACACATGGGACATCATCCCATGGGTGCAACTGCCGATCCCAATCCCCGATTCCTCACGGATAAACTCGTTGACCAGAGCGCCATGAGCATGGGAGAAACCGCAGAAAATCTGCACGACATGTTCCCTGATATTAGCAAGGAAATGGCGGATGAGTACTCCCTCCAATGCCAGGCACGGGCGCACAGGGCGATTCAGTCAGGCAAAATCGGTGAGATGATCGTCCCAATGACCGTTTACACAAAATCCGGATGGACTGTTGCAGATAAAGACGAACAGCCAAGACCGGAAACCACGATGGAAGGCCTTGGCAAGCTGAAAACCCCCTTCCGTGTCATGGGTAAGGTAACTGCCGGCAATTCTTCCGGCCTGAATGACGGTGCAGCCGGATGTATCCTCATGGCGAAAGACAAAGCGGAAGAGCTCGGAATCGAGCCCAAAATGGAGCTCAAAGCCTTCGCATATGCGGGCGTAAAGCCTGAGATCATGGGCATCGGTCCCATTCCCGCCACACACAAGGCGCTGAAGGTCGCCGGTCTCACCATCGAAGACATCGGTCTTATCGAGCTGAACGAAGCCTTCGCTGTCCAAGCGGTAGCATTCATAAAAGAATTCGGACTTCAGTTCCCCGAAGATCCGAAGCTCAACATTTATGGTGGAGCGATAGCATTCGGCCATCCGCTGGCTTCTTCGGGCGTCCGGCTCGCTTGTCACCTGATGCACGGCTTTGCCGAGCATCCGGAAGTGAAATACGGCCTCACCACGATGTGCGTCGGTCTTGGCCAGGGTGGAACCGTTGTTTGGAAGAACCTGCAACGGAATGGCAAAGACAAGGAAGAACACGAACATAAGGACCACGACAAAGAGGAACACAAGGAAAAAGAGAAAAAGAAGAAGAAAGACTGATGTCCGTGGAATCCTCGTTCCGCCGGGCTGACTCCGCCGGAACACGTCGCATCACCAGATACCGATGCCATTTACCAGTGGCTCTCACGTTCAAGGAAAGGAATCGTCATGGCTGAGGCACCGACTTTGTTTTATGTGACGGCATATAATTCCCGTGTGGGGAAAATCGCCATTGTCACCATGGACAACGGCGAAGACTATAAAAAGCCGAATACTTTCGATGAAAAAGCCCTCGCCTCATTGCATGAGGCAGTCAGTAAGATTGAAGCAGACAAAGAATACAAAGGCATGATGCTCTGCGGTAAACACTATATTTTTGCCGCCGGTGCAGACCTCATGCAGGTACCGTTCATCAACACGTTCGAGCAGGGCCGTCAGATCGGCGCAGCGGGACACGCTGCAATGAAACGGATCATGGATCTCAAGATCCCGACCCTTGCGGCAATTAACGGGGCAGCTCTGGGCGGCGGTCTGGAAATATCGCTCTATTGTGATTACCGGACAGTCTCGAAGTCAGTGCCCGCTATCGCATTTCCGGAATGCTTTCTCGGGCTCATTCCCGGATGGGGTGGATCGAGTTTGGTTCCGCGACTGATCGGTCCGGAAAAGGCGCTTGAGCTGATTGTCTATAATCCGATGAATCAGAACCGCATGCTTAATGGACCAAAAGCTTTTGAGATGGGGCTTGCTGACCGATTGTTCGAGTCAGTGGAATTCTTCGACGAATCTCTCGCGTTTCTTGAGAACCTCATAGATGGGACAGAGAAGGTCGAAAGAGTGCAACCGGATTTCTCCAGGTTGCAGACTCATATCGATTCGGCAAAGAACTTCCTGGACATGAGAGTTCACGGCGCTGCGCCTGCTCCCTATCGCGCGCTTCAGTTGATTCAGCAGGCATGCGATCTGTCCAGAAGCGTCGATGAATGTTTTGCGGAAGAAGACAAGGCTCTTGGCGATCTGATCAAGTCACGTCAATGCAAGGCAGGAGTTTACAGCTTCGATCTGGTCCAGCGTAGGGCCAAGAAACCCGCGGGAAAACCGGCAGATGTGAAACCCCGGCCCATCAAGAAGATCGGCATCATAGGCGCAGGTCTCATGGCATCTCAGCTGGCGCTTCTGTTCCTGCGTCGCTACGGTGTGCCGGTGGTCATGAAGGATATCAAGCAGGAATTCCTGGATAAAGGGCTCGGGTACGTCAAAGGCGAGCTTCAGGCGCTTGCGAGCAAAGGCAAGCTCACCCAGGCCAAAGCGGATCATCTGTTTCATATTCTTATCGGAACTCTGGACTGGGATCAATTTGCCGACTGTGACTTCGTCATCGAGGCAGTGTTCGAGGAAATGAGCATCAAACAGGACGTATTTGCCCAGGCTGAGGCAGTGGTATCTCCCACGTGCATCCTTGCGACGAATACTTCCAGCCTTTCTCTGACCGAGATGGCATCCAAACTGGAGCACCCGGAACGAGTCGTGGGATTCCATTTCTTTAACCCTGTGGCGATCTTGCCGCTTCTGGAAATCATCAAAGGCGAACAAACTGATGATGTGACATTGGCAACAGCGTTCGAATGCGCCAAGAAGATAGGGAAGACCGCTATCCTCGTGAAGGACTCTCCGGCGTTTCTCGTAAACCGTCTGTTGACAAAGCTCATGAGTGATTGCTTCGAGATGGTGGATGAAGGCGCTACTTTCGACCAGGTGGATGACGCAGCCTTGTCACTCGGTTTACCCATGGCTCCATTCGACCTTCTCGGACTGGTCGGCCCTGCAGTTGCATGCCACGTTTTAGAGACCTGCCACAAATCCTGGCCCGAGAGATTTCCGGTTAACGAGCATTTGAAAAAACTGGTAAATGCAAAATTGCCCGCAGTCTTTCGCGGCATGGGGCCGGGAAGACAGATCGATCCGAAAGCCGGGGAAATCTGGGCTGACACAGGTGACAGAGAGTTCGTGAAAGAGGAGATTCTGGACCGGCTCCTCACCAATTTGACCATGGAGATCGACCTCATCCTCAAGGAAAAGGTCGTGTCCGATCCGAAAGACATCGATACCGCGATGATTATGGGCGCAGGATGGCCGTTCTTCAATGGCGGAATCACCCTGTATCTCGATGTTGTAGGCTATACGCCGAAGGTGCTCCAGAAAGTGTTTTTTACTTTCTAATCCCGCCTGAGATCACATATTTGGTGAACCTTTTACGCGAAAAAGGTTCACCAAAATCACCATAAGCGTCCTTCGTCAAAAATAATACCCGTGTCGACAATAGTTTAATAAAACCGAGAGGCCCGACAGAGACGGCGACCCCTACCATCAGCCGGTAGTGGCCGTGCCTCCGTGCCGGCCAAAAATTTGGTTCACAAAAGCGAATAAGTATAAGTGAGAAAAATTGCGGCTGACTCATAGCCGGAAAAATCGATCGACAGAACGCTAGCCGCATCCTACGGGAAGGCGGCGAAAGACTCGACAGATGCGGTTCGCTGCGCTCACCGGCATCCTACACACTACTCCAAGCCTTTCGAGAAACATTATAGGGGGGATTTGAGCATATGCGCTAACTTAGAGTGTTTTGGGGCGGTTGTTCCGGAGGGACGTCTGGCACACAAATTCCCGGCAATGAATTACCGGGCTATGTTCTTTAGTCCCTGCGGGACAAAGGATTGAACAAAGTTAGCGCCTACAAGGGGATTTGGGAGACCTTCCTTACCGAGAAGGTCTCTCCAGCTCACGTAGGATGTGGTGAGCGAAGCGAACCGCATCGGTCGCGAAAGGCCTCGACTGATGCGGTTCACCCGTGCGAATCACGGGTTCACCGCATCCTACGCCGGCTACCAGGAATCTCAGGTGCCAATCAGAGACAACCTACCATATGGAGCAATCGTGGCACGATTTTATTGCTCCACATAATTTTGCGACAATCTCTGAATCGCCGGCCTATTATCTGTCGTTCCTCTGGAACGGATGGTCTAAGAGGCTAGGTCAGCGCCAATGGGAGGGTGTGGAGACCTTCTTTACAAAGAAGGTCCCCCAAATATTGTTCTTCTGATCTGGTGGATCTACGGTGCGAGAGGATTTGCCGCCCAGACTGAATCGTCTGTGCTGGGGATCTTACTGAGGATCGCGAGAGGCACCGCTTCGATTTTGCGGTACACTTCTTTGGGACTTCTGACCACTCCATCGACAGTCAGGAGCTCTTCCACCTTAATGCCGAAATGCTTCTCATTTTCCAGCAGGTACGGATAGATCAGGTTCCAGTCCGCGTCGGAAAGCTCCGATAAGGCACCGCCGTTGAGCTGTTCTTCCACGATCATCCGGTTGGGATCCCGCATGTAGAGCGCACCGCCGGAGGCGAGTGAAAAAAGGTTCGATCCCGGATACGGTCTGTGTCGAAAGATGATGTTTCCGTCTTCATCCATGGAAAGACCGTTCACGATGACGAAGCCGCCTCCCTTCAAGGGATCTCCAGCCATGAAGCTTTCTGCAAGAAAGTCCAACGCAGTCCCGTTGATCACAACCCTGGGGTGTCCTGCTGCATTGATCAGAGGCCGGCCTGCGGCGTTACCCAGAATGAAGGTGGTGCCGCCTTTGGCGCCATACATGAAACACTGGCCCACATCGCCGTGAACCACGAGCTGCCCGCTCTTCATAATCTGACCCAACTGGTCCTGCCCGTTCCCGTGCACATGGATTTCCATGCCATCGATTCCGCTGGCCATGTAATCTCCGGATGCTCCATACAGATCCATCCGAACGCCTGCGGTCGTCGAGCCGAAGCCGGACCCGTGGAATCTTTGGCCGCGAAGGTCGAAAACGATGAATTTTCTCCATCCGAGACGGTATGCATCCGCAATCATAACAGCGTCACACTCGTCGCCTTCAGGCTCAAAATCCTTGGCATCGATGACCAGAGCACGCTCCACGGCCAGGGGAGGACGCAGATTCTTTCCGGTTTCCGCGTTCACCAGCACGTAATTCCCGATACTCATGGGTTCTGTGATCATGGGGAGAGACCTGAATGTCTCGTTCAGTTCCTCGGTAACAATCCTCACCAGAGCGGATCGTTTCTTGTCTCCGAGCGGGAATTTTCGGTCTATCATCAACGTGAATGCGTCGACGATCGTCTGGAACAGGAGCTTTTGCTTGCGGGCCGTTCGTCCGAGGTTCCTGACCACGAATCTGAGAGTATTGTAATCCCACTGCGCGGCCCGGTCCCGAAAGAGCTCAAAGGTCTTCCACCCGCTCTTGTCCGAAAACGTTTCATTCAGCAGTGGTTGGATTTCGGATTCAAACTCGTCCGGCTTGGTGACGGGCAGGGTGACATCCATAGGCTTCCGGCGCTCGATCTCAACCTTTCGCCCGAATTTGTCATAGCAGGAGAGCTGGTTGCCCCCGTTACCATCAGGCGTCACGTTGAACATGAAGGCGCCGCCGTCGGACCGCGATCCGCCGCGAGCATTCCAGTATTTGTCGGCAATCGTGCTGAAGCGGGGATCGGATTCCGCCAACGAGCGCAGTGTTGCTTCGATGGCCTGTTTTTCCGAACAGATGAGGCCGACCTGAACTTCGCCGTCATACAATGCAAAAACCTGCGGCCTCAGCATCGAGGTATCCGTTATGCCGAGCAACTGAAATGTCTGCGACTCCGGAATATTCCGGGCAATGATGAAAAACCAGGGACCGTCCGGCGACGCATGGATATGGGTCTGCTGAACCTGATCGTAAAGTGCCTGTTTCTCGGGGGAGAGCAGGTCGAAATCCAGTTCTCCGGTAGGAGCAAGCGCTTCGATTATGACTTCGAGAGGGTAGCCGTATATCCTGTTCCAAAGGTCGAACAGCATAACGCTGACTTCCGTATCGGTCATAAACTGCGGTTCGAGCCCTCGTTGTTTCAGGTAATCGCAGGTGGCGTGGTAATTGGCAAAATCCCCGTTGTGCACCAGGGCTTCATTCAAACCGGTGAACGGATGAGCGCCTCCAGGATGCCATACGCGACCGCGAGTAGGATAGCGCTGATGGGCGATCCATACATGAGCCTCAAAATCATCGAGTTTATAATATCGGACAACGTTTTCCGCGTATCCGACTATCTTGAGGATCATCACGTTTCTGCCATGGGAAAGCACAAACGCCTGCTTCTCTCCCAGAGAGCTGTAAAACCTGCGGTTCAGATGAATGGAATTACGGCTGACAAACTCATCTTCAGCCCAGCGCTCGGGCATTTTCTCGAATCCGTTTTTCTGCATGAAATCTTTCAGGATTTCCGGCTTGACTCGTACGAAAGCTCGCCAGACGTCAGGCGGTTTTACCTCGAGGCCTTCAAGGTCCCGCCAGTCGGCCATACGGTCAATTACCTCTTCCTTGGCCACATTGAAAAACGGTGTAACAAACTGTTCTTTCAGGGTCGGAAGACAATTCGGTTCGAGCAATGCAACATTCAGTATATAATGGGAATCCAGCACTTCCCGCGTAACGCCGAGCATTTCCGGCCTGAAACCGACCGCGGCTATACCGCCGCCTTTTCCGTTTCCGCGGTTATGCATGCGTATGGACGGTTCGAAGATATGTTTTCCCGCAACAGGAATATTGCACGCGAAACCGGTGACACCGCAGCCGCCTTCGTCCTCACGTTTGAGATTCGTGGAGAAATCGACTCGTCCGAATTCTCTTATTCGGGTGGCAAGTATTTTTTCAGCAAAAGACCCGTCGTACTTCATCTCAAACCTCATGCGAGCGGCTGCCGGATATCGTCATCCGGCACATCCGAGTTGTAATCAAGATGGGCCAATAAATCAGTGCGTCCCACCAGTTCTCTAATGCTGGACATTCCGAAGCGGAACAGAATTTCCTGAAGCTGGTTCTTCCAGCAGTGCAACATATTGATGATTCGCTGGGTTCCCCACGCGAGTTCCATCAATCCCACCAGTTCCGAGTCGGTTGTTGCTATGCCTCTGGCACAGCCTCTACCGCTTTCGCAATTATGGCAGCGGATACATTCCAGAGCCACCAGATCCGATGTTCCGGTGACGACTCCGTCCGCTCCAAGCGCTATGGCTTTGGCAATGTCGTACGCAGTCCGAAGGCCGCCTGAAACGATCAGCGTAATCTGATCCCGAACACCTTCCGCAACGAGAAAATTGTGGACTTTGGGGATGGCGTACTCAATGGGCATGGCAATGTTCTTCTTTGCCACATCCGGAGCTGCTCCGGTTCCGCCGTACGATCCGTCCAGATGGACGATGTGAGCCCCTGCGTAGTAGGAGCCGACTGCGACCATGTCCACGTCTGAAGGAGTGGACACCTTGACCGAGACAAGGCCGCGATTGTTTATCGCCTTTATCCAGTCAATGTGTTTCTTGTGATCCTCAACCGAGTACACGGAATGGAACGGGAACGGGCTGAACAATGAGGACCCTGGCACAGTCTCACGGATGCGAGCCACAGCCTCGGTGACTTTATCGCCGAGCAAGTGCCCGCCCAGACCGGGTTTTGCGCCCTGAGCATATTTGAATTCTACAATCTTTACCCGCTGTATCGTCTCTTCTTTGACACCGAACAGCCCTGTTGCAACCTGGGTGATGATGTTGTCATCGAAAGGATACAACGCTTCCGGATATCCACCTTCACCCGTACACGTGAAGGACCCCCACGCCGCGAATCCTCGAATCCGGCTCAACATGGTGATCTGACTGATAGATCCGAAGGACATGCCGCCACCGTACACGGGAATCGGGATGGTGATCTTGTGACGCCCGTCATTGCGACGATTCAAATCGATGGATGTGTCGATATTTCTCTTGTCCAGATCACGCCTGGGAAGCTTCTTGGGAAAAAGGAAGCGAAGCTTGTCGAACCCTCCGCCTGAATCGCCGGTCCTGTACTCCAGGTCGTTCTTGGGGAGTTCGCCGGTTTCCGCCATATGCCAGGTGCTCATGAGAAGGTCCGGAGTCCAGCGTTTGTCCCCCAGAGCCTCGGCACTCGGATTCAGGTTCACCCGGATGGCGTTTACCGGGCAATTCGCAATACAGCGATTGGATTTCTTGGAACACTCGATCCCGAGACAGAGGTGATCGTGAGGAGGAACAATTTTTCCGCCCTGCGTTTCAAACACCTTTTCGGGACATACCGAAACGCACCGGAGGCAGTCATTGCACGCCTCGCTAATCATGACCGTGTATTTACCGATTGCCCGTCCGAATCGTGAAGGAGTCGGAATCGGCGTTGCTGGAGGAACTTCGCTCCAGATATTCTTGTAATGCATGAAAACAGATCCTTATTACGAGTTATCTCGCGCAAAGAGTCGGCCGAACGTTTCGCGTTCGAGATCTTCCATAAACAGGACTCGGCCCTGTTCGCCTCGCAGCCGTCGCGCCTCCCGGATACCCATTGCTCCCATCATTTCGAGTAGCTGATTGTGCCACGCGCCAATGAGATTGATGATTCTCTGCACGCCCCAGCGGGTATCGATACCCGCGATATCCACGGGGCATTCTCCGCCTTCACGGCAATTTCGGCATACTCGGCATTCAAGCGCTATGAGCAGCGGGATATCTACGCCGACAACGTTCGCTCCGCACAGGAGTGATTTGATCACGTGCTCGGCCATGGCTACCCCGCCCGAACTCATGACCGTGACCTCGTCCCGGATACCCTCGCTGAGAAGCGCCGAATGCAACGACCTGATGACATCCTTAATATGAAGGCCATCCTGCACGCCCGGCTCATAGCCGCGCTCGTCCGCAACGAAATGGATGAGATCGAATCCGGCCCGAGCGTAGTCAACAACGCGAGCTGCCTGTTCTTTCGACGCCAAAGCCTGCATACGGATGGAAACGAGCAGGTTCGGTTTGATTGCTTTGAGGGCTTCCTTCCGATCCAGCGCCTTGTCTCCGTCCGGAATTTCCACCATTCTGAAATTCTTGATCCATTCTCCATCGAGACGATCATCGGAAAGTAACGGAACAAGGTTGTTCTCAAAGCCTAACAGATCCCGGGCCACTGTTTCAGGAACGATTGCAAGAGTCTGCAATTCAGTCGCTGCTGCTCCAACAGCCTTCCACACCCGCGGAGACAAGTCTCCGAAGGGGAGGACATCGAAGATCAGGGGAATGGGGATGCGAATGAAAGGCTGTGACTCGTCAAAGAGATTCCCTTCAGAGCCGAATTTCAAATACCCCGGTCTTCTTCCCAGGTCCACAACCGTCGAAATATATTCCCGGCCATGAATTCCGTCTCGTGTGGGCCTGACGATTTCACTCATGTCCGTCCACATGGAATCGAATCCGGGACCGGAAAAAGGACCTCCGTACCCTGCGCCTGAAACGGGTATCTTGCCGGTATGCGCCTGCTCCCAGGTTGCTGCGACTATCTGAGGCGTGTAAACGTCATCACCGAGCGCCTGCCATTCGGGGTTGATCGTCTTATGGATCAATCGCCTGGGGCAGTCCTGCACACACCGAAAACAGCTCTTACACAATTCATCGATGGTGTCGGACAATATGTCGGTTGAAAACGATCGGGATTTGTACACACCGTAAACGCACCGCTGCTTCACACAGACGGCACATTTCAGACAGCCTTCTCCCCAGTCGACTATTCCGGATCTTCCCACGACAGGGAATCGATTCGGTGTGGCATGGACGTGTATATGATACTTTTTGGGCATATGCGTTCTCTTTCGGAGCGCTCGATGAGCTAAACAACAGGTCTCTTGTCAAGACCGGCTGTCTTCAGGATTTCCGGGACCTTGTGCTCCCATTCAATGGCCATAAGATGGATACCGGCTACTCCAGGGATTTCGCGGACTCTCTGAATCGTCTCCAGGGTAATTTTGATTCCTTCCTCGGCCTGCTTCTCTTTGGGAACTCCGGCCATACGGGAAATCAATTCCTCGGGAATCTCCATCCCTGCAACCTTGTTCGCCATGTACCTGGCCATTCCGACTGTCTTCAGAGGCGTGATGCCGGCGAGCACGTACAATTTCTCCGTAATGCCCTGATCGTGGGCTTGCTTCATGAATTCAGCAAACCGGTCCACATTGAAGATGCATTGGGTCTGGATGAAATCCGCTCCTGCAGCCGCTTTCTTTGCAAGGCGAACGACTCGCCAGGAAATCGGGTCTGCAAAAGGATTTTCCGCTGCGCCGATAAACATCTTTGGCGGGACCTGAATTGCTTCTCCTCCGATGATCGTTCCCTGATCGCGCATATCCCTGACAGTTCTGAGAAGCTGTATGGAATCGAGATCGAAAACACCGACGGCTTCTTTCTGATTACCGAAAGAATGGTGATCGCCCGTGAGACACAGGACATTCCTGACACCCAGCGCATATGCTCCGAAGAGATCGCTCTGGAGCGCAATCCGGTTTCGATCGCGTGTTACCATCTGGAGAACCGGTTCGTGTCCCATGCTCTTGAGAATGGCAGATGCCGCAACGGAAGACATCCTGACGATAGCGGTCTGGTTGTCCGTAACGTTCACTGCGTCCACGCAATTGAGAAGGTGTTTGCCTTTCTCCTGCAGAGCGACGACATCGGAACCTTTTGGCGGTCCGCATTCTGCGGTTACTGCGAAATTCCCGGAAGTGAGAACTTTTTCCAAACGGCTTTCGGTGTTCACGGTTTCTGATCCTCCCTGACGATACGGCGCGGTCCTCCGGAATGTGACGTGGACCAGTCCACAGGCGGGACATATTCGGTAAGTCTGTCGAGTTCTCCCAACGCGTCGAGCCGGCGAATAATCATGTCCCAACCGCAGCGGATTTCAGGATTCACTTCGCATTTTCCGCCTTTGGATCCGCCGCACGGGCCGTTCATGAGTTTCTTTGAACAGCGGGTTACAGGACAGACTGCGCCGAAATAGCCGAGCTTGCATTGGCCGCAACCAAGGCAATTTTCCTGCCAGACGCCTCTCATTTCAGTTTCGCCGATGAAGAGGGTATTCAGGGCAGGGATAATGGGCTTGTCCGCGTATACTCTCGCGAGAGCCTGGACGCCTGCGCCACACCCGAGAGAGAGTATTGCGTCATGCTCGGGGACGAGGTGAGCGATTCCTTCGATGAAGTCATCCACGCACTGCCGATCCAGGCACGCTTCTGTTATCACAGGGTTCAGGTTGTCTTTCTTGTAAGACAACTTGAGAGCTGCAGCCAGCAGCATGGTTTCACGATGTCCGCCCGCAGCGCATTCGGCTACGCAGGAATCGCATCCCACAACGAGTATGGACGCGTATCGATCGACCATGTTCCTGATCTCACGTATTTCTTTCAGTTCCGCAACGATCACGGATTTCCTCCTTATTGGCTGGACCGGCCGATTTTCTCTTTCCGGAGTGTTCAGGCAGGGGCCACGTTATCTTGGATTAGTAGTCAACTCAGTCTGGTTCTTTGCGATGGGAGGAGTGTTTCCGAAGGACTGCAATTCAGCGGCAAATTCCTTCAGGGCTGAGTCCAGTGCCTTAATATCCATAGGCGGGACATGTATGAATCGGAATCTCTCCGGTTCGATTCCCAATTTCACCAGCCATTCTTTCGCATATTCTACCCGTTTCTTGGAGCGCATGGAACCCTCCAGGTACCGGCATGCTTTTTCTCCGCAGGCCAGGACCATGACACCTTGCGCGCCGCTTGCCAGTGTTTTGAGTAGATGATGCGCTTCGACTTTGCCCGAACACGGAACAGCGACAATACTGATGCCGGGCCTTTCCCGTGCAAACTTCTTCTGGTTCCCATTATGAAAGAGCCGCAAGTTTGTACAGTGATAGACTACTATTTTAGTGGGGTTCTTCTCCATTGTACTGTTGGGGTTTACCCTTTCCGTAAGAATGCCGTAACTGCAAATTATCCTGTAATGTACTTTCTGTTTCAAGTTCTTTTTTGTCAGAGAGCAAAAAAATGCGAACCTCTGAATGAAACAGACACGTTGTGTACACAGAAAGTGGGCTTCTCAAGCGTCCACAAGCTGAACGATTAGAATATGAATAAGGACTGCTAACAAATGTGAGATTATTTCAGTACTGCTGAATAAAGTTCAGAACGTTTGTCGTGTTTTATTGCCTGATTCAATTATAGGTATTGGAGAGGTACTTATCAAGATTGCGATTCGTCGAGAGGCGAACTTGCGAGCCTTGCTGGACAATGTTCCCTTGCTTCACGCGGAAGTACGAACCATCCGCTTGCTCGCTTCTCCCGGCAGTGGCCGGCAGAGACGCCGACCCCTACCGAAGCGCAGATACGCGTTATTTTATCGTCTACGCTGCTCGGCTTGATTCCGCGGATTTCGAAAACAATGAGGAGATTTCGCTAATGCATACTGCGAGCCGGTAGCGGCCGGCCTCCGAGCCGGCCACTCGTGGAGTTCACAAAGGAAAACTGCAATTAGCCCATTCATATCCCACCAGGTCAGGACACCTTCTCGTGGGATTGGTCAGGATATAGTTGACTTTCTCCATCAACTCGCGCTCGTCTCGGACAATTCGATCAAAATATTCCCTCTGCCAAATCATACCTATTCTGCCAAAATCTCTTTGGAGTCGGTGGGCAGTGAAGGATTTCCAACTGTGGATGATTTCCTGCAAACTGAGCTTTTTCGAAGGAGCTACCAACACATGAACGTGATCGTCCATGACCACATACGCCGCCAAATTGTACCGAAGGCCGACGAAATGTTTGATGGCATCTGCAACCAGCGTTCTTTCTCTACTTTCAAGTGGAACCTGTGAAGCAGCCAAACGCCAAGTCACAAAATAGATGGAATCATCCATCCTCCAGTGGGGCAGTCTTCCTTTATAAGTAGTTAGAATGGGGGTCTTCATGGGATCATGGGCCGGCAGAGACGCCGGCCTCTACCGGAGTGCAGATACGCGTTATTTTATCGTCTATGCTGCTCGGTCTGATTCCGCGGATTTCGAAAACAATGAGGAGATTTCGCCAACGCATTTCTCAGATCGATACGTACACGCCAAGCCAACTGCGAGCCCGGTAGCGGCCGGCCTCCGTGCCGGCCGAATGAGTTTTTTCACAAAAAGCGGTCGCTATTACAGTCTCTCAAGCAGCTCCAATTAATCCCCACGTAACGGCTTCTCCCTTGTGAGGCGGCATGGTATCGCCCTTTCTCATTGGGACTGTAATCGAAGTTTCCACAATCTCCCTTGTCCCTGATTCAGGCTATCATGACCTCTTCTTCAATTCTTCTTCCATGATGGAATTTACCAGTCCGGGATTCGCCTTGCCTTTGGTCTTTTTCATCACCTGACCGACGAAAAAGCCGAATATCTTCGTCTTACCGGAAAGATACTTGGCCACTTCTCCGGCATTCGCATCCAGTACTTCACGACATGCGGCAGTCAATTCGTCTGTATCGGATACCTGCACGAGCCCCTTCTCGCGTATGATCTCTTCGGGTTCTTTTCCTGTGCGAAACATTTCCTCGAAAACTGTTTTGGCTATTTTCCCGGATATGGTGCCGTCTTCGACCGACTTCAGAAGATTCGCCAGTTGCGATGGAGAAACAGGGCAGCAGCTTATGTCGGCTTCTTCCCCTTTCAGCTCCCGCATGAACTCGGTCATCATCCAGTTACTTACTGCTTTGGGATTCGGAAACAGCTCGACTGTGCGCTCGAAGAAGTCAGCCAGAGCCCGCGAAGCGGTAAGCACGCCCGCATCGTACGCCGGGATGCCGAGTTGTATAAAACGTTCCTTTTTCTCCGCAGGAAGTTCAGGGAGCTGGCTTCTCATTCTCTCCACGAGTTCCGGTTCCACGCGAAGCGGCAAAAGATCAGGATCCGGAAAATACCGGTAATCATGGGCCTGTTCTTTGCTTCGCATGGGCGCTGTCGTTCCGGTGGAAGGATCGAATAATCGGGTCTCCTGGACTATCCTTCCGCCTTCTTTCAACGTTTCGATCTGCCGTTCGATTTCATGGTGAAGTGCGCGCTGGACGTTTCGGAAGGAGTTCATGTTCTTTACTTCCGCTTTGACACCGAGCGCTGTGGTTCCCTTCGGTCTTATGGAAACGTTTGCATCGCAACGAAAACTGCCTTCCTGCATGTTACCGTCGCAGACTTCCAGGTATACGAGAATGGAGCGGAGCGCGCGCAGGTAATCTGCTGCTTGTTCCGGAGTACGCATCTCGGGTTCCGAAACGATTTCCACAAGGGGTACACCTGTGCGGTTCAAATCGACGTGAGAGAAGGGGCGATTTTCATCATGAATCAGCTTTCCCGCATCTTCTTCCATATGTATTCTCGTGATGCCGATCCGCCGAATCTCTCCGTTGGTTTCCAGGTCAAGCCACCCGTGTTCCGCGACCGGAAGCTCATACTGGGAAATCTGATAATTCTTGGGAAGATCCGGATAATAATAATTTTTTCGTGCGAATCTGCTCGTTTCGTTAATAGTGCAGTTGCATGCCAGCGCCATTTTGACAGTGAATTCCAGCGCCTTGCGATTCAAGACCGGCAGCACACCGGGCATTCCCTGGCAGATAGGGCAGGTATTCGTATTAGGCTCGTTACCGAAACGCGTGGTGCACGAACAAAAAGCCTTGGAGTCCGTCAGGAGCTGGGCGTGAACTTCGAGTCCGATTACTGGTTCGTATTCCATAGTCACATCCTATAATGCCGGTGTCTTGAGGTGATAGTCAGTCTCCCGCTGGAACGCTGCGGATAATTGCACGAGAACCTCTTCTTTGAAATGAGGAGCGATCAATTGCAGACCGATGGGAAGTCCGTCCCTTGAAAAACCTCCAGGAATGGCCATTCCCGGAAGTCCTGCCATGTTGACGGGAATTGTGAACACGTCCGTCAGGTACATCTGCATGGGATCGTCGATTTTTTCCTCGATTCTGAACGCGGGGGAAGGCGCTGTGGGACAGAAGATCGCATCACAACTTTCGAAGGCTTTCTTGAAATCATTGGTAATCAGAGTCCGCACTTTCGCAGCCTTCACATAGTATGCATCGTAATAGCCTGACGACAGCGCATAGGTTCCCAGCATGATGCGTCGCTTCACCTCGGGACCGAACCCTTCAGCCCTGGTGTTGCAGTACATGTCGATTATTCCGGAATATTCTTCAGCGCGATGCCCGTATTTGACGCCGTCGTAACGTGCGAGGTTGGATGAAGCTTCGCTCGGAGCGATGATGTAGTACGCTGCTATTCCGTAATCGAGATGGGGCAGGGACAGATCCACGAACTTTATTCCGAGGTCCTCGAAAGTCTTCCGAGCATCGGCAACCGTTCGGCTCACGTCTTCGTTATCGAGCTTGGAGAAGAATTCCGTGGGCAACCCGAGAGTCATTCCCTTGACCGATTTTTCCAGAACGCTGGTGAAATCGGGATATTCCCGCGGAACCGAGGTGGAATCCCTGGGATCGTGTCCGCAGAGGAGATTCAACAGAAGTGCTATGTCTTTGACATCTCGTGCTATGGGACCGATCTGATCCAGGCTGGATGCATACGCCACAAGTCCGAACCGCGAAACTGCTCCGTACGTAGGTTTTATGCCGGTGACTCCGCAGAATGCCGCAGGCAATCGTATGGACCCTCCGGTATCCGATCCGAGTGATACGACGGCTTCCTTGGCCGCAACGGCAGCAGCGGAGCCTCCGCTTGACCCACCGGGTATCATCTCCGTATTCCACGGATTCCGGGTCGGCCCCCAGTAGGATGTCTCCGTTGACGAGCCCATGGCGAATTCGTCCATGTTGGCGCTGCCGAGGATTACCATGCCTGCATCCTTGAGGCGACGAACAACGGTAGCGTCATAAGGCGGTTTGAAATTCCCGAGGATACGGGACCCGCACGAAGTCTTGCGGTCCTTGATGCACATGTTGTCCTTGATTGCTATGGGGATTCCGGTCAGGGGTGCCGCTTTTCCCGCTGCAATCATCCGATCCGCTTCTGCAGCCATGTCCAGAGCGGATTCCGGAGCCACGGTAACGTACGCGTGAATAGATTCTTCCAATTTGTCGATCCGAGCGAGCAACGAGCGGGTTATTTCCACGGAAGTCGTTTCTCCGGATATCAAAACGCGGGCCAATTCGGAAGCGGTCATGTCATGGAGTTCTGGCACTTTTTCATCCTCTGTTTGTGAGCGGATATGAATACGATCGGTTGCTGCGCATTATCTTCGGACATGAATCATACGTTGGCGGAAGTGCGCCGGTAGCATTTATTCAATGACTTTCGGAACCTTGAACGAACTGCCGATCTTTGCGGGAGCATTTGCGAGGGCGTCTTCTATACTGAGAGAAGGGAGCACCAGGTCTTCCCGCAAGGGAGTATGAAGCTCAACCGGTCCGGCCATGGGTTCGACGTTATCGGTGTCGACTTCTGCGAGCATGTCCATGTACTTGAGAATGTCATCCAATTGGGCCTGGTACTTCTTCTTTTCTTCCGGTCCGATATTCAGTCGTCCCAGAAGGGCTACATAATCGACTTCTTCCGGCGTGATTTTCATATGCAGTATCTCTTTTCAGGGGGTGTGCTTCCCCCGCGAAATTAGCTCAATTAAACGTGTACACATACTCCGGCCGGTCTCGACTGTCAAGATCGGCAAAGAAGTAAAACCGGGGAAACCCTTCTTGTAACCCCGCGTCTGGCGGGGCCCGAGCCCCATCCCAAGAACTTCTAGCATTGACTTAACTGTTGGTTTTTTCTCCGGTAAGGGCATCCCTCGTGGATGCCCGGTAGCGACCGGCCTCCGTGCCGGTCATTCCGGAAGGGCAGGCACGAGACCTGCCCCTACCGTGGCTGTGCAATGCGAAGATCACATATGTAGTCGACAAACCAATGCTTTCAATGACGGAACTGAGCTAACGGCACGATCGATTTACAAAAAGCTTCCCCAACTTTACTGCTTCGATAGCCCATCAGTAAGGAATTTGTAGAACTCCGCCTTGTGTCGCGGCGATGGATTGAGCAGCCTTTTAAGCGTGGCCCGATCGAGGGGGCGTGCACCTGCATGGCTGCTGTACTGGAGCTGATTGCCGTTCTCGTCCACGAGCTTGTCCCATATTATGCGGTGTTCGGGGAGTTGTGATTCCGGCAGAAGCAGATTATGGAAGCCCGGTTTCTCAATACCGCGCAATCCTTCTCCCAAACCGGCTGCCTTGAGATCTCCGTGACAATCCTGACAGCTGCGGCCTTTGGCTGCAATGGTATGGGGTGAATAGGGATTCACGATCAGTGCGGGAGAACCGGAACCCGTTGTGGGAATCCATCTGTCCCTGTGAACTTTTCCCTCAGAATCCACATGGGACAAGACATACTGAAACATCGGCCGCATAACCGAGACACGGCCTTGAGCATCCAGACCGAGGGGAGGCCTGGACCATTTGCGTTCGGTGTATCCCCTGAACCATGCGCCAGGCCGCATTTCGCCGGAAAGCCAGTCAAACGTTTCCGGATTCTTCCATTGCTCTTCAGGAGTTCCCGCAGCCGCTCCCTCAGTTGAGGGAAGAATTTCCGCGTACGTGCCGACAGTCTCCCTTAAGATTTGCTGTACCTGGGGATCGTTCTGGCCCGCAGTTGTAGCCCATTTCCAGTAATCAGGGCGTTCCTCAAGCATCAGGTGCAGTCCATAGTCCTGGAAAGACCATGCAGCATGACATGCCGAACATTTGACCTTATTTCGATGCGAATCGATCCGATGGGGCACCGATTCCATATTCATGCGGGGTATCGTTCGTCCTGCTCCACGCAGAAGGGTCATGCTTCCGTCTTCCTGCTTCAGAACTGCCGGATGATCGCCATTCACATGGCAGGATTCACAGGTAATTTTGACCCCATTCCCCTGGTGCTGGGGAACGTGCCCCGATCCGTGCACCTCGTCCAAGGTGTGACAATCGATACACATCATTCCCGCACGGAAGTGAACATCAGGCAGCAGGCGATGCTGTTCCGCTCCGTAGATTGTCGGTGCCAGACGCCCTTGCACAAGCGGTGACTTGAAGCCCCGGTGAAAATCTCTTTCATACAGTCCGATATAATCGGCGCCTACATGATTCGCATTGTGGCACTTGAGGCACGCGGTCATTCCTACTTGACGGACAATGGCATGTTCGCGAGGCCGTCCATCGGCACTATTGGGAAAGGCAGCATGACATGCCGAGCACCCAAGTCCGCGATGCTCTCCCCATCGGGTCGAACCGGCAGTATGCAAATGGCACCGGAGGCATGAACGTCTGAGTAGGTCGTCTCCGAGGTCTCCTGATTCTGAAGGGTGAGGCACCTGTTTCAGAGAATCTGTTTTGACTGTAGCGTATTGCGGTGAGGCATCTTTCTGAGCGCCGAAAGAGAAGCGCGTGTGATTGATCATTCGGGGAGCAAGAGCCATTGCGGAATGACGAACTCGTCTGACTTCCTCTGGATGGCATTTCCCACAGGTTTGCTCCGCATGGTTCAGGTCACCGGGATCCTTAATCAAACCCTGATGAGCCGCTTTCTCCTCAGTGGCAGAGGAATCACCTTTGTGGCATTGAACACAGGAGAACGCGTGGGATGCATCCATGGTAGTTGTTGAGGTATGGCATGTGATGCAGGTGCCCGGCTCCTTACAGGGAATACCCGAGTCCACTTTCGGAGCTTCTCCCCACCATGGAGGATAAGATAAGTCCGATGTGCCCGAATCTTCCACCGGAATTGGGCTTAATGGCGGAGTCGTAGAATTGTGCTGATTCTCTGCAGCGAAGCAGCAAACCCAAAGAGCGGTCAGGAGCAGCCAGATTGACAAGAAAGCCACAAGCGGGCCTTTCCGGACAAATCCGAAAAGGCCGCCAGGGTGAGACAATGCAGAGCGAGTCATCTGATCTGATTCAGCACTCTTTCAAGCTGTGCCGTCGGTAATTTGCCTCCGCCTGGGTTTGCTCTGGCAAACTCGACGAGCACCTGTTCGATGCTTTTTTGTGCAGCGGCATAGTGCGGATGCTGTGGAGAGATTCCGTTTGCCCCCAGTATTTGGCCTGCGGCTTCCCATTCCCTCCCGGGCACGAGATTCAGCGGATTCGGCCACTGAAAAGCTCTTCGTGCCGGAGCAGGACGCGAAGCCGGGGCAGGGCGGGTCTCACGAGGTGGTTCCGGTTCCGATACCACGGGTGCGGGCTTTTTTCGTTTTCCCGTACAGTGCTCGTTGTTACGGAAACACTTGAGACGGCACTGTTCCTGGTAAAATTCGTCAAGTCCCTGTTCGTCGCAGCATTTGTAGCATTCTTCCCGGGTCTGGTCCGCACATGCCGGATCGGCCGTGTAAAACATTCCTGTGAAGAAGATCAGAGTGGCAATGAAAAGGACAGGTCTGGTCAGCAGCATGGCTTATTGGGACCTCCTTGCGTGCGTACGTTGTTACAGCAATCTACCATAGTAATCACGTGATTCTTCATGAAGTCGGCACAAATCTATTGGAGCTTCCCCTTCAATGGCTCGCATTTTTTACCGTTGGATACCATCGCCAGGGCTTCTTTCAGTTCCTTCGCAGGTAATGGGTCAGAGTAGGTTTCTCCCCATTTTTCATCGATATCGTCCCAGACGTAGATAGACCTTGTAAAAGTCTTATCTTTCATCACGAACAGAGTTACAGACCATTCATCAGTAAGGGAATCGCGACAGAGAATCGCATGGGAACACTTTTTTTCCTTGTTGACGAGATCTATTGCTCTACTCCGCACCTGTTTTATATATTCTGCGTGATCGAATTTGCTCAGGGGAGGGGCAAAACCGGCATTCTTATCTTCTTCGAGTTTTTCAAGTGGCTTAGGACTCGGTGACTCGGATATCGGTGAAGATGGCTTCTTCGAGGCAGTGCTCACGCTTGAAGGCTCTTCTTTTTCCTTTTCTTTCGGAGGTGGCAGTGACTTTCCTGTTTCACTATCTTGTGGAACCGGCTTGTCCACTTTAATGAGAGTATCGTGTGTGTCCGAAGCACTTCTCACCGGAAGCTTCTCTTCCTTGTCATCTTTGGTTTGCTTTATTTCTTTTTCTTTTTCAACAGTGGAGGAAGCGATCTGCGGTTTCAGAAGAGACCCTTTTTGCGGCGTCTGCTGTTGAGCAGAGACGTCGTTTTTTTTGCTCAGAATACCCGGGACGCATGACACCAGGAAAATGCAACAAAATAGTGCAGCTAGCAATATCCACGATCTCGAAATCAAGGTTCCACCTTTCCCGATACTACGCATGTGAGGAACTGGTCTCCAGATGTGTACGGCCGTAATACAAATCGATCCCGTGGAAGGTCGGCCCAAAGATTGACCAGTTTTTAGCGGTTTTTCAGAAAAAAGGCAAGACCACGTACTCGGCGGGAATACATGCTTTTGAAAAAACGAGAGTTTTTACCTTACCGAGGCGAATTCCGCCTCGGCAGGTGCGGACGAGAGCTATTTGGATTCAGGTTCGGATGAAGTGGGTTGTTCAGGTTGCGAAATGACAGGAGCAACTGGAGCTGCAGGAGTTACCGGCACGATAGGAGCCGGTCTCTTGATGCCGACCTTTTCGAACAAGCCGATCAACAGTTCTCCTATCCATTCGTTTGGGAGCAGTTTTTCAGTGGCCCAGACGATGACGAAGATAACGGCCGCAATAATGCCGGCGACAATGAGAAACACTACCAGTGCAATGAGCCCGGACAAGAGTAATGAGAAATAAATGGGAAAAAAGAAGCCGTAGAAAAATCCTCTGCCTACCCTCACCGCTACGTTCTCATCTTCTTCCTTGCCCAGAATGTCGTTGAAAACCCGCACGTAAAAGTTCTTGTTGTAAAAACTGAGAAGACCGCTGAGGATCCCCAAAGCAAGCATTGCGACCAATTTCCAAATCATAGACGCCCTCCATAGGTTATTGGTTCCGGATCGAAACCCCGTCCGGAATGAAACAAAAGCGGATTTTCGAGGTCAAGCCTCTATTTCTTTCTTGCTTTTTTTCTTGCTTGTTTTGCCTGTTTGCTCTTCTTGCGCTGTTTTTCCAGCGCCTTTTTCGAGACCACGTTTCCCTTCTTGATTTCCGGCAGGCCAAAGGGATTATTCGGGCTGATTGAAGGTTCTTCGGAACCCGTTCCCGAAAGACCTCCACCAAACATCTTGCGCAGCCCTTTCATTCCTTTCCAGCGGCCACGGATCTTTCCTCCACCCATAGCAGACATGAGGTCTCTCATGTCACGGAATTTGGTGAGGAGATCCTTCACTTCTCCGTCTTCCCGTCCCGATCCGCGGGCAACACGGGCAATTCTGCTCTGATTTATGATGTCCGGATGTTTTCGCTCCGCGGGAGTCATTGAATTGATGATCGATTCAATACGAACCAACTCATAATCATCGACTTTTGCCGACGAGGGGAGTCCTCCGGGAAAGAAGGGCAGCTTTTCCATCAAATCCTGAAGAGGCCCCATTTTTTTGATAGCGCGGATCTGTTCGAGAAAATCTCCGAATCCGAATTCGCCGCGCAGCATGCGCATGGCGTCTTCTTCGGCTTTCTTTTCGTCCAGGACCTCCTCGAAGTCTTTAACCAGACCGACTACGTCTCCGAATCCGAGAATTCGCGAAGCAAGGCCTTCCGGACGGAATTCCTCCAGCCGGTCCATACCTTCGCCCATACCAACAAATTTGATTGGGACTCCTGTAGCCTCTTTTATGGAAATGGCCGCTCCGCCGCGGGCATCACCATCGAGTTTCGTCAGTATGAATCCCGTGAGACGTATTCGCTCATTGAAAGCTTTGGCAATATTGACCGATTCTTGCCCGATCATTGCGTCACAGACCAGGATCACGTTATCCGGATGGGCCAACTCTTCAATCTGACGAATTTCTTCCATGAGAGGTTCATCAATCGTGAGGCGGCCTGCAGTATCGAAGATCACTACGTCGCAGTTTGCATCGGAAGCGATCTGCATTGCTTTCGAGCAGATTTCAGGCGGTCTCGCTCCTCCATCCGAGTACACCGGGACGTTGAGGTCCGCGCCGAGTTTGCGGATCTGGTCCACTGCGGCGGGTCTGTACACGTCCGCGGCAACCAGCATGGGACGATTGCCTTTCTTCTGAAGAAACCGCGCGAGCTTGGCTGCTGTGGTAGTTTTACCGGAGCCCTGGAGACCCACCATCATGATTGCGCTGACAGGCTTCCTGCGCAGATCCAACGAGGAATCCTCAGGTCCCATAAGTCGAACCAACTCATCGTGACAGAGCTTGATGAAGTGATCCCCTGGTGAGACCTTCAATTTTCTTTCTTTGAACTTTACGCTGACCTGGACGATCTCACCGAGAGCCTGTTCTTTGACTTTTTCGAGAAAGGAGCGTGTAACCTGAAATTCCACGTCTGCTTCCAGAAGCGAAACGCGGATCATTGCGAGAGCCTCAGAGAGGTTCTCCTCATTAAGTATTCGGACTCCCTGGAGATATTGTCGAACGTCTCTGAATCCCCGGGTTAGTATTTCCAGCACGAAGCCGCCTCCTGATTCGGTCCAATATCCTGAAACTTATTTCAATAGCATAATACACGATTCAATGTAAGAGATTTATTTCTCGCCAGGTTTCTTTCCTTTCTCAGTTTGAAACGGATGTGAGTAGTCATCCGCAGCAGCGAGTGATGAAGCGATTCGCTGTATGCTTTCAGGGCTCAAGTTCTGAACGAGATCTAATCTCTTCCGCGAAAAGCATGATCGTCAGCTGCGAGCGCAGCGAAGCAATCCCCTGAGGGAAGGATGGGGTTGCTCCGTGGCCGCTCTGTCTTTCGAACAAATGGGTCCGTGAACACTCATTATAGATTCATGCCCTGCGTCAGGCGATTGCCACGGGCTTTGCCCTCGCAATTGTCAGTCATTGTTCACGGTGTCAAACTCGTCTGCTTAAGCGGAACAGGTACAGGTGAAAGCTTTCGAGACGCTTTTGAGTCAATTGACTCCCGAATTACACATCTTCTCGATTCAATAGTTTTCTTTGCCGGAAAGCAACCAACAAAGCCGCTGACGCGATCACACACGTCCCTCCGAACAAATTAAAATGCAGGCCTAGCTTGCCGGTGCAGGGGTTTTCTGCTATAAACTGGAATCTTTTCTATGTCCATCTCGGGCCGAGGGGTCGCATGTTGCCAAAATTGGGAAATTTTCAGATCAAGACAAGGGTCGTTTTCGGAAGAGGAGCGCTGTCCAATCTCGGGCAACTGGCCCGCGAATCGGGTGCAGGAAAATATCTTCTTGTGGCAGACCCGGCGCTGGAGCAGGTCGGAATCCTCGATAGGGCGCTTTCTGCATTGAATGATGTAGGAATTACGGGTGAAGTCTTCAAGGCGGTAGAACCCGAACCGTACATGGATAATGCGGAGGAAGCCGCGGCTCTCGGACGTGCAGTAGATGCGGATCTCGTAGTAGGCCTCGGCGGCGGATCCGCCATGGACACTGCAAAAGCGGCTGCAGTTCTCATCACCAACGAAGGGAAGGCTCAGGATTACATTGGTCTGAATAAGGTCGAATTACCGGGTACTCCCACAATAATGGTCCCCACCACAGCGGGAACCGGTGCGGAAGTGACGTTCACAGCAGTATTCACCAATCGGGAAACCCGCGCCAAAGGCGGAATAAACAGCCCGTTCCTTTTTCCTGACGTTGCTTTGCTCGATCCTGAACTCACGTTGCCTTTGCCGCCCCATGTTACTGCTGCAACCGGTATGGATGCATTGACCCATGCAATAGAATCAGTAAGCAGTCTGTCCAGCACGGTCTTCACGGAAGCTCTCGCGTTGACCGCTATTCGATTGATATCGGGTAATCTCAGGCGTGCGGTTTTTCACGGTGGTGATATCGATGCCAGGGAACAGATGCTGATGGGAAGCCTTCTGGGGGGCCTTGCCCTTGCCGATGCGGGGGTTGGGGCTGCCCATGCCTTGGCGTACCCGCTGGGCGGCAATTACCGCATACCTCACGGTCTGGCAAATGCCATGTTGATACCGTATGTCATGGAATTCAATTTGCCTGCTGCAGAAAAACACTTTGCCATGATAGCCGCGGCAATGGGTGAACCTGTGGAGGGCCTGCCTCTGCGACGAGCTGCCGAGCAGGCGGTGGAAAGCGTGTTCATGATGTGCAGCGACATCGGAATTCCTTCAAGCCTGGCTGATGCCGGGGTTCCAAGATCTGACATTCCCATGCTGGTGGAAGCCGCTTTGAAGGTAACTCGGCCGGTTGAAAACAATCCGCGAAAACTCGGAGAAGAAGAAGCTCAAACTATTTACGAAATGGCGTTTAGTTGATATAAGCCCTGCACGGTTCCACGGAGCGATCCGGAGAGCTGTTCAGGTATGATGGTGAATCCCACAATCAGTGCTGACGACAGTTCAGCCTGGATGTCCGGGTGTTTGTCAGGAGGTCTCATGCCAGGATACGAGTGGATAGGTGAAATAGAAAAAGAGCATATCAACGATGTTCTGGAAACGGGAATACTGTTTCGTTACGAGTTCCCAAACGAGCGAAAAGGGGTTTATAAGGTTAAGGAATTCGAAGATAAATTCGCTCAATTCACCGGAGCGGTTTACGCTCAGGCGGTCACTTCCGGTTCGGCTGCTCTCAAAGTAGCGCTATCTGCTCTCGGCATCGGTCCCGGAGACGAAGTCATCACTCAGGGCTTTACCTTCATCGCTACATTCGAAGCAATAATCGAAGCAGGCGCCGTACCCGTGCCCGCTGAGATCGACCAAACACTGAATCTGGACCCTGTAGACCTGGAAAAGAAAATCACTCCAAGAACCAAAGCTGTGATCCCGGTACATATGTTGGGATCCCCCGCTCGGATCCAGGAGATCCTTGATATTTCAAGAAGACACAATCTGAAAGTGATCGAGGATACCGCTCAGGCGCTTGGAGGAGGAGTCGGTGGCAAACGCCTGGGGACCTGGGGTGATATGGGAACGTTCTCGTTCGATTTCTATAAGACCATTACTACCGGTGAAGGGGGAATGGTCATTACGAACGATCGGGAACTGTATCAGCGCGCTTCGGAATACGCAGATCACGGGCATGAGCACAATCCCAACGTGGGGCGGGCTTTGGATGGCCGGAATTTCCTGGGATTCAATTATCGTATGAATGAGCTTCAGGGAGCGGTGGGGCTGGCTCAGCTCAGCAAGCTGGAGGACATAATTCAGCGGCAACAGCAGAACCAGGAACTCATTCGAGAGACTCTCGAAAGCTGCGAAGGAATTGTCATGCGAGAGATTCCGGAGAAAGGAAAGGACAGCTACACCCATGTATGCTTCTTCCTTCCCACTGCAGAAAAGGCCCAGGCCTTTCAACAGCATATTGCCGCAAAAGGAATCGCTGCGATCTACTTTAAGAACAACCTTTGGCATCTGATGCATAATTGGGAACACCTTCTCGCGAGGAAGACTGCCTGGACCGGTCCTCATCCGTTCGGCGGTGCACTGTACGGAAGCGAAATGACCTATTCGAAGGACATGCTGCCGCAGACAATGGCAATTCTCGAGAAGACGGTTGTGCTGCCCATATTCCTGCAGATGGATGAAGATCATTTGCGGCGCATGGTGGTGGAATTGCAGGCTGCTGCCGAAGAGATTCTGTGACAGCGTTTTATCTGGAAATTCTGGCTGTGGACGTCGTTTCCCAAACAGTACCCGATACAAATCACGGGAATGTGAGTTGGCAATAATGCGATACCGATCCTGACCGGTACGTACCGGCTTTATGTAAAGAAACTATCGCTGTGCAGAAGAATGTCTGAAATTCGGTCAACCGCGGTGAGTATCGAACTCACGATGTACGACCGAGACACCTCTCGGAAGAAGTGACATAGATTTCGTCGAGACCTGGGGATATGTCGAAGGATTTGCCCAAAATAATAGGATTCATCCCTGCACGAGCAGAATCCAGCCGATTTCCCGGTAAACCGCTTGCCGATATTTTGGGCAAACCGATGATAGTTCGCGTGCTGGAACGTGCAATGACGTCGGGATTTTTGCACGCCGTGTATGTGGCCACGAATTCCCATGACATTATTGCGGCTGTTGAAGCATTCGGAGGAAAAGCAGTTCTGACTTCGGATCGGCATCCTTCGGGATCGGATCGCATCGCTGAAGCTGCACATATATTGCAGTTACAGGATAATGATGTAGTCGTTAACATTCAGGGAGATCAGCCCCTTTTCGATCCTATTATGATCGAGGAAGTGACCGCTCCGCTTGTGACCGATCCGTCAATTCCAATGAGCACATTGATTTACAGGATCGTCAGGGACGAGGAAATATATCATCCGAATGCTGTCAAAACTGTTATGGACGTTCACGGATTCGCCCTGTATTTCTCCCGTGCAACCATCCCCTATTATAAGGGATCTGCCGTTCCGCCCGTTTATTATAAACATCACGGGATTTACGCATACAGAAACAACTTCCTTCAGGTGTTCGCAAGTCTTCCCCAGACCATTCTGGAGAAATCGGAGCGGCTGGAGCAACTGAGGGCCCTGGAACACGGGTTTCGAATAAAAGTGGTGATTACCGATATGGATTCCATAGAGGTAGATACCCCGGAGGACCTGGAACGAGTCCGGGAAACATATAGAAAGATAGTTTGACAAAACAGAACGGTGCATGCATATTTCGTGCAGAATGGAAAAATGGGGGCCGGTTGCAGAGTGTACTTTTGTGCAACGATCGCTGTGAGCGATCCCTGGAGAAAGGAAGAAGATGAGCAGAGACGATAACGTTAAAGTTGAAGGGACAGTAGTGAAGGTTCATTCCGGTGGCATGTATCAGGTCGAAACCGATGACGGAAGAAGTATTCGTACGAAGCTATCCGGTAGAATGTCCCGTTTCCGTATCAAGGTTCTTCTTGGCGATAGAGTGACCGTTGCTCTTTCACCATACGATCTGACGCATGGCCTGATAGTGTACAGGGGCAAATAAGTTTGGTTTCAGGAAGTCTTTCCGGCTACTCCTCACTTTCCCCACATCTAAAACCGAACCGCTGAAAATTATGTCACAGCATTAGTTCGCGTTCGGCTGGACTTGTGTTTGTTTTTTGCCAATACGAATTTCGTATTTTGCCTTGCATCTCCAGTCAGCGAATAATTCCACCCGAGAAGCATATCCTTCGGACGATCGTTTTCGGAAGTGCCTTCAAGGACTTGCGTAAATGCGGCATTTGGGTTATTCCTTCTTAGCTTGATTGGACATTTCTAAGAGGATTGGTCATGGATATACTGTTTCTCGGGACAGGAGCAGCGTGGTGCACCCCGGAATACTCTTGCACCTGCGCAATATGCTCCAAAATGACCGCGTTGGGAGAAGAGCGGACGCGAACCTCACTCCTTATCAAGAATGACGAATCTCTTCTCGTGGATTGCGGTCCTGATTTGAGACTGCAGATGAAGGCAAATCACCTCGCGCGACCTGATGCAGTGCTGATAACTCACGAGCATGGAGATCATTTCCTGGGTATGGATGATTTGCTGGTATTTCGCAGATCCATTCCAGCGGACGCTTGGCGTCCCATCCCTGTGTACGCGACAGAAACGGCATGGAAAGGCATCGAGGTTCGGTTCGGTTACCTTCTCGGATCTCTGGTGGAAAAGAGGATCGCCGTCCCCGGCACGATGCTTGACGGACTGAAGACAAGAGTGACTCCATTCAAGACCTTTCATGGTCCCAGTGCGGCCGGTTCGGTGGGCTATATTTTTGAAACCGATGCGGCAGGGCAATATGGCAAACTGGTGTATACTTCCGACTTCATGCGTATCGATGATGAGCCGCAGTTACTCGAGAACCCTGATGTGCTCGTCATTCAAGCTCATTGGCTGCACGAACCTGAATTCAATCGTCCCTTCCACATGAGCCTTCAATCCGCGTTGGATTACATAAAGCGCTGGAAACCCCGGAAAGCGGTGTATCTCGTCCATATTTCCGACATGGATCTTGTACCGGGAGATCCGGGAAATAATTTCATGAAGAAAATCCCTCCCCGGTCACCGTTAACCATACCGGGATCGGATGTCCCTTATCCTGTTCCCACCTGCTGTGATGAATGGCAGAACGTGCTCGATCGTATACACAAGGACTATGAACTGCCTTGCCCGGTATTCATAACCCGTGACGGCCTGAAGGTAATCCATTGAACCGGAAGAAAGTTCTGCGTGCCAAATGTGATTTATGGAGGTATCTATGAGTGATGATCTGAAGGAAAAAACTGCAAAGACCGCAAAACTCTACTTTGACGGCTATCCGGACGAGCGTCCTTTCGATCTGTGGAGATCGTTTGACAAGAAGATGGCCAAAGACCTTTCACTTTTTGTCACGGGCACAGTGTACGCCCGCGAAAAGATCCCTCATCAGACACGTCAGCTCATAACCATAGCTGCATTGACTGTTCTCTCAAGAGAGGAAGAACTGAAGCTCCACATATATGCTGCACTGAACGTCGGCTGCAGTCCTCATGATATAGCTGAGGTGATTTTTCAGTGTGGGATCTACGGCGGAATGCCCGTGGTAAATCAGGCTTTAAGAGTGCTCAGACAGGTTCTCCAGGAAAAAGGCGCCTGGCCCCTGGAACCTAAAGAGGATTGATTCGTTGCTCCGGGGGATGGTACTCCCGGAGCATAAAATCTATTCAGAAAGCTAGTCGTCCAGAGTGAATTCGAATTCCTCGCCTGAATCAAGATCCAGTTCGGTTTCGTGGCGTTTCGGCGCGGCCGCTGGAGCGGCTGCCCGATAGCTCGATGAGGACCCGGTGAAGTATTCGTCGAAATCCACCTCAGGTGGCATATAATGCAAACCGAGTTTTCTGCGGATCATGTTCAGGTCCTTATTGCAAGAAGGACAGGCCACGTTATAATCAAAGCTTATGTAACCGCATTTTTCGCACTTCAAGGCGCACCTCCAGAGAGTCGGAGTGAAGCATTCAACAAGTGTTTAGCATGAACTATTTGATAAATCAAGTTTTATACCGCAAGGACAAAAAAGTGACCTTTTTGGGCCGTTTACAAAAAGAAGCCGCCATTCTTACTCTGATTGTGATGGTTTTGGCAGCATGCGCAACCGTTCCCCATACGGGAAGGCGTCAACTCAACATGGTTTCGGATAATCAGTTGAACAGCATTGCACTCAAGGCTTTCAACGATGTCGTGTCCAAAGAAAAGGCGTGTAATGACGAACGATTCAATCAAGCCGTAAAGCAGGTCTCGGACAGAATAAGCAAAGCCGCCGAATCCGTGGACAAACCCGGTTTCGCGTGGGATGTCAAAGTAATAGAGAAGGATACACCGAACGCTTTTTGTCTTCCCGGCGGAAAGATCGTTGTTTTCACCGGCCTTATGCCGTACGTAAAGAACGAGGCAGGGCTGGCTGCCGTAATTGGGCACGAAGTTGCCCACGCCGTCGCGAGACACGGCGGGGAACGATTGACGCAACAGCTTGCTGTGAAGGGAGCGGTCACGGTGGGTGGTGAAATTCTCAAAGGAGAAGACGGAAATCTCGATCAGAAATCGCGCCTGCTCCTGGCGGCTGTTGGAATGGGCGGAACGGTCGGCGTCATTTTGCCGTATAGTCGTCTTCATGAAACCGAAGCTGACCGGATAGGCCAAATCTACATGGCTTCCGCTGGATACGATCCGTCCGAGTCCGTTCGCCTCTGGGAAAGGATGGCTAAAATTACCAAGCCGCCGATTCCTGAATGGCTCTCTACGCATCCGGCGGATGGAGAGCGTGTGCGGAAGCTCAACGAAAGCCTCCCCGAAGCACAAAAGTTCTATGCCAAAGCTCCGGCCAAGTATGGCCTCGGAATACCGCTGTAGAAGAAAATTTATCGGATGGCCATTTTGCTCTGCCGTGAGGGGGCTACGAAATGTTTGAGAGCAGCAGCCAAATTGTGAGAGTCTTTTTTGCAGTCGAATTACCCGAGAAGGTCAAGTCTTTTCTCAAGAGCGTTGCCCAAGAATTGAGCCAATGCGGTGGCGACGTGAAATGGACTAATCCCGCGGGAATGCATCTGACTCTGAAGTTTATCGGTGAGATAACGGTGGATCGGCTGAATCAGATTGAACAAGCGGCTCGGAAGATTTGTCGGGAGCAGGCAGTGTCGGTTCACAAGGTATCCCAGATAGGGGTGTTCCCGGATTTTCGGCGTCCGCGAGTCATCTGGGCAGGGTGCTCTGACGAATCCTCAAACCTGTCCAATCTTGCGACCGGACTTGAGGATGCACTGGAACCGCTCGGGTTTGCTAAAGAAAAACGAGCTTTTAAGCCCCACCTCACTCTGGGACGAGTTCGATCCAATAAAGGACTGGCGAATCTTGTGGAAGGAATCCGTGACAGGACGGATGTTGCAGGACCTTCCTTCACTGCAGATCACGTAATCCTGTTTCGGAGCATGCTAAAGCCTTCAGGAGCAGAATATTCCGAACTCTTCAGGTTCGATTTCCGCACTGAATAAATGGAACAGACCTGTTGACACGCAGATGTAGTCCGGCTAGAACAGCAACCGTCAAGATTCGACGGAGCGACGAAATTGCGCCTCAAACCATATTGTCTTCTGATCTGTTCGCTGTTTGTTTCCCTAATCACCACATTCTCGGCACACGGGGCGGATTCCTCTCACGCGGGTGAGACCTCTCCAGCAGTGGCCGAACGAATCCAGCCAGTGCCCTCTTCGATTGAATCGCAGAAGCCGCCCGAGGAGCCGGAACCCATCTACGTGCCCCCCGCTCTTACTGCCCCGAATGATCCCTGTTTGCCCCAACTGTACACCAATTGGCAGGAATTTGCCCAGGAAAGTCGAGAAAACAGGCGCTTCGAGTTCAAGACTATACGCATTTTAATAGACAAAAACCGTTTTGAGTTGCTTGTGGAAGGCACAACGAATGACAATTCGGTTTACGATATTTATCGCACCTTCATAGCGCTGGGCGATGTCCACTCTCCTACGCCGGATGGCAGTTTCCTCATAAACCATGTCTACTGCTATCCTGATGTAGTTTTCTTTGACACTTCAGGACAACCCGTACCTGGTCTTTACAATGGATTTTTCGCCCCTCTCCTTGTCTGCGATGCACAGGGAAAGTGCCAGCGTCACCGGGATCTGGGGATTCATGGGTTTCAAGCAGCGGCAATCCCCCCAGGCCGACACATTTCACCGGCAACCTTCGGGGCTGTATCCGCAGGTTGCATACGGGTGCCGGACCCCTGCTCGCTAAAGAAGGCTATCATCGCGGCTGCCGGAGTCGGTCCGCTCAAACAAAACGACCGCGGTTCGTATCACTGGCTGAAGAAACCTGTTGAAGTGGTGATAGGAGATTCTTATTCGGTATTTGAAGAAAGCGACTTGGCTTCGATTATCCAGGGGGGGCTTACACATGTTCAGGAAGGTCTCAAAAACCTTTTCGATGTATTCCGATAATCAGTTTCGTTCAGACCATAGTACATTTCATCGATAAAGGGCATCTATCCACCTGAGCAACACTATCCCCCCGATGAGAAAAAGTGCACAAGCAATCCAGCTCAAAATCGCACGCATTGTGAAGCTCCTTGCTTCTCAGGCATTTTCGATCCCAAAATATAATGATACTGTATCATGCGACGGGCTTCGACTCAAGAATAGTCGGCTGATTCGACCGATGCGCATGCATTGAATTCTGTATTATTGTATCCATAGCTGAAATATGCCGTGGCCCCATCATTCCACATATCACAATAACAGCCGTTTAGTGCAGTTCGTATGCGAGATCTCATACCATTTTGCATTCAAGATGCTAACTGCACTGACCTGGCTCCGCAGGTCAGTGGCACCCCTGTATCCGTGCCCAAATGTCAATCTTGGGTAACACGGACCTACACGGCAGGTCCGTGTTACCGCCTCAAGGAGAAATATCTCGATTGCGAGTCCGTATCAGCCGTAACGAACAGCGGGAATGAGTTCTCCTCACAAAGGAGGAAACTCGGGATTGACACTGTCCGGGAGGCATTCACCGATCTCGCATAGTGCGAAATCTATGAGGGGAAAGTCGGGAAAATCGTTTCTGGCTGGGGGATTTGTAAGAAAACGAACTCTTGGCTGCATCGAAATAGATTTTCTTTATATAGGGCGAGCACTTTCGTACGTCATTCTTGGCAAAGAAACTACTCCAGGTACCTTTTGGATGCCGCGCACTGAATCTTGCGGCATCTTTTTTGGCCTTGAGCCGTGCTTGACGCAAGGTACTCGGACACTCCTCAAACGTGTACTCTTCCTTGTCCTTGGTAATCGTCGGTTTGAGAGAAAAAGCGTCGGCATTTTCCAGGGAAATGACGAAGAATAGCATTAGGACGAGACAGATTCTTGGCACGAAGACTCCTTGCTCATCATTGAGTCTCTACAATTCTACCGCGTTTTTTCTCCGATGTCAGCAAGGGTATTCACGAAACCGGCCACTTCGGCAACTGTGGCGAAATACTGCTCCATGAAAACCCGCAGATCTGCGACGTACGTTTTCGGCACGTAAATCACGTCATAGGGTTTGACCAGTATTGCCGAAGCCATATCTCCGACGTCGAGGATACGTTTCAAATCAAGTCTTCGACCCATAGGTTTGCCGTAGACATTCTTTGAAATGAGTATGACACTGGTGAGATCTGCAGTATTCTGTCGATGACCGCCCGCGAGAGCAACCGCCTGCAATGCGGTAATCGGCTGGCGGATTTCGTAAGCGCCGGGAGTATTAACTTCGCCGAGAATGTAAACTTTTCTCGATTTTGCCGTGGAAAGAGCCACTGAGGCTACAACGTGTTTTAACTCGCCTTGACGATACAATTTGTTGGCGGTCCGCTCCACATCGCTGACAGTATACCCGGCTGCCAGAATGCGATCTTTCAAGAGGGGCAGGTCTATTGTGCCGTCCGGCTTTACCGTCACTTGTGTCTGCTGGCCGGATGTCAATGTGGTCAAAGAATCAACGAGACGCTGAACCTTCTGGTAAAATTGACTGACCGATACCGTCACCATGCGATAGTTTCGAAATCGCTGGTCGATGTCCCCGTTCCGCAAGATGTTCGCAGTCCTGAATTTATCTTCGATTTTCTTGGAAAGCTCCTCAGGCGCGAGACCGACGGCCTTAATGTCGCCGATGCCCGGCAACGTTATCATTCCGTCAGGACGAATGACAACTCTTCGATTCAATTCAGGATCGAGAATAAATTCGATTTCAATCTCATCCAGGGTATCAAGTTTGTATGACCCCGCGGGAATGGTCCATTCAGTCTGAAAATTGACGGTGAGCAAATCGTCCGGACCGAGCCGGTAATTGCGACATACTATGTCGAAAGCTTCTGCGAGATCATGAAGTTGCGGATTTTTGGCCGGGCCGGGGTAGGGTCTGAAGGGAGAGGGAATCAGGCCAATACATCCGCCCAGCAGAAGAGCGAGGAGGGTGGCTCCGATTAATCTGCGCGATAGTAATATTCCAAATTTATGCATAGTTAATAAATTTAGTTAAAGTAAAATCTGAACTTCTGTAAGCGTCTATAGCAGATTCGGGAATAATTATCAATAAAAATTCATCGGTTGTAAGCATTCGCTCACCCCGGACCCCTCATGAATGCCCTTACAGAGCGATTCTACGAGGGCTTTCACGTTAAGCTTCTCAAATCAAAATTATGTTTTTTTCGTGAAAGAGACAATCATTCCAGGTGGGAATCGAGGGGAGATTTGAAAGACTTTGTGCCCACTTGGATGGAGCGTTGACAGATTTCTTAGGAATGCCGTACTTATAAGGGAAAGAAACATCGGGCCTCGGGGCATGAAGGAGTGCTTATGACCTGGGAAGACTTAAATAGACAGGCGGTAGAGTTGTTTCAAAGCGGAAAATACGCTGAAGCGATTGCAGCAGGAAGGCAGGCTCTGGGAGAAGCAGAGAAGAACTTCGGCCCTGAAGATCCTCGGGTTGCCCGGGCCTTGAATAATCTTGCGGAAATGTATCGCGCCAAGGTGCAGTATGCGGAAGCGGAGCCGCTCTGGAAACGCGCACTCGATATACGCATAAAAGCACTCGGTCCCATTCACCCGGACGTTGCCACTTCACTCAACAATCTTGCGGGCGCGTACTTCGAGCAGGGCAAGCTTGCTGAAGCGGACAATCTCATAAAAAGGTCAGTGGAGATCCTGGAGAAAGCACTGGGGCCAAACCATGCCGATGTGGCCACCTCTTTACTTAACCGGGCGGCAGTGAACCGTGCCATGGGGCGTCTTCCCGCTGCGAAACCTCTGTACGTGAGGGCTATAGAAATCCAGGAAAAGACTCTCGGTCCGGACAATCCGCAACTCGGAGAGTCTCTAAACAATTTGGCAGGCATGTACGAATCCCAGATGCGATTTCGCGATGCGGAGCCGCTCTATCGTCAGGCATTGCAAATTGCCGAAAACGCATTTGGCCCCTATCATCCGCACGTAGCATCTTCTTTGAATAATTTGGCATCGACTCTGGTGGGAATGGGAAATTATGAAGAAGCCGAGACCCTCCTCGTTCGTGCGCAGAGCATTCTGGAAAAGAATTTCGGCACTAATCACCCCATTGTGGCAACAGGATTGGATAATCTCGCTGACTATTATGAGGGAACCAACAAACAGGCTGAAGCTAAGGCATTGAGGGAAAAAGCCGAGCAGATCCGTGCACAGAAATCGTGACAAATACTTGTTTCTCGAACGCGGCGGAATGTGACGCCCGCCGGATTGCCGGCATAAGAAACCGCAATTAGTCCTGAGAACCGTCAATACTGAATCGCCACCTGCAGAACGCATCTTCCGGTACTCGATCTGGTGGACACCACACGCATTCGGTCGCGATGCGCGGATCGACTGCTCTGGCAAATTCCGAGTATTCGATTATGCCCGCTGACTTACAGGGATAATCATCCATTCCTTTCTTACGCCGGGCAGACTGGACTCTGCATTCGGTTACCGTAAAAATGAGCGATCCATCCGGGTCCCGGGAAGAAGAGTGAGCATTGATAATGGTGTAGATCCTGAGCTTTATTGCCCGCTCGAGTGCTTCCAAACCTTCATTGGGGCCGATGCCCAGAAAGCCTTTCAGCTTGAAGGCTTCCATTTTAGCGAAATGCGACCAGCACGTGTCGTTGGTCTGTTTCGCTTCAGCCATGCCTCGCGCGGATTCTACTGCCTGGAACCAGAGTCCGTCACCGGTAAGCCAGGTTTTGGCAATGTCGCTCGCGAGGAGTAAAAGTTCTTCTTTGGATTTCTCTGCCAGAATTTTGGGTGTGTCGCCTTCCATGTGCATCCCGAAATGAGGAGCAAGCCGTTTCAGGGCCAGAGAGGCATATCGATTCAGCACTTCTCGTTCCATTTCCAGAGCGAGATCGGGTCCCTGGTGGTGCAGCGCTTCAGTGAACCACATGCCGTAGTGTACAAGGACATCACCGAGAGTGACCCCAATGAAGCGCAGCAGTTCATCTCTTGAAAGTTCGGTTACATCGATAGGTTTCGTCTTTACGTCCGTCATTTATGACTCCATTGAAACGATTTCCCGTCAACAAAGGAAATCGGGCGCATTCGCTGCAATGTAATTTCCAGATGTGTTTTGTATTGGCTCATGTGCAAAATAGAATGTTTGGCGTAGTTCCAGCATGGCTACCGTATCTTCAGTAAGGGCAGATCTCGGAACTGTCTCAATTTTTCCTAATCGTCAAGAATATGGGTAAGGCAGAAAAGGCCGACACCAGAACGACTCGACAATAAACAACGAGCATCTTTCGCAGTCCTTATGATGGGCCTTAACACTTGTCATTGCGAGCGAAGCGAAGCAATCGCCTGAAATAAGGCATCTGAGTCAGGCGATTGTCCCGCGAGACGCAGGACGCGTGTGCCCAAATTCGGGCAATCATGAAACCAACCTTAGTACCAGCAATCTTCGGCCAACATTCTGAGACAGTTTTCCAGTGCCTGCTTTTCCGTGGCGCACAGGGACGGAGCCGCTTGCCACCGCCATGATTCGGTGAACCAGGAAGAGCCATTGCCAGATCTGGTCTGACGCTCTGTTGAATCAAGGATGTGGTCCATTTCCAAGAAATAGAAGTATCAATCGCCCGTGCGCTTGAATACTCCAGATCTGCCGCCGCTCTTCTCCATGAGGCGAATTTCCGAGACGACCATTTCTCTGTCCACAGCTTTGCACATATCGTAAACGGTCAAGGCTGCGACAGCTACTGCCGTGAGCGCTTCCATTTCCACGCCTGTGCGTGAGGTTACTTTCACGGTGGCTTCTATTTCAATGAGCGACTGCCCCCGATCCGGGAAAAAATCCAGCTTCACTGAAGAAAGCGGGAGCGGATGTGCAAGAGGAATGAGATCCGGTGTCTTCTTTGCCGCCATAATACCTGCAAGCCGCGCAACCCCGAGGACGTCGCCTTTTTTCGCTCTACCTTCGAGGATAAGATCAAGTGTTTCCGGTCGCATACGAATTTCTCCCCGAGCGACTGCTTCTCGTGTCGTAATGTCTTTCAGGGTGACATCCACCATCACGGCTTGGCCTTTTTCATCAAAATGGGTCAGATCAGCCATGTCTCAACTTTCATCAGCGGAATTGCTGCATTTATTTTTTCTCATTCGGAGTGTCAGGGCCGCTGCATGTGCAGCGAATCCCTCGTACCTGGCCAACGTCAACGTCTTTGGTGCGAGATCCCGAAAACCCGCTTCAGTCACCTGAGAGTAGGACATCCGGCGTGTGAAGTCTCGAACCGACAGAGCTGAAGCCGTTCGGGCAAATCCGGATGTGGGAAGAATCGCATTCGGTCCGATAGAATAATTGGCCAGGGTTCCAGGAGTAAATTCTCCCAGGAGTGCTTCACCCGCATACTGTACCTTGTCCAGTATCGCTGACGGGCTGTGAGTCAAAATCTGCAGGTGCTCGGGAGCAAACCTGTTTACAAAATCGAGAGCATCGTCCATGTCCCCGGCAAGAACAACTCCGCCATTGGTCCTGAACACTTCCCGGCAGTAGGAACGCCGTTCTTCAGGTAATTCTGCAACCAGTTGCGGGATAAGCTCCAGAGCCTTAGAAGCAAGGGTAGGGCTGTCGGTAACGAGATACGCAGCCGAATCCGGTCCGTGTTCCGCTTCTATGAGCAGGTCTGTAACCGCCATGAGCGGATCTGCGGAATCGTCCGCAAGCACTATCGCCTCACTCGGTCCCGCCGGAAGTCCCGTATCCACCTCAGTGGACAAGAGTTGCTTTGCCGCAAGAACGTATCCCGAACCAGGCCCCACTATTTTGTCAACTTTGTCGATGGTTTCCGTTCCGTAGGCAAGTGCTGCCACAGCCTGAACTCCGCCGAGCGCATACACTTCGTCAATGCCGATCATACGTGCCGCGGCAATGGTTGCTGCATCGGCCTTACCGTGTCGGTCAGGGGGAGTAACCACTACAATTCTCGGAACTCCCGCGACTGTGGCGGGGACTCCGGACATCATCATCATGGAAGGAAACGAACCCTTGCCTCGAGGAACGTACAAGCCGACGGAAGCGATGGGAACAATGCGTTCTCCGGCGATAATTCCCGGACTTATCTCCATTTCCCATGATGGGGGCTCCACCTGGCGCTCATGAAACACACGGATATTGCGAATGGAGACTTCCATTGCCTCTTTGAGGTCGTGGGGAAGCGAATCTCTCGCGTGGTCCATGTCTTCAAGAGGAACCCTGAACCGATCGGGTTCCAGATCCGCACCATCGAACCGAGCAGTGTATTCCTTAACAGCGTCATTTCCTCGCGCACGGACTGCATCCAGAATCGGCGTTACCCTGGTCATGAGATCTCGCAGATCCACACCTGTTCTTCTACATAGCTTCGCTCGCTCCCTGGAATTCATCTTACCCAGTTCGAAAAAGTTAACCTTCATACTCGACCTCTAGCGCGTCAAACAGACCGTAGACAGAGACTATTTTGCACGGTATTATACATATTGCCCTGAGCGATGCACACCAAATCAGGATATAACCCCGAAAAGGATAGCGTATGTCCGAATATAACAAAGCTGAAGCGGATTTTTTTCTTGTTGCCCTGAAAGAGGAAGCCCGGACGATCCTGTGGAAAATACATGCGAATGTCGATCCGGAAACGGTGATAAAAAGTGTCATTAACGATCTTCAGGCTCTGGCACCCCGAGAGGAGGGCGAAACGAGGACCGATGAGGAAATCTGGTCGGCTATCCGTGAGAAGCTCCTTGAGGCGGCATACGCAACGAGACCTCAGTGTGTACGATGTGGAGATTGCTGCATTACCGGAAGTCCCACTCTCATGCCTGAAGACATAGAGCTTTTTCGGAAAGATATTTTGAAGCCCTCGGAAATTATGACAATCCGAAAAGGTGAACCCGTGTACTCCAGTATTGATGAGAAACCCGGAACTGCAGAGCAGGAAATGCTCAAAGTACGGGAAACACCGGGAGAAAAGACCTGCACGTTTTACCGGAAATCAGATCAGAGCTGTTCTATTTATGAGCATCGACCTCAACAATGTCGAAAGCAGGAATGCTGGAATCCTCAGATGATTTCAACGGTCCAGGACCATCCGAAGCTGGATCGATCTGCACTTCTTTCTGTTATTCCAGCGCTTTGGGAAATAATCGAGCGGCACGAAGAAAAGTGTTCTCATGAGGAGTTCGCCCGTGCCATGACGCGCTTGGCGGCTACCAAGGGACAGACCGTGGAAAGCGTACTGGATTTACTGCAATACGATATGCACGTCCGCGAATTCGTCTCCGAGCGGTTCGGACTGGCTGAAGATACTATGAAGTTCTTTTTCGGAAGACCCTTGATAGACTTTCTGGGGTTGTACGGACTGAAGTTGGAACAGCGCGACGCTGGATACTTTCTGACTTCTGCCGATTAGAGCGACTGCCAAAAATTCTGACGTCTATCCCACGCTCCAATAGAAGATATTAGTGGAGACCGGCGTCCCTGCCGGTCCATTCTGTCGATATCATTAATTATATTGAAGATGTGTCGGCACGGAGGCCGACACCCACCAACGCTCTTATCCTCAATCGGACATTAAATTTGGCAATTGCTGCAATTGCTGGCACATCTGACACGGATTTCGAATCCGCACCATAAAATAAAATCGGGGAGGGACTTCTTATAAGAGTCCTTCCCCGAATCCGACTTCAAGACCGGCTTTGCAGAAATTAAGCTTCGGCAGCCTCTTTGTTTTCGGCTGAAGCCGCTTTCTTAGCTGCAGCAGCCTTCTTGGCAGCCTGTTCTGCCTTTATCTCTTCAACGGCTTTCGCCTGGCGCTGCGGGTCGAGGTACCGGAAAATGAACTGACGGTTGCACGCCCACACACAAGCTTTGGCCATGTCTTCATCGAATTTCTCGTAATCCACTTCTATGCGGTCATTGACCATGTTGACCACATCTTTTGCCTTACGAGTGCATGCTCCGCAGTGGATGCAACCTGCCTTGCACACATTGCTTACGGCTTTGCCGGAATCCTTGCTGCTGCAGGGCACGTATGCGGGAGCGTCTTTTGGCAGCATCTGGAGCACCTGTTTCGGGCACGTCTTAATACAGACGCCGCAACCCGTGCATGCTTCAGGATCGATCACCGGCATTCCGTCTTTCATGTGAATGGCATGAAACGGACATGCAGCTTCGCAATCGCCATAGCCCACGCAAGCGAAATCACACTCGTACGGACCGCCGAACGCTATGGAAGCGGCCTGGCAGGTATCGAATCCCACATACTCGTGCTTCTTCTTGACTTCGCCATCATTTCGGGAGCAACGAAGCACTGAAATGACCGCACTGGCTGCACCGGCGTTCTTGCCGGTAATAGCTGCTACTTTTTCCGCAACCTCTTGCTTTCCTGGAGCACATTTGCCCGGAGGACAAGCAGGATCGTTAACTACCGCCTCGGCATAGGATTCGCATCCTGCGTATCCACAGGCTCCGCAGTTAGCTCCGGGTAGACAGGCTCTCACCGCCTCGATCTTGGGATCCACTTTCACTGCAAAGCGCTGCGCCGCGTAAGCAAGAGCAACTCCACACACGATACCGAAAATTGCAAAGAATGCGATGCCCCAAAAGGCGATACTCCAGACGTTCTCCATGTGTAGCCACCTCACATATCGCAGAAACGGGCCTGCGATTATGTTTGTTTATAGATTAGGTTATTTGTTAACAACCAATCATAACGCGTTGATCTCAAGAAATCAATCGCATGGAGATCGGTTGCTAGAAAATCGACAGACCGGAAAAACCAAGAAATGCCAAGGCAAATAATCCGGTCACTATGAACGCAATCGGGAGTCCCCTGTACGTTGGAGGGACCCTTGCAACTTCAAGTTTTTCCCTCACCGATGCCATAAGGAACAGCGCCAAGGCAAATCCAATGCCTGCTCCCAACCCCAGAGTAAGGCTCTCAAAGGAGTTATAATGGCTATCCGCGTTGATCAACGGGACTGCAAGGATGATGCAGTTCGTCGTAATCAGCACGAGAAAGACTCCCAGCTTCTTGAACAGGTATGGATTGACTTTTCTCAATATGGTATCCATCGCCTGAACAAAAATGGCCACTGTCCCGATAAATACGATGATTTTCAGAAAACTCAAGTGAAGGACCTGCAAGACAAAGGTATACAAGAACCAACTGATGATTGCGCTCAACACCATGACGATGGTGAACGTAATACCCATGCCGATGGCCGTTTCCTTTTTCTGGGAAACGCCGAAAAATATGCAGAGTCCTAAATATTTGGTGAAAACGAAGTTATTGATCAACATCGCGCCGAGAAAGATTCCGAACAGAATCTGCATCTGGCTCTTCTTGATCAAGAACTCCTTATCGCCCATAACCTTTCCACCGGCGGTCACAGCTTTCGCCTCGATAACGAACTGGCTGGAGAGGTTCAGAGGGTCTTTGAACTTCAGGATTGCAGTGACCTTTTGAGGTCCAAGTGCAACGCTGTCAATATTGATCCGTATGTCAGGATCTTGTTTTTCGAACACCTTGTAATTGCTGGTGTTCTTGGCCCAGCTTTCGTCGACGGGTACACCGAAATTGAGCTCGACCTCCGTATCGCTTTTGAAAGAACCCGACCCGGCGGTTTCAGCTAATACAGGGACGGCCATCATCAATACGGCTATGGCAACCAAAGCGGCTTTGATAAAATTTCGCGAAAAGTTCATGTTAGTGGCCTCCTCCTGAAGCCGGGATTTTACCCGTGAGCTTGTACTCTATCCAGTTGAATGCCGCCATAATGAAGCCAATGACGAAAAATCCGCCAGCAGGTAATATCATGACCAGCAAGGGCTTGAATCCGAGGATATCATAGCCGAGAAGCTGTCCTGCTCCGAAGAATTCCCGAATTGCGCCGGTCAGAACCAGTCCGAAAGTGAATCCGATACCCATCCCGAGACCGTCAAAGAAGGAGGGAACCAGAGGCTCCTTGGATGCGAACAGCTCCAACCGGGAAATGATGATCGCGAAGACCACGATAAGCTTTACGAAAAGCTCTACTTTTTTGTATGCCTCAGGAGAAAACACGGGCAGGATCATATCGATGACACTGACCCACAAGGCAATTACGATGACGTACGCCGGAATCCTGATACGGGGATGGATAAACGGCCGGAATATCGCGACCGTGCAGCTCGAAAGGACCTGAACGAAAATAACCGCTATGCCGAGAAGAAGCCCGTTTTCGATGGAGGTCGTGACAGCGACCGCGGGACACAGGCTCAAGGCCAAACGGAAAATCGGATTCTCAGGGATGAGCCCATTCCATAGGAGCGTCAGATTTCTGTTCACCTTAAACCTCCCCTAAAAAAGCTGCCGGAACCTTTTCCTGCTTCAGCGCATCCGTGAGGATTCCGAGTCGGTACACGAATTTTCTCACCGTGTTTTTGACACCGTCGGTCACGGCTCGACTCGAAATAGTGGCTCCAGTCAACGCATAGATGTCGTCCTTCAAATGTTTTTCTTTTATTTGTGCCAATTCTTCAGGTTTGATACCCTGCTTTTTTGCCTTTTCCGGTTCCAGGGCAAGGTAATAATCGGAAGGTAATGGTTCCTTCACCACTTTCAACGTCTTTATCGATTCCAGCGATTTTCCGTCGAACTGGTTCTTGAAAAAATCTTTCTTGATCTCATCGCCGAGACCCGGGTCTTCTTCAGACCGTACGATCTCGATACCGGTCAGCGTGAAATCCGGATTAAGTGATACCATTAGATTGATAAACGTCTTGAATCCCTGTGTTACACCCGGCACGACATATCCCAACCTCTTGCCGCCTTCTTCTGCAACGTAAAAGGTTTCCGCATATGTTGCCTTAGAGCCTTTTCCCACCAATTCATTCACAACAGCGTCTCGCTGGCCTCTGTCGGCAATGGCCGTAGCATCCGCTTTGATGGGTAAGACTTGCACCGGTTTTCCCTCGAGATCGACGAGAATCAGAGAGAACCCTTTGTCCTTCAAAGGAATAACGTAGCCAAGGACAGTTCCTTTCGGACTATTGACGACGTATCGGTACACTGCATAGATCTTCAGAGACTCAGGAATCTTCTTCCCGGGGCCGAACCCCAGGAGTGATTGGATGGTCTCCTGTTGCATCTTCTCTTCAATGTCTTTACGAGCGTGTTCGGTCTTCGCAAATACAGCCCCAAGAATGAGTGCAGCAGCGACACAAATGGCAGTCAAGCTCATTGTAATTTTTATGATTTCTTTCATGGAAGCCCCTTTTCCACCGTACACCTACTTCACGGCCGCGACGGGAGCCTGTTTAGGCGGTGCAAATCTCTGAGGTTTAAACCACTCATCCAGACTCGGTGTCAGGCAGTTCATGAGCAGGATCGAATACGCCACTCCTTCCGGGTAACCGCCCTTCAAACGTATGAGTACCGTCAATGCGCCGACGCCGATACCAAACACAATCTGAGCAGACTTAACTGCCGGGGATGTTACGTAATCGGTGGCCATATAGAAAGCACCCAACATGAGTCCGCCGGAGAGCACATGCACCAGAGGCTGACCTGAAAACAACGTTTCTCCGCCGAAAGCCCAGGAGAGAATTGCAACAGTAGCAATGGTGGAAACAGGTATGTGCCAGGTGATGATGCCCCGAATCATGAGAAACAGACCGCCGAGCAGAATCAGCAATGCGGATGTTTCACCGATACAACCGGGTCGAATTCCCAGAAAGAAATTCTGGTAAATGGTGGTCAGATCGCCGAATTGTTGTGTAAGAGCGGAAAAGCCGTACTGCTTGAGTACTTGCAGCGGAGTTGCAGTGGACACGGCGTCCAAACCGCTCACATAAGCCCCCAGACTGGATTTTGACCAATCAATAGGAGCGATCCAGGCGGTTGTCATGTACACCGGGAAGGCCGCAGTGAGAATCGCTCGACCGACCAGTGCCGGGTTCCAGATATTGAACCCGATTCCGCCCATCAACTCTTTGTTGATAAAAATAGCAGCCACTGCGCCGATGATCGGCAGCCAATACGGCACACCGGGCGGGATCACGAAAGCCATGAGCACTCCGGTCAGGGCGGCGCTTCCATCGCTCACTGAGACCGGTCGGCCCAGCGCTTTTTGAGAAATCGCTTCTACAGCCATACATGAGATCACACTTACAAGCGTGACCAACAATCCCCTCAGGCCGAACACATACACGGAGAGCAGCATCGCGGGAACAAGCGATGCCAGTACGGTCCACATGATGCCGGCAGTGGTTTTCCCCATTCTAATGTGAGGAGATACCGAAACGGCCCAATGGGGTTCCATTTGCGGATTCTTTGGATCTTGCGTTTCGATTGTCCTATCCTCCCCCGGACGTAATCACTCAAGCAGCCGTTGGAATCGCCATATCCATGAGACGATTCACAATCTTCCGGGATACTCAAAAATATTGGGCACCCCGAGGAACGTTACGCCGGAATTATGAAATCGCTATAACATGTCCAAACGTGCGTGCACCAGGCAAAGCCCTCGCCCGCAACGCAAAAAAATTCCTTTCCCTTCGCTCCATCTCTCACATAGACCGAAGGAATAGGAATTGTCTATCCATGTTTCTTGATGGCTATTTTGGCCAGCCTGGCGAACTGGACAAGCGGGCGTTTCGCGGGACACACGTAAGCACAGCACCCGCATTCGAAGCACTCAAAAACACCAAATTTCTCGGTCAAGTGCCCTTTTCCGGCCTCAACATATATACCAACTTCTTTCGGAGACAGACCCATGGGACAGGCTTGCATGCACCAGCCGCAGTGAATACAGGGTCCGTGAGGATCGATACTGGTTTCGTTGCTGTTCAGGAAGAGCACTCCCGACGTGGTCTTGGTGACAGGCACTTCCATGCTGGATATGGCGAATCCCATCATCGGGCCGCCCGAAACGATCTTCAGGAGATCCTTTGTCCCTCCGAGATATTCCACGACGTCGGACAAAACGGTTCCGACTTTTACCTTCAAGTTGGCCTGGCGATTGAGTGCGCGGCCTGAAAAAGTGACCACTTTTTCATAAAGCGGTTTTTGCATGGTCGCAGCCTCAAACACCGCAAGTGTGGTCGAAATGTTCTGCACTATGACTCCCACGTCGAAGGGGAGTCCGCCACCCGGAACGGATCGATGAGTCAGCGAATAAATCAACTGCTTTTCCGAGCCCTGGGGATACTTCACCTCCATGCCTTGCACGCTGACGGTCAGGTCATCAGACGCGGCCTGAGCGGCCTTTGTCATGATGTTAATGGCATCGGCTTTGTTCAACTCTATTCCAATAACAGCCTTTTTAATGCCCAGGATTTTCAGCAGGACCCTGGTCCCTTCCACAACCTTTTCCGGATGCTCCAACATAAGCCGGTGATCCGTGGTCAGATACGGTTCACATTCCGCGCCATTGAGCACCAGAGTATCCACTTTTGCGGTGGGAGGAGGGGAAAGCTTCACGTGAGTGGGAAATCCTGCGCCGCCAAGACCTACGATTCCTGCATCTTTCACTCGTGCGAGGAGCTGCTCTCTGGTCAGTTTTCCCCAGTTTTCCGGCTCGTACTGACGAGGCGCTGCAGAGGGGTCTCTATCGATTATGACGGCATCGCACCTCACCATGGTGGGATGAGGCCGGGATTCGATCGCTTTCACCGTCCCTGTTACACTGGAGTGGATTGTTGCGCCCAATGCCTTTTCAACCGTGGCAATTACCTCACCTTCGGTCACTTCCTGTTTTTTCTTCACGACAGGTTTTGCAGGAGCCCCGAAGTGCATGGACAACGGGAGAACAACCTGAGCGGGAGCAGGCATTTCTTCGATGGCGAGATGTTCGGTCAGTTCCTTATGTTCTTCAGGGTGAATTCCGCCCTTTGGGAAAGTATTTCCGGCCATGTTTCCTCTTCGTGCTTAATCGTGCAGATCGCGAAAAATTCGTGCGCTCCGGTACACACACGAGTTTTCTGACGCCGAATTTCGTACTACCTGCAGGATCGACTGTTGTGGATTATGTTTAGCCCTCGTGCCGTGGGCTGCTTTTTCCCATGTTCGTGAGCCATGATACGGCCTTATAGAATAGTCAGGTATTCCTAACCTGTCAAGAAGTAATTCCCGATGACGAGCGCTCCTGAATGAGGAGCCGGGTAAATGACACTCACCTGTAGCAGTTCTGTTGAACTCTGATTTCAGTGACTTGCGACAGGCACCTATAGACTTCTTGCTTTTGTATAAAAAATGGTTCTTATTGAATATCGCAGCGAGATGCAATTTCCTCCTCCATCTGGAACATTTTGCAGCGGGAATCGCACAGTTCAGCAGGGGCAAATCATGGAAGAAGGCCAACAACCTCTACAAAGCAGCCTTGAAGAAATAATTCTCGACAGAGTGAACGGCCCGGGCTGGGTGGCAACCCGGGGTGTGGTAAAAGATCCGCGATCGGCAGAAGCATCCGAAATAGAGGAAGCGGAGCAGGCCATGAGGAATCTTGCGAAACGCGGACTCGTGAGACTCTGGCGATTGATCGTGGAGCACGACGGTTCCAAGATGATGGCTGCAGCGCGGCTCGATCTCGAACTGGACAAGGATCTTGAAGAGCGCGGGGCCTGGGCTCGTGCCGAACCATACGAATAATTGCCGCGTTGAATGCCTCTCTCTCGGAAGAAGGCTTCTTCGTAATGGATCAGGCCGTTAGCTCATCGCATCCTACGTCGGCCACCAGGAATCTCAGGTGCCAATCAGAGACAGCCTACCTTATGGCAGTAATCGCGGCACGATTGCTCCAAATAATTTTGCGACAGTCTATAGCCTGAAGGGCTCATGAAATTACTGACCGAGCGACAGATTTACGAACAGTTCACGCAAAAATACCTGGCGTCCGCACGGGAATTCGTCTGGATTGCGACTGCGAACGTGAAAGCGACCGGTCTTCTCTTTCAAAGAAAGTTTATTTCGTTTCCCGATCTCATGGCTCTGCTGGTGAACCGGGGAGTGGGGTTTCGCATCATACACGCGGAGATTCCTTCCAGGCCGTTTCGTGAACGATACGATCACATTGACAAGAAAGGAACTCTGAGTGCAGGCGTGGAGTTTCTCCATTGTATTCGCATGCATGCCAAGATTTACATTGTCGACGGCAAAGTTGCCTTTGTGGGAAGTCCCAATCTTACCGGTGCCGGGATAGGCGCCAAGTCGGCAGTGAAACGAAATTTCGAGGTAGGGTTTCTCTATGAATCCGCGCAGGAGACCGCTCAGTTTCTCGAGTACTTTGATTTTGTCTGGATGGGAGGACACTGCCCCAAGTGCGGCCTCCGCGATTTATGCCCCGCCCCCGCAGCTTGAGCAAATTGTTACCGGTTCCAATATTTCGCTCCATTGAGCAAGAAAATCACTGTCGCCAGACATCCGGAATGAGGAGGATGAATATGGTGTAGAGTTCAAGGCGGCCGACAAGCATGTTAAACGTCAGAAGCAGTTTGCAGGGAATACTGAACCATGCGTAATTGTCCATGGCTCCTACGTGGAGTAGGCCGGGGCCAACGTTGGAAATGGTGGCGGTCGTAGCTCCGATTGCAGTGACCAGATCCACCTGCATAATCACCAGCAGCAAAGTCGATATAGCCCAGACTCCGATAAACAAGCTCAAGAATGCTATGATACTGTTCACCGTAGGATTCGGAATCACGCGTTGATCCACTTTGAGCGGGATTACGGCCCGGGGATGAATCAGCAGTGTCAATTCACGAAAAATGTGCTTGCTTGCAACGATCAGGCGAAGACATTTCATTCCTCCGCCGGTACTCCCTGCACACCCCCCCATGAACATGAGGCACAGAAGAATCCATTGACAATCATAGGGCCATTTCTCCCAATCCGTGGTAACGAATCCCGTAGTAGTCATGATGGAAGACGTCTGAAAAGCGGCGTGTGAGATTGCATCTGGTAGGTTTTCGAAAAAGGTGCCCCAGATGCGAAATGTCAAGAAAATCGCTGCCACAAAGAAAATGGAGATATAGACTCGAAATTCCAAGGATCTGAAATACGTTCTCACATTGCCATTGAGTGCCTGGAAATGCAGTGTAAAATTAAGACCTGCTGCAAGCATGAAAATAGTGATAGTCCAATGAATGTAGGGATTGGCATAGTGCTCGAGCGATGTGTTTTGCGTCGAGAAACCGCCGGTTGCAACTGTTCCGAACGTATGGCAAAGCGCGTCAAAGACGTCCATGCCAAAAACTACGAGGAGGATCACTTCAACTGCCGTCAGTATTATATACACTTTCCAAAGGCTCCGTGCAGTTTCCGTGACTCTCGGCCTCAGTTTGTCCACCACGGGCGATGGAACCTCTGCTTTGAGCATGCCCATTCCCCCAACGCCGAGAAAAGGCAGTATTGCCACGGAAAGGACTACAATTCCCATCCCTCCCAGCCAGTGAGTCATGCTGCGCCAGAAAAGAATGCTTTTCGGTATAGAAGCAGGTTCCGGAATGACGGAAGCCCCTGTTGTAGTGAAACCAGAGGCAGATTCGAACAAAGCATCCGGAAAACTCGGAAGAACTCCTGTAGCCATGTAGGGAAGAGACCCGATCAGCGCAGCAAGAAGCCACCCGAGGCCCACAATGGCAAACCCCTCTCGTGCTCCATAGGTGGCCTTCGGATCTCGGAAGAAAAAGTAGATCGTCCCCCCAATCCCCACGACCGCAATCGTCACTATCCCGAGTTCTTTCCACGTGTTCTCCCCGTAATAGAGAGCCCACGGCACGGCCGTTAGAATCCAGAGTCCGACGAGAGCTCCGAGAGCTCCAAGGGTTGCGACGGTAAGCCTCAAGTTCATTAAAAATATTCCAATTTCACCAAGAAAAGTTTCTCCACTTTGGCAACAGCTTCCCTTCTTGCAAACACCACCACCCGATCTCCGGGTAAGACTTGCGTGTGACCGTCAGGAATAATGAACTCATCTCCGCGTTCCACCGCTCCAACAATGGAATCCTTGGGGAATCGCATCTTGGCCAGGGGACGCTGTACGATATCCGATGTCTCCATAGCCTCATACTCGAGAATTTCGACTCCTTCGCCGGGAAGCATCGTCAGCGAGAGAATTTTTCCTCTCCGAATGTACTGGAGAATACGGGACACTCCGACAAGACGCGGGTTTATGGTGATGTCCACTCCAATTGCAGAGATAAGACGATGATATTCTACCTTGTTTGTCAGAGCAGCGACTCTATATGAACCCATTCTCTTGGCGAGAATTGCCGACAACGCATTGTGTTCGTCATCGTTGGTCATCGCCAGGAATGCATCCATATCCCCAATGCCCTCACTGCGCAGCAGATCCTCGTCAAGAGCATCGGCTTTGAGAACCATGGTGTGACTGAGTTGGGCGGCGATCCTCTCGCATTTTTCCGGATCGGATTCTATGAGGCGGATGTGGGTGATCCCTCTCTTCTCCAACAGGTGAGCAATCTCTACACCCACGGAGGTGCCACCGTAAATCATGAATTTCTTTAAGGGTTTGGAACGCACTCCGGCAATGTCCAAAAGGCGCTCCACGGATTCTGCGCCTGCCATTATGTAGATGGTGTCTCCCGATAGAAGCACATCGCTACCTCTCGGAATCAGGATCTCAGATTCACGGAATATGGCCGGAATCAATATACGGTCGTCCGGATAAGCTGAACGGATTTCTATAAGTGATCGCCCGACGAGAGATGAATTCGCGGCCAATCTGACCCCGAACAGTTTCATGCGGGAGGCTGCGAAATCAACTACATCCGTAGCAGCGGGAATCTGCAGCACGTTTAAAAGCTTCTTGACGGCCTCTTTATCAGGGTTGATGACGAGATCAATATCCAAATGTTTATTATCGAGAATTTCCGGCAAGGTGGAATAGTTCTCTTCCCTGAGTCTTGCAACCTTACGGATAATGGGGTTCAGCACTCCCGCGACGTAGCAGGCCACCAGATTCGCTTCATCGGAATCGGTAACCGCTATAAGCATAGACGCAGATTTTATTCCTGCCTCTTCAAGAACGACAGGAGACGAACCGCTTCCATGAATGGCTCTGACATCCAGGTTTTCCTGGACCCAGTACACGCGCTCTTCTCTCCGATCTACGAGAGTCACATCTTTATTCTCGAAAGAAAGTCTGCGCGCCAGGTGAAAACCCATTTCACCAGCGCCTATAATTACGATTCTCAATAACGCTCTCCTGAATTAAGCTTTCTGAGAAGAATGCATTGTATCTCGTTTCTCAAAACCCAACACGCATTAATCAATGCCTGTAATTTTTTCCGGGAATATCCGCTCAGGGACGTGCGGGACGATTATTCCAAGGCGGAAAACATTGTTCTCCGTTCAAAGTGGTATAATAAAAGTGTAAGTGGAGTTCTCGCTAACCCTTTTTCCATGACGAAGTAATTCGTCCTCAGCAAAAAGGAGGGAGTCACATGAAGGCGGGAATCTTCGTCACCGGTTCCGGTCCCATTCTCCTCTTGACCTCGTACGATTCCCTTATGAACGAGACCCTGGTGAGCAAGCTTGCGACCAAGGGAATCAAGAAGTTCGTGGCATTCGAAGTCCCGATGGACGCGGTCAGGCAGAAGTATGGGAAACACTACAACATCATTATGGGGGATTTGCATCAGCAGGACGATCTGCGCATCCTCGATTATGACGGACATCACATTCTAGCCAACTTCAACCTGAAAGAACTCGGTCAGCCTATCTATTTTGAACCCTAAACCACAGAGCGATCACAGGATAAGATCGGGGAAACCCTTCTTGCAAAAAGTGTTTCCCCGTATCTTATACCACATTTCGACAATTTAATAAAATCGAGAGGACCGGCAGAGACGCCTGACCCTACCATCAGCCGGTAGTGGGCGTGCCTCCGTGCCGGCCAAAATTGGGTTCACAAAAACGAATAGGTATTACTGCCTTGATTTGCCTCACGAGAGTTCCGGAATTCTCGCGAATTGATCCAGAGCCTCCGGGTTTGCCAAAGCATCTTTATTGGTGACGGGTTTTCCTTCCAGCATATTGCGCACAGCGAGTTCGACTTTCTTTCCGTTCAAGGTGCAGGGAATATCCGAAACCGGAAGTATCAAAGCCGGCACATGTCTCGGAGTCGTATTCTCCCGAATCATTTTTTTGATTTTGTTCTTCAGAGTGTCGTCAAGAACCGCATTTGCGGCTGTTTTCACAAACAGAATCACTCGGACGTCATTTTCCCAATTCTGACCCACAACGATACTGTCGGAAATTTCATCTATGGCTTCCACTACGCGATAGATTTCCGCGGTGCCAATCCGGACGCCGGATGGATTCAGCGTCGCATCCGAGCGACCGAAGATTTTCACGCCACCGTGTTCGGTGATTTCTATGAAATCTCCGTGGTGCCATATATTCGGATACACATCGAAATAGGCTTTCTTGTATTTTGAAAAATCGGGATCGTTCCAGAAATAAATCGGCATACAGGGAAAGCTCGCTGTGCACACGAGTTCACCTTGCTCCCCTATCACTGAATTTCCCCGGAAGTCGTATGCCTCCACTTTCATACCCAAGCCGCGGCATTGGAGTTCACCTTCATACACGGGGAGAATCGGGCACCCCAGAGCAAAGCACGAAATAATGTCAGTCCCGCCCGATATGGATGCCAGATCGATATCCTGCTTCACGTCTCTGTACACAAATTGAAAGGATTCTTCCGACAATGGTGAACCGGTGGAGCACATGGTCTTGAGATTGCTCAGATCGAACTTCTCTCCCGGTTTCAGCCCCGATTTTTCCACCCCGGCGATATACCGGGCGCTGGTACCGAAAATGGTCATTTTTTCATCTTCTGCCAGTTGAAAAATGGCGCCGCTGTCAGGATAAAACGGAGATCCATCGTAGAGAACGATTGTGGCTCCAACCGCAAGAGCACTGACCAACCAGTTCCACATCATCCAGCCGCATGTGGTGAAATAGTAAATGTTATCCTCTCTCTTGAGATCCACATGCAAAAGATGCTCTTTGAGATGCTGCATTAAGGTTCCCCCGGCTCCGTGCACCATACATTTGGGCAACCCTGTCGTACCCGAGGAATACATGATGTACAGCGGATGGTCGAAGGGGAGTTGTTCGAATTCAATCTCAAGTCCCTGCTCAGGCGAGATGAAGTCCCGGTAATGAATGGAATTGGGAACCTGACTGATATCGGCACGTTCCTGCGTATACGGTATCACCACAACTTTTTCGATACTGGGCAACTGTTTCAGAATGCCGGAAATTCTTTCCAATGAATCATGGGCCTTGCCGTTATAGAAATATCCATTGGCAGTAAAAAGAATTTTCGGTTCGATCTGGCCGAACCTGTCGAGCACGCCTTTAAGGCCGAAATCAGGGGAACAGGAGGACCAAATAGCGCCTATACTCGTGACCGCCAGCATGGCAATGACTGTTTCGGTCATATTGGGCACGTAACCAGCCACCCTATCTCCCGCCTTGAGACCCGCTTCTCGCAGCGACTTGGCCATTCGTGCCACCTTATCGAACAACTCGGCATATGTGATACGGGTGGAGGGGAGACCCTCCCCCCTGAAAATAATTGCGACCTCATTGTCACGGAATCTCAAGAGGTTTTCCGAAAAATTGAGCCGCGCCCCAAGAAACCATTTCGCCCCGATCATCGAGGGAGAATCCTCAAGCACTTTTTCCCAGGGGTTGGAAGCTATAACACCTCCAAAATCCCATACCTCCGCCCAAAAGTCCGCTCGATTCGTGACAGACCACTGGTAGAGTTCGGAATAGTGCTTTATTTCTAAGTTGTATTTATCATTTACGATTTTTATAAACCGTGTGATATTCGCGTTATCGACTCTCTCCTGAGATGGTTTCCAAAGCGGGGGCATGCTCGAATCTCCTTTGTTAGCAGAGGAAAGGCTTTACAGTGTGGAACGGAAGAGTTTTCGGATTCAAGTACTCGCTGGCGAACGCTCACACTTCGGCCTTTATTCAGGCATATGCTTTAACAATCGATTCAGCCGAACGATCAACCTTTGTACGGCGATTTTTCAGACCAATCTGCCGGAAATTTCTGGCCGGGAGCTTCGCCCAGCTTCTTCTTGACTTCTTCCAACCCTTTCCGTTTGAATTCTTCACGAGGAGCTTTGGGAATGCGGCGGTTCAGAATGGATTCCGATCTCAGTCTCCGCCCTATGGTCTTTTCGATCATCGATCCCAGATCCAACAATCTGTCCACGTCTACGCCGGTATCAATCTTCATTTCATCCATCATGACCACCATGTCCTCTATGCTCTGGAGTCCTACCACATTGGGGTCACGATAGTAATATGCACCTGTTCCCGCCACGGGAACTCTGTCCATGAAGTTGGCCGGCTGCCCGCCCAGACCTCCGAGAGTACCTTCAAAGATTTCAATGCCCGCCTGGAGCGCTGCCAAGACGTTCGCCAGTCCCCATCCTCGAGTTACGTGAAAATGCGCTATGTGCAGCTTCTTGTCCGGTATTTGATCCAAAATCATGGAGAAATATTTGTAGACCTGATCCGGTGGAGCGCTTCCATCGTGGTCCGCGTGTTCTATGTCCGATGCTCCGATATCGAGCCATCGCTTGGTGAATTCAACCGCTTCGGAGAGTTCCGTCGGGCCTGATATGGGCGATCCCCAGATGGTCGAGACCGTGCCGCACATTTTTATTCCCGCAGCGCTGGTCTTTTCGATGCATCGCTTGGCTTCTTCCCAGTAATTGGGAAGAGTGGTCCCAGAATTCGCAAAATGATGCTGCTCGTCCGTGGAAACCATCATGAGCACACGATCGGGGCCCCAACCCTCTTGTTTCGCAACAATGGCGCGGTCCACGGATTTTTCTCTGATGGTTATGGCGGTAAGGGTCACGTCACTCCAGTTCACTCCCGCACGAGAGAGTTTCTTGGAATTTCTGAGCCGTTTGAACAGCTCGTCCGAATCTTTGAATTGAGGCATCAGAGCCGGATTGCCGAAATTGGTAACTTCCAGGTGCTTTATCCCACAGAGGATCAGCTCTTCCAGATAGAACAACTTGGCATCGGTCGGAATCCAGATCTCTTCATGCTGAAAACCGTCGCGAACGGTGATGTCATTAACTTGAACTTTCCTGGGATAGCTTAATTCATAAGCCGGCATACAGCGCTCCTCCTTGATCTATTCTCCGGTATAGACCGGTTTTCTTTTCTCTCGGAAAGCAGTCAGTCCTTCCGTTCTGTCTTTGGTGGGGATTGTAATTGCATAAGCATTGGATTCGATAGCCAATCCCATCGGCAGGCTCACTTCGGCGCCCTTGTTGATCGCGTACTTTGCCTGCGCGAGAGCTACAGGACCGTTCGCCGAAATTTCGCGCGCCAGTTCGAGGGATCTATTTATGAGGCGATCCGGTTCCACCACTTCCAAAAATAGACCTATTTCCAGTCCTTCCTGCGCGGTAATTCTTCTGGCTCTGAAAATCATCTCTTTGGCCCTGGGAATTCCCACGACCCGAGGAAGTCTCTGAGTACCTCCGGCCCCAGGAATTACGGCAAGACTGGTTTCGGTCAATCCCACAATTGCACCGGACGCGGCAATGCGAATGTCGCACGCGAGCGCCAGTTCAAGACCTCCGCCGAAGGCGTATCCATTCACCGCTGCTATAACGGGTTTTGGAAGTTCCTCGACCGCGGTGAAAAGATTGCGAATCGTCTGGATGTAAATTTTCACCTGATCGGACGTCATACCAGCACGTTCTTTCAGATCTGCTCCCGTGCTGAAAGCATTCTTACCTTCTTTGGACCCGGTCACGATCACAACTTTAACATCACGATCGAAAGCAATCGCTTCCACTGCTTTGCCGAAGGTGGCAAGAAGTGACATGTCAAAGCAGTTCAAGGCTTCGGGCCGATTGATGGTAAGTACCATGATCCCGTCGTGAAGTTCTCGTAAGAGAATGTCCTGTCCTCCCATCCCTACTTCCTCCACAAAGCCCGAAAGTTGAGGCTATCGGGCGGCTCTGAAATGTTCAATCAAAAATTTGTCGCGAATTGTTGATGCAAGAACGACGCATTACCCTCGGCGAATATCGAACGATGCCTGAATGGCGGTTAACCCGAATGCAACAACATTCATACACTTTTCGTCTTGACTTTTCAATATGAGTTTATTCATGATGATCAGATGAAGGCTTAATGCCTCCCTGCTTCGCGTGGTCCCGGCAATGCCTCGTGAAGCTGTCGTCCAACGTCCTTACTGAATAACAGCAAAACAACTAGCGCACCTACGCGGATATACGTGACTGATCCGATCTCTATGTGCAACGTGGTACTCACCATGACTCTCTGAGGGAGAGTTGGCCCCGGTTTGTCTTATGCTGGAGAAGCATACCCGCGCAGGCTAAAAGGAATGCAAGTGTTTGTGAAGATTGAGAGCGCTGCACTCCTTCGATGTGGATTTCGTTTGGGGGCAAGACGCTCCGATTCGGAATTCGGCATGCTATCGAGAGGCTTACCCTAACTTAGAAGCTATTCATCGATTCGGATTGTTTTTGCGAGGTTCAGCTTGACCGAAGTGACAGCTTTTGTTATTGTCGAATGCCTCATCTCATGCGGTCGGCAAAAAATTCAACGATTTAGAGCTCTGAAAGGAGCCCCCAGCTATTCACCCCAGATCAGTGTGGCCATAGATGCGCAATAGTTTCATGTTTATTGCGGATTCGCAAAGGGGATTCTGAATGTCGGAAGTCATGCTAGAGGCGAAAAACGTCTTCCTGTCCTTTCATGGTGTAGCCGCCTTGACCAACGTGAGTTTTCAGGTCAGGAAAGGTGAAATCTTCTCCATCATTGGGCCCAACGGAGCCGGCAAGACCTGCATGATGAACTGCATCAACGGTCTTTACCAGCCCAAGAAAGGCCAACTCTTCTTGAAAGGCCTCGATATTACCGGCTACTCCCCCCATCGACGGGCTGCGCTGGGATTATCCAGGACCTTCCAAAAAATAGAGCTTTTCGGAGGAATGACCGTCCTTGACAATATTCGTTTAGGGCGACATCTGCACCTGAAATCCGGATTGCTGGGATCGGTGCTTTACTGGGGGGGCACCTCTGCCGAAGAGGTGAAAACTCGGAAATTTATTGAGGAAGAAATCATAGATCTGCTGGAAATCGAGTCGGTCCGTAAGGAGGTCACGGGCATGCTTCCGTATGGCATGCAGAAACGAATCGAACTCGCCAGGGCTCTGGCAGTCCAACCTGAAATCATTCTTCTGGACGAGCCGTTAGCGGGGTTAAACCTGGAAGAAGTCGAAGACATGGCGCGATTCATTGTGGATATCAATGAGGACGAACGGTGGAAAATCACCTGTGTCCTCGTGGAACATGACATGGGAGTGGTTATGGACCTGTCCGACCGAGTCATGGTCCTCAACTTCGGCGTGAAAATAGCTGATGGAACTCCTGCGCAAGTGCAGGAAAACCCGGAAGTTATCAAAGCCTATTTGGGTGAGGTGGAGGATCTCTATGCCAGCCGCAGGTAACGAGCACTATCCAGGTGAGATCGATATTACCGATGATTTGACTTTACCCAAACTCCTGGTCCGACAGGCGACCAAATTCGGGGATGACAAGGTTGCCATGCGCGAGAAGCAATTTGGCATCTGGCGTCCCGTAACGTGGCGGCAGTACCTTGAAAATGTGAAAGAAATAACTCTCGGTCTCATAGAGCTTGGCCTCGAATCCGGAGACAAGGTAATCATGATCGGGGATAACAGACCTGAAGCTCTGTGGACGGAAATGGCGGCAATGTGTGGGGGCGGTATCGGCGTATGGCTTTTTCAGGACTGCCTCATGGACGAAGTGAAATACATTGTGGACCATTCGGATTCGAAATTCTATGTGGCAGAGGGACAAGAAGAAGTTGACAAAGCTCTTGCCATCCGTGACCAGTGTCCAAAACTGAAAAAGATTATATGGGACGATCCCAAGGGAATGCGTCATTACGACGATCCCATGCTCATCAGTCTCGACGAGGTCAGGGAACTGGGGCGCAAGAAGGACAAAGAGGATCCCGGATCATTCGAAAAATTGGTGGGCAGGGGACAGGGGCAAGACATATGTCTCCTATTCTACACCTCGGGAACCACGTCAGTTCCGAAAGGCGCGTTACTTACGCATTACAACATGCTTACCATGGGGCGAAACCTCATGAGAGTGGACCCGTGCACTCCGAGTGATGACTTTGTCTCCTATCTTCCCTTCGCATGGATCGGCGAACAGATGATGTCTATTTCATGCGGTCTTCAGATAGGATTCACGATCAATTTCCCTGAAGAGCCCGAAACCGCCCAGCATAACGTAAGAGAGATCGGGCCTCACGTAATGTTCGCTCCGCCCCGGTTGTACGAACAATACACCAGAAGTATACAGGTGAAGCACCTTGATGCCTCCTGGTTGAAGCGCAAGATTTTTGAGTGGTCCATGCAGATCGGCTACGTTACCGCTGAATTCAAATTCGAAAAGAAACCGGTCCCCATATACTGGCAAGCGCTCCGTAAGTTGGCGGATTTGGCGTGTTACAAGAAAATCAGGGATCACCTGGGGTTGAGCCATATCCGCCACGCATACACGGGCGGTGCGGCAATGGGACCCGACCACTTCAGATTCTTTCATGCAATAGGCGTCAACCTGAAACAGATTTACGGCCAGACGGAAATCGCTGGTATTTCGGTAGTTCATAGGGACGGTGACATCAAGTTCGATACTGTAGGCACTCCTATACCGGAAACCGAGGTGCAGGTCACCGAGACAGACGAGATCATCTCCAAGAGTCCCTCCGTGTTCATCGGTTATTACAAGATGCCGGAAGAAACCGAGAAAACACTGAAGGATGGATGGTTGTATTCGGGAGATACCGGTTTTATAGACGAGGACGGTCATCTGGTGGTCTTCGACCGCTCCAAAGATATTATGATTTTGAACGACGCCAGGAAGTTTTCGCCGCAATTCCTCGAAGCAAGATTGAAATTTAGTCCTTACCTGCGTGATGCGCTCATTGTTGGACACCAGAGACCTTATGTCACTGCCATTTTGTGTATCGATTATTCAACTGTGGGAAAGTGGGCTGAAGATAACGGCATTAACTATACCAGCTACACCGAACTATCGCAGATGCCCCAAATCTATAATCTCGTGGAAAAATCCATACGAGAAGTGAATCGAACCCTCCCGGATTCAGCCAAGATCCGTCGCTTTGCAAATCTCTACAAAGAATTCGATGCCGACGACGACGAGTTGACAAGAACGAGAAAGATTCGTCGAGCTTTCGTCGAGAATCGTTACAAAGATATCATTGGAGCATTGTATTCGCATGACGACATACTCCACATGGAAACCAATATCACGTACGAAGACGGCAGAGTCGTGGAAATAAAGGCTGACATAAGGCTTCAGGATGTTGGCGAGGGAGGAGGAAAGAAGTAGATGGACCTCTTTCTGCAACTGGCAATTACGGGAGTAATGCTGGGCTCCATCTTTGCGCTTCTGGCGTTGGGCTGGGTGCTCATTTACAAGTGTTCCGGCGTGCTGAATCTTGCCATGGGAGAGCTGACGCTGATAGGCGGTTACGTCTGTCTGGCGTTCTATCAGCGACTGGTGACTGCTATGCCGGTGACCTATGCCTTTATTCTTGCGCTCATAGGCACACTGATCGTCGGGCTTATCCTGGGGTTACTTACGGAACGCATTTTTCTGAGAAAAATGATCGGAGAACCCATTCTCGCTGTAATCATGGTGACTGTGGGGCTGTCGTTCTTTTTCAAGGGCATGGTGTTCATCATCTGGGATACGGACACCCAGGTATTCTATCCCCAGGTGTTTCCAATAGAACCTCTGGTGATATTCGGAATTGCAATCGGCCGGGTCTATCTGTGGAGTTTCATTGCAGCGCTGGTGCTCATGGTAATGTTCATATGCTTTTTCAAGTTCACCCGCTGGGGACTATCCATGCAGGCCTGCGCGGATGATGAAATGGCAGCACTCTCTTTGGGAGTAAGCGCAAAATTCGTGTACGCCCTGGCATGGGGTATTGCCTTCATGGCTGCCGGAGTCGGCGGCACACTGCTCGGCAACATTAACGGTCTGAACTATTCCGTAAGTTCGCTCGGGCTTCTGGTGCTTCCTGTCGTGGTCTTCGGCGGATTAAACTCTGTACCGGGTGCAATCGTAGGCGGGATTACAATAGGACTGCTGCAAAATCTTGCAGGCGGTTACTTGGACTACTATTTTCCGGGCGGCATCAAGGAAATCGCTCCTTTCATTTTCATGGTCATATTCTTGTTGTTCAAACCCTATGGGCTGTGGGGTTGGGAACGAATAGAAAGGGTGTAGTTCATGAGTTATCTTCCCTGCGGTCAGTACTTCGAGAATTATCGTGAAGACCAGAAATGGTGGCGCACTCCGTTCATCAAGGCCAAAATGGTCTTCATGGTGCTTGCGCTGGTGAGTTTTCCGGCATTGGTTGATTCTCAGTGGCTCTCAGTCGCTTACACCATCAACTACTACATACTGGCCGCCCTCGGCGTTCAGCTTCTCATCGGGTACTGCGGGCAAATCACCCTTGGGCACGCGGCATTCGTGGCAGTCGGTGCGTATTGCAGCGCCATGATGGTTTTGTTTATCCCCTGGCCTCAATTCATGGTGGACGTGGGGTTGGCCTATCCGGTCAGCATGATAACCGCGGGTTTTGCCGCCGGCTTTTGGTCCGTTCTTTTTGGACTTCCTTCCGCCCGCGTCAAGGGTTTTTACCTCATCATGACCACCATGGCAGCACAATGGATCACGGTTCCTCTCGTGATCACACAATATGTGAGTCAAATCGGAGGTCGCGGCCAGGCCTTTTCCATTCCCCCGGGAACCATCAAAATCGGTCCTATCGCCATTGATGAATCATCAATGCTGGGATCCTGGGAAGTCTCCGGGGATATGAAGCTTTACTTTTTCTCGTTGCTGCTTGTCGGATTATGTCTTGTGGCAATGGGCAATCTGCTCCGATCCAAGATAGGTCGGGCGTGGATTGCCATTCGGGACAACGATATTGCGGCGGAAACCATGGGCGTCAACATTGTAGGCTACAAACTGTTGGCCTTCTTTGTTGCAGGTTTTTTCGCCGGAATTGCCGGTTCATTCTATGTGAGCACACTTTCTTTTGTGAGTCCCGAGCATTACGAGTGGTTTTATTCGCTGCTCTGGGTCGGAATCATTCTCATTGGAGGCGTAGGCAGCATCCAGGGATTGGTTTTCGGCTCGGCATTCGTTGTGCTTGTTTTCAAGTTCCTCGAAATGGCGGTTTTGGGGGCTAGTGACATGCTCATGGAGAGTTATCCTCACTTGGGTTGGATGACGACGAAATTCATTTTCTTTAAAGAATCCGCCTTTGGACTCGCTATCATCTTTTTCCTCATATACGAACCCAACGGGCTCAGTTATCGATATTGGCAACTAAAAAATTATTTCAACCTTTGGCCGTTCTCATATACGGGGAAATAGTTTGAGACAGTAACCGGAAGGAGGTGACAGGCTTTATCCTAAGAGGCGGAAGTGGAACATGTTGGACCGTGCAACCAAAAAGAGCGAGGAGTGACAAGATGAAACGAATCCTGTTGGTATGTTTCGGAATAATGCTGGTTTTTTGCTCGAATGCCTTTTCTGCAGACGAGATCAAGGTGGGTTCCATTAATGACCTCACCGGCGCAACTTCAGACGTGGGAAAAGATGCCGCCCTTGGTATACGGGAAGCCTTTACGTACGTGAATGACAGCGGAGGCATAAACGGCAAGAGAGTCAAATTGATTCTGCAGGATTACGGTTACAGAATTCCGGAAGCCCACACGTTGTACAAGAGATTCAGAAGCCAGGACAAAGTCAACATACTGCTTCAGTGGGGTACAGGAGACACGGAAGCTCTCTCTCCGACAGTCAATAAGGATAAAATGGTCACCATCTCGGATTCCTTATCCGGTCATTTGTGCGATCCGGCCAAGACCCCGTATAATTTCATTTACAGCACTGACTATTCCACGAATGCCAGGGCAGCCCTTACCGCGTGGTACGAGGAAGTCTGGAAAAAAAGCGACAAATGGAAAAAGGCCAGAGAAGCGGGACAGAAACCGAAACTTGCATGCTTCTATATGTTTGCCGCTCCTTACTGCAGTGCGCCAATAAAGGCAATCAAAGATCAGGCCGCACTTCTGGGCATAGACGTGCTGAAAGACCAGGACGTTTCATTGACAGCCTTGGACGCCAAAAGCCAGGTTTTGGGAGCAAAAGGTGAAGGGGCAAACATCATCTGGCACGGCAATACCACCATGTCGGTGGCTACCGCTGTCAAGGATGCATATGCTCTGCAACTCGAAGCAGATCACATCATGAATAACTGGGGCTTTGACAAAAACCTCGTCAGAATGACCGGACCTGCCGGTGAGGGTGTGATTGGCTGTGCGTCCTGTGCATTCCTTGGTGATGACGTTCCTTACATGGACAAGGTTATCGAATACACCCAGAAAGTGAATCCCGCCGTTTCCCTTGAGAAGAGGGACATAAGAACCGTCCAGGCATGGGTAAAAGTTTCTCTTGCATGCGCAGGTCTGCAGCGAGCCGATAAAGCAGGTAAGCTCGATGGTCCGGGCATCAAGGCATCCCTGGAATCACTGAGGGACTGGTATCCCTTCGACAAAGAAAACGCTCTCGGACGTCCGCCCACCACAATCACGAGCACCGACCACAGGCCCAGCCCTGTTTCTTTGCTCTATACCATTAAGGACGGGAAAATAACGTTTTTCACGAAAATCAACATGAAGGAAAAATTTCCTGACAAATGGCAGAGCTGGCTCGGATGGTAGATTGATGAAATGGCTGGGGCGGTATTCTGCCGCCCGCAGAATAGCCGTATCACTCATATGGGCGTCAGGAGAAAAGGGAGAAGCTTTGTGTCCGAGAATAATGAAATCCTGAAGATCAACAATATTGAAGTCAGGTACCACGAGGTCATACTCGTCCTGAAAGGCGTTTCCATAAAGGTCCCGGAAAGCGGAATTGTGGCACTCCTGGGAGCGAATGGCGCCGGTAAGAGCACAACCCTGAAGGCAATTTCCGGACTGCTCAACCATGAAGATGGTGAGGTGACAGACGGTAGCATAGAATTTATGGGTGAGCGTATCCATAAGCTGCCGGCTGAGGAAATCTCCAGACGCGGGATCTTCCAGATTATCGAGGGGAGACGCGTATTCGAGCACCTCACAGTCGAAGAGAACCTCATAGTCGGAGGACACCTGAGACCATCAGGACTGAAAGAGCGGCTGGACATGGTGTACCATTATTTTCCGAGACTGAAAGAACGACGGAACGTAATGGCCGGATTCGTCAGCGGCGGTGAACAGCAGATGTGCGTCATTGGAAGAGCAATGATGGCTCAGCCGAAACTTATGCTGCTTGACGAGCCTTCCATGGGGCTTGCTCCTCTTCTCATTAAAGAGATCTTCGAGATTATTCAGAGACTTAACCGAGAAGAAAAGATTCCTATTCTACTTGTGGAACAGAACGTCAAACTCGCTTTGACAGTCGCTCCTCACGCCTATGTGATGGAAAACGGCCGTATCGTAATGGATGACACTTCCGAGAAGCTCAAAGAAAACCCCGATATACGGGATTTCTATCTCGGCCTTACTGATGTCGGCGGAAGAAAGAGCTTCAAAGATGTCAAGCACTACAAACGACGAAAACGCTGGTTAGCCTAAAACTCCCCGCTCCGGGGTAGGAGGGAAAATGATTAAGTGTTTGACAGTTTTCGGTTTGTTCGTGGCTCTCTTCGGTTTTGCCGTTTTGCCTGCCACCGCTTTTGAAAATCCCAAAATTACACTCGACCGTGTTGATGTGGCAAGCATTCAGCCATTTTTTGCAAAGCCTCGGGTTGGTTACAAAGACGAGAAAGACCCGGGGAAAGACCTTCCGGTCGGCTCCATACTGAATATCGCCTACATCTTCAACATCCAGAATCCGAACAAACAACCGGTCATGCTCGATGAAATGACCTTCACCGTGTCGTTTGACGGATTCGACGTGAATACAGCGCTCGTGTACGAGGATTCCTGGATTCCGGCAGGCAAGAGCAATCAACTCAGAGTGGTGGTGACCAACGAGGCGCTTCCTACTATAACCAGTCTCATGGTTGGAGCAGACAATGTTGCGAAAATCAAGGAAATGAACACCTCTGCTGGAGCACTCGCCAAAAAATGGTGGGAGACTGTGGGAGACTTCACATTCCCCATCGCTGTTTCCGGCGGAACAGCACTCTTCAAAGATGAAAAAGGCAAAGAACACCAAGTGACCTTTTCAGGGAAATGGAGTGCAGATTCCGAAAAGAAGTAATCGAGAATCAGTGTTCGTAAGCGTACTTCTCGGAGCCCATACCGCCTTGAAAGAGCATCGTAAGAATCGCTAAATGATGTGGGGCTCCCGGTTTATGCAGGCTTGGAAAAGAGGCGGCTCATATGGGCCGTCTCTTTTTTTCGATCACCTTTCTGCCGGGTCTTTTCTTATAACGAACGACTTGCGAAAAAAGCCCTGTTCCTGCATCATTGGGTTGCTGTTCAAGCTGTCCGCCGGGTAAGAAACCGGACGGGGGACAACATTGCGGGAGTTCGTTTTTTGTCATGTCCGACCACAATACAAGCACACCACCACAAGAGATAATCGACGAAATAGACGTATTGAGAAAAACCGTTCGTGATCACGATTTCAAATACTACGTACTTGATTCCCCGGAAATTACGGACGCCGAATACGATAGGTTGTTTCGTCGCCTTCAGGACCTGGAAAATCAATATCCCGAGCTGATTACTCCCGATTCCCCTACCCAGCGGGTGGGAGGCAAGCCTTTAGAAAAATTCGGTCAAGTCAGGCATGCAATTCCCATGGTATCGCTGTCTAATATTTTTGATGAATCGGAATTGCTGGAATTTGATGCGAGGACAAAGCGAAGCCTGGGGACCGGAAATGAGCTTTCATACGTGGTGGAACCCAAGTTGGATGGCGTTGCAGTGGAATTGATATACGAGAACGGATTCCTGAATACTGCGGCTACGCGGGGGGACGGCTTCACAGGGGAAGATGTCACAGCGAATGTGCGTACCATAAAGTGGATTCCTTTGAAACTGCAGACGCGTGCTTCCGACGCACTGCTCGAGGTCAGAGGCGAAATCCTCATGAACAGAGCCGATTTCGACCGTTTGAATGAGAAGCGGGAAAAACTCGGACTCGCCACCTTCGCCAATCCGCGGAACGCAGCGGCAGGTTCCATTCGACAACTGGACCCGCGTGTCACCGCGTCGAGAAACCTGCGCTTCATTGCCCATGGTGTGGGAAGAATCGAAGGATCGATTCCGGACACCCATTATGGAATTCTGGAAAAACTCCAGTCCCTCGGAGTGCCGGTGAATATGGGATTGACCCGCCTTTGCCAAGATATCCAGCAGGTTTTGAGTCACTACAGGTTTTTGAGAGAGAGTAGAGACACCCTGCCGTACGAAATCGACGGTGCGGTGCTCAAAATAAACTCACTCGACGAGCAAGCAATTTTGGGTATGACAGCACGTTCTCCCCGGTGGGCAGTGGCTTTCAAATTTCAGCCACTCCGCACCAGCACAAAGATACTTCGAATTGAAGTTGGTGTGGGCCGCACAGGCACACTCACGCCAGTGGCAATTATGGAACCGGTAAGTGTGGGGGGCGTCACCGTTTCAAGGGCTTCTCTGCACAATCAGGACGAAGTGGATCGCAAGGACGTGCGCGAAGGGGACATGGTGGTTATCCAACGTGCAGGAGATGTCATCCCTGAAGTTGTAGAGGTGCTCAAAGATCTGAGACCTGCCGACAGCCTACCCTATACGATTCCCGACAATTGCCCTGTCTGCGGATCTTCTGCAGTCCGTTTGCCGGGACAAGCAGCCAAGAGATGTGTCAATGCCACGTGTCCGGCTCGCCTGAAGGAAACGATCCGGCATTTTGCATCGAGAAACGCCATGGACATTGAAGGCTTAGGAGTCAAATTGATCGAGCAGCTCGTGGATCTCGGATACGTAAAGAATCCGGCCGATCTGTATTATCTCTCTAAAGAGACCATCAAGAGACTGGAGCGTATGGCCGACAAATCGGCATCCAATATCGTAGCGTCCATAGAGCGTTCGAAGACTGTCACCTCGGACCGTTTTCTCTATAGCCTGGGACTCCCCCTGGTTGGAGAGCATGTGGCGAAAATTCTTATGACCGCGTTTCCGGATATCGGAACGCTCTCGGAACAAGACTCCGTCGCTTTGCAGCAGATTCACGGAATAGGACCGGAAGTTGCTCAAAGTGTGATTTCGTATCTTCATGAACCACATAATCAGGAAATGATCCATCGGCTCCTGTCAGCGGGGGTTACTCCGGAACCATTGCCCCAACCGTTTGACAAAATACAGACAGAACTTACCGGGAAAACCGTAGTCTTTACCGGCACGTTGTCGCTGCCTCGTTCTGAAGCGAAAAGACTTGTCGAGACTGCAGGCGGAACGGTGAGTGGATCGGTGAGTCGAAAAACAGACTATGTTGTCGCGGGCGACGAAGCCGGTTCAAAATTGGACAAAGCTCGTGAACTTGGAGTCACTGTCCTCTCGGAAGATCAGTTCCGTTCCCTCGTGGAAGCTGCGTCGTAATTTCGGTCTCGTTCAGGAGCCTGCATAATGATGATACGTCGGAGAGTCGTAATTTCCGGACTGGTGCAAGGAGTGGCATTTCGCTGGCATACAAGATCCAAAGCACAGGAATTGGGACTGCTCGGATGGGTCAGGAATCTGGCAAATGGTCGAGTCGAAGCGACATTCGAGGGCGAAGAGCAGAACGTCAATGAAATGATCGAATGGTGCAGAAGAGGACCTTCCCACAGCAGGGTGGAAGATTTGAAGATCTATGAGGAATCCCCTACAGGAGAATTCAGTGATTTCGAGATCAGGCACACTGGAGGAACCTTGTGGTAATAGCTCGCAAGATTTATTTATTGGCAATTCTTCTGGGTATCATCATGTCAATGTCAGTTCCTTCGGCCAGTGCCGAACGAAACGATAGCATCATTATCGATATGTTGGCAGGTGAACCTGTTCCGCAGGAAATGATGCTCGACGATCTCGCGTCCGCTAGGATCGTTTATCTCGGTGAATACCACACGATAAAACGCCACCACGACCTGCAGTTGGATATTCTGAGAGGAATTGCAGACAGAAAACCGAACATCGCCCTCGGGATGGAAATGTTTTCCAGGGATCAGCAAGCGATCCTTGATTGGTGGCAATCGGGCACTGAAGATGTTGCAGCGCTCATTCGAAAACTCGGTCGAAAACATTGGACGAACCTGCAAGATTACGCAGCAGTGCTGTATTTCGCTCGGAATGCGAAAATTCCCATAATCGGACTCAACGCATCCGATGATTTTGTCAGAAAAGTAGCTCGGGAAGGATTGTCCGGACTGAATGACGAACAGAGACGCAGTCTGCCGAAGGGTTTTGATAAGATTAACCCCGCGTATGATAAATTAATGCGCATCAGACTCAAGGTACATCGAGCATTTCATGAAAAGAGCCTGGATAATGTGGTGCTCGCCCAGGCAATCAGAGACGCGATCATGGCTGAGGGAGTGATCTCCTTTTTCGAATCCGAACGCGGAAAAGATGCCGGAATGGTTGTGATAGCCGGAAGCGGTCATATTAATTACGGGTTTGGGATACCTGAAAGAGTTCAGGATCATCTGCAGTATACGGAACGGATTGTACTGGCTTCGGAAAGTGGCGAACTTAAGCTTTCCGAAGAGGAAAAGAAACAGGCTATGCCCATTGAGATCACCCACGAAGATCTCAAATTCATTCAGCGCCCCATAGCGGATTATTTGCACATAATTCCGCTGAGAACAGATGGGCCCGAACCTGAACCCACACCCGAAGCAGAAGAAACATCACAAGAGGCATTTCTCCTGCAAGGTACAAAAACTCTGCAATGATGTGTTTTGGAATATGTGCTGAGAGACTTGCTTATGGATTCGTCGCATTACGATCTCATATTCCGTGACATGATAGTCACGCTCTCCAGAATATCGGATGCGCGCCAGCGAAGTTATTCCCTGGCCGATCGATTGCGGCGGTTTGAAGACGATCTCGTCGTCTATTGTCTACGGATCATCAGAGAACGAAGTCTCATGGGCGAACCCGATTGTCGGCTCCTCTACAACTGCCTCATGGTATCCGGAACATTCTCGGAAGTCTTCGACCCTGTCAGGCTTTCGACAATCATAGAGGCGCTTCAAAGCAGTCAGGAATACGAACTTGTAGCGATTCTCATGGACGTTCCACCCGAAGGGCAGGAGGAGAGCCCGTTTCAGCCCTATCTCGATGTTCGGTTGCGCGAAGTTCCCCTGGGTATGCGGAAATCGCTCGCCAGAAAACCCGATTTCAAGCTGATCAAACGAATCGCACGGGACCAGGACCACAGAGTAATAAGACACTTGCTGGACAATCCCCGACTTACGGAACGGGATGTCGTGCAAATCGGATCCACTCGCCCGACATCGCCAAAGGTTATCGAGACAATCTATAATCATCCTCGTTGGATAAATCGCTATTCCATAAGAAAAGTCATTGTGATGAATCCATATTCACCTCTTGCCATGAGCATGAGATTGCTCACGTACATGAATCTGCAGGATCTTCTGGAGATTGTTGAGTCCCCCAATCTCCCTTCCGTGCTGGTTAAAGAGGCAATACGGATTCTAGGGAAAAAGAACGCGGAGACATGCGAATATCGGTTGGACCCAAGACCCACCAAACTGGAAGAAAGCCTGGACCATGATTGAATTTTGCCGAAATCGGGGACGGGGGGACCAGAATAGTTGTACTGAAATGGAGATGTTGAAATGGTCAAACAACTGGTGACCACGTCGATTGTTGTCATCATTTATCTATGTATATTTATTGTGCTTTTCTCTCCGTCTCTCTATGCTGGATGGCTCTATCTCATGAGCCGGTACACGAAGGTGAGGCAGAGCGGAATGCTCAGGGTGGCAATCACGACTCTGGCATTGAACCTCATCTTTGCACTCTTTCTCTTCCATCTGACATTCAATCATTTCCTCACCTACAAGACGGCTGAAAAAGACGCGGAAGCTGTCCAGGCTGTTCAGAATGCTATAACCACGCAAGAAAATTTTTATTCGAGCTACGGGCGATACTACTCTGTCGGGCCAGTGAGAGGTCCCTATCAAGACGATCACGGACTCACGGTAGAGAAGGACGTCATTCTCCAGGTGGAACCTCACTGGGACGCAATCGGTGCCAAAGAAACCTACGACGCCTATGCCCTCCATGTCCTCGGGAAAGACTTGGTGATGAAAACCGATGAAGGAAAAGTCGAAAAAGCACCGGCTGATTCTCAACAGTCCTCAGCCATCCGATCGAAGCTGCTGAACAGCGTGAAATGATGATATTTGGGGAACCTTCTTTGTAAAGAAGGTTCCCCCCGATCTTCATGCTTTAACTGCGGTTACGAGCATTTGGTGTCCGGCGAGGGTGAAGCGCACAGCTTCATCGATGAGTTTTCGGAACGGGCGGAGAATCGTAGACGGGGGCGGGAGTTCCCGTTCGGGGAAATAGAGTTTACGCCTCAGATTGAAAGACTTTGTACGAATCTTAACACTAGAAAAGCCGATTTCATTGAGCAGCCGTGTAATGGTTGCAGGTTCGAACAGGACAATGTGGTCCGCTCCATTGAGGTACACCCATTCGGGACCGTTCACTTTCCTGGATAAAGAAGCGAAATTCGTGGTGGCCAGTTTAAGGAATCCACCTGTTCTCAAAACCTTATGAACGTTAGTCATTGCCTTTCGCGGCGATTTCAAATGTTCGATTACATCCCACATTCTCACTGCATCGAAGTAATCGGGAGGCGCCTCGAATTCTTCAGCAGGTTGTGTGATTATTTCAGCCACGCCCTTGGTGCGAAGCTGTCGGATTGCATCCTGATTGACTTCGACCGCCCATGTTTCCCAGCCTGACTTTGCAGCCCGATCCAGGAACCAGCCTCGACCGGCTCCCACTTCGAGAATGCGGTTGAGCCTGCGATGGGGTCTGAACCGGTCCAGCTCAGCATCCAAGCGCCGGACCTGGGCAGGAGTAAGCTCGTCTTCACCCATGCTGCCGGTACCCGACACTTGCTGGTGGACGAGATGTTCCTTCAGCCTGGGGTTCACAAATACCAGACCGCACGTATTACACCGTACGTGACGAAAGCCTTCCTTTTCGAAGAGCAGTTCGTGATTCCCGGAATTGCATATATCGCAGAATACGGATTCTTTGGCGTGATCGGTTTTCATCATAGCTCCACGATTGGATAGACCGCAATTATAGTTCACCTGACCGAGTCTGCAAGACTTCGCTTTCTTCGGCTGCGAAGCTCTACCTTAGGGAACGATCCTCTTGATACCGAGCGGAATTCATGATACTCAAGCCGGGATTGAAGAGTAAGTGAGGTTTAACATTGGATCTAAAATCAATAGCTGATTTCCTGTTTGAAGTCGGCATGCTCAAGCGAACGCCTCGGTCGGGCTTTCAATTCCTGGGTACAGGAAAGGAAACCGTTGCGGAACACAGTCTGAGAACGGCCGTGATAGGATATGTTCTTTCGCAAATGTCCGGAAATATATCGACGGAAAGAGTTGTGCTCATGTGCCTGTTCCACGATCTCGTGGAGGCCCGAACAGGGGATCTGAATTACGTTAATAAACGGTACGTAAGAGCAGATGAAAAGGCTGCGGTCAGAGACATGACGGCAAATTTGCCCTTTGGAGAAGAAATACGCGTTTTAACGGAAGAATTCGAATCCTGCTCCTCGACAGAGGCCCAACTCGCGAACGATGCCGACCAGCTTGAGATAATACTGCAATTGAAGGAACTCGGAGATCTGGGAAACAGGTATGCAGCAGACTGGATAACCACTGCCATGAAAAGGCTCCGCACCGATGACGGAAAACGACTTGCACGCAGCATACTGAACACGAATTTTGCCGCATGGTGGTTCAAGGAAAAAGGAGACGAATGGTGGGTCCATGCAGGTAGAGAGGACAAAAGCGAAAAATAGTTTCGATTCAGTCGTTCGGTTCACGCTCATGGGGTTATGCTGTCTGGCTTTACTTCTGGGTGCTTCAACTTTGACCTCTGTGGCCGAAGACGAAGCTGACCAAACAGAAGATGGCGTGTCCCAGTCCGAACCGGCTCCGGATGCTCAATCCGATTCTCCCCGCAGATATCAATGGCTGTTCCGTCAGAAGACTCCGGAGCTTCCTGCCGCGGAACCGGAAACCTCTACCCTGTTGGAGCCTCTGGATCGCGAAATAAAGCTCGCCAGGAAGTTGTACCTTTCCGGTGAGACGGAAAATGCGATCCTGAAATATCGGAATGCGGTGGACCAGTTCGAGTCAATCCTGGAAGATATTCCGCCGGGGCACGGATTGCTTGCCGAAATGGAGCAACGGTTCGTGATTTTTGACGAGTTGGCCACCAAAGTTCTCGGTCCGGTTCATGTAGACCCCAAAGAAGAATTGTCCGGAAGTATCTTTCATGTCCTGGAACGCAGAAGGACCTGTCGTCGAAATCTTACTTTGAAGAAAGCCGGACCTATCCGTTATTTCGACGCGGCCAACAGCCTGTTAACCGATGAAGCTGATATCCTTAGGAAAATCATCCAATTAAAAGCAGAAGGCCCTTCGCATGCGAACCGCCAGGCGGAAGCCGCTCTCAGGACAGCTCTTGCAGACACCCGTAAAAAGCTTCTCAAGGGTACGCCTCATTATTCGGCATTACGGACCGGTAATCACATCTCCCTGGCCGATCTCCGTAAGGATATTCTCCGAAAACACGAAATGATTCTCGATTTCAGCTTATTTTCGGATCGCATCGTTGTGGGAGTGATCACGACGGACCGCGCAATCTACCATCAGGTTGCCGCAAACAGGGCGGAAATAGACAAAGGAGTGTTCCATCTTCAGGAGAAGTTGAAAGAGTTCAATCTCGGCTCCCGTGCCACCTTTATGGGACATGCCTGGAAAGAAGCGGGCCGCAGAATACATAGAAACCTGCTTGGGCGAATACCTCGTCTACCCTCAGACAAAAGCACGGTGTTCGTGATTCCCGATAGGTCCCTCTGGTATTTGCCGTTCTCGGTCATGTTGGATTCGGAAGATCGGCCGTTTGGCAGCGATCGGTTGATTTCGCTTCTGGCGTCCGCAGACATGCTGAAACTCACGAGGACTTCTCCTGGTGTACAGTCAGCCGGATTCAATGGGGAACTTCTCCTGTTTGAGTCCATTCCCTGGATAGCCGAAGAAGAAGTGAAAGAACCTGCCGGTGCTTCGGGAAGGAAGAAGGCTGCTGTTCAGAAAATGACAGAAGAGCAGAGAATCGAGCACCTCATTCTCAGTAATCCGGTGTACCCCAAAGCATCGGAAATGGTAATTCTGATTCAGAAGATGTTCGGTAAATTCGATGTGTGGGTGGGACCCACCGCTACGATGGACAGATTCCGCGAATATAAGGATCGGGGGGATGACGTTGCCGTTCTTGCAGTCCCTGCGGCAATGACCGACGGTGTTGTACCGGACCGTCAACCCTGTTTCTTTTTTTCCCCTGATAGTAAAGGCCGGAGGCAATTCGCTGCCAAGGAATTCTTTAATCTCCCCATCGGTTCAAGGCTGCTTGTTGTGCCCGTGTCCTGGTTCGATGTTCCCGATAAGGAATCCGCACTGGGGGAAGGGCCCCTGCTGTTTGCCACGGCAATCCATTATGCGGGTATACGCATGGGGATGATCAACTATTCGGATCCTAACTGGGGATCGGACGAGCCGTTTCTGTCGTCAATCCTCAAGAATGCGGCTCAGAAAGTTCCGGCGACACAAGTCTTCGGGAGTTATACGCGGGAAATACCGGCAGGACTGGACGCTTCCTTCAGCGGAAAACCTCCAGCCTGGACGGGTTGGATTCTCATGGGAGATCCCGGTTCGTGAAGTTCGTGGCAGGCGCAAGGAGCGGAATTTCGAACGGCGGGACTCAAAGTCCCGTCATTAATCAGACGGCTAATTTGCTACTGAGCCTTGCGACTGTCCGAGAAGCGGTATTCTTGTGAAAAATGCCTTTTGTCACACCTTTATGAAGCAGGGACGTCGCTTCGCTCAACAGTCCGGCAGCTTGACCGTCCTTCTCTTCAATGGAACGGAGATATTTTTTAATGGCAGTCTTCACTTTGGATCTGTACGACATGTTTCTTACGCGCCGTTTCTCATTCTGACGCATTCTCTTCAGTGCTGAAGGATGATTAGCCATTCGAAGCTCCTACTGGGCGATTCTTTTTCTCTACTATCGGAAAATGTCTCCTCCGCGGTCCGGAAGTTCCACGGTCGACGAACAATCCGTTAACGGAAACACTTTTTATGGCAGAAAACCCTATTTCAAGTCAAGCCTTTTCCTCATCGCCGAAAAAACCTGCCGTATCGGAACAGAAGTTGGTAGCTCGCGCTGCCGGGGTGGTGGGCTTCTGGACAACTCTGAGCCGGGTGCTCGGTTTTGTCAGGGACATGGTGACCGCGTTATTTCTCGGTGCCGGCCCCGCCGCGGATGCTTTCTTCGTTGCTTTTCGGATTCCCAATCTCTTGAGGAGATTATTTGCAGAAGGCGCTTTATCCGCGGCCTTCATACCCACGTACGTCGATACGCTCCAGCAGTACGGAAAAACTGAGGCTGCTCGGCTCGCCCGTATTGCCTTCACGTTCACCACAATTGTGCTGGCCGCGGTCACTCTTACCGGAGTTGTGTTCAGTCCGTCCCTTGTTCACCTGACTGCTCCGGGATTTTATGATGATCCGAATAAGTTCGGGCTCACCGTCGATTTAACCCGGACCATGTTCCCTTACATATTCTTTATCTCTCTGGTCGCACTGGCATCGGGAATTCTTAATTCGCTCGGACACTTTTCCGCACCCGCAGCAGCCCCCGTACTGCTGAACCTTTCCATGATCTCCAGTGTTTCGATCTGTGCGACCTGGTTTAAAGTGCCACCATTTTACGCGTTGGCCTGGGGAGTGGTCATCGCCGGGGTCCTGCAATTGGCTTTGCAGATTCCTTTTCTGTGGGCCCTTGGAGTCAGACTGTATCCGGATTTTCATTTCAGGCATCCCGCGCTCAAGAGGATGGGCGTTCTATTCCTTCCGGCAGCATTCGGAGGAGCCGTTTACCAGTTGAACGTGCTGGTGGGAACCATTCTGGCATCCATGCTCCCGGTAGGCGGTGTCTCCTGGCTGTATTACGCGGATCGGATTGTGGAACTGCCCCTGGGGGTTTTTGCAATTGCCCTGGGAACTGCGATTCTGCCTTCCATGTCACGGCAGGCAAGTAATGGCGATCTTGCAGGTCTGACCCGTTCCGTGTCGTTCGGTCTCAGGCTAATTGCATTTTTCACCATTCCTGCTTCCGTGGCTTTAATCGTCCTTGCGGAACCTATCATTGCCGTGCTCTTTCAAAGAGGAGCGTTTACCTCAATAGACACCGCGCAAACAGCCTGCGCATTGTTCTACTATACGCTGGGACTTTGGGCATTCTCCGGACAGAAAGTTGTGGTCCAGGCGTTTTTCTCTTTAAAAGATACGCGCACCCCCCTGTGGGTTTCCATCTGTGCCGTCGCTGTGAATCTCATTGGCGGATTGCTGCTCATGGGACCCATGGCTCAAGGTGGTCTTGCCCTGGCCACTTCTCTTGCAGCAGCATTGAACGTGCTGGTCCTCTTCGTGATTCTTGTAAAACGACTTGGAACGTTCCCCGCGGGGCACTTCACAAAATCTCTCTTAAGAGTTATTGCGGCTTCGGCTATTATGGGGGGGGCTCTCCTGTACGGCCGAACTTTCGGAGCGTGGTTTGCCGGGCTGACAACGACCAACGGTCTTGTCCTCGGCGGATGTGTGGTGGGCGGGTTAACGATATTCGCTGTTTCAGCATTTGTTCTTCGTTGTCCGGAATTGGATTCATTACTGACCATTGCGGGTATCAAGCGTCAAAGATCCGGAAATGCCGATTAATGCGAGCATCGTGGCCGATCACGTTGCCGATTGCGTAAATTACGTGGAGGTAATTCTTTATGGGGTATTCTCTTAAGGGAACGGATCGTGTGGCTATTCAGTCTCTGCCGAGAGGGGCAGACGATGACATCATTATCGAAGCGACAAAGCGTGTTGCTGAGGCTGCAACGGATTTTTCATGGCTGTCTCAAGGTGATACGGTAGTCCTCAAGGTTGCGGCGAATTCTCCGAAAAAATATCCCTCCACCACCTCGCCACTTGCAGTCCGGGCCATGGTGGCCTTGCTCAAAGAACGCGGTGCAGGAAAAGTCATTGTGGCAGACAAGCCTGGAGTGGAGTGGGTGATCCAACTGAAAGACAAGAAGAAAAGCTCCAGTCGGAAAGTGATGACGAAGAACGGCCTGCATGCCGCTGCGGTCGAATCCGGAGCTGAACCGCATTACTTCGATGAGGCTGGATTCGATGCGTATTTTGCCGTTCGGCCTGAACACGCAAACCACTGGAAAGGGGAATTGATTCTCCCGAACATCCTGAACGAAACCGACCACATTATTATGCTGCCCCGGGTGAGCCGTCATTGCCTCGCTGGATCGACACTGGGACTCAAGGTTGCTGTGGGCTGGCTCAGGGATGACAGCCGCCTCGAACTGCACCGGGACGCCTGGACTTTTTACGACAAGATTGCCGAAATCAACGATGCGGCTATTTTGAATCAAAAACTGAGGCTTACTCTTTCCGTCGGGACAAAGGTCCTGACTACCTTCGGACCTGACTGGGGATACAAAGCCGAACCCGATCCGGGCCTGATTTTTGCCTCGGATTCATTAATTGCGCACGACATGATATCCCTCAGTTGGATGCACTGGAATCGAGAGAAATTCACCCCTGAATTTTACAAAGCACCGATTTTCGATTGGTACGATCTGTGCCCAGGCCTGGTGAACCGTTGGCTGGTGAATCACGTGTGGGGACCTGGAGAGCTGCTCAAATCGGAAACCTATTCCGCAGTGGATATCAGCACCCCTTACAAGGATCCGATTATCCGCAGAGCCGCTGCCATCTGGGGCGGAATGCCGGATCTGGAAATTGAAGAAGTCGGCGGAAGTATGCCGGAGGATTTGCGTAATTACTTGAAATCACATATTTAACAATGATTCTCTTCATCCGGCAAAACGATTCCGCTTTGCTTCGCACTCGAGAAAGGTGAAGAACGGAGGAAGCTTAGTACAGAGCGTTTCCCCGATTTCCTCTCGAGTTGTTAAAATTGTAATCAAACGATCTTTTTGCTCAAATTCTTGGAAAGGAATAAGATTTGTATCAGCTCTCGAATTTCCGGGGGGCTCTAGTAATGAGGAACGAGTTTATGCCGACTGAGGCTTCCTATGATCGATCTTCATAACCATCTTCTTGCCGGAATTGACGATGGCCCTTCAAAAGCTGATGAGAGTCTCCGCATGTGCCGTATGGCGGTCGATGACGGCATTCACTGCGTGGTCGCTACTCCTCATTCGTTTAACGGGGATTATGTGACGGATCCCGACAATATTCTGACTCGCGTGGCCAATCTTAATCTCCGGTTACAATCCGAAAAAGTGCCTCTGAAAATTCTGCCGGGAATGGAAATTCGCATCGTTCCGGAGTTCGTCGAACACCTTTTGGCGGGACGATTGCTTTCATTGAATCAAGGAAATTACTTCCTCCTGGAATTTCATCATGCTCACGTCCCGGCCGGTTTCGATCGGCTCCTGAAGTTCATGCGAAGCCGCGGACACGGAGTGATCCTTGCGCATCCCGAAAAGAACCTGCAACTCCAAAATAATTTGGAACAGTTAATAAGCTGGCTGAATACGGACGAACCATGGGATCTGCTCGTCCAGATTTCCGCGGACAGTCTCACCGGCGAGGCGGGAAAACAGGCGTACAATGCGGCTCGTCTTTTGTTGAATAGATCGTGCGTGCATGTGATAGCATCGGATGCCCATTCAGCGGAGCACCGGCCTCCAATTCTCTCAAAAGCTGTCGAAATTGCCTCTGACCTGGTGGGAAACGCTCTCGCAAATCAGATGGTGCAAGATGTCCCTGCCGCCATCGTGTGTGGCACGCCATTTCCCGTCCTCGAGCCGGTGGTGAAACGCCGCAAATGGTGGCATATTTGGTCGTAATCCCAAGCAACTGTCTGTGCGAATGATTAAGGGGGATTAGTAGAAACCGACATATTGCAGATAGAATGCAGACCAGGACAAATCGAGCCGACGATCCCCGGTGTCGTGCTCAAAAGTTGTGTACCGCCATCCCACCATAAGTCCTGACGTGCCCCGCGAACTCCGCGGAGTTTTCAATCCCGCGGCTGCTTCGAATTCGGTTACCGAACTCCCCTGAATGGCAGGCATGCGATAGCGGAGATCTACAACGGGAGTGATATTCTCAAAATCGGACGGATTGTACGAAAGATGGACACCCATAGTGACAGGGCGGGGCAGAGTGATAAATTCAGCCGGTCCGGAAGCGGGGGAATACCCGAATGTGGGCTGTTTCCATGTGGTATCCGCATCGAGCCCCAGTCGCAATCCCGCGTAATCGATAAGATCGAAATCCGCTCCCACACGCCACTCCGGCCAGTTCAGTTTAGCCTGTTTACCGTTGGGATCCCTCAAGTATGTGCGGTAATATACTCTCATTGCGTATCTGCTCAATTGGGTTCGAGCCATGGATTCCAACAAAATTCCATCTTTCTGAAAACCCAGGTCTTTCACAAAATCCAAAGAAGTGCCGTTTGTTGAATTCCGAAATGTGCCGTTCTGAAGGTTCTCGAGAAAGACAGCCCCCCTCAGTTCACCCCGAAAATTGGGGCTGAACCCGAAGGCTGAAAAAGGAAATATAGAATCAGAGGATTTTGAGGCGTTTGGCCCCATGAACGGCATGTACGAGGAGACATAGCCCAAGGGGCTGCTCATTCCGGACGATACCTGCGCGTTTGCAGAGGTGCCTGTATAAAGGAGCACACAGGCAAGGAGGATGGGGATGCGCATGCGATTCATGAAGAATAATGGCATATTTGAGCGATATATAAAAGATCTACTCCATTACATGAAGTAGTTGTTTCATCTTATTAAAAAGAAAGATTTTAATCAAACACTTTCTCTGGACCGTGTGCCCTGTCGAAAAGTGTATTGACAAAAAAACGATATTCAGATATTTATATATCCAAAATCCTGCCCGAGGAGGGAGTGGTGTTCGTGGCAAAATGGTGTTCATCCGGGACTCTTGCAATGATACTGGTCTTTACGATCTGTCTGGGGGCGGGCGCAGCAACCTCGACGACAGGACCGAAAGGAGCCGAGTTTCAGATCTTCAGCAATCCCGTGGACGCAAACGATTTCCAGATGGGTACGCTTGACGGAAAAGTCGTGAATCTCTCCAGCTTCAGAGGAAAGGTGGTCCTGCTCAATTTCTGGAGAAAGAACTGCCCATACTGCGATATGGAAAAGACCCATTTGACCTCCATGATGCGCTCTCTTCAGAATAGTGACCTGGCCGTATTATGCGTAAATCTCTGGGACGACCCGTCGTGGGTGCGGTCGAAAACGCACTATGCAAACGGACCATTCACCATTGCGACGAGAGTCGGGAATCGCCAGGCAGTGATGGAGAATACGGTGCGAGGAAAGCTTCTGGGGTACTTCGTTCTGAATGGCTTGAATGAGGCAATTTACGAAGTGAAAGGATTTCCGTCCACGTATGTGATCGATAAAGAGGGAAAAGTTGTGGCTACGCACATGGGGCTGGTCCCCTGGAATACTCCGTCCGTTACGAAGTGGGTGACCGGACTTCTGAGTGAAGGATCACCCCGGGAATTGCGAGAAACAGCACCCGCTCTTCCCGAATGGCTGGATCGAATTCTCAGTGGGTTTCAGGGACGCGCGTTCAATGGATCTGCAACTCTTGCTTTTCAGGGCAAATGAGCTGAATGGAGAAAGACATGGAATTGCTTTTAATTATCGGATTAGTCATTGGCTGGTTTGTTGTTAATATGTGGTTGTTGCCGCGCGCAGGTGTTGCCACTTGAATGGCTCCCGCCAAGTCCGCGGATCGGACGAAACAAAACAACTGCGCCAAAGAGTAAAATTGACGAAACATCTATTAAGCGAGGGCGTTTTAGCATGAATGAGCCCACAAGTACTCAGTATGAAATAGGCGAAGAGACCGAGGATCTTACAGAACTGTTTAACGCAATAAAGAAACTCGAGTTCTCCAGAGAGGCCGAGATCTTCAAGGCTCTGGGGCATCCGGTCCGTTTGAAAATCGTATATGGTCTGCTGAAAGTCGGGGGCTGTAATGTGAAGAATATGCAAGAGTGCCTGGGACTTCATCAGGCCACGGTATCTCAGCATCTCATTCATTTAAAGAGCAGAGGCATAATAACGTCTACACGGCAGGGACTCGAGATGATCTACTCGGTCACTGACACATGGGCAAAATGTATCGTGGACAATATTGAAAAAAAACTTAAGGAATCTCAGCATTAAAGCATTCCGGAGATGCCGGGTTAGCGCCCGGTGTTTCCTTTGACCCTCCAAAGAGACTCGCTTCTTTTGTACCCTGAAGGTTCATAGTCTGGTATACTCTATCGCACGCACAATGCATCCTGAGCGGGAGGTTGATTCATGGCGGATCTGGTGAGATTCGGGGTGTCCATTCCTGACGATCTGTTGGAAAAATTTGACGAACTCATTTCGAATAAGGGGTACACAAACCGGTCTGAAGCTATTCGCGATCTGATACGGGATCGGCTGGTGGATCACGAATGGAGCCAATCTACGCACGACGTGGTAGGCACGGTAACGGTAGTGTACAATCACGAGCAAAGCGATCTAGCTCAGAAATTGACGGAAATTCAGCACACGAAACACGATCTTATCGTTTCGGCGGTGCACGTGCATCTCGACCAGCATAATTGTCTTGAGGTCCTTATCATGCGCGGTGGTTCGGAAGAAGTGCGCAAAGCCGGGGAACAATTAATTTCCACACGGGGAGTTAAGCACGGCAAGATTACCATGACCACCACAGGCAAAGAGTTGGACTGAACCAGTGCGGCCGTTGCGCTGATCCTTCGTCATTTCGGTCTTGCACGATGTGTCCTGTGTTTGAGACCCTGAATCGATTTCAGTGCGAGGAGCGCTGCGTGGTGGCAATCCTGTGACCTGTTCGGTGCAGGAGACGAAGAGCTCAGCCATACACCCGCGAATAGATGAGAGGTCTGGCGTCTCCGCTTGTCGGAGGGGGGATTAAAAGCTGCAGATCGACGTTCAGCCAGTGGTATTCAGGATTCAAATCACGCAATTTTCCGTCAGCGGGGGGCGTGGAATACTCATTATGAGCGTACTTGACCTGAAAAATCCCTACGCCGTAATCACGGGTTTTGTCGATCAAATACGCTGAAGAAAAATCGCTTTCTTTCATTTTGACAATTTTCGCCAATTCTTCGATGTCTGCATTGGGCACTCTTATGAGTACATATTTAGAGACTCCTTGCTCGGAGGTCCGAATAAGGGTGCGTGCCTCTGAAGATGCAATATACACAGTAGAAATAAAATCGTAACGTGCCAGAAATCGGGCTGCCACAATGCCGGCCGTCCTGCGGCCTCCTGCAGTGTGGTAGAATCCGTAATATTCATAAAGTTTCTGCTGTAGCAGTTCCCCTGTTTTTTCACCTTTCTCGTACAGATCTTTTGATACGTATCGCAGGTAGCGCCCCAGGTCCTGGGCAGCAGCCGCAACAGGCCAATCGATGCGAACGTGAAAATGACTGAGACCAAACCTGTATCTGGCTTTGACGCTGGGATCGCGTTGAATGAGCAGTGCATAATCTGCTCCCAATAATTTCTTTAGCAGACTTACAAATTCCGTGTCCTCAAAATACCGCATCCTTTGATGAAATACGTCTTGAAGATCGAATACCGAAAGCAGCATTAAATTTTCTTTTGTTACTTTGTTTGAATCAAAGAATCTTATGAAGAGCTTTGCATCGGACGGGAGCATTTCTTCATTAAAGATTACGATAAATTGCTTGTGTTCCGGATACTCTGGACCGTGGCTCTTTGCCCTCGGTTTTAATTCCCTCATCTCGACGAATGGATATTCTTGTCCCTTTTCTTTGAAAACCTTATAGGATTCGATAAGGCTTTGCGTAATCAGAACGCTGTCCAATTCGTCTCTCAAGAAAAAATATAGACACCGACGGAATCTCTCGTTCCATCCTATTTCACTCCGTCGCAATGCAGGCATAGATAAAAAGCCTCCTCTACCTAAGGAAAACCTGGAGCCCAGATTAAAAGCGGATCAACCCCTACCAGCAATGAAGAATCCGAGCCTGATTCAAGCGGCAGCTTTCCGGTACCCGTAGAGATGTATTGCTATAAACTGGGGATGAATGCTTCATGGGTCAACAACTCGCCAGGCCTGGACGAACGTCCATATGAAAAACCGTCGAATTGCAGCCTATTCTATCCTATTACCAGAAACCGGGGCCTCTTGCAACCCGCGGCAAAAAAAGGTAACAAGAATTCCGAATACATGAAGAAGGGATTGTGGCCATGACAGAGAACCAGCCGGGAGATTTGCCTTTCTCTCCGGTCGAGGAAGAGGAACAAGAGGATTTTACATCGCTTTTTGAAGCCAGTTCAAAGCAACAGGATACTCGCGTCACGCGCGACACCAAGATAGAAGGAACGGTCGTTTCCATCGGTTCTGAATGGATTTTTGTTGATATCGGGTCCAAAACCGAGGGGGCGATATCTCGAGAAGAGCTATTGGATGACGATGGTGAGCTAACGGTCCGAGTAGGGGATACGCTTTCCGCATACGTGGTCAGTACCCGGGCCGGCGAAGTAATGCTGAGTGTCAAGATGACTGCCGCTGCCGGTGAGGATGCCATCAGAGGAGCGCAAAAGAGCGGAGTGCCCGTCGAGGGGGTGGTTACCGGCGAAAGAAAGGGCGGTTATACCGTAACCATTTTCGGCAAGCAGGCCTTCTGTCCGTTTTCGCAGATAGATATTCAGCCCGGTGGCATGCCGGATGATTATATGGGAAAGCGTTACTCATTCCGCATAGTGGAATATTCCGATCGGGGAAGGAACATTGTGGTGTCCCGAAGAGCCATAATGGAAGAGGAACGCATGCGACAGGCAGAAGAACTGAAAAAGGTCCTCAAGCCTGGTGACATTATTCAGGGAACAGTCCAAAAACTGGCTCCCTTTGGAGCTTTCGTCGATATCGGGGGAATTGAAGGTCTTATTCCTATGTCGGAACTCGCGTGGTATCGGGTTGCCGATGTCTCGGATGTACTTAAGACAGGAGAATCGGTTTCTGTCAAAGTCATGGACTTGGATTGGGCGAACAGGCGTATATCGCTGAGCATCAAACAGGTTCTCGAAGACCCCTGGAATACTGTTGCACAGCGGTTTCCGGAGCAATCCGTAATTCGCGGGACGGTCAAAAAATTGATGAATTTCGGTGCATTCGTTGAACTGGAGCCGGGAATCGAGGGATTGATTCATATCTCCAATCTGGGCATGGGGCGCCGGATCAATCATCCTAAAGAGGTGCTCTCAGAAGGAGATTCCGTGGAAGCCCGCATCTTGTCGGTCGATCAGGGTGCACGCCGCATAGGATTGGAGCTCAAGCACTCCGTGACGACTGAAGACTCCGAGGGGCATGCAGCACTGCAATCCGGAGACGTGGTCGAAGGGACAGTAGAGTCCGTGAAGGACTACGGTGTATTCGTCAGCCTTCCCGGGAACAAGACAGGGCTTCTGCATGTTTCGGAAATTGGCGATGGCCGGAGCGGCGACCTTCGCGGCAGATTTCCTCTGGACTCGAAATTCTATGTGCAGGTCCTGTCCATTGACGCGGAATCGGGCAAGATTTCTTTAAGCACAAAAACGCTGAAAAAGAATGCTGAAGATGAGCAGTTCAAGGAGTTCGTGAGCGATAAGAACCGCGGGTCCTCTTTTGGCACGCTGGGACAACTGCTCAAAGACAAAATAAAACCATGAACAGCCTGAGCAAAGAAATCCGTTTTGGCCTGACGTCATCGCCGACAAGCCGGCGGCTTTGTGCCGTTCCCTTCTTCTCATTGGAGGATGCCCCGTTTCCGCAGTAATAACTATCGACGCACTCGTCAAGAAGTTCGGTGGCGTCACCGCACTGAATGAAATAAGCCTGGAGATCGAACAGGGCGAACTTTTCGGCTTGCTCGGTCCCAACGGGGCAGGCAAGACTACGCTCATTTCCATTCTGGCGACAATACTCAAGCAGACGTCCGGAACCGCGATGGTTTGCGGGAGGAACATCGAGCGGGAACAAGCCAAAGTCCGAAAATGCATTGGTATAGTGTTTCAGGATCCCAGTCTGGATGAAGATCTCACGGGTGAGGAGAATCTTGACTTTCATGGTAGACTGTACGGACTTGCAGCAGCAGTGCGCCTGAAACGAATTGATGAAGTGCTGGAACTGGTCGATCTAAAAGACCGAAAGGATTACCTGGTCAAAACCTATTCTGGGGGAATGCGGAGAAGACTGGAAATAGCCCGGGGTCTTATGCATATGCCACAGGTGCTCTTTCTGGATGAACCGACTCTCGGCCTGGATCCTCAGACGAGAAGGAAAATCTGGACATACATCGGGAACCTCAAAGAGGTCTTCGGAACGACGATTATCCTCACGACCCATTATATGGATGAGGCCGATCAGTTGTGTTCCAGGATAGCCATTATCGACAGCGGCAGAATTGTGGCTCTGGATACCCCCCAAAGACTGAAAGCCCGCCTGGGAGGGGAACTCCTTGAACTGGAAGTTTCGCCCCCCCAAGAGAAATTCGCGGACGAGTTGGTGGCAATGGAAGGCGTACAGGATGTTGCATTGGAAAACGGTCGCATTCTCCTGACCGTGAATCACGGGGAAGCGATTATCCCGAGAGTATTTCAGGCCGCACAGACGTTCGGAGTTGCCATTACCTCGGTTTCAATGAGAAAACCGAACCTGGAAGATGTATTTATTGAATTGACGGGCAAGGAAATACGCGAATCGGAAGTGGCCGAACCGACGGAGAGGATGCGTATTCTCATGTTGAGGCGAAGACGATGATCTCCACCATTTATACCTTATGGCTCCGGGAAATGAAGAAGTTCGTCAGGAACAAGAGTCGGCTGGTGGGCTCCATGGCATTCCCGTTGCTGTTCCTCGTCGTTCTGGGAACCGGATTCAGCGGTTTTTTCCAGTACAGGAGCGGAGTCTCGTACGCACAGTTCATCGGGCCGGGAATTATTGGCATGACTTTGCTGTTTTCCTCCATGTTCGGAGGACTGAGTGTCCTCTGGGACAGACAATTCGGTTTCCTCAAAGAAATACTCGTTGCGCCGGTCAGTCGTGTATCGATTATGGCAGGAAAGACGATTGGCACGGTAACAACTTCCATGATTAAAGGGTGCCTGCTGCTGGCTGCACTGGCTATAGCAGGGCTAGTGCGAGTCGATCTTTTCGGTATGCTGGCTGCACTGGTGTTCATGTTCGTGATCTCTGCGGCTTTCGTAGCCCTCGGCATAGCTGCTGCGGCCTTGATGAGCGATCCCCACGGATTCCAGTTGATCATGAATTTCCTTATTATGCCGGTGTTCTTTCTTTCCGGCGCTCTGTTTCCGTTGGAAGGTATTCCCCAATGGCTTTCGATCCTGACGAAAATCAATCCTCTCACCTATGGCATTGACGGGATGCGATTCGCCTTGGGCGGTCCTTATGAATTTTCACCTGTGCTCGATCTTGCTATACTTATGGTATTTTCTGTTGTGGCAACATTGGTAGGGGCTTTTCTCTTCGAGAGAATGCCTGCGTGATGATGGACATAAGAGAGGGAGCTCTCATATATGAGAATTGCATTTGACGTAGATGGAGTAGTTCTCCGGTCGATTGAGGTAATTCTTGATCGTGTGAACGCCTTGACCGGTCGAAATTTGCAGCCGAGCGATCTGAAATCATGGGAATTGGAACCTCTGGGACTTGATTTTAACGTATTGAACGATGCAGTGAGCTACATGTTTACCCGGAAGAAGATCGAACCCTATGCTGGCGCAGTTTTGACATTGAGCAGGTTGTACAAGCAATTGAATTCTCCTCTGCTCTTCATTACGGGACGTCACCTACCGGAAACAGCCTTGAGACAGCTCGAAGCACTTCCCTGGAATCCCACGGTTCCGGAAATGATCGTGATCGGGGGGAACAGGGATAAGCGCTCCTTCCTGGCGGATCACGCGGTGGATTTCATAATCGAGGACGATACCGCTTATCTGCAGGATTATCTCGATTTGGGGATCGGGGTCGGGCTCATGGTTCAGCCGTGGAATCGCGAGACCAAAATACCCGTAACAAGAAGATTTCATAACTGGTCCGAACTCGAAAACTGGTTTATCGAATCGAACGCGACTATCGAGTAGTCTTTCCCGCCCGTGAGGTACATCACGAATTTGAGCCGGAACGGCCTGTGCACATGGCTACCGTGCTTGACACCGGGGCGATCCTCGATAAAATGGCGGCGTAACAATCTCCATTCCCAATGTTCCCCCTGAACAAAGGAGAATCGAAAATGGGTTTCTTTGGAAAACTGTGGGCCAGAATACGCGGAATATTCATCACTGCCGGTGACGATGTGGTGTCCTCAAGCCCGGAAGCTATACGTGCAACCTATGCCACAGCAATCGATCAGGCAAAGAAGCGCTATAAAGAAATGGAGAACGCAGTTGCGCTTCTTGCACGGGAACGCGATCGCACCGAGACAACCCTGAGAGATCTTGAAAGGGAAGAAGTAGAGCTGCAAAAGAAGCTCGACGGAGCTTTGGCTTCCGCAGAATCAGACCCCAACAATCCTGCGCATCGTGAGGCCGGGACACGTTATCTGGCCCGTATCAGGGAAATTGACGAAAAACAGTCCCTGTTGGTTACGGAATTTGAATCCCAACGGATTAAAGTCGAAGAGTACAAAATGCGGTTGCGCTCTTTTACTGAAGAGATCACGAGACTCCAGAAAGAACAGGGAGAGATGCTCGCAGAGTTTGTCTCCACCCAGCAGGTCCTCCACCTCGAGGATAGGCTGAAAGGTATGGGCGAAACGGCTGTTGACGAGTCCATCGTTGCGATCCGCGAAAAAGTTGCGACAATGCGTTCCCGGGCCAAAATTGCCTCTGAAATGAGCAGTGCCACTCTGGCGACTCAGGACCGCACGTACGAACTGGTTGGGGCGGAACGAGAAGCTGCATCAAAATTTGACGAGCTGCTCAAAGCAAGAACCGGAGTTAAAGCCGGAACACCAGATCGAGAGAGAGAACTCGGCTGAGATCGCTATGCTTCCCGAGCAGAGATCCGGCTCGGCATCCTCGATCTATAAGCAAGACAATGAATGAGAATGGTCCTGAACCACCTGAATTTGCCCGAAAAATAAAAGAAAAGTACGTCTCGTCCCAATCGAACGCATTTATTATTTACGGGAATACCAAAGATATTTACCCGGTGTCGGAAGACCGGTACGTGACTCTGGTGGATTTTCTGGTCGAAGCCCTTATTAAACCGGATAAAGCGACTGCTCCGCGAATCGTTCTGCTCTACGATCCGGCAACCGGCATCTCGTTCCGCAATCCTCTCGACCGTCAGTTGCTCGCGAACATCATGGGAGAGACCAGACTTCAGGCAATCTTGACCTCATCGAAAGGGGACGTGGTTGTTGCATGCGCAGTCATGAGAGAACTGACCCGTATCAGTGTCATGGTCCCGAAGGAAGATTCTCCCGGGAGGACGATTCGCAAAGACTTTGTCATTATTATCCGGTACGCTGAAGCGGTTGCTCCCCCATTTCGCGGTGACGTCGCGCTGGATTCCGATCGGTTGAAAATCATCACGCTGGAGAATTGGCTTTCTGACAGCGGGTTCATCGCCTCTCCGGATATCGTGTTTATGACCGCAGAGACCTTGAACGGCATTAACGAACGTATCGTCGATCTTCCCTACTGTTCGGCTATCAAAATAGATCGACCCAAGGAAGAAGAGCGAAAACGCTACATCGAATATCTGCTGAAAGAAGAGAACGTTTCCTCGGATGTCTCCTCGACTCATCTTGCTTACAGCAGTGCAGGTCTTTCGTTGCTGTCGATACGCCAGATATTCAGACAGGCTGCATACAAGGAAAACACGCTGACTCCGGATCTGATCTTTGAAAAATCTAAAGAGATCATCGAAAAAGAATTGGAGGGACACATTGAGTTCCCGAATCTTGCTTACGGTTTCGAAAAAGTCATCGGGGCGTCCAGGTTACTTAAGAAGCTCAATGAGCTGAAAACGTGCCTCAGGGGGAGCGATCCGGACATAATGCCTGTGGGAATACTTGTTCCGGGTGCAAACGGCGTTGGCAAGACCTTCATATACAAAGCGTTCGCCAAAGAATGCGGCTGGATTGCGGTTGTCCTCAAGAATATCCGCGGACCGTACGTGGGACAGACTGAAAAGAACTGGGAACGCATACGTTCCGTCCTCGAAGCTATGGGCAATGTTATGGTCATCTATGACGAGGCCGATACTGAAATCGGAGGTCGCAGCGCCCAGACTCACGATGTTGACAGACGCCTTTTCGGGAATATCCTCAAGATGATGTCCGCGGATGAGAATCGCGGACGAATAGTGTGGATCATTATCACTGCCAGACCCGACAGGCTGGAGCCGGATATAAAGCGCTCAGGCAGGGCAGGGGAGCATTTACCTGTATTCGCAAGCGAGGGAGATGAAAAAGAGGCTTTCGTCAAGCACGTTCTTTCCCAGGCCGGAGTGGATCTTGTGGACTTCTCCTCTGCACATAAAGAAGAATTCCTTCGTTTGACCCACGAGTATTTTCCGGCGGATTTTGATCAACTGGTTACCGAGTTGAAGCGTCGACGTGTCATTGAAGGCTCTTTATCACCGGAAATGGTGCTTGAAGAAGCTCAAGATTTCATCCCATCCGATATTGCGCGACAGCGCGAATATCAGGAGCTTCTCGCAGTCCTCGAGTGTACCTCCAGAGAAATCCTGCCGGATCGGTATGCCGCGGTTTCCAAGGAACTCATTCAGGATCGACTTCAAACAATCAGAATGCTCATAGGCCAAAACTGATGCTGGTTCTCGGAATCGAAACTTCGTGCGATGAAACCGCTGCTGCGGTAGTACGTGACGGCAGGACCATCTTGTCGGATGTTGTCCTTTCGCAGGTCGATATTCATAAAGAATACGGCGGGGTTGTTCCTGAGCTGGCTTCACGGAAGCACGTCGAAGTTATCTCGCTCGTGATTGAGGAGGCCCTGGAACGGGCAGGAGTGAATCCCGAAGAGCTGGACGGCATAGGGGTGACACGCGGCCCCGGTCTCATTGGGGCTTTGCTGGTGGGGATCAGTGCGGCAAAGAGCATTGCTTTCGCCTTGAACAAACCTTTGATAGGCGTCAACCACCTGCACGGGCATCTGTTCGCTGTCTTCCTGGAACGGAACGACATACAGTTTCCTTTTGTCGGATTGGTTGTTTCCGGAGGACACACCAGTCTTTATCATGTGAAAGGACCCCTGGAAATCCTACTTCTCGGACGAACCCGAGATGACGCTGCTGGGGAAGCCTATGACAAGGTGGCAAAATTATTAGGCCTCGGATACCCTGGAGGAGTAGTTATCGACGCTCTGTCCAATGGCACGGATCCCGGGAAGCTGCGATTTCCCAGAGCGTTGATGGAAAACGATAATCTCGATTTTTCTTTTTCAGGACTGAAAACCGCAGTTCTCAGGCAAGCTGAGGAATTGTACGGCCAAGCAGGATACAAAAACCTTCCCGGGAGCTTTCACCCTCTTCCTGTTCCGGATAAAGGAAGCGGGGTGGACTCCGGAGTGAAGCTCATTGCTGCCGCGTTCCAGGATGCAGTAACTGACGTCCTCACCGCAAAGGGCCTCAGAGCCGCTGAAATGTATCAGGCAGACAAACTGGTAATTTGTGGAGGCGTAGCCGCAAACCGCGAGCTGAGGCGGAAAATGAATTCTGAGGGAATCCGACGAGGAATAGAAACCGTGTTTCCCTCGCCGAGGCTTTGTACCGACAATGGGGCCATGATTGCCGCGCGGGCGTCCTGCCTGCTTTCCCTGGGGATGGTGGACAAACTGGACTTCGGTGCAAAGAGCCGCTGGTGATACAATCTGATGTGGTGACAATCCGCAATTGAGATCCGATTCCGATAAAAAGAGGTAGGAAACAAGTATGGGGCAACTGACCAAAAGAGTACTTTTTGATGAGCGCGCCATTGCTGCTCGGGTTGCAGAAATCGGCCGGGAGATATCGACCAAATATCCCGGTGGAAATGTATTGCTGATCGGGATACTGAAAGGCGCTTTCATGTTCATGGCCGATCTCGTCAGGAGCATCAGTGTCAGTTGTCAGGTGGATTTTGTGAGAATCTCATCATACAAAGATGCAACGGTCTCCAGTGGAAGATTGGACATCCTGCTGGACGTGGGAATGTCTGTGGAAAATAGAAATGTGATTCTCGTGGACGATATTGTGGATTCCGGCCTTACCCTGAGCGAGTACAAGAAAAAGCTCCTCGAGAGAAAACCCAGTACCCTTGAATTGGCCGCGCTGGTAAATAAGACCGGAAGACGCGAAAAACATGTGGACCTGGATTATTGCGGCTTCAGAATAGAAGAAGGATTTATCGTCGGATACGGTCTGGACTGTGATGAGCAGGACAGATGTCACGGCAGCCTGTACGTCCTGGAAGATGACGATTTAACCAATGGATAACCAGGTGTTTTGACGAATGGAAATCTGAGAGAATGCCGATACAGAAGACCACCCAGAAAATCGGATTCCTGACCTTTCAGCATGCACTTGTACGGGCGCTGGCGGGACTTTCCATCGTTCTGATTATTGGCACGTTGGGATATCACCTCATATTCGACTGGCCGATATTGGACGGCCTTTACATGACCGTAATTACTATCACCGGTATAGGATTCAAAGAGGTTCATGATCTCGGGAATGACGGAAAAATATTCACCCTCTTCATCATTCTTTCCGGCGTTGGGGTAGTTGCGTACACCCTCGTTACCGGCACAAAAATGCTGATTGAGGGAGAGATCAACAAAATTCTGACGAGGCGTCGCTCCATGAAGGCCATAGAAAGACTCAAGAACCATTTCATTATTTGCGGATTCGGCCGCATGGGCTCCTTCATCTGTGAAGAATTACACGCGAGGGGAATTCCTTTCGTAATCGTGGAAAACAGGAGTGAAATTCAGGACCGGATTATGCAGTCCGGTCACTTTTTGTCGCCGGGAGATGCTACGGAAGAAGATGTATTAATGAACGCAGGTATAAAGAACGCGAGAGGGCTTGTGTCTGTGCTCGATTCCGATGCGTCGAATGTGTACGTGGTCCTCACAGCGCGGGAACTGAATGAAGATCTTGAAATCATTGCAAGGGCCGGTGAAGAATCTGCAGCCAAGAAACTGCTCCGGGCCGGAGCAACTCGTGTGATAAGCCCGTACAAAATAGGTGGCATGCGGCTGGTTATGGGAATCTTGAAACCCGAAGTCATGAGTTTTCTGGAAGTCGCAATGGATCACAGAAAATATGACATCGAGATTGAAGAGGTCAGACTTTCAGAACATTCTCCTTACTGCGGGAAAAAACTCATAGAAACGGATATCCGCCGGGAATTGAACCTGATCATCATTGCGATCAAAAAGCGCGATGGTCAGATGGTGTTCAACCCCGGTCCGCAAACGGTTATAGAAGCTGGTGACACACTCATCTCCATGGGCGAAAAGGAGAATTTGGCAATCCTGGAGAAAGAAGCTTCCGGAAATTCAAAAACTTCTGCAAAAAGTTTGAGTACTTCCGGAACATAGCTGATATTTGACTTTATTTCATGTCCTTCATGTGTTAAGAGTTACTCTCATGAAAAAGTACTTTTGTATAATGTGCATTGTGGGATTGGTTGGAATCGCGTCCTTTTCTTGTGCATCGGGATACGATGTCCGGGGCCAATGGGTGGGAAATGCCAAAGGTCCGATTTTCGGCGCTGAAGGCAGCGTGACCATTCACTATCAAAAAGGCGAAGATATCGAAGGAATCGTCGAGGGCAGCAACTTCCTGGGAAAAGCTCGGTTCAAAATCAACGGCAAAATCCGAGGAAATACGATCTTCGGAGAGAAAGAAGGAAACACGTTCCAGGGAAACCTCTATGCCGATGGAACCATACGAGGCCTTTTCCGGGACATTACCGGAGACACGTACAAGGTCTTCTTGCGAAGACCGCAGAACCCGTGGGGTGTACCATACGGGTATACGCCCGGATACGGACCTCCTCAAACGGGAATGCAATAATCACTGATATCTATTAGCTTTTAAAGAAGTAATACTTGAGGAACCTTTTTTGTAAAAAAGGTTCCTCAAGCTCCTCCAAAAAACTTTTAACACTTGTTCAAGACATGGTTTTTTCGATAGAAAAAACCATGTCTTGAACCAAATGCTAAAAGTTCTTGGGAAGGGGCTTGGGGAAACACTTCTTACAAGAAGGGTTTCCCCAGTATTACTGCTTCAAAGCGAACAGGTATCAGGGATATCGCTCGGCGATTGAGGTCACTTCTGGTGGTGAAGGCCCGGATTTCTCAGTCTCAAGGTTCTGAACAATGGCAGGCGTTCCGCCTAAGATCTCTTTGAATCGGGTGCTTATCTCTGTCATAGTGGGCTGCATCCTGATAGCTTCTCTAGTGTGGCACTTGACTCCGAGCGAACATATTCTGCATGGTCTCCTGATTGACCTCGAGCTTTCCGGCCCTCAACAGGACCGTTACAGCGAACTGGTGCAAGCACTGACTCACGGCGTGAGTCAAAGCGTACCGGCTGCAAAAAACCTGAAAACCGACTTGAGCTATCTGCACTATTCCGAATTCTCCATCAGCGCAGTTGACCGAATACGACCTCATTTCCTGGTGCTCAGCCCTCAAAGTACACCCTGGTACATGTATCGCGGTCAGGCCGGCGAACAGCTTGAATATGCGAAACAGGCGCTCAAATCGCTTGCTGCAGACCGGAGCATGCCGATCCTGGGCATATGCGGTGGACACCAGTTCCTGGCTCTGACCTTCGGGGCTAAAGTAGACTTTATAGATACGCGGTTTTCAGGCCTCTTTCCCGAACGCTATCCGAAAGAGGCCGTATCCGAAAAAGGTGCCGTCCAACTGGAGATGCTGAGACCGGATCCCATATTCTCCGGATTGACGACGCCGGGATCTTTCCGGGTCGTGGAAAGCCATTACGAAGAAGTGAAGAACGTTCCTGAATCTTTTGTAAACCTGGCCAGAAGCAATCTGTCCGAAGTGCAATTGATCCGAATACCCGGCAAACTCGTGTACGGTATGGCATTCCATCCCGAACGTACCGGCAATCCGCCTCAAACTGTCACCGATGGAAAAATCCTCCTGGCCAATTTCCTCACGATGGTGGCTCTTAACAACACGCGCTAAAAGCAGTAAGATTTGGGGAACCTCCTCTGAACGAAGGTTCCCCGAGCCTTTCCAAGAAATGTCGATATTTCGTGTAAGTAGCTGTTGTCAAATGTGAAATGAATACTTGCACGCATATATGGAAGTTCCCGCGATAGGTTCGGGCCGCGCCAGATCCGGGGTTACAAGAAGGATTTTCCGATTTCACTCGTTTAACATGCGCTGTTAAGAGCCACCAGAGATTGGGTGTTTGTAAATACTTTATTATGAGGGAAAGCAATGGATGACATTCAGAAGAACAGAGTGCGTCTGACTCATTGGATCAACCACAATAACGAGCATTTGGCGGGCTATATTGAAATGGCCGGGAATCTTGAAGGCATGGGCCTGAACGAAGCTGCAGAAAATGTGCACCGCGCCATAAGTCTGGTAAAGGCAGCCAACCATGAGTTCGAACGGGCATTGACTACACTTGGCGGGTCAGTCTCCGAGCACGGTCACAATCACACGCATGCCGGGCATGAGCATTCCCATGATCATGGCCACCACCACCATGGTCCGCATTCACATGATGCCGATGTCAAGTCGAAGAAATAGGGCCGGGGAATACTGCTCCTACGAAGATACGTCGAATCGCTGTTCTGTGACAGCCTTGGAGATCCATTCCTTCTAACCCAAGGCCTGATCGAGATCCCCAATAATATCCTCTATGTCTTCGATACCTACAGAAAGCCTGACCAGATCGGAAGCGAATCCCGCTTCCATCTGTTGCTCAGGAGACAACTGCGAGTGCGTTGTGCTCGCCGGATGTATGGCAAGACTCTTTGCGTCTCCCACATTCGCGAGATGTGAAAACAATTTGAGGCGATCTATGAATGCCTCGGCTTTCGTCGGTCCGCCTTTGGGACCGAACACTACGACGCCGCCCGCAAGTCCCTTGTAGAAATACTTCTGAGCGTTTGCATAGCTCGGGTCGTCCTTTAATCCCGGATAGCGTACCCATTGGACTCTCGGATCGTTACTCAGGAACTCGGCAACAGTCTGTGCATTGGAGCAATGTCGCTCCATTCTCAAGAACAGTGTCTCGATTCCCTGGAGAAACATCCATGAATTGTCCGGACTGATACAGGCTCCAAGATTCCGAAGAGGAACGAGTCTCATACGCAGAATAAAGGCCAAAGATTGGAGATCCCCCAGATCGCTACCGAACCGAATGCCCGAGTAGGATGTCTCAGGACGATTGTACAACGTGAATTTCGGATCGGACCAGTCGAATTTCCCGCCGTCGACCACAATTCCGCCGATTCCCGTACCGTGCCCGCCGATCCATTTGGTCAAAGAATGTATGACAATGTCCGCCCCATGTTCTAACGGTCTGAAGAGATAAGGGGTGGTGAATGTCGAATCCACGATCAAGGGGATATGTGCGTCCCCGGCTATCTTGGAGATTTCTTCAAAATCGGGCACACCCAGCTCAGGATTACCTATGGTTTCAAGGAAGATTGCACGGGTCTTGGTCTGAATCGAGTCCCGCATTGCTTTAAGATCCCGGTAATCGACAAATCGGACTTTCATGCCAAACTGGGGCAGGATGTCGTTGAACATGGTGTACGTCCCACCATATAAGTTCGATGTGGACACAAACTCGTCACCGGATTCCATCACATTTATCAATGCATAGAATATCGCGGAAGTACCGGAGGCAAGCGAGAGTGCCGCTACTCCGTTGTCCAGTGCAGCCATGCGCTTTTCAAGAACATCGGATGTGGGATTAGTCAACCTCGTATAGATGAATCCCAGTTCCTTCAATGAGAACAAATCTGAGGCGTGTTTGGCATCTTTGAATACGAAGGAAGATGTGCGATGAACAGGTACTCCCCGGGCAAGTGTGCCCAGATCGGGTTCCTGGCCGCCATGCACGGCCAACGTGTTGAATCGGTATTGCGGTTTTTCTGAGTTCAAAGAAGCCTCTCCTTGAATGTCACCATTGTTCCCTAAAGAAGTACCTCAAATCAATGCGTCGTGCAATGAGTTTTCCGAGAAGAAAGTTTGCAGAATTCTAATCGATGGCACACCCGAGAGCCCGGCTGGCTGTTCAGCAATGAAATGATGCTTGTCATTGCAATGACAGGTGTTACGGGCCTCAATGCCCGCCTCATAACCGCTGGGACGATGGAAATTTTTGTGGTGAGGTTCGGAGAGGCTCTCTAGAGGGAGCTTAAGAAGTTACTCCTCAATCCTTCCGTCACTTGCTGCGCTCGAGAAAAATGCTTCGAAGATCGGTTATTCCTTCAAGATTGACACTGCGGGCGAAGCTGTCATCCACGAGGCCTGTAATGTCGTTGCTTTCGAGGAGCTTGAATTTAACCATCAGGTCGGCAAGATTCTGCATCTCCTCTTTCTTGGGAATGAACTGATCGAAAACGATTCTTCCGGGCGGAGTGTCCATAGCGTATTCAACCAGCTCAATTGGCTGGTTCCAGTATTTTGAGGCGATTTCCGAGGCAGACTTCGTATTCCGTTTAGCCCATATTCCGGATCGAGCCGCTGCATGCACAAGGTCCCGGACTGTGTCGCGGTCGTTCCGTATGAATTCGTCTCTCACGATCATCAAGTTGCAGATGAAACCGGGCCATACCTGTTCAACATAACAGAGCACGTTCGATTCGTTTGCTCGCACTGTCTTGGCAGCAAAAGGCTCGCCGACAAAGTATGCATCGAGTGCTCCGGTAGCCAATGCCGACGGCATATCCGGAGGGTTCATCTCCACGATGTTGAGGTCCGGTCCCTGAAGACCGAATTGCTCGGCAAGGAGTCTGGTTGCAATGTTGTGACCGGAATACCGCATGGGCACGGCAATAGACTTTCGGGCAAGATCCCGAAATGTTTTCACCTGCAAGTCCTTCCTGCAAACCAGGGTGCTTTCGTGACGGTTCCCGATGTACACTATTTTTACACCCGCACCCTGTTGATGCAGGACGATGGATAATGGCGCTATTATAAACGCTGCCTGGATCTGGCCGTTGCGCAGGGCTTCGCCCATCTCTGCGAAAGATGAAAACTTCAATGCTTCGTAACGCACCGGACGGTTCGCCTCGCACGCACGGTCCAGCAGGGGGGCAGCCAGATTGGTGACCACCGGCATATAACCCATTCGCACCAGTTTTCTGGTGTCATGGTCGAAATTCAGCCAAAAGTGCAGACCCGAAATAACTGCGAGCCACAGGATTGCGAGTATGCTAATCCACCACCCTGTTGAAATTCCGTTATAAAGCTTAGAGAGCATAGTGGACACCAAGCTCCATATAGACGGATCGTCTCAAATCCTCGAGGGCAGATTCCTTGGTAAAATCACGTGGGTGAGAACAGTTGAGTTTTAAATCCATGCGTACCTCAGCAGGGCGATCGCTAAAGACCACCATGCGATCTGCCATGACCAGAGCCTCTTCAATATCGTGCGTGATGAACAGGATAGTTTTCCGAAAATATTCATGCATGTTAATAATCTCTTCCCGCATTTTGAGACGGGTTAAGAAATCCAGGCCTGCAAACGGCTCGTCCATTAACAATACGTCCGGATTTACGACGAGAGCCCGTGCCAGCTCTGCACGTCTCTGCATCCCTCCTGAAAGCTGGTGAGGATAATGGTGCTCGAAACCGGTCAGATTCACGATATCCAGATATTCCCGTATGCGGTCGTTCATCTGTTCCCTGTCGCTCATGTGCCGCAACCCCAGCCGGACGTTATCCCAGACAGTCATCCACGGCAGTAAACCATTGTGCTGAAAGACAAAGATATGGTTGGAACTCGGACCCTTGACCTGCTTCCCGTCGATCGTTACAGACCCTGAAGTCGGTTGTTCAAATCCGGCAATGATGCGTACCAGCGTGGTCTTGCCACAGCCTGAGGGTCCGAGCAAACAGACAAGCTCTCCATCCTCAAAGTGAAGATTTATGTCGTTCAGGACATCCAAATACCTGCCCTGTCCTACGTCAGGTGAACAGTTGACTGTCCTGGGCGCCGTTCGGCGTTCCATGTATTTCTTTGACAATGCACAGACTTGAATATGCCCCATTAAACCGAACCCCACGACACGGATCTTATCCTGGTCAGCTTGACTATTATGCGGTCCAAACAAATTCCTATTATCCCTATGGCAATCATCGCATCCACGACATAATCCATGCGAAGCGCATTACGGGAATCGAGAATCAGGTATCCCAGTCCCGATTTGACCGCAATCATCTCCGCAGCAACCACCACGAGCCAGGCAATTCCCAATGATATTCTCAAAGCGGGCATGACCGCGGGCAAAATAGCAGGAAAAATAATGAGCGAAAAAGTTTCGAGCCTGTTAAAATTGAAATTCGCAGCAACTTGAAAATACAAAGAATTAATGCGATTCACCGCACTGACGGTGTTGACCAACAAGGGGAAGAAGCTGGATAAAAAAATAAGGAAAACTGCCGGCTTGTCTCCAATCCCGAACCAGAGCATCGCGAGCGGTATCCACGCGAGGGGAGATATGGGCCGTAAGAACTGAATGATAGAATTGAACATCAGTTGGCCGGTTTTCCACCAGCCCAGCATCATCCCCAAAGGTACGCCCAAAACAACAGCCAAATAGAAACCCGCGGTAACACGGAACAGACTTGCAACGGAATGCTTCAGGAGAGTTCCATCCGCAATTAATTCCCACATGCCGATTGCTGCACGTCTCGGGGAAGGGAACGCTGATGGCGGCCAGATCCCGAGTGACGATACGATCTCCCACAACCCGCCGAACACTAAAAAAGCGAGGAGCGGCAGTAAAAGGCCTCTCACGCGATCTCTGCTCATACTCGCCATCCTCGAGAAAACAGCCGCAAGATTCGACTGGATCTTCGGAATCCTGGTCTAAAAGCGGACGATCATGGAATCAGAATGTCTAAATGGTTCAAAAAGTCACTTACAACCATACCATCATTAGCTTGAGTATGAAAATAAAAAAGTCATAGGCAAAGATTGTGAGGCCCACATATCAGCGGTTTTCGGGCACAACGAAGGATCTTTGTTGTTATCAGTCGTTTCCTGACTCCTCCCTGTTTTGTACACAGGCACTGAAAAATGCGCCGCAAACATCAGGCACAGATCGGAGATTTCGGCCTTGGTACGAGTAAGAATTGGGATCGAGTTCGTCGCGGGAAATTGTCAGCCTTTTCTGCGTACGGACCTCGGAACAGGTCAGTCCCCTTTTTCTTGATTCACATTTAGCGCAAAGGACATGAATCGCATTGATTCAAGCAACGGTACCCTGCAAGCTCAAAACTGCCGATGAGATCCGACCGTAGTGCAAGTAAATTTCAAAATGCCAGAGATAGACTTCCGCCGGCAGTCCACGACCTGATATCAACGGTCCAGGAAATGGGCTCTGCGGTCGAACCGGAGAGGGAATTCTCGTGAGTGTTCACATGCAGCATGTTCCACTTCACGAAACCGCCAACATTCAGATTTGATGCCATTCGGAAGCGGTAGTCCAACAACGTCTCGATAAAAGAGGCTCGCGAGACATCAAAGTCACCGAATTCACTGAAGTTCGTGCTGGTCCAAAAATGGTATCTCATGCGACCCGGAATCCAAGGCGTCCCTATGATGCGGAACAGCAATTCACCGCCCGCAAACTGCTGGTGCAGTTGCGCGCCTATGAGTGGCAAATACAAATTCAAAATGTAGTCGTCATCCGTATCGTCGCTGTACTTTAATCTCGTGCTCGTATGGTCCCAGCGAAAACCTGCCAGTATGTCGAAATTATCGGATACACTCCCTCTGACTAGGCCATCAACAGACCACCAGTAATACGAAGGAACCTCAAAATCGACTGCACCGATTCCGTCAGTTGTATACCAGGCTCCTGCTCCGCGATGAGGAAAGAAAACTGAACCTGAGATCAGGAGCCCAAGCCGTTCCTGCGGCATAATACTCTCGCTTGCACCAATCCAATAACCTCTGAGAGGCCATTCTGCAGTTCCGGTCGAACCATCTTGACGGTTAGTGACCCAGGTAGCTCCCTTACGATGCTCTAACCAGCCAACATAGAGATTCGGAGAACCGAATGTTGCGCTTTTCCGGCAACCCGGCGTCTGCGTGTCCGCACCGAAGAACGAAGCAGAGTCCTGAGCATATGAATCAGTAGAAACCAATCCTAATGCGATTACGAACGATAAGAGAATGCAGCAGCCTCTCACGACGACCTCCTGGAGCTAATCGGCAAACCTACCGCTGTCGGTATGCATGCCAGGAACCCTATTTGTATGGGACATGGGAATGTTGGTAGCGCATATTACTGCAAAACAATTCCCTCAACAATCGATATTATCGGGTCAATCATTGCCGGGAAGTCCGGCATTGGGTGAGCGCCGGGAAGACGCTACAAAGAGGCAAAATTCCCCGGCCGAAGCTGAGGCATTAAAGATTGGTGTATCCATGGCCCAAACGGTGATCCCAGAGCCGCTTATGCCGGCAAACGCCATATTCCGGAATTTGGAAATCCAGGAATTAGCGACGCTGCATTATGTAGAACATGTACCCATAGTAACCGGAATACTTGCGGAAGTTCTCGATCTCCCTTTGGATTGACTCAATCATTTTTACTCGTTCCGGGTCTGCCGCATACATCTTCTCCAAGGACTGAAGGCGCTGTTCCAATGGGGAAAAGTAACACTCCCACCAGGCAGTTGACTCCGGTGCGGAGAAATGACCTAGAAGTTCAAACCCACAGTCTCTTACGGTCGCGAGGTTGGTATCGTTATCGACCATGACAGGATACTCATGGGCAAAAAACTGGCGGCACTCTGCCGGCGGATCGGGTCGAGACCATACTAGCTCAGAGAGCGCCAAACCACCTCGTGGGGCCAGAAGGCGATGACAGGTCTCAAGTCCTTTACGAAACCCCATGACAAAGATGGCTCCCTCTAACCAGATCAGATCAAAGGAACCATCCTTCAACTCCAAATCGCGCATATCTCTGCGATAAGGATAGATTTTCTCAGAAACTCCTGCGGCTTCGGCTCGGCGCTTCAACTCGTCCAAATATGGCTGGTGATTGTCCACAGCCAGAATTGTTCCGTCAAAATGTTTGGCCAACTGAACGGTCTGCGTGCCGTTTCCGCAGCCCAAATCCAGAATCCTCGGCTTTGCGGGATTGGGAGCTTCGCCTCGGTGCATTGCGGAAAGCCATATATCCAGCGCTTTTCCGGTGAAAACGTCGTCTCCCGGGCCGAGACGGGGCAATGATGAATTGAATATCTCGTAAAAAAACTGCATCTGGTCTTGTTTGTCCATTGTTTGTATCCCCTCTGTTTTCCGGACAGTCTTCGCAATTGAACAACCTGTACCGCTGCCGTCCGCTCTTTTTATTTCCTGAATGTCTTGAGGAGTTTAGAAGACACACACCTATAGTTGCACATAGCAAAAGTGGGAACCATTCGCGCAGGGGATTCTGCTGAGTGGCGAGACTTTTATTACAGAACAATACCCATAATCATGGTTGCTATGTAAAATCATCAGACCCGGCCTGTCAAGGCAATGTGGTGTCGGGAAGTCCGCCCTCAATATAGTCCGTGGATTTGAGTCATCGACATCCCGGCCTGTCTCAACCGAATGCAAGAAAAGAAGCGATTATTTTTCTTGACCTGTGATCAAGGAGTTGCTACGAGAACCTCAACTTGAACCTGTAGTTACTTCTTAACTGACTTCAGGAAAAGGTTACCAGCAGCTTCTCTCAGCATCGTCTACGCCGGAGTCCCGAGTACCAAGGAGGATTACATTGAAAAAACTTATTATTGCAGTCTTTATTTCAGGATTGCTTGCCGTCCACTGTTGCTTTGCCTGGGCGGACCAGATTATCGTAGATCGTTCCACTCGTAATAAGACGCTTAACGATTACACTCTGTTGACGAGAGATGCCATTCAGAGGGCGTGGACCGCACCGCTGAATCTCGAGATCCCCACGGCATTGAAAGGTCGAATGCGCATCACATACTCGGTTGACAGGAATGGATCCCTCCAGTCTGTGGAATTGATTCAGAGTTCAGGGAACAAGAAACTCGATCGTTCTCTCATAGCAGCTATTCGATCGGCGGCACCGTTTCCGCCTTTCCCTGATGACCTGCAGGCAGACAATGTGCTCATTCGCGCGAATTTTATCGTGGCAGATGTTCCCACTGTTCCTGTCGTAACGGCAAATCACGAGGTGAAAGACCGTCCCATTCCCATTGAAACCGAACCCGATAGATCCCCGAAAAAGTACATCTGGGGCGTTCCGGCGGGATCGTCCAATGTGCAGGATGCCGATCTGAAAGCACAAAGGCCGGACCCCGGACCTGCCCGAAAGTACAAATGGGGACTGGAAAATAACTAAGATGTCGAACACAATTGCGACCCGGAGATTTTCTATTAGCCGGGTCGCACATTGATTTGGGGTTTTGCCTCCATCAGATCCGATTTCCATCAGCCTTACCATGCCAATAACTTGCGGAGAGCGAAGCAATCTCCTAAATTACTATCTGATTTCTATTATTGTGCTCTCACCATCCGAGTAATTGAATTATATTCACGCGGAAAAATCGAAATGATGAACTTGGGTAAAGTCTCTTAGCGTGTTCATTCTTAATGCTGAACGTGCTCGACTTGTCTCGGGCAAGGGGTAGGTCAGGACATTTTCCTTCCGCGTTGCGAAGGAATCATGTAACAATGGTACCAGCGGAAGACCGAAAGGCTGGCCCGATGTGCGGTCAATATCTGCGGACGCATGAGAGAGTCCGGAAATGGTAAAGATTGTTTTCTCAGACAGGCATTCGTAGAAATCTCAGATTGAAATCGCCTCCGAAAGAGTGCTCGTGATTGTAGATCTACAAGAATCCATCGTTGAAACTGTTCGGGAAATACTTCGAATTGCGCGGTTCACTCTCCAGGAGCAGGGGACACACTTGCCTACCGCAATACTCCATACCATCGAACGAATGATCCCTATGGTACTGCCGTTCAAAGATCAATCTCAACGAACCGCGCTGGTCGCGCACGTAAAAGAACAGGCTGCTCTCCTGGGAGCGTACGCCGTTACGACGGTGACATCCGCCAAAATAGTCGATTCGCGAACCGGGAAGGAGCGCCACTGTCTCGTGGCAGCAACGGCAATCCAGGGAGGTCGGCCGTATGTAGTGGTCCAACAGTTTTCGAAAGACAGCTCCGGAATCGTGCGCTTCGGAAAAATAAAGGAAGGTGAGGACGCTGAGATTCCCGGACAAATGATCATTATCCCGGACTGGGATAATGAGGTATGTCACTGACAAGGATGCGGGACGGAGGTGCAGGTAGTGAATATATTCGTAGTCAATGGTAGCCCTTTGGGGAAAAAGGGTAATACATACATTATTCAAAAAGAGTTCGTGAAAGGGGCACAGGAGGCTGGTGCCAATGTTGAAGAGGTTTTTCTCAACAAAAAGAAGATACAGTACTGTCTGGGGTGTTACAGTTGCTGGACCAAGACACCGGGCGTCTGCGCCATAAAGGACGACCAGGCCGAGATACTGCAAAAGTTTCTGGAGGCAGATGTGTTCGTTCTCGCCACTCCCTTGTACGCCGATGGAATGTCCGGCCAATCCAAGGTTTTTCTTGATCGCATGATACCGGTTCTTCACCCTGAAATCGTCTTCCGAGACGAACATTGCCGACATCCGCGACGGGAATTGAAGGTTTCCAAGCTTGCCCTTATTAGCAACTGTGGATTCCACGAACCGGATAATTTCGATGCATTGGTGATGCATTGCAGGAGATTGTGTCTCAATCTGAATGTGGACTATGCCGGACATCTTTTGAGGCCGCACGGGCCTGTGCTCCGCTACCCGGAAATGATGCCGAAAGAAATCGCCGGTGTTCTGAAAGCAGCAGAAAATGCCGGCTCCGAAATTGTGAAGAACGGTGTCATTTCGGAAGAATCCATGAAGGCAGTGAGTGCGGAAATCGCGCCGAAACGAGCGTACGCAGAGGCCGCAAATTTCTTCTGGAAACAGGAGCTGACGAACAATCGTTAAAGGGAAGGGTGCCGATGTTGGGAGGCTTGACATTAATCCGATATTGTTGGAGCCTCAAGCGTAAATTAAAAAAATAAGCTGCCGGCGAAAATATAGGTGAAATCATGGCGGTTAATCCAAAGTTATTAGAAATCCTCGTGTGCCCGAAATGCAAGGGCGACTTGACTCTGACCTCCAATCAGGATGGTCTCATTTGCACGTCCTGTCAGGTCAAGTATCCAATCAAAGACGACATTCCCATCATGCTCATTGATGAATCCATTCCTTTGACGGAAGAAGGCTCGGCTTGAGCCAACCTGGTACAATGTCCGAATTCGACCTATCCAACCTTTCGCGTATTGTAGTCAGAGGTACAAACTGGGTGGGCGACACGGTCATGAGTATCCCGGCCCTGCGTAACCTGAGAAGACTTTTTCCAGAGACGCACATAGCGGTGTGGGCGACAGCGGATCTTTCCTCTCTCATCAAAGCGACTGAAGTACCGGACGATCTCATCCCCTTTGACGCATCCCACGGAGGAACGCTTGTCCGGCCTTTTCGTATGAGACGTGAGCTGGCACGCGGCCGATTTGAAATGGCGGTGCTGTTCCAGAATGCATTTGAGAGTGCATTCACTTCGGCTTTGGCGAGAATCCCGATAAGGGTCGGATTTCCTACGGACCTGCGAGGACCTTTGCTCAATGTGAGGGTCCCCTTAACCGAGAAAATCCGAGGACAGCATCAGGTATTCTACTATCTCGCGATTACCGAATATCTTGAGAAACTGCTTGGAAATTCCTCCGTCTCACGGAATCCCGATTGCTCGGTCCGCATTCCTGCTCAAGCCACCGAAGAGGCTCTGGCATTACTCTCGTCTCACGGAATCGGTCAGTCCGGGGATTTCTTCTGTCTATGTCCCGGTTCGGTTAACTCGGAGGCCAAGAGATGGCCGCGACAGAATTTCGCAAGTCTGGCGGATCGGCTTCATGAGCGAGGACAAGTGGTTTTTCTGGGGGCCCCCGGCGAGCGAGGTGTCGTCGACGATATCATCGGGGAGATGCAGTTTCCTGCTGTCAATCTTGCGGGAAGATCGAGTATTCTGCATTCCATGGCAATCATGAACTTATCCCGTTTTGTGATCTCCAATGATACAGGGAGCGCACATCTTGCCGTGGCATCGTCTGCACATGTATTGACCGTTTTCGGTCCTACTATTCCCGGAGCGACCGCTCCGTACGGCGAAAAGGCTCACATTGTGCAGGGTTCCGCCCAGTGTGCACCGTGCCGGCATTTCACATGTCCTCACCAGGACCACCCTTGCATGAACAGCATTACACCGGAGAACGTTTTCCGGAAACTGGAATGCCTCCTCGGATGATTACGACTCCTGATGCACCGCTGTGGAAAACCGCAACACCGGACCCTTTCGTCAGTGTCATTATTCCGACTTTCAACAGAGTGGAGCTGTTGAAAGAGACCGTCCAGTCCGTCCGAAACCAGACGTTTCGAGATTCTGAGATTATCGTGGTGAATGACGGATCGTCGGATGGAACAGAAGAATGGCTTGATTCTCAGCCGGATATCCGAGCCGTCCACCAGAAAAACCGGGGAATAGCCGGATCCAGAAATAACGGTGCTGCAAAAGCTCGCGGTGCGTGGTTTGCTTTTCTGGACCACGACGATCTGTGGGCGCCCGAGAAGCTTGAAGTTCAGGTCCGGTTTGCCCGTGAGCATCCCGAAATGGGCCTGATTGCCATCAAACACATTCGATTGGGAAGTTCGTATCGTGTTCCGCGACAATCCCGCTGGATGTACGGCGATCTGCTGGCAAAGGAATATGGGGAGAGTTTCATTCACACCTCTTCCGTTATGATTCGGCGGGATGTTTTTGCCGACATCGGCGGCTTCCCCACCCGGTATCGATTCGCTGATGAATTCGATGTCTGGCTGAAGATCGCTGCACGCCATCCCATAGCGTATTTTAACCAACCTCTCGTGTTCATAAGGTTTTATGAGGCGAATACGAGCCACAACAGGGTGGGGGTCCGGTCGGATACGTACGACATTCTCATGCAAAACTACGATCCCGAGAGAATTCCGATGCAAGTTTTTCTTCGGACTCTTTCAGATCATGATATATCTTTCGGAAGAGCGTATCTGAACGAGGGTGACTTTGAAAACGCTCTCTATTGGTTTAGATCTTCCGTAGAGAGAACTCCGTGGAGATTGAGGAGTTGGCGATATTTTCTTAAATTTTTTGTGATGAGGGCATTGAGGAGACGTGGAAACAATAATCTATCGGACGTGAAGAAGTGAATCTTTCCATATCTCTGAATCCGGAAGCTGTTCGCCTGATCGGCTCTGAAGAAGGGTTGAGACAGTTTGCTCTGGATGCATTCGACGAGCACCGCCGCATACTTCTGGCAGGCGGAGACGCCGTAAAAAAGAATTCCTCCGAGACTGCCGTAACGGTGGTTCAACTGCCTGACCGTCCGCCTGTGTGCGTCAAAGAGTTCCGATGGCGAGGGGGAGTCCATGCGGCCAAAGGACTTTTCCGCGCGACCCAGGGACTACGTACCTTCCGTAATGGGGAACTCCTGATTAGCTTAGGATTCCTCGCTGCCCGACCAATGGCCTTCATGCGTGACGCTGCATTCGGTTTGGTGAAATCGGAATGGGTCATCATGGAGTACATTCCCGATGGGCTGGAGCTGGATCGCTACATTGTCAAGAAAATCTCCGAAAACTGGGATCCGGAAGAACAGCGTAGAATGGTGCGGCTTTTCGGAAGGTATCTGGCTCGGTTGCACTCTGCCGGAATAGCTCATGCAGATCTCAAGACCTGCAACATTTTAGTAAAGGAGGACGCGGATCAGGTCCGCTTTTTTCTCCTGGACTATGACGACGTGCGATTCCAACGGAGCGTTTCATGGAAGCAACGAGCCAAGAATCTCACGCAAATTTTTCTTTCTTCTCCGTTGAGCCTGGGGCCTGCGCAGAGATCCCGACTTCTCGGAGAGTACGCATTCCACTGTGGCATTGGTGGGAAGGATCGCAAAAAACTGGCCCAAAAAATTCTGAAAATGGTCGGGAACAGAGATATTCTTTACGTGGGATTTCAAGGCGACGTTCGAGAACGGACCTGCTGCCAGGCAAACAACTCTGAGCCCAGATTGTGACACCTCGTGCGGTTGCTCATCATCCGCAGCCCGTTTGAAGCGGACACAACTATTTCGGAGATCGGACTAAATTACGATAAGGGGCGAGGATTCTCCCTTTACAATCTTATCGCCAACGGCAGTCCCGCAATAAGCACATAAATATTCGTACTTGTCTCCTTCAGGAAGGACAAGAAGAAGTCTTTCTCTCACCGGCATGGCTCTCCCGCACTTCGGGCAATACAGTTCCGTGGCATTGAAATTGCTGAACTGCTGTTTCTGTTTCTGTTTGGGCCCCCGTTGCTGAACCGGGAATTGACGGTTACCGCGTTTCTGCATAGTACTCCTCACCTCCGAAAACAGGTAGACCTGCCGCTTCATAATGTATCAATCCGGCCAAATAAGGTCAAATTCTTACAGAATATTCATAGAGAAAAGGGCGCTTTTACCCAATAGATAAAGTTAATTCTCTGAAATACTCATGCAATGGTTGACATATAGGCAGTTCCTTTGCTATTATACGCACAGAAATAACCGATTTGATATTGAGTGCCAAATGCCTCAGTGCGAATTTGGAGAATGTAATGAAGATCATTTCAGGTCTGCTCATTATGGTGATGGTTGTCGCTTTTACCTCGATTTCACATGCAGGGTTTTCGTTCGGACTTCATAGGGACTCCGACTGCTTGACTCAATGTCAGCAAGCACCCTGTATTTTTCCTCCGGTCATGAATCCGTGTGCCGTTGATTGTCGAGTCCCGGGAATTCAGAAGCAGGCAGTGCCATGTGCTTTTGACACTGCATGCCCATCCCTGCGGCTCCCCTGTCACGGTGTGGATTATGGCCGAAATCCATATCCCTTGTTCAGTTATTGATTCTTCCCGTTCCTGAATGTAGCTGGATGACGATGCGAGTGGTTAGACGACGAGGGGCTTCATCTGAATGCCCCTCGAGTTCTCTTCCTTCAAAAGAAGCGCCTCCCTCCTTACAAATCGCCCATACAACTGACTGACTACGGATTTGGCTTGACACCTTCCCTCAATCCGTTGTGTAATAAATGAAATTGCATAATAATGCGTGCTGGCTGCAATTTGGCGTACACTGTGTCGTATAGATACTTTCGCTGCAGTTGTGCGATGCACTCTGATTTCAGCTTCAGTCAGGAGTCGAAAGCGTATGCGGTCTCTCGTGTGGGTGGTATTGGGGTTGTGCTGGTTGGTTTGTGTATCCGAAACAAACGCCAGAGAGGCATTTACCAAGGAATTGCTGCTGAGTTCAGCTCACGTTTCGAGCGACCTGAATTACGACGAAACATTCGATACGGTCATCGAGAGAGTGTTATCCGATTCGTTCTCGAGACTCGAGCACCGCAGTCGCTTTGGTTCGGCGATACTCGCGATTGCTCCTGAAGAATCCGCATCTCACGAATTAAAGCTCTTTCCCGGAACCAGTTCATTGGATGTCACTTCGGGCAAGCGAACGCGAGTTGCTTCTCTCTTTCCCACGTCGTCTGTAACAAGTGATGCCGCGGAGCTCTTGGATGCCGGCCCCAGTTTTGAGAACTCAGGAAGTCTCGTAGGAGATCCTGTCGATCTTTTCTCGAGCTTTGAAATTCTCGTCGATCGAAAAGAATACACTGTGCGTCTTTTCGGATCGAATGGGGATGAAAAGGTACTCCTGTACGATTGTAAAGCCGGACTCGGTTCTCCGGAATACCCCACTCCCAAGGGTACATTTTATATATGTCGAATTTACGATGACAAACCTCTTTGGATTCCGCCTCCCAGCGATTGGGCGTACGGTCACTCTCCAAGCAATTCTGTATATGGCGGCCATATGCTTCCGTTTTTCAGGAAAGTCCCGGCCGTAGGGGGAGACAAACCCGTTCACGAGGATGATGCAGATCTCATAGCAGTGCCGATGAAGATGATTGACGGAGGGATGTACAGAATTCACGGGACCGATTCGCCGTGGAGCATAGGGCAGGGGCAGTCTCATGGATGCGTTCGCCTGCTAAACAGTTCGGTCAAGCAACTTGCGGATACCTTGAAAATGTACGTGGGGACCACGACCAGAGCAAAAAGCCCTAATGGTATCTATATTAATCTGGCGCGACCGGTTAAGCTGGTGCTGTACTGATTTTTTTTATTCCCCATTCAATCTAATGAACGCACAACCGCTTCTGAAGCAATAAATGTTGACAAAAGCGTATTCATTAACATATCATACGCTCATCAAGTCATCCCGGCAAAGCTACCAGAGAAAAGAATATGAAATCCAAGTTCATTGGGGGCTCGATTGCCCTCATTTTTATGTTGCTGGCTACCTGTTTAACTGATGTCCGTGCGGAGGGACTCTACGGTGGCCCCGGCATGTATTATTCTCCTACTTGGATGGAACCCACCATATACACGGGATACTTTTTCCAGGGCAACGTACCTGCATTGAAGATGGACACAAGCGTAGGCGGCGGGCTGAGTGGATTTCGCGCACACATTCCGGTAAAAGGGGTTTGGACCGAAATCGGATTTCCTATGAAAGGCACAGGTCCGTTCGGACTGGTCATTGCCGCTGGTTACTTGTTTTCCATCCCTGGCGCCGCGACTACTTCATACGATTTGCCATACGTCGTCGCCAGAACATGGGATAGTACCAATCAGTGGTGGAATGCCCGTATAGCGCTTACCTATGATGCTCATCCAGTGGTCACTCTCATAACGGGATTTCGCTATGAATCGTTCATGGCAAATTTGAGAGCGCCGGAAAACGAGATTAACCAACTGGGGAATCGCGGGAATCAGGCAAATCTGACGTTTAACGCATATCTTCCCACCATAGGAGCGATGACCAGGATTTTTGCTATGAATGGCAGAGCCGTCATAACCGGAGGAGTGGTCGGTTGGCCTGCGCTCTGGGGTTCGATCACGTATGTTGAAAGCATTCCTTCGGGTATCCCGGTAGGAAGGTACTCTGTTCCGGGAATGCCGGTCGGTGATGAATTCAGATCGGGTGGGTACTTCCTGGAAACATTTGCAGACTGTTCGGTTCGTTATGGATATTTCAATGTGGGAGCATTCTTCAAATTCAATATTGTCAGCGGTGAACTTACGACGAATCTCATGGCACGTCTTCCTTACCCGGCAGTCGATTACCGTCTGAATTTCGAAGCCCAGAACTGGATCTTTGGTGGACAAGTAGGCATACCATTCTAAACTAGCCGCCTGTTATCATCTAACCTGAATACGAATGCATCCTTGACGAAGACTCTCCAGTGTGCTCATATGCTGGGCACCAGGAATTGTGCGTTATACGCGCGCGGCGGAGAAACCATGCAGAATGAATATGTGGAACTGGCGAATAGAATAGGTCTGGGTCAATCGGAGAGAATACCGAAAATCTTTGCTCTTATTGCAGATCCTGAAGAAGCGGCACTCTTGCTCACTTTACCGGGCGATGCAACGAAGATTGCAGCCGATTTGGGTAAATCGGATGAAACCGTCTCAGCAATGCTTCACACGCTTTTCGTGAAAGGCCTGGTGTTTCCATCGGGCAAGGGCAGCCCGATCGTGTACCGAATGTGTCGCGATCTCGTGCAGTTTCACGATGCATCGATTCTCTGGCCTGATGCTCCTCGGGAATTCCTCGATCTCTGGCAGGACTTCATGGAAGTGGAATGGCTTGATGTGGCCAAAATGATGAGCCAGATCATGCCACGACCATTCACGAGGGTTATTCCTGTGGGCATCACCGTACCTGCCAAAACCCACGTACTCGCCTTCGAAGACATCAAAGACATAGTTGAAAATGCGCGAACAATTTCCGTAACAAAGTGTACATGCCGCTTGACCGCTCACAAATGCGATCGCAAATTGGACGCCTGTCTTCAGATAAACCGGGCGGCGGACTACAACCTGGCGAGGGGAACCGGACGTCAACTCACCAAAGAAGAGGCGCTGGATCTCATGCGTGAGGCAGAGGAAGACGGCCTCATTCATGTAGTCATGAATAAGCAGAATGTGGACCATTTCATTTGCAGTTGTTGCCCGTGCTGCTGTCAAACCATGCCGGTTCTCATCCAGCACAACATCAGTGTGATTGAACCCAGCCGGTTTTCTGCGGAAGTCGATCCGTCTCTGTGCACGTCTTGCGGTACGTGTGTGGAACGATGCTATTTTGGAGCCGTCGTTCAAGAGGGAGATAATACGGCTCAAATAAATAAAGATAAATGTATGGGATGCGGTCTGTGTCAGGTGACCTGTCCTGCATCGGCGATTTCAATGGTGGAGGTTCGGCCAAAAGACTACGTGCCGGAAAAACTGTTCGGTAACTAACGAGCAGACATTCCGACGCGATGCGGCAGCCCGTTGTTCATGCTGAATTTGGGGCTGCACAGGTTTAAGGCTCACATGAAACGAATAGCGCTCCTGGTCCTCGTGGGTTTACTACTCTGCGGGTGTTCCACGTTCTCCAAGAACAAGGGTAACTTGGCTGCTTCTGAACCGGTCGAAGTCCCCGACGAATTGTGGAAGAACGTTCGAAAAAAGATAGAGGAACGCTCGAAAGCGGAAGCTGCCAAGCAGGAGCAAGTGCCAAACCTGAAGCAGGAACTGGAGAAAAGACTTGCACCGCTTTCACGTCAGGAACCTGCCGGCAAGAAGAAATGATACATCGGTCCGGATTTGCTGAATTCGGCTCCACCGAACCCCATGCTTTCGCTGCCATCAATTGTCCCTGAATGGATAGCAACGAACTGCAATAGTAAATGCTCTTGTAGGCGAGCAAATCGGTGTGCTATATTCCCATCGGCTCCAGAATTCGGTTCATACTGATTTGCATTGGTATCAATACGATTTCGACATTACAGAGAGGATCTACTTCTCTTTTGCGTACGTGAGCGCAATTGTCATGTCCCCGCATTTCTTAAGGGAATGTTATGGATCTTAAAAGAGAAATTGAAGCTAAGGATCTCATTTTTGATATCCGCACCGGAATGACCGATGCACAACTCATGGAGAAATACCGCCTGACCTACAAAGGGTTACGCAGCGCTCTGAAAAAGTTGCTGAACGTTCAGGCCCTTAGCCCGGAAGAGTTGTACGAGCGGTTTCCTTTATACGAGGTGATAACGGCGGATGATATGAAAGAGCTTGTAAAAGGACCTCTTGTAATGCCTTTGCCGGTGTATGAATCAAACGATCCGGATGGTAAAGGGCAGGTGAGGAACATTTCCGAGCAGGGTGTAGGCATAAGAGGGCTGGCATCCAAAGTGGGCGAGACGAAGCACCTGGTTTTGGACCCTACCGAATTGGCTTCCATTGATTTGATCTCATTCTATGCCCAATGCAGATGGGTTAAAAAGAAATCGTCGGGAGAGTACGTTGCCGGTTTCGAGATAACCAGAATTTCGAGAGAAGGGTTTCAGGATCTGAAAAAGATAATCCGTCTCCTGGAATCGAAATAATGCGTTGTGAGTCTACGGAATCGGAAGAGTGATTGCTTGGCACTTGCCATAATGCAATGAAGCTAGAGAACAACAAATTTCAATCGAACTGTTTGTTCTCTCAATCCGGAGGCCTTTTCCTTTGGTGAATTATATTCCGGGGAAAGAACAGCCTTTTCTGGATGCTGTTTCTCGACGCTGGAAAATCGTCTTCCTCCTTGCATTGGGATTCTTCCACGTTATCCTCACGTTAACGATTTTACCCGCTCACCTGAGCATAGATGAGGCCATCTATCACATGATGGCTCGCGATTTTCCAGCGAGAGGCCTGGAAGTATTCACGGGCTATCCGGAATATTCTTCCCGGGAAATGCTGCATCAGTTCATGCGAGTTTATTCCGGGAGAACCTTCAGTCAGTATCCTTATCTCTACCCCCTGCTCACAACACCATGGTACTTTCTCCTGGGCTTTTACGGTCTGTTCCTCATCAATTCCCTCGCATTTGCGGGAGTTGTTTTTGTGGTCTATCTTCTTGCCCGAGACCTGTTCGACGATAGCGATCTGGCTGCAAATTCATGCCTGGTCTTTGTTCTGGGAACCTATGCCTGGGAATATTCGCAAGCTGCTTGGCCCCACATGACCGCTCTCCTTTTCACGACAGCGGCTTTTTATCTGGCTGTGAGGTCTTATAATTCCGAAAAAGCGTCTCATCGGCTGTGGTTGGCTCTCACAGCAGGATTAGTGGCGGGATTTGCCCCCGGAATTCGGCTGGATACAATTCTTGTTCTGGCCGCAATTCTCATGATTTTCCTCTTGAGCCGTCCGTGGCATCCGCGAGAAACCATTGCGGTTGTTGCGGGTAGCCTTCCGGGACTCGCTGTCCTGTCCTGGACCAACTCGATAAAATTCGGCACATTCAATCCTCTGTCGTATGGCACACCTCTGGATGGCTATGTTCCTACTGTGCCCTGGGTACTGGCAGGTGCAGGATTACTGGGACTTGTTCTTCTCTGGATCTTGACCCGCTCGCCGGTTACCCGATTTCTGAAACAGCACTGGATGTATGCTCTGGGAGGGATCTTTCTGGCCGCACTCCTGGTGCTCGTTATCCCTGACACGAGGTCCATGGTGCGGCAGATTTCCATGGGCGTGCTCATGATGCTGGTGGATCTTCGTTTTCGTGACCCGGAGATTATCGAGCAGGCGTTGCGAACCACCTCCAGTGGGGCAATCGTATACATATTCGGTCTGAAGAAATCTCTGATACAGAGTCTCCCTTATTTGACGGCAGCGCTCTGGATTCCGGTCTTTCGCATTGTCCGGGGTAGTTCTGAAACACGCTCCCTCCTGATCCTCTTGGTCCTTCCCGTTTTGCTCAGTGCTTTCTTCGGGTTTACCAGAGATCATGGAGGCCTGTGTCTCAATCTGCGTTTCTTTCTTGCCGCATTACCCTTTACATCCATACTGACGGCATTTGCTCTTCGCACCATCAGCACCGAATGGAACGTTCCTGACGGTCCTATGGTCTGGATCTCGGCAATCGGCCTTGGCGCAGCAGTGTTTTTTCTGTTCGTGGGACGCAATGTTATGGATGTGGAAGCCCTGGAACTGCCTCTGCTGAATCTTCCTTTAATCCTGGCAAGTACGCTGTTGATACTGGTCATCGGTGGAGACATGTTAAAAGGAACGCTGGGGTCTTTTGTGCGGCATACTGCTTTCGTTATTCTTGCCATAAGTTTGACCTGGGCTTCGCTGACAGCATTCTTCTACGATTATCCCCTGCATTCGAGGCAAAGAGCGTTGAATTATGAGATGGGAGAAAAAGTGCTTCCATTGATTCCGGACGATTCTGTATTCTTCACTGCGCCATTCATAGACCCGTTCCTGAAACTGGTGGAAAAGCCTCGACTCAGGATTGGTTTTCCGGGCCGTGACAAGTTTGCGGATTTTCCCTATATTGTTGAGTTCTATTTGAAGTCTCACAAGCGGGTTTTTGCAGCCTTCCCTGAGAACTTCTGGAATGAGCTTATACGCGGGCCGCTTTCGCAGTTTTCCGTTAACCCGGTCCTTTCGCTGCCGGGATGCATTGTGGCCGAGATTACACCGTCTAAAGCAGATTAGTTCAAGGCAGATCAGTGGAAAATATTCCCATAATTCGTCCCACCTTACCCCCCATGGAAAAGATTGTTGAGACATTCCAACAATCGTACGATTCCGGGGCGGTTACGCTCGGAAAAGTCACGGGAGCTCTTGAAAAACGTACGGCAGAATTCACGCAAACTACCCATACCCTGGCGGTTTCATGCTGCACGTCGGGTCTCATGATTGCTTTCGCTGCTATGGAGTTTCCGGAAGCTTCGGAAGTAATCGTCCCATCCTTCACCTTTGCTGCGACCGTCCAGGCCATAGTGTGGAATCGGCTCACCCCTGTGTACGTCGATTGTCTGCCGGGCACGTTCGCTATCGATCCGGATCAGGTGAGAAGAGCATTGAGTCCGCGTACTGCAGCAATCTGCCCTGTTACTATCTACGGATTGCCTCCGGATTTTAGCGAGTTGGAACAAATATCCTCGCACTACGGATTGCCCATGATTTGCGATTCCGCACAGGGGCTCGGTTCCACGTACAAAGGAAAACCTTCAGGGGGATTCGGTACGTGTGAGGTCTTTTCCCTCAGCCCAACAAAGGTGATTACCGCAATCGAAGGCGGACTGATCACTACGAACGACAGTGAATTTGCAAATAAACTCAGGATGATGCGAGATTACGGCAAAGGTCCGGGCGGAGAAGAGATGGTCCTGAACGGGCTTTCTGCACGGATGAGCGAGCTGCACGCCTCTGTGGGATTGCTCAGTCTGGAAAATGCGCGGAATCTCGTGGACGCTCGGCTCCGATTGATAACAACATACAGGCAGCGGTCTGAAAACCTTGCCGGCTGTAGAGTCCAGGAGTTCCCTGGAGATCGCATTTCCAGCGGCAACTATTTCACCCTGCTCATCGGACCGAAAGCGAAGAAAGACAGGGATGCGGTGCGTGCGGAACTCCGAGCGGCCAATATCGAAAGTAAACGTTACTTTTTCCCTCCGGTTCACGAGCAGCCTGCCTTGAAGCGAGTTCCTCATCGCATCGTAGGGGATTTACAAAATACCATAGCTGCATCACAGGAATCGCTGGCATTACCGCTCTTTTCTCACATGACGGAAGAGCAGCAACAGCGAGTCTGTGATTGCCTCGACTCAGTCCTTGGAGATAAGTGAGGCTGGAGGGTATGGTCTCAAGAGATGCCAGAGAGACTCTTCCCATGGAAGTTATAGCTACCGGAATGAAGGTCCGCTCAGTATCCGGTGGAGGCCGGCGTCCCTGCCAGCCGGTGCACGAATAGCATCGAATCAACTATTCACCAATTAAGGTCAATGATTGTCATTGCTGAGGAGCGAAGCGATCCCGCGTCTCGCTGGACAATCTCCTGATATGTGCCTGTACCTTCAGGGGATTGCTTCGCTTCGCTCGCAATGACAGCCTTTCAGACGCTCTGGCACGGACGATACGATTCGCTTCGCTCACCACATCCACGGGGTCGGTTCGTCATGCTTCAACCGAGCAGGGTGTTCCTTTTGCGACCACCCCGTTGGGTATGTCTTTCACCACCACTGAACCTGCGCCAATGATCGAACGTTCGCCGATGCGAATCCCCGGAATGACAACTGTCCCAACCCCCAGAAGTGCGCCCGACCCGACTGCGACGTTTCCGCACAAACGGCACCCCGGCCCGATGTGGACTCCGTTCCCGATCGAGCAATCATGATCGATGCTTGCGGCTGTATTGACGATAACGCTGTCGCCGATGTAGCTGTCCGAATTAATGACGGTTCCAGCCATTACGACCGTGTTGCTTCCAATGTGCACGCCGTGTCCTATCTGACATGAAGGGTGAACAGCGCTGATGAGATCGAAACCACTCCGATACATCCAGGATGCCACTTCCATGCGGTTTATGTTATCCCCTACTGCAACGATACCGGTTGTGATCTCAAGAGAATCACGGGCAGAGAGAAGCCTGCTTCTCCCACCGGCAATGCGATATCCGCAGAATCCCTGATTCTCCAGGGAGTCATTATCATCAAATATGGAGACGACCTGGTACAAACCCTGTTTTTCGATAATGTCCAGGACCACTTTGGCGTGTCCGCCCGCCCCGAATAAGAAGATTTCTTGTGCCATCAAGACTGGGAACTCCCTTTCCATAGTAACCCGGGCGCACCGGAAGAATTCTTCATCACGTAATCGTTCAGTTACGAGCGGGCACTAGGGATTCTGCGCCCTGGAAGGGCGGCCCAATAGTAGCCACGGGTGTCAACCCGTGGACAGCGCGATGTCCATAAGCATGGTTCAACGACCCTGAAAGGGTCGACCAACAGGCAATGATTCCCAAATGTCATTGGTGGACCCTTTCAGGGTCCTGAAGACAAAGGATTCGCCGTATCGCTTCCGTGGGTTTGCACCCACGGCTACTGTTGGGTAGCCCCTTCGGGGCTGAAGAAACTTCTCTCATGCGTAACTGAATGGTTGTCTTTATCACAAATTTCACCCTAGATCGGTGATTTTCTGCTATTTTATGCGACAGAGAAATACGATGGAGCAAATCCTTAAGTTCAACAACGGAATCCGAGGAAACCGTGAGCCGGACGAGCCAAAAATCTTGACAATCCCGTGCCAATCGGACATTTTCTCAGTGTGAATAGCGTTTGTTACTGCTTGAGTAAAGAGAAAATAGGAATCGAGAGAGTTCTATCCGCTTCTTTGCCATACCGAATCATAGAGGATTTGACAGTAACATATATTCCTGCAAGCTGCCACCAAACGTTATAATCTCAGCACGAGGAATATCAATCCTCGTGCTCATAGAATGAAAAAGGTAAGGTTGTAAACAGCTTAAGTAAAATCAACGGGCGCGAAGCGTGCCCGGCTCGGGTAGAGATTTCTCAAAAAGAAGAAGCAATATGGCCCTCAATGACAAAGTCGTCCTCGTTACCGGAGGAACCGGTTCTTTCGGTAAGAAGTTCACCCGAATCGCGCTGAAGGATTATTCTCCAAAAAAAATCATAATCTTCAGCCGCGATGAATACAAACAGCACGAAATGCGTACGAGCGGCTTTGACGATGAACGGCTGCGCTACTTCCTGGGCGATGTCAGGGACAGTGACCGGCTCAGAAGGGCACTGGACGGCGTCGATATTGTCATCCATGCAGCAGCTCTCAAACATGTTCCTGCATGTGAATACAATCCCATCGAGGCAGTCAGAACCAATGTCATCGGCGCAGCGAATCTCATTGAGGCTTCCATAGATCGTGGCGTTGAGAAGGTTTTGGCGCTGAGCACCGATAAAGCGGCCGCTCCCGTGAACCTTTACGGTGCGACCAAGCTTTGCTCGGACAAGCTTTTTGTGGCAGGTAACAGCTATTCCGGAGTCCATAAAACGAGATTCAGCGTTGTCAGATACGGAAATGTTATCGGCAGCAGGGGCAGCGTGGTTCCATTATTTGTAAAACTCAGCGCCACAGGAACGCTCCCGGTCACAGATCCGAATATGACACGCTTTTGGCTCAGCTTAGACCACGGAGTGCGTTTTGTTCTCGATTGCCTGGATTTTATGGAGGGCGGAGAAGTATTCGTTCCGAAGATTCCCAGTATGAGCATTATGAATCTTGTACAGGCGATCGGTCCGGATTGTGAAGTGAAAATCATTGGGATCAGGCCCGGTGAGAAGATTCATGAAGTGCTCATTCCGGAAGACGATGCCCGCAATACTTTGGCATTCAAAGACAAATTTGTGATTCTGCCTGCATTCAGGCCGCAGATCGCTGAAACGTACGCATCGAAAAACGGCGGCTCGCCGTGTCCTGAAGGATTCAGATATTCGAGTGACAGCAATACGGATTGGCTCTCTGTCGAGCAAATGAGAGAATTGCTCCAAAACGACGGTTCCCCGGACGAAGGGGCGTAACGATGATCCCCTACGGGCGGCAGTGGATCGATGAAGAAGATATTCAAGCAGTTGTGGACGTGCTTCGTTCGGACTGGCTCACTACCGGCCCTGTTGTCAAGGAATTCGAACGCGCGATTGCAGCGAAGACCGGGGCGCTGCATGCCGTGGTTTTCAGCAGCGGGACGGCAGCTTTGCACGCAATCATGTTCGCTCTCGGGATCGGTCCGGGAGATGAAGTCATCGTTCCAGCCATGACTTTCGCTGCAACTGCCAATGTGGTGGTGTATCAGGGAGGAATCCCAGTCTTTGCAGATGTGAAGCAGGACGACCTTCTTCTGGATGCTTCGGAAGTTGCCACCAAAGTGAATCCGAGAACCAAAGCGATTGTTGCGGTAGACTATGCAGGCCAACCCGCGGATTATGATGAACTCAGGCAACTCGCGCTTAACAGCAGCCTCTTTCTTGTTGCCGATGCATGCCATGCGCTTGGTGCGAAATGTAACGGCGTTTCTGTCGGCTCTCTCGCTGATGCTACCGCTTTCAGCTTTCACCCTGTCAAGCATGTAACCACCGGCGAAGGCGGTGCGGTTTGCACGAACGATCCCGTCATGTACGAACGTATGTATGCATTCCGGAATCATGGAATCACGACCGACCATAAGCAGCGTATGGATGCCGGCTCCTGGTACTACGAAATGACGGATCTCGGATACAATTACCGCCTGACTGATTTTCAATGCGCTCTGGGATTGAGCCAGCTCAGGAAACTGGATGGCTGGGTTACACGGAGAAGAGAGATCGCAGACGTGTACGATGCTGCTTTGGCAGGAATTGCAGGAGTGGAACCACTCGCAACGTCTCCGGACACTGTGCATTCATATCACCTGTACGTGGTCAGGATAAAAGCAGAGAAGCCGGGGGGTGGCAGGGATTACGTTTTTCAGGAACTGCGGAAACAGGGGATAGGAGTGAACGTTCACTATGTTCCCGTTCACCTGCACCCGTTTTATCGCAAAAAGTACGGGACCGGCCCGGGATTGTGCCCTGTAGCGGAGAAAGCATACGAGGAAATTCTCTCTCTTCCGATGTTTCCGCGCATGACCGACGAGGACGTGCAAGAAGTCATCGCAGCGCTTTCTAAGGTCCTGAAGAGATGAATGAAAACCATATGGCTTCGATTCAGCACTTGAAGATCCTGGTAGCAGGATCGGGTTCCATCGGCCGCAGACATATGAGAAATCTGCGCAAATTAGGTGCCGAACGATTGTTTGCGGTAGATCCGGATCCTGAACGGCTCGTTCCGATGAAAGAGGAACTGGGAGTAAGGGATTTCTCTGATTATGCAAAGGCATTGCAGGAATTCCGTCCGGATGTCGTATTTGTGTGTTCCCCTCCCGTAGTACACATTCAACAGGCCAGAGAAGCTCTCAAGGCAGGTGCCCACGTATTCGTGGAAAAACCGCTTTCCCACGATTTTGAGCACGTTGACGACCTCATTTCGGAGGCAAAGAATTCTCATCGCATTGTCCAGGTCGGGTACAATTTGCGCTTTCATCCGGGATACCGTGAGACTGCTCGGCTCCTTTCAGAGGGGCACATCGGCAGAGTATTGTATGCTTCGGCACATGTCGCACAGTATCTGCCCGACTGGCGACCCTGGCAGGACTACCGCCTGAGCTACACCGCCAGGAAGGAACTCGGGGGCGGGATCATTCTCGATGCGTCTCACGAAATCGATTACCTGATAGATCTCTTGAAGAGACCTGTTGCAGTGGCATGCATGGCCGGGACAGTGGGGGACCTCCAGGTGGACGTGGAGGATTGCGCAACAATTCTCCTGCGCTTCTCGAGCGGTGCTCAAGCGGACATTCACATGGATTTCCTGCAACGGGACTATGCGCGTTCTTGCAAGCTCGTCGGAGAAAAAGGAACCATCGTATGGGACTATGGAGCTGCACAGGTGCGGATGTTCAGCTCCGACTTGAAACAATCGCAAACCATCGAAGTGTCCTGCGATCCGAATGGCATGTATCTGGACGAGGTGCGTGACTTCTTCACCTGCATTTCACAGGAAAGGAGCCCCATTGTGGGACTCGAACAGGCCGCTCTGGTGTTGAAAACAGCATTAGCCGCCAAATCAGCCGCGGAAAAAGGCATTATGGAAAAACTGCAATGACAGAGCTCAAGGGACGAATAGCGCTGGTGACCGGAGGATCTCGCGGGCTCGGCAGGGAAATCGCTTTGCATTTGGCCCGTGCGGGGGCTGATGTTGCATTCACCTTCCTGGAGGATGCTACTACAGCCGAGGCTACCAAGAATGAACTTCAGACAATCGGCAGGAGAACGGAGGCGTTCCAGGCGAATGCATCAGATTTCTCAAGGGCCCACGAAATAGTGGAAGAGATTGCTGGCAAGCTCGGCGGCCTGGACATTCTTGTATGCAATGCCGGTATTGCTCGCGCTGCGGGCATTTGGCGCATGACCGAACAGGATTGGGATGAACCGATCGATGTTTGCCTGAAAGGCGCTTTCAACTACATACGGGCTGCATGCACCGTTTTCGTAAAACAGAAGCGCGGCAAGATTGTCTGCATCGGCTCTATCAATGGTCTCCGCGGGCGCATCGGCACTGCAAGTTACAATGCGGCAAAGGCCGGTCTCACGGGCCTGGTGAAAACTGCTGCAGCGGAATTGGGCCAGTTTAATGTAAATGTGAATCTCGTTGCCCCGGGTTACATAGAGACTCCTTCACAGACGAATACGCCCGAGCTGATTCGCGATCTGGTCCTCAAAGAATGCAGCATCAAACGGCTCGGAACCCCTGAAGACATCGCGCCGGTAGTCAGTTTCCTTTGCAGCGATGCAGCACGACATGTCACCGGACAAGTGATCAAGGTCGATGCCGGCCAATATCTTTAGGAGTAAGATCCGGGAACCTTTTTTGTAAAAAAGGTTCCCGAACCCTCCAAAAAACTTTTAGCACTCGCCCAAGCCCATAGTTTTCCTCCGAAAAACTATGGGCTTGGGCAAATATTAAAAGTCCTTGGGAAGGGGCTGGCCCCGCGAGACGCGGGGTTACCAGAAGGGTTTCCCATATCTTATCAGCTTTCCTCTCGTATGCATGGCATGAAGCGCAATCCCAGAATCGTCGGAATTCTCCAGTCCCGTACAGGATCGACGCGTCTTCCGGGAAAGGTCCTGGCGAGGATATGCGGCCAGCCTATGGTTTCCATCATTCTCGACAGACTGTCTGACTCGAAGACGCTCGATACACTCGTTTTGGCAACAACTCTCCTCGAGACCGATGATGAGCTGGCGCGATTGGCAGAGACCCTTCGTATTCCTTATTACAGAGGATCGGAAAACGACGTGCTCGATCGCTATTACGAAGCTGCTGTTTTCTTCCGTGCAGATGTCGTTGTCAGGCTTACCGGGGATAATCCCTTTGTAGACGGGACATTCGTTGACGAAGCGGTACATTGCTTTCTCGATTCTCAACCACAGCCGGACTATGTGACTTCAGAAGAAGGGGGCTTTCCTCTTGGGCTTTCCACAGAAGTCTTTTCCTTTTCGTCATTGGAACGAGCATGGCGAGAGGATAAGAACCCTGCCTGGAGAGAGCACGTAACGCCATTCATCTATTCACATCCGGGCCTGTTTTCCATAAAACGCATGACTGCCGAAGAAGATCTGGCGTACATGCGCTGGACTGTCGATACTCCTGAAGACCTGGAATTCGCCCGGAGTGTTTTCAATCATTTTGGAAATTCCAGGTTCTCGTACGTGGATGCAATGGACCTGCTGAAAAAAAAGCCGGAATTGCTGGAAATCAATCGACACGTTGAGCAGAAGACTCTGTGAACATCAGATGAGAAATTCTTGGGCGAATCAATGCTACCGTATTAATAAGGTTGCCGCCACAGCGTTGTCTGTGATTACCCCTGGGAAGAGAAAGCCAGTAAATGTCGCAACCCGCCCCAAAAACTCTCTCAATTCGGGCTGATTACATGATTGTCAGGGCTGATGGCGGGACCCGCATGGGGGCCGGGCACATCATGAGATGCCTCGCCTTGGCTTTGGAATGGCAGGCGATGGGTGGAAAAGCCCTTTTCGTGAGCCATTGTGACAGTGATGCGCTGAAAGCTCGAGTTCGGGATGCGGGAATCGAACTCATTGGTCCGGCAGCTTCGTATCCGGATGCCTTGGATCTCGCTCTCATGCAGAGCCTTGCGCGGGATCTTGCACCGGCCGATCCGTGGGTGATCCTGGACGGATATCATTTTGACACTCCGTTTCAACGGGCTCTGAAAGATATTGGATTCCGTCTCCTGGTCATCGACGATACAGCGCACCAGCCGGGTTATGCTGCAGATATCCTTCTGAATCAGAATTTCGGCGCTGAAGCTCTCGCGTATGATTGCGAGACCGACACGAGATTGCTCCTTGGAACCCGCTATACGCTGTTGAGACCTGAATTCGAGCAATGGTTGGGCTGGAAGCGGGAATTTCCCTCAAGGGTCCGCAATATTCTTCTCACTATGGGGGCTGCAGATCCCGACAACGCCACGTGTTGCGTTCTTGGAGCGTTGAAAAGTCTCGAGTTGTCCGATGCGCAGGTAAAGGTGCTTGCCGGGCCTGCGTTCTCGCATTCTGAAGAGCTTTCCTTACTGTCCCGGAACGATCCGGAAGCATTTGAGATAGTACGGAATCCGATTAACGTATCCGATCTCATGGCGTGGGCGCACGTAGCCATAACTGCCGGGGGAAGCACGTTGTGGGAATTGGCATTCATGAAACTTCCTGCTGCGGTGGTAATTCTGGCTGATAACCAGGAACCAGGAGCGAAGGCCTTGGCTGATGCCGGAGCTTTGTGTGTACTGGGAAAAGCTCACGATCCAGAGATTTCAGCGCGATTGGGTGATTTCCTTCGCATCACCGACAGACTGAAAGAGTTCGCGCGGATTTCGGGCACGCTGGTGGACGGTTACGGAGCCAAACGTGTGATCGAAGCTATTGAGCAGTCAAACTCCGTGACGGAATAGTATGTGTCTCGAGGGTGTGAAAAAATATATGAACTCGTACGCGCGTCCCCGGCGAATCCTGCACGTACTGGATTCGATGGAAAGGGGAGGCATTGCAACCTGGCTCATGACTGTTTTGCGCCACATCAAGAGTGACGCATTTCGTCTGGATTTTCTGGTCCATACGGATGAACCGTGTGCATACGACGAAGCAGCACGTTCGTTGGGAGCTCGGGTCATTCCGTGCCCTGAACATCGAAATATAATCGCTTACTGTCGAACCTTTTCGCGTATCCTGAAAGAATACGGACCGTACGACGTGCTGCACGGCCACTGCCATCGGTTTTCCGGCGTGAATTTGTGGTTGGCAAAAAGAGCAAAGGTCCCGATCCGCATCGCCCATAGTCATAGCGACTTGAGAAGTATGGCAAACGGGTGGGGAATCTCCAGACGTTCCTATTCGGCGCTTATGGAAAAAGCCCTGGAACGATATGCAACGCTCGGATTGGCTGCGGGCAGGCTTGCGGCTGAAGATTTGTTCGGACCTACATGGGAAACTCATCCGAGGCGCCGCATCCTATTCTGCGGCATCGATTTTTCCCCGTTTCATCAAACCTACGAACGCGATGCCATCAGGACTGAAATAGGGCTGAACCTCACGGACAAGATTATTGCCCATGTGGGTAGATTCACCCAGCCGAAAAATTGTCCATTCGTCCTCGATGTCTTTTCGGAAGCGCTGAATAGGGATTCGAGCCTGCGTCTCGTTTTCATTGGCGACGGCCCGCTGCAAAAGGAGATTCATGAAAAGGTCTCCGAACTAGGTCTGCAGGACCATGTCAGGTTTCTCGGGTCTCGTCCGGACGTTCCCCGCATCCTGTCCTCGGTGGATCTTTTTCTGTTCCCGTCGCTTTATGAAGGAATGGGATTGGCTGTCATCGAAGCACAGGCATCAGGATTGCCGTGTCTCATCTCCGAAAACATTCCTGAGGAAGCGGATATTGTTCCCGAACTGATAACCCGGTTGCCTTTGTCCTCACCTGTGGATCGATGGGCTGACAATGCTGTTTCGCTGGTCCATGCAGATCGTCCTGTTACGGCAGACGAGGCTCTCAGAACAGCAGAAGAAAGCCAATTCAATATACGACGTTCCATCAGTGAGCTCGAACTCATCTATCTCGGAGCGGATCGGAAACTCAGCTAAGAAGCTCATTCATGCGTGTGTTGCATTTGATTTATTCTTTTTACAGGGGCGGTTTGGAAAGCTGGCTCATCAGCATGCTTGGAGAAGTCTCGCCGGAAACGTGCCGCATGGATGTGTGCTGCATGGGACCTGATACCGGTCCCTGGGCGAAACAAGCTGAAAAACTTGGCGCGCGTGTATTTCACATCCCTTTACGTCCGGATCATCTGGGCTTTTACGCGGGACTTAGCAGGGTGTTGAAACAGGGAAGCTACGATATTGTCCACAATCATCTGGGGGTATACAGCGGTTTTCCCGTATGGATTTCCCGGAATGCACGTGTCCCCGTGATCACGACCTTTCATAATACCGATTTCACTCAGGCGTCCATGTGGTGGCTGCGCTTGCCAATTCTGAGCCAGCTCAGGAACCTGTACGCCCGCTTGAGCATTCGGTATGCACTGGAACACACTGATATGATATCAGGAGTTTCTCAAGGGGTCCTGAATGCAATGATCTCCGGGCGAACCGATCTGTCGCGAAAATCGAGAGTCCTATATTTGGGAGTTCGTGTACCTCATGTTTCTTGTGAAGCAGAGAAGAGAACGTTCCGTGAATCTCTTGGTTTCGGTCGGCATAGCAAACTCATTCTCCATGTGGGGAGATTTATCGAACAGAAAAACCACAGAGGTCTGCTTGAGGTGTTTCAGAGAATTATGAACAATTTCCCGGATGCCCGCCTTATCTTGATAGGAGAAGGCCCTCTCAAGACACTCATGCAGGAACTGGTTGAATCCGCGGGAATGGACGAGTTTGTCCGATTCCTCGGGTTGCGGGACGACGTTCTCGATATTATGACGAAAAGTGACATATTTCTGCTTCCTTCGCTCCATGAAGGTTTGCCGGTGGTCGCTCTGGAAGCTCAAGCCGCGGGCCTGCCCGTCATAGGGTCGAGAATTCCGGGACTCTCGGAAGCTGTTGAAGAGGGAACTACCGCATTCCTGCACGATGTGCACGATACCGACGGCATGGCTGATTCGGCTCTGAAGCTTCTCAGGAATCCCGAATTGGCTGAAGAGTTGGCAAGGGCAGGGCGCGCGCGGATACAGCAGCATTTTTCTTTACAGGCGGCTGCCGGACGTCTCGTCGCGTTGTACGCGGAATTGCTCGCATGTCAAACTGCTCCTTCTCAAGAAACAGCAGATCGTTTCAGTCCGGAGAAAGATGCTTCTCCACGAACAGGTCGCGGGGGCTGAGCATTTACACCGGGAATACTAAATATTTATAGTGTTTCTCGAAAGTTTTGAAGTAATCCGATGCCTGTAAAGAAAGTATGAGTAGCGCGCGGCGTCCCTGCCGGGCATAATCGATTGATTCATTTACATATTGCCCACCGGCACGGAGGCCGGTTGCTACCAATTTCGATGAATCGCCACAGCACAATCCGCTATTGTTTTTAAGAATATCTATGTCGATCCCATCACTCCCATTACGTGAGTGCACGAGAAGAGTAGTCCCTACCAGGTAATACGAACGATGACCGAGTGGAACATTTCCGATCTTTCCGTCCTTATTCTCCTCATGATCCTTGTCCTCGTCATGACAGGTCATTACCTGCGAAAAGGGACTTTTTCGGACTCGTTCCGGCACAATGTAATGATTTTAGGCTTGCTCTGGTTGGCTTATTCCTGGCTGAGCGAGACGTACGTTTATTACCTTCTCGGTATTTCACGTGCTGATGGAGGAGTGCATTGGACCCGTGCCTTGACCATGTCTGCAAACCTGGCGAGAGGTGAATGGCCTTTCGGGGATGCGTTCCCATTATCCAATGACGCCTATGTGGCGTACCTGGCATATCTCAACCATTATGTCGGAGCCACCGAACTGAGTGCGGTTTCCATTAACGCTTTTTTGGGATTCATGGGAGGACTCACTCTTGCCAGAACCCTCATGCGCGGCTTTGTGCCCATGAAGAATGTGGAATTATGGGGGTATCTCGTCATTTTTTTTCCATCCGCGGTCTTCTGGACCACCAGTAACATGAAAGAAGGACTCATGTACTGGAGCGTTTGCCAAATTCTATCCATCATGCCCGCTATGAATCAGGGCAAAGCCGCAGCAATAGGATTTCCTGCCATAGCTGGAGTAGCAATTGGCGGTATCCTGAGACCTCACGTGTGCGCAGTCTGGCTGCTGTCCTGTGCAGCCGTGGAATTAATGCAGCGTGGCAGACGGGGATTGGTGGTAATTCTCCTTGTCGTCTCCATCCCTTTAACGCTCCAGGGACTGGAACGCGTTACGGGCACAAAAGTGGATTCGCCGGACATGATGGTCAAGAGCCTGTCACAGCGTGCATCGGGTGTTGCAGATCCGACTCAGGGGTCCTACATTGATTACGGACCGGAAGGTGCTACGTTTTTTATATCCGGTTTCACCGCAGTGTTCTTCAGACCTTTTCCATGGGATGTCAAATCAGTCAGAGTGCTTGTGAGCTCGGTGGAAACCTGGGTCCTGACACTTCTCATCATTGTCGGATGGCTACGTGCACGAAGAGAACAAAGAAGATGGCTGCTGAGCATGCCCATTGTTCGCGTGAGTATCCTGGCGATCCTGATGTTTTCCGTCATATTCACGTACTTGCCGAATGAAGGTTTATTGGTGAGACAGCGAGTACAAGTGGTTCCGGGATTGCTCGTGCTGGCGCTGCTTCCGTTTATCACTGAGACTTTTCTGCGCTATCGCGAATGGCAGCAGCGTGCCCGAATTGCTCGGCAGGAATACAGCCTTCGAGGAGATTATTCGTGGCGATAATTTCCATTGTGCTGCCGACTTTTAATGGGGAGCGTTTTCTTCGGGAATCCATCGATTCGTGCTTGAATCAGACTTTTCGGGAATTAGAACTGATTGTGGTCATTGACGGAAGCACGGATAATACCGAGCATATCATGCAGCAGTATGACGATCCTCGACTCGTGGTAATAAGGACGGAAAACCGGGGGCAGGCCGAAGCCATGAACAGGGGATTTCGTGAAGCATCCGGAAAATACTGGAGTTGGTCTTCGGATGACAACGTTTACATGACTGATGCGTTTGAAGTCATGTGGAACTATATGCAGGAACACGAAGAATGTGCAGCCGTCAGCACCGACGGTCTTATCATCGATGAAAAGGGCAAACGAATCGGGTATCAGGAGTTCACGTGGCAGTGCTTCCTCTACCGGGCGGACGTAGCAAGCACAATCCCGGTCCACAGGAGCGAAGCCCGCATCCTTGAGGACATCGATTTTTTTCTGCGGTTGAAACATTACGGAGGACCTGTTGGGAGAATTTCGCGACCGTACATCAAATATCGCGTCCATAAACACATGGTCAGCCATACAAGAATTAAAGAGCGACCGCTCATTTCCGCAAAATTAAATTACGAATATATTACATCCGGGATGTCTCAGGGAGACATGGAAGCAATGTTCATGGATCGTCTTTCACAATGCGCATTGCACAGGGCTTATGACACCATGGATGGAATCATGGCCTTTGCACGGGAAAAATCAGTTCCGTTTCTCAATGCTCTGGAAAGAAAGAACCTTTTCTTGAGAACACCGGTCGGATGGCTTCAGAATCGTATTCATATAGCTGCAAGAAGCCAATCAGGTAAAATAAGAAGCCGTCTCAAGCTTCTTCATTATCTCACGTTAAGCCATTGGAGTTTTTACAATAGCAATGACTGATCCAGCTGTTCTCGTTGTTTCGTGCGACAAGTATTCCGACGTGTGGGAACTGTATTTCCGGCTCTTTCACAAAAGATGGCCTGATTGTCCGTACCCTGTGTACCTGGGATCGAATTTCGTTGATTTCAGATTCGAAGGCGTTACCTGCATTCCTGTCGGGGAAGACCGGAGTTGGACCGAGAATCTCCACCTGATGCTGGATGCTGTGAACAGATCCAGGATCATTCTCCTTTTGGAAGATTTCTTCCTGACCAAGGAGACAAATACGGATCTCATTGTCAAGATGGTGGAATTATCCGAAAAGCTCGACCTTGGATGTTTCAGACTCTTTCCCTTGCCTCCGCCGAGCAAGAAGATTCCGGATATTCCCGGAGTAGGCGAAATCAGAAAAGGTGACGATTTCAGAGTGTCTACTCAAGCCGGGATCTGGAGCACCCAGCTCCTCAGATCGTTGGCCTGGCCGGGAATGACCGCCTGGCAATTTGAAGAGATAGCCAGTCTGGTGAGCGATATGATGCCGGAAAGGTACCTCGGGCTTTATGAACCTGCCATGGAATACTGCAATGGTCTCGTCCAGGGAAAATGGATGCCCGAAGGCCTGCAGGTATGCCGTGAAGCGGGAATAGAACCGGACTTGTCGGTACGGGATTGTTTCAGTGCGAAGGAATTAGTGAACATCCAGCAGCCTGACGGGGCGAAAAACTTCATCCGAAGCCTTTTGCCGGAGGAAATGGATCAGAAGCTCGTCCGGTGGGCGCGGTTGATCCGTGGAAAGCATTATCTCGATGAAATGCTTGCGAAAGCGGGACTGCATTGGTCGGCCAACCCGTGATAGTCCGGACCGCGAATAAGAAAAAAATCCCCCTCGGAAGGGCGGCCTTCACCATCTCCATCGATACCGAGCTGGCCTGGGGTTCCTTCGATCGCAACGGCCTGCGGAAATATGACAAAGAGTATGCCCAGGAGCGTGAAATAATCCGTGACCTGCTTGTTCTGTTTGAGAAATACCGCATCAAGGCAACATGGGCCATTGTCGGCCATCTCTTTCTCCATCAATGTGCACAGAAGGGGCCGAACAGCCATAATCACGTGCTTCAGCCGCAATATTCCTGGTACCCTGAAGGTTGGCTGAGCCACGATCCCTTTTCCGATGTTGACAAAGACCCCTTTTTCTATGCTCCGGATATTGTGGATGCCATTCTTGCGTCTTCTCAGAAGCATGAAATAGCATCTCATACATTCAGCCACGCTATTCTCGGAGATCCTGAGTGTTCCGGAGACGTGGCGCGATCCCAACTCGTGGAATGCCGAAGACTCGCAGAAGAAAAAGGAGTCCGTCTTCACTCGGTCGTGTTTCCAAGAAATTCCATAGGGCATCTGGACGTCCTGTGCCAACAGGGGTTTTCGTGTTTTCGGGGACGTGAAAAAAGCTGGTACAGCATGATTGGAGCATCGAAATATGCATCCAAATTGTTCCACTTCGCGGACAAGCTGCTTGCCGTGAGCCCGCCTGTGTATCCGGAACTTGAATGTCTCCTATGCGGTAACGGACGATCCGTGATAGTGGACGTTCCTGCTTCCACGTTCTTCGCACCGTATAAAGGACTTTGGCGGCTGGTGAGGATATCGGATCGCGTACGGCAGGCCAAAAAGGGATTGGCATCGGCAATTCAAAGAAAGGCGCTGTTCCATCTCTGGTTCCACCCTGTGAATCTCGCTTCTTCGTCGCAACTGATGGACGCTTTGGAGGAGATCTTATCCGAGGTGAGCGAGATGGTTGAAGCAGGCACCCTGCATTCCATGACCATGGAAGAGATCGCGTCGCGAATTCTCTCCGAGTGGTCTCAGACGCACACTAGCTGAACGGGTTGGCTTGCATGAATCCCGAGAGCCCGCGGGTGATGATTCTTGCCTGTTGTGGAGCCCCACAATATGCATTGGTCAATGCGATTGCACAAAGATTCCCCGTGTCCGGAGTTGTTCTGGAGCGTCGAGGCCCTGTGCTTGCCGGAATCTTCCTCAGGCGTTTGAAGAAGCTCGGCTTCCCGACTATTCTGAATCAGCTTCTCTTCAAAGCATTGGATTTCGTCCTGTTCAGGCCGGGTACGATCGCCCGAGCCGAGGAAATTCTCGATCAAGAGATTAAACTTCCCGATGACTTGCTTCCGGAATCACGCGTCCTGAAAACGAATGCAATCAATTCTCCGGAAGTGCTCGATTTTGTAATCCGAACCAGACCGGACGCAGTAGTGGTATCCGGCGTTTCGGTCATTGGTGCACCTCTCCTTGAGGCATTCGGCCGGATTCCCGTCATGAACATTCATTGCGGGATCACGCCTCGCTATCGTGGTAATCACGGTGCATTCTGGGCAGTGGCAAATAATGATTGGGAAAACGTGGGGACAACCGTGCATCTCATTGACGAGGGACTGGACACAGGAGCCATTCTCGCTCAGTCCACCATTGAACTCGAATCCTCGGATACTCCCCGGACCCTTGCCCTGAAGCAGCATGCAGTGGGAATACACATGGCCGTGGATTTGCTCTCACGGGTCGGTTCGTCTATCCCGGACCCAATCGAGAGACCCGACCTGGACAGCAGATTCTATTCCTCTCCAACATTCACCGCTTATCTGGCTTTTCGCAGAAATCTGAAGAATCGTACAGCGAATACGACGAATTGATACCGATTCGCAATCAAAGAAGGAATCTCACTGCTTTGAAAGCGCATAAGTATGACTTCATGAAACCTCGACTTCTTCATGTGTGCACGGTTCCCATTACCCTGAAACTCTTCATGAGAGGCCAGATTAATTACGTCAAATCGCATAGATTCTCCGTAATGGCTGCTTCTTCTCCGGGTTCTGAGCTGGATGATGTTGCCAAGAGAGACGGGATAGACGTATTTCCCGTACCCTTTCAGCGTGAGCCGTCTCCGGTGAAAGATCTGGTGTCACTTGTTCTGCTTGTGCGTCTCTTTATGCGCCTGAAGCCTCACATTGTGCATTCTTCGACCAGCAAAGCAGGACCTCTTGCAATGATTGCCGCATGGCTGGCGCGGGTTCCCATCCGAATTTACACTCTCCGTGGAGTTATGATCGATCGCAGGAACGGGCTCATGCGCACTATTCTGATGTTCTTGGAATGGCTTGCGTGCAGATGTGCCGGGCAGGTGATTTCGGTCAGTCCATCCGTTTCTGAGGTGATGATTACCGAGAGACTTTGCCTCCCGGGAAAAATCAAAGTGCTCGCAAACGGGAGCAGCAATGGTGTCGATGCCGAGCTGCGTTTCAATCCCGCACTGATGGATCGTACGCATGCAAGTGAGATTAGAGACAAGTTCCACTTTTCAGACGGAGCACGGGTGGTCGGATTCATCGGGCGTCTCGTCTCGGGGAAAGGTATTGCCGATCTGGCAAACGCATGGCTCTCGATAAGAGAGCACTGTGAAGAAGCTGTCCTCCTGATAGTCGGTTCCGAGGAAAAACAGGCTCCTGTCGATTCCGAGACAATGGAACTCTTCAGAAACGATCCACGGGTACGCATGCCGGGTTTCGTCAAAAATGAAGATCTTCCATTGTATTATGACATGATCGATGTCGTGGTCTTCCCCACGGAATCTGAAGGATTTCCGAATGTGCCTCTTGAAGCCGCCGCCATGGAAATCCCGGTGGTTGCGACGAAAGTCACCGGCTGTGTAGACGCCGTGGTGGACGGATTGACCGGCACTCTTGTAGAGCCTGGGAATATAAATGAAATGACAGAAGCAGTAATCACATATCTGCGAGATCCGGAATTGTGTGCCCGACACGGACAGAGTGCGAGAGAACGGGTTCTGAGAGATTTCCAACCGCAGTTCGTCTGGCATGCTCTGTTTGAAGAATACGTTCGTCTCCTCAAACAATCCGGTATCGTAACAGAGGAGCTTTCATCCGACTATGAACCGGCATCAACCGCAAACGAACCTTTACCGTGAGACGCTGAATCATCCGCGTCCGGGTCCGGTCCTGAATGTGATGTCCGTGGACCTGGAATGCTGGGAACAACTCGTGTACAAGAGGTTGACAGGTCGGACTGTTCCTTGTTCCGGAAACGTTGTCGAGGCGACGAACCGGTTGTTGGGCATCCTTGACAACCAGGGCGTCAAAGCCACATTCTTCGTGCTGGGAAATATTGCAGAAGCATTTCCAGAGCTGGTAAAGAGCATTCATGGACTCGGCCACGAAATCGCAACTCACGGGTATAGCCATACCGTGCTCGACCGCATGCAGCCTGCGCAATTTCGCGATGAAATTCGCAAATCGGTTGGTTTGCTGGAATCGATTACCGGCGAAAAGGTGATAGGATTCAGAGCACCGGAATTCAGTTTCAGTCAGTCAATGTCCTGGGCGATTGAATCGCTTGCGGCCGAAGGCATCCGATACGACAGCAGCATCCTTCCGGCTGGAGACGAATACCCCGGTCGAGACTCCGCGGGCCCAATCCCGAGACTCAGTGCAGGCCACAATTCGATCATGGAAATTCCGCCTTCGGCGGTCACGTTCCTTTTCCGTAGAATTCTTACGGGTGGAAGCTATTTCAGGCTCATGCCGTACCCGATCATGAGAAGACTCCTGAGAACAATAAACAACAACGGCTTTCCTTTCGTATTTTATTGCCATCCGTACGAATTTGGCCCTTCAGAGCTTCGCGTCCCCGATAACGAAGGCGCCGGGAGCTTTGTGAAGGTTTTCAAGACTGAATGCAAATACAACCTGTTGCTTCGGCGAGTTCCCCGGAAATTCGCTACAATGCTTACGGAATTCAAGTTCGCTTCTTTCAAAGAGGTGCTGGCGCATGAACTCTCCAACTGAGGGGGCGAAAGTTTATTTTGATTCCGTTCCTGCCCAATGGGATGCGTTGTATTCTCACGAGAATCGTTTCCGCTATGCATTCAACAGGATTTTGAGAAGGGGACTATTCCAAAGATACGAACTCACGTTCGAGAAATGCGGACAGATTCCCGGATCGACCGTTCTGGAAATGGGGTGCGGAACCGGCAGGTACAGTATCGAATTTGCGAAGCGCGGCGCTGCTCGGGTTGTCGGGATCGATTTCGCTCCTTCCATGATAGAGTTTTCCCGGGCCATGGCAAAAGATATGGGAGTAGAGAATGTCTGCACGTTCATGCAGGGGGATGTGCGAACATTAGCATTTCACGAACCGTTCGACATAGTTCTCGCCATAGGATTGTTCGATTACATTGCGGATGCGGAATCGGTCGTCAAGATTGCTGCAGCGCTGACTTCGCGAGCATTTGTCTGCACGTTTCCGACGTTCAGCGCATTTCGAGGATTTCATCGGAAGATCCGCTACAATTGGATCCGAAGATGTCCCATTTACTATTACACCGAACATCAGATTAAGCGAATAGTCCGCCCCTATTTCCATGCTGTGGATGTAATCCCCATAAGCGGCGGGTTATTCGTTTCCGCCCAAAAGAATTGACCGGACTACTTTCAATGCGTTCGGCCGTAAAACGATCTCTCGATATCTTCTTATCGGCTGCGGGTCTTGTTGTCGCTGCCCCCATCATACTTGTGACAGCCCTGGTGGTGAGATTCAGCATGGGATCTCCCGTGCTTTTCAGGCAGAAAAGGCCGGGACTGCACGGCAAACCGTTTGTTCTCCTGAAGTTCAGGACCATGACTGACGAGCGAAACCAGGAGGGCCATCTTCTACCGGATTCTCAGCGTCTTACCAAGGCGGGCAGCACAATCAGGCGATTCAGCCTCGACGAGCTACCTCAATTGTGGAACGTGCTGAAAGGCGATTTGAGCATTGTGGGGCCGAGACCACTGCTCATGAAGTATCTCGACAGGTACACTCCCGAACAGATCAGGCGGCATAACGTCAAGCCCGGCATCACCGGGTGGGCTCAGGTTAACGGACGTAATGCCCTCTCATGGGAAGAGAAGTTTCGGCTGGATGTCTGGTACGTGGACCACTGGTCCCTTTGGCTCGATTTCCGGATTCTTGCAAGGACTTTGCTGATGGTAATCTCGGGAAAAGGGCTTACGCAGGAAGGGCATGCCACCATGGAGGAATTCGTGGGTACGGGCTGCCAGCCGCGCCAATTATCAAGGTCTCATAGCGAGACTCGTCAAATTCGCGATTGACTTGACCCGTTTGTTTGACTACTGAACGCCTTTTCGGCCGAAATACCTTCTCATTTTTTGGAAAAGAAGAACATGTGTGGAATTGTCGGCGGATGGGTTCCCGGAGGACTCGATCCTCAGTGTATCGAAGCGTCTCTCGATAAAATACGGCATCGCGGTCCGGATGAGAGCGGCTCGTTCATCGGGGAAGAGGTTTTTCTGGGAAACCGCCGTTTATCAATTATCGACCTGGAGAGTGGGAAGCAACCGGTCTCCAATGAAGACGGCTCCATTGTCGTGGTGTTCAATGGAGAGATCTACAACTACCTTGAATTGACGGAATCTCTGCTCGCCAGCGGTCACATTTTCCGGACTCGAACCGATACGGAAGTCCTGGTCCATCTTTATGAGCAGCAGGGTACGGAGATGTGCAGCAAGCTGCGGGGCATGTTCGCTTTTGCCCTGTGGGATTCCCGAAACCGTCTGCTTTTTGTCGCACGGGATCGCTTCGGAAAAAAGCCGTTATACTACAGCATCACAAAAGATCGGTTGTTGTTCGCGTCGGAATTGAAGGCCTTAAGGGTGCTCGCGCATCAGGTCGGATCGATCTGGTCCGTTCGGGATCAAGGCATTTTCGATTATTTGTCTCTTGGGTGCATTCCCCAGCCGTCGACGATTTTTGACGAGGTGTACGCCCTCGAGCCGGGCTCTTGGATGACATTTGACGGACGAGAGAGCCTTAAAAGGAGATACTGGACACTTTCGTACTCACCCAAGACTCGCGAATCGTATGACTATCTCCTGGACCGCTGCAGAAATGTCATGAGCGAAGCCGTGAAATTGCGCCTTCGGAGCGATGTGCCCCTTGGGGTATTCCTGTCCGGTGGAATGGATTCTTCCATTGTGGCATATGAAGCCTCCCGTACTCTTGGAGCATTTTTACAAACATTTACGGTTCGTATGCCCGGCAGTTCTCTTGATGAATCGTCGGTGGCGCACCGGACTTCGGAGTATCTTGGCGTGCAGAATACGATACTGGATCTCGATGTAGATCCTCTTCGAGATGTTCAGGATGTTGTGCGCGTGTACGATCAGCCGTTTGCGGACCCCAGTGCGATTCCATCATTGAGGATCTCAAAATTAGCTTCCGAGCACGTCAAAGTAGTTCTGAACGGGGATGGAGGCGATGAGCTTTTTGCCGGATATCGCCGATACCTGGCAGTCCGCTATGGAGCAGCTTTCTCGTTGATGCCTGCATCTTTTCTGAGAGCGCTTGAGCAATTAATACAGTTGTTTCCCAGTAAACGACGATCTCTTGCCGGATTTGCGGCCCGGACAATTCGAGGCTGGGCATGCACGGGCGGTTCCCGATATCTGGTCTGGACCTTGGACATGCTCGCAGGGGAGCAAAAGGACAGTGTGTGGTTGAAATCCGGAAATCGATGGACGGAAGAATTGTTGAATCATGTTGCGGGCGGTGATTATGCATCTCTTGACGATCTGATGTCCATGGACATTCGTGTTTTGTTGGCAAGCGATTTGCTCGTGAAAATGGATATGGCTGCAATGGCCTCTTCTCTTGAGGCACGTTCACCGTTTCTCGACCACGAATTGGCAGAGTTCGCTGCCACACTTCCCGATACCTGCAAAATCAGATTCGGCCGCACTAAAGCGATCCTGAGAGATGCGTACGCAGGATTGCTGCCGGACGAAGTCATTCGCGGAAGCAAGCGAGGTTTCGAGCCGCCCCTCTCCGGATGGCTGAAGCATGAATTGCGACCTCTCGTTATGGATACTATCGGAATTCGCAGCGCCAAAGTGCGATCGTATGTGGACGATACGTTTATAGACTCACTCCTGAAGAACCCGGATCGATCCGGGATGAATGCTGGAGTTCTGGTGTACTCTTTGCTCGTTCTGGAGTTATGGTTATCGCATTGGTCTTCTGGCGGTATTCCCGCGCACGCCGCATGATCGTATAATCAGAGGCGATGAGAAAAGAAGAATCGGATGGAGCGGAATTTAATGGATGACAATCAGGGCGGATCCGGCGTTTTGAGATCCTTATTCACAGCGTATCCGGGACGCAGTTCAGTCGCGACGATTTGCCTCACGTTTGCCGCTCTGGCTGAAGGTGTAGGCATAGCATCCGTTCTTCCGTTGATCTCCCTTGCTGTGGGAAAAGGTCCGTCCTTGACCGGAGACTTGGGGCGTTACGTTCAGGACGCTTTCTCTTACGTGAATCTTCAGCCGACTCTGGCAAGCCTGTTGATCGTAATGGTCGTCACTATGACTGCAAAAGCGATCCTCGTTCTTATTGCGCTCAAACAGGTAGGCTATACGGTCGCGCATGTAGAAGCGGACTTGCGGCTCTCGCTTATTCGGGCATTGATGAAAGCCCGCTGGGAGTATTTCTCCTCGCTTCGGGATGGAGCTGTCACGAACGCCATCATCACTGAGGCGGAAAGGGCTGCGTACGGATATCGGCGTATGTTGCTCGTTATAGGTTACAGCATCCAGCTTCTGGTGTACGTCGTCATCTGCTTCCTGGTTTCCTGGCAGTTGAGTGTCTCCGTGGCCATATGTGGCTTACTGGGAGCTTTTGTGTTCAGTCTCTTTCTTCGCATGACCCGGGATGCGGGGAGAAAACAGACGCTACTGCTCAGTTCGCTTTCTTCGAGACTCGTTGAGGGGTTGCAATGTATCAAGCCCTTGAAAGCAATGGCATGCGAACACCTCCTGAGACCTTTGCTCGAATCTGAGATCAGTCAACTCAAACATGCTCGAGAGAAAGAAATCCTCAGCACCGAAGGACGTTATGCGCTCAATGAACCGCTGATTGCCGTGCTCCTGGCCGGGGCAGTGTACGTGGGAGTGGTTTATTGGAATGCCGATGCCGAAGGAATGGTGGTCCTTGGTCTCATTTTTTGGCGAGGTCTCGGGAGAATAGACGGGATTCAGGCACAAATCCAGGAGCTCGTACGCGTGGAAAGCGCCATGAAATCTCTGAGACTGAGTATCGATGCGGCACACCATTATGCGGAGTCCAATCTCGGTAGGACGATCCCCTCCCTGGAACGGGAACTCCGTTTCGAAAACCTGAGCTTTTCCTATGGCGAAAAAATAGTAATTCAGAATCTTTGCTTGAATATTCCTGCATACTCCTTCACTGCTCTCATGGGCCCGTCGGGATCGGGCAAGACTACTGTGGCAGACCTCATTACCGGAATGTTGCCACCCGTTTCCGGAAGAATACTGGCAGACGGAGTGACCCTTTCCGAGGTGGACATGCGGGCCTGGAGATCGCTAATCGGATATGTGCCCCAGGAATCGATTCTTTTCCATGATACGATTCATGTGAATGTTACTCTCGGAAATCCCGACATTTCTGAGTCCAGCGTTACAGCCGCTCTCAAATCTGCCGGCGCATGGGATTTTGTTTGCGAATTGCCTGATGGGACCAAAACTCCAGTTGGCGAGCGGGGAATGAAGCTTTCCGGAGGTCAGCGCCAGAGAATCGCCATAGCGCGAGCCATTGTGAGGAATCCAAAGCTGCTCATTCTCGATGAAGTCACCTCTGCATTGGATCCGGCCACTGAAAAGGATATCTGCCTCACATTGCAGCGACTCAAAGAAAAAATGACGATATTCGCTATTTCACATCAGGAAGCTGTTGTGGATTTTGCAGATCAGGTACATACGCTTAAACGCGCGGCCACTGGAGCGCGCTATCAGTCATCCGATCCGTCGAAAATTGCCGTCTGATGGAACCACTTCTAAGTGCAGCTTGACTTCCATTTTGGCTGTTCCGGATGGATTCGATCTGTGCTATCATACGAACGCCTAAACCACTCTGAATTGTGGGAGAACTGACGCAAGCACGGCTTCCGGTCTCATGAAACCTCCGGACGATGAAACCATGAATGACGAGACTACTGCAACGATCGAAAGACAGGACGAAGCAATAGATTTGCATCAGGTTCTCGAGGATCTGCGGGGTGGACTGCGTACCAAGGGGTTCCTGTACAAATACGGGCTGACGCTCCATCAGTTTGAGGAATTGCTGAAGATGCTCATCCGAAAAGGGATGTTCAGCAAGGAAGAATTCAGGCAGTGGAAATCCCATAAACCCGCAGTTGCGGAGCCGCCGCCGAAGGTTGCTCGGACTGAACCGCGTCCGCTTGTGCAGCAGGTAGGCAAACCGGTAAATGTTGCCACCTTTGTCATAGCGGACCCGGAAAAGAATAATTCGTGGGCTCTACAGCTATTCTCGATTAATAGAGAAGAAATGAGAGGGGCCAAATTCAAGGTGGCATTGCACGGCAAGAAATATGCGTTTGAGGTGCATAAGCTTCTGTTCAGAGGATCCGTGGATATGCTGCCGGATCCGACCCAGAAGCAAGGAGCGGAGAAGACCAAAAGGGAGGAGGCAATTGAATTCATTGCCAACCATGGCTGGTCTGCGTATCTCGAACGAAGGGCCCTTGCCGCAAATCTGGGCACGTCAATCAGCCACAGTACCGGCAGATTGGCATTGCTCCACTGCAAGAACGATACCTTTCTTGCCGCACTCCACACTCCAACGCCTGCCATAAATCTCTACGTGGGAAATTCTGTGGATAAAATAATGCAGCGCCTGTCAAAAGCTATAAAGATTTCCGGTATCAACATCTAATCTCGCCGATAAACGCCATGACAGGCCCCCAGGCCACTGCAGCCAGTGCGATGGAACGAAAGCTGCTCTGATCACTCCACATACACTGTCGGGTCCGGTACGCCTGCCTCCGCAAACCCTTTCGCTCTCAACAAACAACTATCGCAATGGCCGCAAGCCCTGCCTGCCGGATCGGGATCGTAACAGGAGTGCGTTGCCGCGTAGTCCACTCCCAGTTCCACCCCTTTCTTGATAATTTCTCCTTTGGTAAGTTGTATGAGCGGCGTATGAATGCGGAACCGCATAAGCCCTTCTACTGCTTTCTTGGTGCCCAGATTGGCCATTGTCTCGAAAGCGGCAATATACTCGGGGCGACAGTCCGGATATCCGCTGTAATCAAGCGCATTCACTCCGATGAAAATATTGTCGGCCTCCAGCACTTCGGCCCAGGCAAGGGCAAACGACAAGAAAATGGTGTTCCGGGCTGGAACATAGGTCAGGGGAATGCCTTGAGGCATGTGGCTGAGATCGATGCTTTTCGGGACCTCCAGGTCCGAGGTCAACGCAGATCCGCCTATTTTGCCTAGAGGAATTTCAAGAATCAGGTGATTCGTCACCCTCATCATCGCAGCCACTCGCTTTGCCGCACGTATTTCGATTTCATGTCTCTGTTCGTAAAAGAAGCTCAGTGCATGCGTGAAATAGCCCTGCGCCTGAGCAATGGCCAGACACGTAGTGGAATCGAGTCCTCCGGATAGCAATACAACTGCTTTCTGTTCCGCTCGCTTTTGCATAGAACGACCTCAATCGCCGATTGGAATGTGTTTCATAGATTCAGGAAAACGGCAGTTTAATGCTGTTTATGGAATTCTCTCCACCATACGACTATGCGCCATCTTATACCTATTCGCTTTTATAAACCCAATTTTGGCTGGCACGGAGGCACGGCCACTACCGGCTGATGGTAGGGTCCGGCGTCTCTGCCGGACCTCTCGGTTTTATTGAATTTATTCGCGAAATGATATTGATATTAGACTTTTTTCGCCGTTTGTTCCTGAGAAGCAGCTAATAAAAGGCCGGCAATTTCTTACCGGTGATATGAAATTAATACCACATTCTTGAGTCCTGGAGGGACAGCCCATTCATAGTAGGAAAGGCCCGCTCAAACTCGAGCGGTAATCGATCCTCCTCAGGTGAATCCCGCACCCGCAGTGCATGCATAGCAATGGTCCGATACGGCAATGAATGTGCCTGGGGGAGGGGGGGCGGCGAGCTCGGAAACGTGGATTCTATCATTTCCCGCGGGTATTCCTCTTGCCAGATTGAAATCACAATCGTACACGTATCCGTCCCACCCAACCGAGATCAGGCTCCGGCACATCAATCCCGATACCGTGCAGGGATTGAAAGCGGACACGAGTTTTCCCAGGTAACTGTCCAGATTGCCGGAACTCACGAGCCACTCCCGAAATCTTCCCAATGGGGCGTTCGCAAAGACGAACAGGTTGTTGAACACAATTCCCCCTTTCTGGAACAGATCTCTTCGAATCTTCTTTTCCTGTTGAGTTTCGGGAGGAGGCAAGAAAGCTCCGGTAGGATTGCACACCAGGTTGAGTTCCAGGCCTGATTCGGGCTGCCCATATCCGGCTCTGTTCAGCCCCTGCAACATCGCGATGCATCTTTCAAAAGTATCGGGACCGCGTTGAGATTCGGATTGGCTTCGATTTGACGATGGAACCGAAGCTACGACGACAACCCCACAGTGTTTGAAGGTATCGATCAATGACGATCTTTCACTGCAATCATACAGCGCAGTGAGATTCGAGCGTACCATGAAACGGTCAACCAGGGGAGCAAGTCTCAGAATGAACTCGGGAAGATGCGCATTTAATTCCGGGGCTCCTCCCGTAATATCGGCTACCTGAAAAGAGCACCTTTGTGCAAACGCGACGATCTGGTCCACGGTCGTTGCGTTCATAATTTCCGTTCTCGCGGGACCAGCGGCAAGATGGCAATGCCTACACTCCTGATTGCACAAATATCCCATGTTGACCTGGAGCGTAGTCGCTTCCACACGCCTCAGCTCAAGATCGTGATTCGCAAGCGTGGTAGAAAAATGAGGCAAGTCGGACATCGAGAACCCTCCTACAGGGATAGTTTCGATGCGATCTTTCGCATCTGCAGTCCGTGTATCAGAGTAGCCCCGCCTCGTATTGCGGCGGCAACATGCACTGCTTCTGTCATTTCGCCAATATGCGAACCTTTTTCCAGACACGCTTGCGTGTACGCGTCTATGCAGTACGGACACTGAACAGCATGGGCCACGGCAAGTGCAATAAGAGCCTTTTCCCTGTCGGAGAGGTCCCCTTCCGCGAACACAGCCTGATAGTACTCAAAGAATTTTCTTGATAATTCCGGTGCTTCTTCTCCAATTTCCGCAAACCTCGGAAGATCTTCTGCATCGTAGTACGACATCTTTTCCCCCATAAAAATTGGCAACTATAACGCAATCGAACGTTCCGGCAAATTCTTGCCGTTCGAATCGCGTATCTTTCGATCTGCACTATACAAGCAGTATAGACACATTCAGTTAAATTCTTATTTTGAATCTACAGTCATCAACTTCCATCGGTCCAGCATTTTGAGCACGTCAGTATCGGTGACCTCGACACAACAGGGGGGAACGGAATCTGAGTCAATCGCGCAGTGCGCGGCCTGAAGCACGGTTCTACGGCATATTTCCTCAATATTGCCCGGTGTCAATTCATCGGTGTTAGCTGCTATTTCCTGAAGATTCCCTTTGAAGCTCACATTCCCGGATTGCAAATAAAGTCTGAATGCTTCCGCTCTCTCCTCTTCGGTTGGCAAAGAGAGCGGGAGTTCATATCCGAAGCGTCCAGTGGCTTTGAGTGCCGGAGGCAATGCGTGAGCAGATGTGGCCACACCGACCACGAGCACGGGTTTCTCACCGGAAACGGAATTCATTTCAGTAACGAGCTGATGCACTATTCGGTCAATTACTTTGGAATCCGACCAACCCGAAACTGCCATTGCTTCTATTCCATCCAATATGAGTACAGTCGGCGCCATTTGACGAGCCTGCCGAAACAGTTCTCGGATATTCCGTTCACTCTCTCCCATGTACTTGGACAGCAGCTCGGGTCCTCGAATCTCGATTACATTGAAACCACTCTCTTTTCCAAGAGATCTCGCCATCAGTGTTTTTCCGATTCCGGATGGGCCCGTGATGAGGAGACCTTCCGGGCGATTCACTCCAAGGGCGGAAAGGGGCTCACTGTTGCGGAGCGGCCAGAGAATAATATCCTTGAGAAATTCTTTCTCTTTCGCGTATCCGGCGATTCGATCCCAGCCGCAGTCTTTCAAATCGACCTCGTAGCTTCGTCCTGCAGACGGGCGCATCTCCTTGAGCGCACTTTCGAAGTCTTCACTCTCAACTGCAATGGCCTCGAGAAAATCTTCGGAGAGTTCCTGTTCCGTGTGCTCCAAACCCGGAAGTATTCTCCGAAGTGCTTTGAATCCTGCTTCCTGGCAGAGCGCTTTTATGTCGGCTCCCACGAAGCCGTGGCTCCGCTGTGCAATGTCGTCGAGGTCGACAGTCCCCAGAGGCATGTCTCGAGTATGGATTTCAAGAATAGTCTTGCGGCCTGGTTTATCCGGAACTCCGATCAGTATCTCGCGGTCGAATCTGCCCGGTCGCCTGAGTGCATTGTCCAGCACGTTGGGAAGATTGGTCGCAGCAAGCACGATCACATGCCCACGGTCTTCCATGCCGTCCATAAGTGCCAACAACTGAGCCGTGACTCTCTTTTCCACGTCTCCTTCCGAAGTGTCACGTCTCGGCGCCAGCGCATCGATTTCATCGATGAAAATGATAGCCGGGGCATGCTGATACGCTTCCTCAAACGCGGCTCTGAGTTTTGCTTCACTCTCGCCGTAGTACTTGTCCATGATCTCGGTGCCGCTGATTGCCTTGAAGTAGCATCCTGTTTCGCCGGCAACGGCTCTTGCTATTAAAGTTTTTCCTGTCCCTGAGGGGCCGTGGAGAAGCACGCCTCGAGGAGGATCTATTCCGAGCCGATAGAAGATTTCCGGATGTTTGAGCGGCAGTTGGACTACTTCTTTGACTTTGCTGATGGCTTCGCCCAAGCCTCCGACATCTTGAAAAGATGTATCGTTTCGAGCAAGGTATTCGTCCTCGTTTTCATCCACTAGACGAACCAGTGTCTTTTTGCTGAGTCTGGACATCTGATCCGGGCTGCTCTCCACGACACGAAATTGCAGTTCCCGTCCGCGCCGATCCTTGAGGGTCAGATAGTCTCTGCCTGTTATGACTGCTCCATCGGCCCGATCCAGCATGGCCCGAAGTCCGAGACGCGTAATATTGTTTCCCGCGGGCACCTGTAAGGTGATGCAATCGGCTTCTTCGCAGGTAGTCTTTCTTATATTAATTTGACCGAACAATTGAATTCCCGCTTTTTCCATCGTGTGTTTATCAACAGATATCATGCGGGTATCAATCCAGGGATTGGGATGAGGCTTGGCCTGCACCACACACGAGGTCGGTCCCAGAAGTTCCACAGGGTCTCCGTCCCGGACCTCGAGATTTTCCATAAAGGCTTTTGAAATGTAGACAGTCCCTACACCGGGATCTTCTTCCATTACTTTCGTGATAACAAAGGAATACGTAGGATGGTGATGGTTATTGCAGTCGCAGTCTTCATGAGAATGCCATTCACCTGGAAGATGGTCTTTGCAGTGACAGTCCATCGGGGATTCTCCTAAAAAAAAATTAGTCGGCTTGGCAAAGAGGCACTGAGTCGGCCCATCAGGGAGCAGCCCTACCGATAGGCACGCCAATTCGGAATGTGTTCGTCAGAAAAGGGCTAGCTCGCATTAGCATCTTTTTTCAGCCATGCTTTCAGCTCCTCGGTGAGGCCGCATGCGGCATTCTTGCAGGCATAAAAACGAACGGAATCGTCGATGAGTTCCTGAGGCGCTTCCACTTCAGATATAATCTCGTAATCATGGTGGCTTTGTCGAACAAGCATCAGCCGTGCGGGTTTCTTTATTGCATTAATCTTGAAATAGACGCTTTCCTCATTGCATGATTTTGCGTGGTTCAAACCGCGGGACCAATTTGTTCCCCACTCCAGGTACCTGGTCACCGCGTCAAATGGGTGCAGTTCCCAATCAATAAGGCGTTCCACCTTTTTATCTTTCAACAACTCTCCGATGCTTTTCACCGTAATCTCCTCATGTTTGCAGATATTGCTCAAAGGAATCGAATGTCATGCTTCATTTTACATTGATGCACACGATCACGGAAAGTTGCAGAATTTGTCTGAGTGTTACGATTAAATCTTTTCTCAGCGCAAAACTGTTGGTCCAATTCGGGGCATGACACCTTAAGGCTGGTAATTTTCAAAGTGTTATGCTACAATTTTAATGCAATACTTCGATATCATTATAGGCCGAATAATGGAGGTCTTTTCTTATGAGCGAAAAATGTAAAATGTTTGGTTTGGTCATGCTGCTCGGCCTGGGAATAACCGTGCAAGCATGGGCTGTAGGATATGAGCGCCTTGAAGTAGATGCAACGAAAACGGGTACAACTGTTGTGTCCAGCAATGGGCCTGCCGCAACGATTGTCGAGAAGGGTCCCGCATTGTTGGACGAAGTTGCCGGAGTGATAACGGATTTGCTCGGCCAATTCGGCATTATCAATAAGAAAGCACCCTGACGCACGTGAACCTGTTTCGAGAAAATCCGGTGTTTACGTAGTGAGCCCATTCTATTGCAGGGGATAATTATGAAAAGGACACTTGTCCTTCCGTTATCATTGCTCATGAGTGCAGTATTCCTCTTATCCGGGGGGGTGGCACGCGCTGATTCGAATAGCTATCAAAAAGGGCTGCAAGCCCTTAAAGCCGGTGACAATCCTGCTGCCATACGAAATATCACCAAGGCACTTGAATTCGATCCGGGAAACTACAGATATTATAACGACCGTGGAGTCGCGTACAAGAAAAGCGGAGAACTGGAGAAAGCGCTGGCAGACTATACGCGCGCTCTGGATATTCGTCCCGATTACACGAACGCTCTGAACAATCGCGGGGTGGTCTTTCTTCAAAAAAGTGATTTCGAAAGGGCAATCCAGGATTTTATGGAAGCCCTGAAGTACGGCGGACTGGAGTCAACCGTCCATACGAATCTGGGTCTCGCATACGCTCAAAAAGGGGATCATCAACACAGCGTCAAAGAATTCGAGAAAGCTATAGCGAACCGACCGACCGATCCGCGGGCATTCCTGTTCATGGCTGAGTCCCTGGAGGCTCTGGGAGAGAAGGAACAATCTCTCAAACTGTATCGCAGGGCACGCACTGCGGCAAGCGATCGATCAGCAGCGGCAGAAATAGAGCGGAAGATTGCGTTGCTGGAAAAAACCGCATTGCCGGGATCGCGCAGTATTTCTTTTTCTCCCACGCGCGAACCGAAGCCCGATTCAGGAAATGCGGCTGCCGAGCAGACAAAAAACCAACCCAAAAGGGGCATTCAACTCGCCAGACCATTGCCTGAGGCGTTGCCGGAACCAAAGCCTGTTTATAAAGAAAAGTCGCCGGGTATTGCTAAGCCGGCCTCACAAAAACCGTCGGAACCTCCCATTGAGAGTCTTCAGGAACTCAACCGTAAGAGCCGCGCGAGAGCTTTGGAACGATTCTCTCCTGCATCCCGGGAGATTTTTCTACAAGGTGTACAGTTCGTAGAGCAATCGGATGTGCAGAAAGCGCTTATTCGGTTCGAAGATAGCTCGCAATTGGAAAAAAGAAGCAAAAATCTCTATGGGGTGGGATGGAATGCGCTGGAACTTGGAAGAGCCCATGCCAGACTCAACCAACACGCTCGCGCTGCGGCATACTTCGAGGACGCGCTGAAATATTTTTCGGCTCAAAAGGCCGGAGACGAAGTCATTCTTGCGTTTGTAGAGCTTGCCTCGAGTAAGAAAACACTCGGTCAGAAGGAGAAAGCCTCAACTTTCTATTCTCGTGCTATAGATGAGTCTAATTCTCGAGGCTACACAACACTTGCTTTAGCACTTGAAGATGTAGCTGCCGGGAAGCCACCCAAGAAAGCTCCGGACAAAACAGCTTCAGAGAAACCCAAGCAACAGCCGGAGGAGAAATCGACCGTTGCTCAGGCCAAGACTACCCATTCGGAACCCGAGGTGAAACGGGCCGCCGAAACGAAGCCCGCAATTATAACTGCCAAAATCACTGCCCCGGATGAGAAAAAGCTGATCCCGGAAGCCAAAACTCCGGCAAAACCTGTCCAACCCCAGTTGCCGACTCAGAAGCAGGATTTCAGCAAAATTGAATCAGTGGGTAAAGGGCCTGCAACAGAAACCGGAGGGTCGCCGCGGAACGAGCACTCAAGACCGCCGCAACGCATTACTCTATCCATAAAGAACCCGCTTCAGCCAAGAGAGAAGCTCGCATCTGAAGATGCCCATCGAGCTCTCCAACCTGAAGGACGGAAGAAACTCGCTGCTAAATTGGCGGAGTCAAATATTGCAGCAGTCCCTGCAAAACCGGAAGTGCGGCCAAGTTATGCAGAAACAAGAGATACGGCGAAAAGCATTCAGCAAGACCTGTCGCAATTGAGGAAACTCCGAGAGAAACAAGATGAATCCGAGATGATAGTCGTGCTGGAGCGAATTGCTGAGAAGTTCACAAAGAACAAGGATTATGAAAAAGCGTTGCACGGACTCTCAGCCTCGCTCGCTTTTCGGGAGAAGATCGGAAGAACCAAGGGATTGGACGAGGTACTCTACAAGAGTGGGATACTGAAAGAGCAGATGGGACAACTTTCTGCTGCACTGGAGGATTTGACTCGTGCGTCCGTTATCGACCCCGGTTCCAAGATAGCAGCATCCGCGACTCGGTCCGCGAGCTCTCTTGCTGCAAAAATGAAATTGGATAACAGCTTGATCGAGGCAATGAAGAATCTCTGGAGATCGCGGATAGCGAACGATAATCAGACTGAAACCCAGGCACTCTATGCCATAGCCAGTGGCTATGAAAAAGCCCGTCGTCTCCAGGATGCTCTTGATTTTTACGATCGTGCCAGTGCCTCCATGCTCGCAGACAAGGCAAGGGTATATGGAAAATCAGGCAAGAACGAACTGGCCGAACAGGCATACTCACGTGCAATGGAAGCATTCCGGAAATTGGATTACACGCGATATCTCAATATGAAGCAAAATCCGAAAAGAGTCGAATCATTGTCGCGTCAACAGTGACTCTCATCGAGCCGGTCATGTTCAACACCATTATGAGGGTACTCACAAATAGCTGGTTCGCAGGTCTTGCACTGGCGATTGCCGGAGCCAGTCTATACCTGCTTCATGAACGAGGGAAAGTAACCGAAGCGATTGTGGGTGGCATTCTCCTGATAATCGCTGCATTACTTATTCTTCGCGGCACAAGAAAAAAATCCTCCGATAGTTCCCGCAAATAGACAGCATTATTTTATAAGGAAGAGCATTAGTAGCGCACGCACCCTCTGTCGTACACAATCTATCGATTTATCTCAATTTGTCCTCCGGCACGGAGGACGGCGGCTACCAATTTATACCTTTTCGCTTTTATGAATCGCATTTTGGCCGGCACGGAGGCACGGCCACTACCGCCTGATGGTAGGGTCCGGCGTCTCTGCCGGACCTCTCGATTTCATCAGATTTATTGGCGAAATGGTATTAGATGAATCGCACTGTATAATCCGCGCTTGTTTTTGCGAATACTATAAGCCTTCAATTCAGGCGTCTAGCGGCCGCACGGGGTTCACGACTCACGTTCACCTCCGGTTCGTTGAAAATCATACAGAGACCCCAACCCGAGTATTTGGGTGAGGGCATCCAATGCAGTCCTTGTTTCTTGTATCAGTTGCGGATCTGCAAGGTCTTCCGTCTCGAGGCGATCTCTATAGTGAGTTCCGGCCCAATGGACCAGATCGTTGTAGAGAGCTGAAGTGAGAATGACGTTTGGATGAACCGCTTGCCGCTCTGCCTCGGTGAGAACCACCCTCAAGCGCAAACAAGCGGGGCCGCCTCCGTTTTTCATGCTCTCCCGTATGTTCACGTAGTGCACGTTTCTTATAGGATTGTTCGGATCTTCAATAATTTCATCGATTACCTCTGCGGTTTGTGGGGTCTCGGCAATTTCGGCAGGCGCAATGACTGTCATGTCATTATTTGCCAGTGTGACAATCTGAATGTTAAAGAGATACGTCTTCACGGCCAACTCAAGGGGAACCCGACGATTAGGGACCTCAATCAAGATCGGTTCGTCATCGTACATTTTCACAAAAGTATCTCTCACAGTGGCAATGGACGCGAGTTGCTGTTCAAAGGCACGCTCATGGAAAAAGAATAGATTTTGATTGCCGACAGAGATGACGTCGTTGTGGAAGACTCCCGAATCAATTGCCCGAACGCTCTGTTTCAGGAAAATCGTTGCGCTTCGATCGAGGCCGTGCAAGCGAGCAATCGCCTGGGATGCTTCGAAACTCTGGCGCGCCGGAAAGAGCAGGGGGCTGATGTCTTCCGTATCGAAAGTCTTCTTGCCGAACACGAATAGCTCCAGGCCTTTTTCCCTCAATAAAGAAGAGAGTCTGACATGATTCGCGGCTCCTTCGTCGCAGTAGTGGAGTGCACAGGGCAGGGGCGGGTGGTGAATGCATTGTGTTTCATCAGGGAAAATCTTCCTGAGAACTCTCGAAGTAAAGCGGGATTCGAGCGATCGATGAAACTGGGTGATCAGATTAGCCGGTGTAAAGTGAACTTTACCGTCCTCAGTGTCTGCGGATGGAGAAACGGTGGCAGCGTTTGCGGCCCACATGGAAGAAGAACTGTAAACTGCAGCGAGGAGAGCCTTTCCTTCGCGTGCCACTGCAGAGATCGTATCCGAATCGTTTCCTTTGAACCCGAGTTTTCTCAATGTAAGGATGTCAGGGCGTTCTTGCGGCGGAATAACTGCCTGAGGCACTCCAAGATCTGCCAGAAGCTTCATTTTTTCAAGACCCTGGAGCACCGCCGATCTTGGATCGGATACTGTCAGAGCATGTTCCATAGATGCAGGATTGCCGTATGACAACCCGGCATAATTGTGGGTTGGTCCGACAAGTCCGTCAAAGTTCATTTCTTTTGTCATCGATCTCACCAAATTCTCTATAGTTGCTCGAGTGATTTAACTCACTACCACACCTTACATAAAACTTTCTAATGTGAGTCATAGGTTTTTAGATGTCTTTCCATCCAATTTTGTTGTAAAATAACCACAAACCAGCCTTAACAATCGGCTTTCTTCCGTGTTTTCCATTAGGTCCTAACATCGGATTGTTCCGGACAATCCTCTTGCAGTAAGAAGGAGCTTCGTATGGAAAGAATTTGGAACAAGTCGTACGCAAAGGGAGTGACTCCTTCTCTCACTTATAATGACATACCCCTTCAGCACGCACTATCCATAACCGCAAAAAAGTTTCCGGAGAATGTTGCGCTTATATTCGAAGGAACCGAGATCACTTTTCGCGAATTGGATGAAATGGTATCGCGATTTGCCGGGGGACTGAAAAGTCTGGGTATACGAGCCGGTGAGAAGGTGTCGATAATATTGCCAAATCTAATACAGACGGCGGTTGCGATTTACGGAACTTTAAGAGCTGGTGCGGTTGCAGTTATGCATAACCCGCGTAACGACGACATGCTCATGGAGTATCAACTGAATGTTGCGGGCTCGGAAACTGTCGTGTGTCTGGATGTACTGGTACCAAAGTTGGAAGCAATACAAAAACGAACCTCCGTGCGGACCATCATTTCATGCCACATAAGAGATTATCTACCCTTCCTGAAGAAGCAACTCTTTCCTTTCGTACGAAAGCAACTCCACCTTCGAACGCGGGAAAAGGAAGGGCTCCTCGAATTTACCCGCTTCATGGAATCCGCTCAGCCCATGATGGGGTCCCACATACCGTCTATGGATGACACTGCTTTCATTCTTTTCACCAGCGCAACTACCGGCAAATCCAAGGGCGTCGAACTCTCGCACAGGAACATGAGCCGGAATGTTCAGCAGCTCCGTGCCTGGTTTCCAATCTTTAGGGACGGAAAAGAAGTTGTGATGGGTTGCCTACCGTTTTTTCATGTTTTCGGCCTGACGTGCTCGCTTAATATAGGCATTTTTTATGCTTTTACCGACATTCTCATTCCACTGCCGAATCCTAAGAACATCCTTGAAGCTGTGAGTCAATATCAAGCCACTTTCATCCCGGCTCTACCGATTCTATATACCGGGATGATCAACGATCCAAATCTGTCAAAGTACAATCTTACGTCGCTCAAGGGGTGCTTTTCCGGAGGTGCTCCTCTTGCGCTTGAAATCATGAAGACTTTCGAAAAGCTTACCGGTGGGCAGATCTGTGAGGGCTACGGATTGACAGAATGCTCTCCCGTGAGTCACGTCAATCCATTCGGTGGCAAAACCAAAATCGGCACAATTGGACTCCCTCTGCCGGACACGGACGTAAAGCTGGTTGACGTGGACGATTTCGGATCCGAGATCACTACCCCGGGGGAACGCGGGGAACTTTGCATCAAAGGTCCTCAGGTGATGAAAGGGTACGTCAATCTGGAGCAGGAGACCCGCGCAACTTTGAGGGACGGATGGTTACTTACGGGCGATATTGCTGTTATGGATACGGATGGATACTTCAGCATCGTAGACAGGAAGAAGGAAATAATCGTATCCAGTGGGGAGAAAATCTTCCCCCGGGATATCGACGAAGTCCTCTTTGCTCACCCGAGAATCAGGGAAGCATGCGCTTTGGGAGTTCCCGATCGGGACCTCGGACAAATAGTCAAAGCTTATGTAGTTGTGAAGAAAGGCGAGACATTGACAGCCTCAGATGTAATCCACCATTGTGAAAAATGCTTGCCTCGCGAGAATGTCCCGAAACTCGTGGAATTTCTTCAGGAGCTTCCCAGAAGCCAAGTCGGGAAGGTACTGAGAAAAGAATTAAAGCGGATGCACCTCGTGCACAGTTCGCTCGAAACCGCAAAAGCCGTTTCAAGACCTGTATCATCTTGATTATATGAGCTATTGATTGAAAGAAGACTTTGGTCCCTGTTCACTTCAGTGTGGACAAGAGGGAATCCTGTGTTTATTGTATGTTCAATTCCTCATGGGTCTGAGAGCGGAAAAATGTACATCCCGTCCATCAATGATGATAAATGCACGAATTGTCTAGCTTGTGCACGGATTTGTCCCAAGCTTGTCCTGAAGGATGAAGACTGCCGGGTCTGCGTTTGCGATCCATCGAAATGCACCGGCTGTGAATCGTGCTCAGCCGTTTGCCCGCAAAATGCCATCAAAATAGACGAAGTCTAGTACACCGCTTTCTGCGATTCTCTTCTTTTTGTAGTCCCAAAGCGGTCACCTCCGGAGTACCATTTTCTTGGCGATTATTCGAGGATAGTAATGGTATGAGATTGGCGAACCGCGTAGTGGTTGATATAATTTCTGACCTTTCGAATACCCTTCCTTTCAAACGGTAGGGGCCGCGTCTCTGCCGGGGCGAACTACTCGATTTATTTCGGAAAAATGTGCCGGCACGGAGGCACGGCACACCGATTTTCTAGAAGCGCTTTTCGCAATCGGACAAGAATCCTGACATTTGCTATAAAAGAGAAGGTTCGCCATCTCGATCTAGCTAATGCACTCCCCTTTGTTCACAATAATTAACAAAATCTATCACTCTCTTATCTTTGGTGTCTGCATCCCAGTACAGGTAAAAGGGAAGCTGAATTGGATAGGTTTTTTGTTTCAGCGTTTCTTCCGATGGAATCACTGCTGGAGAGTTTTCGTCGACTTTCACCCCCAGGACCTTTGCACCCCCTGACGTTCCGTTGATCGGAACAGGGCCGATCCCAATGGGTAGATCCTTGGCAGTCGCACATATTCTAATTATTGAGCCCCAGCTTTCAGCTTTGATAGTAGAGGAAGCATATGGGGCTTTCTTGAGAACGGTGTTTTGGAAAAACACGGTCCCGCCTGATTCGGGCACTCTTCTGGTAAAACACCGGATTGGCTGATCGGGCCCGCCCATGTCTTTCCAGTTCGTGAAGTCTCCGGTAAAGATTTTCCTGAGCTGCTCCATAGTGAGTTCATTCACAGGATTCTCAGGGCTCGTGTAAACGGCCATTCCGGCATAGCCGATCAGTCGGTTTTCCAATTTCATATTCTTGCTTTCTGCAATTTTTATCTCTTCCGGAGAAATCAGACGGCTGGCAAGAGCTATTTCCGCACGTTTCTCGAATAGGGAATCAAAACCTCTGCCTGCGCTGGAGCCTACAACCAGCACTGTTATTCCCGGATTCTCTGCATGAAACGCTTTCGCCCACAGTGCAACCTGGTCGGAAGCCATGCCTGCTCCGTTAATGCGCAGAGCCGTTATTTCCTGAGCCCAGGACAAAGGAACCAGCAACAACGCCAAAGAGAGAATTACAAAGCTTGCGTGAAGAACGGTCTTTTTCACACTATATCTCCTTCATACATTTGATAATCGGTTCGTGAGAATTGAATCCAACTGAGGGCATCGGGTATACTGAGTCATTAATCATCAGAAAAAAGATGACTCAATCCGAATCAGATCATGCAATGACATGAGTTTTCGGTGAAAGAAAGGTGCGAGCTCAAATCAAAAAGGGTGTTCTCCCGCAGAAAGTAAGCGGAATGGGCACCCCGACGTCACAAATAAAGAATGATTGAGTGTATGCACCAGCGTTATATTTCTGTCAAGCCAAGATTACGATTGTTAGTCCGTATGACTCAGTGAGGAGAGATCTCGTGAAAGCAAAAATCATCTTATTGCGTGGTGACATTACAAGTGTGGATGTGGATGCTGTCGTTAACGCCGCAAACAACTCCCTCCTCGGAGGTGGTGGAGTGGACGGCGCGATACATCGAGCAGCAGGTCCGGAATTGTTGGCTGAATGCCGTCAATTGGGGGGATGTGAAACAGGAGATGCTAAGATCACGAAAGGTCACGAGCTTAAAGCGAAACACGTGATTCACACGGTAGGACCCATTTATAGAGACGGTCTTTCGAGAGAACCGCAATTACTTGCTAGCTGTTATCGGAGATGCTTTGAAGTGGCAGCGGAAAACAAACTGCAATCGCTTGCTTTCCCATCCATAAGCACGGGTGCGTACGGCTATCCTATATCCGAAGCGTCTGGAATAGCATTGAGAACGAGTCTCGAGCAGCTCAAGAAGTTTTCTCAAATTGAAAAAGTTGTCTTCGTTCTTTTTTCTCAGTCGGACCTGGATGTTTATCGAAAGGCTCTGGAAAAACTCTGATTCCGGAATAATCGCCTCAGCAGGAGAAGTGAATAGCTCTCAGGAATTTCGTAAAGCCGCCCTCTGTTCTTCGACGTACTTGCCGAAAGCTCTTATGACATCGGCTATGATGATATTCTGAGCCCCCCCTACAGGAAGAACAACGATAACAACGCAGCCTCCGTCGGGCCAGAAAATACGGCGACATGCCACTGTCAATTCGGTTCCCGTCAGACAAAAACTGAATTCCGAAATCTGCCCGAAATCAAAGCGTACAGCGCCTTCCTGCATCTGGCGCTGAGTCGACATGAACAGAGCGACCAACTGGTCCGGATCGAAAACATACCCGCCATTATCCAATACAAAACCGTCGGAATCAGCGAGGACTATCTGCAGAGCGAGACCTGTGTTCAAAGCATCTTGAATTTTTTCGTCGAAAACTATCATTCCACGTCGAAACCCTGAACCCTGAGTTTTTCAGTAAGCTTGCGAAGCATCGCTATCAATGCTTCTTCCAGATTATCTCCGGTCAGCGCGCAGGTGGAAAAACCTTCCCAAGTCTGCAATCCCAAATCCCCACTAAGGAAATTCATAGGATAGATTTCTTCAAGATCGTTCTTATTGTACAGAACGACTATTTCCGCTTCAGACAACCCGTCCATTTCGCGACGACATTTTTCCAGTTCCTGGAGTATCAAACGGTTGTTTTCGAGTTGATCCTTCTGAGAATCCACCACAATGAATATGCCGTCAGAGTCGGCGAGTACTTTTGTTCTTGTTCCTTTGTAATAATCCTGACCTGTTGCGGAGAACATTCGGGTGATCACGTTTTGTGAGATTTCAATCGGTGCAAAATCGAAGAGCAACGTTTGACCGAAAGAAGTCTTTACTTGCCTGAGTTCTTTCACCAGTTTCATCTCGTCAGGAATGGCATGATAGAACAACCATTCCAACGCAGTTGTCTTGCCGGCAAGCGCTGTCCCGAAAAAGATGAGTTTTAGATAAATTCTGTCACCAACGACTTTCAATGTACTTCATCCTTTCTTTTTCTTTTCCAGGAACGTCAGAAGACTCACGGGTTTCGCTTTGCCCTGATCTCCGGGAAGCCGCGGGAGCCGAAGCTTATGTTCTTCCATGAACCGCTTTCTCGCTTCGGCGGTAGTCTCCATTGCCTCGTTTAAGGCTTGTCTCCCTGTTTTGGCTGCCATTCTTACCACGCCCATGGGGGATGTCTTTTCGGCAACCAGGATCAGTGATCCGCGTGGCATCATCTGTTGGGCAACATTGATACCGTCGAATTCAGCGGTAACCAACTCGCAATAGAACTGGCCCAAGCCATCACCTAGGGCCTGATAGCATTGAAATGCTGAAGCCAACATAGCCCCGAGGTCCTCGGGTTCCATATCAATTTTTCCTTCCATCGCAATGGGAATACCATCACTATCTATCACTACCGCAGCGATCAGACCCGGAACACTGTCGAGCATGTCCCTGATCATTTCGGCAATATTCTTCATAGCCTCCTCCACACAACCACCGGGAGCAGTGAAAACGCGGACGATGCGAACAGGGGAATTCCCTTTTTCGATCCTTACAATATAGGCCTCGTGACAGGTAAGCCTCAAGCTATTTTTTGGTGTGCAATGCTTTTTGCTCTGGCCAAAATTGGCCGGAATTCCAAGTGAGGAAAGAAACCGGCTTATTCGCTACGTGTCTGAACTACAGAGCTTCGCTGAGAATCGCCAACGTTTCCTTAATTTTTGCGCGTTATCTGAGGAAAAGAACAAAGCAATTGCAGAAGGTCCTGGACACAATCGCTGGAAAGAGGTAAGGGGAGGTCTAGTAAAATGTCACAAAGTGACAGAAAACTAGACACTCATATTAATGTTATGCTAAAATTTAGGTGCCCAGTTCTGCAACTTAAAGGGACATTTCTTACATGAAACACAGTGTGCAGATATTCACGGCGATGATTTCCCTGTTATTGATTTCAATTGCATCAGCTCAGGAATCAGGTGAAGAATTTTTCGAAAGCGCAAAAATTGCGCAAAAATTAAATGAACACACCAAAGCCATAGAGCTGCTCTCAAAAGCCATTCGCAACGGAGTCCTGAATGCAGATGTATTCTTTCGGAGGGGGCTCTCTCAAGAGCGTCTGGGAAAGCTGAACGAGGCAGTTCAGGATTACTCCAAAGCCATCGACATCGATCCTCTTATGGAGACTGCTCTGAACAATAGGGGAAGCGCTTATTATCGTCTGGGTCAATACGACAGCGCAATAAAGGATTATAGCCGGGCAATCGAGCTTAATCCCGGTTACGGCCTTGCTTATTATAACAGGGGTAACGCATACCACGGTAAAGGCCAATTTGAAAAATCTATCGAGGATTTCTCTCGCGCAATCCAAATAGATCCGAGGGACAAAGACGTTTACAACAACCGAGGCTGGGCCTATCTGCAAGTAAACGAAATCGACAAGTCCATCGAAGACTTCGATCGGGCTCTTCAATTAGATCCGAACTATGTCCTCGCGTATGCAAATCGCGGCAATGCCCGACTCAAATCAGGCAATGTGGAAGGAGCAATACAGGATCTGTCACGAGCCATAGAACTTAATCCGGAATTTGCGACGGCTTATCTTCAGAGGGGAAATGCATACGTCCGCAAGGGATTGTTGGATGAAGCTCTTAACGATTACAATAAAGCAGTTCGTATTTCCCCGACACTTGCGGATCCATACAATAATCGAGGTTGGGTCTTCTTCAAGAAAGGCAATATGGCGCAGGCTCTACGTGACGTCTCGAAAGCCGTTTCCCTCAATCCGGAACTCTCAAAGGCCTACACCAATAGAGGCTGGATTCATAAGAGTATTGGTGAGTGCCCCAAGGCGTTGCCAGATTTCGATCGCGCCTTGGAACTGGACCCGAAGGCTGCAGCCATTTACGTTTTCCGGGCAGAATGTTTATTGAGCATGCATCAAACCGACAGAGCGCGAAGCGATCTGGATAAGGCTTATGCTCTGGATCCGACGAATCCCGAAATCCTGGAGACTCTGGGCTCGCTGAAGGAAATTGCCGGCGATTACAACGCAGCGCTGGAAATGTTTACAAAATTAGTCGACCTCCGCCCCAATGATTCCGCTGCACGTGTCGATCTTGGAATAGCGCTGGGCAAGAGCGGTTCTCTCGCGCCCGCGGTGGAAGAGTTCACCAGAGCCATACAACTGGATCCCCGGAATCGGGAAGCTTACATGAGAAGGGGAGTTGCTCGGGACCTCCTCGGAGACAAGAAAGGTTCCAGGAACGATTTCACCAGGGGTCTGCAAATAAAAGAAGAGACTTCCCAAAAACTGAGACAACCGATTAATACGTCCCTTGTGCGAGAATATACAAACCTTCGCTGAAACGGGCATGAACATGATTTCATTATCACTGCGTTTCTGTACTGTAATGGCTCTGTTCCTGCTTGCCTCAAGCTTATCCGCGTTTGCAGCAAACGGGACAAGTACGTTTTCCGAAGCCCTGGAAGCTCACTGGTCGTGGAATCTCGATAAAGCAATTCAGTTGTACTCGAAGGTATTAAGCTCCGATCCCAATAATGCGCGTGCCTATTTCAATCGTGGGGCTGCGTACAGAACCAAGGGACAACATGAAAAAGCATTTGCGGATTTCAACCAGGCTGTCCAAAAGGATCCCGGTCTCGCAGAAGCGTTCTTTGTTCGCGGCGAATACTATCTTCAGAGAAGCATGTTCGACAAAGCCGTGCAGGATTTCACTCGGACTCTGACTATCAACAAAGATTATCCGGGAGTACATCGAGCCAAAGGTGAAGCCGAAGTCGGCCTGGGACAGTTTCAGGCAGCGATATCCGATCTGGATATTGCTCTCAGGTCCAATGCCGATGATTCTGATGCCTACTTCCTGAGAGGTGTCGCGCACCAGAATCTGAAATCGCTGGCAGCCTCTTTGAGCGATTTCAATCGAGCAATCGAATTGGATCCTCAAAATGCAAAAGCTTTGTTCAAGCGCGGGAACATATTTTTTGCCGAGGGTAAGATCCAACAGGCGCTGGATGCTTACAATCGGGTTCTTGAACTCGATCCCAGGAATGTGGATGCTCTCACGAATCGCGGCTGGGCAAAGCGAGGATTGGGTGATTTTCAGGGTGCCATTGAGGATTTGACTCAGAGCTTGAAAATCAACCCTAAATCGGCTCTCGCTTTATCAAACCGGGCACAACTCTATACGCAAATGCACCGGATTGACGCAGCCGTAGGGGACTACACGCAGCTTCTCTCAATAAAGGGGGCCGATCCAGGCATTCTCTTCACGCGTGGCAAGCTCCTTCTGGAATTGAAGAAACCGGCTGAAGCCGAAACTGATTTCACACGCGCCTTCCAGGATGAGCCGGATCGGCAGGAAATCCTGGAATATCGTGCCCGTGCGAGATTAATGGCGAAGAAATACGACGAAGCTATTTCAGACCTGGACAGTATTCTGAAGATCGATCCAGCCAATGTTGAAGCACTTCTCGCCAGGGCGCAGGCTCAGGAAGGCGAATCGCGCTTCAATGAAGCCATTGCCGATTACCGGGAAGCGATTCGGTTGGATGCTGAAAAAGCCGGTGTGGAGGCCCAGTACGGTCTCGCGAAGAATTTTCTCATGAACAGACAATTGGATCAGGCTATTAAGCAATTCAGCAAGGTAATTGAATTAGAGCCTTCGAACGGGTTGGCCTGGGCTAATAGGGGGGTTGCCCTCAAACAAAAAGGGGATCTTGCTTCGGCTGCGGAGGATTTTCGCAAAGCTTTGATGTACCTGAAAGAACCTTCTCGTCTCACCGTGGTTGGTCGCCTTCTCGAAAACACGGACTCAAAGCTTAACCCCGTGGTAAGTCAACGGAGCCCTCACGAGAGCGCTTCCGCCGAATCATTGCCCATGGAAAGCAAATATTGGTAAATGTTGACGTCAGGTCTTACTCTTGTCTTAATATTATAGATCGCCTTCTAGCGCGCTCACAATGGCTCGGTGCTCTCGGTTACATTGGGAAAATGTTCGCCAGAAAACCTTCCGTCGAAGGGGGAAGAAATGTTCGATTCCATACCCTCGGACCCTGAAATTCTGAAAACCTGGTCATGGTCCGATTTTCAACCTTATTATCAAGATCTGTTGGATCGGAGATTGACATCTGACCGAGTTACGGAATTTCTGACCGACTGGACGCGGGTCAATGAAGTTATAGACGAGACTTACAGCCGTCTTCATGTGCTCATGACGGTAGATACTGCAGACAAAGCTGCGGAAGAACTCTTTCACGCATTTCTCGAGAATGTATTTCCTCCATCTGAGGAAGCGGAACAGGAGCTCAAGAAGAAGCTCCTGGAACTGGGAACCGTCCCATCGGATTTTGCCGTGCCGATGAAGAAGATGAAGGCTGAAGCGGAACTCTTCAGAGAGCCTAATCTTAAGCTCCAAGTCCATGAACACAAACTCACAACCGAGTACGACAAGATAGTCGGTGCGCAGACTGTGCAATGGGAAGGAAAAGAAGTCACCATTGTCCAGCTACGGCCGGTGTATCAAAGTCAGGATCGTAATTTGAGAGAAAATGCGTGGAGAACGTCTCTTGAGCGACAGCTCCAGGATCGCTCCGCAATATCGGAACTCTGGAAAGAGTTCATGAAAGTTCGCCTGGAACTGGCGAGCAATGCCGATTACCGCGATTATCGCTCGTACCGATGGAAGCAGATGCTTCGCTTCGATTACACCCCCGAGGATTCGCTCCAATTCGATACGGCAATCGAAAAAGCCGTCGTCCCCGTTGCCGCGCGTATAGTGGAAAGAAGAAAAAGACTCCTTGGGCTTTCAAATGTACGGCCTTGGGACATGGACGTCGATCCCATGGGCAGAGCTCCTTTGCGTCCTTTTCAGATCATATCGGAACTCAAGGACAAGACCGCGTCGGTATTTCGATCCATGGATCCTGTGCTCGGCGGATATTTCGAGATCATGGAACGCGAAGGATTGCTGGATCTCGAGAACAGGAAGAATAAAGCTCCGGGTGGATACTGTACAGAATTTGCCGCGTCCAAGAGACCATTCATTTTCATGAATGCCGTTGGGATCCACGAAGATGTCCAGACCCTCCTGCACGAATCAGGACACGCGTTCCATGCATTCGAGCGAAGTATCCTGCCATTTCATCAGCAGCGTTCCGTAGGTATGGAATTTTCCGAAGTTGCGTCCATGGGTATGGAGTTGCTGGCATCGCCTTACCTCCGCAAGGATCGAGGAGGATTCTATTCTGTATCGGAATCCGCTCGGGCTTTGAGCAAACACCTGGAAGACAGCATTCTTTTCTGGCCATACATGGCTATGGTGGATTCATTTCAGCACTGGGTGTACGAGAATCCTCATGAATCCGTGGACGCAGCAAACTGTGATAAGGAATGGGTGGCACTGACAAAGCGTTTCATGCCGTGGCTCGACTTGAGCGGGCTGGAACAGGAGTCAATGACCGGGTGGCATCGCAAGCTTCACATCCATGTGGTGCCTTTCTATTACATAGAATACGGATTCGCGCAACTAGGGGCTGTTCAGGTGTGGCGAAACGCCTTGAAGGATGAAGCCGCAAGTATCAAAGCATATCGCGCCGCTTTGGCCCTCGGAGGAACCGCTTCATTGCCGATGCTCTTCGAAACCGCAGGCGCACGGTTTGCCTTTGATGCTGAAATGCTAAACGCTGCTGTGTCTCTAATGGAAGAAGTTCTGGGCACTTTGAGAGATCGTCAGGAATGAAAGAGAAGATTTCTGCTCCGCGACAGTACGGGGTGGTGAAAAAAATTAAAGACGATCGGTCGTATATAGCCGCAGGATATTGCGGCTATATTCATCCCCCTGATCGAAACCGCGCTATCCGACCAGTTGGAATACGATCTTACTTCTTTTTTGCTTTTTCCGGTTTGGCCTTTTTTTCAGCCGCTGGTGCAGCTTTGCCTTTCTTCTTCACTACCTTGCAGCCTGCCGGAGGACAGACATAGGCAGGGTAGTAACAGCCGTAATTGGTACCACAGCCATAAGAGGCCTTGCCGCCGCCGAACAGTCCTTTTCCACCGAAAAAGAACGCCGAAGCTGAATCGGCGCTTACTAACGATACGAATCCTATTGCCGCAAACAGGGAAATAACAAGAGCAGCCTTCTTCATCCTTTGCCTCCTTTATTATAACGCGGTCTTTCAAGGGGACGAAAAGCCATAGGTTTTCCTCTATCATAATCTGAGCAACCTGTCTAGAACGTGAGTAGTACTTCAGTATTGATACATTCTCCTAACACATGAGTGACGAACATTTGACAATAGGAGTCGCGAATATTGCCCATAGATCGAAAGGGAATGCGTGAAAAATGCGCACTAAGATGTTCCTAAACCCTCGTTTCTTCGTGTTTGGATAATAATAGAGCGTGTTCTTAACGCATTTTTGAAAACAATCTTCGGGGACGACCTATGCTGAGATCCTGACCGATAATACGTAACTCCTTAATTGCAGAGCAGAAATTAATGAACAAGGGTGTTGAATAGCTGCTTGGTACATATGTTGCTCAGCTCTGATCCACGAACACTTCCACAGAAAAAGTTGGAGACAAGGCTTCTCAATGCGAAGCCGATCTTCCACAGGAAAGTGCGACTTTCGGGTAATCACAATTATTTGCCCACCGACGTCCGCTTGCCCGAAAGTCGCCGATATATTCCCTCCTGAACTTTTCCTCTGCAACCAAACGGTGTCAAACAATCCAGAGTTGTAGAAAGTTCTTCATCACGTAAGAGGAATGATTCCGCGTGCAGCTCCCCGATTCAGCAAAGCAGGGTCCGGCGAACTGCCCCTGACGTTGTCAAAACGCACGTCACCGCAATACCTTATACCCTCGCAAATCCTTACGTGGGGGCAAACATTTCCTGTACGTCTTTCCTCATTTATATGATAACTATAGAGCGTTTCCTAAATATTACTACAACCTGGATCCGGCAATGAAGAAGTTTACGCGGAAAGACTTTCTGGAGGCGCTTTTCGACGATTATTTCAGGAGAAAAGAAGGATTCATCCTCGTAAGAACTATCCGGAATATGGATAAGCGGGTCAGCACACGATATTTTCCGAATGTCGAGATCCTGTCAAAAGAGCAATATCAGTCTGACCAGCATGTCTTTTTCGGTGTCTGTCCTCACGAAAAAATGAAACCGGAGAAGAACTCGATTCAGTATGTGACGGCACTATGGACCGGCTTGGACATCAGCCCTGAGGGATATTCCGGGAAACAAGTGTATTTCTTCGGACACGCACAAGCAGCGAAGGCGGTGAGAAGTTTTCCTCTGCCTCCTTCCATAATCGTGCAGTCTGGTACGGGGCTCCACCTGTACTGGCTTTTCAAAGAACTGACAAGACTCGATAATATTTCCGCTTTTGAAGAGCTTCTCGGCGAGATAAATCGATATTTTCAGTGCAACAGCCCGGTGCAAATCGACTCTGCATTGCGATTGCCCGAGACCCATAATTGCAAGACGCCGCCGCACCATGCTGAATGCAGAATTAAGTACATCAATACTGATTTCCGTTACGATCTCGAAGAATTCGAAAAACTGAATCTCGGTGGGGCCGGGTCTCCGCCCAAAAGTGGTTCTTTCATTGAAAATACTTCAGTTGAATTGGCCGCCGCCGCAGCCGCCGAACATTCGACCCAGAGAATTGAACCAAAATTCAGTGATTCTGCTGCGAAAAATCAGGAAGAAGAAAACATTGAAGAACCTTTCCAAGATGCAGTATCTGAGATGGATTCGGAGGAGCTTGAATCCCTCGGCCTTTTGGAAAATCCCGGAGATTCGCAAACAGTCGTCGTTCTCGCTGAAGAATCAGCAGATCTTCTTGCGGACGAAATAGTTGCAAAAGTAGTCGACAAACTCTCGGAAAAACTTATGGAAGAATTGGTAGATCGTATCGTAGATAGACTGGCCTCCAGACTCACTAATAAATGAATAATTTCAACTATCATCCTTGACAGTCGACTGGTATGGCAGTAATTTAGAGATTCTCTTTGAAGTACTTTACCATCGCAGTGCTTGCAATAATTCAACGCGAAGGAGCTATCAAATGCCCTACAGAATCGTCACCGAGGAGTGTCGAGGGTGCCAGACCTGTGCACGAAATTGTCCTACTCATGCTTCTGTTGGTGAGAAGAAGCAGCCGCATGCCATCGACGTGAGCCGATGTATCGAATGCGGAGTATGCGCAAGAGGTTGTCCGTACGGCGCTATTCGCGACCCTCAGGGGAACACCCCTCCCAGGCTAAAAAAGAACGAGTGGCCGAAACCGTACGTCTGGAAAGAAGACTGTGTCGGCTGTGAAGTATGTGTGGCAGTGTGTCCGTTTCAGGCACTCGGAATGGGCGAATTGGACGGCGAGAGCATCGCCGGTCTGTACGATCCCAAGGCCTGTGTCGGCTGCGGTCTCTGTGAGCAAGCCTGTCCTGTGCACGCAATTCAACTGGTTTGGCCGGAAGGGGCAAAACAAATAGCCTGACACCAGTACTCTCGACCGTGACAATACCAAGGAAGAATGAGGCCAGCCCTCAAGCGGCCTCGTTTTTCCTCATATTGTGGACCGCTCTCCTTCTTCCCGGACTGACTGTTCGGAGGGAGGCCAAGTCTCCCCGGCACTCCATGCTGAATCTTCAGATTGACCCGCAGCATTGACTCCTTTTGGAACCCATGCCCCCGTGGTCCGATCCCTAACCGTTTCATCCTATTTCGTTAACATAAGATTGAGGCTGAGTATCAGGTCCCGAGGCGCCGACGCACTACAAGCCAATCTTGGATGCCCCCCAGTCTATCGGCCTCCGGTATATACAAGAGCGCATACGTCACGATCTTATAAAATCACACGGAGTATGAGCCGCCGATTATCACAGCAACGCGGTGACTGGAACGATAGACCCGCATCTCGCCACGAATCATGTTCCTGGAAACTTCTCTCTCTCTCTATATATCTTATTGAAGAAGTGCAGGGGGATTGCGCGGCACACAGAGACCGAATCAAAAACGCGCCCGCGTTTCTCTTTCTGGAGTGGCGCACTGAGTTTCTCTCCTAGAATGGCTACTCGAATGTATCCGGAGTCGCTTCATCAGTGCAAATCCACAGTGGCGCGACTCGCTCCTGGAAAACAGAGCGACAAAAGCGCGTGCTCCCAGTCTACAGACCAGCTACACGAAGACTGTACCGAGGGGAACGCGGTCCCCGGCATTGAACAGTCTTAGTGAATTACGCCGCCCGTTTCGGAAGCGACCCCTCCAGGAATCTCCTACCTCGGGAAGGTGTTTACTCTCATTAAGACCTGAGATATCAGGGTGGTATGTTGGCCGACGACGCGACCGCGCCGAGCCCTGGCGCGCTCACGAGCGCGCCAGGGCTGAGACAATAATGTGGATCAACTCTGCGAAGTTTTTCTCTGTGTTCGGAGTGAGGAGCAGGGGATTGGGAATCCAAAACCCTGATTATAGGAGACAAAAGTCAGGGAGAGATCCAATGTGCTTCCTCCGAATTAAGGCTTGACACAAATCTCGATCCACTATAGTCTACGGAGATTCGCCACGAGGGCGAACATAGCGCAGACAAAGAGTCTGCCTTTTTGACAAGTCGGTAGTGCTGACGGGTAAAACCGTTGGTGTCCTCAATGAGCCGTCGAGAATCATCGATGGTCGGCCTGGATGAAATTTCCCCAAAGCAAAAAAAGCGGGAAACCTTTTCCTCCATGAGTTGACTTAAAACCGTGGGGTTAGGAATCGACATTGAGTTGTCGTTTTTAGCTTGACATTGAATCTCGAAGCGGTGTAAACTTAGAGGATTCGCATAAGGGACCAAAGTTAAAAAGTTGGTTAAATTCAACTTGACAGCTTTTCCCGGTTGGTGTAGGCTAGTAACAAAGGGGCTTTAGCCTAAAGCTAGCTCGTCGATCTTTGAAAACTGAATAGCAGATACGTTCGGGTCACAATTTGTCAGATTAAACTGGAGAGTTTGATCCTGGCTCAGAACGAACGCTGGCGGCGTGCCTAACACATGCAAGTCGTACGAGAAACATATCCTTCGGGGTATGGAGTAAAGTGGCGCACGGGTGAGTAACACGTGGGTAACCTGCCCTATAGTTCGGGATAACTGGCCGAAAGGCCCGCTAATACCGGATAAGACCACATGGGCTCCGGCTCAAGGGGTCAAAGTCAGCCTCTCACCGAAGCTGACGCTAAAGGATGGGCTCGCGGACCATTAGCTTGTTGGTGAGGTAACGGCTCACCAAGGCCGAGATGGTTAGCTGGTCTGAGAGGATGATCAGCCACACTGGAACTGAGATACGGTCCAGACTCCTACGGGAGGCAGCAGTGAGGAATATTGCGCAATGGAGGAAACTCTGACGCAGCAACGCCGCGTGGGTGAAGAAGGCT
>JBGSLQ010000018.1:0-25019 GCA_041740635.1 Desulfomonilaceae bacterium | reverse complement strand
GGGTACCAGACCCCGTACCAGCTCTACACCCGTACTCGTACCCCAGGCGGAAAACCGGACCCTATTCACCCAGTGTCAAGGTGTACTTTTCCACCTTAAGAAAGACCATTTTTTGTCTTGACAGAGGGGTCCACCTCAGTGAACGCGTGCAAGTGTTTTGTGTTTGTTCCCGTCATTGATCCTCTGGTGCCTGGCTCAATAAGGTAAGAATGTGCTGAAACGTGGCGGAATTTGGAGACAGGAGGATATAGTGCAAGTTTACCGTAAACTCGAAAACATCCCTTGGATTCCGCACGCCATTGCTGAAGGAGTGCAGATCAAACCGTACATTTCCGAAAAGGAAGACGGTCTGAACGTTACGTGCATGCTCGTGAATATTCCAGCTGGAAAGGAAGTGGCGGAGCATATTCATCCCACCCAGGATGACATCCTGTATCCACTTTCAGGAAAAGCCACTATGTGGGTCGAGGGGACCGGAGAATTCACCCTTGAGCCCGGATTAGTGGTAAGGGTCCCGAAAGGAACGAAGCACAAGATTATTGATGTGGTGGAAGAGCTGCTTGTTCTCGATGTATTTTGTCCAGCGCTTTTATAGTTCGCATATTCGCTTCCGGGAAGAAATCTTCGGTGCGCTTCGATTCAAGCCAAAGGGATTTCAATAATAAACTTGGTCCCTTTCGCAAGATCGCTGGAAACCCGAATATTTCCCAGGTGCAACTTCACTACAGAGTAACTGATTGATAATCCCAATCCTGTTCCCTTTCCCCAGGATGACTCTGAAAAGAATGGGTCGAAGACTTTTTCAAGGTGCTGGTCCTGTATGCCGTGGCCTGTATCCGCAACCTCGATTATCGCATTGGCTCTATTCTTGTTCACGCGAATGCTGAGTGTTCCTCCGTTTTCCCTCATGGCTGCGAATGAGTTCATAAAAAGATTCATGATCGCCTGGGTGAGCAGTGAAGCATTTCCCTTTACATACAGGGGGCCCGGGTGCAAGGCAAAATCCAGTTGGACTCGGTGACTCTTTGCCTGGTCTGCTATTGGCGTCTCCAATTCGCGCAGCAGCCACACAATATCCAAATCGGTCATGCCACACTCTGTGACAGGCCTTGCAAAAGTCAGCAGGTTTTCGATAATCACCGAAGCTCGTTGTATTCCGGACACAATCTTTTTTGCACAATCTTTGCGAAAAGCTTCGGAGACATTATCATCCATGAGCAACTGTGCTGCCGAAGAGGAGATTGCCAGAGGATTTCTGATTTCGTGGGCAACGCCGCCTGCTAGATCGCTCAAGGCATCCATCTTTTTGGCATTCTGCATCTGCTCTTGCGAAAGCTTGTACGAAGTGATGTCGCGGATGATTCCCTGAGCTTTTACAATTTGCCCATCCTGTGCTCGATGGAGGGTAGCGGTCAAAAGGCATTCCGTGGAGGCGCCACCCTTCTTATACAATGTCATCTCGCGATTTTTAATCGAGCCGTGATCCAGAAGTTCGGTCTGGAGTTCTCTCCATTTCTGAACGCTTAGGAAGATTTCTCCCGTCTTCCCGACTACATCTTCTTTCGTGCAGTCGAACAGGGCCAGGAAAGAGCTGTTGACGTCGGTAAACTTACCGTGCCCGTCAGTAATGTAAATTGGATCTCGAGAATCTTCGAACAGGCTCCTATACCTTTCCTCGCTCTCCGTGAGCTGTTCCTGAGCTTTCTCACGTTCGGCAATCTCAATCTCAAGTTTCGCGTTGGCCGCTTCCAGAGCTTCCCGTCTTGTCCGCTCTTCTTGAAAAATCTCCGCGAGGTCACGGGCGTAGCTCAACAACTGCTCCATAGAAAGAGCTTTGTCAGGAGCAATCTCCGTTGGGCGGGATCGATCTTTAGTATCAGACATAGACGGAATATCTTTCTCGACCGCTCACGTGGGTCGACAGCCATAATCAATTCAAAACAGATCTGGATTTATTATAGAGGAGTGTCTCTATACGGCAAAGTGATTTTTGCAGCCTGATGTTCAGTCCACACTTTCCTGTAACGTGACCAGGGTTCTACGCGTATAGTGCTTGTCAAAACGAATGATCTCAAATTCGGAACAGCTCGTCCCTTGAAAATCCCCCAAGCACCCATTTTCGTAAAAGGGGACTGGGGGATTTTGATTCGGAAAAAGTTTTTGATAACTACTATAACACGACAGACACTGGCACAGATCATGCACCATAAACTCACTGTCGCCCCTTCTACTTGGTTTGGGTTCCTGCAATGATGCCGTAGTCTGCATAGGGCAGTCTACGGCTACCTTTTACCCGAATTCCGTTCAAGGGCCCCACGCATGAATTCATGGACAGTGGCAAACAACTGTAGACACTATGGGCTGACCGATAAGCATATCAACAAGCCGAATAAGGCAGTGGCGGTCTATGCGGAAAATGATCTCCCAATCACACTTGAGTTTCAATTCTCTTAGGAAATCACTTTTCCTAAGTTTATTTCTTCTCCTTATTGAGAACCTCGGATTAGGGAGCAAAACCCCCATGTATGGAATGAATTCCATAGGATCTCTTCCATAGTCTCTTACTATTGATTGCCAGGACACCAAGATGTGTGAATCAGTCGAATCACATTTTCGCAGTCTCATCTATATTCCCATAATACACACCCAAGCAGATATGGGCGCGCTCCAAAGCCAAGTGAAGAAAGCTTCGCTCAAGAAATTCGGTCTAACGGGATGGAAGAGAAAAATCACGCTCGTTGATAAGTACTGGACGGAAATAGAAAAATATATTGAAGGATTATCTCTTCCCCCCGGCGGGGTGCGTATCTATCAGGATGCACTACCTGTTTCCGGCAAAGAACGCACAATTGTCGAAGAACTTGCTAAATCTGGTAGTCGCAACCACATATTACTCCTGAATCTGATGGACAAGGGAGCCGTCCTGACGGGGACCGAATCGCTGGAGCTCCTTTTGGAGGAGTACAATCATGTGAAAAAAACCCTTGAAGGCCAATCGGTTGGAACCGGTGCTGCTGAGAAACGTATAAGTGCCTCGCTCCTGGAACGCCGAGACAAATTCATAGCAAAGCGCATTAACGAAACGCTTTCTCCCGGTGAACTCGGCATAATCTTTCTCGGTATGCTCCACTCTTTGGAACAATGGTTGGACAGCGATATTCATGTGGCTTATCCGGTTCATGCTCGATTCGATCCAGGTTCCGGACGGTCTTAGACCGGCCTTAATGACACATCAAAGCACGAGCGGAGACATTCTCATGTCTACAAGCCAAGCCCGAATCCTTATAGTCGATGACGAAAAGGATTTTTGCGAAATACTGTTTCACGTGGTGAGAAGGGAAGGATTCGCGCCATTGATTGCCCATAATGGTGAAATGGCTCTTGAAATGGTTCGCGTCGGAATGCCTGACGCGCTGCTTTTGGACGTGAAAATGCCGGGAATGGACGGGATGGAAGTCTTGAGACGCTCGAAAGCCATCGATCCGGATCTTCCTGTCCTCATGCTTACTGCTTACGGCGGCGTAAACGGCGCAGTACAGGCAATGAAAGAAGGAGCATTCGATTATTTGGCCAAGCCGCTCAACAATAACGAACTCATAGAAAAATTAAAAAGAGCTCTGGAGAACAGATCTCCGCGCCAGAAAAAGCCTATCGCAGGTAGCAAAGCATGGAGTTCCACCAAGGTAAGCTTGCAGGAGATCATGGGACCCAGCGATGCAGTGCAGAAAATTATCTCCGATGTCAAGTTAGTTGCCGCCTCGAATTTCACTGTCGTAATCCAAGGCGAAACCGGCACTGGAAAAGAGCTTGTAGCGCGGGCAATTCACAAGGCAAGTCTGCGCCAAGAAACTCCCCTGGTCTCACTGGATTGTGGAGCTATCCCGGAGACACTATTCGAGAGTGAGTTGTTCGGGTACGAAAAGGGAGCTTTCACCGGTGCCATAAGCCGGAGACCGGGAAAGTTTGAGTTGGCGCAAGGCGGAACCCTGTTCCTCGATGAAATCACCAACATGCCTGTCAGTTGCCAAACAAAACTGCTCAGAGCAATCCAGGAGAGATCGTTTTTCAGGGTAGGGGGATCCGAGCCGGTCAGTGTCGATATCCGACTTCTGGTTGCCACCAACCAGGATCTGAATATAGCTGTTTCACTTGGCAGATTCAGCCGCGACCTGTTGTACCGTTTGAGCGAATTCAACGTTTTAATTCCTCCCTTGCGAGAGCGAAAGGAGGACATACTGCATCTCTCCGATCGTTTCATTAAAGCTACCAATACCGAGTTGAACAAGAAAGTGAAAGGCCTCTCCGATGCAGCCCTCCAGATATTGTTCGAACAGAAATGGCCGGGAAACGTCCGCCAACTGAGAGCCACCGTAAGAAGAGCCGTACTTCAGGCCGAAGATTTAATCGGACCGGAACATCTCATCATCGACGGCTCGCCACCAGTGTGTGCAAACATTGCTTGCTCCGCTGAAACTGCATGGGACGGGCTAACCCTTAAAGAGATCATGCGCAAGAGTTCGGAAGATCTGGAGCGACGTGTGCTTGAGTGGATGCTTACCAGGACAAAAGGCAACAAAGCAGAAGCGGCCCGCTTATTGCAAATAGATTATAAGACGATTCATTCCAAACTGAAACAGTACTGCATCAAGTACCATCCGGAGGAACAACATGGCCAAAAAGAGTAAGGGTGTCGATGATCGTACATCCGGTGGAGGTCTTGGCGGCTTCCTGGGGGGATTAACCGAACTGGTGGAAAAACTCAACGAAGTGGCTCAAACAGGAAAACAGCTATCCGGAACCGGGGAAATTCCGGATTTGGGTAAACAGTTGAAGGGTGTGTACGGGTTCAACGTCAAAGTGGGATTGGGGGACGACAAAGTAAAAGTTGAACCGTTCGGGAACATCAGGAAAGACACAAAATCAGGGGAAACAGTGGTTCAGGAGGTCCGGGAACCTCTTGTTGACGTGTTTGAAGAGGAAGATCACACTCTGATTGTCGCAGAAATGCCTGGAATAAGCACGAAAGACGTGAAACTCGATATAAGAGATGACGTGCTGACCATAACCGCCCAGAGAAGCGACAAGAAGTATCATAAAGAGATTCTGCTGCCGCGAGTGGTGGACAAAGATAAAATAGTATTTTCATGCAATAACGGGATGCTTGAGATCAAATGCCTCTATTAGAGGCGGAGACGGATACATGGGAAAGACGCCTGAGTCAATTAAGCTTAAAGTAACCGAAGCACTCAGTAAGGACATGGGTAGAGCCTACGCTCGAATGGGCCCGGAAGACCTCGAGAAATTGAATGCTTCCATCGGTGATATCGTACAAATAAAGGGAAAGCGGACTACAGTCTGCAAAGCCATGCCGGCCTATAAGGAATTGAGAGGACAATCCAAAATACAATTGGATGGCCTTTCCCGTCAGAATGCGAAAGCAGGATTGGATGAAAACGTTCTAATAACCAAAATTTCATGCCGCCCGGCTGAGCGCGTGGTGCTCACTCCTACGAACGTCACCCCCTCCGAACGCGATCTGAAATATATTGGTGGGCTGCTCGACGGGTTACCGGCTGTAGAAGGTGACACCATCAGGGCATCGCTCTTCGGCAGCAGATCGGCCGATTTCAAGGTTGAAAGCACTGTCCCGAAAGAACCGGTCGTCATCGTTCCTACCACGCAACTTGTGGTCGGTAACGCGGACGAAAGCGGCAAGGCGCGGATTCTCTCGTACGAAGATATAGGCGGTCTTAAGAGTCAAGTGCACCGGATACGGGAAATGATCGAGCTTCCTTTGCGATATCCGGAAGTTTTCGAGCGCCTCGGGATCGATGCACCAAAAGGTGTTCTCCTTCATGGACCTCCGGGATGTGGGAAAACGCTCATCGCGCGATCCATAGCGAATGAGACTGAGGCGAATTTCTTTACCGTGAGCGGACCGGAAATCGTCCACAAGTTTTATGGAGAGAGTGAAGCTCATTTACGAAAGATTTTCGCAGAAGCGACTGCAAAAGGCCCGAGCATAGTTTTCCTCGACGAAATAGACGCGATTGCGCCGAAACGAGAGAAAGTGGTCGGGGATGTGGAGAAAAGGGTAGTAGCCCAACTCCTGGCCTTGATGGATGGCTTGACCAAGCGCCAAAATGTAATCGTAATTGCAGCTACCAACATTCCCAACGCTCTTGATCCTGCTTTGAGGCGACCCGGAAGGTTCGACAGAGAGATAGCGATTCCCATTCCGGATCGTAACGGACGGCTTGAGATACTTGAAATCCACAGTCGAGGCATGCCCCTGTCGACCGATGTGAAAATGGAGCATCTCGCTGAAATCACGCACGGTTTTGTAGGAGCCGACCTGGAAGCTCTATGCCGTGAAGCTGCCATGATATGTCTGCGTAGGATAATGCCTGACATAGACTTTGCTATGGCCGGAATTCCCTACGAGCAGCTTAAAAAGCTGGAAGTGCACATGCACGACTTTCTCACTGCTCTGAAGGATGTGGAACCATCGGCAATCAGAGAGGTTTTTGTAGAAATACCGGACGTCCGCTGGGAAGATGTGGGAGGCCATGCCGGCCTGAAGACACGGCTTATCGAGTCAGTGGAATGGCCCCTGCAATATCCGCACGTTTTTGAGCGAGCAGGAACGAAACCACCAAGAGGAATCTTACTGGGAGGTCCTCCGGGTTGCGGCAAGACACTCCTGGCAAAAGCAATAGCCAACGAGAGTAAGGTGAACTTCATATCGATCAAAGGTCCGGCTCTGCTTTCCAAGTATGTTGGTGAGTCGGAACAAGCAGTAAGGGAAGTGTTCCGAAAGGCAAAACAAGCATCCCCCTGTATCATCTTTTTCGACGAGATCGACGCCCTGGTTCCCATCCGAAGCAGCGGATCGAGCGATTCCCATGTGGGGGAAAGGGTTCTCAGTCAATTCCTGGCGGAATTCGACGGCATTGAAGAGTTGAATGGTGTCCTCGTGCTGGGAGCGACCAACAGGTTGGACATGCTCGATCCGGCAGTGTTGAGGCCCGGGAGATTCGATGAAATAGTCGAGATTCCAATCCCGGAAGAAGCAGACCGGGAAGAAATTTTCCGAGTGCATCTGCGAAGCAAGCCTGTGGAAAAAGGGGTGGATCCTCTGAAATTGGCCAAGGAAACGGAAGGCTTTTCAGGAGCCGAAATCGCCGCGGTCTGTAACAAGGCGGCTCTAGCTGCGGTCAGACGTTGCGTTAACGCTCTGAAGGGCAACCCGGACGAAGAAGTGCATGTCTTGGTGCGGATATCCGATATCGAAACGGCCCTCTCCGAAATGCGTGAGGATTGACATGTCAAACGTGCTCTACCTTTTCTGCCTGGCACGGGCCGGACTCGTGGACCACATTGAAGGAACTGGGATCGCGGGTACCGAAGATTTAATCCTGAAAAACTTTTCCGGTGTTACTGCTGTAATCTGTGAGGTGCCGGAGGATGATTTTTCAGGAGAATCCGCAGAAAGCAAGCTTCAAGACCTTGCATGGGTAGGACCTAGAGCGGTTCGCCATGACCGGATCATTGAAGAGACTATGCAATACTCACCGGTTTTTCCTGCTCCCTTCGGAAGTCTTTTCTCCTCAGAGAAACGTCTCTGCGCTCTGATCGAAAGCAATATCGGTGCAATTAGCGGGTTTCTCGATCACACGGCGGACAAGGAGGAATGGTCCGTAAAAGGACTGGTGAGCAAGAGCAAAGCGCTGGACGAGATCTTCATGGAAAAATTGAAGACATTGTCCGACACTTTATCTTCGTCTCCCACGGGAATACGCTACTTCAAGGAACGCCAGATGCGATCCGAAGCGGAAAAAGAACTGTCGGGGAAAGTCAAAGCAGCCTGCTCTGTAGTAGGAGAAAACCTACTAGCTTGCTCTAACAGCTTTCGACAGCGAAAGAACATCAGTTTTGCAAAAGCGGAAGGTGACAAGCAGCTCGTAGTAAACTGGGCTTTCCTCGTGGATCATTCCCGGATTTCGTACTTCCTGGATCAGGTCGAACATGCCAACAGCGATTACCAGGCCCGCGGTCTCGCGTTTGAATGCTCGGGACCCTGGCCGCCATACAGCTTCTGTCCGTCTCTTCATGCGGAGCCGACGAGATGAAGTATTTGATGTACTGCATATTCACCGAAGACTCAATAGAACCACATCACAGTCTGGCAGGGGTTAACCGCAGCCCGGTCCGCATCGTTTCGTGTGACGGGTTGGCGGCTGCGGTTTCGGTTATTCCTCAGAAAGAAATTCCCCGGGATCCTTCAACAGGTCTCGATTATCATAAAGTGATTCAGTGGTTTCACGAGCGAACCGGAGTAATTCCGTTACGTCTTGGAACATGTCTGGGACATGAGTCAGATGTAGTCCAGCTACTTCATGCTCATGGAGAACTCTATAAATCACTCTTGAAAGAGCTGAACGGTTGTGTTGAAATGGCGATCAGAGTCATTCACAATCGTCCCAAAACCCAGGAGCCAGCGTGCATGTCATCTCTGATATCCCGTTCTGACGGTACGGAATCCGGAACTGATTACCTCATTAGGCGAAAAGTTCTCTTCGACGCAGATGAGTTGGCGATTTCAAGAAACCAGGAGCTTGTTGAACGGTATCACTCGCCATTTTTAGGTCTATATGTGAGTTTCAAAGCGCATACATCAAAGCTCTCGCGCCTTGAAAGGGACCGGAACTCTGTCCTGACATCTCTGTATTTTCTGATTCCGAGGCAATCAGCGGACTCTTTTCGCGCGATTTACGGCGATCTGAGGACTGGGCTTCACGAACGAATCATGCTGAGCGGTCCTTGGCCTCCGTACAATTTTGTCCTACCGGAAGACTGCTCATAGAGCAATAAACTATCTCTTTCATGTCAGCGGAAAAGCCGGCTTTTCCCGATATACCAATCGGAGATTATGACGGGATGGGGAATTCAATGAATACGGAAGTTGTGGACAATCTCAACGAGAGCGCAAGCGATCGTCACGAGAAGCTGTTCGAGATGCTTTTTGAAACAATACCCTCCTCAGTGCTCCTGATCGATCGTGACATGAGGATTGTCTCCGCGAATCGCAATTTTCTCCAAAAGAATCGAAGAGTTCGAGATGAAGCTATCGGACGCAAACTGGGAGAACTCCTGCCCGCCGCAATAATCGAGTATATGGATATTTCGAGTAAAGTGCGCCAAGTCTTTGAGAACGGAAAGTCCACAAGAGGGGAACGGCTCGTTTACCGGGCTCCTGGAATCCCCATGACCTTTTACTACTACAGCATTCTCCCCTTTTCCTGGAAAGGTCATGTGGAAAATGCAGTTCTACTCATGGAAGACGTTACCGAGCAGGTCCGTTTGAGTGAAGAAGTTCGGAGAGCGGAACGTCACTTGGCCAGTGTAGTGGAGAGCGCTACCGACCTCGTGCTCTCAACGGATGCCAATGGAAGGGTCCTGACCTGGAACACTGCAGCAGAGAGGCTTTCGGGATGTACCCTTGAGGACGCGCAACAGAAACTCTTCCCCGATTGGTGTGCACCGGAACATCGCCCGGAACTCAGAGAAGTGTTCACCCGATTCGGATCGGGTGCAAGTTCGCAAACCGGCGAATGGGATATGGTAACCAGTTCAGGCAAGCGCATACCGATTAGCTGGGTATTTTCCCCAATGAAGGACGAAACGGGCCGGCTCGTCGGTATGGTCGCTGTCGGTCGCGATTTGAGCGAACACAGGAAGCTCGAACGACAGCTCAGGCAGTCACAAAAACTTGCAGCTCTGGGGGTCATGGCCGGGGGAATTGCGCATGAAGTCAGAAATCCACTTGCAATCTGCTATTCGGCTGCCCAATTCCTTAATGAATGCTCGTTTGAATCTGAGTTTCACGCAGAGTGTGTTGAAAGGATTCTGGCCAACATACAGAAGGCATCGGTCATTATCGAAAACCTCTTGAGATTTGCGCGACCTTCCGCAGCGACGGATATGACCATCGTAGACGTGGTGGCAATCTGCCAGGATACCCTGAAGCTTATAGATAATCAGGCTAAAATCCAAAAAATATCCATATGTGTGAACTTGGACGTGGAGAAAGCTCTGGTGCGCGGCAATGCAAGTTTACTCCAACAAGTATTTCTCAATCTATTTCTCAACGCGATGAACGCAATGCCCGACGGTGGGACCCTGAGTCTATTCCTGGAAAAATACAGCGGTGAGTTTCTCCTGGGGATAGTAGATACCGGTCACGGAATACCGAAAGATGAAATCGAAAACATTTTCGATCCCTTCTACACGCGCGCTCCGGTCGGAAAGGGCACTGGACTTGGGCTTTCCATATGCTACTCGATTCTGAAGCAGCATTCCGGGAGCCTGCAAGTCGAAAGCGTGCAGGGAAAAGGCTCCACCTTCACCGTAAAACTAGTAAGTGCTGAGGATTAGTTGCCATGACTCCCGAAGAGCAATTGTTTTTGATCGTTGATGACGAACCCGATATGTGCTGGCTGCTGGAACATCTTCTGAAGCGCGAAGCCTACTCAGTGATGAAGGCATCCAGCGGGCTGGAAGCAATGAAGTTGATGGAAACTCACAGGTTCTGTTTGGCTTTTGTCGACCTCAAGTTGCATGACATAGAGGGGCTCGAGCTGGCGCGCTGCTTCAAGCGCGTTGATCCTTCTCTCCGAATAATCATGGTATCAGGCTTTTGTTACAGAGACGATCCAACTGTTCAGGAAGCGCTTGCAGAAGGGCTTATATGCGATTTTATCCCTAAACCGTTCCTGCACACGGACATTGTGCGATCCATCGAATCAGCGCGCTGCGTGAGAATCGAATCCTCTAAAATGGTGCATGGATTCCCTAAATAGGGAGAGCATTCCATAGCGAGGACACTACAGAATCCTATCTTCCCTAGCTCGCCTTCATCCAAACCAGATTACCGAGCCACTACCGATTTCCCTGTGTCAAACTAGTCGTATCACGACGGGAGCTCTCTGAAACGTAACATAAGGAAATGCCGTGTGAAATGTGCCACGGTATTCCTGTTACTACTCCATTGTCACGGCGGACAGACTTTTGAAAGGCCAAATCCGGATGTGCTGAAAGGAATAACGCCCTGCATCCAGGTTGGCATGGATCTAGCAGAAAACCTGATCAGGCATGCCTAACAACAAAAAAAGCCAGTTATCTGGCAACAATCACAAAGCCAGCAATGGCGAATAAGAATTCCGAAAGTGGAGGATTTAAAATGGCAAAAATAGCGAAGTCTACCGATTCTTCCAGTCTTGCAGAGGTTGTGGACAGGATTTTGGACAAAGGTATCGTCATCGACGCCTGGGTCAAAGTGTCACTCGTCGGAATCGAACTGCTTTCCATCGAAGCCAGAGTGGTTATAGCCTCAGTCGAAACGTACTTGAAGTATGCCGAGGCGATTGGTCTCACCGCAAGTGCCGCTGCGCCTGCATGATAGCTGTGTCGAGAGGGGTTTTTCGCAGGTCCGGGGGGCACCAGGCCCCCCCCATTCCTTGCGAAGAAACCTGCCGCACGGCTGACCGAGAGGTCACTTGGAGCGCCTCACCAGGCGAGGAGAGGCAATGACTAAACAAAGGAGGAGTAATGGGTACTCTGACTCAAGATATTGCCCGGCTTTGCGGAGAGATAACCAACCTGCGAGGAGCTCGCCAGGCGTTCAATGAGGACGTCGCCAAGCAGACCGACGCTATGAAATCGGATGTGGCAGCCATGCGGGCAGGATTTCGGGACTCTCACGCAAAGATGACAGACGGGATGAGAGCTGATCAGAAAAAGTTTGCTTCAAATCTGGTAGCCGAAGTTTCCGGGATGATCAATGGATTTCAAAGAGCACATACAAAAATGGCTACCGAAACCAAAAAAGATCGTGTTGAGTTCATGGCTCACATGACAACCGACGTGCAGAATATGCTCACGGGTTTTAACAAAGCGCACGGTGAAATGGCCGAGCGTACACGAAAAGAAGGTGCTCGATTTGTTTCCGCCATGGCGAATGAAGTCTCCGACCTGATGAAAGGTTTCAAACTGAATCGTACCTCAAGAAGCAAGAGTGACAAAGCAACGAGAAAACGATTTGTAACAGAACTCAAGTCGACAGTGGGAGACGCAAGAAAGGAATTTGCCGACGATCTGGCGGGAGCACGCCAGGCATGGGCTACCCTTTCGCCTGAAGGACGGCGTGCTAAGGTTGAGGCTGAAAAACGAGCAACAGAACAGGAAGCAGCACAACATAGGGCCAGAGCCGAAGCGGAACTGCGTGCAAAGGAAGAGGCTGAGAGAAGAGCCAGAGCCGAAGTAGAGATGAGATCGAGAGAAGGGAACGAAAAAGAGAGAGGCGGCCACTCTTCAGCCATGGGAACAAAGAAGGACAAAAAATAAGTGCCGAATCTATCGGACATGAACCAGGGGACGGAAAATGCCTGAGCCGAAGACTGAACGGACAGGAATGGAAGAAGTGACTTGCTCTTTCTGTAGCGGCACGGGAACGGATCCATTCGGGATCATGTCCTGGATTTCCAAATGCTGCATCTGTGGAGGCACCGGCCGCGTGCTTGTGAGAACGCCACATGTCCGATGTGCCCACTGCAAAGGGACCGGAGCAATCAAGACTCTCACGTGCACCGTTTGCTTGGGAACAGGATTTCTTCCGCTCCCCTCTCAACCGACCACAATATGTCCTGAATGCAATGGATCAGGGGACGATCAGTCGGCATCTGCGATGGCCTGTCTTAGGTGTCGCGGTCGAGGGTTTGTCATCAAAGAATAAAGTAGCAACCGGCGTTGGCAAAAGGTACTCCTCGTCAACGCCGTAACGAGTTTTGGGAGGCTGCCCTGACAACAGCTCGGGGGATCACCAACTGGAGCGGAATAATCATGAATGTCGCAGAATTGAAAATCGCATCAATCGAGACTGAAGTCATCACCGCAAATGACGAAAACATCGTACCCGAAGCGGGTGACCGTTTCGTGAGTACACCGCATGTAGAGGAACTGACTACTCGTGCAATGGCCTACCTTAAAGTAGGTTACTCAGTTCATTTCTCAGGTGTTGCGGGAACGGGCAAAACCACGTTGGCTTTTCACGCTGCAGCAAAGTTGGGGAGACCTGTCATTCTCGTTCACGGAGACCACGAGTTTGGCAGCTCAGATCTCATCGGCCGAGATGCAGGCTACAAGAAATCGCGTCTGGTAGACAACTTCATTCATTCCGTTGTGAAGACGGAAGAAGAAATGCGGAGTCTATGGGTCGACAATCGCCTCACTACAGCGTGTAGAGATGGCTATACACTGATTTATGACGAATTCACCCGGTCGAGACCCGAGGCGAACAATGTTCTGCTCAGTATTCTGGAGGAGAAAATACTCAACCTCCCAAGCTTACGGCGGACCGGTGAGGGATACCTCGAGGTGCATCCGTCGTTTCGCGCCATCTTCACTTCCAATCCTGAAGAATACGCAGGAGTTCACAAGACTCAGGACGCACTCATGGATCGTATCATAACGATCAGCGTCGACCACTACGACAGGGAAACCGAAATCGAAATAACCCAGGCCAAGTCGGGTGTTTCCAAACAAGATGCGACGGTGATAGTTGATATCGTAAGAGAATTACGCTTGCTGGGCGTCAACAATCATAGACCGACAATACGTGCCGCAATCGCCATAGCCAGGGTTCTTGCCCACACGGGCGGACACGCGGACCAAGATAATAGTGTGTTCCAATGGCTTTGCAGAGATGTGTTGAGCACCGATACGGTAAAAGTGACCCGAGAAGGTAGCCCCTTGATAGCGAAGAAAGTGGAAGAAGTCATTCGCAAAGTGTGCGGCCGAACTGGAGTGAAAAGATCAGGCAAGCCGCTCATCAGCGAGGAGGAGACTTCATGATGAATATTCGCATGAAAGGGAACTCACGGGGCCTTAGAGATATACGCACACGCTCAGGGAAAGTCGACAGAGTCGGGTTACCATATATGGCATACATGAGCATAAGCTGCCTGGAAATGGAGAGAGCCAGAAGAGAGAAAGAGCGTCATAGTGCATTGACCAGAATCAAAAATATCGAACAAAGAATTCGGGAGATCGAGGAAGAAAAAGACCTGCTGCTCAAAGGTGTCGGTGAACGTGCCGGGACCGATTTGCAGAAAGCTTCTGCCCCACGAAAACAGAGTACTCAATGTAAAGCTGGATTCAAGATCAGATATTGAATCCTCTATCTGCAAAGTCTTCCGATTACTATACCAGGTGAAAACAATGTCAGGCATCAAGAGCTGTAGTCGAATCAGAACAAGCCAGAGCATCAGGAGTTTTCGTTCGTGCAATCACTTGACCGGAAATCCGTTGAAAGCCCTGGATGAAGGGCGCGTCCACATGGGAGAGAAAAAACGCCTATTCGCAAATGCGCGAGCGCTTTGGCTATTCTGTGGCTCCAATCCTGAAGTGACATGCGGCCGTACTGTGAGAGGCCGTGGATCGACAGTTAAGTCACAAACAGCCCAAATTAGACAGGGAAGCACCCGGTAGACCTCCGCGAAAATCCTCCGGAGTGCTTCCCCATTTTTTCTGGATCATCTGCAACAAGGGAATGTGAAGGAAAGACCCATCAAAATCAACTGCACTTCTTGTGCACACAACCTGTTGGTGGACGACGCGTATGACGATTTTGAAGGTTTGTTCAAATGGTACATACGCGGCGCCTTACTAAAAATGAAAACTGCGCCGGAAAATCAAATCCGTGAGTCCGGTGGAACTCAAGTCGGGGGCAACGCAGACGGAAACAGACCTGAAATCGGGCCGGCTCACTTCCGGATAGCCTAACTCACGAGATCTAGCAATCTAGATCCATTCACACCCGAGGTAGAAGGATGGAAAAAGAGACAATTAAAACTACTGGTTCCAATGGAAGATACCTCTATGCCGTCGTACCTGGGTCGGAGGAAAGAGTCTATGGGTACCTTGGAATAAATGGAGGGAATGTCTACACCATCGCGGTAAAAGATGTTGCTGCTGTAGTCAGCGATGTTCCGCACCAGAAAATACGTCCCGAACGCAGGCATTTCGCCGCTCATCAGGCTGTCTTGAAAAGGGTGATGCTGGACGGCGATCTCCTGCCCATGTCGTTCGGAGTCATTTCTCAAGGTCCCAAAGCGGTCAAGGCTATTCTCTCACGCAATAACAAATCAGTGCAGCAACAACTGAAACGGATCTCAGGTAAAGCGGAAATGGGAATAAAAGTGACATGGGATGTGCCGAACATTTTCGAATACTTTATCACTGTCAATAGCGAGCTCAGAGAAGCTCGTAACAAATTGGTGCAGCCCAACTATTTAGCCACACAGCAGGAAAAAATAGAGATCGGTCGCATGTTCGAGGAAATTCTGAACCTCGAAAGAGAGCGCCACACCAAGCGGGTCGAACGAGTAATGAGTAAGCGGTGCTCTGAGATAAAACGATCCAAGTGTCGAGTCGAGATTGAAGTAATGCACCTTTCCTGTCTTGTGGACCGCGCTCTTCTAAGCGACTTCGAAGCGGGCGTCCTCGAAGCGGCATCCCACTTTGACGACAGCTTTGCTTTTGATTTCAACGGTCCCTGGGCACCGCACAACTTTGTCGATCTGGAAATAGACGCATGATCCTAACGGATGGAGAGGCATACTATGTTTCTTTTAGATGACATTTTGTTCCTTCCGATGAATGGAGTCCTTTGGATATGCAACGAGATTCAGGATGCAGCCGAGCAGGAACTCCATAATGAGTCAGACACGATAACAGCGCAACTCCAAAAACTGTATACACTCCTTGAAGCAGGGGACGTGAGCGAATCAGAGTTTGACGTCCTGGAAGCCGAACTTCTGGACAGATTGGATGCAATTCAGGAACGAGGGGCACTTCTCGAGGCCTGAGAATCTTCAAACGAAAATCAATGCCCAGGTGGAACACACTCCATTGGAGCTAGTGCCACAGGAATATTCATCGTAGTCGACCTGGCCGATCGCTGGAGCATATAATGCATGACTTCATGATGGATGAGGAAGAGCACATTTCTCTGTGCGAAGCGCTTGACCGCGTGTTGAACAAGGGCGCCGTAGTTGCCGGAGAAGTGACTATTTCGGTCGCTAATGTGGATCTGATCTATCTCGGGCTTCAGGTAGTCCTTGCTTCTGTAGATACTATACGTGGGAAACGCAACGGATTGATCCGTCGCGGGACCAGTCTGCATTTAGCGGGGGACAATACCTGATATGCGTGAAATTCATCCACGAGCAACATCGAGAAAAACCGGACAAGCATGGACGTATGAAGGGCCGAGCCAATGAACCCTTTGAATATAGCGAAAGTAGAATCGGACTCACTGGGCGATTTCGCACAGATAATGGAAACTGACTGGACCTCAAGTTTGCATTCCGATAAAGAAGAAAAGCGCCTGAACCTGAATCAAGACACCGTCAAGAACGGTTTGGGACAACTTGTCCTCACCTTGGTAAAACTTCTTCACGATTTATTAGAACGACAGGCTATCAGACGCATGGAAGCCGGTACCCTCACGGATACGGAAATTGACCGACTTGGTACAACATTGATGATGCAGGCGCAGGAAATCGAGCGACTTCGAAGTGAGTTCGGTCTCGAAGAAGAAGACCTGAATCTCGACTTGGGGCCTCTCGGGAAGCTCCTGTAAGGAGTAATTAAATGCCGACACAAGGGTCGATGCGACATTCAATACAAAGCACCAATCTTGCCGATCTCCTCGAGCGAGTCCTCGACAAGGGAGTTGTGATCGCTGGCGATATCAAAATCAAGCTGGTGGACGTGGAACTGCTTACGATTCAGATCCGGCTGGTAGTCTGTTCTGTGGACAAAGCAAAAGAAATGGGAATGGACTGGTGGACTAACAATCCGGCATTCCAGCCGGCCCTGGCTCAAATTCCCGAATAGGATTTCTTCACTGTGGAAGAGGGAGGGCCATGAAAGAAACCGAACTGCCGAGTTTTGATGCGCATGAAGAAGGAGAGGCGACCCCCCTAAGCGGTCCCACTCTGTCGATTGATCTCAGTACTCTGTTCACTCCGGATGTTTACTCATCAGGAACCTTCGATCTGAGCGCCATAAGTTCCTCTTCCATAGGGCGCTTGTTAGATGCTCTCCCGATTCCGGTCCTTCTCATAGATCAATGGTTTCAAGTCGGGTTCGTCAACCGCGCGTGTGGAAAAATCAGCACCGACTACCAGAAGATCAAGGGAGCGCCATTTGCCAACCTGATCCCTCTGCCCACCGATGTCGGTAAAGCTCAATCTTTGGCTCAAAAAATTCAGGCACTGATCGAGAGGGCTTTTGCAACGCGACGACCACAGATCAGCGAAGCAATCCTTGAGATAGAGAATAACAGAATATGGGCAAGGCTTCATTTGAGATCCGTCAGAATCGGTTTGGAAAGACACGTTCTCCTCATCATTGAAAACCTTACGCACGAAAAGACTCAACTGATACTTACCCGAAGAAACGATGAAAAGTACCGCAAAGCAAACCTCGAGCTTGGAAAACGCATTGATTACCTCACGGAAGAGGTCCATAGGCTGACGAAGCAACTTGAAATCCAGACGAATCAGCACATGCAGACTCTGGAAATACTGAATGGGGAGCAACAGCGAGGCGAAGAACTCTGGGAAAGGGTTCCCCTGAGCTTGGCCATAGTGGATGATGACGGCTATATTAAGCGAATCAACAGCAAATTCAGCAAAACCTTCGGTTATCGCCAGGATGATTTGGACGGCAATTATGACTGGATTGGCGGTTTCAAAGGAGCTTCCGGCGAAGGGACTGTTCACAATCGGTCCGATTGGAACGAGTTCCTGCTCGTCCTGGGGAACAATGGCATCAAGTCCGTCGAAATCACGTGCAAAGACACAGGCTCTCGTACGGTGAACCTTACTGCAATTCCAATGGTGAATCAGGAATTACTGCTGATTTTCGACGAATAATTGATTCCAGCGCGAAAGCATAGTTCCGTGATGATAGATTCTCGACGACTATGTAGATCTGGAAAATGGATTAGACGTCGAGAACTATCCCATTAAACTACTACAGCATTGCCAGACGGTTACATTCTAAATTGAAATCTGGCAGAGGAGTGGGATAGTCAGACTGCGCAATGTATCTCTACAAGAAGATTGTCAACTTGTTGGATCAGTTTTAGTGGGCTGAAGGGTTTTGAGAAGCAACTATAGGCCCCTGCTTCGAGGTAGTTTCGAAAATTCTCCGAAGTGCACAGACCGGTCAATACGATAATGGGACATTTCTCAGTGGTAGGATCCCTTTTTAGGAGTCGTATTGCCTCAAGCCCGTTTATTTTCCCCGGCATCGCTATGTCCATGATGACCAGATCAGGCTTTTGCTCTTTCGCAATGTTGACGGCGTCGAATCCGTTTTCGGCAGTTATAATGGTGTATTTGGCTCTGAGGAGGGTTATCTCAACCAGTTCCCGGACTTCCTCAAGATCGTCAACAACCAGTATCTTTTTCATCTGCGTCTTTCCTGATTCTGATGAATCGACAGTCGCGCGTGAGAATAATCCTGAAGCCATGAAATCTTCAGCACCCGAATGTCTGCTTGCATCAGTCCCCAACCCCTGTAGGACCACTCTTGAAACCCGTCACCCTTGTTTTTCGTCTGCATCCCGGAATATGAAAGGTATGGCCTGACCGGCAGCAATGAACACGGTCCTTTGCAGCATCTTACGATCAGATTAAAACATTTTGCCGGACTATGACAAGCATTATTTTGCAGATTCAAAGAGGATTTTTGAAGATAAGGGATATTATGACAAGTTCTGTGGGGTGACATATTGGCAACTGAAGAGCTTTAGGAACCGCTCCCGATTGATTCTTGTCCGAGAGAGCCAGGTGCGCGCACGAATCGACACGAACGGTAAGAATCATCTCATGATTTCGTGTGTTGCAATGAGTGAAGCTATGAAGAGTAACGGGAATCTTCTTTCAAGATGAAGATTCCCTATACCCATAAAAATGGGTGAGTAATAATTCAAGGAAAGCACGTGCACACGGTAAACAAGCGTGTGAGTCAATTCTGATGTGGTTTGAATAGAATTCGGGGAAACTTGTCACAAGAAGGGCTCCCCGACTTCTCCGGTCTAATAGCATTTCAGAGTCTGCGAGGCCGGTTAATTATTTCATATCCTGAGCCTGCACCCATATGACAGCGTCAACCGACATCGGTTTGCCCTGGTGTTGTGGCTCTCCGCCAGCTCCTACAGCGGAAAATCCCCACCAACCGGCCTTGGGAATCGCATAGGCGAACTCTCCCTGGGCGTTTGCCTTAATGGTTTGAGTAACAAACGCATCCTGCGGTGCCTTTACTTTCTCCTGCTTGGCGAAGGCATTGCCTTTGATATCGTGATTCAGGAATTCCACTTCGATTTCCGCATCGGGAACAGGAACCATCTTGTCCCCTTCCTTTTTCATGACGACTCCTCGGAACAGGTTGCCGGTCCATAATGCATAAGGTTTGTCGAGAGGGACTATTTCCGCGTCAAGTCCAACGGCTTTGTCCCAAGCACTGGGGGCTCCACCCCTGTTCACAATCACTTTCGTGATTTGCCGCATGTAATGGTCTTCGGTTTTATCATAGTAAGGAGCTGGATCCAGATAGAACACAAAGTCTCCGATGCCACCAATTTTGTGCTCCAGTGCATAGCCCTTACCTTTGTTGGTCAAGCTGCTAAATTCGATGGGTTTGAGGTCCTTGAGCAAATCGGTCTTTACAGTTTTATCTGCCTTTTTATCGAAGGTCATGACCCCAAAAGCGGCGGGCGGAGTGATCTTTCCGGATTCATCCGCACCCATGTCCATTGTATGTCCAGCTTCAAAGGGGTGAGTGAAAACCACAAGCAGATTTAACTTGCCGGGTTCGTCTGTTGTTAAGGCTGATTTAGGAGTATAGATCATCTGAAAGTGCGCAAAAGACACTCCACCGACCAGAGTGATGGAAAGAAGAGCAATCAGAAAAAAAACGGTTTTATTAAAGATCTTCATACAAACCTCCTCAAGGCGCCTTTCTTCGACGCGGGAATTGAGCTTTTTCAAGAAAGCTTTAGTTAACCACTGTGTGACTTGAATGGCTGACGTTCGCAGTGCCACTGCAGATGTCCGTACTGGTCCCGGAACATGGGTTTTATGGATTGAGGGAGGGATATCTCTTGAAGCAACCTCGACATGATGACACCCCTCCGCACGTGACGGCGCTGGAAATGAACCGCCACGTCAGGGCTCAAACCGGCCGGCAAGTATCCCGGAAAAAACCTCGCGCTGGTTCGCGAGGTGGAGGCCTTTCGCCAGGTTAGTACCGGCCTTTTTGAGCATCCGACATTGACCTCTGATTCTTTATTCTCCGGTGCTTTTCACCTCCTATTTGGGTTGAGCCGCGGTATTTCTTTTACCAACAGTGTATCCGGCGAAGTAAGCCAGCGCGGCCAGCAGAATGATGAGGGCTGTCGCTGTTACGATTTGCGCGGTGATCATCATTTTGAAAGCCATCATAGCCCCCGGGCTTATCTCGGTGGATACCTGGGCGACACGAATCGGCTGTGCCGCTGCTGACAGCTCTGCTGAAGGAGCCACCGATTGAGCCGGTGGAACCGCCGATGTTTTCACCGCCGATTCGGCTGCCGGTGCGGGCGACTCGGCCTGGCTCTTTGCAGCACCGGCTTCAGTTTCCGAACTGCCCGGCGCTGGGCCTGTTTTGACCACGATATGGCCTTCGCCGGCATCAAGGGTGACGGTATAGGGGACATTGGGCTTCTTCAATTGCAGAGTGCCGTCTTCTCCTACTCTGTGTTCCGAAGTGACCGCATCCGTTTTTTCTTCCTTCAAAATAATTTTGTGCCCTGCAGCAGACGAGCCATCCGAAAAACCCGCTTCTATAGCGATAGTCCCGTCCTGGTTGTCTCCAACCGATAGCAAGGGTTTATGAGCATGTGCTACTCCGCCCAGACACAGCAATATTGTTCCCATCAGGATGGCCTTGAGGGCCGTGGTCCTGTTCATAAGGCATTCCTCCTCTCTTTTGTCATCTCTACTGTCAGAAAAGAACACTGCTTAACTGGAATACGAAACAAGCCAAGATGAAACCGATAACAACAGGATAGATCGCCGCAAAGAGCATCCATTTTGTTCGGCCGGTCTCGTTTTTAATCGTAATAAGTGTTGCCAGACACGGCGGGAAAAGAGCCATGAACACGAGAATCGCCAATGCATGTCCAACAGTCCATCCGCTTTCGGTAGATCTGATGGAACTGCCGAGGTTCCCCGGGGTGCTGCCATGCTCCACGCTATAGATCGTGCCAAGTGTTCCCACCAGGCTTTCCTTGGCAGCAAACGAGCTGATAATTGCTATATTGATGCGCCAGTTGAAGCCTGCAAGCTGAGTTACCGGTTCAATGGCTCGTCCGAACCTGCCTGCCCAACTCTCGTGGATGATCTCTTTTCGACGTTCCCGTGTAGCTTTTCTGATTTTCTGATCGAACTTCCTCAGAGCTGTTGCCGTTTTTGCTGCGGACTTGTCCGCAATTCCGTTCAATCCTTGGCCCTTATTCGCTATTATGAAGAATACCGGATTCTCGGTGGCAAATCGGTTTTCGATCCCTTTGAAGCGACTCTCGTTATCACCGGCATCCTGCACGGCTCTTGCATAACGGTCTCTAAAGTGCATCAATGAGACCAGATCCGGACCGTGGAGAACGCTCGAGTAGGGATTCGCCGACCCCGCATCGCGCTGAAGTTGTTCTTCGGCCTGTTTTTCCAGAGAGTCGTAATATAGTTCTCTCTCTAACCCAATCCCCGGGAAAGTGACAAAGAACCACACCACAATCATAACTGCGGCTACAATGGTCACAATTTTCTTTACAAAGAGCCATGTTCGCTCGAGGGCTCGCCGAATCACTCCATCCACGGTTGGCAGGTGGTAAGCGGGAAGCTCCATGACGAAAGGAGCGGACTCACCTGTAATCAGATAGCTGCTGAAGATTTTCGCCATTGCCAGGGCAACTATAAAACTGAATACCGAGATACCGAAGAGTACCAGTCCTTGATAAGCGGCAAAAAACAGCCCTACGATGAGGATGTAGAAAGGAATTTTGGCGAGGCAATTCATCAGCGGCATAATCAGGATAGTCACCAATTTGGCCTTTTCGTCCTTCATGGCTCGAGTCGCCATAATTCCGGGTACAGCGCAGCCTCCAACGACTACTCCGCCGAGAATCATGGGTAGAGTCGATTGCCCATGGAGTCCGAATCCTCGCAGGACTCTATCCATAATGAATGCCACCCTGGCCATATAGCCGCTGTCCTCGAGTATCGCTATGCAGGCAAAGAGTACGATGAATATGGGGAGATAATAGAGTATTGCAACAACCCCGCCGACAAGGCCGTTAACGATGACAGATTGCAGGAGCCCTTCTCGCAAGAGGTCCGCTGATGCAGGGAATAGCTGCGCCACGAAAATCTTGATACTTTGAAAAAATGGAAAAGCCCAGTCCGCCAACTTGGTGCCGTACACCATAGTGACCTGATAGAAAGTGAGAAGAATAGCTGCAAGGAGAATCGGCGCCAGAATCGGCTGGAGAAGAATCGAATCGATTTTGTCGGTGAGGGTTTGCTCAGAACCATAGGTCTTCAGCAGCGACTTTTCACCAATTTGTGCAGCGAGTCGATATCGGCCCGCAGCAATGGTTTTTTCAGGGGACTTCCTGGTGCGTTCTATGAAATCGTGTCGCAACTCTTCCGCGTACTGGCAGAGCATCTTGCCACCCGAGCCGTTGCCGCAGTCCCAGTGTTGGAGAACGAGCCGCCGCGCTTCGGGATCGTTCTCCATCAACTTTACGGCAAGCCATCTGCCGGGAAAGTCTTTAGCAAAATGGTCACACTCGGCCAGGCGAGCAGTAAGTGGTTCCAATGCGGATTCCAGCTCGGATCCATACGGGAGGTTCCAGTTGGAAATCTCCCGTTCCTGCTGTGAAGCGATCTGTTCAACAGCTTCCTTTAATTCCCCTTTTCCCTTGCCTTTCTTCGCTACTGTAGGAATGACCGGTATTCCCAGTTCGGACGACAAAAGCGACAGGTTGATTTTAAAACCACGGTTCTCGGCAACATCCATCATGTTTAGGCAAAGAACGATGGGTACCTGCAATTCCATGAGTTGGAATACCAGATAAAGACTTCTTTCGAGATTCGCCGCATCAACAACAGCAATTACGACATGAGGGCGGTCCAATAGAATGGAATCTCGCGCAATTCTCTCCTCTTGCGAGTACGAGGTGAGACTGTAGGTTCCGGGCAGGTCGACCACTTCCACTTTATAGTCATCCGAAGAATAGCTTCCCCACTTCTTCTCGACAGTCACTCCGGGATAATTGGCCACATGTTGCCGGGCACCGGTGAGCATATTGAAAACAGTGGATTTTCCGCAATTGGGCTGGCCTGCAAGAGCGACCAGCACAGTTCGACGATCGTTCTTCATGCGATTTGGACCTCCACGCCCATGGCCTCGCTACGACGAATTGCCACGAGGTACCCGCGGATCTCAATATCGAGAGGGTCAAGAAGCGGAGCATTGCGAATTACCTTTATCAAAGTGCCTTCGATGAATCCCATATCGAGAAGTCGCTGGAGTTCTGCTCCTTCGAGACTCACATCGGAGACTCTGCACTCCTGACCGGGGGTTAGCTGATCCAAAGTCATATCATCCTCCAATTCTCCAAACTAGGCAGGATCTGCGGCTACCATAATCTGGGAAGCCATCCCGTAACCGATTGCCAATCGTGTTTCGCCTGCGGCAACGATTGCGGGATCGTCGACATGGGAGCAAGGAAACAGAATCTCGACTTCTTTGCCGACATGCAGCCCCATACTGACAAGACGGTGCTGAAGTTCGGTTCCGCCGTTTAATGCCACGATGAAAGCTTTTTCTCTGGGCTTCATGCTCGTAAGTGGTTTCACAGTCGCTTCACACATTGTAATTCTCCATGACTCCTGAAAAGAGTTGTTAAAGAGTTGTTATAGATCCTATCCAGTTACTTGAGGGAAAATCCCCCTACCCCTTATAAAAGGGGGAGGTAAAATGCACGTTCAATTCCCGCCTTGGCAAAGGGGGAAGGGGGATTTAGAAAACCAGGACACCAGGATCACAGGAGAAATCTTTCTCAACCTCGTGTAACTGGATGGCTATTATTTAGAATGAGCCATTATGCTAGCTTGGGAGCATCCCACGTACGGTCCCATCCTTCTCCTTCTTCTTCTTTTTCCTCCTCTTCGTCCTCACCTTCCTCTTCCTCTTCTTCTTCGTCTTTCTGGACGATCTTCATTCCCGAGCCTGGCATTTCTGCCTTTTCAAGTGACAGGATTCTCAACTCCGATCCGGATACTATTCGGGATATATTGGTGTTTTCGCAGCAACGAGAATCAGGTGGATTCGTTTGAATAACCATTGCCGCCGAATCAATGCAGAAAGCAGCTTGCTGCATGCCGGGGGGAACAGTGTGAAGGCTCTGAGACAGACCATGGGAAGGTGCAACGGATGCATTGCCTACCTGAGCGGTCATCATCATCAGGGGAACCATTACCAACAGTATGAACAATGATTTTTTCATCATAATACTCCGCAAGAGAAGTCGCTTAAGCGAGGCGTGGCTGCCGCGTTAAAATTCAAATACCAGCGAAAATTCGCCGCCAATGATAGGATCGATCGTCTTATTGGGATTGGTTCCAAAATTATTGGCTGCAGTCCCTGCTTGCCATCCGGGAACAGATCGATCCGCACACGCGTAATTGAACCATTTTCCGGGCTGCCAATAGCCTACGACTACTCCTGCGGTCCAACCTTCCAAAAGCTTCCAATCCAGTCCTGCATTGATCTCATAGCCAAGAGCAGTATCGGGGATATTGGGAGAAGTCGGATAGCGGTTGATATTGAAGCTTACATTTCCA
>JBGSLQ010000017.1:0-44277 GCA_041740635.1 Desulfomonilaceae bacterium | reverse complement strand
CGAGAGGAAAGTTCTTCCCGGAGCGCCTTGGCCACCAGTGAAAGTGACAATTTCACACATAAAAGACCCCTTCGAATACAATAATATCGTCAATATTACCATATTTACAATATGATGACAACAAAACATAATAAGGCGAGCAATAAGAGGCCGATAACTAGTTATTAAATAATGTTTTATAAAAGATGACAGTCCATTTCTGAAAGAAAAAAGAGAGAGATGGGCCGGAATCCCGGCCTAAGTGTCAAATAAAATTATCCGCAGCCTTGAGTTAAGGTGAAGGGTTCAGAGAAGGAACGCGTGTGCGGTTTAGTGGACGTAATCCGTGCATCCCGGGCAACAGTTTTCAGACATCACGGTACGAATAATCTCGGGTTCGATAATGCTCATACAGGTTTGGTCGTCAATTTTGGTTTCAATAAACGACACGAGGTTTTCGAAATCACCTTTGGTGATCACGGGAAACTGATCTGATCGATCGGATACATAGTCCAATGCAGTGAAATTTCCGGTGTGCGGATCGACCTCTCCGGAAATTTGGACTACTTCAACGTTTTCACCGGAGGTGTACCGGCCGACAATGGCTAAACCTCTGGACTTTGAAAAGTAGAGGATTGCCATTTTGTAAATACCGGAAGACTGGAACAGCTCAAACGGATTCATCGCATTTTCCTGTATTTGAGAGAACTCATGTGTAAGGATTGTTGGTGAAGTTAATTTATCAGCGCGAGTGCCAGATGTCAAGTCGAACAGCAACTTTAGGTAGTTTCATGTGACTTCGACATGCACCGAGTGCAGTACCGGATGGACGTGGCAGAATTCCCTCTCGGGAATCGCTGCAAGAACCGACCGAGATATTATTTACAAAAAATATCAAACGCTGCACTGTCTGTACAAAAAATTCTTCCTTTTTTTTGTCGAGAATGTCACAGTGGAAAAAAGAATCCCTACATGAAGTCAATCCGTACTATGACAGTGTCGTCGTCAAAGCATAGTGCGAAATTCCTTTTTGAGGATTCATATATACCTGCCCATTACCCGTTGTTTTCTGGAACCGAAGCTTTCGGACGAGCAAACGGCTCGAATTTTCCTGGCACATTTTCCGGACGGAACTTCTCGAAACGGCGTTGACTCCGGTTAAAGGTGACTAAACATTATGAGTGTGGCCGTGAGCTTCACGTAGAAAGTCTTCTCCGTAGCGGGGTTGCAATGTAACGTCTGAACTCACAAGGAGGGCTATATGAATGCGACGAGGGACCTACATGCGACAATTCTGGTAGTGGATGACGAACAGATCGTTCAGGAAAGTATACAGAGAATATTGGATCGGGACGGGCATCGGGTAATCAGTGCGATGAGAGTCGATCAGGCTCTCCAGGAGCTTGAACAAAATCATGTCGACCTGGCGCTCACTGACCTGAAGATGCCCGGAATCGGCGGAATGGAAGTAGTGAGAGCCATAGCAAAGAACCACCCGGATACGGGCGTGGTGGTATTCACCGGTTTCCCCACAGTAGATTCGGCAATCGAGTCTATGAAATTGGGCGCCCTGGATTATCTTCCCAAACCGTTTACGCCGGAGGAATTGCTGCAAGTCACGCGTAATGCCCTGCAGAAAGTTGAGAAATTGAAAAAAGAACGGGAAATAGAGAAGATCTATGCCGAAGCCGAAAAGGCATTGAAAGCGAGTCTTGATTTACGCGAAATCCTCGATTTGATCTGTTCGAGTGTTTCGCGGCTCTTCAATGTCAAAGGAAGCGCGGTATTGATGTTTCGCAAGAAAGATCAGACCCTGGAGCTCGCAGCTTCTTGCGGGTTGAGTGAGATGTACGTAAAAAAAGGAGCGCTTGACAGTGCGAAAAGCATTGCTGAAGCGATGAGATCCGGACGGACGGTTTTGGTTCAAGAACCGGAATTTGATTTCAATCTTCAGTACCCGGAAGAAGCGAGAAGCGAAAAATTTTCTTCTGTTCTCTCCATTCCTTTGAAGTTGGAAGATTCCATCTTCGGTTTTTTAAGGCTGTACAGTACGGAAACTCGCACTTTCACTGACGATGAATTGGACCTTCTCATAAAATTTGCCGAACAGGCCGCACGCGCGCTTGAGAACGCGATGACGTACGAGCGAGTCCGAACGGAAATCGAAGAACTTAAGAAGTACTTGCCTCAGACGTGATTCCTCGCAGGATGCACGAGAAGGAAGCTGTATCGCACGAATTGGTCATATCGTTTTCCGCCTGCTCTGATCTCAACATGTAGAGGAGGACACAATGATAAAAGAACAAGGCAAGATTCTGGTCTTGGACGATCGGGACATCGCTGGCGGCAGCGTACGCCGAATTCTCGAGCCTCTGTATACTGTGCATGTCTCCAACTCTGTTCCGGACGCTCTGAACATGCTGCATGACGGCGGTTTCGATCTCTTGATCGCGGAGGTAGAAATACCTGATTCCGATGATCTGAAAACCATGGAATCTGTTTCCGAAGTAGATCCCAATGTTTCGTTCATCATGATTACGGAATCCTCGACAGTCGATTCAGCGGTCGAAACAATGAAATCGGGAGCGGCGGATTATGTGACAAAACCCTTCACTCCGGATCAGCTTACCGATCTGGTACATCGAGTCCTGGAGAATCGCAAGATTCGTCTCAATCAAGATTTTCGCGACCGGCGTTTTGAAGAATTGAAGAAAAAAATTTCTTCTACTCTGAATCTCAAAGAAGTGCTCGGATCGATTGTCGAAGGCATCGAGACTATGGCAAAAGTGAAAGGAGCCACTTTGAGCCTCTTGGACAAAGACCGTGAAAAGCTGAGAGTCTACGCCTATTCCGGTTTGAGTAAGGAGTATGTCAACAAAGGACCGCTGGATTCTTCAAAAAGCATAGGAGAATCCATTATAAACGGGAAAGATGTGTTAGTCGAAAATGCCGCTACCGATCCCAGAGTCCAGTATCCGACCGAAGCGGTAAGAGAGGGAATTTCTTCCATACTAAGTCTACCCCTGATTGTCCGGGGTATCGTAATAGGATGTCTTCGGGTGTACACTGGAGAGGTCCGGACCTTCAGCAAAGACGAGATTGACTTTCTGCACAAATTTGCCGACCAGGCCGCGATTGCCATTGAGAATGCCAGGTCGTATGAAGATGTGATGGATGAGTACGAGGTGATTAAGGACGATCTCTGGGATTTTTTCGACCCGTATGGATATCTCTAAATCCGGAGAACACAAAAAGCTCAGGTGCGCCCCGGTTGCACAAACCTGCTGAAAGCGTGTGGCATGATTTCCGAGAGCGGATCTGAAACCAGCGAACGATTTCGTGATCGGGACAGTGAACGATCCCGGCTTGAAAAAGCTATACCCATTTCTTCCCGGCAACCCGGTTGGATTGTAAACAGTATCCATCAATTGGAAAAAATCCTGCCAACGGCTCTCAGACCTCGGCCGGGCGTTTTGCTCACATTCAAGAACAGAATACTGCTCAGTACTTTCCTGGTCCTGATCGGAGTAGTCATTACCATCGGGATAATACTCCAGGTCACGGTTTTTCCCCAATTAGGCGGGGATTCCACAGCAATCAAATATTTGAAAGTCATCCATCTCTTTGTCAGTCTGGTTGTCATCGCATTGAGCTGTTTGTTTATCGAGCGCATTTCAAAGAAGATCACGATGCCTCTGATCGAGCTGACGTGCCGCGCCGATCAGATCAGCCGTGAAGCGGGCGCAAGCACTGCTTCTTCCGTCCAGTGCGGGAACGATTCCCTGGAACTCGGCGAAGGAGCTGTTCTAGTTCAAGGAGACGAGATCCATCAGCTTACAGTATCATTTAATAGGATGCTCGTGTATTTGAAGGCATCTGAAGCGCGGCTGAGGGAATCCGAGGAAAAATATCGATTTCTGTTCGACAACGGGCCGTTTCCAATCTTCGTCATAGACGCGGAAACCACAATGATTTTGGACGTGAATGCGAGAGCAGAGGAGGATTATCAGTACACACGGGAGCAACTCCTTGCCATGAGCTTCGCGGATTTGGGGTTAGACCGGGACAGGAAATCAACTGTGACACGGTTACAGCAGCTCTTTTCCACGGAGGTGACGCTGTTGCCGATCATGCAACACCGTCGTCGTGATAGCTCGCTATTCATGGTGAATTACCAGGCTTCGTTGATCACATATCAAAACAGACCGGCAATTATAGCTGCCGTGTGGGATGTAACGGAACGACTGGAAAAGCATTCTCAACTCATACAAGCCGGAAAGATGGCTACCCTGGGAGAAATGGCAACCGGTATTGCTCATGAATTGAATCAACCGCTCAGTGTCATACGGCTGGGGAGCGATTATTTGCTGAAAACAACGCAGATGGGAAAACCTCTCGCATTCGATGATATGAAGAACATCACGAAAGAGCTTACCACCAGCGTTGACCGAGCATCGAGGATCATCAACCATCTGAGGCAGTTCGGGAGAAAAACCGATGACACTATGGCGCAGATCGACATCAATGACCCCATTCGGAACGTGTTTACCCTACTCGGAACTCAGTTGGAAGCGAATAAGATAACATGGGATCTGCAGCTCTCAGAGAACTTGCCCCGTATCATTGGCGATGCTAATCGGCTCGAACAGGTGTTCATGAATCTGATCCTGAATGCGCGGGATGCAATGCTTTCCGGGGATGCTACCGTCTGTGAAGAACGGGAATCGGAACATGTCATCTACATATCATCGAATCCTGAACGGCGCAGGATCGTGGTCACCGTTTCCGATACCGGACCGGGCATCCTGGAGTCCATTCGAGACAAGATATTCGAGCCTTTTTTCACAACCAAGAAGATCGGTGAAGGAACCGGTCTCGGTTTATCCATCAGCTACGGCATAATTCGAGAACACAAAGGCACCATAGAAATAGATCCTCATTACAAAAATGGAGCTTCTTTCCGGATGACGTTTCCTGTCCCTACATCGGAGTTACTACATGACAAAGATCCTGGTTGCAGATGACGAGGAGAGCATACGCAATCTTATGCGGATGACCCTGGAGCTTGACGGGTATCAAGTCTTTATGGCCAGGGATGGTGCGGAAGCCGTGGAAATTTTCGAAAAAGAGGCGCCTGAATTGGTCCTGCTGGATGTTAAAATGCCGGGCCTGAACGGTATAGAAGTACTAGGTCGTATACGTGCGAAGAACCCGGACAGTGAAGTGATCATGATTACCGGTCACGGCGACATGGACATGGCTGTGGAATGCCTCCGCAAAGAAGCGTCGAATTTCTTGACGAAACCCATCAGCGAGGAATTGCTGTCCTTGTCTCTGAAACGGTCGTTGGAGCGACTGTCTCTCAAGAAAAAGCTCAAACGATATACGCGAAATCTGGAAACCCTGGTGCGTGAAGCGAATGTTGAACTGGAGCGGGCGTATCAGTTCAGAGAAAACATCATTGAGAATTCTCCCGATGCAATCGTATGCATACGTAAGGGAGGAGAAATCACCATATTCAATTCCGCTGCGGAAAAGCTTCTAGGATACAGAAAATCGGAAGTTATCGGCAAAATGCATATAGCTCAGGTGTACCTGCCGGGCGAAGCAAAAAAGATCATGAAGGATTTGCGATCGAATGAATTCGGTGGACCAGGAATCCTTCAAAAAAGAGAAATGACCCTTCTGGACAAAGAAGGGAACCATATTCCCGTGTACATTTCTGCTTCCATACTGTACGAACAGGGGAGAGAGGCGGGTTCCATGGGCGTGTTCACCGACCTCAGGGAAAAGAAGAGACTGGAAAAACAGCTCCTGCGATCGGAAAAGCTTTCTTCTCTGGGCCAATTGGCCGCGGGTATAGCTCACGAAATAAACCAGCCGCTGACCGGTGTGCTCACTTTTTCCCATTTGTTACTTCAGAAAGTGCAGAATGATGAAGAGAGCCGGAAAGACCTGGAAGTCATCGTGCGGGAGACCTCCCGGATACGAGGTATTGTGCAAGGCATTCTGGATTTTGCGCGAGAAACACCCGTACAAACCAGCCAACAACACGTAGAAGATATCGTGGATCGTACAGTGAACATAGTTGCGCACCAACAGCAGTTTTTCGGCATAGAGTTGGTAAAAGAATACGATGCCGAGAGTCCGGAAGTAATATTCGATGCAAATCTCATGCAGCAAGTGTTCATGAACATTATACTCAATGCTCTGGACTCGATGGCAGGATCCGGCACACTCACAGTGCGGACTCGTCATACGACAGAAGCTGTCGAAGTGGATTTCACCGACACAGGAAAGGGTATGCCCGAAGATATTGCTGAAAGGATTTTCGATCCATTCTTCACTACAAAGGATTCCAGCGAAGGAATGGGAATGGGATTAGGGCTGGCCATAAGCTATGGGATCGTGAAAAACCACAACGGAGACATTGTGGTAAACACCGAACAAGGCAAAGGAACTACCTTTACGGTTCGGCTCCCTTTAACAGGTAAAACGAATTGACACACGTTTTGGTATGGATTACAGTGGAAAAACTCTGCGCCCGTAGCTCAGTAGGATAGAGCGCAACACTCCGGATGTTGAGGTCGAACGTTCGAATCGTTTCGGGCGCACCAGAAATCAACAGGATTCAGGATATACACTGAATCCTTTTTTTTTGGCCAGGGATAACCACTGGCAGCTCGGGGAATAACAACTTTACAATCGGAGCGTGACAGCCAACATGATGTCAATTCAGCACACTAGTACCTGCATGCCGGCTGCGATGTAAAAGACTTCGTCAGAACAAACTGCCAGATTTGCATGTATCGAGCTCTGAAAGCGCCTGCGCACGATAACATGTAGTACTCCCACATGCGTTTGAATCTGTTGCCGTATTTCTCCTCAAGCTGCGGCCATCCTGCCTGGAATCTCCGGTTCCAGGCCAGTAGTGTTTTCTCATAATGAGGTCCGAGATTGTGGAGATCTTCAAGCACAAACAAACTCTCGGCAGCTCTGGTTACCTGCGCGATGCTCGGCAATTCTCCATTCGGAAAAATGTACTTATGCATCCAGGGATCGGTATCCCTGGCAGATTCATTTACTCCAATGGTGTGGAGCAGGAAGATTCCTCCATCTTTCAGGCAGCGATGCGCGGTTTCCATATAGATTCTGTAATTTTTCCGACCGACATGTTCGAACATACCTACTGAGACTATCTTGTCGAACACACCCTGCACTTCGCGGTAATCCTGGTGCAGCACCTGTATGGGAAGATTCTTGCACCATTCCCGGGCAAATCGAATCTGTTCCTGTGAAATGTTTACGCCGGTAACGGTACAACCGTAGTTCTCGGCCATGAACCGGGCAAGGCCACCCCACCCGAAACCGATGTCGAGGACATGGTCGTTCTTATTCAGGTTCAATTTCTTGCAGATAAGCTCCATTTTGCGTTGCTGAGCTTTTTCCAGGTCCCCCGTACCGTTAAAGTAACCACAGCTATACTGATTGTACGAATCGAGGAAAGTGAAGAAGAGCTCATTCCCGAGATCATAGTGTCGTTCTGCAACCTGCTTTGCTCGGGAGACAGTTTGACAATTCAAGAGAAATAATTGAATCGCAGGAACGAGCAACCGAAGCCCGTCTCTGAGATTTCGATCCGCTCTGTTGATCAGCAAACGGTGAATGAGTTCATCAATTTGAGCACAGTCCCACCACCCATCCATATACGATTCGCCCAGTCCGAGGCTTTTGTCTCGAAATATGCGGGGATAGGTCCTATCGTCGTGAATACGGATATCCCAAGGATTCGAGCCATTTATGGCTATTCCAGATGATGAGAGCAGTTCGTGTATCACACTTCTGTAGTCCTGCATTGTACCCCTCCCATTACCTATGTGGCACCAATCGATGTCTCAGTATGTCCGTACATCCCGGGTTTATGTGAGTTTTGGGCTCCTCTACTCTACGAAAAAAACATAAGGGTATTCCTTCCTGCACCCTTTTCAGATATTCAATCTTGTGGGTTCCTTCTCATTGGAAAACCGTATCCGGACACCAGGTTTATCCATTGCCAATTGTGGAGCAAAAACTGTACAATAATTGGTTGGGGTGCGTTATTTGTTGCCCCTCTTACATAAAAAGATTATGATTCAATTAGAGCGAGCAATCAAGTTTTTTCAGAGTCGTTGCTTCATTACAGGCGGTGTTGGGCCTGTCAAGACGATTACACCGGAACGCTCGGTGAGGACGGGACATTATGGCAAGAAGACGCAGACCATTTTTCAGAAGAAAGAGACAGGAGGGTGAAGAGTACCCGGCGAGGTCGCCGCGAAAAAGGATTCACATAGCAAAAATGAAGCAGGGGATCTTTATCCTTCCTTCTCTTTTGACTCTGACCTCGATATTCTTCAGTTTTTACAGCATTATAAATTCCATCAAAGAGCAGTTTGTGCTCGCAGCAGCGCTGATACTTGTTGCAGGTTTTTTTGACGGCATAGACGGCAAAGTAGCTCGGCTCACAAATACGACGACGAAGTTCGGCCTGGAACTCGATTCTCTCGCTGATGTGATTTCATTTGGAGTAGCTCCTGCGATACTCATATACATGTGGGCTCTGACTCCGACGGCACAGATAGGTTGGGTTGCGGCATTCTTGTTCGTATCTTGCGGTGCTTTGAGATTGGCACGATTCAATGTGCAGTCCGGAACTATAGACTCGAAGAAATTCAACGGACTCCCCATTCCCGCAGCCGCAGTCATGCTTTCCACGACAGTGCTCTTCTTTCACAAGCTGGACATAGACCCGGAGCGATTCCGACTAGCTCTGCTGATCCTTACGCTGGTACTGTCCTTCCTGATGGTAAGCGCGATCAAGTTTCACGCGTTCAAAGAATTCACTCTCGTCAAAGAGAATCCGTTCATGTCGACAGTGGCCTTTGTGCTCCTGCTCGCCTTGATTGCAGTAGCTCCCTTTGTCGTGCCCTTCATTCTCATCTCCGGATATGTAATTTCCGGACCGATAATGACATTGATCTGGGTACTCAAGAGAAAACAGCAGATACAGGAACAAATCGATGCCCCTCCGGAAACCCAGGAGCCGGTAGAGCAACCTCGCTGAGACTAGCACTGTGACCTGTGGTCACAAGCAGCATACAAATTCGGGATCCGAAGCATCACAATTTCTGGTGCTCGGATCCCTCGCATTTAGGTTGGCGGAAACGCTTTCGATCCTGGTACTGGAAAGTCCATTCAGGGGTGATCAATTCTCCGCCGGATCGCGCCCGATACCACGGGCTTATGTCGGATCCGGGATTCTTAAGGATATGGATGTCTTGCGCAGGCATATAGCTTTGTGCAAGCAGAAAAACGCTTTCTCCCGCTTCATTTGCCACAACGTCCACCACCAGAACAGCGTGTCCGGGCGAGCCGCCCTGGATGAACACATCACCCTCAGGCATTAGAACACGATGGCTGCATATCCGACAAAGCTAGAGCCGGGCATTATGTCGTGGCTCGTGTAATAGTCCAAGAGCGTTCCGCTGTGTATTCCATGGAATCCGACGGAAGTTATCACAGATACTATGGGACCGGCAGAGCAGGTGTTATGCTTTTGGAACGCATCGTCGATAACACCTTGGACATCACCGGCCAAAGCCTTGTCGATCAAAGACCGGTCGTTCTCTTGTTTCACCCACGCAACTGCAGAAGCTCCTGTTCCTTTTGGAGAAAAGCCGTAATTCGGGCCGTAGTGCGTTAGATCTGCCGACCCGATGTGGATTGCATTCAAACCCTTTTCCTTGAGCAAACTCCGGATCGATTCCGCCAGAATAGCGGCTTGCCTCGTTGCCGGAGAGTGCACTGCGATCACGGGAACGTGTGGAAAGAACATGCGGATCATGGGAAGCTGAATTTCTACGGTATTGTCGGCAAAATTTCTTCCGGCGAATACAGCATTCCCTGAAGATACGAGAGTTTTTGCTAGATCCGCATCCAGAGGCTGCATTCCAAAGGGGGTTTCCCATCCATCGTCAGCATAAATAATCGGACTTCCCGATGACAGATGTCCGCCATACAGCACGATACGATCAGGGCGACCCGATTCCGCAAGGGTTTTCATCACTTTTGCCGCGGCTTTTCCGGAAAAGTACCACCCCGCGTGAGGAGCTATCCCGCCTTTCCACGATCCGGCCGGAGGCTTGAATCCGGTCAAGAATTCTTCTATTTCATGGCGACACTGTTCCGCACTTTCGGGATACCATCCGGTGGGCAGAGCCCTCTTTCGCGTGCTCATTTTTTCCCCCGATGCATTTCTGTCAATCTCTGGCAATGTCTACAGAAATTGAATGAGTCTATTTTCTTGTTTCATTTCGCTGTTATTCACATCATAACCGGTTTTCAACATATCATGAGAGATCAATCAATCGAGATTTTGATGCCTCTGCTTTCAGCCCTTTTGATGTACCAGTCCAGTAAATTGGCAGGGGGTTCATCCCGAAGCGCCTCGGGTTTTCTCACCAGTTTTATGGACTCTGTAGGACAGGTAGAGGTACACACGCCACATCCGATACAGCGATCGGGTTGAACTACGAATACATTGTCTTTTTCTGCAATTGCCTGGACAGGGCAGCGTTCGTTCAAGCATGTTCCACATTGTATGCACGTGTCGCTGTCGATTGATGCGACAAAGTTGCTTCCTGCAATGAGATGCGGGGCTTTGAATCTGTTCAGTCCGATGAGCAGACCGCAGCAGCACGAACAGCAGTTGCACAAATACATGTGACCTGCAGCAACATTGTACGTGGAATGCACAAGGCCTTCCTTTTCGCTCAGTTCCATTACTTCGAGCGCTTCTTCCCGTGAAATCCGTTTTCCTTTGGGATACCTGTCGAAGGCTCCTTCTTCATTGGAGAAACCCATGCATACTTCCAAGGGATGCTTACACGGATGCCCCTGCATGGCTCGCTCTTTCCGGCAAATGCATTCAACAAGTTGAAACGATTTTGCCTGCTCCAGCATGCTCCGCACGTTTTCGTAAGGCAGGACCTCGTGTCGAGCATCAATTTTCTCATTTACGGGAATTACCCGCGTCAGAGCCGGACCGTATGTTCCGAGAACGTTCATGAGAGCAGGGGCGTACTCCTCGATGAGCTGCGCCAATTCCTTATCCATTCTATTCATTTGAAATTCATAGATCCCGATAATAAAAGGCATGAAAATGTACACTTGACTGCCATACATTTTGGCCGAGGCTATCTGACCTTTGTTCACCATGTTATCAAGGATCGCTTGCATTTCCGGAACCAGTGCGCCAAGCCGGCCTGCAATTGCCTCTACGGTTTCCGGTATGGCACGAATCTTAAGGGCTGTTTCTGCCTCTTCGGGGGTGAATATTTTCTTGAGAATGCGCAGTTCCACCCCGCTTGGAGTTTCGGGAAATCCGTTGGGCATTTGGTTCAGTTTCACTGCGAGCCGCTTGTACACATCTTCCATGATGCGAAGACTCCCTTAATAGATTTTCTTCTAACAAGAACCAAGACACGGGAATCAGTATATAGTCAGTGCGAAGAATTCTGTAGTTTATCCTGCGTGTGAATTACAGATATTGGTAGAGACCCGCGTCTCTGCCAGTGCTATTGTGTTGATATTATTGATCATATTGAAGATGTGCCAGCACGGAGGCCGGCACTCACCAATACTCTTAAATCCTCAATCGATTTTGGCAACTGCTATAATAGGCTCGTTTGCCAGAAGATTGCCACGTCGCTTCGCTCCTCGCAATGACAGCCATTAGAGTTGTTGCTGAATGGTTCTATGCTCTTAGTGCACGTGTTCCATGCTAGACGTGATTGCGGAGCTGCAATTCGATAGGATGAGGATTTAGATAGTATTGTTCGGAAAGATAGGGCTCTCGGAATTTACGTACATAATGATTCAAGAGCGTTATCGGCACTATGAGTGGAATGTGACCTTCAGCATAGAGAGAAATAAGCTCGAGCATTTCCTGCTTTTCATCTGCGGACAGGTTCTTTTTGAAATAGCCAAGGACATGCTGCAGCACGTTTACATGCTTTTTCTGGGTGGCACGCAATCTGAGCGCTTCCATGAGCATGGCCTGATAGCGGGTGTATGCAGAGGCAAGATCCGCGGTCTCGAGTTGCGCAACGAACTTTCCCATTTCGCGATAATGAGATTGACTATGGCAAAGTATAAGGAGCTTGTGGCGAGTATGGAATTCAATGAGTTCCCGTCTGCTCTTCTTTCTGCTGCTCGTCTCTCTCCAGCGCTTCATCACGAATACACGTTCAATGAAGCTTTCCCTGAGCACCGGATCGTGGAGTCGGCCATCTTCCTCTACCGGAATAAGTGGAAAATGGTTCATGAAAGCTTTGGCAAATAAGCCCACTCCAGTTTTGGATGGCATGCCCTGCTCAGTGTACACTTTTACCCGTTCCATACCGGAACTGGGCGATTTGCTCATGAAGATGAACCCGCACAGGTTTTCTCGTTCCAATTGAGTAACCCGTTCTGTTGCCCAGTTCTGCACAATTTCCGTGCAGTCGAGCCGCGTCTTCACGGTCATGAGTCGGGGTGCATTGGAATCTCCTACAAGGCGAAACGGCTCTCGTGGTATTCCGAATCCGCTCTCAACTTCAGGGCAAACGGGATAATATTCAAAATACTTGCCCAGAGTATCCGTAACAAATCGATCTCGTGTGTGACCGCCGTTGAATCTGACCGGGTTGCCCAGGAGACACGAGCTTATCCCCACCTTAATTTTCGCTTCTTTTTCTATGTGTTCCGAATCCATTGCAGACCTGTCCTGGACTGAAGATTCTCAAATCTTATTCGTCAGACACGATGCCGGCCAAGGGAGCTCGTGAGAGCTTGAAACTCGGATACAGCGACGCGATAACGCATGCTATTGCGGTCAACAGAAACGTGCGTGCGAACACCCACGGGTTTATATAAATATCGATGGACCATCCGAACGATCGATAATTTATCGCGTACACGATAATAAAGGTCAGTATGATTCCGCACACAACAGAAATCAAGTAGGCGGCAAGCCCCATGATGAGCGCCTGATATACGTTCATTCTGCCCGTTTCTCCAGGAGTGAGTCCGAGATAACCGAGCACCGCTATTTCCCGCGATCTCTCCAACAATATGGCCATAAGTGCAGTGGCTACTCCCAGGAGAGCAACCATCAGGGAAACTCCTTTGAGTGTTGCAGTGGGGGCAAAGGTTTTATCGAAGATGACCAGCACGTCTTCTTTCATCTTGATGTTAGAGACTACGGTCCGATCCAGTCCTGGAAAATCGTTGATAATCGAACGGCGCACCGGTTCCGGTGAAGCTCCCGGCTTCATAAAAATGGCGACAGATTGGATCCGCGGATCTTTCCAGATCTGCTCATACACAATTCGGTCTATGTGTAAAGTGCCCTGATCGGAAGAATAATCTCGCACTATGGATGCAACCGGAAAAGAACGGCTTCCTTCAGGAGTCTGCAATTTGACCGTATCTCCTGGTTTCAGATTGAAACGAAAAGACAAAGGTTCCGAAATGAACACCGCCCCATTCTTCAGCGCGGTCCAGGGATGTTCTTTTCCCTGGAGAAAAACAAAACGGGAATGGCGCTCCAGAACTGCTGCATCCACTATGCGCAACCGCACCGGTTTTCCCTCAAGATACATTTCATGGGTGGAATACCGCTCAACATCTTGAATCTGGGGATTCTTCGCAAGATCTTCCAGGAGCTTTTCCGGAAGCGGGTGGTCCCATTTTGTTGTCGCAGGAGAAATATACAAATCTCCCTGAAGGGAACCTTCAAGCCATGCATCCACTGAATTCCTGAAGCTGTAGATCATCGTGTCCACGCCCACGGTCATGGATAGCGCCACCGCCAGTGCTGCCACGGAAATACTGGTTCGGCTTAAAGAGGCCCGTATGGTTCGTGCAGCCAGGAACCCTTCCAGTGAGCGGAACCCTTCTCTGAGCCACGTTCCCAGAACATGACAGAGTGGAGACAGAATACCGGGCGTGAAGAGTGCAAATGCGAGCGTCATGGCAAACGCCGAGGCAAATCCCCAAAATATGGAAAACCGCGAAGCCCAGGCGCTCGCCAGCGACAAAAGAAAACAAATCAATCCCAACACGAACAGCACGCGTTTCAAGTTGTGGGCCCGGTCCTCTATCGACTGCCTCTTGAGCCCCAGTATGGGCGGCGTGAAAGCCACCTCTAGAGCAGGCAAACCAGTGCCGATGAGCGTGGCAATAAAGCCGACAGCTATACCGATAAGCGCAATATGTAACGTCAGTTCGATTTTGGCGGTCTGAATGTAGAAGTAGAGATCCGTGATTGTGGAAGAGACTTTGGCAATGCTCCACCATGCAACCGCATAACCGAAAAGAATACCGAGAACACTGCCGACGGCTCCGAGCACAACCGATTCCAGCAAAAAGGCTGCGACCAGGCTGCGATTGTCCGTTCCGAGTGTCAATAGTAACGACATGTCCTCTCTCCGGGAAAGGACGGAAAACATACTGAAGTTGTAGATCAGGAACGTCCCGACGAACAAAGCCAGAAGACTCATGGCTGCAAGATTCAGTTGGAACGAGTAAAGCATTGCCGTCAATGTGGACTTTTGTGTGCTCGCATCGGTAAGTCTTAGAGCATCCGGCAAGTCAGCTCGGAATTTCTCGGGATCACCTTTCAGAATTATGTCTATGCGATCCAGGTACCCCGTTTTACCAAATACGTCCTGAGCAGCGGAAATATCCATGATCGCAAGATTTTCTGTTAACAGACCTTCATTCGCTCCTGGAATTCTCCCCAGAATTTTGACTTTCTTCTCTAACCCGGCCGTGAGCACGGTAATTGTACTGCCCTCGTGCAGGTTAAATTTGTCCATGACTGTTCCCGACAGGTAAATCCCTGGAACAGGTCCGCTGAGGAATTCTATGAAGGTGGCTGGCTCCGTCCCACCCTGAGATGGTGCAAATGAGCGAAGTTCTCCGTCCAGAAACGGATCGATCCCAAGGAAACGGATGGATTCGTCACCCGCTTCCAGGCTGGCGGCCATCACATCGATAACAGGAGAAGCCACTCGTACGGATGGATTTTTCCAAATGGAGGCGAAGAGTTTCTCGTCGATTCTGCCATATCCGGAGATGATGGAATGCGTTGCTTTACCTGCCAGGAACTCTACGGAAGAAGCAAAAGAAGTCAATGCGGAACTGTTGATCAACTCAACAGCCACGATGATTCCCACTCCGAGGCTTATTCCCATAGTACAGAGGATTGCCAGGACAGCATGACGCCGGTAATATTTCAGATTGAATTTCAGGAGAGTCCGGATTCCTGTTGGCATCCCCATGATTTTTCCATTGAGATTGAGTTCGATCGGTTGCCGAACACTAAGAGCTTCAGGCTCGATCAGGTTCTTTGGGAGAAGCGTTTTCTTCCTGGAGCAACCTGCCTCTGCTCAGACGAAATCTTCTGTCCGCCATCCAGAGAGCTTCGGAGCTGTGGGTCACCATGATGAGCGTGGTTTGACGATCACGGCAGATCTCGTATATGAGGGAAAGTATGAGGTCTCCAGTTTCGGAATCCAGATTACCTGTGGGCTCGTCAGCAAGTATCAATCGGGGTTCTTTGATGAGAGCACGTGCAATGGCCACACGCTGTTGTTCGCCTCCGGATAGTTGTTCGGGGAACTTATGCCATTGCCCGTCAAGTCCTACGGCAGAGAGCATTTCTCTCCCTTTGGATTCCTGTGACACCCCCAGGAGATCCAAAGGCAGCATCAGGTTTTCTCCCACGGTCAGAGTCGGGAACAGATTGAATGATTGAAAAATGAAACCGACATCTTTTCTGCGATATTCTGCAAGCTTTACAGTAGAAAGACCTGTAATCTCGTTGCCGTTGAAAAAGATCTTACCTTCTGTTGGAGAGTCCATTCCGCCGACGAGATTGAGAAATGTGGTTTTTCCCGATCCGCTTTTTCCCAGGAGGATTATGCGTTCCCCGTGTTCCATCTGGAGGTTCACATCCCTCAAGGGAAAGACTTCGCAACCCTCGCCGTTATGAAAACGTTTGCTAACATGTACGAGGTGCAGGAGAGATTTCATTGCCTCTCTTAAGAACAGCCGGAATTTTCGCTATCGTGTTGAGCTCTTGGCCGAGGCTCTTTCATCGGTCGTAGAGGAATAGATTCTCTGGAGTCTCTTCTGCCACCATTCACTCCGTTTTTTCCGGAACGCCAGGTAATCGTCCTTGTCGGGAAGCTTATTATCGTTGAAGACCAGCCATAGTCGGGTAATGGTCACATCTTCCAGGACCCAGCCGAGCTGCATGCAGATGAGATCGCCTTCGGAAAGCTTTCCCATTTCCTCGTCCAACTCCGCCGGCGTTCGTTCTATCTCCCGATAAATCGCATCCCGAAATTTCGGGTCTTTCATAAGCTCAACCGGATGTTTGCGCTTTTTGTCCGCCAATTCTTTTGCCGCAACCACAACTCTCATGAAGTCACGTTTCATGAGCGGGATGCCATAGGAAACAATTTTATCGGCAACGGGTTTCAGGCCCAGAACCTTTTTCTTTTCTTCGGAAGAAAACGCGAGAGAGTACGGCAGCGAATCAATGTTTTTTTGGGCATCTCTCAGCTTATGCACCTGTTCTTCAAGAAAAAGCAGGCTCTGGAGAGGGCTTCGGTCGGCTTGTTTTTCGTAAAAATCGAGCGTCGGATGTGCTCGCAAAAGAGGCTTGGTTGCGTATTGATTCAGATCGCGTAATTCCTGCTTCAGGAATTCATCAATGATTACTTTATTTCCTTGGGCATTGACTTCCCTCGCGATCTGTTGATCCGACATATTCTTGATCGATACAGCATGAGCTCCTGAAGCCGTCATAGCAAAGAGGAAGATGGCCAATAAAATGGAAACCGGCGGGCGGGTTTGAAGCTCCACTGGTTTTTTCCTTTCAAAGCAAATTCTCAATATACCAAAACTGCGCATTAGCAAATCCTCATTTACATCTTATTGCACCAGAGAGCTTCCATTCAGGTGCTCCTTGTTTCTGGTATGCTCGAAGCTCTCTATAGTAAAGTAATCCTGAAAATTCTGCTTGGTGCACATATCAACGCATGAGCAGCGGAACTCGAATCCAGACGGTTCATTTCCACATTATTTTTGAGACACAGTGCTTTCGGACAAGATCCCTTACTTTGCGGAGATTTTGCTTCCCAGCCACTCAGTCAACTTGTCCATACCTTCGCCGGTTTTGGTAGAAACGGGAAATATCTGAATAGACGGATTCATGGCCAAGACAGTCTTGCGCAGTTCCTCCATGCTGAAGTCTGTGTAAGGGAGGAGGTCTATTTTATTCAAAACCAGGGCATTTGATTCCGTGAACATGAGCGGGTACTTCAGTGGCTTATCATGACCTTCCGGAATGGAAAGGATCATCACTTTGACGTCTTCTCCCAATTTGAATTCCGCGGGACACACGAGATTACCGACGTTTTCAATAATAACCAATTGCTTGCCATCCAGGCCGAGACTGGCTGCAGCAGAAAGGATCATGTTCGCATCGAGATGGCATGCACCTTTTGTGTTGATCTGTACCACATCTACACTGGTCGCCTGCACTTTTTGAGCATCAACGTCAGAAGCAATGTCACCTTCTATAACGCCGATCTTGTACTTACCGGATAATGCTTCGATAATTTTCAAAATAAGCGACGTTTTTCCCGCTCCCGGCGATGACATGAGATTCATCACAAATACTCGAGAATTGTCGAATTTGGCCTTCAAGTTGTCTGCGAGTATGTCGTTTGCACTGAGAATATCTTCATTAACATTCAGAGTCTTTACGGGCATTTAGCGTCTCCTTTTCGAGTTCCTGCCTTTTCTTTTTTTTTCTGCACCGCGAACAGCGGTTAACGTATCTTTATAACGTATGTATTCCAGATATGCGCACTCGTCCGGTAACCAGTTCAGAGCCCTCACCAGATGTTCCGTCAGGCTTATACAGTCCGGTTCTGCTACGTGCCGGTTCTCGTACACCTTACACAAATTCGTTTTGGTGTCCAGATGCTGGCATGGCTCGTCAGTGTAGCGAATTACACCGCCACCCAGGTCCACCTTTTCATAGCAGCATCGGCCGCACTTGCGACAAATTGCTTCCCAGTCTTTCTTGTCGAAATCTTCGCGCAAATCCACATGCACCTCTTGCGAAAACGTAGCATAAAACGTTGGAGATAAAAAGGGCTACAGTTGACCGCTCAAAGCAGTATCTGCACCCTCTGCGACAAGTTTCACTCGTGGAGAACAGGGCCATTGTTGAGATGGACTCTGTGTACGGCAATCCGATTGAAGAAGTATTGGTCGGCGCCAGCCTCCGAAAAGTGTCTCAAAAATTCAAATCTATCCCAGATCGTGGCACGAATTGCTTATCGTTCTGCTGGCCTGATTGTAGGAACGGGCCTAGTATCCGCCTAAATAAGGCAGGCATCCCCGGTGTTCGAGGGGACCCCTACAGGAATGGCGAATCGTGCCACATTCTTGCGCATTCGAGAATTTTGAGACACCTCTCCGTGCCGGAATATCTTCAATATAATCAATGATGTCGATAGAATGGACCCGCAGGGACGCCGGTCCCCACTAATAACTTGTATTCGAACGTGGGAGAAAGGCCGGAATTTTTCGTAAGCCCTTATACTCGTATACCCACGTATTCATGGAAACTGAAACTTTTTCTACAAAAGGATAGTGATTGCTTGGTTCCGGGACTCTTTTGTGATATTACGATTCCCCGGATCTCTAGACACTATATGTAGTGGGTTAGCAAAAATGGGACGCGTGATTTGCGTATGCAATCAAAAAGGCGGTGTAGGAAAGACTACCACTGCGGTTAATGTGGCATCGTGTCTTGCTCTTTCCGAAAAGCGCACGCTCCTCATTGATTTGGACCCTCAGGCCAATGCTTCCAGTGGACTTGGCATACGATTGGCGAAGGGTGAGCAGTCGGTTTATCATCTACTTCTCGGGCATGAAGATATCGCGAACATTACGCGATCCACTGAATTGGAATACCTGCGCATTCTGCCGTCATCTCAGGATCTTATCGGCGCGGAAATCGAGCTGGTCGGACTTTCTTCAAGAGAACGAAAACTCAAGGAAGGCGTTGGAGATGTAAGAGCTCAGTATGATTACATCTTCATTGATTGTCCACCCTCATTGGGTTTCCTGACGCTAAACGCCCTGGTTGCCGCGGATTCGGTCCTCATTCCTATTCAATGCGAATATTATGCACTGGAAGGGGTCAGCAACCTTCTCAATACGATAAAGCGTGTTCGTTCTACGTACAACAATGCTCTGCAGATTGAAGGCTTTCTCCTGACAATGTTCGATCCCAGGAACAACCTGAGCCGGCAGGTGGTGGAAAACGTCAGGACCAATCTCAGTTCTCAGGTGTTTGAGACCGTTATTCCGCGAAATGTGAGGCTCTCCGAATCCCCGAGCTTCGGGAAGCCGGTTGTTTTGTACGATATTACGTCTCGGGGTGCTATTGGTTATCTCGCTCTTGCAAAGGAGATTATGGATGCTGAAGCTCAAGGAAATACCGAAAAAGCAGCGTGCGGCTTTGGGACAGGGTCTTGATGCGCTCTTACCCGCGGACGGGCTTTTTGATGAGAAAGTTTCCGAGCGGGACATCAAGCAAATTGCTATCGACAGTCTGATTCCGAATCCTGATCAGCCCCGGAGAATATTCGCTGAAGAATCTTTGGCGGATTTGAGTCAATCCATTAAGGAAAAAGGGGTTATTCAACCGATTATTGTCCGCCCCGCGGGAATTAACAAATACGAAATAGTTGCTGGAGAGCGGCGCTGGAGAGCGGCACATATGGCGGGTTTCCGGGAAGTGCCAGCCATTGTACGCGCGCTTACGGATTCTGAAGCTCTGGAAATAGCACTAATAGAGAATATCCAAAGAGAAGACTTAAATCCTTTGGACACTGCGGAAGCATACGACACTCTCATTAAGAAATTTTCCTATACTCATGAACTGTTAGCTCAAAAAATAGGAAAGGATCGGACGAGCATTACCAATTATCTAAGACTCTTACGGTTACCCGATCCCATCAAACAAGAAGTGAGGCAGGAAAATCTCTCCATGGGACATGCCAGGACTCTTCTGGCTGTTGAGCATGTACCGACTCAACTTAGCCTCTCGAAAAGAATTCTGAAGCGAAAGCTGTCCGTTCGCGAACTGGAAAGAATCGTCCAAAATTACAAAGAAAAGATTCAGGATCAGAACAAAAAACCATCTTCCGTCTCCCAAGATCCTCTGTGCAAATCCCTTGAAATGAAATTGGCGCGGCATTTTTCTACTCGTGTCCGGATTCGAAAAAACGGAAGCGGGGCAGGCAAGCTTGAACTGCATTTTCATTCCGAGGAAGAACTTCACCGGCTTCTAGAGGCTATCGGCTGTTCTGAAGATTTCTGTTGAAATAGCTGTTGGTCCGTGATACCCTGTAATTGTCATATCTATATAAAAATACTATTCTTTTAAAGAAACAGCATGAACGCTATTTGGGCACGATGTAAAGAACTGCTTCGGACCAAGGTGAACGATCACACGGTTAATACCTGGTTCGAACCCATCATCTGCGAAGAAGTATCGGATAATCGCCTGGTGCTGTCTGTTCCCAACAGTTTCTTCGTAGCCTGGATAAAAGAACGATATTCCAAAGTGTTATCAGAGTGTCTCGCTGAAGCAGCCGGAAAGAAATATGAGTTCGATTTTGAAAGCCGGGATGAAGTGTTGGACAACGCTCTTATTGTTCCGGACGAATTTGCCGATTCTCTAAAGCCTGAAGATGTAAGCGTTACTGCTGAATTGGCTCTAAAACGCAATCTGAATCCGAGATACAGCTTCGAGAGTTTCGTAGTGGGAGGCTGCAACCAGTTTGCACATGCCGCGGCAATGTCGGTCTCGGAGAACCTGGGAAAAAGCTATAACCCGCTCTTTATTTACGGTGGTGTAGGACTGGGCAAGACCCATCTCATGAGTGCCATAGGATACGCGGTCCTCAAGAAAGATAAATCGAAAAAGATTTCTTTCAGTACATCCGAAGAATTCACCAACGAGTTGATCAATGCGATCCGTTTCGATCGTATGTTGGATTTTAGAGGCAAGTACCGCAGCGTAGACTTGCTGCTCATTGACGACATCCAATTCATAGCGGGAAAAGAAAGGACTCAGGAAGAGTTTTTTCATACATTTAACAGTATTTATGAAGCAGGAAAGCAAATTGTTATTACATCTGATCGATTTCCCAGGGAAATTCCTGAACTTGAACATCGTCTCAAATCCCGTTTCAGTTGGGGACTCGTTGCAGATATGGGAGTCCCGGATTTAGAAACAAAAGTGGCAATTTTGAGACGGAAAGCTTCAGAAGACAAAATGGAGATTCCTGACGAGGTTTCCTATTTTCTCGCTGAACAAGTAGAATCCAATGTCCGTGAATTGGTTGGATATCTCGTACGAGTCGTAGCGATGAGTACGCTCCAGGGACTTCCTCTGACGAAAAGCCTTGCACAAACCGCCCTGAAGGAAATTCTTCATCGACCGAGAAAAAACATTTCCGTCGAGGATATAATCTCTGTTGTTTCAAAAGCTTATAATGTGAAACCTGCTGACATAAAATCAAAGAAGAGACACAAGCTGTACGCACAGCCGAGACAAGTGGGCATGTACCTGGCTCGTGACCTTACTGAGCTTTCGTATCCGGAGATTGGGGCATCTTTTGGCGGTAAAGATCATTCGACCGTTATTCATGCCACCAGAAAGATTGAAAAAAAGATGGAACAGGACAGCTCTCTCAAGAATCTCATCGATGGTTTGAAAAAGGATATTCGTCTGTGAACATCATGTTGAAAACTTGTTCAAGAAAAGTGCATATCTCTGCTCCATGCAGTGGTGCACTTTTTCCTCGAGAACTTATCAACATGTATTGCACAACCAAGAACCGCTGCCAAACTACTCTAGATTGGCTTTTCCACTTTTCCACAAGACCTACTACGACTACTTCTTTATTCTTTTCTATACAAAGAAAAAGAATAAGCGGAATCAAAGCACTCCAAAGTTTCTTGCAGAGAAGATTGAAATCGATTCAAAATAACCTCTTTCCATACAACAGATTTGAGTCTCTCAACACGCTTTGGTTTCAGGCACTATAAAGGAGCTTCCATGTTGTTTGAAATCGCTCGGGATATGTTTTTTGAAGGTTTATCCAAGACAGTACCCATTACGGAAAAAAGGTCTACATTGCCCATCTTGTCTCACATTCTTCTGAACGCCAGTAATTCCAGCCTGTTAATTACAGCCACAGACCTGGAAGTCGGGCTTCAAATGATGTATACTTGTTCTGTGAGCAAGGAAGGGACGATTACGGTCCCTGCCAAAAAAATCTTCGAAATCGTAAGAGAATTACCTTCCGGTGATCTCACCGTCGAACTTCAAGAGAATGGAAGGATAAAGATCAGTTCGGGAAGAAGTATATTTGAGCTTGCCGGGATGGACGCATCGGAATATCCGGTTTGGCAGGCTGCGGAGGAAGTCGAAACTGCAAGAATTCCGAGTGCTGACTTGATTTACATGATCGACAAGACAATGTTTGCTTCTTCAAACGACGATTCCCGTTTCAATCTGAATGGAGTGCTTTTTGAACGAAATGACGGAAAGACCAGGTTGGTTGCAACTGACGGTCACAGGCTTGCACTGGCGGATGGTGAAGTTTTACTTCCTGTCGAATCCAAGGTCCTGATCCCGAAGAAGAGCTTGATGGAGCTGAAACGGTTGCTGGAAAGTGTGAAAGAAGACGTGAGCATTGGATTCGAACAGAAAAACATGGTGCTGAAGACTGATAAATTCTTCATGACGCTTCGTCTCATCGAAGGAGATTATCCGGACTATCGGAAAGTGTTGCCTCCTCCCGGTGAAAAAAAAGTGATAGTGCAGAAAACAGATTTTCTTCATTCCTTGAGGAGAGTGGCCGTATTGGCTGCTGAACGTAACAAAGGCATCGTTTTGGACGTTCAACCAGGGAGAATAGAGCTCAGTGCTACTCATCCTGATCTCGGCACGGCCAGCGATGTAGTGGAAACAGAGTATTCCGGGGATTCCATTACTGTGGTCGTGAATGTGGCGTATATCATAGAAGCTCTCGGAGCAATCGATTCCGAGCAGGTTTCTCTCAATTTTCTCCAGGAAGGTGCTCCCATAGTAATCAGTCCGGAACCTGTTGCATCCTATTTTAACCTCGTCATGCCCATGCGGAAATAGATCCGCGACAGAGTTCTTTGGAAGAACACCGGGTCAGAAAAATACGACCGCAAAATGGCTTAGAAACCCGGGCAAATCAATCAATTTTATTTCGGAGAGGAAATTACGCTGTGGAACAAGAACAGCAAGTACATAGCTATGGTGCAGAACATATTAGAGTTTTAGAAGGCCTTGAGGCAGTAAGAAATACACCGGGAATGTACATTGGTAATACCGGCACTGAAGGTCTTCATCAATTGGTTTGGGAAGTTGTTGACAATGCTGTCGATGAGGCCCTGGCAGGTTACTGCCGCAACATAGATGTGATTATTCACCTGGATTCGTCAGTCACCATCGAGGATGACGGCCGGGGTATTCCCACGGAAATGCATCCGACCGAGAAGATCCCGGCAGCGGAAGTTGTCATGACAATGCTGCATGCCGGGGGAAAATTCGATAGCAACACGTACAAAGTATCCGGAGGACTCCACGGGGTCGGCGTTTCGGTCGTGAATGCCTTGTCCGAACTGCTCAAACTCGAAATACGGCGAGGCGGCCAAGTTTGTCGGCAAACATACAGGAGAGGAAAAAAAGACAGTGAGCTGGAAACAGTAGGTACGACCAAGCGAAACGGCACAAAAATCACTTTCAAAGCAGACACGACAATATTCGGAAACCTCGAACTGGGTTATGACATTGTAGCTGCCCGTTTACGAGAGCTTGCCTACCTGAATAAAGGCCTCAGGATCAGTTTCGAAGACGAGCGATCCCAAAAAGCGCCGGCCATTTTTGAGTACGAAGGTGGGATAATCTCTTTCGTAGAACATCTCAACCGAGCAAAAAAGACTATGGATGGGAATCCCATCTATATCATCGGAGAGAAAGACTCCAATTATATCGAATGCGCTATCCAGTACAACGACGGGTATTCAGAAACCGTATTTTCATACTGTAATAATATCAATACTTTTGAAGGTGGAACACACCTTTCCGGTTTTCGGGCCGCATTAACGAGGACCGTGAATCAATATGCCAGTTCCAAGAACCTGCTAAAAAACGGAAAAAGTCAGATAAGCATAAGCGGTGAAGATCTTCGTGAAGGCCTCACGGCTGTGCTCAGTGTCCGAATGCTGAATCCGCAATTTGACAGTCAAACCAAATCGAAGCTTGGCAACATGGATATTCGCGGAATAGTCGAGCAGTTCGTCAACGACAAGCTTTCTCAATACCTGGAGGAAAATCCGGCCACAGCTCGATGGATTGTGCAAAAGGCTTTAGAAGCCGGCCGCGCTCGAGAAGCTGCCAAGAAAGCCCGGGAACTGACTCGCCGAAAGAGCGCGCTTGAAATATCGGCACTCCCGGGAAAACTGGCAGACTGTCAGGAAAAAGACCCTGAGCAAACGGAACTTTTCATTGTCGAAGGTGAATCGGCCGGCGGTTCGGCCAAACAGGGTCGGGAGCGAAGAACTCAAGCCGTGCTGCCGCTTAAAGGCAAGATTCTCAATGTGGAAAAGGCCCGGTTTGACAAAATTATTCAAAGTCAGGAAATCCGCACACTTGTAACCGCTCTTGGAACGGGAATTGGTGAAGAGGATTTCGACGTTTCCAAAATTCGCTATCACAAAATTATTATTATGACTGATGCAGATGTGGATGGATCCCACATCCGAACACTTATTCTAACGTTCTTTTTCAGGTGGATGCCGGAAGTTATCAACAGAGGATACCTGTATTTTGCGCAACCGCCTCTGTTCAAAGTCAAAAAAGGAAAACACGAATTCTATATAAAGGATGAAAGCGATCTTGAGAACATTGTCCTGGATAATGGTCTGGAAAACGTCAGAATTGAAAAAAGCAACGGCGAGCTTCTCGAAGGCACCATACTCGTTAATATAATCAAGAACTTGATGAGGCTGGAGAAGATCCTTGATATGTATGAACGAAAGAACATGGAAAGAATAGTAGTCAAAGCTTTTGTGAGAGAGGGGCTCACCGCGGATTCTCTGAGCAATGAAGATACGGTGCGGGAACTCATGCAAAAAGTGCTAGCCAGATTGGAAACCAAACACCCGTACGTCCAGCCTGTCATTATGAATATGGAAAAGGACGAAGAAGAATCGAAATACTACGTGGATGTGCAATCACGGCGCAACGGAATGAGCAGACATACGACAATTGATTTCGATATGACCGAATCCCCGTCCTTCGAAGAAATCGTCTCCATCAACAAACGAGTTATGTTGGTTGGAGAACCCCCCTTCATAATGCAGACGGATGAACGAAGAATCGAAGTCCCGTCCTTTTCTAAGCTTGTTGAATTAATATTGGAAAACGGCAGGAAGAAACTCGCTATTCAGCGTTACAAAGGTCTGGGCGAGATGAACGCGGATCAGTTGTGGGAAACCACGATGAACCCTGAAAACCGGAAGATCCTTCAAGTAGCCATTGAAGATACCTTCAAAGCAAATGAGATTTTTTCCACGCTTATGGGTGATCAGGTGGAGCCGAGACGGGAATTCATAGAGAAAAACGCACTGAATGTGGTGAATCTGGATTACTAGAACGAAAAATTCTAGTGGGTGTCAGCAGCGTCCGTGCCGCCGCCCGCCTATACTCTTATCCTCAATCGAATATTAATTATGGGAGTTGCTATAAAAGGCAGCAAAAAACAGAGGTTGCATAAGAGCAACCTCTGTCGACCGATCAACGTTTCGGTTTCTGTGCGAGAAAATCTTTCCAGAGTTTAACCCCGGATTCCGCGGGAGATCCTTTATCGTTCCACCACTGAATAAATTCTTGATAGGTCGTCAAAAACTCATTCCAGTTTCCTTCGGGAGAGACACTCTTCTTCCAATCAGGATACAAGTCATCGTTTGCCAGCAGAAATTCGTCCTGACCGAAATTCGGAAATGCTCGCTTGAAAGCGCGTAATTTTTCCTCGGTAGTTAATTCCTTTGTTCCTTGAGGCTTGGTTTGTTGGACCGAGGGAGTGCTTGGAATTTGGGTTTCTTTTTCCGCAAGGGATTCCTCTTTACCGCCAGGAACAGGTACAGCGGTGTCCGGCACATTCATAGAAGGCGGCATCATCCCGGGATGAGCGCCGCCAGGCATTTGCATTGCCATAGAAGACGGGTCCATGCCCGACATTGGAGGAGGCTGCATCTGCTGAAGTTGTGCTGCAATCCATCCTTTGGAAGGATCGAATTCCTGAATACCTCCAAAAACCTTGTCTATCCTGTACGCCTTTCCGAGGCCCAGAGGACTTAAATAGTGGTATCTATTCTGGATACCGATCAGGAGAAGCCCTACGGCCACAATACCCAGGAATATCCATGAATGCAGCGTAGTCCATCCGCCTGTTTGGTTATTTTCCGAAACGGGACGACGTGTTTCCTCGTTTCCCAGCATGCGGAAGCCTCCTTGTAAAAACGTTCTCGTTTAGATGTCTGGATAAATTCAAAATATCACATTTGATTTTGTTTGTAAACACCGTTATATGTACTGCTTTTCAGCTATGTGCATTGAAATTCTCAGCGATTGTGCGAAGCACAGCATACACTTTTACAGCGGGAATCTCTACGGCAAATGCTCGAATAAATGAAACAAATATCCGCAATGCTGATACGGTCACCGGCTGCCCAGGACTGAATAGCGGGAATGAGCCTGGGGCGAAGGTTTCTTTGGAAATAATAATAGCAGAACAATACCCACCACGAATCCTCCCATGTGAGCCCAATACGCCACCCCGCCGGCGTCTTGCTGCATGGAGGCCTGCGACGCACTGCTAAGGAACTGAAACACGAACCAGAATATCAGAAAAGCGAATGCAGGAATCTCGATAATACGGATAATGATAACAATGATAAAAAGAGTTAAAACGCGGGCATGAGGAAAGCTGATCAGGTATGCTCCCAGAACTCCGGATATGGCGCCGCTCGCTCCGATAGTAGGAATTCTGGACTCCGGGTTAAACATGACATGTATAACCGAAGCGCCTATTCCACAAAGAAGATAAAAGAGGAAAAATTTGAAATGACCTAATCTACCTTCGATATTGTCACCAAAAATCCACAGGAACCACATGTTCCCAATAATGTGCATCCATCCTCCATGCATGAAGATAGAAGTAAGCATCGGGATCAAGGCATTCCCTATGAATCCGCCCCGAAAATGGTCGTATGCAACAACATGGAGGGGAACCAGGCCATATTGCCAGAGAAAATTCTCGAGCCTCGGCCCGAGCGAAATTTCGTACATCCACATAAATGAATTGAGAATAATGATGAAAATAGTAACAATTGGAAAACTCTCAGATTGGATGTCATCTCTCAGCGGAAACATGTATTATACCTCTTTATCCACCTTCGAGTTGCTTCACAATTATTGGTATCGTTGGTTGAGATTACAGTTCCGATTTATATCACAATTTCATTACATGGTATCATTTCGAAATTAAAGAAGCAAAATCCGACGAGAGAGTTTTTCTCTTACCGCTGAAATCATGGCCGTTAAGAATACTGGAAGTATGTGAGAGGAGGTTCGGAGCAGCGGGGAAACCCTCCTCGTAAAAAGGGTTTCCCCCGGTAGATCAGTGCTTTTTCATTCTGGGAGGGGACAATGCCAGAATTGGCTCGATCATCTGGTCAAAAGCCTTTGCCGCAGCTGAAGTGGGGTATTCCAACACAAACGGTTTTCCTTCATCTGAGGCGGTGACCAGTCGAGGATCCAACGGTATGCGGCCGAGGAATTTGAATCCTGTTTCTCTTGCAAGCCGTTCTCCGCCACCGCTCTTAAATAAGTCGTGTTCCGTACCACAATTGGTACACACAAAACCGCTCATATTTTCGACTATGCCGAAAATAGGCATTTCCAGTGCTCTGCAAAAACGAATAGACTTCTTCACGTCCTGCAAAGCCAGCTTTTGAGGAGTGGTAACGATAATCGCCTGGGATCTGGGCGGGGCCATCTGACAGATTGAAAGCGGCTCATCTCCGGTTCCGGGAGGAGCATCCACGATAAGAAAATCAAGATTGCCCCAGTCAACTTCAGCGATGAACTGCTTTATCAAACGATGTTTCAGAGGACCGCGCCAGATGACTGCTTCATTGGCCTGATCTTTGAGGACAAACTCCACAGACATAACCTTCAGGTTGTTGTTGTACTGAATAGGGCTCATGCCTCGTTCCAATTGTCCCTGGACGGAAGCTCCTTCCAACTTCAGCAGAGTAGGTATGCTGGGACCGTGAATGTCTATATCGAGCAACCCGACCTGCCTGTCGGACGCAGCAAGAGCTGCTGCAATATTTACTGCGACAGTACTCTTTCCCACGCCTCCTTTCCCGGACAGAATCATGAGCGTGTTTTCGATCCTGGTGAGGCTGTCTGCAAGCATGAGTTCTTCGCGCAGTTCCTGGAATTCTTCTTTAGTTAAAGGAGGTTTTTTCTCTGCCATTCTGTATTACCTTATTTCATAACTGGGTTCGTCCTGTGTACCGGTTGGGTCCGGCGTTTCCGCAGGGAAAGAGTGAATGACCGGCACAATGCCGGCAACTACGACCAAACGACTCCGGCTGCATGAAGGAAAAGAATCGGTGCTAGGTGTGGACCTCTGCATTAGGTCGATAATCTCTCATGCTTCCTGTGAATAATTGCCGACTCCTTTAAGCAATCTCTATGGCTTCCAGGATTTTTTTCGGTTTTACTCTGTGGACGTCCAAACCTATCTGCTTGGGATTGAAACCGAGAGCGAGGCCGATAAGCTGAGTCAAGTAGAAAGTGGGAACTTTCTCTTTATCTTTCGTTTTGCGGCCGAGCACGATTTGTCCCATGTCGAACTGCTCGAAACACGAAGGACAGATTACCGACAGCGCATGAATGTTGCGTTCCCGAATGTACGAAAGCTTTTGTCGTGTAATTTCGTATCCGGCATCCTGGTCCATATTAGCTCCCAGAGGAGATCCGCAACACAGAAATTTTCGGGAATACTCCACCGGCTCTACGCCGATTATTGACAAGAGGTGATCCATTTTCACAGGAACGTACGATTCCGCATCGGACAATTCCCCGGGATACATGATCTTGGGAGGCCGAAAATAATGACAACCATAATGGCAGCCGATCCGTAGCGGAACATCCCGGACTCGTTCTTTCAACAGTCGTTCCACAACAGAATCCTGATAGAGCACGTCCAGGATATGTGTAACATTGATTGTTCCCTTGAACTGATGATTGTACTCTTCAAGGATGCGATTGACCTTGCGTCGTTTCGAATCGCTCTGTTTCAGGATGTGATTTGCTTCTTTCAAGGTGTTCACGCATCCTGAGCACAGGGTCAGCAGATCGACACCCGCTTCTTCCGCAAGACACAGGTTTCGAGCCGCAAGCGCCAGCCATGATTCGTAGTGCACCAGCTTCATGCTCGTCGGAGGAGGACAACACGAAAAGGGCAAGTCCAGCAGTTCAATACCCAATCGCTCACACACCAGGCGAGTTGCAGCTTCAAAGCCGGGATATTTTATCGGGATTGCACATCCCAGATACAGAGCATATTTCATGTTCACCTTTCAAAACCGGGCCGTAGCCAGGAATGCTCAAAACTCTATGATATCGTCCAATCCGCTTTTCTTCAGGAGATCTCGGATTTCTTCCACCGGAGCCGGAGGCAGAGGCGCCAAACCATGATGTGCCCGCATCTCGTCCAATTGATGAACAATCATCGAACGACCGGTTTTGGCAAGCAATTCGATAGCCATGCTGAGCCTCATGGGAATATTCCCCCTACGTGCCGCAGAATTGCGAAGAGCAACCAGCAGGTTCGAAATGGGAATTTTCTGAGGACATCTGTCTTCACACACGTTGCACGTGCAGCAGAGCCATATTTTCTCGTCTTCCACCACCTTGTCATGACCCAGATTAAGGCACTTCAAAATAGTTTCTCTGGGACCGTACGCAGGAGCAACCTCCATGGCCGGGCAGGAACCCGTACATCGTGCACACTGATAACATTCGTACAGATCTTCCCGAGAGAAGTGTTTCCAGACTTTTATCGTCATGCTTCACTCTTTTTGTTGAAAGACTTTGTCAGTTTTTCGGCTGCTTCTCTTATTTCCTCGGGTGTGAGTTTTCTCAAGCCTTCTTCCATTTCCGTTATGACTTTTGCGAACTGAGCCCCTTCTGCAGCCGATACCCAAGCCAATCTCAGACGATCCTTATTGATCCCGAGCTTCTCCATGCGTTTCCAGAAGCGGTCCACTCTTCGTGCAGTATTCTGGTTCGCGTTGTTGTAATGGCAATCCGCAGGATGGCAACCCGAAACCAGGACCCCGCCCGCACCCATGCTGAAAGCCTTTTCAATCCAGGACGGAGACACTCGAGCAGAACACATGGTGCGAATAATGCGGACGTTATGCGGATACTGCATCCTCGATACTCCGGCAAAATCCGCACCGGCATACGAACACCAGTTACATGCAAACGCCAGAATTTTATTGTGTGGGTCTGTAGCTAAAGCTGCATCGATTTGAGACACGATCTGTTCTTCTGTGAAATGTGCCTGATCAATGGCTCCAAACTTGCACTCGGGAACACAAGCCCCGCATCCCTGGCACGCTGCTTCGATAACTCGGTAAAATCCTTGTTCTTTACTGCCTTCGATGGCATGATAAGGGCAAACGCGAGCGCACAGACCACAGGCTGTACATTTTTCCGGATCGATATGGGAGGTTATCGCAGGTATCTTAACTTCACCCTTGGACATGAGTATGTTGGCTCTCGATGCCGCGGCAGACGCCTGAGTCACGGAATCCTTTATATCTTTCGGACCTTCTGCTGCTCCCGCCAAAAAAACGCCTCCAGTGGTTGTATCTACAGGCCGCAGTTTCGGATGGGCTTCCATGTAAAAGCCGTCGGTGTCTGTGGAAAGATTAAGCAATCTCTGGATTTTTTCTGCATCCTTGTGGGGCTTGATGCCTACGGAAAGGATTACCATATCCATTTTGACTTTATAATGGCTTCCCAGAAGCGTGTTTTCGCCCAGGAGCGTGAGATCGCCGCTCTGAATATCTTCGATGATTTCGCCGGGGATTCCGCGCATGAAAACGACGCCTCCTCGACGGGCTCTCTGGAAAAGATCCTCGAAGCCTTTCCCGAATGCACGAATATCAATGTAGAAGACGTGGATTTCCGTATCCGGCCAGTGTTCCTTGATGAGCAGAGCGTCTTTTACCGTATTCATGCAACATACGTTGCTGCAGTACGGATTGCTTCTTTTACTCCTGGATCCGATACACTGAAGAAAAGCAACTTTTTTCGGCCTCTTACGATCTGACGGTCGAATCAACTCGCCGCCGGACGGCCCGCCAGCATTAATGAGTCTTTCGAATTCGAGAGTGGTAATGACGTTCGGGAATTTGCCGTACCCAAGCTCAGTCAATGCAGTGGGATCGTACACATCGACGCCCGTGGCCACGACGATCGTACCGACTTCAAACTCAAGAAGTTGATCTTTATCTGCGAAATCGATGCATTTGTGAGAGCAGGATTGAAAGCACCGGTCACAGGCGACGATTCCCTGATTGTTCAAACATCGGTCCATATCAATGAGAAAAGTAGACGGAACTGCCTGCGCAAAAGGGATATGAATGGCCCGGCGAATGGAAAGTCCGGCATTAAATTCATCGGGTGCAAGTTGAGGACACGCCTGAATGCAGTCCCCGCAAGCGGTGCATTCTTTGGTAACATATCGAGCCTTTTTGAGGACTTTTGCCTTAAAATTACCGATATGGCCCTGCACTTCCTGGATTTCAGAGAGAGTCAACAATTCGATATTCGGATGTCTTCCCACTTCGCTCATTTTTGGAGCCAGGATACAGATGGAGCAATCCATAGTGGGAAAGGTCTTGTCTATTTGAGCCATACGGCCGCCGATACTACCGGTACGTTCAACGAGATACACTTTATATCCGGCATCGGCCATATCGAGAGCAGCCTGGATTCCCGCGACACCTCCACCGATGACCATCGCTTTCCGAGTAACAGGAACCGTAACCTCGATTTGCGGCCTCAGGCGTGCAGCCCTGTTTACCGCCATGGCCACCAGATCTTTGGCCTTTGCCGTGGCAGCGTCCTTATCGTGTAGATGAACCCACGAACAGTGCTCCCGAATGTTAGCCATTTCCAGGAGATAAGGGTTTAAACCGGCACTCTCACACGCCGCTCTGAAAGTAGGCTCATGCAGTCTCGGAGTGCAGGAGGCAACAACAACACGGTTCAGATCGTGCTCGCGGATATCGTGCTTTATCTGCTCTTGGCCGGGTTCCGAACAGGTGTACAGAGAATCCTTCGCGAGAATAACGCCGGGCAATTGACTGGCGTACTCAGCCACTTCGTCACATCGGACCGTTCCACCAATATTCTTGCCGCAATGGCAGACGTAGACACCGATACGAAGAGAATTCTTGATCGGCTCGATTGTTTCATTTATTTCTTTCAATGAACAGTATCCTCCAGCACATCCGCTTCAGAATTTATGGGAAACTCTTTCAATGTGGATCTTCAGACACAAAGGTGTATTTTGGACGCTGCCATTCCTTTGTGCATTCGGAATTCAGAGAGACTCGACACGATCATGCATCGGCTTGCATGCGTTTCAGCAGATCCACTCCGTACTGATAACCCTGATCAAAAGCGGAAATATTGAGTTCCTCCGTACCTGCCGGAATCGATGAGAGTACCGAATTCTTGAGAGACTCGTAGGCCACTACGTTTCCCAGAGCACCGACCGCTCCCAGCATCACGATATTCGCCACTATCTTCTTACCCATAGACTCCGCTAGACGAGTCGCCGGTACCCTGTACACCGTGATTCCCTCGGGGTCCTTGTCGATAGCAACCAAATCTTTGTCGAGGATCAGGGTGCCTCCGGGAAGGATGGATTGACCGTATGTGGTCCAAGCACCTTGACTCATAATCACGAGAACCGCAGGGCGACCGACTTTCGGATAATGCACGACATCATCCGAGATGACCACATCAGCGCTGCAGGAACCGCCTCTGGCTTCCGGGCCGTAACTCTGGGTGAAGACCGCATTTTTCTTCTCAAAAAGCGCTGCTGCTTTACCGAGAATGTGACCGGACAAGATGATCCCCTGTCCTCCAAAACCTGCAAGCCTGATCTCCTGTTTCTCGCTCATGCGGCTTTGCCTTTTTCTTTCCCTTTTCCCTTTGCTGTGGCTCGAGCGATCACCTTATTCCGGTAATTCTCCATGAAATCGGGCCGCTGCGTATCAACAAAGGTTCCAACGATGATTTTTTCTCTGAGGCGAATTTCGGTTTCCCTCAGGTCCGCGCCATTCCTGATTTCAGACATCTCGCGGTAATAGCGCATCTCTTCCAATCCGGAGCCAAGCTTGTTGGGTCTGCCGTATCCCGTAGGACATGGTGTGATAGCCTCGATGAAGGTGAATCCCTTCTTATCGAATGTCTGACTGATGGAATGTACGAGCTGCCGTGGATGGAACGTGGTCCAGCGGGCAACATATACAGCTCCGGCAGCGTGAGCCAAATACGGGAGATTAAAACCCGGTTCCGCATTGCCCATGGGAGTGGTGGACGTTCGGGCCTCCAGCGGAGTGGTAGGAGCCGCTTGCCCGCCCGTCATACCGAAATTGAAATTGTTCACACAGAGCACTTTCAGATTCACATTGCGTCGCGCTGCATGGATCAGATGATTCCCGCCGATCGCGAATAAATCTCCGTCTCCGGAAAACACCGTCACGTGAAGATCGGGTTTGGCCAGCGCCAAGCCAGTGGCAAAAGGAATGGCTCTGCCATGGGTGGTATGGTACGTATCCATATCCAGGTATCCGGCGACCCTTCCCGTACAGCCGATTCCGGACACTACGGCGCTTTGATCCACCGTTAGCCCTTTTCGGCGCATGGCTTCAATGAATGAGGTTAGGACGACCCCAAGGCCACAACCGGGACACCAGATATGCGGAATTCTTCCGGGTTTCAGGTACTTGTCATCCGGGTGAAGGCCATGATCTTTTTGAATGAGCAGGTCCGCAGCTTCCTTGTCGAATGGAACGGTTTCTCTAAGCTTTACCTTCATGAATTCTCCACATAGCGATTATCGCGATCATGAAATGCAGGCCGATGAATTCTATTCATGTTCGTGCCGCACGTACAGTGAGTCAGTTCGCAAGCGTACCAGAGCGGGAAATATTCCCGGCTGCACGCATCACAAGCATTCCAGGACGGTTTCCGTTATTTCTTCAGGAGTATGGATAGAGCCGCCCATGAGAGCCATCAAAACCACTTCGGCATTTCCCTGGGCAGTTCGTTCGACTTCATACGCGATCTGCCCATAATTGATTTCCGGGACCACAAAAGCTTTCGCCTGTTTTGCAAGGCGTCGTATCACCTGAGAAGGAAAAGGCCACAGGGTAATGAGTCGAAGGAGTCCTACCTTCACACCTTTTGCTCTCATGTCTTCCACCGATTGACGGGCAACCCGCGAGGTACAGCCGTATGCCACGACGACGACTTCGGCATCGTCAAGGAAGACCGCATCATAGCGGATAATTTTTTCAGCATTCTTGCGAATCTTGTCCACAATATGTCGGACATTCCGCTCCTGGACCGCATCCGTGATTACGGGATATCCCCGTTCATCGTGAGTCAGACCGGTCACGTGCACATGATATCCCTGGCCGGCAACAGCCATCGGCGCAGGCATCGAATCTTCCGTGGCGAACGGCAGGTACTCTTGTCTCGGCACTTGAGGCCTTTGTCTATCGACTACTTTCAGTCTATCCCGCGGTGGAATAATGACCTTTTCGGTCATGTGGCCGACAACTTCATCACCAAGCACAAAAACAGGCTGACGATATATTTCCGAGAGATTGAATGCGTCCAGAGTAAAATCGAAGCATTCCTGGGGCGATGAAGGAGCTAGGGCAATGCAGCCGTAATCCCCATGGGAACCCCATCTGGCTTGCATGACATCCGCCTGTCCTACGAGCGTCGGTAGACCTGTAGAAGGACCACCGCGCTGTATGTTGACAACAACGCAAGGAGTTTCCGTCATCATTCCGAGACCGATATTCTCCATCATCAGAGAAAAACCGGGACCCGAGGTGGAGGTCATCGATTTCACGCCTCCCCAGGAAGCACCCAGAATAGCCGCCATAGAGGCGATCTCGTCTTCCATCTGGATGTACACTCCGCCTACCTGGGGCAGTCTCCTGGCCATACGTTCGGCAACTTCCGTCGCTGGAGTTATTGGATATCCGGCAAAGAAACGGCATCCCGCAGCAATTCCGCCTTCCGCGCAGGCCGCATCTCCATGAATAAAATGTTCACCGGTCAGAATATCTTTATCTGCCATCTAAATCCTGGATTCCTTTTTAAAGAATAGTGGAGGAATAGTGTTATGCCATAGGCGGTTATCGTTTCTGGGATCGCTTATCTTTTCGAGAGTACCGTGGGGTTACCTTTTGAATATCTTCTTCAGTAATCTTCTTTGCTTCTTTCAACTCCGTGAAGATAGCAAATTCCGGACAGATGAGACCGCACAGTCCGCATTCCACACAATCTTCCGCTTGCATTACTACTTCTGGAGGATGATATCCTTTGGCGTTGAACCGTTTGCTTTCCTTCAAACAGCTATTTGGGCAGAATTCGATACAGAATCCGCATCCCTTGCAGCGGTTTTCGATAATATTTACAATTCCTTGCGGAATCGAATGAGCCTCGGAATCAAGAGGTAAGCGCCAGAATTTCATACGTTCGTCTCCGTACCGGAATACGCTGAAGTGTGAGTAGTATAACCCATTTTTGCCAGGAGTCAATTGACGGAAGCGAAGCGTGGATCTCCTGCTTTGAGCTGTCTGGAAAAAGCGATCGCCGCAAGAAGGCAAGAAGAACTAACCCAGTCATAGTCAGTATTGCGAGATCCTGTCAGGTACCGCTGTTTCGAGCGATTCTTAAAAGGACATCTGCCTTGAGATCTTTAATGCGAAAATAATCGGCAGTCATTACTTTTGCCAATCGCGCGGCTAATCCATCATGGAAAGTTCCTTCTTCCTCTGCGTCCACTATTACCGATTTGATCCGTTCGTCAGCGGCAATGACCCGCGCAATGGCAAGAGCCTCCCAGAACGGGTCGCCTTTACCGATACCTTCATTGGCTTTCCCATCCGTAATCACGATCACGATCGGTCTGCAACCCGGATCTTTAATCATCATGGTGCGCAGCAATTCGCTGCCTTTGCGCAAACCCGCAGCAAGAGGTGTTTTTCCGCCAACCGGAAGCTCTTTCAACAGTTTACCTGCCAGGTACATGGAAGAAGTTGGAGGGAGATTTACCACTGCCGCTTGTTTCCGGAACGATATCATCGCAACCCGATCTCGCTTCTGATATGCGTCATGCAATAATGACATGATTGCACCTTTAGAAGCGACCATTCTTCCTTTTGCCCCCATGGAGCCACTGGCATCCACGAGAAAAAGGAGAAAATTGCCTGTTCGTGTTTCCCGGATTTTCTCTCGGATATCTTCGTTCCTGATGACAACCGCCATTCCGGGTTGCTTTTCTCGGTGGGTCTGATGGGGAGCAGCGGCTCTCAATGTTGCGTCGAGAGCCAGATCATGATTGCCGCGAGGTTCCGTAGCACGGATATATTTGCCTCGCTTGTTCTTGCCTGAGGTGCGGGATCGCCTTCCTGCATTCTGACGCACACGTTTTTCAGGCGAATGCATTATTTCTCTTACCTTAAAGCTTTGTCCGACATCGAAAATTGCCTCAGGGCTGTCCGTTCGCAGTGCTCGTCTTTCTGTAGCCCCGTGATTCTCTTCCTCGTAATTCTCTATGGAGGGTGTAAGATGACGAGGGCTGGAATCCGGATATTCTTCCCATATTAGCGGATAGGTAGCAGGAGATTGCGGAGGCTGACCTGATTTACGTTTTTCACGCTCAAGGGTTACCAGTCTGGATCGATGTGGAAGAGCCAATGCAGCAGCCCTTTGAATATCTTTGTCTAAAACCTCGGTTCGTTTTTCGAAGGAAGCGAGTGCTCGAGCCGCATGAGCGATCACCACATCAGCTCTGTGCCCGGCGACCTGGTGAACTATGCAGATCTCGGCAATTAAGGATTGGATTCGTCGAGTCAAACGGACATGCGGCAGAATACGTACGGCGAGGGAGAGCCGGTCCAGGAGTATGGAATCCTCCTGTTTAAATTTTTCACAAAACAATTCAGGCTCCCGCTCAAACTCGTCTCTGCGACGAAGGACCTCAATTCGAGCTGTAATTTCGGTTTCTGCCTTGATTTCCACGCACAGTCCGAAGCGGTCGAGGAATTGAGGTCTGAGCTCTCCTTCTTCCGGATTCATGGTACCGACAAGCACAAACTTTGCAGGGTGACTATAAGAAATGCCCTCCCGTTGGACGAGGTTCTCTCCCGAAGCGGTCACGTCAAGGACCGTGTTGACAAGATGATCTGCAAGCAAATTTACTTCATCCACATACAATATGCCGCCGTGCGCACGAGCCAGGAGGCCCGGCTGGAAAACCGGTTTTCCGGTCCGGAGCGATTTTGAAAAATCCAGTCCGCCAAGAACCATGTCTTCCGTCGCATGGAGAGGCAGAGTCACAACACGCGCTTCAGGACCGCAGTTTTCATGATCGATACGAGCAGGCGCCTGAAATCTGCCGGTCGACAAAGTCGAAGGAAGATTGTTGGTGCTGACAGCGGGAAGAAAACGGGCTAAAGCTCGGACTGCGGTGGATTTGGCTGTACCCTTTTCACCTCGAACCAACACGCCTCCTATGGACGGATTGACAATGGTGAGGAGCAAGGCAAGCTTCATGGAATCCTGTCCGAAAATAGCAGAAAAAGGATACTGATGATTGAAGCTGGGCAATTAAATCCTCAAAGCAGCCTTTACGATTCAATGGTAAACAATAGAACAGGATTCATGGAAGTTCAATCATCATATTCTTCGTTTCTCTTGACGGAAATCCCATTTTTATGTGGATTACGAGGAACCCGGTGTCTTACATGGTTGTTCGTCATAGTCATGTTCGGACATCGTGCGCACAGAACTTTTTTACTTGTGCATTTGTCAAAAACAAAAAGCATAGCATAAACGTGAAGTTTGCTAACGAGCGAAAGAAGAATCACTTTAATTATTCTGATGAAAGAATTCCCTACAGTAGAGAAAGGTTGATAACAAATGAAAAAACGATTTACGGTATTGTATATGATGCTCTTCCTATGGACAGTCTTTGTCCTTCCATCCGGAGCACAGACCACCAGTACGGAACAGCCCACTTCACCAGGAATAGTAACACCTCAGGAAGCAGGCCAAAGCGATTCTATGCAGAAACAAGGTCAGAAAGCCCATGAAAGTGCGCAGGAAAAAATGACTGAGACTCAAGCGGAAGCCGTAAAGGCGCAAAGAGAAGCTTCAGAGGCTATGAAAGAAGCCAGTCAGGCGCTCAAACAGCAGAGCTCGCAAACGAAAACAGAGCAACAGCAGCCTCAGTCAGTCCAAACTCAGAAAGGACCGGTTCTGGCAGGCGACTTGCCTGTCCGCGGCCCCATTCGATTGAGCAAACTTATGAATGCCACCGTGCGAAACAACTTCGGTGAGGAGCTTGGGACGATTGAGGACGTAATAACCGACCAGAATGGAAAATTGGATTACGTAATTTTGTCTCACGGAGGCATATTGGGAATCGGTGAAAAATTGATCCCCATTCCGATCCAGGCTGTTCAACCGGCAGACAAAGAAAAGACGGTAATGGTCAATGTAGCCAAAAACGCTTTGGACAAGGCCCCGAGCTTTGATGCGAAAAACTGGCCCAACTTTAGTCAGCCTGAATGGCGTCAAAAGACCTACACGTACTACGATGTATACCGTGGGTCACCGTTGGATAAGGGGTTGTCGGAAACGCGATAGACAAATTCATACGATTCGACAGGAAAAACACATTCAATCGTCCATTTCTGCTGTGAAATCTCTGAGGGATATCGAAAGATTATAATTCCGATATCCCTCGATTTTCAGAACAGAATCTGTAATTCGCGAATCTCGTTTTCATTTCTAAAGCACATTGCTTGTATGGCTGTTTTTCGGATACCTTTCTCAAAAATGGAAGCAAATCGATCATTCCAAAAATTGAAAGATGTTTGACACAGAATCTTGAGGCTTTGTCCGGGATTAGACATTTGTGTGAAACGAAAGGCACTCCGGTGTTGTTTTTGTGGTCGCCTTATCTGACGGTTCTGACACAGGAGAATCGGACTCTCAAGCCAACGACAGAAGAAGTATTTATGAAGCGCTACCAGAACCACTGACTATCGATCTGAGTCCTGAATTCGGTCGTAATGCTAACATTCGATCACTATTTATAGATAGTTGCCACTATTCTAAGGAAGGACATGCTTTCGCAGCCACACTGCTTTGCAAATATATCTTGGAAACACAAAAGAATCACAATCTAAGGACTAAACCGGGAAAATTCGATGAATGAGTTCCTCTTTGCGGGAAAAAAAATGGTTTCTCTTGTGCTGTATCCTGTCGGCGCAGCGCTGGTACTCTGCACAATAGGGCTGATCCTTACTCGCACTCGCCTGAGAGTAGGACAATTTATGATAGGAATCGGAATTCTGATTCTGGTTGTAACCGCTTCCCCGTTAACGGCTCACGTTTTGATGAAACCTCTCGAGGAGTGGGCAGGATCATATGCAGATGCAGAGGAACTTTCTCGCAAAGGGATAGTGTTTATCGTGGTCTTAGGCGGTGGGGTAAAAGACGAGAATTTGATGCCTGCGGATGGGGTTGGAGGAGTGCTCAGGGTAATGGAAGGAGTAAGACTGGTGCGCCGCATTCGTGGAGGCAAACTCGTGCTTTTGCGGCCGGGATTTCCTCGTGCGTATGCTTCACAGGAAAAAATGGCTGAATTCCCCATGGAACTCGGGGTTCCGAGAGAATCTCTCGTCTTAGAAAGCGGAGCAAAGGATACGTCTGAAGAAGCGGCTCTCGTAAAAAAAATCGTCGCGGATGAACCTTTTGCTCTGGTGACTTCGGCTTATCACATGACCCGGGCGATGGAGACCTTTAGAAGAGAAGGCCTCAAACCCGTACCCGCTCCCTGCGAGTTTCTCTCGACCCGATCACCGAGTTTTATGAAGTGGTTCATGCTTAATACTGAACCTCTCGTTGCATCTCAGGTGGCGATTCATGAATATATCGGACTAGCCTGGATTCGCATAAAACACGGCCTGCAAGAATTGCTTCCGAATAATGCCGATGTGCCTTCTAAGCAGTAAAATTTGGGCCTTGTGAGATGGGAATAACACGAAAAGTTCCACCGACTTCTATTTCTCCAATTGGCCATCGAAATAAATAATCCTGAAAATAAAGGTGAATAGCGGTAGTTCAGGGTTCCATCAAAGAAATTGATTTGGTGTACAAGCATCTATTAATATTTGCCGGCGTGGTGAATTCTTTTACGAGCGTACATCCCATTTTTTCATGAAGATTCCTTACACTGTTGTTATCTGCATTCGTAATGAGATATACCCGATCAAGTCCTCGAAGGCGGACCTCGGAATAGAAATACGCTGCCAGATCTGTTCCAACACCTCTTCTCTGAAAATTGGGTGATACGTTTAGCTGAGTAAAATAAGCGGCTTTTGCATCCGGAAACAATACTACCTGCCCTTGGTACCTTTTAGCGGCTCCAACACGAAGATGTTGTCTATTGCACAGTGAAATCAATCTGCTTTTGGCATAGCTGAAACCGAGAAAAAAACCTAATTTTCGGTAAAACCATTTGACTTGTGAACAGCCGATAGCGCTTCCAGCAATGCTATCAGTCTCGCTATCTACGGCAATAACAGCGATTCCGTTGCGATCTCGAATGAAACGGGCATACATGGCTCGGAGGAAATCGGATCCCAGGCCGGTCAAGAATGAGGCTGGATTAGTCCTCTCATGGAGTTGCACCATCTGATCCACGTACGACATATTGGCGTTGGTGAAAAGAATCTGTTCCGATAATGATGGGACTATTGGCACTGCACCGGATCTTGTAAACATGTTATTAGGCCTCTATTGCAATATTTGGAATGTTTTAAATTCAAAATGTGTACAGACTAGTTCTAGATAATGGGTGGATTACTCTTATGAAGATGCGCTTCAGGTAAAGACCGGTCGTTCTGAAGACTCTTATAAACCTGGAGCATCCTGGATGCGGTACCGTGGGGACTAAATTCTTCCCGTGCCAGCTCGGCCGATTTCACAGCGTTTGTTTTATGAGAAGAGTAATTGTCTATGATGGAAAGCATGGCTTCAGTTATTTTTGAATCATTCTGAGGTACAACGAGTCCGGCCTGGTGTCGAATAATCCAATCCGCGAGACCCGTCTGATCGGACACAATCACCGGCAAGCCGCAGATCATGGCTTCAGCGCATGATATTCCAAAGTTTTCCGAGTATGAATTCAGCAGGAAAGCATTGGCAGCAGTGAAACACTGTAGTTTTCGCTGTTCTGCAACTTGCCCCAAAAAGTGGACGCGATCCGACACCCCGCTCGAATCGGCCAGATTTCTCCATTCGCTATCCGTTCCCGCCTCTGTGCCCCCGGCAATTATGAGCCGAGCGTCCATATGTTTTTTTGCGAGTTCGGCGAATGCTTTTATGCTGAGGTCGATTCCTTTATGAGGATGTAGTCTGCCCAGGTAAAGAAAAACGAAAGCTGATTTGCTGATGTTCAATTCCTCTCTGAGTTGATTCCGTTTAGGCCGATCGGCAAATGCGCCTATAATGACTTGATTGGGAACCACAAACGTTTTGACTCCCGGGAAATATCGGAGTACGGCCTTTTCTTCCATTTCTGTCACGCAATGAACGCCTGAAGCTCTTTGCATGACCCGTGATTCCACGAGAACTCGATACACTTCTTTTTTGAGACTTTTAAGGGAATGTCTTTGCATTGCATTTGACATGAATGCTCCATGAGGAGACACAACAAAGGGAATTTGGGTGTCCCGAAGACAAAGAGCCCAGGCCATGTGAAAGAACGTGAACGATCCTGACACGTGGACCAGATCGAATTCAGGGAGCCTTTGTTTCAGCAGCGAAATGAGAGCTGGAGCAAAAAAGAATCGCCAGTATCCTCGGCCATGCAAATAGGTCACCTTCACGGAATCGATATCACATGGCACTCCAAGTGAGACTTTCAGCCGCTCTTTCTTTCCCCCGACATCCGTCGTGAAGACTTCGACTTCATGGCCGAGTCGAACCAGGGATTCGCACAAACCGCTTGCAGCGAAAACCGGTCCGCCAAGTTTCCAGGCGGGCTTGTAATAAGATGCCAAATAAAGAATTTTCATCGGATTGCGTTATCGTTTTTTTATTACGGAAAATACGACTTGATTGGTACAGAGGTTTTCCGTTCCTCTTTGTCAGCATCCGACAAACTTTCAGCCGTGGAATCGTGGTTTTCCGGCATTTGATGAATAGTTGAAAACTGCGATAACAGTAGGTCGAATCTCTTCATGGCTGCAGGCATGTCGTAATATTCCTGGAAATAGGAGCGGCCGCAGGCTCCGAAAAAGACACGCTCGTGGTTGTTCTTTTTCAGGTGCACGATCTGCGCAGCTATGGCTCTGGCATCTCCGGGCGGGACCACATGTCCGCAGTTCGCCCGTGCAACCGTTTCCGCTACTGCCGAATCTTTATCGGTTGCACAGATTATCGGCCTTCTCATGGCAAGATACGTTACCAGCTTGCTGGGAACGGATGAGTTTACGTGAGACTTGTCCATAGTCAGGAGAAAGACGTCCGCGGTTGATTGCATATCGGAGAGCATTGAAGCGGGTTGGAAAGGGAGAAACAAAATATTGTCCAATCCTAGCGATTCTGAACGCCGGATCATGGTTTCTTTAAGCACGCCTTCTCCGACACAAAGTATTAATATGTCATGTATTCCGGACGTTTTCAGCTCCTGAGCCACTTCCACCAAAACCTCGGCTCCGCTGACAATTCCCAGAGTTCCCGCAAACATGGCGACGAATTTGTCTTGTGGAATTTCCGCTTGGGCACGCCACTGGTTCATACGGCTAGTCGGCCTGATCTCGGATCCATCTATCCAATTATGGACTACGAAAATCTTATTATCCGGGACCCCCCTCGAATTTGATAACGCTCTTCTGAAGGATTCGGAAATGACAATGTTCGCATCAGCAGCACTACAAGTGAGCGTATCGATCGTGAGAGCGATTCGCACGGCAGTACCTTGCCGATGAATCATGCCAGCAGATGCTACCGCCTCAGGGAAGAGATCCTGGATGTAGTTCACTACGGGAATCCCGAGGAGTTTCGCAAGAAATACAATGAGAGGGCTACTTACAACCGGAACCATATCCGCTACAATGACATCAGGTTTTTTTTCAAACAACAGCCGAAGTGCGGCAATAATACCAAACGAAATATGGGAGAGTGCCCGCCATACTCTCTTTCTTTCTGCGCCGATAGTAAAAGAAAAGCACCTGATAAGCCTCAATGTTTTGGTATCAGTTATCTTCCAGAACCGTCTTTTGTAACCTTTGAAAATTTTCCCTCCAGGAAGACTGGGAAAACAGGTGATCATCGTCACTTTATGCCCTGTGAGGCTCAGATGTCGGGTCAGTTGACCCAGCATCACTGAGGAAGGTACGATTTCCGGCGGAAAAACAGGACAGACGAATAGAATGTTCATATGCACGCTATCTGAAAAGTTGTGTAATCGAACAAATATGAATTAACGAATCCTGAGAGAAGGGATTTCGGGCTCTTCGCTGTTACGTGTGGGTAACGTCAATTTGTAGTGTGTTGCGCATGGGTTCGGTTTTTGGTATCGGGTATCGTCCAGGAGGGACTCCCGATGCAAGATACCGACCTTTTTCAGATGGCCCTTGGGTTGTTTCCAC
>JBGSLQ010000016.1:0-39206 GCA_041740635.1 Desulfomonilaceae bacterium | reverse complement strand
GAAGCAAGCCCGAGACCGGCACGATGTCAGAGCTGGGCGGCTGAGCTGGATGCTGTATTTGGTCCGGCGCCAGGGGCAAGCCGAACGGCCGAAATGGGTCGGTAGCGGTCCCTCTCCGCCAGTCCGAAGTGTGCGGCACGCGTGCCTTTGGTTCACCATGGACGTCCTGTCGAGGAGACGGCCGTGCATCGACCAACAACAGTCCACGTCCATCAATGGATTGGTGAAATCGGTCTGGACGATGCCTGTCATGGAACCCACTCCATGCGACGTACGAAGGCCGCGTTGATCTACCGGCGAACACGCAACCTACGGGCTGTTCAGTTGCCGCTCGGCCATACCAAGATTGAGAGCACAGTGCGGTATCGCGGCGTCGAACTGGATGACGCGCTTGAACTTGCGAGCAGACCGAAGTGTGAAGCTGTGTCATCAGCGACGGCGGGTCGGTTAGTCTGACCTGATGCCCGCCTTCGACTTGCTCATTCAAGCCCTGCTCGCCCTGGGTCTTGGCCAGGGCATGTCCGGGAAAATTCGATAGACCGGGATAATAGACGCTTGCGACCGATCCGTGATTCTGCAGAGCCTCTGCAATGATACCCGCATTCTCGGATTGTCTTTCCACCCTCAGGGCCAGGGTCTTCAAGCTTCTCTCCAGCAAATAGCTCGCGAATGCATCGAGGCTTCCACCCAGGTTTCTGGCCAATGACCGGATCCGAGATGCTCGTTCTGCGCTTGTCACAGCGATGCCGCAGCACAAATCGCTGTGGCCGCCTAGATATTTTGTACCGCTGTGAACAACGATATCGATACCCAGCTCGAGCGGATTTTGGGTTACCGGTGTAGCAAACGTATTATCCATCACCGTGGTGACAGCCCGGTCTTTGGCGAACCGCGCCACTTTCCGGATGTCGATAATGCCCAGCAGCGGATTGGTGGGCGACTCGACAACAATGACCTTGGTGTCCTCAGTTATCGAACTGCAAATCGATTCCGCATCAGTGGCAGCGAAAGTATAGTTGATTCCCAACCGGAGAAATTGGTCCGTCGCGAATGCGTGAGTGCCGCCATATAATTCGTCCATCATGACAACATGATCTCCGGCTCCTGCAAACGCGAGAATGGCTGTGCTCATCGCCGCCATACCCGAACTGAAAAGAACCCCGTCCTCAGCTCCTTCCAGCACACACATCTTTTTTACGACAGCGTCCAGATTCGGTGTGTTGAAATATCGCGGGTAAGGACAGTCATCTCTATCGAGATACTCATAAGCCGAAGACGTAAATATGGGAGTATTTACTCCGCGCATCAAGCTATCGCGAAATCCACCGCTGTGCACGCATTGCGTCTGTTTCTTCATGAAGCCCGACCTTTCACAAAACAGCAACAGGGGGCTGTCCAATGCATGGATAACCCAAACTTCAGCAGAACAATGTGCATTCCGTCACGGTTTGTGAGGGTACCTGACAGCGAGCATGTCGGTCAAGCTTGAAACCGGTTAGCCTGTTCTTACCGGCGATTCTCCGATAATCCGCAGGCGACGTCGCAGAAATGTTCTTTTTGCGGACCTTGAACGCGCACGCAATCGCGATAGCAGAAATCAGGCTGGACATCTTTCCTCAATTGGGAAGACTGATTCCGATTCGTCGACTGCCTGACACGGGCTTTGCGAGGAATTACAGACAGGATCACAACAGTCGCCAACATGATAAACAGCGCTATTTCGATAATGAATTGTGCCATGAGTGGCTCCTCCTTCCGGAAACGGGCTTCTTTTTCAATCTGATGCCCTGAGACAGGAAGAGATTCAGTCTCGAAAGAACAAATTGTACATGCTTCAACAGTTCGCCCTGTCAAATCAGAAAAAAGGCCGGTAGTGCGAGAGGTTTCTTGCGAAATTCGCCTCATAACGTATGAGGGAACGCAGTCCGCGAAAACTTATTCTTACTGCCGGTTCTTGTGTTCGATTCCAGACAATTCAGGGGCAGCTTACAGGAAAAAGAAAAAACTTCGTTTGAGGATACCTTTGCTCGCAGCGCTTCTGAGCCTGAAAGCCCGCTTCAGTTTCCAATCCCTGTATCTGATCAGAATAGGATCCCAGACCAATAGACCGAGTACAATAATTAAACTGAACACAAAGAGAGCCCAGTAAATGATCTCCGTATGAGCCATTGAGAGATCCCCCCTCCGCGAAAATGGGTAAGCACTCAAAATTCACATCATTCAAGTTCTTATATCAGTTCACGTACAAACAATCTACCTTTTACTTATCTTTCTGCAAATTTGTGTCACTCCGGGCGCCCAGTTGTAATCCCGTGTCCTTTTGAAGCCTCATAAGCGCAACTTCCACATTATAGTCTCTGATGTTCAATCCCTTGGAAATAGCTATAATTTCACCATCTTCGGCCCCGATTTCCATGGCCATAATTTCCTTGGCCTGTTGAAGTCCTGCGAGATTTACCGGAAACCCCGACCACAGATTCCACGATCTGAAATACACTACCCAATGTAACTTACCGTCCATAATACGGGTATCGACCAACCTCAGACATGGAGACGAACCATCCTCGTCCTTATAGAAGAATATATCTTCCGGTCGGCCTATTTCCATACACATACGATTTGTCCGACCGCCGTGCTTCTTGTAATAATCTATTACGAACTGCCATGCCACCTGAAGCCGTTCTCCATAGGTGTAATGCTCTCCCGGCGCTTTCTGCGAAGAAAGCAGGTACGGCATGTACTCGGCGAGATACTTTTCATCTGCAATAGCGGGCAGATTCAGGTGCTCGGGGATCTGCGGCAAGAGAGGCCGCACACCGGGCTGCTTTATGTGAACCGTCACCAGATCGAATTCAATGCGATCTGCCCCTGGATTGGAACCCGTGTCCACCGTATATCGTCTGGCTGCTCCATCGGGCTTTTGAGATTCCTGAATAAGAGTGTAGAGGCACTGGAACCATGCATCCGGAATTGTCGTTGCTTCGATGAATACGGGCTTCATGGGATGGTTCCCCTTTCCATTCTTATTTCGAATCCGGTTCACGAGTTTGCCGGAGACAAACCTTTGCAGGTCATGATTGTCAGCATAGCCTATATATGATTTGAAAGGAGTTGACCAGCCTTTTCGTTTTTTTCGGAGAACTTGAACCTGATGAAGAATTCTGGATAATGCTCTCCCATGGTAACACTTCCCCAAAGAAAACTGAGGTTGGTCGAGTTCGTGTCAAACGATCGGAACCATTCACCTGAAGATTTGTCCTCGCAGATACCGGAAACCCGACGTAAGGGTTTGTTCGGTTTTGCGGAGTCACTTGTACGCTCTGAGAATCCGCCGTGGTTTGATGCTCGAGGGGCTGCTCTGGGGCTAATCATTGGTTTTGGCGTACCCATTGGCGCACAAATGATAATTCTGGCAGTATTGCGTTTTTGTTTCCGATTCAATGCGGTTCTGGCTTTTGCTCTTACGTGGGTGAATAATCCCCTTTCACTCTTGCCAATGTATTACGGTTATTACTATTTGGGGTCCTTAATTCTTGGCCGAAACCCAGCTATGGGTCTCCAGGATTTTCGGATGCTCATGCAGCCGATCTTGCACGCTGGCTATTTCTGGAACTCTGTGCATGCTTTTTTGTTACTGAGCTGCGATATCCTGGTGAGATGGGCGCTTGCCGCCGTACTCGTTGCCATGGTTACAGGATTCGTCGGGTATGTGGTGACGTACAGAATCCAGAGTACACGCTTGAAGAAGCGGGCACGCGAAATGGGTGTTGCTTACACAATGCTGGTGAATCGGATGGAGGCTGCGATAAAAGACAAATGAGAAAGGAGCCTGAGCCGTACAGGTTGGGGAGACGATGCTTCCGAACGTGCCGGCACATGCCCCGTCTCTGGAAAATATTTGTTTGTTCAAATATTTGTACTTGACGGGAGTTAGATCCCTTTCTAGTATACTTCCACGATTTTGTTTTTGTGGTCAGAATGGGCGCTACACTGTACCTTCGGGTTCCCATTTTTGAATTTTCGAAAACGTTCGGTCTGGCGCCGGATGTGCGCTGGATGCCTGATCCAGGAGGCTCTCATGAGGATTTCGTTGAAAGCGGTCGTAGCCATCGCCGTGGCTCTGTTGATTGCTTTCGCCCAATTTTCCATGGCAGGCCCGTTGGAAGAAAGTCTTCTCGATGCCGTGAGGGTGGGTGATGCGAAAAAAGTCCAGGAGTTGATCTCGAAAGGCGCCAATGTAAATGCCAAGGATATGGATGGCTTCACGCCCCTTATGGTGGGAGCTGTCGAAGGCGGGATTGACGTCGTAAAAGTTCTTCTGGACAAGGGAGCGGATGTAAATGCAAAAAACGAAGACGGTGATACTGCACTCATTGGTGCTTCATTCGCGGGTCATACCGACCTTGTCATTCTGCTGATTCAAAAAAATGCGGACGTCAATGCAACAAACAAGGACGGTGTCACGGCTCTTTTCGGAGCAGCCTTCGAAGGTCGCCCGGACGTGGTGAAATTACTCCTGGATAAGGGTGCTAACGTGAACGCCAAAGAACAGCGAAATGGAGCAACGCCCCTCATAGTAGCCGCTTTCGAGGGACATAAGGAAGTGATCGAGCTGTTAGTGTCCAAAGGGGCTGACGTGAACGCGAAAGACAGTGAAGGCAATAGTGCACTTATGCTCGCTTCTGCCAGAGGCCACACCAATGTCGTAGATTACCTTAAAACCAAAGGCGCAAAGTAAGTCTTTTTTTTTTACAGTTTGTAATATTCTTTTTCAGGTCAGGCATCTCCATCGCATACACGAATCAGTAGCTTTTGGAGACAAAGACTACACCACCAAGTGAGATGCCATTCGGCCTGAATTTTGCTTAGGGGAAGTTAAACGTGATCGGAATCTCTCCGTGTGCCTCGCGTGTTTCTTGCAGGAGATTACATGACAGCAACAACAACACGTTTGCGGCTTCGCCGCAAGATTGAAAAACTCAATAATCAGCTTTTGTCTCTCGGGGCGATGATCGAAGAGAGTGTCCAGCTTTCCGTCAAATCACTGGAAAAAAAAGACGCAGGTTTGGCAGCTCGCGTGATAGACGGGGATCTTGAAATCGATCGAAGAGAAGTCGATCTCGAAGAAGAGTGCTTGGAGATTCTTGCACTTCATCAGCCTGTAGCAATAGATTTGCGACACATTGTCGCTGTGCTGAAAATCAATAAGGACCTGGAAAGAGCGGGAGATCTTGCAGTAAACATAGCGGAGACCTCCATTCATCTGAGTGGGCAACCCCGTATGCGGATTCCCTCGGAATATTTCTCCATGGCTGAAAAGGCTTTCAACATGTTAAAAAAGAGTCTCGATTCTTTTGTTAATATGAATATCGAAGCTGCTTACCAGGTGCTCCAGGAAGATGATGAAGTGGATTACATGAAACACAGGCTCCATAGGAGCTTCGAGGAACAAATCAGGAAAGACATGGAACTCACTTCAAATTTGATTCATCTGTTCCTTGTTTCGCGTCATCTTGAAAGAATTGCGGATCTGGCGACCAATATCGCTGAAGAAGTGATCTACATGGTTACCGGTCAAATTGTGCGTCATGGGAAAAAAGAGGCGGTTTAGGTGAACGGATTTCTCGGCACGATTCCGGGAAGGGATCAGGAGAATTGGATACGCCTTGTCTCAATTGCTGAGAAGGTTTCCTGAAACTCATTCTCTTCGTGAAGAATCATGAAGTGGGTGGTTGACTCGACATGCTGTTGTTCCAGTGCGGGTCTGCATCCGGATCTGTAATGCCTCCGGAATCCCGGAGAACGACTTCCTTGAAAATTTCCTTCTTTTGGACTGTTTCAAACGGCTCGGATCTTGTCAGTACCGCTCCGTTACTGTCCCTGATCTCCAACAAGCATTTGGAATTCACTAAAATTCCCGGTATTCTGAATTCTCCCGAGGTCGCATCGATTCTTCCCGATCTTGAAAACCGGCCGTCTGCGCAAACGCAATTAACTTCAAGATTGGAGTCGATACTTGTCCCGTTTGTGACGCTCACTCTGCCCTGAACAACACAACCTTCCGGAATCATGCGCATGGTGAACCCTTCAATTTTTCCGGATTCAATAGGCAGAACGAGCGGGTCAGTATTCTCCATGATAAAGCCGCGTTTATAACCATTCAGAACATATGTTCCCGGATCGTTTATTAATACTCTGAATTCTCCGGTATTCGGCATAGTCCTGCAGGATTGTCCCGCACGATTTCCGTCCGGATCGGAGAGATATACGATTACGGATTCTATTCCCTTCCCGTCAGGACCTTTGACTGTTCCTGAAACAACGAGCTGCTCTCGTTCTCGGCGTTCCTGCTCTTCCAGAGAGGGAACATCGACCGCTGAGGCAAACTTGAATTCCTGAGATGCTGATTTCGGGGTCTTTTCAGATTGTTTCTGGACTATGCGAGGCGTACCAGGGCTCGAATCGAACTTCGGCAGAGGATGGTTTACTCCCTCGAGAGGTGTGCGAATCGTCGTGTCGGTATTTTCCCGTGCTTCTTTTCCCACTTTACGAACAGCCAATATGGAATCCTGCGCCGGTCGATCATAGATTTCCGGACGGCCGGGGTCTGCCATGGGGTGCCGTTTCATCTTTTTTCGCTGTCCCAGATGCATGAACAATTTGCTGACAATGAGCAGCGGGCGGGACGATAGAGTTATGTAGCGCTGAAAAATCAGATTGGCTACGGATAATGCAAAAATTAAGAAGAGGATAAGGTAGGTTGCCGGATGTAAATGCGTAATCATATAGAGAAAACCCGGGCTTGTTTCGCCAGGCAGCGTTGCGGAATATGATAGTCCGGCCCACAAATAAGGAAGTACGAGTACGCAAAAAGAGATGAATAGATTCTTTGCGGTTCGGGAATTTTCTCGAACCTCTTCTCTGAAAAAATTCTGCACCCCTTATCGCTCCTTTTTTCGGCAGCCTGTTTCCCGGAGTGAATGCTTCTCCGAGACGCTGCGATGTGTACCATCAGGAGAGGGCAATGTAAACAAAAAAGCAATGCTTCTGCAAGCATTTGAGTGAGAAGCATGTCCGTGAATGGGTAATCTCACGCTTCTTGATCTTATAGCGATTGCTAAGAATTCTGATGTTTATCCCATGCTTCACTACAAAATACCAGTGGGGACCGGCGTCCCGAGACTGTCTCAAAACATCGAAATTTATCCCAGACCGTGGCACGTAATTTCTCAAGATCTTCCCGGCCTGACTGTAGGGGCGGACCTGCGAGTCCGCCCAAATGAGGGCAGACGCATAGCTCTGCCCCTACTCGGATGGAGTGTCGTGGCACGAGGTTGGTGTATTCGAGAATTTCGAGACACTTTCTCCCTGCCGGTCCATTCTATTGATATTATTGATTATAGTGAATATGTGCCGGCACGGAGGCACGGCACCCACCAATATCCCTGATCTTCAATCGAAACCTCATTTGGCAATCGTTCTAACTTATCGGAGATGTCCAAAGTCTTGATCTTGCAAATGTTTTTGTTGGAGACGTTCTGCTCTGGGGGGTTCTGTCCCGAGAACAACTTTTTTGGAGGAAACCGGATCCCGCAGTCTCATACGGTCAAGCCGATTTTTCTGCTTTGGAAGAATTCCCTGATGCGGATTAGATCAGTCGAGTTGATTCCAGGAACGGCAGTGATTTGCTCATCAGATGCGGCAAGGAGATCGTTTACACTCGCAAAAGCTTTCAGAAGAGCGGTGCGCTTCTTCGGGCCTATTCCGGGCACCGCATCCAGTTCCGAACGGATCACGTCGGCTTTCCTGCTTTTTGTATGGAACGCATGCGCAAACCTGTGAGCTTCGTCACGAGCCCTCATGAGGAGCATCAACCCTGAATCGCCTCTGGGAAACTGCACCGGATTTTTTCTATTCGGAGTATAGATTCTATCCTCCTCACCTTCTGCTCGACCTTTGGCTATTGCCGCCAGAGCAGGATACACGGATCCGAGATTTTCCTTTAGCGCGATTTCAGCAGCATTGAGTTGGGATTTTCCGCCGTCAATCAGGAACAGATCCGGAAGAGACTCTTCTTCCCTGTGCTTCACCCGGCGTGAAATGGTCTGATAAATCATTCCGGGATCGTCCTGATCTTCAAAGCCTCGCATTTTATATTTTCTGTATCCGGATTTGTCTGGCTGGCCGTCCCGAAAAGCTATCTTTACCCCCACGGGCAATGAACCGGAAATATTCGATATATCATACGCTTCAATCAATCTCGGAGGTCCCGAGAGGTGCAGTCTTGAAGCAATTGATTCGAGAGAGGCTTCTGCCGTGATTTTGTGCTTCTCTCTCAATAAAGCAGCATGAGCATTCTTGATGGCCAACATGATGAGCCTGGTACCTTGTCCTCGCTGTGGCATTTTCAGAGCGACTTTGCTGCCCCTCAATTCTGATAGCCATGCCTCGATGGGTTCCGGCTGATCGATAGGGCGGGAAACGAGAATTTCTTTGGGCACGAATGTACCGGCCGCGTAGTACTGCTTCACTGCGGAGCTGAGAACCTGCTCTGCTTCCAACGCAGGATTGCGTATTATGAAAGATTCCTCGGAAAGCAGATTGCCTTTCCGGAAAGAAAGCACCTCCACTACAAATAGAGAATCTTCGTGCTCCAGAAGCGCAAAAACATCTTGATCCTTCAGATGGAAAAACGAGACATTTTGTGCCTCCAGAGTGCGTTCGACGGAAGCGAGCCGATCGCGAACACGGGCAGCTTCCTCAAACCGAAGCTCGCGCGCAGCGGTCTCCATTTGCGTCCTGAGCTTCCGAAGGAGATCTTCGCTCCGGCCCTGCAGCAGCAGGATTACCTGGTCCACCATGCCCCGATATTCCTGGGGGTCTACTTTTCCGGAACAGGGACAGAGGCAACGGCCCATCTGGCAATTCAAACACGGCCGCGAACACGTGGCAATCTGACGTTCCGTACACTGGCGCAACGGAAAGAGTCTCTGAATGAATCGCCAGGTTACGCGGGCATCACGCGCGGAAGAATAGGGCCCGAAATACCGTGCTCCGTCGGGTTTCACCTTTTGAGTTCGGATCAGGGTCAGCCGGGGAAATTGGTGAGCAATATTGAGCCTTAAGGAAAAAAAAGATTTATCGTCCCGCAGGTCCACATTGTATTTGGGCCGATGTTCCTTGATAAGATTGTTCTCCAGGATCAGAGCTTCTTTTTCCGTTTCCGTCAGAATGGTGCGAATCTCATCCACGCGAGCCATGAGAAATTGGATTGAAGGCCGCTCGTCAGTGCCATTGAAATAACTTTTTACACGGTTCTTGAGGTTTGCAGCCTTTCCGACGTACAGGACCTTCCCCTTGTGGTCCATCATGAGATAAACGCCCGGGCTGGAAGGTAGATTTTTGAGGCAGTCTTCGGTAATGGGCATATTTTCACGCAACAGGCATTGTGAAAGAAGGATTTCGTAAGCAATATAAAAACGATCTCTCTTGACGTCAATGCTCCTTGAATTTCGAAAGATAATCTGATAGTACTATTAAGTTCAGCTTCCAGGTGCCCGCACTTCATGCGGAGCAGGAGACTACCCCTATGAGAAAAAACGATGCCCGAAAGGCCGCTGAACGGGCTTTTCTTGAAGATCGCGGCCGCATTACAAATAAGGAAATCGCAAGGAAACTCGGGATACACCCTGCAACGATTGCTCGTTGGAAAAGACTGGATGAATGGGACATGAAACTAGTAAAATCCCTTAATAAATCCAGTGAGGACGATGTGAAAGCAGATGACCTGTACGCGGTGGATGTTCGGCATATTGCTCTCTTGAATGAGCGTATCGATATGTATCTGCGGAAAAAAGAACTCCTGCCGTCGGAGATCCTCTCCCTTGCAGAAGCCAAATATCACCTCATGATGTGTATGGAAATGGTAAACGAGCAACTCAGATATCCCTTTCCTGACGATTTCGATGAAGACAATGATTTCTAGGAATTCTTTGGTTAAAAGGAGCAGCTATGATTGAAATGAGATTTCACGGCAGAGGCGGCCAAGGCGCGGTTACGTGTGCAGAACTGGTTGCCCAGGCCGCTATAGAAACGGGCAGGTATGCCACCGCCTTCCCCAGTTTCGGACCGGAACGGCGAGGAGCGCCTGTGATTGCATTCGCTCGGGTGGACGAACAACCCATTCGATTGAGATCCAAAATTTATGAGCCGGATGTGGTAGTGGTTCTGGACCCGTCACTTCTGGATATCGCCAATCCCATAGTCGGACTTCGGGATAATGGCATTCTGATCGTAAATTCCCCTCACGATCCGGAAACTCTGAAGAAACATCTCGGCTATCAAAAAAGAATCGCTGTGGTAGATGCCGGACGCATTGCCCGAGAAGTACTTGGATTGCCAATCACGAACACAACGATGGTCGGGGCTTTGGTAAAAGGCACCGGAATAATGGATGTTGAATCCTTGAAAGCACCTTTCAGGAAACGGTTCGGAAAAATTGCTGACCGCAATATCCAGGCTATGGAGAGAGCTTTCGACGAAACCCTGGTGGTCGCCTGAAAGATAAGACCCGATCTTTTTACAAAACGGAGGAAACCGTGACTAAACCAATGGATGAAATGACCTGGCAAGAAGTGGAACCGGGAGGAGTTATTTCTGAACCGGGCTGCGCTTCATGCTATCACACGGGAACATGGCGTTCGGAAAAACCCGTATATAATCCGGATAAGTGTATCAGATGTCAACGTTGCTTTATCATGTGCCCGGATGCCTCAATTAAACCGGATTTTGAAAGCAACTGCATGGTCTGGGATTATGATTACTGCAAAGGCTGCGGTATTTGTGCCTATGAGTGTCCCGTCGGGGCCATAGAAATGGTGCAGGAGGGCGAATAATGGGAAAAAAGGTAGGCATCGAAGTATCTATAGCAGCCGCTGAAGCCGTAGGCCTCTGTGATGTGGACGTAGTGGCCGCCTATCCTATTACCCCGCAGACCCACGTTGTGGAGCATCTCTCCGAGCTCGTTGCGGACGGTCATCTGGATGCAGAGTTCGTTCCTGTGGAATCGGAGCACTCGGCAATGAGCGTATGCTGTGGGTCCTCAGCCGCGGGAGCACGAACGTTCACCGCAACAGCAGCCCAGGGTTTGGCTTTGATGTCCGAAATCGTGTACATCGCCTCAACCATGCGCTTCCCCATAGTGATGTTTCTGTCCAACCGTGCTTTGAGCGCTCCTCTTTCCATCTGGAACGATCATTCGGACACCATGATGGTGCGAGATGCAGGATGGATTCATGTATTCTGCGAGAACGGCCAGGAAGTCTACGACGCCATTTTCCACGCGTTCAGGGTAGCGGAAGACCCGAGGGTGTCTCTTCCCGTAATGATCAATGTGGATGGCTTCAACCTCACCCACGTGATCGAGCCCATCGAGTTTTGGACCAAAGACATGGTCAAGGAATATCTACCGCCATTCAAACCTCTGAACACGCTGCATCCGAACAAAGTGGTCTCCATGGGAGCATTCGGTATGCCCGAGATTTATGCGGAGCAGAAGTATGCTCACGATCATGTGCTGCTGAAATCGCATGAGGTGTTGCTCCAGGGTTGGGATGAAATGGCCAAAATGACGGGCCGCAAGTACTCTCCGGTTGAGACCTACAAGGCCGATGATGCAGAAATCCTCCTGTTTGGCATGGGGTCTATCTGCGAGACCGCTTCCATCGCAGTAGATCAAATGAGAGAGCAGGGCAAGAGTGTGGGGCTGGTGAAGCTCCGCTTATGGCGGCCTCTTCCCAAGGAAGAGTTGAAGTCGATACTCGGTAAAGCCAAAGAAGTGGTGGTTCTCGACCGATCGCTGGCGCCCGGGGCAGCTAACGCGCCGGTGACATCCGAGATGCGTGCGCTGATGTATCACGAGGCCCAAAGACCCAAGATTCACTGCATGATTGCCGGCCTGGGCGGACGTGACGTTACTCCCCAGGATGTCATAAACATGGTGGAACAGGCGATCGTCGAAAAAAATGATGATTATCACTTCTACGGAGTTCGGGGATAGATCCGGATAGAGCCGATTTTCGGGTTCTTTCCGTCTATTGCCTGTGACACCGAACACTAATTACGGAGACTCCAATGGCTGAAACAAGTAAAGTAAGACTCTTGAAGCCGCTGAAAAACTTCCCTTCGGAAGAATACATAAATGCCGGACACAGGGCATGCCAGGGATGCGCCGAGGTTCTGGCAGTCCGCCATGTGCTGAAAGCCATCGGACCGGACATGATTCTCGCCATGGCGACCGGGTGCATGGAAATCATCTCATCCCCTTATCCGCTCACGTCCTGGAATATTCCCTGGATTCACATTGCATTCGAGAATGCCGCAGCGGTGGCTTCCGGTGTAGAATCGGGACTAAAAGCGCTTCGCCGGAAAGGTCGTATTCCTGATAAGGAGATTACGATTGTAGCTATGGCCGGTGACGGTGGAACCACCGATATCGGATTTCAGGCGCTTTCCGGGATGATGGAGCGAGGTCACAAAGTCATTTACGTTTGCGTGGACAACGAAGCGTATATGAATACCGGTGTGCAAAGGTCGTCCTCCACTCCTTTCGGTGCTACCACCACCACTTCGCCTTCAGGAAGGGTGACTCCTTCGGGTCAGACCACGTGGAAAAAGGACATGACCGCCATAGCCGCAGCTCACGGTATTCCGTATACGGCAACAGCATGTCCCACATTTTATCAGGACCTCATGAACAAGGTGCAAAAAGCACAAGCGGCGAACGGTCCCGCGTACTTGCATGTACTGTCGGTTTGCCCTACCGGCTGGAGGATTCCCCCTCAGAAGGCTATCGAGTATGGCAAATTAGCGGTGGATTCCGGAGTGTTTCCCCTGTATGAAGTGGAAAACGGAATCTGGAAGCTCAGCCGAAAACCGAAAGAGCTTATCCCGGTAAGCGATTACTTCAAGGGACAAGGGCGGTACCGTCACTTGGATGAGACAATGACGAAGTATATCCAGGAACGAGTCACGGAAAAATGGGAGCGCCTTGTCAAGCTATGTGAATAGATTGTCGTGATGTTGTCTGCCGTAACAATACATGGTAATCTCTTTTAAGCGGATGATTTAACATTCCCGGAAGACTATCTTCCGGGAATATTCCCTCCTTCTTTCGAACCGGTTTGCCGGCTTACTGTTTCTTTTGACTCAGCAAAATCGAGGCGGTATCGATCATCAAGATTCGCGTCACCCTGAGGAGGTCCCATGTATCATGCTCTCTCCCGCTTTGTTATCGTTTTCTCTGTAATATTAGGCATTACATTGTGCGGTTCTCTTTCCCATGCATGGAAGGAGGCTCCTTCTTTAACCAAGAGAGTTGAAGCAGGCGAGCTTCCCCCGGTGGATAAGCGGGTGCCGGAAACACCGGTTGTCATTACCCCGGTGGATAAACCAGGGATTTACGGCGGAGTGTGGAGACGTGCTTACACGGGTTTGTCCGACCTTGTGGGCACGAGAAGAATTATTTACGAGCCTCTGGTACGATGGAGCCCGGAATACAAGATCGTCCCGAATCTTGCCACCAAGTGGGAGGTTTCAGAGGACGGAAGGGAATATGTCTTCCACCTGGTAAAGGGAGTGCGATGGTCCGACGGGGCACCCTTCACGGCTGACGACATACTCTTCTATTTTGAAGACATCCTCACGGAAAAGGAGCTGTCTCCGTCCATACCCCAGTGGTTGGCTCCTACAGGTGTTCCTCCGACCGTTACCAAAATAGACGATTACACGATCAAGTTTGTATTTCCTGAACCTTACAGTATATTTCTCGAAAGACTCGCCTGTCCGGACGGTATGGCGCTGGTTACCAAGCCCAAACATTATCTGAAGAAATTCCATAAGAAATATGCTGACCCTGCTGAGCTGGAAGCGATCATACGAGAGCGAAATAGTACAAGTTGGGTAAAGGTTTTTCAGGAAATTACGGACATGCGGCATGGTATGTTCACGAACAAGGAAATGCCATCCCTGTGTGCATGGATCACCAAGGTCCCGGCTCCTGCAAAACGTTTTGTCATGGAGCGGAATCCGTATTACTGGAAAGTTGATACGGAGGGCAAACAACTGCCCTATATCGATTCCATCGTTCACGACCTGCAGGCTGAGGCTCAGACGATTCTCCTGAAAGCGATTGCCGGCGAAATCGATATGGAGGCTCGCCATCTTGGAGGAATGCAGTCGAGTGTGCTTCTCCTCGCAAATTTGGCTGAAGGAAAATACAAGCTCGTACCCAAGATTTCTACAGCTTCGGTAGGTTTGCTCCTGGCCCCCAACATTAATCATACCGATCCGGCTATGAAAGCGATCCTCTCGAATCCCAAATTCCGCATGGCCTTATCACACGCGATTAACAGGAAAGAAATCAATAAAATCGTGTACCGGGGCAAGGGGACTCCACGTCAGCCCGCGCCTTTGAAGGAATCCGAATTCTATAGTCCGTCACTGGAAAGCGCCTACATCGAATATGATCCTGTAAAAGCCGGGGCTCTCCTGGATGAAATCGGCATAAAGCTTGGGCCTGACGGGAAACGGATCAGACCTGACGGTGAACCCATGCGACTCACCCTGGATGTCGTAGTGTCTGTCCAGAGCTGGGTGGATCAGGCGGAGATTGTGGCTTCAAATTTCAAAGCTATTGGTATAGACACGGAAGTGAAGGCCGAAGCCAGAGAGCTCTTTATTCAGAGGACTCGAAACGCTTCGCACGATATAGCTCTCTGGACCGGAGACGGAGGCATTGAGTGTCTGCTGGATCCCCGGTGGTATTTTCCCTATAGCACGGAAAGTCTGAATGCACCTCTTTATGGTGCGTGGTTCCAGAGCGGCGGACAGAAAGGCGAAGAGCCGCCCGCTGAAATCAAGAATATGATGGAAACGTACAAGCAGATTCTTCGTACAGTCTCGGAAGAAAAGAAAAAAGAGCTGTTTAAGAGCATTCTTGCTGTAAACGAGAAAAATCTGTGGGTGATCGGTCTTGTTCACGACCCTCCGGATTTTTATGTTGTGGCGAAGAACATGCTCAATGTTCCCAAGAAAGATTTCCAGAGCTGGATGTATCCTAATCCCGGACCGGCTCATCCTGAACAGTTCTTTTACGAATCCGTAAAGAAATGAATCCCTGTACCCTACGAGTTTAACTGAGAAATACGTATGCTGGCCTACATTATCCGTCGCCTTCTCATAATGATCCCTACGCTGATAGCGATTTCCGTTATTTCGTTTGCTATTATTCAACTGCCTCCGGGGGATTTCCTCACCACGTACATAGCTCAGCTCAGTGTAAGCGGAGAAGGAGTCGATCAGGCTGAGCTCCATGCGCTGAGAGAACGCTTCGGATTGGATGAACCTGTCTACATGCAGTATTTGCACTGGGCCTGGAACTTTTTGCATGGCGACTTCGGTCATTCGTTCGAGTGGAATAAACCGGTCCGGGACTTAATCGGCGAGCGGATCGGATTAACCATCCTCATAAGTACGTGCACGCTCATTTTCACCTGGATGGTTTCTGTCCCCATTGGAATCTATTCCGCAGTAAAGCAATACTCGTGGATGGATTACTTCTTGACGGTCTTCGGATTTTTCGGTCTGGCTACACCCAATTTTCTGTTCGCGCTGATTCTCTTGTGGGCTTCGTACGCATATTTCGGCATGAGCATTGGAGGACTGTTTTCTCCTCAATTCGCGGAAGCGCCCTGGAGCCTTGCCAAATTCATCGATTTGCTGAAACACCTGTGGATCCCTGTCCTGATCGTGGGTACCGGTCATACTGCCAAATTCATTCGTATCATCAGGGGTAATCTCCTGGACGAATTGAAGAAGCCCTATGTCACTACTGCCCGCGCAAAGGGGCTTTCTGAGATAAAGCTCATATTGAAATATCCGGTCAGGGTTGCCATCAATCCTCTGGTCAGCACCATCGGCTGGACGCTTCCGGAACTCGTGTCAGGTATTGCCATCACCGCCGTTGTCCTGAATCTGCCCACATCGGGACCGCTCCTGCTGAGTGCTCTCATGAGCCAGGATATGCACCTGGCCGGAAGTTTCATCATGCTCCTGAGTTTTCTCACGGTCATAGGCACGTTGATTTCGGATATTCTGCTAGCCTGGGTTGATCCGCGTATTCGGTTTGGGGCTCGAGAGGGCGCATGAACGACGAACAGAAGCAATTAGACAAATATCTCAATGCATCGACGCGGCAGCTTGTCTGGTGGCGCTTCAAAAAGCATACCCTGGCAATGATAGGGTTGTGGTGTGTCATAGGCCTGTATGTTATCGCCATTTTTTGCGAGTTTCTCTCGCCCTATGACAAAGACCAACGATTTTACGAGTATATTTACACACCTCCCACAAGAGTGCGGATATTCGATCAGCAAGGCAATCTTCACAGGCCCTTCATTTACGATGTTTCCCTCGAAATCGATATGGAAACGCAGCAGTTACGGTATGAAGACAAAACCGACACAATTTTTCCGATTCGATTCCTGGTAAGAGGAGACCCGTACGAATTCTGGGGTTTGTGGCGGACCGATCTTCACCTTTTCGGAGTTGATAAGCCTGCAAAATTGTTCTTGTTCGGCACGGACCGGATGGGAAAGGATCTGTTGTCGCGGTGCTTTTACGGGAGCAGAATATCCCTTTCCATAGGTATGTTAGGGGTGTTTCTGAGCCTTGTGCTGGGCGTGGTTCTTGGCGGTATTTCCGGATATCGCGGTGGATGGGCGGATGGGCTCATTCAGCGGATAATAGAAATCATTCGCTGTTTTCCGAGTATTCCACTGTGGATGGGACTGTCCGCGTCAATGCCTCCACATTGGCCTTCACTGCAGCGGTATTTTGTGATCACTCTTATCCTGTCGTTAGTCGGCTGGACGGATCTGGCCAGAATGGTTCGAGGAAAGCTCATCGCTCTCAGGGAAGAGGAATTCGTACTCGCAGCCCGGTTTGCGGGTGCCGGACACACACGTATTATTTTCCGGCATTTGCTGCCATCCTTCACCAGCCACATCATTGTGACGGTCACGCTGGCTATTCCTGGAATGGTTCTCGGTGAGACTGCACTCAGCTTTCTTGGAATAGGCCTGACACCGCCGATTACCAGTCTTGGAGTGCTCCTTAAAGAGGCACAGAACGTAACGACCGTTGCATTGTATCCCTGGCTCCTCATTCCGGTATTGTTCGTGATTGCCATGGTGCTCTCGTTCAATTTCGTCGGAGACGGATTGCGAGATGCCGTGGACCCCTATTCGAGGTAGCACCCTATGAATCCCGCTCTGGATGTTCGAAACTTGCGTGTCCACTTTCTCCTGGACGAAGGTACCGTGAGAGCGGTCGACGGGGTGAGCTTCTCGGTGGAACCGGGAAAAACGCTTGGAATCGTGGGCGAATCCGGCAGCGGAAAGAGCGTCATCGGCCAATCCATCCTGCGCATCGTGCCGTCTCCGGGCAAGATCATTGAAGGAGAAATCATTTTACAGATCCCGAACGGGGATATCCCGACTCGGGTGAACATGGTGGAACTCGATCCCCACGGAAGACAGGCTCGTAGCATTCGTGGCAAAGAAGTGGGTATGATTTTCCAGGAACCCATGAATTCCTTCAGCCCTGTTCACACTATCGGTAGTCAGATTACCGAAGCACTATCGATCCATGCGGATGTATCGGCACAAGAAGCGCGAAATCGAGCCATAGAAATGCTGCGCAAGGTAGGAATTCCTCAGCCGGAGCATCGGATCGATTCGTATCCTCATCAGCTCTCCGGCGGTATGCGTCAGCGGGCAATGATTGCCATGGCATTGATATGCAATCCGAGAATTCTCATTGCAGATGAACCAACCACTGCTCTGGATGTGACGATACAGGCCCAGATACTGGATCTCCTGAAACAGCTTCAGGAAGAGTTCGGCATGGCCATTCTCTTCATTTCACATAATCTCGGGGTAATTTCCGAAATCAGCCATGACGTGTTGGTGGTCTATTTCGGACGAGTAATGGAACGTGCACCTGTGGATGTACTGTTTCGCAATCCTCTTCATCCCTATACCAAGGCGCTCTTGAAGTCGGTTCCGGGAATAGATACACCGGTGAGGACTCTTCTTTCCACCATTGAAGGTACTCTCCCGGATCCCTATATTTCCATTCCCGGCTGCCCTTTCTTTGGACGATGCATGGAATGCGGAGGGTCGACTGTCTGTCGCGACAGATCTTATGAATTGACCAAGGTAGATGATCGACATTTCGTTGCCTGTCCGCAGATGTGTATTCCCAATGCGATTTAAAGAGGAAATAAGCGTGCCTGATACTGAACCGTTACTTCAACTGATCGACTTGAAAAAGCATTTCCCTATCCACAAGGGGGTGTTCAAGAAAGTCGCCGCGCACGTGAAGGCCGTGGACGGAGTCAGCTTTGCCATTTATCCCGGCGAAACCGTCGGGCTTGTCGGTGAGTCGGGATGTGGAAAGAGCACTGTGGGGCGCATGATCATGGGAGCTTACCGGCCTACGTCAGGACAAATCCTGTTTCGACCTGAAAACGGAAATGCACCGGTGGACATCGCAACCGTGGAACACTCGGAAATGCGCAAGTTAAGGCCCCATGTGCAGATGGTCTTTCAAGATCCCTTCGCTTCACTGAATCCACGTATGACTATAAGGGAAATTCTCGCAGAACCGCTGGTGGTCAACAAGATTGCTCGAGGCAAGGCGCTGGAGGATCGAGTCAGGGAGATGACGGAAATGGTAGGCCTGAAGATCCAACACCTGAGCCGCTACCCCCACGCGTTTTCCGGAGGACAGCGCCAGCGCATAAGTATTGCACGAGCCATGGCTTTGTTCCCGAAATTGATCATAGCCGATGAACCCACTTCCGCACTCGATGTTTCCGTGCAGGCGCAAATTGTAAACCTTGCCCTGGAAATCCAGGATCGTATTGGATTGGCGTATCTTTTCATATCCCATGATTTGGGCCTCGTGAGACATTTCAGCAAATGGATTGTGCTGATGTACGTCGGTCGAATTGTGGAATACTCTCCTGCTGAAGCACTGTTCAACCGACCGCGCCATCCGTATACGGAAGCATTGATGTCAAATGTACCGTCCACAAGACCGGAACTCCTGGGAAGAAGGATTATTCTCAAAGGTGAACCGGCCGATCCTATCAATCCTCCGCCGGGCTGTCCATTTCACCCCAGATGTTTGTATGCGGAAGAGCTTTGTACCACGACGGTTCCGTTGCTCCGTGAAATCGAACCCGATCATTTGACAGCGTGTCATTTTGCAGAGTCGCTCGATCTGAGCGGTTGTGATGCTTTAGGTTGCGCGATATAGCCGAATGCATGGACCCCGCGTCTTTACCACACCATTATATGCATGCTCTTGCACTCTTAATCGAATCCTGATACCGGGATTGTGAATTCTCTTCACCGCGTTCTTTACGCATCAGAAGCGAATGGGAAGTGAAGCGTTCGCTCTAAATTGCGATTGCTTCATTAGGAGGTTGGTTATACCGATAAGGTATTGTGTTATTGTGATGCTCCTCAGCGAGAAAAGTTTCATTACAATAAAAAAAATATTTATACATTTATGTGCTGGGATCTTTAAAAAATAGGGGCGAGAGAGAGGAATAAATTACTTCCATCCTTATTCTTCGGAAGTGACGCTGGGCTCAAACAAAGGATTTCCTGCCCATTTAACTGAGATCCGGAGGGGCTCTCTTACTTGGAGGGATCATTTCTTTGGCCTATTGCGCTCAAACATAAGCCAATAACAAGGACCAGCAGAACTTTTCGACGCCGAAAACGACACCATCTGCCAACCGGGGAATTAACCTGCGTGACGCCAGGCATTGGCCACCGTGGCCGTTTTGGAACAAAAGAGAGTGTAGCTTGGTTCGTCTTTGACAAATGTTCCGAATTCCTTCTTCCCGTCGAGGTTTTGAGGAGCGCTCCACCAAAAGCCCAAAAATCCCTTCTCCATTGCCTGAACACAGCCGATCTATTTGGCGTCTAAAGATTAAGAACCCTCGGGTACAACTTCACTCTTGTCGAATCGGGATCTCATGGTCGAACGGGAGCTGCGGGGTGAGCCGCCGCATGACGTTGACGACAGAGCAGAGAGCATTGTACGTTCGGCGTCGGGATGCAGTACCAACCAATCTTTGTTTGGACATACGAAAGACACGGGAGCGATGCGCATTACGTCATCTGACGAAGATCTCATTAAAGCCTTGGGAAACGGAGACGAGAATGCTTTGAGAATTCTGGTGGACCGTCACACTCTGTCCATCTACAAGTTTTCCTTGCGGTACACAGGCGACGAGTCACTCGCTGAGGACATTTGTCAGGAAGTTTTCCTAAAAGTCTATCGGTACGCGCGTCGCTATAAACCGGGAATGTCTTTCAAGACCTGGTTGTTCACGATTGTTCGGAACACGAGTATCGACTTGGCCAGACCATACTCCTACCGCAAGAGCCATTCCTTGGATACTGCGGATGAGACAGAATTCATTCAAAGTGCCAACATATCACCCTCTCGCAATACCCACACACCGGAAGACGACCTTGCAACCATGGAAAGAGCGCGAAACCTCGAATCCGCGCTGGGTACTCTGTCCGAGAAACAGAGGACTGCCACAATCCTCAAGTATTATGAGGAAATGGCCATTAAGGAAATCGCCGAGGTCATGGAGACGACCGTCCCTTCAGTGGAATCCTTGCTCGTACGAGCAAAACGCAACCTACTAAAATTGCTGGAAGTATAATTTTTTCCTGACTAACCGCACGTTTTGCGAACATCGTCCGTATAAAGGGTAGGAGACGACACATGCGTTGCCAAAAGTGGGAAGTGCAAATCCTCAGGTGGCATGAAGGAACGCTGGATGAGGAAGCCGAGGCCTTTTTGTTCCGGCATCTTGAGAGCTGCTCCCATTGCCGCACCCTGGCAGATAAGTTTTCGGAACTGGATAGCCTGTTCTCGAAGACCATTGATCCTTCCTTACCCTCATTCCTCAAAGAGAGAATCGTGAGCAGTGTATCGGAGTCGATGCGACAGGATTCCATGAAAGGGGCCCTCTCGCACTTCTTCAGCATCTTCGCCTCCTTTAGACCTGCGGTTGTTGTGGCCGTTTTAGTGTTGGGCATAGGGCTTGGCGTGATTACCGGCTGGAACTTGGCCCGGTCAATTACCGGTGGCGGTATAGCTTCCTCGCATGATTTAGTTTCTCTGGCAGGGATTGGAGATTCGGGCAGCGGTTCTTTACTGGAATTCATATTGACGGACACTAATGAGAGGACGGGTCAATGAGAAGGAAATGGCTCATCTATTTGCTCACCTTTTCTCTGGCCCTCAATGGGGCCACGGTGGCAGCCTTCATTTTTTCCTGGTGGCAAAGCCAGACTCTTGCAGCAGCATCTGTTGGCCAGAAGTCTATCAAGAGTTTTCTCCAAGAAGATTTGAGTCTCAGGGGTGAACAGTCTAGCCGGATTCTGAACCAGATTGACCGGAGTAAACAGGAAGCTGCTGCTCTTAGGACACTGATGGTCTCAAAACAGTCGGAGATGATAAGCCTCATCACTGCCATTCCTGTGAACAAGGATGCGGTAACAGCGAAGATGGATGAAATCACCCGTATACAGTGCCAAATTCGGTCAGCCGCAGTCGAGACTATCATTGCAATTCTTGAGTCCTTGCCTCCCGAATCCAGGGACAAGTTCGGTGCCTACCTCCAGGCGCGAGGCCGCGCGTGTGACGCATGCTGCCCACCGACCCCGGGCGCAGGAAAACCTGATTTGGGTCAATGACGACACATTCTGCCATGAGTACAGAGCTGAAATTTGACCGGAAATAAACGAGCGAAATTCCATGACATAAACCCAGCAACTAATGATGCAGTCGCAACTGACGCTATTTGCTCAAAGTCGGTTTGTCCGGCAACGACAGAACCAGAGAGTTATCCAGCGGTTTCCTGAGGAATCAGATGAACGATACTTTCAGAGCTACAAAGCTCTCGACCGAACATACAGGTGAGAGCGACAATCGGTCTCCAGCAGCCGGTAGAGCCACTCCAACCCTGCTCCATATGTTCGCTTCTTTCCTACGATTGGGACTAACCGCCTTTGGTGGCCCGGCCATGATGGCTTATGTCCGTAAGATGGCTGTTGAACAAAAGAAGTGGATTGACCCGGAATCGTTTCAAGACGGCGTGGCTCTCTGCCAGACGATTCCCGGAGCAACCGTCATGCAGATGGCTGCCTACGTCGGCTTGAGCGTGCGAGGAGTACGGGGGGCGATGGCTTCATACCTTGGCTTCGGCCTTCCAGCGTTTGTTCTCATGCTTGCGCTCTCCGCTGCCTACGCCCGCACCCACTCCCTTCCAGCGGTCGTTTCAGTATTTAGCGGCCTTCAAGCCGTCATTGTGGCTATTGTTGCCAATGCGACCATATCTTTCGGAAAGACTTCACTCAAGAGCTGGAAATCCGCGCTGATCGCCCTTGTTGCTTCGGGACTCTTCGGCCTCATGGCAAATCCGGTTCTCATCATCACGCTGGCAGCTCTTCTCGGGATAATACTGGACAGCAAGCAGCCGGTCGTCCGCAACGGTGTTCGTTCAGGAACCATGAGACACACGACCGCCGCATTGCTTCTCCTCGTTCTTGCTGCCGCTGCGGGCCTTGCATTACTCTATTTCTATGAACGACAGCTCTTCAGCCTTGCTTTGCTTATGGCCAAGATCGACATCATAGCCTTCGGTGGAGGGTTCGGCTCGGTTCCCCTCATGTTCCACGAAATCGTTGAGGCCCGCTCCTGGATGGACGCTTCGACCTTTCTCAACGGAATTGTTCTGGGGCAATTCACTCCGGGCCCAATCGTAATTACGTCAACTTTCGTGGGTTACTTGGTTCAGGGGGTACCGGGAGCGCTCGTTGCAACCATTGCCATCTTTCTTCCGTCTTTTCTCATTTTGCTGGGCATAGCTCCGTGGTTCGACAGGATGCGCTCTTCACCATGGTTCGCAAAGGCTGTGGGCGGTATTCTGTGCTCATTTGTGGGCCTGCTGTTTGCCGTCACCGTCCGTTTTGCCCTGAATGTTTCCTGGGATTGGCCACACCTCGCTCTCGGGGCTGCGGCCTTCGTCGCTCTCTTTCTCAAGCTGGATATACTCTGGGTGGTTCTTGCAGGAACCGTTATTTCGGCATTTGCCTTTTAGGAATTTCTTCAGAAGGACATCAACTGTGTGGATAGTTAAACTCGCATTAAGCCGACCTTACACCTTCGTGGTGGCGGCACTCGTGCTCTTGTTGTTGACCCCTTTTGTGCTGCTTCGTACGCCCACAGACATCTTTCCCGAGATTAACATTCCGGTGGTGAGTGTGGTCTGGTGGTATAACGGTCTGAGCGCGAAAGAAATAGAAGAGCGCATCGTGTACAATCACGAGCGAATGATCAGCACTTTGGTCAACGATATCGAGCATATTGAATCCACTTCCTATAAGAGTGCCGGAGTCATAAAGGTTTTCTTCCAACCCGGTGCTTCCGTGGATTCAGCGATCGCGCAGATTACGGCAACGGGACAGACAGTCCTGCGTCTGCTTCCACCCGGCATAAATCCCCCTTTCATAATCAGATATAATGCCGCCAGCGTTCCTATCCTTCAGTATAGCTTGGCCAGCAAAAAGTTTTCGGAGCAAGAACTCCAGGATATGGCTATGAATCGTGTGAAGGTGGGACTTTCGACCGTTCGGGGAGCTTCGGTGCCCTATCCCGCGGGAGGAAAGGCACGGGTCGTCGCCGTCGATATCGACCTTGTGGCTCTGAAGGCAAAGAATCTTGCACCGCAGGACGTAGTCAATGCCTTTAACGCCCAGAACTTTGTTCTTCCGAGCGGCTCAGCCAAGATTGGTCCTACCGAATACGACGTTTCCCTCAACAGCAATCCCACCGCAATAGCGGATCTGAACGATTTGCCCGTAAAGGCAGTTAATGGAGCTGTGATCCGCATAGGCGACGTAGCTCACGTGCATGACGGCTACCAGCCACAACAGAATGTCGTCCGATTGGACGGTGTGCGTGGCGTGCTCCTTACCGTCCTCAAGACCGGTTTGGCATCAACCCTCGGTGTTGTGGACGGAGTCAAGAAAGCAATGCCGAAAATCCTGAGCGACCTGCCTCCCGAGCTAGAGGCAAAGGAATTTGCCGACCAATCGCTTTTTGTTCGCGCCGCCGTGAGCGGGGTAGTAAAGGAAGGGGTGATCGCAGCGTGTCTGACGGCGGTCATGATTCTGCTGTTCCTCGGTTCCTGGCGTGGCACTTTCATCATCGCATTGTCGATTCCTCTATCGGTGCTTACCTCCCTCGCCGTCCTTAGCGCCCTCGGCGAGACCATCAACCTCATGACGCTCGGCGGTCTCGCGTTGGCCGTAGGGATTCTCGTGGACGATGCGACGGTTGAGATCGAAAACGTCCACCGCCAGATGGCCCTTGGAAAGCCCAACGTGCAGGCAATCCTGGACGGGGCACAGGAAATAGCTCTTCCGGCATTTGTCTCCACCTTGTGCATCTGCATCGTGTTTATTCCCATGTTTTTCCTCACGGGAGTTGCACGGTATCTCTTTGTACCCTTGGCAGAGGCGGTGGTGTTTGCCATGCTGGCAAGCTACGTTCTGTCCCGAACCCTGATTCCTACCTTGGTCATGTGGTTTTATCGGAATATTGAATATCGAGGCCACGCGCCTGACCCGGTCACGGTTGCGCCGTGGCTCCGTCCGTTCGTAGCGCTTCAAATTCGTTTCGAGGGCGGATTCGGTCGATTTCGAGAAGGCTACGGCAAGCTTCTGGGAATGGTACTGTCGCATCGTGGTTTGTTCGTGATCCTCTTCCTGATGTTTTGTGCGGGCACCTGTCTTCTTATCCCGCAGCTTGGTCAGGATTTCTTCCCATCCGTCGACGCCGGCCAATTCAGGCTGCACGTACGAGCCCCGGGCGGGACCCGCATCGAGGAAACCACTCGCCTCGTGGATCAAGTGGAGGCAGTGATTCGAGAGGAAATTCCAGCGAGAGAACTCGGCGGTATGCTCGACAATGTTGGCATTCCCAGTGGCGGGATTCCGCTCGCTTACATCGACAATGGTCTCACCGGAACGGGCGATGCCGACATCCTGGTGTCACTCAAACACGGTCACCGACCCACCGACGCTTACGTGCGGAATCTTCGCACACGTCTCAACCGCGAATTCCCCGGGGTGACATTTTATTTTCTGCCTGCAGACATCGTAAACCAGACTATCAATTTCGGGCTACCGGCACCGTTCGATATCCAGATCGTGGGCCGGGACCGGGAGAAAAGTCGTGCCATCGCTGCAAGCCTGGCAGAGAAAATCCGGCGGGTGCCTGGCGCAGTTGATGTACGTATTCAGCAACCGGCCGACCAGCCCGAATTGCATTTCGCCGTAGATCGAACCAGGGCAGCCCAGATCGGCCTCACGGAGCGTGATGTGGCCAACTCGGTACTGCTGAGTCTCAGCGGAAGCAGTCAGGTGCAGCCCAATTATTGGCTCAACCCGAAGAATGGGATTCAGTACCTTGTTAACATCAGGGTGCCCGAGTACCCGATAGACTCCCTTGCTGAAATTCGGGCAATACCGGTGAGCGCCAACCGCCTTGGCAAGAACGACACGCAAGTGCTTGCCAACCTGACTTCATTCAAGCGCTCAACTGGATCACCCGTTTTCTCCCATTACAATGTAATGCCGGTAATCGATGTGTTTGGAGGAGTGAGCGGCCGTGATCTGGGCGGTGTTCTACGAGATATCGTGCCCCTGGTCGAAGAGGCGAAAAAGGAACTGCCCAAGGGAGCTTCCATTATGTTGCGGGGTCAAGCAGCCACGATGAATTCCAGTTTCTTGGGCCTGGGTATTGGCCTCGTTCTGGCCTCTGTCCTGGTTTACCTGTTGCTGGTGGTCAACTTTCAGAGCTGGCTTGACCCGTTCATCATCATCACAGCCCTTCCAGGTGCACTGGCGGGAGTGGTGTGGGGACTTTTTCTGACCGTCACTACGCTGAGTGTTCCGGCATTAATGGGAGCCATCATGAGCCTCGGAGTTGCGACCGCCAACTCCGTTCTGGTAGTGACCTTTGCAAGGAACAATCTCCGGCAGGGCCATGATCCTCTGACAGCGGCCTGGGAAGCCGGCGTCGGTCGATTGCGTCCGGTGCTCATGACTGCTCTTGCGATGATAATCGGTATGCTGCCCATGTCTCTGGCTTCGGGCGAAGGTGGTGAACAGAATGCACCCCTCGGTATCGCCGTGATCGGAGGTTTGGTTCTTGCCACAGTAGCCACGCTGTTCTTTGTTCCCGTGGTATTCAGTCTATTGCACAGAACCGCTCCGGCCAGCACCCCAACTGAAGAACTCAGGTCGATCCAAAACAAGGAATGATAGGGTATAGCAATGAATTCAGACCAAAATGGCTCCAGGGGCCTTGTTGAGACTCCCGAACCGAAAGTGACCGCCCCAAAGTCTTCGATCAGAATCAAAGTAGTGTCAGGCGTCATTGCTGTACTGCTTGTGACCGGCGTAGCCGCGGGCCTCGTTCCGCGGGCTCATCAAAAAACCGAATCGGCGGCCGAGATGCGACAGCTATCTGTGCCCGCTGTCACGGTCGTCTCGCCCAAACCGGGGCAATCCTCATCCGGTCTGCCGTTGCCTGCCGAAATCAAGCCATGGATCGAAACACCAATCTATGCACGGTCCAATGGCTATCTTAAACGACGGCTCGTAGACATCGGCGACCACGTGGAAGCCGGGCAACTGCTGCTTGAGATCGACACACCGGAACTCGATCAAGAGCTGGAACGGGCCAGGGCCTTGCAAGCACAGGCTGAAGCAGCACTGGAGCTTTCCCGGGTCACTTCGTCGCGCTGGTCGGGGCTATCCAAGACGAGAGTTGTGAGCGACCAGGAAAACGAAGAAAAGCAGGCTGACTTCAAGCTCAAGGAAGCGGCTGCCGCATCAGCCCGCGCGGAAGTGCGTCGATTGGAGAATCTTGAATCGTTTTCACGCGTTACCGCACCATTTTTCGGTACGATAACGATTCGAAATATTGATGAGGGGGATCTCATTGTGGCGGCTGGAAACAAGGAACTCCTCCATCTTGCACAAACGCAGAGACTGAAGGTATTCGTACGGGTTCCCCAAGTGACGGCCCGAAGCATCGATCCCGGCCAGATGGCTGAAGTCGCTCTTGCTGAGTTACCGGGGAGAGTATTTCATGCCGAAGTAGCGCGCACAGCGGGAGCTATCGAAGCGGATTCAAGGACTCTCCTGGTGGAACTGAACATGGACAACCCGAAGGAGGAGATCCTGGCAGGTAGTTACGCCCAGGTCCGCTTCACCGAGGCAAAAACGGAGTCCGTGCCTACGCTCCCGGCGAATGCGGTCCTGTTCCGTTCACAAGGAGCGCAGATTGGAGTCGTCCAGGAAGGTGGGAAGGTCGAGCTGAGGACCGTGAAGCTCGGGCGAGATTTCGGACAAGCTCTTGAAATCCTCGCCGGCGTGGACTGGAAAGATCGGGTTATCGTAAACCCTCCTGATTCACTGGCAAACGGGGTGACGGTGGCCGTGGTTGAGACGCCCAAGACGGCTAAAGACCGGTGATGGGCCACGAGATCCAGCGAGTTCCCTTGTGGAACCAAACGTATTTCCCCGGTGAGTCAGGACGACTGCTAAGTCTGTCACAATTTCCAGGCCCTTGCCGTCCTCGCATTCTTAAAGACTTAAAAATACAAGATACTGGTGGGGAACGGCGTTCCGAAAGTGTCTCAAAAATTCTCGAATGCACAAGAATCGTGCCATGATTCTCCATCCGAGTAGGGGCAGATTTACGCGTCTGCCCTCATTTGGGCTTCGAAGATCATGAGAACTGCGTGCCACGATCCCCTGAAGCGCTTCACATTCGAAAAATCACACCATTGGTTTCACAGCTTCAATGATTGCAGATGCAATGTAGTTTTCGATGTTGCTGCCCGGAACCCACTCACGTATGAACTCGCGGCTTTCGTCTCTGGGCTGAATTCGAATATTGTGAAATCCGGATTCGCTGAGCATGGTCTCCAGTTCGGTGATAGTAGTAGCTCCCCCAATGCAACTGGAATACAGAGCCAGGTCGTTTCGAACGGCCTCGGGCAAAGGTGAGGTAGCGACCACGTCCGAAATGGCTAATCGTCCTCCTGGTTTTAGAACGCGAAATGCTTCGCGGAACACGCTGAGCTTATCCGGTGACAAATTTATGACGCAGTTCGACATGATGACGTCCACGCTTGAGTCAGCCCCAGGGATGTGCTCGATTTCGCCTAAACGAAACTCGACATTCGAGTATTCGCCTGTTCTGGCAAGTTCCCGTGCCTTGGCTACCATTTCCGGAGTCATGTCCACCCCGATTACACGTCCCGTTTTCCCTACCTGTTGCGCTGCCAAGAAACTATCGAACCCTGCGCCGCTGCCGAGATCGAGAACAGTCTCTCCCGGCCGCAAAGCAGCTATGGCATGGGGATTGCCGCACCCAAGCCCTAGATCGGAGCCCTCTGGAACCGACTGAACATCTTCGTCCGAATAGCCTATCTGCGATGACAAAGGGGTCTGGGATTTACTTGATGGGCCACAACAGCCTCCTGATGGAGCGCATCCGCATCCCGGTTTTCCTTGAGAGACTATTTCTCCGTACTTTTTCCTGACTGATGCCGTTATATCTGAAGCTTGAAGTTCCTTCATTTCATTCACCTTTCTTGATAATCAGCGTGGATCGATGCGTTCGATAGATAAGAGCCGAGGGCAATGAGAAGAGCTCAGGACCTTTTGGAACACTCGATTCACCTTCTGAACAAGCGAGGCCAATCTTCTGATCCTGGTCCCATTACCACAAGTACCCCGGCAATCGACAAGACCTTGCCTCAACAGGAAAAAGCGTACGGATCAACTTCAGGCCGTGTGCCCCTGCAAAGTTGCAATCGTGAGAGCCATCGGCAGGACCGGAGTGCAGCACGCTAAGCGGCAGCTCCACTCCCACTGCACTCACGTGCACGGCTTCTTTCCTCTTCCATGAGGTATTTCGCTCATTTGCATCCTCCTGCCTTGAGACATTAGTCTTCTTTGAGACCGGCTGGCAGCGAGCATCCGGTCAGCAAGTTTGCCGTGGCAGTGACCGTTTCCGGGTCAACCCAACACAATATGTTCTTTCCACGTCGCTCCGTTCGTATGAGTCCTGATTGCCGGAGTTCCCTGATATGATGGGAAACGGTTGACGGATCTATCTCAAGTCCCTTGCAGAGTTCGCCGACACACTGTCTTAACTCCATATCTGTGCTGCATTTCGTCCCGGGTGGACAGCATGAAATCAAGCGCAAAAAGATCAGCAAGCGGTTGGGATTCGACAACGCCCTGAAGACTTCTGCAAATCGAAAAATATCGTCTTGATAGTTTGACATATGTCAATATATCCCACATATGAAATTTCGTGTCAACGGGAAATTGGAATTCGGAGGCACAAAAGTTCAGCGTACCCGTGGGAGCACTGCTGCCTCAACTTCCAGTAAAATAGGGGAGATCCTGAAAACCTCTTGACAGGGATGCAAACAGCTTCTAGTATTTGACCAATTGGCAAACTGGAGAAACATATGAACCTAAACGAAAAAGAGAGGCTGCGGCTAAAAGCCGAAGTGTTCAAAGCCATGGGGCACCCCATCCGCTTGGGAATCATTGAGTTCCTCCAACAGGGCGAAATGTGCGTCTGCGACATAGTAGCTCATGTGGGCACAGAGATTTCCAACGTGTCCAAACATCTCTCTCTTCTGAAAAAAACCGGTGTGGTTGCCGATCGCCGAGACGGGCTCAAGATAATGTACAGATTGACCATGCCGTGCGCCATTGATTTTGCCAAGTGCGTTGAAGGTGTCGTGATCAAGAGGCTGGATGAACAGAGATCGGTCATGGTGGCTTGATTCCAGAGCATTATGCTTCTTATGACTTAGAGAGAGAGCTTAATGAGGTGTTTAAAAGGATTCTATTAATTGAGGTTTGTGTTAAATAATCAACTATCAGGATGAAGCCAGTATCCTTTGACGTTTCGATAATGCCTTATGGAAGTGTTTCACCTGGTGAAATATATTTTCACAGCAGAAGTTAACGGCCGTCCATATTACATGAGTTGAATATGAAGAAAATCGGCGCATACAAAAGAAAAGCAGGCATCATCATGATAATCGTGATGTGCTTTCATATCTTCGCCGGATTGCGGCTTTTCTGCGCTGATGAGTCTCTTGCATTACTCCGTGCGAACGGATCCACTGTCGGCGGCATTGCCGCCATCGGGTCCCCCACTGCCAATAAAGAAGTCTCTGTTAATCCGGCTGCGAATGGCAATAGCAAAGGCGGTACAGTACCCTGTAGCTGTAAAAAGAAAAAGAAATGTCCGGCCATTCCCCGAGCAATTATTACCTCGAATCCAACGCATCGGCCGAGCGAATTCCAGCGATTGACGAAGTCCGAGTGCCGTGATTCTCTCATTGCTCAGGTTACGGATCGCAGTCTCCTCACAGGCGGTGATAGGCCATTACTCGCCTCAGATGTACCGGAATCCTTCCATTCCTCGACTCCACTTGCGTTTACCTGCGTTCTTTTGATTTGATCGAAATACTGCTTGGGCTCTATGGATCTGGGAAAATACAAAGCCTCGGGCACGTTGTCACACTGGACGATGTGCTTTCATTGCTTAGCAGTGGTTTTCACAATGACGAAGAACGCTGTCGCTTGAATGTGGCTGCGTGCAAGCTCTAAAAAACAATAAGATCAAAGGAAGTATGATCACAATGAACAAGAAAACCTCGATTCGTTATACAGGGTGGATGAGTTCGTCGATTATTGCGTTGGCGGTTTTGGTGGTCTGTGTCGTGGCTGTATCCCCTGCGAGAGCTGTTGAGCAAGGCAAGCCAAATGCAGATCTTCGCATGGAAAATCTGCAAGAATTTCTTGATACTGGACTAAAATTCCACGGACACAAATGTCCGGCCATGCCCTTGGGCATAAGGGCGGGATTGGCTGCAATGAAGACTCTTGGAGTGGAACGATCCAAAGACAAAGAGCTTTTCGTAATATCCGAAACTGGAAAAGGTCATGCAGCCGGGTGCTTCCTTGATGGCATTATGACGGCCACTGGGTGCACCTATGGAAAGTCAAATATAGATAAACGTCACTTAAGCAAGATGGCTTTCACGCTCATTGACCAGCAGACTGGGAAGGCAGTTCGGGTCTCACTCAAACCTGATTTTTTCGAGAATGCCCTGAAATCTCCTTTCGTTCAGGAACGTAAAGCAGGCGTTCCGCCACAGGATATTAAACCGGAAATCACGGATCCCATGGTCAATCGCATTCTATCAATGGACCAGAATGCTTTCCTGGAGATCGGTGAAGTTCATTCAGTGCCGGTGGAGAAGGGTAAATCAGTTTTCACAGCCAAGCGCTGCGAGCGTTGCGGTGAACTGACTTTTGCAAATAAGCTCCGGGTCGCGGACGATGGGGCCGTGGTGTGCATACCATGCTCCGGTTATAAAGAATAGGCGGATTAATCAGCATCTGGATGATGACGTCCATAGCGTGACCAAACGGTCATGCTATGGGACCCTATACAATACTGTAACAGGAAAGAGGTTCTTAGTATGAAGAAGTCTTGTGTCGTTGTAGTCTTGGGCATAATCATGACCTTGGGGGCAATGTTTTCGACCGGCCATGCTGCCGATCCAAAAATCGATCTGAAAGCATTGACCGCAAAACGTGTGCCCATTCTGTTGGAATTCGGGCGAGGCTGGTGCATACCCTGTAAATACATGAAACCTATCCTCGAGGAAATGGCAAAGGCATATGCAGGAAAAGCAATCATCACAACCGTGGACATGGATGCAAACAAAGATTTGGTCAGGAGTTTCAATATTCGTATGATGCCCACTCAGGTCTTCCTCACACCGGACGGCAAGGAATTTTTCAGGAACGAGGGAACCTTCGAGCGTGAGCAAATAGCGAAGGTTTTTCAAGACATGGGCGTTGGAGTCCCTGGACAGCAGGGAGTTCTGCCTCCTCCGATTCCTCAGTCCATGGCGCCCCAAGGCCAAGGATCCAGATAAAAGCTGAAAAGTATAGAGAGGAATTCCTTATTCTGGCTCACCCCGGTTTAGGAACTCTAAAAATCATTAAACATGAACATACTCGAATCTTGCATCATAAATCTTGAGCAAGATGGACAATTATCCTAGGAGACTAAGTATGGAGTCATTATTCGCGGTCGTTCAACAGTGGGTTTCTTCGGGGAGCATTTGGTTGGCCGCCGGCGGATCATTTGTTGGCGGAGCGCTCACTGCGATGAATCCTTGTGTACTGGTGATGGTGCCTTTGCTGATCGGTTTCATCGGGGGAATGGGCGAGGACATGACTGCCTTCAAATCATTTTTGTTTACGCTGGTGTTTATCTTGGGCTTCAGCGTAGAGTTGGCCGTACTCTTCAGTGTGGGGTTGGCTGCGGCTCCATTCCTGCAATCCGAGTACATGGTCTATGTTGTGGCAGTGATCTGTGTTCTGCTGGGGCTACATTTCATGGATATCTTTCACATACAACTCCCCATTTCTCAGGATAAGCTGCCCAAATGCACAGGTTACCTGGGAGCGGCCTTGTTTGGCTTCATGTTCGGCCTCGTGTCACTTCCATGCACAGGTCCGGCTCTTCTCCTCATCGTCAGCGTTATTCCAGTTAAGGGGGCCTTCTTTGGCGGTGTGATGATGCTCTTCTATGGTATCGGCCATTGTCTGTTGATCCTCGCCGTTGGAACATCCGCAGGTGCTGCAAAGCATCTTATCAGTTCCGCGAAAATGCACGCCGCCAATCTGGTGCTCAAGAAGGCGGCAGGAGCGCTTCTGGCTGGTGTAGGCATTTACATTGCGGTTGGGACGATGTTTCCCAGTATCGGATTCGCGTTCTAGAATTAGTCAAGAAGAATTTGGCAGTTGGTCGAGTATAGAGAGACCCGTCGCCACACGAGTGATCGGCATAGAACAGGAAGGATACATTTCTAACAGTGCTCTAATGGTCCCCTGACAAGTGCTTGCTAGACAATGTGCTCGCGTTTTGACTGAAAGATCCTAATCGTCTGAAAAATTGGCTTGGGAGGCTTACAACAATGACCAAAACACGTGTTTTATTCGTTTGTTCAAGTAATACGGCCCGAAGTCAGATGGCAGAAGCCTTTCTCAAGAAGTACGCCGGAGATCGTTACGAAGTGTTCAGCGCGGGACTGGGGCCAGGACCGATGAATCCCTTAACGACTGCGGTTATGGAGGAAAATGGAATTAATATGAGAGATCACTATTCCAAAGGGATAGACGGCTTCCTGGGAAATGATTTTGCCTTTGTTATTGTTGTCTGTTCCAAAGCAGAGACTGTCTGTCCGGTTTTTCCCGATCCCTGCGTTCGATTGTACTGGCCCTTTGACGATCCTGAGTATGCCAAAGGCTCTGAGGAAGAGAAACTGGTTAAATTCAGAGAAGTTCGGGACCAAATCGATGCAAAAATAAAGCAATGGTTACAAGAAAGTCCAGCTTAGCCTTGCCTGGATAATAACGAGCTGAATTGTTCCATTCTGTGAGCTCATGCAATATTAGTCTTGCGGTTTACGGTCAATTTCTCTGAAAGTGAAGCGGTCAATGGTGACTTGTACGACGCTTCCACTGAGACCGAAAAGCGGCGGGAGTACGGTAATGAAAAACCATGCGTACACACTGAAAAGACAACTTGAAAAATGCTGTTGAACGCTACCAGACCGGCACAGTATTCGGTGTCACCTTCGGTCAGTTCGTTCCAAACGATCGCCATGGCTATGCAACGAGCCAAGCCGATCAAAATTAAGCCGATCATATATTCCGGAGGATCCGGTAAAAAAGACCACAGCTTTGCCGGCGACTTGAGCCTTGAGGAGTACAAGACGCTTCTGGAACAGAAATTCACATCCTCAAGATGCGGTATTCTCTGGAATCTCGGAATTCCAAATTACTAAGAATTCATTGAATTCACCCCATGCTTCCAGTATATTCTGAATCAATGCGTTCCGTCAGAACCCTTTAAACTTAACTGAGAAACGCTGCGCACGGATCTGGCTGTGTGACTGCAGACCTTTCTTAAGGAAGGTGGCACATATCATAGTGAGTCAGAGACCTTATTTCGAACCCCATGTATCGGATGTCCTCCTTTTTCTTGAACTTTGAGCGGTTCAGAAGAAGGGGGCTCCGATACACTCCCGGAAATGTCAAACCCATCGAATCTACGGATAGATCTGGGGGGGCTCGTATTCAAGAAGGCCTTTGCTTTGTTTTGGAGGGATACTTAAGTCTAAGGAAGTACGAGCATGAATCGAAAAGGCTCTCCTCCATTTAACATCCTCGACCAGGACCCGGCCGCTCCCGATTATATGCTCCGGGGAGATGGTGTCACAGAAACGATTGATCTCAACAATCTCCTAACCGAAGATGTCACGAGGTCGGGCAGCCTCAACCTCAGGGATGACATTTGGGGCACCACATTCGGGAAGGTTATCCAGGCTCTTCCTATTCCCGTTCTGCTGATTGATCAGTCCCATAACATACTGGTTGCCAACAAAGCGTGGGGAAAAATTGCCGCGGGATATGAGAAAATACTAGGCAATCCTTTTACAGGGCTCTTCGCCAAGCACTCCGTCGCTTTGGAGGGGGAGTCTCTCATCGAAAAGGTCTTTTCTACAAGAAAGACTGCAACATGGAAAGCTTTGCTTCACATTGGTAATAGTAAGGCGTGGGCTCGGTTCACTTTCAGACCCATAAGGACAAAGGACCAAAGATTCCTGCTGGTCATGGTCGAAGACCTGTCGCTGGAAAAGAAACAACTTCTGTTGGAACGGAAACACAAGGAGGAATTTAAGAGGCGTATCGAAGAGGCCACGAAGGAACTGAGAAAAAAAAATGAGGAACTGGCTCGTGAAGTCGATGAGCGTAGGAGTTCGGAAAAGGCTCTGAAAGAAAGTGAAGAGCGCTTCAGAGCAATTTTTGAAAGTCACCATGCAGTGCTGCTCGTTATGGACCCGGAGACCGGCAGAATAGAGGATTGCAGTCCAGGGGCCTGTGCCTTTTATGGCTATGATAGGGAAGAACTGAAAAAGAAGAATATGAATGAAATCAATATCCTCCCTCCAGAACAGGTACTTGATCGAATGCGAATGGCGAAGTCTCTGAATCGCAGGTACTTTGATTTCCAGCATCGCCTCGCCAGTGGAGAGATTCGGGATGTTGAAGTATGTAGCGGTCCAATCGCTATAGCAGGAAAGACGGTACTGTTTTCCGTTATAAATGATGTGACCGAGCGCAAGCGTGCGGCAGAACGGTTGCAGGAGAGTGAGAAACGTTACCGCCTGTTGTTTGAGAACGCCGGAGATAGCATTTGCGTGATAGAGGCCGAGGGAGAGCGTGCGGGACAAATCGTTTCAGCCAACCCCGCAGCCGCAAGAATGCACGGATATACCGTACAGGAACTATTGTCACTGAAAATCACAGACCTGGATACTCCTGAATCTGCCAGAAGTTTTCCGAGCAGGCTTGAGAGGACATTAAGGGGTGAAGAGGTTGTAGAGGAGACCACTCATCGCAGAAAAGACGGGTCGGTGTTCCCAATTGAGATACACGCTCAGTTACTTGACCTTGGAAGTCAAAAATATGGCATTGCCATAGACCGAGACATCACAGAACGCAAACGATCAGAAGAAGCGTTAAGAGCTGTAAGTGCGTACAACCGCAGATTAATAGAGACAAGTTTGGACCCATTGTTGGCAATTAACAGGGAAGGAAAGATTACCGACGTCAACACTGCTACCGAGCAGATTACCGGTCGCTCACGAGATGAACTCATCGGGACACACTTTGTTGCTCTTTCTGATGACCCACAAGAATCTATGTCAGGGTTCCAACAAGCATTCAAAGAAGGACTGGTCAGAAATTATGAGTTGAAGATTCGTCACAAGACTGGGGATATAACTCCGGTGATGTGCAACGCTTCGGTGTACCACGACCAGCTCGGTAACGTGGCAGGACTTTTGGTGGCAGCTCACGACATCACCGAGCAAAAACTATCCGAGGAATTGAGCCAAGTACGTTTAACCCTGCTTGAATACGCTGCAACTCATTCTCTTGAGGAACTGCTTCGGAAAACACTGGATGAAATAGGCAGACTCACCAACAGCCCCATCGGATTTTACCACTTTATCAGTGAAGACGAGAAGACCATTCTGTTACAGGTGTGGTCAACCCGAACGATGAACCAGTTCTGCACGACAGAAGGAAAAGGTCGGCACTATTCCGTCGATCAGGCAGGAGTGTGGGCGGACTGCATAAGGGAAAGACGCCCCATCGTCCACAATGATTACTCTTCATTGCCTCATCGCAGAGGATTGCCTGAAGGACACACTTCGGTGATCCGGGAACTGGTCGTGCCTGTTATGAAATCGGAGCGGATCGTAGCTATTCTCGGTATCGGAAACAAGCCCCAGGACTACACTGAAAAGGACGTTGAAGCTGTTTCCTACCTTGCAGATGTGGCTTGGGAAATTGCCGTGCGGAAGCAAGCGGAAGAGGACCTTGTCCGGAACGAGGAACGCTATCGATTTCTCGTGGAGAGTACGGGACTTGGAACAGCATGGATTGGTCCAGATTTCAAGATACGTATGGCGAACACCACGATGGTCAACATGTTTGATAAACCTCTCTCGGAGTTCATCGGAAAGGAATGCTTCCGGAAATTTGAAAAGCGAGACACGATTTGCCCACATTGTCCGGGAGTTCGAACTATGTCCTCAGGCCAACCGGCGGAGGTCGAAACCCAGGGGGTGAGAGATGACGGGACGCGCCTGGATATCATACTTCGAGCTTTTCCCACAAGGGGACGGGATGGTGCAATAACAGGCTTTATAGAGATAGTTGAGGATGTTACAGAGCGCAAGCAGAAGGATGCGGATCTGCGGGAAAGCGAGCAGCAATACCGGTCCCTCTTCGAAGATTCGATTGATGGAGTTTACTCTGTTCGATGGGACGGAACCATAATAGACGCTAACTCATCTTTCTGCGGACTCTTTGGCTATACGAAAGATGACATGATCTTCAAAGATATTGAAGCCTTGCACCTTGATCCGGCTGACCACAAAAGATTCCGAAAAGAAATAGAGGAAAAAAGGTACGTGAGGGATTATGAGGTCAAGCTTCTAAAGAGGGATGGAACCGAGGTTGACTGCATGCTCACGACATCAGTGCTTCATGAGAAGGACGGGAGTACAAGCGGATATCGGGGTATCGTCCGAGACTTGACTGCAAGCAAAGCCCTGCAGAGACAACTCTTCCAGGCTCAAAAGATGGAAGCGATCGGAACACTGGCTGGCGGTATTTCTCATGACTTCAACAACATACTTACTGTGATCGTCGGATTCTCCGAATTGCTTCTCGCAGACACGGACGAAAAAGAGCCGTCTTATTCAGACCTTCAGAAAATAAACCAAGCAGCTCGAAACGGTGCGGATCTGGTCAGCAGGATACTCACGTTCAGTAGGAAGTCGAATACTAATCCTCATCGCTTGAACCTGAACCGCCAGATTGAGCAAATCGAAAGGCTCCTGGCCCGAACGCTCCCGAAAATGATCGAACTCAAACTTATCTTATCGGGTGAATTAGCGGCAGTGAATGCTGACCCGGTCCAACTGGAACAGATCCTCATGAATCTTGCGATCAATGCTAAGGATGCTATGCCGGATGGAGGCACACTCACTATCGGAACCAAAAACGTGGTGCTGGATGAAGAATTTTGCAAACAGCATGCCGGAGCAATGCCTGGTGATCATGTGCTTTGTTTCGTCTCCGATACCGGTCACGGAATGGGCGAAGAGACTTTGCAGCATATATTTGAGCCTTTCTACACCACCAAGGAGGTTGGTAAAGGGACTGGTCTGGGACTGGCTGTGGTCTATGGCATTGTCAAACAACATGGCGGCTACATTATCTGTTACAGCAAACCAGGATTGGGCACCACCTTCGAAGTCTATTTTCCGGTCATGGAAATGGAGATAGACCTCGAAATTTCAAAGATCGAACCAATGCCGCCTCCTAGCTCCGAGACGGTTCTGTTAGTAGATGACGAAGAATTCATACGGGACCTGGGAAAAAGGATTCTGGAGCAATCTGGTTACACCGTCTTCACCTCTCCTAACGGAGGGGAGGCTCTGTCCATCTATAATAGAGAAAGGCACAAGATTTCCCTGGTGATCCTCGATCTGATGATGCCGAAAATGGGGGGAAAGCAGTGCCTTGAGGAACTCCTGAGAATTAACCCTCAGGTAAAGGTGATTATCGCGAGCGGGTTCAATGTCAAAGGCGAAACGAGGACTTTGCTCGCTGCCAAAGCCAAAGGGCTCGTGTCCAAGCCCTTCAACGTAAAAGAGCTGCTCCGCTCTGTGCGAAAAGTGTTAGATGGACCGTAAGACTAACAGATGAGTAAGATTGTGTGTCCTGGGTATAATCGGTTCCCTTGCATCTATCGCGCGTAGCTACCCAACAGTAGCCGTGGGTGCAACCCACGGAAGCGATGCAGCAAATCCTTTGTCTTCAGGACCCTGAAAGGGTCCACCAATGATACCTATTCGCTTTTGTGAACCCAACTTTGGCCGGCACGGAGGCACGGCCACTACCGGCTGATGGTAGGGTCCGGCGTCTCTGCCGGACCTCTCGGTTTTATCAAATTTATTGGCGAAATCGTATGACATTGGGGAATCATTGCCTGTCAGTCGACCCTTTCAGGGTCCTGAAGACAAAGGATTTGCTGCATCGCTTCCGTGGGTTTGCACCCACGGCTACTGTTGGGTAGCCCCTTCGGGGCCGAAGAAACCTCTCCCATGCGTAACTGAATGGATACACCAAACTGTAAAGCTTCAGTTTCGAGCGGTAGTTTGAGAAGAATTTTATTTTTGGGGTTAAATGGTTCTCGCGTTCGGATTTGAGATGGGGTATAGACTTGCCGGGTGAAGCGCTTGTTCAGGTGATGATGGAATGGCTATAAACGGC
>JBGSLQ010000015.1:0-106814 GCA_041740635.1 Desulfomonilaceae bacterium | reverse complement strand
CACCATCAACTGGTTCGCCTCCAACAACGGCGGCGCGACCTGGGAGCCCATGTCGATCCAAACGACACGGGAGATCGATCAGGAGTGGACCGAGTACACGCTCACGAGAAACTTCACCGATCCGAACGGAAACAAGGTCCGCTACAAGGCGGAGATGACCGGCAACAACCTGGTGTACCCGAGGATTCACACCCTCGGCGCGACGCTGAGCTGATCGGAGGGATGTCATGATCGTTCGCAGACAAGGCGGATTGACCGAGTTCATTCCATCACCCCAGGAGAAGCGCGACGGTGTCCTGCGGGACCACACTCTCGAACTGCTCGCCAACCTCGACGCCCGCATGCGGCGCATCGAGGAGCTACACGGTATTGAGCCGGACGCCGCTGAGGAGTTCGCCGGACTCATGGCCCGCATCCGGCGGGAGGAGATCGAAGCCGGGCGGATCAACCGGGAACTGATGGACGCCGGATACCTGCATGAAGACCTGTCCGCCGCGGCGCTTGCGGCGCAGGCCGGGAGGACCCAATTATGAGCATCACCATCAAGAGCAACACCGATACGATTCTGGAATTGCCCGGGCTTACGGGTACGCTCGGACCCGGAAAGAACTCCGTCGTTCAGGCGATGACCCCGGACTTGCTGCGCGCCGTGGACCTCGGCCTGCTGCTGGTCCCCTCCGGCACGGAACCGCCCGAGGGGCTGCCGCCGGTCGTGTTCGACCACCGCTACCCGCACGTTCTGCCTCTAACCGCCGGGCGCGCTTACTATGTCCGCGTCCTCCGGTCCCCGGGCGGTTTCCACGATGGGACTCGGGTTCGGGACTTCATCGCCTACTACGGCGACGGAGCGGGCATGAGCTGTGCTTTCTCCGACGACGGCTTTGCCTGGGACGCTGAGAAAAAAGTCACCGGCATCGCGGCCAACGGCTATCACGTGGTCTGCGCGCTGGAGGCCGCTGACCGGCTGCGCATCCTCTACTGGAACCCGGACGTTCCCAACCAGCCCTATGCCATGGCCGGTCTGCGCACAGCGGTCTGTGATCCGTCGGTTGCCCCCGCCGCGTTCACGGGCGATACCCCGTGTTCCGGTGACCTGGTGACCGAGGGAAGCGTCCAGGTCTGGAACCGCGGTCATTACGGGCCGTCGTTCCTCTGGTACAACTCGCTGCCCACTTCGGTCGAAGGAAGACCTTTCACCTGGCGCTACGCCATGTATTTCATCGCCTCGACCGGCGGCAACGACAGCCTCGGTCTGGCCTGCTCCAATGACGCGGTCGTATGGAAGTTGTTCGGGAACGGCCCGATCCTCTCCAGCTTGATCGACCCGCAGCCTTGGGAAGGCGCGAACGGCTATGTCTCCGCCGCCCACGTCGAGCGGCTTCCCGACGGGAGATGGTGGATGCTCTACTCCGGGGGCTCCGCGGGAAACGCCGGAATCGGCTATGCATGGTCCTGGGACCGTGTCCACTGGCGCAAGGCGGAGATCAACCCCGTGTTCAAGAACGGCAGCGGGCCATTCCTCGAGCGCTGCTACACGCCGAGCCTGGTCCGGGACGCCGACGGCTCGCTGCTCCTTTACCGGGCGGCCAAGGACGCGACCGCCTACCGGACCTTCGTTTCCCGTCTGCGGGCACCGGCCCTCGGATGGCGGGACCTGCTCGGCCCGGACCGGCTCGGTCAGGGGCTCACCGCGCGGGAGGCCATCCACCGGGGCGTCGGCACCCAGGCTGAACGCGACGCTGCTCTCCCGAACCCGTCCAAGGGCGACGAGTGGTTCAACACCGACCTCGCGGGCGGCGGCAAGTGGGAGAAACACACCGGCACCGACTGGAAGCGGAGCTGATCCCCCGAACACCTCTCTTTTCTTCGGACGCCAGGGAATCCCGTAATCCCGCGTGTTACCGTAAGTTACGCCTCCATGCACATAACTCATTGGAAACAAAGGAGTTATGTGTCGAATTCGCCTTGCTTTCTGTTCGGAAAGAAGCCTGTATGTGTGTGAACACAAGAGCCAATCCCTTGCCGGGAACGGGCTTACAGAACGTAAGGGGAGACCATGGACTTACGCCGGATCAACTTCGGAATCGAGATCGAGACAGTCAAACGGACGCGCGAGCGGGTCGCCCAGGCGATCCAGTCGGTGGTGGGCGGCCAAGTCCGCCACATCGGCAGCCCGGGCAGCTTCGACCCCTGGGAAGTCACCGACAACCATGGACGGGTCTGGAAAGTGGTATCCGACGGCTCGCTCATCAATGTGCCGGTCCACCTGCGGGCCGAGGTGGTGAGCCCCGTCCTGTCCTACGAGGACATCCCCGTCCTCCAGGAGGTCGTCCGGGCGCTGCGGGCCTGCGGAGCCAAGGTGGACGACCGTTGCGGCATCCACGTCCACGTCGACGCCACAGCCTTTGACGGCCGGACTCTCGCGAACCTCGCCAAGATCGTCTACAAGCAGGAAGCTCTCATCCTCACCGCCCTGGGCGTGAACGAGACCCGCCGCCGGAGCTACAGCAAGCCGGTGAGCGACGATCTCATCGCGCAGATCGAGCGTCGCCGTCCCAGGACCAGAGACCAACTCAACCACATTTGGTACGGCTACCACAATCGGCAGCCTCAGCACTACGACAGCACCCGCTACCACGGGGTGAACCTGCACAACGTCTGGTACCGGGGCACGGTCGAGTTCCGCTGGTTCGAAGGGACGCTCCACGCGGGCAAGGTGAAAGCCTACGTCCAACTGGTCCTGGCCGTGGCGGCCAAGGCGCTGAACGGCCGGGCCGCATCGAGCCGCAAGCGGTCCTTCGACCCGCAGAGCGCCCGGTATGACTTCCGAGTCTTCCTGCTCCACCTGGGGCTCATCGGCGACGAGTTCAAGACCGCGCGCAAGCATCTGATCGCTGCCTTACCGGGGGACTCGGCCTTCAAACGCGGCAGAGTAAAACCAGACGAACAAACCGCCCCCAAGGCGGAACCCCTCACGGAGGCCGGGCCCGAAACCCGGCCTTCGGCGTTTTCAGGGGATGAAACCGGCGGGGCTCAAGGAGGTGCGTCATGAGAGTGCTGATCCGAAACACCGCCCTGAATGGGCAGCCGCTGGAAGAAGACGGCGAGGTCTTCACCGGGGAGACGGTGACCGACGTGGTCCAGGCCATGAAAGGGGCCACGCTCTTTTCCGACCACCGGGACATGGAAGACTACATCGACATGGTCCTGCGCAACGCCAAGATGCTGTCCGGTGTCGAGCTTGCTGTCCGAGGAGACACGCCCGAGGAGAAGGCCGCATCCTTCCTCGATGCGCTGATCAAACATGGCCTTGCCGAGGTGCAGAACGACAAACCAGCGCGGATACCGATTCCAGCCCTGATCTGGCAAGGCGTCGACGCGATCCGGCTCTCGGGGCTGACCAACATGCTCGACCGACCCGTTGTCGCCCGGCTGGCCGGAGAGCTCGGATATCCCGATACAGCGCGCTGGATCGAGGAGCATCCGAAGGATTACGCCGAGGGCGTCTTCCGTGGGTTCATCGTCGACCCGCAGGGAGGGAAACCCTGATGTGCGGACAAGTAGGCATCATCTTCGGCCGCAAGCGTAGACGGCCTGACGAGCGGGATTACCTGCGCGAGGTCTTCATCCGCATACTGCTGCACAGCGAGGAACGTGGCCCGCATGCCTCCGGTCTGGCTTGGCTCAAGACCGACAGCAGCCACCGGATCTTCAAGCGACCAATGCGGGCGCACGAGCTGGTCTACGAGAAACCTTTCCAGGAACTGCTCGGGCAGGTCGACAACGAGACCACCATCCTCATGGGACATACCCGCTGGCGCACCCGGGGCAACGAGTTCAACAACCGCAACAACCATCCCATCCGGGCCGGGATCGTCATCGGCACCCACAACGGCACCATCTACAACGCCGACCACCTGTTCCGCCGTCTCGGGCTGCCGCGCTATGCCGAAGTGGACAGTGAGCTGATCTTTCGTCTGGCCGACCGCTTCGCTCCCGAAGGCCCCATCGACCAGGACGGCCTGAAGAAGGCGCTTGCCCTCTGTCGCGGCCAGATAAGCGCCGTGCTGGCCTCGCGGCTCGACCCCGGCACCATCACCGTGCTCAAAGGCAACAAGCCGCTCTGCCTGCGCATCCACCGCCAGTACCGGGTGGTGCTCTACGCCTCGGAGGCCGCATCCATCGACTTTGCCGTGGGCAACGAGAAGGGCTGGCGCGAACTGGAGGTGCCGCCCATGACCATGCTCACTATCCGCCACGAAGATGTGCGGACCATCGAAAACAGCGAATTCCGCTTCATACCCCAGGAGCGCAAAGGGACACTTCCCGAAGGAGTGAATGCATGAATGTTGGAGAACCTTCGAAGCTGAACACAAACGCGGAAGACAGTCCCGAGACCATCCTTCGGCTCTTCGTCTACGGAACCCTGAAACGGGGCTACTGGAACCATCAACACTTCTGCGCCCAAGCCCGCAGTATCGAAACGGCCGCGGTCTGGGGCAGGCTTTACCACCTCGACGCCGGGTTCCCGGCGCTCGAGGTGCCGGAAGGACTGATCCTGGCCCGAGGCACCGCCGATCCAATGGCCGACGCCCGCAGGCAACAGGAGATCGGCACGCCGCGCTTCAGCCGCCCGACCGGCGACTGGGATCTGATCCATGGGGAACTGTTGACCTTCACCGACCCGCAGCGCGACCTGCCGCCCATCGACCGGCTGGAAGGCTTCCGACCCGGCGGGCACAGCATGTACCAGCGGGTGATGATGGCCGCTGGATGCCGGAACGCTTCAATTGCAGTGTGGATTTACAGGATGGCTCGGGTTACAAATGGGGAGCGAATTGACCGGGATTGGCGGGGCTAATGAGTGTTGGCCTTGATGCTTTCGGCTGCCTGGATGAGGCTCTTGATATCATCCTCGGTAAAGATGGCTTCTTTGATGTAGCGAAGCAAATTCATGACCTCGGGTTGGTCATGAAGGTAGTCGACAACTTCCGGGTCCGTGGACGAGGACAAACGGAACAGCACGTCGGGATCGGCGGCCAGCACCTTGGCCAGCTCCTTGATTACCTCAGGCCTTGGCGGACGCTCCTTGCCACGCTCAATGCGGCTAAGGTAGGCGGGGGAAATGCCCACCTTTGTCGCTGTCTCGCGCAGCCCGAGGTCTTGGGCGACCCGAAGGTCGCGGATGGTTTCACCAAAGTTTTTCATAGGCTCTAATATACCTCTCCGTTTAGTGTTTTGCAACACAAAATTTCTCTGGCAATCTTTGGTGTACTCTGGTATAATTTGGTTGATTTTCACCCAGAAGGCAGGTATCTTACCCCTGTTCTGGCACTGTGCCCTTTTAGGGCCAACAGCCCTGCAGGAGAGGCGACATGAGAAATGAAGAGCTTCTGAAATTAAAAGATGTCGCCGCCTTACTTAAGGTCGGCGAAAAGACGGTCTACTCCATGGCCCAGACCGGGGAACTTCCTGCTTTCAAGGTCCGAGGTCAGTGGCGATTCTCCCGGAAGGACATTGACGCATGGATAGAGCAACAGAAACACACGACTAAAGATTTCGGCGAGGACGACCAGAAATGACCCCTGCCTCGGTGAACGGAGTTTTAATATGAGCAGAAAGAAGAACAAGCAGGCCGAGAACACTATCCCGGCGGGATACACGCTCGACTACGTTTCCGGCAAACAAGTCAAGGAAACGAAGAAGGAGCTGGTCCGGCAGCGGGTGGTTCGCGCCCTGATCCACGAATACGGATTCTCTCCGGATGATATGGCGTTGGATTTTTCCATCGGTGGCCGCAAGAAGGTGGACGTGGCCATCTTCCACCATGGCAAGGAACACGCCATCGAGAATCTGGGCCGCGCCGTGCTCTGCCGTCAGGAGCCGAATATCGGCAAGAATGCCGTGCGCATCCGTGACTTCGAGCAGGCCGGTAAGGACTTGCGGGAGTTGGAGGAAATCCTGCAAGAGATCGATGCGAAGCAAAGGGAGGTCGATGGGACCAATCTGGAGAAGAGACTCTACGGCCTTTGGACGAACGGTTTTGAGTTCTTCTTTGTAGAGACACGACGCAAACGGTTCGAGACAGTACCGGAACCCATCGGCGACTGGCCTATGGCTGAGGAGTCCGTCGGCACCAAGGAGGTCATCTCCGATGCCCATACCCGTGTCGCCGACAACGAGATGCTCAAAATCACCTTCCGCCGCTGCCACAACTACATCCACGGCAACGAGGGAATGCCAAAGGATGCCGCATTCTGGCAGTTCCTCTATCTGATTTTCTGCAAGATGCACGATGAAAACCTGCGCGGCAAGCAGCGTCAGGCCTGGCAGCGACGCTTCTGGGCTGGCCCCAAGGAACAGTTTGAGGAAAAGGGCCGCAAGGAAATCCGCAAGCGCATCGAAGGACTCTTCACCGAGGTCAAAAAGCAGTACAGGAACATTTTCCGGGGCAACGAGGAGATTACCCTCTCTGACCGTGCGCTGGCCTTTATCGTTTCTGAATTAGCCAAGTACGATTTCACCCGCACGGATGTCGATGCCAAGGGCGTGGCTTACCAGGAACTGGTGGGCGTCAACCTGCGCGGCGACCGTGGTCAGTATTTCACGCCCCGGGGCGTCGTGAAGCTGGTAATTGAGATGCTCGACCCCAAGGAGAATGAGACCCTGCTGGACCCAGCGTGTGGCACCGGCGGTTTCCTGGTTGCCACCCTGGGGCACATGCTGAAGAAATTCCGCGAGGAGCAGGATACCCAGCCCGGGAACGAGAACACCACCGAGTTTCTGAACGTCCACGAGCGGCTGAAAGAGTTTGCCGCCGCCAATGTGTTCGGGGCCGACTTCGATCCCTTCCTGATCCGCGCCGCGCAGATGAACATGGTGCTTGCGGGTGACGGACGTGGCCACATTTACAACATCAATTCTCTGGAGTTCCCGTTGGGGCATCTGGCCGATTTGCCCGTCGCCAAGAAAGAGATCCCGCTGGCGTCGGTGGATATCATCGCCACCAATCCTCCGTTCGGCTCGGACATCCCGATTACTGACAAGCGCATCCTGGAACAATACGAGCTGGCGCACGCCTGGGAAACGGATGGCGAAGGCGGGTTTCGGAATACCGGCACCCCCAAGGGCAGCGTCGCACCCGAGATTCTCTTTATTGAACGCTGCATTAAGTGGCTCAAGCCGGGAACCGGCCGCATGGGCATCGTTCTGCCCGACGGGGTGTTGGGCAATCCGGCCGCTGAATACATCCGCTGGTGGATTATGCGCGAAACCCAGGTGCTCGCCTCCGTCGACCTGCCGGTGGAAGCCTTTATCGCGGAGGCCAATGTCAATATCCTCACCAGCCTGCTGTTCTTGCGCCGCAAGAGCGAAGAGGAAAAACGCGCCGAGGCCCTGGGCGGCATCGAGGAATATCCGGTCTTCATGGCCGTGGCCGACAAGGTTGGCTTCGACCGGCGTGGTAACAAGCTCTACAAGCGCACCCCGGACGGTGAAGAGATTGTCGAGCCCAAGAAGCATGTCGAGCGCATCCGCATCGGCGGGCGCTTCGTGGAACGGACCCTGACCCGCAGCGAAAAGATCGAGGACAACGATCTGCCGGTCATCGCAGAGAAGTACCGCGAATTTCTCAAGGAGCAGAACGGATGAGCGAAGAAGACGACATCATTGAAGCCCCGCAGGATGCTGCCGAAGAGAGCGGCCCGGATAACTTTTTCATCGACATCCTGACCGGCAACAAGGAAAGCGCCTCGGCCAAGAAGCTGCTGGTGCAGAAGGTTCTGCGCCAGCTCATCGAGAGCTACGGCTTTGACCGAAATGATATTGAGGTCGATTACAAACACCGCATCAGGGGCGGCAAACCAGCGAAAATTGATATTGCTATTTTTCGCCCCGATGCCGAGCACAACAACGACAACCTGCAGCGGATAATCGTTTGCAAAGACCAAAAAAAACGCGACAAACTCCGCTCTATTCCCGAAGCAGAAACAGATCTCCGCGTACTCAAGGATTTGCTGGAGTTAATTCCCGGTGCGACCCTGGGGATGTGGACCAATGGTCAGGAAGAGTTTCTGTTCCAGGTCGAGCGCACCCGTTTTGAAGTCCGTGCCAAGCCCTTGGGTGTCTGGCCGGTGCCGGGGGAACGCACTACCGATCTCGACCGGACCGGCGGCGTTATTCAAGTCAGCGCCGAGGCGGAGGACTTGGAAGACGCTCTGCTGCGCTGCCGTCAGTACCTGAACCGCAACCTCGGTCTCGACCACAAGGACTCCTTCAAGCAGTTGGCCGTGCTGATGCTGGCCAAGATCCACGACGAGACCCTGCCCACCGGTGAGCGTAAGTTCTGGATCAGGGGCGATGAACCTTTTACCGAAGCGGGCCAGCAGGCGATTGCCCAGCGGATCAATCAATCCATTACCGCCGCCAAGGCCTGGCAGCCGAACCTGCTGACCCGTGGCTGGGATCTCACGCTGGAACCCCACGAGACTGCTCGTGTGGTTATGGAACTGGCCCGTTACTCTCTGAGTGAAACTCAGCCCCGATACCGCACCGGGGCCTTTCGTGCGGTTGCCCGCAGCGTGATGGACGGCCGTGAGGGCCGCTACCCCACGCCGCTCAATGTGGCCGAGATGGCGGTGGAGATGCTCGATCCGCAGCCGGGTGAACGTATCATGGATTGTTCCAGCGGCACCGGCACCTTCCTGGCCATGACTGCCGCGCACATCTTCAAGAAGAAACTGGCGGCCATGGGCACCACGCCCGACGAAGCCACCAATGAGCAAATCCGCCAGGCGCAAAACGAAACCGCCGCGTGGGCGGCCAGCAACGCCCTGGGCTGCGACATCGATCCGTTCCTGGCCGTCGCCAGCCGAATGAACCTGCTGTTTACCACCGGCAACCCCGGCCGCGTGTTCCGCATCGATGCTCGCACCTACCCGGACGGCGATCTGGATGGCATCGAATCCGCCCGCCCTGCGATGCCGCTGGGCAGCATGGATATGGTTCTGCTCAACCCCTGGTTCTCGACAAAGGATGTCATTACCGACGAGTCCATACTCAGACGTTATGACCTGGGAAAGGTCTGGAGCAAAGAAGAAGGTGGTGACGGATATGTCAATTCTGGTTCCATCAACACAGGAGGTGTACCACCCGAAGTTTTATTCATTGAGCGTACTCTTGATTGGGTCAAGCCTGGGACTGGCCGAGTGGGCATCCTGCTTCCCGATGGCGTTTTGGGCAATCCGAGTGATGAATATATTCGCTGGTGGATTCTGCGCCATTGCGAAGTGCTGGCCAGCGTCGATTTGCCGGTGGAGCCGTTCAAGGTCACCGTCAAGGAGTACGGCCTGACGCCCGCCTTGCCAAGCTTGCTGGTGCTGCGCCGCCGCAGCCAGGAAGAGCTGATCAATACCGAGCACCCGGAATACAAGGTCTTCATGGCCGTGGTGGACCGGGCGGGCGTGGATGCCCGAGGGAACCTGTTGTTTCAACGAGCCCCGGATGGTGAAGAACTGGTCTTTGATGAGGAAGTTATCGAGCGGGTTCGTGAAGGCGGCGAAGTGGAGGTTCGCCGCACCACGCGCCGCAACCGCCGCATTCATGACGAGCTACCGCTGGTGGCAGAGAAGTATAAGGAATTCCGTGCAACCGGCGAGGTGACGTTATGAGCAGACAATTTCAATGCAAAGCGATTCCAAGCACCTGGCTGGAAAATAACGGATGCAGATTAGACTGTGGGCCGTATATGTCTGGTGCGTTCGAGGCCCGAATGGCAATAGCAGCACTGCGAAACACTAAAACACCTCTGTCTGAACTTACAGAAGGTGGAATGTCTGGAATATTTAAAGGGAAAATGATCAAGCGTATTTTTGTACAAGACAAAGATCGTGGCGTTCCTTTTCTAAATACTTCTGACATGCTTGAGGCAGACCTTACGCATGTGCCTCGCATTCCCAAGAAAATTGCAGATTCGGATAATGCCTGTTATCTGAAACCTGAGACGATCCTAATTTCAGCCGCCGGAACAATAGGGAGAACTGTTTTTGCGAGAGAGGACATGTCTGGATTGTTTGCTTGCAGCGATATTATGAAAGTAGTTCCAGACGCTAACAAAATCCCTGCCGGTTATCTGCACGCTTTTCTCAGTTCTGACTTTGGAGTCCCATTAGTTACTGCTGGGACATTTGGTAGCATTATCCTCCATATTGAACCATCTGATCTGGCTGGAATTCAAGTTCCCCGTTTTCCAAGAGAGTTTGAAAATAAAGTTGATGCACTTGTTAAGAGGGCCTCAGAATTGAGGACAAGCGCGGTAAGACTGGTTGATGATGCTCGGAGTCGTTTCGATTGTTTTGGCAAGGATGTCCTCACAGATAATCCGAGCTACCCGATTGTAACAACAGTCAGTTCAAAGAATCTAATGACAAGACTTGAAGCTGCCTACCACGATCCATCAGCAGAAATAATTGAAGATAGAATTAACAGAGGACCACATCAGCTTGTAAGTGATCTTTGCAGTGAGGTATCCCTGCCGGGAATCTTTAAACGAATTTACATCGATGACCCCGATCACGGCGCTCCATATTACACTGGCGGTGCGATTTTCTGGCTCGAACCAGTACACAAAGAAATCCTTTCTAGAAACACGTCTCTTTTTAATGATGTAAGAATCTGCAACGGAACGATACTGATACAGGCGTTTGGTCAAAAAGGTGGTTTAATCGGTCGAGTTGCATGGGTCGGGCAGTATTTAAACTCGAGTTGCACCACTCATATGTTAGTTCGAGTTATTGCCAAAGATGAATCTCTCTCTGGATATCTCTTCGCCTACCTTTCTTCAGATGTCGGTTATGCGCAGATCATTAGATTACCTTTTGGAGGCTCGATACCGCATTTTACTGAAAAACAAATTGCCAATTTACCGGTGCCTCTTCTTGAGAAAGGAGATATAACGGAAATCAATGAGAATGTTCTTCGAGCTATGAGCTACCGTGATGAAGCATTAGAGTTAGAACTAAGGGCACGGCAATTGATCTCTCAGGCTATTGTGGAGGGAGGTCGCTAATGGCGAAGGTCATACCCATCGGGCAACCCGCAAACGAATCTGAACGCCAGGCCATCGGCTTCCTTCGGGATCATTTGCCCGACGGTTGGCTGATCTTCCACAACTTCGAGATGCGCCAGGGTGAGGAGGTGTTCGAAATCGATTTCGCCATCCTTGCGCCTCACGCAGTGTACCTGGTGGATGTCAAAGGAACGCGGGGCAATATCGATGTGTATGGCTCCAAGTGGTACCCTGAGGGGCGGCAGCCATTTTTCTCACCGCTGGCCAAGCTACGCAGCCACGCCAAGACCATGGCCACCATCATCCGGGAGAGCAACACCGGCCTGATCGAGCTGCGCAAGGCCCATGTGCATGCCGCTGTCCTGCTCACCGCCGATGACGCCGCCGTGTTCGACCAGGCAGGCATCGACAGCCCGGACGTGACCGACTTCAAGCATTGCTTGAAATACTTCCGCGACACGAGCCGCATCCCTGACAACCGCCTGGATAACATCACCCGCTTTCACTCCCAGATCGCCAAGGCGATCACCGGCAACGCCAAGCCCAAGAGCGCCGCGCTGGTATTCCGCGACTGGCAGGTGGAAGAGAAGCTGGGCGGCACCGACCGCTACACCGAATACCGCGCCAAGCACAACCTGTTGGGCAAGAGCGGCGGCATGGCCCGTCTGCGAGTGTATCAGGCCGACCCTTACCAGGACGAGGTCGTCCGCAAGGAAGAATTCAAGAAGATCAGCAATGCCTATCGCGCCGTTGCGCACATGCCGACCCACGCCAACGTGCTGGCGGTGAAGGATCTGTTCGTGTCCGACGATGAAGATAAGGTGGTGCTGGTCACCGAGGACCTGCCCGGCCAGGCCTTGCGTCTGCACATCAACAAGGCCTCCCTGGCGCTGACCTTTGACCAGAAGCTCCAGGTGACGCGCGATGTACTGTCGGCTCTGGATCATGCGCACCGTCACGAGGTTATCCACCGCAACCTCACCCCGGACGCCATTTTGGTGACCAAGGGCAGCCAGGCAAGGGTAATGGGCTTCGATTTCGCCCGAGTGGGCAAGAACCGCACCTCTACCATTGCCGATCAGATCATTGATGACCTCGAAACAGCCTATCAAGCTCCAGAGTGTTTCAAAGACCCGGCCCAGGCCAGCATTGCCTCCGACATCTATGCCGCCGGGCTGATTTTTTATGAGCTTCTGACCGGCGAGCTGCCCTTTGAAAGCGTCGACCAGATGATGGAGGCCGACGGTCGCTTCCCGATGAAACCCTCGGAGCACAAGCCGGACCTGCCCCAAGGGATCGACGAATGGCTACAGAAGTTCTGTGAGTTCGACCCCGAGGATCGGCATACCAGCGCGGCCATCGCCCGCAAAGCACTGGATGACCTGATTCTGCCCGAAGCCAAGAACGACTCCGCCCCGGATGTGAGCGGTCCGGCCGTGGTTATGCCGCAGCTTCCGGATAACCTGATGACCCTGCCGCAGGATTTCATCCTGGCGGATCGCTTCCGCATTCAGAAGAAGCTGGGCAGCGGCGGCTTCGGTGTCGCCTACAAGGTATTCGACTCCCTGGGCGATGTGGTGCGGGTCATCAAGCTGGTGACCAAGGACCGTCGCAGCGTGTACGAGCGGCTGCGCCGCGAATACAAGACCTTGACCAATCTGCCCGACCATCCGCATGTGGTGAAGGTGATCTGGGCGGACCGCATGGCCGACGCCAAGCAGACGCCGTACATCGTCTTTGAGTACGTGGAAGGTCTGGATGTCTCCGATCTGATCGATGCCGAGGCGTTGTCTCTGGATGATGCTGTGTGTATTGTGCGCGAGGCTGCCGATGGACTGGCCCATCTTCACAAGCACGGCGTTTACCATCAGGACGTCAAGCCCTCTAACCTGCTGTGGACCGATAAAGGTGTCCGCATCATCGATTTCAACGTCGCGGTCTCCGAGAATGACGAGGTTCAAGGCGGTGGCGGCACGCGCCGCTACCTGCCGCCGGATTACGATTACTCCTCCGAGCCAGATGCTTCGGACCGGATGGACCGCGACCTCTATGCTCTGGGCATCTCCTTTTACGAGTGCCTGACCGGCAAGTATCCTTTCGACGACCCTACTCCGCCGATCAAGACTCAGCCCAAGGACCCCAAGCAGTTCAAAGGCTGCGCCGACCTCAGCTCCTTTCTGGTCAATGTGCTGGTGAAGATGATCGCGCCGGAGCGCAAGGATCGCTTCGCGTCGGCGGCGGAGTTTTTGACCGCCTTGGCCGGGGTTAAGCGCCTGCGCTCGGCACTCACCACCGGCGAGATTGGTGCCGGACCCAAGATGGTGTCCAAGCTGGGCTTCGAGCCGACCAAGCCCAACACCAACCCCTTTGTCACCCATCTGCTGACCCTTTACAGCCAGAGCCAACTGTCCAATGCGGGCACCCGTGGCCTCGACGAAATTGGCAAGGCCACATACGTACCAACCTATCTGGACAAGAAACTCAAACCCGCGCTGCTCAAGGGAGAGTTCCGCCTTGTCATCATTAGCGGTAACGCCGGTGACGGTAAGACGGCGTTTATTCAGCAGTTCGAGGCCTTTGCCGAGAGCAAGGGCGCACAGATGCAGCGTGGCGCGAATGGGGCTGTTTTCCAACTCAAGGGGCATACCTACCAGAGCAACTACGACGGCAGCCAGGATGAAGGCGACGAGCGCAACGACGCCGTGTTGCAGAAGTTCTTCGCCCCCTTCGCGGGCAAGGACGCCTCCGGATGGCCCGAGAATCAGACCCGTCTGATCGCCATCAACGAGGGGCGGTTGGTCGATTTCTTCTTGGAGCATGAAGAGGAGTTTCCGCTGCTTGCCAAGCTGATCCAGCAGGGGCTGGCCGGAGCTGCTTCGGAAGGCGGTATCGCGGTCATCAACCTCAACCTGCGCTCGGTGGTCGCCAACCCCGAGGAAGGTCAGCCTTCGATTCTGGAACGTTTGATCGCCCGCATGACGCAACAGGAATACTGGCAGGCCTGCGAGAAGTGCGACCTTAAGGGCAAGTGCTACGCCTATCACAACGCCCGTACCTTCCAGGACCGGGTTGCCGGTCCAAAGGTGATCGAGCGTTTGAAGATGCTTTACGCCATTACTCACCTTCGCGGCCGCCTGCACATCACCATGCGCGACCTTCGTTCTGCGCTGGCTTTCATGCTGGTGGGCACCCAGGATTGCGACGACATTCACCAGCTTTACCAGAACGGCGGTGAAGAAAACCAGAATCGCGTCCTTGACGGTTTCTATTTCAACTCGTGGCTTGGCGGAGCGGAAGGCTCCAATGACCGGCTGATTGCCTTGCTGCGCGAGATCGATGTTGCCGAAGTCAGCAATCCCGATCTGGACCGCGAACTTGGCTTCCTTAATCCCAAGACTAAGGCCATGAGCCGCTTCTCGTTCGCGGAGCGGGCCGGGTATGACGATGAGCTGTTGGAGACGCTGTTCCGCAATCTGCCTCGCGATTACTCGTCGAAGAACCGTACTCGATTGATCGCCAAGCACCGGAATTACTTATCGCACATGCGCCGCCGCCATTTCTTTGAACGACGCGACATCGGTTGGAAGGAGATGCTTCCATACGGAAGCATCGATCCCTTCCTGGATGCCATTGAGCAGTCTGGAGCGAAAAGCGCCGATGAGGTTACCGCCATTCTTCGGGCCATCAACCGGGGCGAAGGCCTGAGCGATCCGGCGCGGTTGGGCAACCAGTTGGCGCTGCGTGTTCGCCAGGTGGATAAGGGCACCATCCGCAGTTACCGACTCTTTGACGGCGACCATTTCACGCTCCGCACCGAACAAGAAACGGCGGTTCATCCTTTCCTCGAGTGCCTGTCTCAGGTGCTGGTGCTGTTTTACGGCTCCGGCGACGGGCACAAGGCCAGCCTGCGTATCAATCTCGACATCTATGAAATGCTGACGCGGCTCAACAACGGCTACCGTCCCAGCATTGAGGAACAGGAAGGTTTCTACCTGAGCCTGGCGGTTTTTAAGAATGTTCTATCCGCCGCTCCCTATCAGGAGGTGCTCCTCACTGAAAGCGGCTTCGAATTCTTCCAGATCCGGCGCGACGACAAAGGCATCCTGCATCTGGGAAAGGTAAGCAGGAGGGCTGAAGCATGAGCATCAAAGGCAGAGACAAGGAGTTCCGCACTCCTAAGACCACCTACGTCGATTTCAAGCACATCGAGATGGATCGTGTGCTGACCATGCTCTTCCCTCGTTTGAAATACGACGGTTACGCAAGCCGACGCCCGCCCCGAGGCGGCGACTTGACGGTTGAAGAGTTCATGAAGGACTTCCTCGAGCATCCGGAATGGTTCGCGGGCTTTGATCGATTTCCCCTGGTGGTACACCGTTGGATCGAGACCGATCTGATGGATGTGGTTAATCGGGGCAAAGCCAATCAAGCCGTGGCCGCTCCGAGGCCGCTACACGGCAATACCTACAAGTTCCGAAATGCCAAGCACACCCGTGATTACGGTGGGGCCGAGCAGATTTACTGGATGCTTTTCTATGCCCGCAAAGGGAAAGGCCAAGCGGCGAGAGATGCCTTGAAGCGCTTCTTCTTCCCTGGAATCGACCTGGTGACGGACCGCTACGATCCCAACGCATCCGTGGATGTGGAAACGCAGGCCATCCTGCGTCTGGATCACCAGGTTACCCAGGACATGAAGGACTCCAAGGAGCCCTCACGCTTCCAGCCGCTGTGTATCGGACAGGCCGACATTATGGCCGACGACATTCTGCGGCTTCTGGCCTATGAGCCCTATATTCCGCGTTCAGTGCTGGTGGATTACCTCAAGACCCTGATGGCATTTCATTTGGCACTCTACCACCTCAAGCTGCTGCAGATGCTGCCCAAGCTGGTGAAACAGCGCTCCGGCAACGATCTTTGCACCACCAAGGAATGCCCGATCAACCCTGGCCTCGACAATGCGCTGGAAGGCTGCCCTTACCGCGTCGCACTGGTCGTGGACATGGGCGACGTCAATAATCCGCATATGGCCGAGCTGGCTCGCAAGTCGACCGACCGGCTCTATCGTCAGATACCGGCCTTTGTGCAGGCCAATTTCATCATAAAGAAGCTCGATGAGATGGCGGAATACCTGAGCAAAAAGACGGGTAAGCTTGCTACACCTGGGGGTGGCGTGTTCACCGTCGGCGATCTGGGTTCCCTGTTGAAGCCCGAACACGACGCCGAGCGGCAAGCCTACTTCAAGTTCCGCCTGGCCAGTCTGATCGAGGAGTCGACTTCCGGGAACGAGGACGTCGATCCGGAGATCCGGGAAGTCACCGCCATGAGCCTCGGCGAGTTCGAGTCCTTCATCGAAATCCTGATGGCGTATCGCGGTAAATATCACCGCCAATACATCACTGAGTGTCTGGACTCTCTGCTGCTGAAGAACAAAGAGAATGGCTTGCTGGCCCAATCCCGGACTAAGGGAAGTCCTCGGCGGTTTGTACTGGGAAGCAAGCTGCTTGAAGTGCTCCTTCAGGTAGCCGTGCTCACCCAGGATTGTGGGCGATTCGTGACCCGCGAAGTCCGTATCGAGGAGTTACTTGCCTTTTTGAGAAACCGCTACGGTCTTCACATCGACCGGCTGCCGGAAGGAGCTCAAGCCAACAGCAGTATCCTCGATAGACGCGCACTGCGCCTAAATCTTGAAGCCTTCAAGCGTCGTCTGCGTGAAATCGGGTTCTACGAGGACCTTTCGGATGCGTATGTGACCCAGAAGGTATCGCCCCGCTATGCGATTGAGAGAAATGCCGAAACAGATAAGAACGGGAGGCACGCATGAGCAACGCGTTCACCAAGCTTTCCCAAGATAAATTGAACGCGGCGGTCGCTGGTCTGTTGTGCCCCCGTATCGAAGCGATTTTAGGTGACCGTGGCCCAGGTCACTGCATGCGGGTCACCGATCTTGATGACGAAGTCATGGAGTCGGTCTGCAAGGAACTGCGCCGAACCCGGCCCGACGGAAACATTTTTATTCTCGGCAGCCATGACCAGGAGGACCAATCCTTCCGAGTTACTTCCACCAAACTTGTGGAACTTCGTAATCCTGACGCGAACGGCGATTTGCGCCAGCCTTTGATGGTCTTTATACCGACTTCGCTCCGCACCAGCGCCGAGGATTCCTTTGGCGTTGCGACCTTCGAGGAGCTGGCCTTCACCGGTATCTACGAGGACCTTATCGGTTCACTGCTTGATCGGCTCCCTGCAACGCTGGTCGGCCATGTGCGTGATATTTTGAGCATCCTCACCGAGGAGGAGTGGCTGTTTGCTGACGATGTTTCCCGTGTTCGCTATCTACTCACCGCGCTCGAAAACGGGATTGATGGAGAAACCCTCGGGGCCAGTCTGTATGAATTGACTCTGATTCCGGACTTCAAGCTCTTTGCCGAGCTGGGCATGGTCAATGGCAAGATTCGCCGTAATCTCGGCAGCGTCCGCAGTCTGATGACCTCGCACAAGTCGGTTCGTGGCCGCATCGCCGACCTGGGTCTCAGCGACAAGGCCTTGGAGTCGCGCCTGTTCACCTACTTTGAAAAATACGATGTCCAGGAGCCCGAATCCTGGACGCCGCCCATTGCGACCGACAAGAGCTGGTGGAGCGTTTCTTTCGACAAATGGACGTTCCAGGAAGAGCTTTCCCTGGACAAGGTCCTGCTGACGGTTCTGGAGACCGACTTGCCGGTCGTCCAGGAGGATGAGACCGACGATCAACTCTCCGCCCTGATTGGACAACAGGTTCTGGTCCCGAACGACCGCCGCAAAATGAACGTGGTGTTCGAGGTCAATCCTCACCCCGGCAAGGTCAGCGGGCTTGACCATTTTACGGTTCAGATCGTTTCGCAGAATGATGGCCCGGTAGGAAAATCCAAAAAGGTTAAAGCCTGGACACCGAACCGCCTGCAATGCACGGCTAACCTTGCCAAGCTCAATAAGATCGAATTCGAGGAAGGATGGCATTTCATCCGCGTACTGCCTTGGACGGCCGATGGCGATCCGATTCCGCTGGAAGCGGATTCCGCCTCCGAAGGCGCTAAACGCTCCTACGAGAGCGAACCTTTCTACGTCCTGCCTGGTGGCAGCATCGAGGAAGAACCACCGCAGCGAGCCATACCTATTGAGCAGAGTCTGGAGCACGCACGCTTCCGGCTGCAACTGACTGCCTTGGGCGATGAGCGCGATCCGGATGACATCGCCATCAGTGGTGTCGCTTGGGCCGAGGGCGGTCGTTCGAAGAAGGCCTCCCGTCAGGAAACCTTGCTGGCGAAATTCGGTCGTGAGGGCACTGTTCAGATCCCGCTCTCGCGCATGCTCAAAACCATCGAGCAGCGCATTTTGGCAGAGCCCAAGCATCCATCAGGTTGGCGAATGCAGATCAATCTGGATACCGCCGAGCCGCCTTCCGAGGTTGGACTCACGTTGCCATCTTCTGCCGCGATGGCCTCCTTCCTGGCCGCCCGCGAGGGGTTTTTTGCAGCGGTGCGCAAAGACACTGCCGAGCTGATCATGCAGGGACTTTCGTTCCGAGACTCGGAAAAGGAATGCCTTGCCTATGCGGAAGGCTACCTCGACCTGGTAAGGAATCTTATCCGCCAGGCCGAGACGACTTCTGGTTCCGAGCGCCAACAACACCTGCAAGCGCTCAGAAACGTGCTGGCCGTTGATTCTATTCACGTCATCTTGACCGACTTCCGTGGAAGGCATCGCGAGGCTGTTTTGGTCTCCCCAACCCATCCGCTCCGTGCTTTGTGGCTGAGCAGTTGGGTCACTCTGGGCAAGGATTGGATCGAGAAGATCAAGTCCGGCGGGAAGGATCATATTCCTCACGTCCGTTCCGCGCTGCTGGATGGCCTTGTGCCCTCTGCATATCCGGTCGGTATTCCCGTCGAGGATGGCCGTATCTTCACTCCGGTGGACAACCTAAATGCGTTTTGGGCGCTTTACGCTCCGACAACCGAGGAGAATTCCCGTGGCCTGATGGCAGAGATCTGTTCAGCCCTTGGCTTGGCCGAGCCCTCTGCGGCAGGAACCGATATTTCCGGAAAGGTCATTGCGGACAAGATCGAGCGCTATCTCTCTCAGCATCCTTATGTGCGAGAGCTATCTCTGAACATATTCAACCCCGGGGCCGGTTCGGTGATAGCGTAGGCTCTGATATCGCACCAGCAGAAGCGTGAGCATGCTGATTTGCGCTATGACATCCGGCTCTTTACCTCCGATCCCGACTCGCCTGTTTTGGGTGAGGCACTTGAATCAATGGTCCGGCCCGGAGCCACGGTAAACGAGGCCGCCGACGCGTTTGCGACCTCAACGGGCAGCCATTTGTTCTCTAAGCTGAACTTGGCCAAGCACGCGCTGAATGAATTCCATGCAAATTCCAAGGAGTTCCCGGCGCACATCAGCGTTCTTCTGGATGTGTTTCCCGCCGAGGAGCTTTCCATTGCCGAGAAGCCGATGGGAGTGACTCCGCTGCATGGCTTAATACAGGACTTCGACACCGAATTCGTTGATGACGATTCGGGCACTTTCTGGAACAAGCGGCCGATTGTCGGGCGTTCCCTCGGCGCGGACTGCCACGCTGCATGCTTCGACTTGCTGTCGTCCCTAAGCAGACACCTTTGTTTTGCGACCTCAGCGGTTGCTGCCTCTGGTGCCAGCTTCAAAGCCGTACCCGTCGTGACCCTTGGTCTCGATGTGGCAGAGCGAGAACTGATCTATGAAGTTCACCAGATCAGCGATTGGGTGTTCACCATCGACCGAAATATGGGGATTGAGTTTTTCGACCATGGCGGCCGGAAAAACAGGCCGGACTATCTGATTGACTATGTGCCGGGAGCCAGCTCCCAGGCGACACACAACCTGATCATCTCCTCGCGCTCGAACGATGAGCTGGAGGCCATGCTGAAGCCGGTGCTGCTTGAGCATGGCTTGTCCGCCGACGGCGAGCAGTCGGTTCAGATCCTGGTAAACCTTCGGTCGCTTTCCGGCCAGCTCGCCCTGAAACTGATTTCGGCACGCACACAACAGGCGGAAGCTCTTGGCCTATCTTTGGCGAGGCTCTATCTCGAATATCAGGGCGCACTAAGTAATCAGGTCATTGTGCCGTTGGACGCGCACACGGACCTCTACCGCTCAAGCGGTGAGTCAGACGATGTCAACGATGCCATCAGCCTTCAACGCACCGACTTGGGTTTGTTCGACTTGGATTTGAATACCAGGACGATCACTTGCAACCTGGTCGAAGTGAAATGCTATTCGCAGGTGGGCGACTTTGCGGCCTTCAACCAATTAAAGGAGCGGATTTCCGCCCAAATCAATCAGAGCGAGCGAATCCTCCAGCGCCACTTTGATCCGGCCCTGAAGAAGCCGGACCGGCCGGATAGGTTGCTCAAGAGCCGGGAGTTGGCTCAGATCCTTCGCTTCTATCTGGAACGCTCACTGCGTTATGGGATATTTGATGTGACTGCCGCGCAGGAAGCGCGAGGGCTACTTGAATCCATCGAACAGGGCTACTCGCTTCAGTTCAGACGCTGCGCCCTGATCTTCGACTTCGCCAAGACCGGAACCGAGGCTCCGGACAACGAGGTGGGCATTGAATTCCACCGCATCGGCAAGGATCTCATTCACGCCTTGCTGGAGAACTGCCACAAGCCTGTTTCCGTCGAGATTGAGGAAGAACCGACCGCGCACCTCCTAAGCGAGCAGCTTATACCGAACGTGCCAAAGCTCGAGACAGCCGCTTTCATCGCACCAAAGAGAGCTCGGTCAACATCCTGGACGGTGGATGAGCTCTGGGACGATGAGCCGGAGGCACCAATCACCCAGCCAACACCTCCTGCCGCAGCGGAAACACCTGCACCCGACCAAGAGAAACACGAAGAGCAGGCGGAAGCGCCTCGGCCTTCCACAATTACTCCTGAAGAGGAAAAAGAGGACGAACAGCCCGCCGCCGTTGTTGCTGAACCGGAAGCACCTGTTCAACCCGAGATTGAAGCGCCAGAGCATCCAGCATCTGCGCCTCAAGCAGAGGTCAGCTATGACATCATGCTCGGCGTTAATGGCGACTCGCCCCAATATGGAATACTCGGAGAGGTTTCCGGTAGAAAGGTCGCGCTGGACCTCAACCACACCCACACGATCAGTCTCTTTGGGGTTCAAGGCGGTGGCAAGAGTTACACCCTTGGAACGGTCATTGAGATGGCCTCCATGCCGCTTCAGCACATCAATGTGCTGCCAAGCCCGCTCGCCACGGTCATTTTCCATTACAGCCCGACGCAGGATTATGCGCCGGAGTTTACTTCGATGATCAATGCCAACTCGGTGGATGAAGAGATCCGGATTCTTCGTGAGCGTTACAAGGCAAACCCGGAGGCCCTGAAGGATGTGCTGATTCTTACCCCGGCAAACAAGGTGGATGATCGCCGGGCCGAGTATCCGGATATCGAGGTGAAGCCGATTGCTTTCTCTGCCTCCGAACTCAAAGCGGCTCACTGGAAATTCCTGATGGGAGCGATTGGCAGTCAGAGCATGTATATGCGGCAAATCAATCTCATCATGAGGGGGCTGCGGGAGAACCTGACCTTGGATGCCCTGCGAGCTGGTATTGATAACTCTGGCCTGTCCGATCACCTTAAAGAGCTGGCCCAGACGCGCCTGCTGTTCGCCAGTGAATACATCGATGATAACCAGCGGCTCCAGGATCTGATTCGTCCAGGCCGTTTGATCATCGTGGATCTGCGAGATGAATACATCGAAAAGGACGAGGCCCTCGGCCTGTTCGTGGTAATGCTGCAGATTTTCTCGGAAGCAACCTACCAGGGAAGCGCCTTCAACAAGCTGGTGGTTTTCGATGAAGCCCACAAGTACATCGAGAACGATGACTTGGTTTCCGGCTTAGTTGAGGTCGTCCGTGAGATGCGACATAAAGGGACCAGCATCATGGTGGCCTCTCAGGACCCACCATCGGTCCCTGTTTCTCTGATCGAGCTGTCGTCTCAGATCATCATGCACAAATTCAACTCGCCCGCCTGGCTGAAACACATCCAGAAGGCGAATGCCGCTCTTGGTGAATTGACCTCCGACAAGATGAGCCATCTCGGAACCGGCGAAGCCTATGTGTGGTCGAGTAAAGCCTCGGACGACGCCTTCACCCGGGGCGCGGTGAAGATCAAGTGCCGTCCTCGTATTACGCAGCATGGTGGCAGCACCAAAACGGCTGTGGGCCGGTAAAGGAGACCAATTATGCATTCTAAACCTGAAGGAGCCGGAGCCAGAGCCTGTTGGTTTGTCGGAGCCTCATATGGCGGAACCGATGATCAGACCCCCCGTTTTCTGCAGGAAGGCATTTGGGAGAATGGGTATCAGGACAAATACCTTGATGCGGTGAAGTCCATCCAGGATGGAGACCGTATTGCGATCAAGTCTTCCTATACGCGGAAGCATGATCTCCCCTTTGATAACCGAGGCCAAACCGTTTCCGTCATGGCGGTCAAAGCAATTGGCACAGTAAAAGAGAATCTCGGTGACGGCCGCACCTTGAAGGTCGACTGGAAACCTTTCGATCCCCCGCGTGAGTGGTACTTCTACACCAATCGAAGCACGGTCTGGCGGGTCTTGCCTGGCGACTGGACCACAGATGCTTTGATCGGATTCTCATTCGAGGAAAAGCCGCAAGACATCAACCGGTTCCGCAATGCTCCTTACTGGCGTGAACGTTTCGGTGATAGCGCCGTCGACAAACGCCGCTTCAAATGGACCCGCTTTTATGAGGCGGTAGCCGACAAACTCCTTACCTTTCGGAATCGGCGAGATGAGCTGATTACCGGGATTCATGCCATCGCAGAGAAAGTCGACTGCATGTCGATTCTCAATGACCAATACCAAGAAAACGTTCCAGGCGGCCCACTGAAGGATATCTGCCCATTTACAGTCATGGGCATCTTCAACCGTGGGATCACCGATTCCAATCGCAAAACCATAGCGAGCGAATTGGCCAATCTGCTCGGTGTTTCAGCGCCTGTTCCCGACTCATTTGAAGGGATTCCTGTTCTAAACAATCAGCGGACGTGGTTTTTTGGTTACAGTTATAAACGCAAACCTGATGACATTGACACCCTCTGGGAAGCCTTCGCCCAGGCAATTGCTTTCGCGGAATCGGATGATGCGGAAGCTCGGACGACATTTGCGGCGGCCTACGACAATGCAACGGAATCTTGGGGAGTGGGGTGGAACCTTACCATGGGGCTTTACTGGATTCGCCCCTGGAATTTTCCAACGCTTGACGGCCAGTCCCAGCGTTATATCAGCAAGAAACTCAATATTCAGATTGGAATGAACGGCCCTAAAGGGCGCTGTAATGCCAGTGATTATCTGGCGGTGCTGGATACCCTCGAAGCCCGCTTCCAAGAGGATGCATATCCCGTCCACTCATTTCCTGAGCTTTCCCTTGCCGCCTGGCTTTTTAAGGACAGCGGGACATCTGCCCATCCGAATGCCACAGACCCGGATGCGCAGGATGACGAAGCAGATGCCACACCCGAAGCAGAGGTCACGGCTGCACCCATCGAACCATACTCCGTCGACGACATTCTCACGGATGGATGTTTCATCGCCAGGGATAAACTCGAAAAGATTCTCGAGCGTCTTCGGACCAAGAAAAACTTGATCCTTCAGGGGCCGCCGGGCACTGGAAAGACCTGGCTGGCCAAGCGATTGGCTTTCGCTTTGATGGGGCAACGCGACGACAGCAAAGTCCGAGCGGTCCAGTTTCATCCGAACCTTTCTTATGAGGATTTTATTCGTGGCTGGCGGCCGGTGGGAGACGGCAAACTCACACTTGTGGATGGGCCTTTTGTGGAGATGATGAAGGCAGCCGCGAAAGATCCAACGTCAAGGCATGTCGTCGTCATTGAAGAGATTAATCGCGGGAATCCCGCACAGATTTTCGGCGAGATGCTGACGCTGCTCGAGGTGGACAAGAGAACGCCGAATGAGGCCCTGGAGCTTTCCTACAAACGGTCAGATGGCGAGCGTGTTTTTATCCCGGACAACCTCTATGTTATCGGCACGATGAATATTGCGGACCGCTCCCTCGCCCTGGTCGATCTGGCGTTGCGTCGCCGTTTTGCCTTCATTGATCTGGAGCCCACGCTCGGCAAGCCCTGGCACGATTGGGTTCAATCCCAGTGCGGTATTGATTCAGAAATCCTTGTCGAAATCGAGAAGCGTCTCATTGCCCTGAACAACGAAATTTCAGCCGACACCGGTCTCGGACCTCAGTTCCGAGTTGGACACAGCTATGTAACACCACCGTTTGGTATTCCCATCAGTGATGCCCGGGAATGGTTCCGCCAGGTTGTTGATACCGAGATCGGCCCGCTACTCGATGAATACTGGTTCGATGCGCTCGAGAAGTCCCAGAAGGTGAGAGAACGCTTGCTGGAAGGATTCTGATCGTGACACTTGCCGCAGCCAACCTTATATCAGACGCCCATGAAGGGATTGGCCGAATCGGTCGCATTCCGGTGCGCAACCTTTGGCTGCTCATGCTGTATGCATCGGATCTGTTCAGGGATCTCGAAAAGGCGAAGGTTGCCGTAGAGGATAACCCTGATGACATCCCAGATCTGGTCGCAGAAATGCTTTGCCGTCGCGTCGAGCGTCGTATTCAACGCAACTTGAGTTATGGCTACCAATCGCGGGAAGCAGTTCTTGGTCGTGTGCGCGGGTGCATCGACCTACTGAACACTGAAAGACATCGATTACTGGATCGCGGGAAGGTTGCTTGCCGGTTCGATGAGTTGACCATCGATACAGCCCGAAACCGCTATGTACGGACGGCCTTGGAGGAAATATCCAAGATCGTTCTCCGTGGTGTGTTGGCTCACCGATGCCGGTCTTTGGCCGCAAGCTTGAGACGGATGGGTGTAACCGGGGAGCGTCCGAGTCGTGGCGAGGTTTCCATCGATCGCTTCGGGAGGCACGATGCAGATGACCAGCCAATGGTTGCTGCGGCTCATCTGGCATTCAATCTTGCCCTACCTACAGAGGCCGCTGGCGCAAAGCATTTATCGTTGCCGGACAGAAAAATCACTTGGATTCGGAAGCTTTACGAGAAAGGGGTCGCCGGGTTCTACGATGTCGTGCTTTCCCAAAGAGGATGGCGCGTCGACGCGGGCAAAACGATTGGCTGGCAGATTAAAAGCAAAAGCCCTGGCATAGACAAAATCCTCCCCTCGATGCGAACCGACATCATCCTCGACCACTCGGACGCCGGACGCCGTATCGTCATCGACACGAAGTTCAACTCCGTTGTGACACGTGGCTGGTATCGGGAAGAAACGCTGCGCAGCGGATACGTCTATCAGATTTACGCCTATTTGAGGTCACAGGAAGGTAATGGTGATCCTCTCGCCGAAAACGCTTCGGGCCTGCTCCTTCACCCCTCGGTGGGCGATATGGTTAACGAGGCCGTCGTGATCCAGAACCATGAGATTCGATTTGCCACCGTTGATCTGGGAGCGACGGCCAGAGAAATCCGAGAACAGCTTCTACAGGTTCTGGGGGTGTCTCATGCAAATTGATCGTGCCCAGGGCTGCCTCCTTGGTCAACTCGCCGGAGACGCTCTCGGCAGCCTGGTCGAGTTTCGTTCTCAGGAGGACATCCGGCGGGAATACCCTAACGGCGTCCGGGAGCTTGCCGACGGGGGCACCTGGAACACGATTGCCGGGCAACCGACCGACGATTCCGAGATGGCCCTTTTGTTGGCCCGCCTGCTGGTGGACCAGGGACGGTATGATCCCGATGAAGCCAGAAAAGCGTACATTTCTTGGCTGGACTCTGGGCCCTTCGATTGCGGCATGACAGTCTCAAGCGGCCTGCGGGGTCGTCCCAATCCAGGCAGCCAGGCCAACGGCGCGATGATGCGAATCAGCCCTTTGGGCATCTTCGGAGCCAACCATGCCCCGGAGTTGGTTGCCGAGTGGGCACGGCAGGACGCAGCGATCACCCATCCCCATCCGGTCTGCCAGCAAGCCAACGCGCTGTTCACGATGTCCATCGCTCATGCTGTCCGCCACGGGTGTGATGCTCGAAACCTGTATCAGCAGATCATGACGTGGGCGGAAGGAATGAAGGTGGATCGGGACCTCCTGAATGCGGTCCGCGGAGCCGCCGAGGCACCTCCCACCGATTATGTCCACCAGCAGGGGTGGGTCCTGACGGCATTCCGCAACGCCCTGTGGCAGCTCTTGCATGCTCCGAATTTAGAGGAGGCCGTGGTGGACACCGTCATGCGCGGCGGAGACACCGACACCAACGCCGCCATCTGTGGCGCACTGCTGGGCGCTGTGTACGGCCGGAACGCCGTCCCTGGCCAATGGGTCGAATCCCTGCTCAAATGCCGCCCCACAGCGGGACAGCCGAATGTGCGCCATCCCCGGCCCGAGTGTTTCTGGCCCGTGGACGCATTGGAGCTTGCGGAGCGATTACTCGTGTTCGATCAGCGGGATATGCCGGCGAACCAGGAGAACTTATATCGATACTGATTGGGAGGGAGGGATGAGGCTATGCCGCGATTAACACAAGTTGACGACGTTCTGTTTCCAGTCGAAGAGCATCCGGTTTTCGTGAGTGTTCCTACGGAATCGGGAGAGCGGCGGCTCTCGGTGCCTGAAAAAAAAGCGATTGTGAACAAGAAGACGAATCAGGTGTTGGGGGTGGTCAGCAGGGGCTACAGGCTGGTGACAAATCGCGAGGCGTTGGACTGGGCATATCAGTGCTGCCAAACCGCGTTCCCTGAAACCAAACCCGGCGAGTGGGAGGTGAAAGCAACTGACGCCCCCGGAACCGCTGGGCATTGCTTCATTGACCTCGTACACAACTCAGCAGCCTTGGACTTCCAATTCGTTCCGGCTAAGGACAGGCCGGACGCATTCGGGCCGTTCATCCGTGTAACGAACAGCTATAACGGTTTGAGGGCGCTCGCCTTCGACATCGGTTTTCTTCGAAAGGTCTGCAAAAATGGTTTGATCCTCCCAAAATCGATCATCCGTTTTAAATTCACTCATCTGCAAAGGGATATCGGAAAAGAGATCAATTTTGAGGTCGCACACGAACGTCTCTCCAAGCTCAGGGCCAGCTTCAGCGAATATCTGGGGGTGCTTCGGGATTGCAGGGTCACCCCTCCGGAATTTGAACCGCTGTTCTGCGGAGTTCTCTTGGTCCGAAAACCCAAGGACATGAAACCAGATGGTCCGATAGCCAGTGATTGGGGTGTTCTGTCTAAACACATGGGTGCTCTCTGCAGTCGATACAGGGATGATCTTGGTGAAAACGCCTATGCGGTATTCAACGCCATTACCGAGTTCGCTTCGCACCCGCCCGAGAATCGATGCGTCCACAGGGATCGCCATAGTTTTCAAAGGTTGGCCGGTGATTGGATGAGTCGGTTCAGCCAGGAGTGCCGCCAACCTGGGTTTGCCATTTCCGACTACCTGGCAAAATTGGCCAAGGGCAACGGTAACGGCGGAGCGGCAGCCGATGGGGCAGGTGGTACAAGGGCGTGGCAATAGTGGAGCGCTGCATAGGCTTAGTGCATACCAGTCCTTTGTGCCGAGCGATTGTCAGGGAAATGTATCTTGTTGTCGCTTCCGGCCTGCCGGAACGGCGTGCTCTTTGATAACTCGTTGAACGATAAGCGCTTTCGGATTGACATCCGAATGGAGAACGGTTATGAAGAGGGTTGCACACGGGGAGCCAAAGAAAAATAAGCCAAGTGTAACGCTTGGCTTTTGTTATATGGAAACTTGGGTCTACATTCTCCGGAGCGAAAGCAGCGGTCGTTATTATTGTGGGCAGTCCACAAATGTGGAGCAACGACTCAGGCAACATAACGACCCAGAATACCAATTATCCAAGACAACGAAAAGGTTTCAAGGACCCTGGATACTTGTTTGGAAACAGGCTTGTCGCGACCGGAGTGAAGCTATGAATCTGGAGAAGAGAATCAAGAAACGCGGCATTGCACGATTCCTGAACGACACTCAATCGGCAGAGTCCCGCCAAAGGCGGGATTAACCACTAGGTTGTAATGGTTGAGGCGTGTGCCGAAATCCCGCCTTTAGCGGGATTCGATCCCGCGGGACGCGGGCCTACTCGGGGAGCCAAAGAAAAATAAGCCAAGTGTAACGCTTGGCTTTTGTTATATGGAAACTTGGGTCTACATTCTCCGGAGCGAAAGCAGCGGTCGTTATTATTGTGGCCAGACGACCGAGGTTGAACGTCGTGTCCGGCAACACAACGACCCGGAGTATCTTGTCTCAGACGACAAAACGATTTGACGGCCCGTGGATGCTCATATGGTCGCAGGTGTGTGAAGAGCAGGAGAGAATTTCAGTTATTATTCTCGATCTCACTATGCCCGGAATAGGCGGCAAGGACTGTCTGAAAGGACTGCTGAATATCAATCTTAAAGCCAAGGTGATCGTTGCCAGCGGATACGCTTCAGACTTTCCGTAAAAGAATGCATGCAACTTGGTGCAAAGAGCTTCGTGGCTAAACCTTTCCGATTTAACGACCTACTGCAACAGGCACGTAAGACATTGGATGAAATGTAAAAAATAGGACTACATCTGACAGTGGCGAGTTACCGGACAGCAACGAGGGTGTCAGGTCGTAATTTGTCCAAATTCTTTTCATCCCCCGATGTTGCTTTCTACGAAGTCGTGCATCATAGTTTTTTCCAGAACATGCTCGTTTCAGGCTGCGCTCTTTCGGTTCGGCATCGGCAGACGAGCCTGTTTCGAATCGGAGACAGCACAGCAATCTCGCATGGTTGCTGAAACATCCAACGCGAGAGCAACTGAAGCTGTTGGACGTGAATTCTTTCAAGAAGCCACCCCAAGCACCCCATCCCAAAGGTGACAACATCACAATAAATCCTGATTTTGAGCGGAGATGGAGGACTCTTCTTGTGTCTGCCTTGAAGGGCCTCTCGCTTTACACCGCGACAGGCTTCTCCATCGAGAGCTTTATCCTTTGCGGCAAATAGTTTTTGAATCCGAGGTTACTATAGTTTAGAATCCCAGAATCAACGTGCAGCTTTTTTTGTGGGAGGGACCATGAAGCGGTTAGTTCTACTGCTGATTTTGTCTGCTACGATTGCCGCTGCGGATTCGGCATTGGCCTGGGAATTCTCCATGAAAGGGGAAGCCGAATTCCGCTATCGGTATTGGACAAGGACTGGAAACAATGACATTTTCGGCACGATGGATGCCAACTTTGTTAGCCTTGGAATAAACCATCTCGGGACCTTCCCCACCTACGCGACCACAAACAGGGGTGGAGCTACTTTTGGAGTGCTGGCTGGTGAAAATCGTTTCGGCAGCGATATGAGCCTTACTGATTACCGGACCACTCTGTTTCCCAAGATTGTGGTAAACAAAGCCATCGAATTAAGCGCATCCCTCAATCTGACGTCTCTCGGCATTTGGTCGGATGGCCAGCCTCTCGTGGCTGGTCGCACAGATCCTCCCGATTCACCTGCCAATGTGGGTTATGTGAACTCGTTGTATGTGCCTATCCAGGACAGGCCAGTGAATGTCAACGTGCCGAACACGTACGTGACAATTCAATGGCTCAAAATGGGGATAAAAACTCCTATGCTCGATTTCAGCATCGGGTATAGAGACAGTTCTTTCGGTATGGGCCTTAGGAAACACAAATGTAATCGTGCATCGTCTTCCTTTGCAGTCACGGCCCGTTACGGTCCCTTCAAAATAGGATTCGGTCCATATTTCAACAGAGATCTTTCTGCATGGGGATGGAACCCTACCACTGCACGTTCACGTAATGAAGGAGCGGGTGCACCCCAGAGGCAAGAAGACAAGAGAAACTATTTTGAAGCTTTTTTCGCTGACCTTGAGTACGCAAATGGTCCCTTCGTTTTTCAAATGGTCTCGGAATCTTATCGTCAGCCCAGTGCGCCCAGCCCAGTCAACGCAAGGGGCACAGCTTTGACTGTTTCTCCTCCTTCTGACGATATTATCAGGTACAGAATCGGAACAGCAGCCAAATATTTTAACGGTCGATTCTTTCTCAATGCTGAATCATATTGGTTCAATAGATGGAGATCAGGCCGCGGAACAGGAACCCCCGGTGGTTTGGTAAATCAGAACGAGGATGACACCGCTTGGCTTTATGGCGCAGAGACTGGCGCTGTGGCCGGTCCTTTGAAAATGACGCTCAATTATGTCAGAGCTACCGGTGATGATCCCAGTACTCGGTATACCAGCGAAGATGCGGCAACTGCGGACCAGGGGCTCTCTGCCTGCTACATGAAAGACTGGGCATACATCATGTATTACATGTATGGAACCGGCGATGGATGGGATGCCGCCGGATGGGGACAGCCGACCAATGTCCATCATGTGGGTTTACGTGGAGATTTTGCAGTTGCCTCGAACCTCAACGTCTCTGTAACGAGCGCATATGCATGGCGCGATCAGCCAAATGCATACACCTGGGGCGGAACATATCAGATTGGGCTCCGACACTTTACGAACGCTGACATTATAGCCGGAACAAGGCGCGCTGTTCCCGACCATGCCCGAGAAATAGGATGGGAAGTGGATCTGGGAGTGAACTGGAAACTCTTGGAAAATCTGGTATGGAACTCTACCTTTGCTTATTGGCAACCCGGTAATTGGTGGTCTTACGCCTTTCCCAACACCGCAAACATGTACCGGAACGGCGTTGTCCCAAATGGGAATACCAGCGAAGCTCTTGCAACGTTCAATTCCGGGCGCCATATAGATGCCTTGATTGCGGTGGAGACGAATTTATTGGTGGCTTTTTGAAAGTGCGAAGGATTCTTTCGACAAAATTTCCAGACGAACCAGGTAATCCTTGTCACAAATAAATCCGTATTTACGGATAGCGTTTATGTGGCTAGAAACACCAGTGTTCCTGTACCGAACTCGATCACCAGTCGTAAAGAATTTCCCAGTGGTCCTGGAAGGATGGGTCTACCTGACTGTAGCGGTAGAACAGTGTCCTGCCTGTACCAGGAGCATTACTCATATCCTCCTTCCAATATCGTAGCTCGATAGCCGGAACTAGTCGCGTACCGTTCCTGGAACCAATCCTTTCTGACGGAACTTCTATCCATTTCTCCTTTTCTTCTATTATCTTCCATACTGCGCCATCGATCTTATTTCTGACTCTCTCTCCTACCCTTGGAAGCATCAAGTCACCTCTCAGTTCTTTAAATCGATACACCGGACGTTCCTCATGGTCGAGCACTCTATCCCCGAGAATCTTGATGCCTATTGCTCCTAAAGGAGCGGTAATGAGGATTGAGAGCACTGCCACCGCGAGGATAACCTCTCCGGATGCGACGCCCGCGGCAAGCGGAACGGCACCTATGGCAGCCTGCACGGTAGCCTTCGGAATGTATGCGACAACACAGAAGAGCCGCTCTTTCCAAGTAAGAGGAGTACCGAGAAGAGAAATGTACGTTCCAACGCTGCGGAATGCCAGCCCGACCAGGATCACCAGGGTCCCGGCTAAACCGGCCTGCCACGCCACTTGGATGTTTACCTGAGCGCCCACAAGCACGAAGAGAAGAAGTTCCGCAAGCACCCACACTGTTTTGAGTTTATACGAAATGATATGGGCTATGGGTTCGGCTTTCTCAAGGATAATGAATCCTATGGCCATCACTCCGAGAAGCGATGCGATCGGTACAGTCTTTTGAAAGGCGTGTTCCAACCAGGTCAGCAGGATAGCCACCGCAACTACGAGAAGAGTGCGTTTAGGAGGTTTCCAGTCGTATCGCTGAAACACTCGGACAAGCACGTAGCCGGGAACTATGCCTACGAGAATTCCGAGCCCGATGGAAAGAGGAATCTCAGCCAGTTTTGCAGCAACGTTGATGTCACCGCCTCCGTACATTCCGAGAAAAATAGTGAACAGTACTATTACGAAAACATCGTCGACAGAAGAAGCCCCAAGGAGCAGCGTGGGAATCCCTTTTTTTGTTCCTCGTCCGCGATCCATGAAGTCGATCATGAGCGGCACAACGACTGCCGGAGAAACCGCGGCAAGTATGGATCCGAGTATGGCGGCCTCAAGATAGGAGATGTGAAGGAGCGGAGGAGCTACCAATACGATTCCGACGATTTCAAAAACTGCCGGAACTGCGCTCATGGTGAGAGCTGCTCGTCCGACCCGATTCAACGTGTCTTTGTGAAGTTCAAAACCGGCGCGAAGTAAGATGACGATAAGAGCGATCATCCTGAAATCCGCGGAGACTTGCATCATCTGAGGATTTATTATGTTCAGGACCTGCGGTCCTACGATAAGCCCCACTATGAGCATACCAACCAGACCGGGAAGATTCATGCGACGAAACAGATAGTCGCCTGCCAAACCCAGAACAATTATAAGAGCCAGACTGAAAGCCATGGAAATGCCCCCAAATTCGCGTGTAAAACGTTCGTTTCCTGGCGCACAGGTTTTTCAAGACATAAAAAACCCATCCGGTGAATACCAGGATGGGGCATGGTTCTTCATCTGAGAAGACTCCTACCCCTGAACAGTAGGAGTCATCAGCCGAATCCGGTTCGGCGGTTAATTGGGCAGACTCCATTGCCTATTAGAAAAGAATCTAACGAATACTTTCTGAATATGCAAGCTCCCATGCTCCCGGGAAAACTGGCTTTCCGGAACTAATTCTATTCAAATGGCCCAGTAATAATGAATCAGCCCTCAGAACACGCTTGGACGGCATCATTTCGAGTTGTGATCTTCTCCCTCATAAACGAACCAGGTGTCGGCAAACGTGTAGGGATACTCGGGACGGCGATCCGCAATACGACCGAGTTTGGACCGCAGATTGCCGAATGCCCGATAGATCAGTGGGTAGGGCTGGCCATGAAATTGCTTGAGTATGTCACGCCACATGCGTGGTGCTTGACGAATGTAGTCGGCCATTCGTTCGGTGACATCCTGCTCGCTCATCGCTACGACACGTGATGGTGGGTCGCCAAGAGGATCGGTCACCGATGCTTTCACGAAGGAGAATTTGTCAATGTGCCCCACCAGCGGGACGGTGCAATCGAATCCCACTTTGGGAGTATTAACGGGCGGATGGTTGGTCTGAGCCAAGGGGTCCAGGGGAAGGATGTTGAGATCGGGAATGACAACGGTGTCTATTTGCGGATTGTATCGCCATGCCATCGCCCACTTGACCTGATCGTCGTCAAAGATGTCAATGTCCTCGTCAAATACATAAGCAAGTTTCGGAAACCACTGTCGAGAGCACGTGAGCATGAGTCCCAGGGTTTGCTTGGCGTCTCCCCCTCCTCGTGTGCGGATGCGAGTATAAACGATGTTATGGCTGCCACCATACGGAGCGTGCACATCCAGAACCTGTATGCCGGCATTTTTCAACGCAGTATAAATGTCAGCCTCTACAGTGGGGTTGAAGATCGCCAGGTCCGTCCTGCCGGGGTGAAGTCCTCCGATCGTCGCATACTGATAAATGGCACCCTTTCGGTAGGTGATACAGTCCATGATAAAACGGCAATTTTTCGGCAGGCCTGCCCCGTAAGTTCCGGTGTATTCCCCATAAGGGCCTTCGTCGTAAATCCATCCTTCGGACGTCATCATGCGTCCTTCCATGATGATTTCCGCGTTAGCAGGGACCGTCAGGTCATTGGTCTCGCACTTCACCACCTTGGCCGACTCACCGTAAAAACCACCGAGGATGTCCCAATCGTCTACTCCGGGAAACGAAAACATGGACGCGATCTTGTCAAGTGTCGGCCCCCCTATGACAACCGCCACCGGCATGTCGATGCCCTTGTCCTGGTATTTTCTCGCGTGAATACGCCCATTGTGGCTATCATTTCGCATATCCACGTTGGTTTCGTTCTTGGACCGATACATGAACCGATAGATGCCCCAGTTGATGAGGCCGGTTTCCAGATCCCTGGACACCACGTTGGTGTCCTGGATGAATGCGTGGCCATCGTACGGGTGGTACAGGAAGAGAGGGAATTTGGTGATGTCAACCTCGTCACCCTTCAGGATCACTTCTTTGCATGGAGCCGTTTCCACTAATTCCGGTTTGTATCTCTGAATAGACAGCTCGGCTATGGTTTTACCCAAGTACCTGGGATCACAGTTCAGTGCGTGCGCATACTGTTCTCTCGTTGCATATGCACCCGCCAGGAATTGGAACTCGCAATCTTTTACCTTTGTGACGAGGACTGCCTTGTCTGGAGAGGCCTCCATGGTGGCCGGTAATTCATCGACTCGTTTTTCCTCGCCGATCTGTACTAGTTGGCGATCTTTTCAAGTTCCTTGACGAAATCAGACATGTTCTGCTGAGGCATTTCGTATTCCTTTCTTTGAGTCAGCAAAAGATGAGAATTCCCCCTATCGCTTCTTTGCGCGACTCCCTTCTTACTACGGGCCTACGATTTCATGGGCATGCGCTTCCGGTGATGCGTCTTTTCTGACGAACGCAGGGACAGCCTGTCTTCCAAATTGAATACCCAGCGTTACTGCCATCGTCTGAAGAGCTGGTGCTCGATGCCCAATTGGTCAAGCGCCTTCCCTATTGTTTGATCTATGATGTCTCCGATTGTCTGGGGAGCATGGTAGAACGAAGGAACCGGAGGAAGAATAATGCCGCCCATTTCAGTAACCGCAGCCATCAGACGGAGATGCCCGAGGTGCAGGGGAGTCTCACGGGGAATGAGGACAAGTTTACGGCGTTCTTTGAGAATTACGTCGGCTGCTCGAATCAGCAAATTGTCATTCAAAGAATTCGCTATCATGGAAAGACTCTTTATGGAACACGGTGCCACGATCATTCCTTCGGTCAGGAAAGAACCGCTGGAGATCGATGCTGCGAGGTTTTCCGGCGCGTGTGCCACGCCCGCAAGGCTTTCCACATACTCCGGACTGAAAGAGGTCTCGCGCTCCATAGCAACGCGGGCCCCGCGACTGAGAATAAGGTGTACTTCGATCTCCGGGGTTTCTCTAAGCACCTCGAGCAATCGCACCCCGTAGATCGTACCACTGGCTCCACTAATACCTACGATAACGCGTTTCACGGTATTCCTTTCATGGGCAGCCGGGAGGCCTGTTCACGAAAACACTTCGGCCATCGGCTCACATTGTGATCGATAGTGACTTCTTGAGAGACGGCTCAAAAACTTCGCGAAAGACTTGCGATTTTTCTGGTGCGCCTTAATCAAGTGGAATGTTCCTCGCCGGACTCTGTGGTTCTGCATCCCTGGTGACGTGGCGTTCCGATCTTTTGCCGTTGGCAAGCCAATCTCCCTTCGCAGCCCGCTGAGCGGCGTTTTCCCACACGTCGTTCCATTCCCCGAGCGAATACCCGTACCACGGTGATTCCGGCTTTAGTGGAGGGAGGCCCAGATCTTCCCAGATTTTTCGAGCACGCTCCATATACTCCCTTTTGGGAAGCGCTACAGGAGGCAGATCGCCTTTGGCGGTGGCATCGATCAACATGGTGGAATCCTGCCGGAGCCAATCCTGTTCGGGTCCGTGACCTCGCCCGCGGTTAGGAACGATCTGAACGTCAACGTGCGGGTTACATCTATAAGGCACGTAAAGCTCGCCATATTTCCGTCTTGGGTGAATGACGCTTGAAGACTATTGTGGTCATGCGAGCAACGCCGATGAGGTGGTCATACAAAACAACGCCCGTCACGTAATCGTTTTTCAGTTGCTTAGCCAGGAAGTCGTACATGATCGCATTGTATCCCAACGACTTGATTACGCCTGATTCGGAAGGAGTCAACTGTGAAATCATAGAAGTAATGATTGCGTGCTTGCGGCGAGTAATTGCGGCCACATTGACGCGATGGTTGTACTCTTCCGTGGACATGTACCCGTGGGACTCCCCGAAGGGGGCTTCCATCTCCAGTTCCTTGGGATCGATCCATCCTTCGATGACGATGTTGGCGTCCGCTGGTACCATTAAAGGTACTGTTTTGGCTCTGACCTGCCGTATGGAATGCCCTGCGAGCCCCCCGGCAATATCCATGTCGCTTATATCATTCGGCGTCTTCTGCGGTCCAATGACTTGCGCTACCGGTGGAGCCCCCACCACCAGTGCAACGGGCATCTTTTTGCCCCGTTCTTTGTATTTTCCCAGTATCGGTGAGCGTCTCCCCCGGTTTGAATGAGCCACATGCAACTCATGCGATTGGAAGCTTTGATATTGGTTCGGTTTTGCGAGAAGTTTTCCCCTCATGGAAAACGCATTCGCGGGATTTATGCCAATGAACCCAGCGCGGACAAGCGGAATGTCTCGTTTAAAATCCGATTTCCAAACGGACCCTGCCTGTGGAGCAGCATTGCTTGTTATCAGTTAATAAACTTGCAAATCAATATGATTCTGATTTTTCTTAAGCAAAAGACTTAAAGAATGCTTTTATTATCTAGACTTTATTGTTGATTTTGTGATATAAGAACATAACCGAGTATCGTCACGAGGAGACGGTAAAAAATTAGCTAAACGGGCTTTTGTCCGAACCAGGAGGCTTGGTTATGCTGAAATTGAGGTTGTTGTTCTGCACCTTGCTTATTGTCCTGTTGCCGTGTATCGGTCTGACCTATCAAGTTCCGCCCATGCCGATGCCTGGTGTGACGCCGCCTATGAAGTGCCCTCCTCCGGGTCATGGTCAGGTTCCAAATTGCCAGCCATTTCCTGGTCCGGTGTGCCAGCCGGGTCCGATTCTTTTGAATAATCCGTGCGGTGGATTAAGAGTTTTCGGAAAAATCGGCCCCATGTGGCTGACCGAGAAGGCGGATTTTCCTTTCAGGAATGTCGATCCTGCGAACCCGCAGTTCAATTTCGAGCAGATGTCACTGGCAATGACGGATGAGCGGTTCTGGGTCGGTTTTCTGGGATTCGAATTGGAGCCGGTTAGCAATCTTATTCTCTATTACCAGATTGGTGCGAATGTTCCGAAGGATGGCACTATCACCATGAATGCAACCGGCCGCGCACTGTTGCCGGCTCCGGACAATGCTCAAAATCTGGTGTCTCCCTGGGTTTGGACTGCCAAGAACGTTCACTGGTGGATGATGGAAGGTGGCTTGGCCATCATGGTAACACCGTGTCTCGGAATTGATTTCGGCTTCCGGGCGGAGCACATAGATTACGCGATGACAGACCCCAGGAACTTTGCTCAAGCTTCCGATGTGGGAATTGCAGCCGGCCTGGCACCGGGCTTAGGGATCAGTTGTGCACGTATATGACCGGGTGGTACCGGTCAGTTGGCCGGTGACCCCATGGGAAAAACCTGGATTCCCTATGTCGGTTTGAGAGGAAGAAGCTGCAAGAAGCCGTGCCCCAGTATTTGGGACCCGGAATACCGATGGAGAGTTATAGGCAGCCCCCTGGCCTGGAATAAATGGCGCAACGCTTTTGATATCAACTGCAGAAATAATGAAGACCCGGCAGTCATCGAGGTGACACGCACAGCGTATGAACTCGATGGGAACAACGGCCGATTTGTGGAAGGATCGGTGGAAGCCACTACGGGTTTGACCCCGAGTTTGCGGGCCGGCTTCTGGCTTACCGGCAGTTGGTATGAAATCGAAGGCAACGGTCAGGTCAACGCGCTTGTCCTGCAATCAGACGACTTCCTGGGTCAGGCGGGGACCAGGTCAGTTGCGGATTCCAGTTATTCAAAGTCCTTTATTGCACTGGGACTTCAGTTGGAACTGGGATTTTAGCTGAAGTTGTCCCAAACAGAATGTAGGTGTAAGGCGTCGGAATGTTCGGGCATGTTCCGGGCGCCTTGCTCTTTGAGCCGATAGCCCCCCTATATCATCCACTAGCTTTCCTGGTGTGGGTCGGCGTCGCTGCCGACCCATGTTTGCAGAACACATACGTCACTGATTCTACGCAAACCTTGATGAATAGTGTCTGCATTGAAGGTCGATCGACCGAAAGCGCATCTTAACGTCTTTGCCCCCTGTACCTCGCTACCTCACAATTCAGATCAAAGTGGTACGTTCGGAATTTTTATTTGGAAGAAGCTCTGCAATTCGCTTGCAAAGTATCTTTATGCAAAAAAAATTGCATTTTCGTCTGAAGTGTCTTTTTCTGTATAAAAAGGTCTGGAGTAACTCAATAGGAATTAATACATAAATTCAAGGGAGACTGCGAATGCCGGATTTCTTATAGAGATGTGGTGATCGAGAAGTCGGAGAATACTTGGGTGGGGCTCAGATCAATTGTTCCGACCGGAGAGAGTCTTTATGCTCGAATCGCTCAAATCATTTGTAAGAAAGGCGCCGACTCCCTTTGTTGTGGGGGCTGAGTTCATATATCGGTTGATACCTCCGAGACTGCGCTATGGCAAAGGATTCCGGGAGGCTTTGCACTTGCTCGAACAGAGCGAGCACTGGAATCACAGAGAATTGGTTGCTTACCAGGAAAAAAAGCTCGAACTTCTCATACATCATTGTTTTACGAATGTACCATACTACAGGAAACTTTTTGAAGAACGCGGGTTGAAGCCCCAGGATTTTCAATCTGCCGAGGATCTGAAAAAACTTCCTTATTTGACCAAAAGAATCATTAATAAAGAAAGAAAAAACCTCATCGCCAGGAATATGGGATCGTGGAGGAGAGAACCTGCGCATACCAGCGGGAGCACCGGTTCACCTTTCGATTTCTTTGTGGATAATGCAACTCTTTCCATGGATCGCGCTCTGGCTTTACGCCATATGCTCTGGTTGGGTTACAGGAAGAGCGACTCCGTAGCCCGTTTTCGCGTGTTCCGATTCTCCAATCCCAACAAATTGCTTCAATATGATCGGATCGGGCGAGAATTGAGGCTCACTCTTGACAGAGGAGATGAACGCGAATTGGCTCAGACTGCGGATGCGCTGAATTCCTTCAAGCCTGATTTCATAAGCGCCTGGCCTTCTTGTTTGTACGTATTGGCACGCTGGCTGAAAACAAACGGCCGAAAAATCCATCCACCGCGATACATCGTTACGTCTTCAGAAAACCTTTACCCGCACATGCGTGAAACTGTAGAAAGCGCTATTGGGGCTTCCGTCATCGATTGGTACGGTCAAGAGGAATCCGTGGCAGTCGCGATGCAATGTGCGGAAGCCGAGGGATATCACATTCAAATGGAAGCCGGACACGTAGAATTGATTCCCAGGCACGGCGGATATTTTGAAATCGTTGGTACGAATCTCCACAATTTCGTTATGCCGTTTCTCCGCTATCGCACGGGCGATCTTGTGACCGGAAGTTTTGGAACCTGCACCTGTGGAAGAAAACACCCTACTCTTTCTGGGATCATCGGCAGGGAATCGGATCTCATCGTAACCCCCAGAAACGCTATCGTGTCATCCCTCGGTTTGAATTTTGTCTTTCACCACCTGGATGAAGTTAAAGAAAGCCAGATTATTCAAGAGAGTCTAAACAGTTTACATATTAAAATCGTGCCATGGAACAAACTCGAGACTCACACTCTGAAAACACTCAAGAAACGGGTACGAGAACACATGCAGTGGGACGCTATGGACATACGTGTGGAGCAAGTCGATCATATTCCCCGAAATGCAGGCGGTAAAAGGCCGTTTTTCTTGTCACACGTCCAATTGCATGATTCCGCTGTCATGCAGGGAATTCCAGCGGCTTCAAGTCAGGATTGAAAGAGCTTTTCCCCTGATTCTCTCATCTCGTATTTTCTGGATTCCCAGGGGGATGCGGAGCCATCTATAACTCCATCTTCACTTCATTGAATCAGATATGCATTGATATATCTTGACCATATCGACATTGAATGATACAATGCTTTAGATTATTTCATAACTTTCATTCCTGCAGCAAAAGGTTTTCTCATGCGAATTCAGGGACAAAAAGTAATTATCTGTGGCATTGCTCTTTTGGTAGGGCTAGCGGGTGCTCTCCCGTGCCCGGCAGAGAATTTTCCATGTGTTGGCGGTCCGATTCTCGGTTGTCCGACAGTTCCGGTCTGTTCGCCTCCCATTGTGCCTATCGTTCCCTGTTGCGAACCATCTCCCTTGTTTCCGCCACCCCCGCCAATTGTAGCACCGGTGATTCTCGGACCTGTGTGTGCTCCCGCTGTCGTCCCTTACGGGCCTCCACCGGTTTCTGTTTCGGTTAGTCCGTACTCCGGACGACTTCGACCTTCTGCTCCGCGGTAGCGGTTCAGAATTCATCCACTTTTGATGCACGGGAAAAGGCATGATATATTAGACGTGCGTGATAGCGTGTACGAAGTGGATAAGCAAAGGACCTTTCCGTGTCCGACACCACCAGACGGTTAAATGCCCGCGAAATCCTGGCCGATATTCAAAAGGGACTTCCGGATCTCGAACTAATGAAGAAGTACGGGCTTTCCGCCAAAGACCTGTTGTCGGTATATGATAGACTTCAACAAGCAGGGCTTCTCGATCCCGGACAGTTGACTCCGGATCGAATCGATTCGGAATCTGCCGGGATTGAACTGAACGATGTTCAAACAATTCCGCCGGTATCTGTGCCTTTTTCCATGTGGACTTTCAAATGTGGAGGGTGGATTTTCTCTTCGCCTGCTGTCTCGGACAAAGCCATAGTCTTCGGGAGTTGGGACTGGAACCTGTATTCGGTGGCCCGAGAAACCGGTCAACTCAATTGGAAATTCAGGACCGGTAACGTCATCAGATCTTCAGCGTTGATAAGCGACCGGACTGCTTATATCGGGAGCTGGGATCACCATCTCTACGCGATAGACGTGGAAACAGGAACGCTGAAATGGAAGTTTAAGGCCGGCCGAGAGATCTGGTGTTCCCCTGCCATTGGGGAAGATCGAGTGATCTTCCTGAGTTCCGATGGAATGATCTATGCTTTGGACATTAACGATGGCCGGGCCGCATGGAAACTTCGAGTAGACAGCCCATTCTTCAGTTGGACGGAATCGGCGCCCAGTATCATTGGTTCCATGCTCATGTGTGGAAGCCACAGGGGAATTCTCTGTGCAGCAGATATTCGCAGCGGCGGCATTGTATGGGAATTCAAAGCAAGCGGACCGGTGAATTCCTCTCCCGCATTTTTCGATGGCTTGATCTATTTTGGAGCGGATGACGGGAATCTCTATGCATTAGACCCGATTTCGGGGACTGAAAAATGGCGATCTTCGTTAAAGAGAGCGGTGGCATCCCGCCCGGCTGTGGCGGATGGGACTGTGTTTGCCTGCAGTCTGGATGGTTCTCTGCATGCTCTGGATGCGAAGACCGGAGCAGTCCATTGGAGCTTTCAGCGATTGCGCAATCTGTTTTCTTCCCCGGTGGTTTTGGATGGCAGAGTTTACACGGGGTGTACGGATCACCGGATTTATGCGTTAGATGCGAAAACCGGCTCGGTTGTATGGTCGTTTGAAACGGGTGGCCAAGTGTTTTCCTCACCGCGGGTCTCGAATAATGTCTTGTATGTGGGGAGCAATGACGGGAATTTGTACGCCATTGTGCTAAAATGATTGGACGAGTCCGGTCGATCTGAAATAATCCGGTAGTACCGGTCTATTCCTGGTAAAACCGAAAACGCTATTCTTCGGTCACATTCACTCATTAATGATAACGGAGGGATTCTACTCGAGTGAGCCACCGAAAATGTACCTGGAGGAGCCATGAAGCAAGATGAGATCATGAAATTATGTAAAGGTACGGCGAACGAACGCTCTGACGACTGCTCCGGAACGAGTGGCCTTACCGAAGGCACTATCGATTTGACTGGAATGTTTTCAGAAGGCGTTTCCGAGTCCGGGAGTTTCGATCTGACCGAGTTCCGTTTGAAGACTACGGTCAAGTTACTCGAAGCGTTCCCTATACCGACGTTTCTCGTGAATGCAGAAAGTGAAATTATCTTTGCCAATCAGGCGTGCAGGAGAATCGACCCTTCCCATCAGATCGGGAAACATTTTCCTGATTTATTCCCCGATCTCGAGGCCAAAGAGAGGGCGGCATCACTTGTCAAAGATGTTCTTTCCCACAGAATGCCTCTCGTGAGCGAGGGAGTTCTTGGAACTGCCGGCCATACGTTTTGCGGGCGAATGCATCTGCGATCGGTCAGAATGCAGAGACAACGGTTTGCCCTCGTTATGATCGAGGAGATTGTCTGAAGAATTCGACCCCAAAGCAAGCGCTGGATATATATATATCGGGCCAGTGTGTCTAGGCAATCGCGTAAATAGATGGGGGATCCTCCTTGGAACGAATCAGCATAATCAGCCTGGATTCATCGATTGAGTCACAACCCTAAGATCTATTGGAGACCAGACTGGTTCACCCGGAATGTGGCACTGAATCTCGCCAGTCAGGCCTTGCCTTTCATAGTGGCGTTCTTTGCCGTGCCGCCAATTATCAAGGGCATGGGCACAGATCGTTTCGGAGTGTTGACCCTGGTATGGGCAATTGTTGCCTATTTCAGCATATTTGATCTCGGGGTGGGGCGTGCACTTACAAAGTTCACAGCGGAGAAAATCGGAAAGGGGAGCACTCATGAAATCCCGCAGTTGGTGTGGACAGCGCAATGCCTTATCCTAGGTTTGGCAATTGCTGCGTCAATACTCATTTCGGTTGGTTGCCGGTGGTTGGTCTGTGAAAAGCTTGGGATACCTGAGTACATCCAGACAGAGGCTGTGACTGCGTTTTACGTTCTGATTGCTTCGATTCCGGTAATGGCCAGTTCCGCAGGATTTAAAGGAGTTCTTGAAGCCTATCAGCGCTTTGATCTTGTAAGTTATGTGCAAATAGCTTCCGGAGTGCTTTCGTTTGGCTTGCCGCTTCTTATCTTGCCGTTTTCAATCCATCTCCTACCGATGGTTGCTGCTCTCGCTGGAGTTCGGGTCTTGACGTGGGCTGCATATCTGTTCCTCTGCCGTATCCATAATCCCGCTATAATGCAAAATTTTTCACCCGGCTTAGTTTTCATGTCACCGCTCTTAAAATTCGGCGCATGGCTTTCAGTAAGTAGTTTGATCGGGCCTCTCTTGCTTTACTCGGATCGTTTTTTCATAAGCGCAATGCTGTCCGTCCAGATGACTGCCTATTACACCACTCCATTCGAGGTGGTCACTAAACTTTGGATCGTACCGAGTGCATTCACCGCAGTGCTGTTTCCAGCATTTAGTGAAGGCCTCTCGAAAGACGCTCGGTACACGAGAGACCTCTATTATAGAGGAATTGGATATGCTGCACTGATACTGGTACCATTATCCGGTGTCATTATTTATTTTGCTCGAGATGCGCTTCTCTTTTGGATTGGGCCCGAGTTCGCTACCGAGGGTTTTCGCGTTGCCCAGATATTGTCTGTGGGAGTTCTGGTTAATAGTACCGGACTTATATCAACAGTCCTCGTTCAAGGAAGCGGCCGAGCAGATTGGACAGCTAAATTACACATTGTAGAGTTGCCCCTTTATTTGTCATACTTGTGGTTTCTCGTAGCTCGATATGGTATTGAAGGAGCCGCTGTGGCATGGCTGCTGCGAGTTACCTTGAGTAGCGCTGTACTTACATTTATGGCACATCGCTGTATACGGTTTCTCGACGAAGAAGATCAGCCTCCTGCAGGGACTCCGGGGAGTACCGTTCACGCAGGTGACGAATGAATCGGTGGATTCAGCGTGCAGTATTGCGCTTGAAGAGAATTGAGACCAGATTCTTCCGTTTGCTGGTTCGCCGCGCGCCTGCAGAAAAAATGCTGAGAACGAGAATACTTAAACAAGCCAGACGATTAGGCCGGTTCTATTTTGACGGGAATTCCGATATAGTTGGATTCACGTATCACCCCATTCCGTTTGACGGGTTCGAACACGTGCCGCATCACCGGGGCTCTTGCGAGAAGCGCCTGAATGCGATCCTCAATCAAATTACTATCTCACCCGGTGATTGGGTGCTCGATTTGGGAGCCAATGTCGGATTTTATGCTTTTTCCTTGGCTCGCCTCGGAGCAATTGTGGAAGCTTACGAGTCAAATTGTGATACTTTTGAAATTGGAGCTTCTTTATCCAACTTGTACAAGTGTGATGTCATTTATGTCAACAAACCAATTTCCGTTGCGAATCTCAAATATCTTCGGCCACATTATAAGATAATCCTGCTACTGAGTATTTTTCATTGGATCGTCAAGCAAGAAGGCCGGCAAGGAGCGATCGCCATATTGCGCGATCTTGCTGTTCGAGGGGATTTCATCTTTTTTGAGGTGCCTTCCAATCCGGATGACGCCATGTATAAACACCCGCTTTTCTCTTCACTCGATTCCGTCAAAACCTTCATTACATCTACGTTGCCCGATGCGGAAATCAAATCCCTGGAAATAGATTCGGACTGGATGGACAGAGTCATTTGGCAGATTGACTGCAGGCAGGTTTCCATTGACTCATTTTGAGAATTACGTTTATCGCGCGAGAGATTACCTTTACAATCAGCTATTGTCGGCTGGTTGGTTTCTTTGGCATTACCGGGGATTCCGATGGGTTCTTCAGGCAAATCATGATCTCTATGAGCCAATTCCATTCAGGCCTTTGCATTGGCATCTCGGATCTCGATATTTCAAGTGTTCTCGCGGAGCAGCCAAAGAAATCGTTTTTGTGAAGGCAACCGATACCCTCAGGGTCAGGAACGAAGCGAACGCATTGCGCAGGTTACAGGCTCATTCCAACTGTGCGCCCAGACTGCTGGTCGATAACTTGGATGGGGATTACCCGTTTCTTGCTCTGGAGTGGCTTGAAGCACGAACTCTAGGAGATGCGCTTCAACAGAAGTGTGACGGTAAACAACTCGAATCTTGGGCGGCCGAGTTAGTTCATCTGCTGGACGTGCTTGATCGTGCAAACATAATTCATCGAGACCTGCATCCAGGAAATATCTTGGTATTGCAGTCTTCGCCAAAAAGATGCGTTTCTCTCGCTATGATTGACTTTGCTTTTGCAGTTATTGACGGACAGCCGTTTCCTGATTCCGAATATCCAAAAGCTACAATACGAACATTGGGAGATGGTTTGAACCCGTCCCCTTTTGTTTGGGATGACGCATACTCCTGCTCACGGATTTTAGATTTATTGGAAGAAGCGGCTGGAGAAGATTTTGCATCAATACGTCAAGCGCTTGCACAAAGAATAGGAAAAAGAATCTGTGTGTCGCTTACGTACAGATAAGTAAGGAGGTTGGGATCGGCGGAACTTAAGACTGAGTCCAACTCAATATTCACCTGAGTTGGGTTTTAACCACGGTGCTCAAGTCTAATTTGAACCATGCACAATTGCGACATATCGGGTTGAGCCCCTGACAGACTCGCCCTGACCTGCTTCATATAATTGCTATTCCACACGCATTCAAAAGGGCGGTGGTTTTTATTTCCGAGGAATTTTTGGAGTGGTGGATTGGCGTAAAATGCACTGGCACAACACGCAAACAAATCTCCATTCCACTTCAGAAAAGCTATCTTGAACGGCTGCGAACATCCTTCAGTTACGAAATCCGGCAGCTAATAAGATCTTAAATCTTGCCCAATTTATATTTAAAGGATTCGTGCAGACAATTGAAAAGTTCATTGGTTGAGATTTGACGTAATGGAGACCTAAGATCAATTGAACCGTCAGTCCAAACATGAGGGCAGTTTTCACGATATGGCTACTCAGATAGTTCGACACGGTGTAGGCTACCAAGAAAGCCAAACATGGAGATATATGAGCAAAGAATCGACTGTACCCCATCCAGTCACCACCCGAGAGGACCACAAAACAAGAGTACCCTATACAGATAATGAGAAAGACCAACAACACTATACCCGAATGCCGTGACAGAGATCAATTTGCCAGTCTGAAATGCTGTGCAAAGAGTGAGACAGTATCCAAACAGGACAAAAGCAAATAGTGTTGTTTCAAGCCCGCCAAATGACCAATAAAGAAAGGATTGCTGAGATAAGAGTCCTGCGGAAAAAAGGATGGCCATGTAGTAGTCTGAAGATTTTACAATGCCCATACACAGGATTGCTAATCCCATCACATATCCGAAGAATTTGCCAATAACATAGATGTCTAGGGAGCTTATCTTGACTAATAAAGCAAGACACGCAACGTGTAGCAGACTGGATGAGATTTCTGCCGGCTCATAGTTGTAGTTTATCAGACCTCGTCCCTGTGCTAGCTGCTCTGCTGCCAGAATGTTAAGAACTGGTCATCAGTTCCTGCTCCTAGAAAGTAATAGACTGTCAATAGCGAGTAGATAATTGCCGAGCACACAACAAGGCCACAAAAGGGTGGAAGACTGAATCGCTTCCGAAAGAAAATACGGAGGCCGTGTCTCGAAAGTGTGTCCTCTGAACAGTAGTCTGAGTATTTTGACGGGCTGGAATTATCAACCATCAGGATAGCTTTCGAGATTGGTGTGTAAACGCAATCATTTTCAGGCCTGAAATGGCTTATTGCCGCAGTTGGATTGCAATAAATGTTGTCCCCTCTTAGTTCATAGCATTCGCCATATCCTGTGACAAGGATTTTGATTGAGAGCCTCTATTCTATAGCTTAGGGATTTTCTGCTTGAAATAGCGCGAGGATCGGAGTGTGGTCATGATGTAAATTCACTGATGTCTCCGGTCTGGGAAGAGTTTCTTTGAGCAGCGAATCACTTCTGATCTTTTTTCCCGAAGCTGCAAATCGAACGTTCATTCACCGACCTCCTCCTGCTCAAATCAAGAATCCAGAATCAACCAACATCTGTCTGTAAAAGAATCTATCCAACGGGTACTGAAGATTGTACCCTTCAACGTGAAGGTGCAAAATTTTGGAATACAGACCATAATCATGTACAGATTCGACGCAACTTCCAAAAACTACCATAGGGTAGGAAAGTTCGAAGACACGCTATGGTCTGAATGAAACAGCAGTCCGGCTGCAAAAGGATCTCTTTATGAAAGATTATTCAAGAAACGAGTTGTTTCGCGAATACGTGCGGGAATTATTCGATCACGCGGGAACGAGGGCATACTTTGCTATCCTTGTGCTGGTTGCGGTAGGCCTGACACAGGGTGTGGGGTTGCTGATGCTCATTCCTTTTCTGCAGTTGATCGGGATCGGTGATTCAGCACCCACAGGAATCGTCGCGGCTATTGGAACTGTCTGGAATTTCACCGGGCTTCCTCTGAATTTGCCTGCCGTGCTTCTCGTCTATATTGGAATAGTGACGCTCTATGCAGCAGCGCAACGCTGGTCCACGATACTTAACTCGAAGCTGTCACACGCGTTCACGCGCAAACTTCGCGATGACCTGTTCAGTGCCATGGCGCGGGTTCAATGGCTCAGGTTCATGCAGATCAGAGGATCTGAGATTAACCACGTCATGACAACCAATCTGACCACCATCGATAACGGTACGTACGGCCTTTTTGCGCTGATCAGCAATATTTTTGTAGTGATCGTGCACATCGGCATAGCAATGATGTTGTCTGTTCCGCTCACCTGCGTGGCAATAGCCAGCTCCGCTATTCTGCTGATCGTTCTGAGGCCTCTCAACCGCAGATCTTATGCCTTGGGTGAGGAATGGCGCCAAACCATGGCCGCTCTATTCGGGGTTTTGATGGATCATCTGTCCGGAATGAAAATCGCCAAGAGCTTCGGAGCCGAAGAGCGTCATATTCGGAGTTTTCGCAAATTAAGCGGGAACCTTGAGCAGCAAGCCAACCGGTTTTCGGCAATTCTGTCATCCACGAGTATGTACTATGAAATCGGCGGGGTAGTTGCCGTGGCACTATTCTTTTTCGTAGGAGTTCAGATCCTTCACGTTCCTGCGCCAAAATTGTTGGTTATGGTTTTTCTCTTCGGCAGTCTTGTGCCGCTGTTCTCATGGATGCAGCGGACATGGCAGGGCACGTTGAACATGCTTCCTGCTTACAAAGCTGTCGTAGAAATGAGGGATCGGTTTTTCGATGCTGAGGAGGCTTTGGCTCCAGCAAAGATAGATCCTTTCGAATTGAAGACAGGCGTAGAATTTCGCGGTGTGTCCTTCAGCTACAGCAAAGAAGACCTGCGCTATGTTCTCAATAAAATAGATCTGGCCTTGGCTGCCAGAGAGACCACCGTCATTCTAGGGCCTTCCGGGGGGGGAAAGAGCACGTTCGCGGACTTGCTGATCGGGCTGCTGACACCGGATTCCGGACAGATCCTCATCGATGGCAAACCGCTTTCCGGAGACGTAATGCACTCCTGGCGAAAATCCGTGGGTTACGTTCCCCAGGAGAGTCTGCTCTTTCACGAGACCTTGCAGGACAACATGCGCTGGGCCGCTCCCGAGAGTTCTGATGAGGATATCTGGCACGCATTGAGGCTGGCTGCCGCAGATCAATTTGTGAAAGCCTTGCCCGAGGGGCTTAACACAATCGTAGGAGACAGGGGCGTACGGCTTTCCGGAGGACAGCGCCAGAGGATTGCCCTGGCCCGGGCATTGCTGCGTAAACCCACGTTGCTGCTGCTGGACGAAGCCACCAGCAACCTGGATGTTGAGAACGAGCAACGGATCATGCAAGCATTGCAGGATCTGCGAGGCACCATGACCGTGGTTTTTATCTCGCACCGGCAATCTGCAGTGCAGTGCGCGGACAGAGTAATCGTGATTGAAGGCGGACACGTTCAATAACATTTTTGGTCTCATAAATGAGTTCCTCTCATGAGGAGTTGACTCTGTTTTTCAGGCAAAGCATAGTTCTCAATATAGTTGCATACTATTTTCTCGAGCAAACTCCGGGAGGCTCGATCATGGAGACTCAACCAGGCATATTTGTGGGCAAAGGCAGTGTACCGGTCAATTTGTCGCTCGGTCTAGCGAACCGTCACGGCCTCATTGCAGGAGCAACAGGCACAGGGAAAACCGTTACTTTGCAGGTCCTGGCAGAAGGTTTTTCCAGGCATGGTGTCCCGGTATTTGTGGCGGATGTGAAAGGCGACCTTTCGGGCATCAGCAAACCGGGGGGGACGAAACCAAAGCTTGTCGAGCGAGCCGCAAAATTGGGGATGCAGGATTATGGCCCTGAGGCATTCCCGACCGTGTTTTGGGACATCTTCGGTGAACAGGGGCACCCGGTTCGGACCACTATCTCGGACATGGGGCCTCTCCTGGCTGCTCGGCTCCTGGAGTTAAATGAGATACAAGAAGGTGTTCTCAACATAGCTTTCAAAGTTGCCGACGATAATGGCCTCCTCTTATTGGATCTCAAGGACTTGCGATCTCTGCTCAATTTCGTTTCCGAAAATGCCAAGGAGCTTATGGGGACGTACGGAAATGTGAGTAAGACTTCTGTTGCGGCCATCTTACGCGGCATTCTCGCACTCGAGCAGCAGGGAGGCGAAAAGCTTTTCGGAGAACCCGCTCTGGTACTTGCAGATCTCATGCGAACGGATTCCAAAGGGTACGGTGTAGTAAACGTGCTCGCAGCAGACAAGCTGATGGACAATCCTCGCCTGTATGCCACGTTCATGTTGTGGCTCATGTCGGAATTATTCGAGGAATTGCCCGAAGTTGGGGATCTGGAAAAGCCGTTGCTCGTCTTCTTCTTTGACGAGGCGCATCTTCTGTTTGACGAAGCGCCGAAAGCGCTGCTGGACCGCATCGAGAAAGTGGTTCGGCTTGTCCGGTCCAAAGGCGTAGGCATTTACTTTATTTCTCAGAATCCTCTCGACATTCCGGATACGATTCTCGGGCAACTTGGCAATCGCGTGCAACATGCTTTGCGAGCTTTCACGCCTCGGGATGAAAAGGCAGTTCGAACGGCAGCCCAGACGTTTAGACAGAACCCGAAAATCGATACTGCTGTCGTCATCACTGAGCTGAAAGTAGGTGAAGCGCTCGTTTCAACCCTCGAACCCTCGGGGGCTCCGAGTATTGTGCAACGAGCACTTATAGCCCCGCCTTCTTCCAGGATCGGTCCCATTACCCCGCAGGAACGGAGACAAGATATCAACTCCAGTCCATTGTTCGGTAAATACGAAGATGCTATCGATCGTGAATCTGCATACGAACAACTCACGTCCAGGAGCATTCGCACTATGCAGAGAGAAGAACCCAAGACAGAGACTCGGACCCAGACTCCGACCGGCTATGAATCGCAGAGACAGCAAGGTTGGGGATTGCCTGACATTTTCACTGGGCCAGGCAAGAGAGACACCGTGTTCGAGGCTATGGCGAAAAGTGCTGCAAGAAGCATCGGGAGTTCCATCGGCAGACAAATAGTGCGGGGGATTCTGGGATCGATATTGAAGAAATAGCAGATTCGAGACATTTTTGCTGATTTGTAGCTATTCTGCAAGAGTTCGCAGAGGATGCCGGTGAGCGAAACGAACCGAGGCTGTGTCAAAACGTCAAAATCTATCCCAGATCGTAGCGCGATTTGCGTGCGTTCCAGAATTTTGAGACACTTTCGGACCGCATCTCCCATGAAGGTATGTCGATTCTGCGGAGTAGTCTCGGACTTTGCTTTTTTTCCTTACTGAGTGCGACTTACAGGTGACTCGTCTCGGGAAATCTTGACAAACCGGGCTCATATGAGGTACGTAATGACTATTAAAGAGTGCTCAACAGCACTCGAATTCTGACGGCTCTTTGGTTGACATGGGAAAACGAGTAGCAATCTGGTTCGTTCTTATGGTGTACGCTTTCAACCTTTGCGGAAGCATGGTGGAGGCCGGCTGCTGCCATAACGAGTCAAGTCTCTCTTCAGATGAAGATTCCCATTATCATGTTGTTTCGAAAGCTCAGGTGGCAGTGCATGCGCTTAAGCACTTCTTTCTTTTGACGGACGACAATGTGTACTCTCCCTGGAACTGTTGTTGTGTAGGAGGAGAACACCAGCCGAGCTTTCATCCCTCCGCATTGACCAGGCAAGCTTCCACGCATGTTTCCTGGGATTCCCCAAGTGCAGCGACTTTGTTCGGATCTTCGCACTTTCTGCAAAGTGATATGAACGAAGGATTCGCTCAACCCGCCAGAAGTTTTGAGAGCAACGTTCTTCAGTGTGTACATGCGACCGTTCTGCTCATTTGATTCCTCCTCGTTCTTAAGCAAAATCCTTGTGAGAAAACATTCTTGTCATCGGTGATTCTCGTAGCAAAGAATGCCATGATGACGCCTCCAGGCAATTAAGCCCTCTCAAGCAGATTTTGCAAATCAAGTGCTGAAATAAATGAATTAAACGGCAAGGGGCGGGGTAAACGTCAACTCTTCTCACAAGCTATTCGCTTCCACACCCTGTCCTGAAGCCTCAGCGTTCGAGGAGGATGCTATGAAGAAGTGTATTGCTGTCGGAATCGCTGTTGTTCTCAGTTTAATGTTTTCCTTCGATCAGGCCGAATCACGAGGAAATCAGCGAGCCACTATCAACCAGAAATGGAGACAAATGGAGAATGAACAGGAAAGGCAGGACAAGGCCTGGAGGCGCATGGAAAAAAGTACCGAGATGAGGGAAAAGGGTATGAACGGCACCAGAGTCTTCTGTCCGGATGCCACCCGATAACTGCAGCTATGGGGGGAGCTTCTTACAGGAAGTTCCTCTCCGAACCCTCATAAGCACTCACTTAAGATTGTGTTTTGTTCCGGAGGAAAGCTTATAACAAACCGGAGATTCAATTGACGTGCTATCTCATTTCGCTCCTTAGAGAACTAGAGATAGCAAAAATTCTCGCCTGCCCCTGCCCTTTATGAATGCGCGATACATGCACGGAATCTGCTATAATGGCGCCTGAATCAGAGTATCGAACGGATGTTTCAGTTCGAGATGGGTGACGTATGAATGCGCGCTGGATTCTGAAGAGAGCGGCGAAATGGACCCTGGAATACGGTATGACTTTATCCGGAGCCGGCATGCTCTACAGGATGAGAGCGGCATATCGGAACGGGTTCAGAATACTGACCTACCACGGCGTAGAAGACGATCCGACCGATTCGTACAGTATTAAATCAGATCATTTTCGATACCATATGGCTTATCTGTCCGATCATCATCGTGTCATCGATATGTCGGCATATATGGAGTATCTGAACGCCGGCCACGATCCTGAGCCTAACACGATCGCGGTAACCTTTGACGATGGGTACAGAGAATCCTGCAGCAGCGTCGCGGAAATTCTCCAACGTTACAACATTCCTGCCACGTTTTTTCTTGTTACGCACATCCTGGATAATGGTCCTCAGAAACCCGGACGTGAGTTCCTCTCCTGGTCGGAAGCCAGAGCCATGGTTTCAGCCGGTTTCTCATTCGGCTCGCATACGGTGAGTCACCGCAGTCTTGGGACTTTGACTTCCGGCCAGGTGGCTGAAGAATTAGTGGAATCCGGCAAGAGAATTGAACAAGAACTGGGTGTCAGGCCTATCGGGATCTCCTATCCCTATGGGACTGTTCGAGATATTCCTCCTGATATCACGGATCAGGCTTCACGAGCCGGGTATTCCTATGGAGTAACCGCATTGCACGGACTGAATCGGATTGGGATGAATCCCTTCTTGCTGCACCGAACAAGTATCACGGCTGGTGATGGACCTCGCACGTTCAGAATGATTCTCAAAGGAAATCTCGACCCGTGGTGTGTGGTGGATAAATGGGGATATCGATTGCAGAGGCAGTATGATAGCCAGTCCGGGCCGGGAAAATACGGAGGGTCTCCCTGATCCGGTTTTGGAGAGGATCTGCTGCTGAACAGCTCCTCTCCCATCCTCCTTACTGTATGGCGGAACAGAAATACCTCTGGGGGTCTCTTGGCAAGGGGGTCCGCCAACGCCCTTCAAGAATGTAGGGTTTGGGGCGTCCCGCTAAAGCGGGATTACAAGAAGTTTCTCCCCAAGTTTTTCATCCGCATTACCTTCCTACCGTGCGGCCCAGGTCTGCATTTATGCCGAGCGACCATCCGGTGAATAGCAGAATTCTGCGGATATTCTGATCGACCCAGACGTCGGCTCGAGCGATTGTGCTCATGGGCACGTACAGCAGATCGTTCTGTCTCAGGACATAATCCGACGAAGATGTGACAGCCGTAAGATCTGTGGTTCGAGCAAGGAATCTGCCATCAGGACCTTTAGACACGACCAGCACGGTTCGCGGCTCAGCCGTTTCCTTTGTTCCACCGGCCAGAGCAAGTGCGTGTTGTACCGTGGTAGGGCCTTTTACGTTAAAGACACCGGGTCTGTTCACTTCACCGTCAACAAAAATGAGGTTGCCGGTTACTTCCTTCAAGATGACCGAGACCTTCACGTCCGGAAGAATTTTGGCGTAGCGTTGATTCACTGCTTGAGTCAGCTCCGGAACAGTTGTTCCTTCGGCTCGAATGTCCGACACCAGAGGCAGCGCGAGATGACCGTCGGGTGCAATAGCCACTACCCGCGCCTGACCGTTGGGAGCAGTTGCAATCGCTTTCTGAATCTCATCCAGCTTTGCATTGAATTCTCGGACGGTAACCGTTATTTCGGGGTCTCTGAGAAGATCGGAGTATATGCGTTTGAGTTGTTCGCTCACTTCATAGGAAGTCATCCCTGCAACCGAAATATCCGGTTTTCTTGGTATGCTGATTTTTCCATCGGGTCTGACGCGTACGGTTCGGTTCAATTCGGGGTGGTACGTAAATTCGATATCAATTGCATCCCGTACTGAAAGCTTGTATGGCGTCGGCGTAACACCGGGAATAGTTAAATACAGGAACTCCAGGACGTCACCTGCGGCAAGCCTGTAGAGAGATGAGGGAAAGTGGGGCGAAATTTTGCAGGCCAATGCGGGCGGCGTTTCATTGACCACTCCGCGTTGTCGCGGGATAACACATCCGCTCATCAGTATGAGAATCAGGAAGGCCACAAGAGCACGTTCAAAACGAGCTCTATGGAATAATGAATCGCTGTGGTGTTTCATACGATCATCCTGTATACGATCCACGGTCTCAACTCGGGTTTTGTTCATCGAGAAATCGCTTTCCCAGGTGAACCAGTCTCAAGAGAAACGGTTCTCAAAACAATCCTTCCACGGAAATAAGGATTCCATCCCTCTTGAGTTCGAAAGATCTGCCTACAGACAGTTCCTGGTTATGGAAGTAGCTTTCATAGTGGTATCCGGCCTTTGCTTCCAGGGTTCCGAGACCGCCTATTCTAACGCCCAGCGCTGCACCTGCAGTAAAATCCACATAGCTCAAGAAATTCGGAGTCATGCCCCACGTCATACGTCCGAATCCGCCGAGATTCAGCATGTTCCCGGCCCGGCCGAACGCGAAAGAGTTTCTCGTTTGAAAGTGCGCACCCAAACAGGGAACCAGCTCATTCATAGCAAGGGTATCTTCATAGGCCGAGGAGGCATTTCCCATTCTTACTCTCAGTTCCAGGTACTTAAGATCGCCGTGTAATCCTCCGAACAGCCGGGGGCCGATCAGAAAATCCAGATCGTAACCTGCACCGAATGAAGCTGTTCTGAACTCCGAGAAAATGGATGAGCCTGCCGGGTACGTCACCGTGCGAGTCTGTAATGTTCTGGTGAGTAGCTGACCGCCTTTATATACTTCGGGGAAATTGCCGTACGCTCGTACCAGGTGATGCTCCAGGGGCCGCATGGACAGGAGAATGCCGAATGTCGTGTTGTTCACGGGCAACCCCAAATCGTATTTAAGATCATTAAGGGTCCCGATTCCGGTTGTCTCCTGATCGAACCCTATTCTGCCGTCTATGCGGGTGAAGATAGCTTGAAAGCCGATGGTGCTGAACGGATTGTACTCCAGTGGATCTGCATGAGCAGAGCTGCACAGTGTCAGGATCGACAGCAACAGAGAGAACCCGAAGACCCCGAAAAGCGTTTTCACACGGGCAAAAAGGTTGCGGGGGCTGGAGATTGCAAGTATCCGGTTGATCGCGCTCATATTACTCTGCTCCCGGGGTAGTCGGACCAGCACCCGATCCGGTGACAAGCGCCACATTCTTGATACAGCGCCCGTTTTGGAGTGCAGGATCACGCTTTCCGTAGAGTAAATCCAGTAGTGTATCGACTGCGGCATTCAACGCTCGAATCAAATCCCTATCGTCGGGATTTTGGTGTTTCGGCTCGGGTGTTTGCCGGATATTTTCGGCGGAGTCTTCCTTCGGCGTCGCAGTCGGGGGGAAGTTCCGGTCTTCGGATAGATCGGGTATGCGCATCGCGGTGCGTTCGAACACGTTGCCGAGGGAGAATCCTGAGACTTCAGAGCAAACATGACTCACCCGAGTGGAAAGAATCCTTTTTACGTCATGCCACTCGGGCAGGATTGCTTTCTTGACTTTTGTGGGTCCTTCCCTGAAAACCTGGGTACCATCCTGCATGGCAAAGAGAAAGCGAGGGTCTCGGTTCGCCCGAGAATGTCGCTTCTGTGTCGAATCCTCTTCTCTGCTTCTGACGGGTTCCCGTTTCTGCTCCAACTCGTGCCTCTGGGCTATGAGTTCCAGCCGACCGCGTTTCAAGAAATGTAAATGTGCTTCGATATACTCACGCATGGCCGACTTTATGCCTTTGATCTCCTGATCTACCGCCATGACTTCACGACTTTTCGGAGTGAACCGCACGAGGAGCGATTTCTTGCTGATTTCCAGTTCGACAATCTTCTCCTGAAACTTCGCGAGAGCAGGAATTCCCGTGAGGTCGTTGCCCGAAACAAAACCGCTGAATACTCCTCGACCCGAATCGATGAGGGCCAGTGCGAGGGTGCAATTCCGTTCCTGACGTTCCAGCGCACTCAGTTGGTCCAAAAGCAACTGAATCTCTTTGTTCGGAACCACAATGCTTTGTTCCGGGATTTTGGGTTCCGCCAGTTCTTTTGACTCGGCCTCGATCTCTCGTCTGTAGTCCGCATACTGGTTCACATACGTGTCCAGCAACTGTTTCACTGCTTCAGGTTCTTTTCCCTTCAGTGTCAGATTCACCGTTGCTCTCGGGCCGAAAGTCTCCTGTGTGATGGAAAGATTTTTATTGAACCAGGATGCGTACGATCCATCCTCTTTCACTGGAAAAGTGGCCGGAATATTCCAGACGGTGGGCTTTTGGGCGGGGCCGGTGGAATTCTCTTGAACAGCCGCGTGTTCTTTTTCTGCGTCCGATCCCTCATGACGAGAATCGTTGGCTGAAAACCCCAGCATTTCCGGGGAATGCAGCACAAATAGCTCTTTTGTGACCTGGGCCTCCAGATTGTCTTTGGTCTGAGAGGATACATAGGTAAGCTTTGTCTCGGCATAATAGACCTCTGGAACTTCCCTCAATACGAGCAAAGCTGCTGCAGCAAATCCGACCATCAATACCAAAGTCGCTGATATTGCAAATAATGTTCTTTTGAGGCGGGGCTTGGTGTGTTTTTCTGGTTTGGATTCTCCAAAATCTTCAGGTTGAATTGCCATATCCCCATGTCGGAACAGTTCAGGGCGTACCGGGTCGGGCAGCAAGTTTTTGGAATTTCCTGACGAACTGGCGCCGACGTGCGGATCGTCCAGAGGCTGAATCAGTCCGGCTCGGATGCTGTTCTTTATACGAAAGTCGCCATCACCACCCTGAATGGTGCCACTGGCTTCTTCTGTCGTGCGCGTAACGATCACCGAACACCTCTTGGAGAATCGAAATACAGAAAATGGTAGCTCTGAAAGTCATGTTAGCAAATTTTATATGCAATTGTCAATTATTAGAATAAAAACTTAAACTAAAATCTAGAGTTTAGTGGAGCTTGTAAGGATTGGTGTGGCAAACAAATAATTAAAACAGCCGGTTAATGAGATATCGAGGATTTCAACCCTGCAAACAAATCCGATTCTCAACGATGACGAACTGACGAAGACTTTTTTTTGATGGATCATGTCGTTAGCTCGGTTGAGAGTCAGTCAAAAATTCTGATAAAGGCCGTTCCTGGTCCGGCGGATGAAGGACAAGACGAACCGGGCAGGCATTCCGCGTGTTCGCTGGGACCCCTACCGCGGCTGTGCCCGCAAAGCTAAGGACGCTATGTCAGTTGACAAAGCCGATGTTTCAATTCCTATCTGAGCTAAGGGCATGATCCTTATAGAATCGGTTCTCATGTCTTATTATTTTGAACCGCATCGATGCGAGAAACAGGTTTTGCACGATTGCCCACGCAACCCCCCGATTTTTGCACATTTCCTACGGTCTTCCTTGACTTTCCCCGGATATCGATCTAAGAGTGATATTGCTTCATAATCACTGAGGAAACTCATGCGCATGATTGAACAGATTGCGGCATCGTTTACCGAGGAACTCTATCGGCTGGAAAGCTCTCTTTTCCGGAAGGACTCCGATCAGAGTACGGCAGTGCAGTTCACTTCTTCTCATTTTGGGGAGGGGGTCACGAGCATGACTCTTGGGCTCGCGATTTCCATGACCTCCCTTCACAGCCCCCAAAGCATAGTGGTGGTTGAGGCAAATATGCGGAAGCCGTCATTTCAGGAATATCTTGAAATCACTACTCCGCATTCCATATTTGAGGTCTTCGAAAAAACAGTACCTTTGGATCAGGCGCTCTACGAAGTGCCGAAGTTTGGATTTCGAGTGCTCACTGCCGGTGACGTCCGTGAGAGTGACAAGAAGATCGACTATGGTCTCAGTCTGCAGCACTTCAGGGATATCCTGCTGAAACTCCGGCAGGAGTATCGTTACATCCTTCTTGATACTCCTCCTGCAGTGCCTTTCATGGATGCAAGCATTATCTGTAAAGAGGTGGACGGTGTGGTTGTTGTCGTTGAAGCGGACCTCACGCGGTATGAAGTGTTGAGCCACACACTCGAAAAGCTGCGCACGAGCAATAAAGAGGCAATGACGGGAATGATTCTGAACAAGAGAGAGCTTCGCATTCCCAAGCTTCTCTATCGTTTTCTCTAAGGACTTCGTCCCGTAGATTTCCTCAGAGAAGTTGAGGAATAGCTGTAATCGATAGCAGTGTTCGTGGAGGTGTGCTGGAAGAGGCTTTAAGCGGGGGAGTGTCTCTCCTCGGATTTCCGGAAGATTCCATTCAGATCAAAACGAATTCTCGGATCGCTTCTGCTCAGGTTGTTCTACGACTGCCTGAGTCACTATGAGAACGAGAAAGGTTCGATTGTGTCTTCTCGATCGCATTTACGCATATGTATGGTCACTCACAGTGTCTATTTGCGGGATAGCCGCATTCGCCGTTACTCGGACTATCTCGCGGAAGAGGGGCATCATGTTGACATCATCTGCCTGGCCTCGGAAGATGGTGCTTCTCAATCATCATCTGAACGGATAACCGTATATCCGCTGTCCTTGACCCGTATGCGTCGAGAACGTTTAGGACTTATTGCCGACTGGTTCTTTGTAGCGATCTCCATGTTTTTCAAGCTGTCCTTCCTGGATCTCAGAAAACGGTACGATCTTGTCCACGTTCACAATATGCCCGATTTTCTTGTTTTCTGCGGGCTCATTCCTCGTCTGCGCGGCTGTCCGGTCATACTCAACGTGCACGATCCCGTTCCTGAACTGGCCCGCTCCAAACTGGGATTATCCGAACACCATCCCATTATACGAGGTCTATTATTCCTGGAACGAATATCCATTGCGTTCTCGTCGCATGTCATCACTGCCACACCCGAGTTTCGGAATATTCTCATTCGTCGAGGCGTCCCTTCCGAGAAAATAACGGTGATCTCCAATGCCGCGAATCCTCTTTTTTTCCAAGCATGGGATAGATCGAAGGAACTTCTGACGAACAACGGGAGATTCGTGCTCCTCTATGTCGGTACCGTAGCAGTTCGGTACGGCCTGGATGTCTGCATAAGAGCTCTCCCTTATTTGAAGGAACAGATACCGCAAATTCTGTTGAGAATCGTACCCAAAATAAAAAAAGAGGGTCAAGCTCTGGAGGATTGCCTGAATTTAGCAGTGAAACTGGGTGTCCGTGACCTCGTTGAAACAACAGATCCCATACCCTTGGAAGAGATGCCGCGCATCATGTCTGAGGCTGATATCGGGGTGTATCCGGCGTACTCCGATTGCCACATGGATATAGCCCTGTCGTTGAAAATTCCTGAAATGGCCGCAGTAGGACTCCCTATCATTGCCACTCGATTGCCGGTCCTGGTTGAGCTTTTCGGAGACGATGGGATTGCGTTCATTCCGCCGAATGATCCTCAGGCAATGGCTTGGAAGGTTCTCGACCTTTACCGTGCTCCGGAATACGCCGACCAATTGGCGGAACACGCTGCAAAGAAATCGGCAGCCCTGTCGTGGACCGAGCAGCGACTTGTGTATCGGAGCGTCTTGGAGTCATTGCTCGGTCATTCCATTACATCAGGAAGCATTTCAACGGCCCTGCCAGAGGTTTCCGACTAGATCGGTCTCCCCATTTGTCTTACGTGTTGAAAGCTGGCATTTATGCGAGTACTTCATATTCTGCACAGATCTGTTCCGGGCACTCACGGGTACGCAATACGAAGCCTGGAGATTGTTCGTAATCAATTGGCGAAAGGCATCGAACCTCTTGTGGTGACTTCACCTTCGCAAGCACCTTCAGGACCGTTGGATGCCGAACAGAGCGAAATAATTGAAGGCATTCGATACTTTCGTACGTGCGGAAATCTATTGAAGCCTTCCATGGAAGTGGAAGACAAAAAACCGCTGAGATCGATGTTGCGGATCGTCCAAAATGCTGCCTTATTAACTGGGACGTGGCACATCGCCCGTCATTATCGACCTCAAATCATCCATGCCCATTCTCCTTTCACGTGCGGGCTTGTCGGGAATACTGTCGGAAAACTGCTTGGAATCCCGACCATCTACGAAATGCGAGGCATATGGGAAGACTCTCATGTGGGACGTTACGACTGGAATGAAGAGTCCCTTCGGTACCGCGGCGTACGTATGCTGGAAAATGTCGCACTTCGGACTGCGGACTGCTGCTGTGTCATTTGCGATGCCCTCGCTGATGAAGTCACCTCCCGAGGTGTTGCACCTGACAGAATCCAGGTGGTGCCGAATGGCGTGGATCTCACAGAGTTCACCCCGGGTCCTCCCGATGAAACGCTCAAGGAAAAATGGGGATTAGCGGGGAAAATCACCATGGGGTACATCGGATCGTTCTTCAGGTACGAAGGTCTGGATGTGCTCATGAAGGCAATGATCCTATTGGCTGATGGGTATCCCAATCTGAGGCTCCTCCTCGTGGGTGGCGGCGAGGAAACTACTCTGCTCAAGGAAATAGCTGCAAATGGAGGTATTTCAGATCGAGTGATCTTTACGGGTCGAGTGAAACATCATGAGATCTCGAGATTTTATAAGCTCTTCGATTTCATGGTATTGCCTCGTAAGGAAACGCGAGAGACCCGGCTTGTGACCCCTCTGAAACCCATGGAAATCATGGCCATGGCAAAACCCTTGATTGCAAGCAATATCGGCGGTCACAGGGAAATCGTTTCCGAAGGAATCAACGGAATCCTGTTCGCACCCGAAGACCCGTCCGACCTGGCTGCCAAATGCCGCCAGCTCATAGACAATGTACAATTCAGACACGAACTTGGCCGCAAAGGACAAGTATGGGTCGAAAAAAATCGCAACTGGAACATACTCATCGAACGCTACTCGACCCTGTACGAAAGACTACTAAGATTTGGGAAACCTTCTTTGTAGAAGAAGGTTCCCCAAGCCCCTCCAAGAAACTTTCAATAATTTTGCCCGAGTGAACATTTCCAAAAAGAAATGTTCACTCGGGCAAATATTAAAAGTTCTTGGGATGGGGTTCGTGGAAACACTTCTTGCAAGAAGGGTTTCCACGATCTTAGCATCATTCTTCGTAGCGGCCGTCGCGGGTAATGAGGACATGAACGGGTCTGGGGCTGAACGAATCCGGGGACTTCACGAGTGGTATAAGCGTAGCTCGGAGAATTCCGGAGAATGTGATGAGCACTTCGAGCCCTTCTTCGCACCACAAGCAGGGTCCGATGAGCTCCAATTCATAGAGCCCATTGTTGCCTCTTACCAGGACAACATTGTTTGAGACCGATTCAATGGGACCGCTATCGAATTCAGTTCCGTAAGAGGCCTGGGCGAGACAAAGAAGGACAAGTAGCACGAAAGGCATGACAAGCTTGGTGCCGACTCTTTCAGAGGCCCTGGTTGATTTATTCTTTTTCGAAGTGACTAAGCCGAACATCGTATTACGGACTCACCTTCGGTTCATCAGGTAACTGCAACCGACGAATGGATGCGAGCACGGGCAAACCGGTTTGATTTTCCACATCGGTCGGCGTGTCGAAGGTATGGTCGAAGAAGTTGGCCAGGAGGACAAATCCGATTCCCAGTGGGATTGCCAGGAAGAAGGACCCGATGACCATGAGCAGGGTTTTGGGAAAAACCGGATCTTTCGGGATGAAGGGAGTCTCCACTAAACTGACGTTCACGAATTTCTTGCCTCCCTTCAGATTCTCCACCCGAGCCTCTTCCTCCTTGGTCAAATATTGCACATAGTGCTCTTTGGCGAGTGCCGCCGAGAGCTGGAGCCGTCTGAGCTCCTCTCCTTTTTCATCCAATTGCTGGAGCTGCAGCTCCTTCTCTTTACGACTTTCCTCAAGGCTTCCACGTTTTGCCCGGAGAAGTGCAATTTCAGTCTGGAGCGCTTCCCGAAATTTTTCCGTAATCTCTCTTACTGTGGCTTCCGCGTCGCGATAATCCCTGCTCTCGGGCGAAAAGTGTTGGGTGGCAATCAGTTGTTTTTGTTTTGCTCTGAGCAGTTGGGTAGCGATAACGCTAAGCACGGTGTTTTCGTTCCCCCGCTGCATGGTGGGAGTTAGCTGACCGGTCGGCATCCTGTCCTGCTTCAAGGCGGACAGCATATTTTCGAATTGGCTGAGATTGGCATCGAGTTCGACAAACGAATCGGCCATTTGTTTGAGGATCGTAATCAGTTCGGTTTTCTGTTTGTCTATGGAAGAGATCCCCCACTTTCTCTTGAACTGAGTCAGTTGATTTTCGGCAGCATCCAACTTTTCTTTAAACAACTCTCCCTGGCCGGAGAAAAATCCTTCCGCACCGGGAACTGCATAGACTTCCAGGTGATAGGGTACGTATTCTTCCAACAGGGCCGATAGAATCGAATGGGCCATATCAGGGTTTGAGTACTTGAACGAAATATCGATTACGCGTGATTTGGGAGCCGGTACCACTTTCAATTTCTTTGCCAGCGTCCTGGCTTCTTCATGAATTTCCGCGGATTCTTTCAGGCTCTGGGATCTCTTATCTGGATTGCCTCTCATCAGGGTACCCAGCGAATCTTCGACTTTGAGGACGACTGAGGAAATAAAACCGTTCTCCTGTTTCTTGAATGCGGGCATTCCCAATTTTTTCACAGTGCGTACCCACAGATCGATACTCTGAAGTAGCTCCATTTCGCTGTTCAGGTCGGTTTCATCCACGTTCAGATTGAGCACCGTGGAAGATGCTGCATCCTTGGGGAGTTGAAGCAGAGATGCGCTTTCTTTCTTGGCAGTCACCAGGATTTTCGCTGTGGATTCGTACACCGGCGACATTAAAAGGCAGGCGAGCAAAACCCCAAGAGGCAGGATCAGCACGGTTAATTTCAGCCATATAATCTTTCGATAAAACACGTTTAGTGTGTCCCTAACCGAGAACGTTGCATCTTGTGTCATTCTGCCCTCTCTTACAAAGGATTTCTGAGGGGGTTCACCGCGGTTCGCAGCACCGGCGGCCTCATGGGTTGTTACCAGGATTATCAGACTTCTTATTCCTCGGGTAATATTCATAAGCTCCGAGATCGGGAGCCTTACCTTGCGGTCGCACAGTACCGTCTTTGTCTTTCGTCACGATTTCCAGGGCGATTCCTGCATCGACAACTGGAGAGTCTTTTCCGGGAATGAAATTACCGGCTGCAGGGTCCTCTAATCGGGGATCTATTGCTACCAATCCGTGAGCCGCATAATCTCTATCGGTGTCCTGTCGCAGATTAGCAAGATAACCCTTGATCGAATGTTTGAGAGCCCTCAGGTCGCTTCTATCGGTTTGCGGACATGAATACCAGCCGTTGTGTTCGAGAACAACTTGAGCGAATTTCGGAAGTGGAGTCAAAAATCTGCACCTCACGAATACATTGTTGACAAAGCGATTGCGATCTCCCGAAGAAACCGATCCTTCAGGCTTCTGCGCGAACAGAGGTCCGGGACATCCCCATACCGTGTTATGGGCAATCAGATTTCCAACCGGCTCTGTCGGCGCTCCTTCCAAGCTGTGATGCAGTACGAAAGCAGCCGCCATGTCCCAATCGTTATCAGGTGCAATATCCACAAGCACGTTGTTGATGACAGTGTTCCGTGACGATCCGAAGAAGCTCACGCCTGCAACGGTTCCTCCTGCAATCAGGTTGCTTTCCACGAGATTGTTCCGGGATCGGCCTTCCAGATAAATTCCGCAACCATAGCCGCGCGGGTCGCCGTTCGCTTTGAAGACGTTGTCCCGTATTTCGCAGGAATGGGCAGATGCGTCCGGTCCTATAAGGACACCACACCCGCCGTCTCCGGAAACTCCGAACCATTCGTTTTCTGCGCAATAGTTATTGATGAATTTCACCCGGGCACCGTTTATCTGGCATCCGTGTACACCGTTTCGGATAAATTCACAATCATGAACGTACCAGTCGTCCAAACAATGAAATACCCCTTCTGCCCGGTTGTACCGTACAGTTAGCCGATCGAGTTCCCAGTGCGCATTGTCCGACGGATGTTCCGCGTCAGTGGATATGGCATTAATTCCGTATTTTTCCAGAGTCATGTTGCGAACGACTATCCATTTCTTCGCTGTGCCGTTCCACCGATCCCCGGAATTCAAGGCTAAATCGTACTCGTAGACTTCGATGTTATGATCCCTGTTCGGGTCTGCATCGCCCCACAGCCTGATGATGTAGGTTCCGTTTTCCAGAAGATAAAAAGTGCCGGTAGTGATTTGCTCGGGAGCATCCACTTTCCTGAGCATGCGTTTTTCATCCACCATCACGAAAGCGTTCTGAGGAGTGACAGGATGCAAGCCTTTCTTCACCCATACATCGCCTCGACGGATCCAGTCTTTGACTCGTACGCTTCCCTGAAGTATCACCTTCCCGCGATCCACACCTTCATAAATCACGGGAGCATCCGGTGTACCCGAATTACCTCCCATGATCTGCTCGTGATAGATGCCTTCGCGGATCAGTGCGGTGTCTCCCGGCTGAAGAACCCGGGTCGCCTGCTGAATCGTGAGAAAAGGATCCGCTTCAGTCCCGGAACCCTGAACACTGCCTTTCATTGCGTCCACATGGTACACGGCCGCATACAAGACCCCGGAATAAATCGGACTCTGGAGACAAACAGCAACGAGATATACGTAAACCCGCCAAGTCCTCTTCTTTAAGGGTTGAGTCCTCATTTTCGGTCTGGATGTTTTCAACTCTGTCTTCAAATGGTGCTACTTCTCCGCCGTTTTCTTTTCCAGGGGTTCGGCCGGCGAAATGCTTTGTCGTTGCCGTTCCAGCTTTTCCATCAGAACGGTAATCGCCAGAATAACGCAGTACTGAAGGTAAAAGTTCAGGTAATAAAAGTAGGATACCAGCCGGTGAGGTATCGAGCCCAGCATCGCTGCAAACAAACCGACCGACACCACAAAGATCAAAGAGTTTTTCGATGACGTCAGTCGCCAGAGCTTCAACAACAACACGAAATTGAGCAAATAATACAAGAGAAATCCCACCAGGCCATTCTCTGCAAGGCGTAGCAGGTACTCGTTATGCACCGTGTAGGTCCATGCGCTTCTCAGTTTCGGCGGGACGTACTCGGAGATTCGCAAAGGATAATTGTTCGCTCCGACTCCAAACACCCAATGGTCTTTCGCCATATCTACGGCCGTCATCATGAGGGGGGCGCGATCTTCGCCCCAGGTGCCGGTCTCGAACCGTTTCACGACAAAGGGACCGGTGAGGATAAGCGCCACCAGACCGGCAACAACAACCTTCAAGAATAGTGTCGAGGATACACGGCCTTTCGCATAACTCAAGAGCAGTACGATCAATGATGAAAGCAGCACGGCGAATCCGGCCGCTCTGACCTTTGTGCATGCAATTGCCGTCAGGATGACGAGAATACCTGAGAGCACGAGCAAGCGTCCCCGCTTGTGGCCTAACACGGCATAGCACGCAATGGCGATTGGCAAGACAAAGGACATCATGGTCGCAGTGGCGTCCGGGCTTCCAAAAAAGCCGATGGAACGAAAACCTTCGGGCCCGACGTACTGTTGGAAAGTGCCGTCAAGCGTATAGTTCCAACCGGTAATGAATTGGCCTATTACATAGAGAGCGTGGAGAATCGTCGCTCCGAACAGGGCATAAACGATGAGCTTGAGATCGGCTTCCTCGCTGGTATTGTTTACCAGGTACAGAAAGATCATAAATCCTTTTATCAGCGCAACGACTTCATAGATGCTGTATCGAAAGCGTGTTGCGGTAAGAATGCTCGCTGCAAACAAGTAAGCTATCCAAAGCAGGAGAAGCGTCCCGAGAGGTCTGCCCAGACCGATCCCATCCGAACGCTTCCTGAGGGAAACAACGGCGAACCACTGGGCATAGAGAAAAAGCAGGATCAGATCGGTGACGTCGACGGTAATACCTGCCATAAAGGGCGTGCTCTCGATGTCTTTCAGGGGATCGTAGAGTAGATGAACATCCAATTGCAGCGGAATGCATAATATCAGAACTGCTATAAAAAATGACTTGAGCTGCCTGACAAAGATTGCCAATCCCAGAAGCAGAATGCTGGCGCCGTGGAGGACTATCAACAACTTGTTGCTCATTGAAAGAGCGGTCACATAGAGAACACCTACCGCGAGCAGCACGAGAGAAAGGCCGATTTGAACCGAATAGTGATTGAGAGATTTAGTTTTCGGTTCCATGTTTTTCTGTCTCCGAATCGCATGAGGGCAAGTGTTAGAGCGATTGGCAAAAATTCTGACGTTTATCCCAGGCTCGAATACAGGATACTAGAGGAGACCGGCGTCCCTGTCGGCCCATTTTTCGATATCATTGATCATGTTGAAGATGTGGCGGCACGCAGGCCGACACCCGATACTCCTATCCTCTCGGACATTAAATTTGGCTATTGCCATAAACTTGCTGTACATCTGCTTCATTCGTGAACTTCAACTCCGTTTGCGCGCAAGAGTCTCATGACGGGATGCTTTCAGTAAGCACCTTTTCCCTTCAGAACCACTCCTACTGTCTTCCAGAGGATCTTGAGATCCAGGATGGTGGAATAATTTCGCACATAATACAAATCATACTGGGTATTGAGATGCATGGGTAAATCGCTCCGGCCCGATACTTGCCAGAATCCGGTTATACCAGGAGGAACGGAAAGCCTCTGCCATTGCCAATGATCGTAGGTCTTGGTGATGTTGGGCTGTTCCGGTCTGGGGCCAACAAGAGACATTTCGCCTTTGAGCACATTGAATACTTGGGGCAACTCGTCAAGAGAAGTGCGGCGCAACCATTTCCCCAGGCGAGTCACACGAGGATCGCCTTTGATCTTGAATATGGTCCTGCCCTCATCATCGATTTGCGTCACCTCGTCCTGGAGTTTGTCGGCTCCCACTATCATGGTCCTGAATTTATACATATCGAATACTCGCCCGTTTTCTCCAACTCTCCTGGCTCGGTAGATTATGGGCCCCGGAGAATCGATTCTGATCCCTATGGCAATCAGCAACAGGAGCGGCCATGCGACAATCAAGACCACCACACTCACGGCGAGGTCCAGCACTCTTTTGGCGAAACGCCTATGGCCCTTTATTACCGGTTCCCTGATACCTATCAGCAGAAGATTTCCCAACAGCTCCACTTCAGACGAAACGAGAGTCAGACGAGTTGTGTCAGGAACCACGTAAACACGAACAGGCAAGCTTTCTACCAGGTGGATTACCGATTCCACCTCTCGAAATCGGTCCTCTGGAAGTGCAATCACCACAATATCGATTTCCTGCGCTTTAATCAGGGTAGTCAGGTGTTCTGTTCCTCCAAGAAAAGGCGCAGGCAAGGGGTGCACTGTAGGAGGCTCGTCATCGACGAAGCCCACAATTCTTTCTGGGGCAGCATCTTCCATGAGAGTATTGGCAAATGAGATTCCGTTTTCTGCGGCCCCCACAACGAGTGTTCTCCCCACCTTGAGACCGTTGCAATTTTTCCGTGCGTAGTCCGTAATTAGAAGACGAACCAGTACAAGAGCAAAATAGTTGGCTATGGCAAAATAAATGACCAAGAACCGGGACATCTCTCTGAACGTAAAAAAGAGGACTCCGGTGAACAGAAGCACTGCCAACACATAAGAAAGAGTCATCCGCTGGAGCTGGAGCATCGGATTCGGTATGATTCTCAGTTCATATACTCCGGTTACAGCAAACACCCCGTGCCATAGAACAGCTACCATGACGTACACAAGCGAGTGCGGTAGACCTTCGCCAACCGCAATGAAACGGCCCGGCAGAAACGGTCTGAGTGTCTCCGTTGCCTCCAGAACCAGCACCGTAAAAATGACGTCCAAGAGCATGAGCAGGAGTCTGTACTTCTGATACTGCTTATACATGCTGGTTATCGCACACAGTCTCTCTAATAAATTCCATTACACGTAAAAACATGGCCGAACCCCCCGTTCTGGTTAATGGTCCGCCGATGAAATAATACTCGAATAAATTGAACGGAGGGCGTCTATTCCTTGCGAGAATTCAAACCTTTCATCAAAGGAATGTTTTGCAGTTTCGGCAAGTTTCAAACAAAGATCCGGATTTCCCTTTAGCCGAACGATCGCATCGGCTATTTCCTGTGGTGCTCCCGGATTAATCAGAATTCCCGAAACATCCGTTTCTATGACGTCCGGGATTGCATTTACCCGTGTAGATATGACTGCAAGCCCTGATCGCATGGCCTCGAGTATCGCCACGGGCATACCCTCGTGGTACGAAGGTAACAAAAAGGCATCGCCTAAAGCAAGAAAAACCGGCACTTGCTCTCTGTCCACTTCTCCCTGGAATCGAATCCACGGTCCCAATTCTTCACGGTCGACAATTTCCATGAGTTGGTTCCATTCTCCGGGTTTTTCTTCTCCGCCCACAAAGACAAATTTTGTGGAAGGCTCCGCAGACGTGACCAGTGGAACAGCTTTGAGAATATCGAAGCTTCCTTTCCTCCATCCGACCGTGCCGACCGTCACGACTACAAAATCGTCGGGTGAGAGATTCAGCTTGTTACGGGTCTGTTCGACGCTCTCATGTTTGGGAGTGTCTGCTTTGTGAATCAAATTTCTCAGGATCAACACGTCGGCATGAGTGCCGAGCGCTTTTATGTTGTCGACCCACAATTGATACAGCACAAGAATCGTATGGGGCAAGAAAAGTCCCAGACGGGTGTACAATTTCCGAAAAAGAGGGGCATCCGGATAGAACCAGTCCCAGTCCGTCCCCTGCATATGCAGCAAAATCTTTGCTCCAGCCGCTCGTGCCAGAAGCATCATGATTGCAGTGCCGAGAAATGCCGGGTCTGCTGAATGCATGTGAATGAGTGTGTATCCGCCCCGAGAGACTTTCCTGTAAAAATCGAGAAAGCGCCTGAACCGAAATACGTTCTTTTTCCAGAATCCTTCGCAACCCGGAGGAAAACCTGCGGACCGCTCGAACACGTCGAATCGATAATCTTTGGAGAGATCGGAATGAATAATATCCTCCATAAGGGAGGCTATTCCGCCGGTGGGCGGCGGTACCGGTCCCACCATCAAGACTCGTGTGCGGTTGTCATTGCTCAAAGGTAATCTTCCGTCCGCAGTTTGGATATGACAAAAGGTCTTTTGCCTCCCTCAGTCCTGGGTATGTCATCGGTCTCTTCCAGGATTACGTTCATAGTCGGCGATTCAAGTCTGTCCCGGATTTCTTTCGTGAGTTTGGCTCGAGTCGATTCGGACAGCGTCTCCCATGGAACCACGCGAACCCGCAAGGTCTTTATATCCTCCTGGATAATTTGCGCTTCTCTAATTTCGTCAAGCTGAATAAAAGCAAAGTCCAGAATTAAAGGTGACACGAGATTGCGCTCCGGCGTCAGCACGAAATCGGCTTCTCTGCCCATAACTTTTTCCAGAAGAGGATGTTTCCTTCCGCACGGGCAGCTCTGAGCATCGCCTTTGACTGCCAGATCGCCGGTTCGATATCTCAGGAACGGCATGGCACGGTTATGGAGGCAGGTCCCCACAATTTCACTCAAGCCCGGCTTGTCCGTCGGAATCAATTCAAAAACACCCATTTCAGGCTGAATGTGATAACCCCTGGCAAGAGAACATTGCATGGCAATTGCCACCGATTCCTCTTGACCGTACCAGTCTATTACCGGGGCATGAAAGGTCTTCTCGATCTTTTCCCTTACGTGCGGGTACAAGTTCTCGGAGGCGGTGAGAATATACCGTGGAGGACTGATCGAGCGTCCTGTCTTGGCGATCCATTGAGCCAAAATGTACAGGCATGAAGGCCAGGCATCTATGAAATCAGGTCGGTAATACTGCATGGCATCAAGCATATCATTGAGCCGCTTATCGTCAGAATTGTGGAAAGAAATCCGCAACTCACGAGCTCCGGGAAAATACCGAATGAATTTAGCGGGATTTGCCAACGGCATTCCCTTGAAAAAGGCTATTCGGTCCCCGTGTTTGTACCCGAGCCACAGCAGTTTACGCAGCGCCAGCGCTCGATCCACGGGCCTTGTAGTTTTATCCATGTAAAAGGTGAGGGGAGTTCCACTGGAGCCGCTCGTGTGTGCCTCTTCCATGTCGAGGAAGGAAATATTTTCAGCCAGCAGTTCCTTTTGTCTTTTGCGTACGGTCTCTTTGGTCAAGAAAGGGAGCTTGTCGAGATCGCCAATACTCTGAATGTCGCGCGGAGTGATGCCTCGTTCCTGAAAGACTGTGCGGTAATACGGGACATTTTCGTAACAATGCTTCAGCAGCGGTTCCAGGCGGCGTTCCTGGTACGTGACGAAATCCTTCTCTGCCCAATGTTCGCTTTCGGAAAACAGTTTCAAGGCGTTTGTGAAGGAAGCTCCGTACCTCCAGCGTGCCGGTAGGAAATGATAGGCAATTTGTGCCCATTCCGTCACCGGAGCCGGAGCGTTTCTGAAGAGACTTTTTAAATAACCTCTCACGGTAGACTCTTATCTGCTTTCGCGGCAGAAAACATGCGGGTGATTGACTTCAAGTCTTCCACTGCAATTGCTTTGAAGAGAATCGCTGCAGTGGCGTACACCATCGCAGAGACGACTACATTAAGAAAGACATTGAAGTCTTTCAAAACATAGGTTACGCATCCCATAACTCCAGCAGCGACCAAAGGGCGCATATAAATGTCTCTAAACGGAATATGAAACAACCGCTTCCTGATGTAAAGGTTTTGGAGCGAGTTAAAGACGATTATCGTTAACAGAGTGGCCAAAACCGCCCCAATCTCAGCCAGGTACGGTATGAAAACCAGATTCAGGACAAAATTCATTACCGCAGCGACTATATTTATCTTTAAATCGACTGCCTGATTATCTGTTGCGATGAGCACCTGTGCGAGTACGAACACCATACTGAACGGAATCAGAGAAAGAATATGCACCTGCAGAACCGGCCCTGCCCGCACGAATTTCTCACCGAATATGAGGTGGATAAAGTTGTCGGACAGGATAAATGTCCCCACTGTCAAGGGCAAAACAATCACCAGGATATATCCCAGGGATCTGGTTATCAGGCGGCGAAGTTCATCGGTCCCTTGCGTGAAAGATCTCGTGAAGAACGGGAGGAGAGCCGAGGCGAACGATACGGGCAACGTCTTGCAGATACTCAGGAGCCGATCTGCCGCGCTGTAAATACCTACGGATTCTATGCTCTGCAATTTTGAAAGGAGAATCTGATCGATGCTGAGATGAACAGTGGAAAAAATAGCGATACTCGCGAATGTTGCGGACTGTCGATAAAGCAGCCGCCATGTGTCTCGATTGAACTTGCAGATCGGTTTTCCGAATAGTTTGAAATAGAAAAAGAACAGTACGAGGAACCCGAGGACCCGACTCGCGAGCACTGCGACAAACAGCACAATTATCCCGTAACCCGCGATAAGGAGTAACACGGATGCGGCAACTCGTACTGCATTTTCGAACAAGAAGCAGAATGCGACGTATTCCGATTTCTCTTCCGATCTGAATATGGCCTCGAGATAACTGACTGCAGTGGAAACGATCAGTGCCAACGAGCATACGAAAGAAGCGATGAAGACGTCTCTTTCATAGCCCATGACCATGACGAGAAGGTTCATGCCGAAGAGCGATATGGCTGATGAGATGGTCCCGAATGCCAGTGCATTGGCAAACAATGAATGCGTTTCGTGGGGTTTTCTCGCAGCTTCTCTCACCACGAGGTCCGCGAGCCCTAACGAGGCGAGTGTGGCGAAAAGTCCGAAATACGAGAGAACCAGCGAATATGCGCCGAGTCCTTCAACCCCCATATATCGTGAGATTACGAGAATCAGAGCGAACGATACGATAGGATTGAGCACATTGGGCACGGCCAATGCCAATGTGTTCTTCAGTATGCTGAATCCGGATGACATACGGTCGCGCGGCTGACTCCTCTCCATTAAATGTGGAAACAATTCATCAGGAGCATCTTACATGAAGGCCCGATGTGTTTGGGAGATTTTTTCCGTAGAATAGGGGGACGGCACATCCGCCGATTCCCGTCGGGTGACTGGACCGTTCGCGTGGGAAGCCTGTAAATGTGACGGTCCCGGACGCATCTAATCGGGTCAGTTGATCGGCCTGCCTGTCGGGGGTTGGATAGGACCGACATCTACCCCTTCGGGAAACTTTCGCAAGGGATCGACTTCGGGCTCGAAATCAGGCAGACGAACAGGAATATTTCCTATCTCATGCAGATCGAGCGCTCCGCCCAACTCACCGTAGGGCAGTTCCGGCGTGACAGGCCTTCCTCCCAGAGCGGCAATGAATACGCCTTTATAGCGGCTATCACGATCATAGTACAGGTACTGTGTGAAATGGGGAGGCTTGGTGTCGCCCACTGTAGCCTGCAGAAATCCTTGATATTCAGATTTCAACGAAAAGAGAGTCCATCTTCTCTTGAGCGGGTCCCACGGCGCGTACCCGATAATCTTGTTGTTACTCTGATCGATGACCCAGAAAGAACCGGCATAATTGGCTCTCGGGATGACGTAGAAATCCGCTCCTGCAAACACTTCTTCAGGTGTCGAATCTATCAGCGGATCGGCGAAACATTGACTCGAAACAGACAGCAGCATCACAAACAATAACAAGGTCTTGAATTGCGAGGTCCTCATAGAACACCTTCCCTCTTATATCGAGATTAACAATACGCTGTAAATTGTCAATCAACTTTGCTGCTTCAAAGGGAGAAAAGGTGTATTCTTTAGTGAGGGGTACGGCATTGGCATCATTTTGCATTCAGAAGGCAATATTGGGGGAGCCTTCTCTGTGAAGGATGTTGCTCCAATTCTTCTCGATTGAAATTGCATGGAAATCAGCTTTGAGGGTATTTCAACGTGATCAAAATTCTCCTGGCGTTCGGTACGCGACCTGAGGCGATCAAACTCGCGCCCCTGTACAAGGAACTGAGAAATCGAACGAACAACATACAGCTTGTTTGTTGTATCACGGGACAGCACCGGGATTTGCTCATTCCATTCTTGGAGTTTTTCGGGATAAAAGCGGATTACGATCTAAATATCCTGAAAGAAAACCAGGGCCTCGTCCACATTACCTCCGCTGTGCTTGGCGGCATGGAAAAAATCCTTTCCGAGGAAAAGCCCGATATGGTGATCGTTCAGGGCGACACTTCTTCGGCGTTTGCTGCGTCTCTCGCGGCATTTTACGCAAGAATTCCCGTAGGCCATGTCGAGGCAGGTCTCAGATCGTACGACCGTTTTCAGCCGTTCCCGGAAGAAGTCAACCGCGTCTTCATCTCCCACATGGCTGATATGAATTTTTGTCCCACTCAAAGAGCCGCGGACAACCTTATCAGGGAGCAGGTTTCGCGCTCCAGTGTCCTCATAACCGGGAACACGGTTATCGATGCGTTATACTTCACGCTGAAGCAACTTCAGGACAGGGGAGAAGATAAACCGGATCTGGAAGATCTTCCTTCCGGACGCATCATTCTCGTGACAGCTCACAGGAGAGAGAGCTTCGGTGAGGGACTAAGGAATTTGTCCCTTGCATTGCGGGATTTGGCGGATGCCTACAATGACGTGGCAGTTGTCTATTCGGTTCACCCTAATCCGAATGTTCGTCAGGCGGTGGAGAGCATTCTCAAGGCTCATGATCGTATCAGGGTTATCCCTCCCCCTGGATACTTGAGTTTCGTGAAGCTCATGAAAGCGTCTTATCTGATTATTACGGATTCGGGCGGCATTCAGGAAGAAGCCCCATCATTGAATAAACCGGTCCTGATCGCCCGGAACGTCACCGAAAGGCCTGAAGCTGTCGAGTGCGGGGCTGCACGTATTGTGGGCACGGACAGAACTAAAATAGTACAGGAAGCGTCAAAATTGCTGGACGATCCCGTACATTACCTAGCCATGACGACTGTTTCAAATCCTTTTGGAGACGGGCATGCATCGAAAAGAATTGCGGACGCTATAGAAGCGTTTTTGGGGGGTGCTTCTGAGAGTACATATGAGGGACAAAGAACCCTTTCTGCAAAAACGCTTCCCTGAGTGTCATTTGCTGTGAAAGCGCATTTTATGGATCCCAGAATACTCGTGATTTCAGCGGCTGATAAAGATGACCGTTCCGCGTACACTCATCGCATACTAAAATTGGCAGAATGCCTCGAAGAGCGATCCATCCCATGCGATTTCTTTTTCATGCCGAACAATCCTCCATTGGACACGGAAACCACGGCATCGCTCTTCATGCCTTTTTGGCTTCGCAAGATTAACCAATACGATCTGATCTATTGTGGAGCACAAGAAGCAGGGCAGACACTATTCTTCTGCGGACCTTTGGTCCGACCGCCGAAACTCCTGGATGTGCACGGCGACGTAATTGCGCAGTCCGCCTTGGCCAACGAGCTTGAGACAGGTGGAAAGAAGCGCACTGCTTCGCTCAGAGTAGAAATGATAGATCGCTTGGCAATGGCATGCGCTGATCATTTTTTGACCGTGTCCGCATTTCAGACTGAAGTGTTTCTCCAGCGCGGTATTCCTTCCGAACGTATCAGCCTGATCCGTAACGGTGTGGATCTGGACCTGTTTCAGTCATTGCCGCAGCCGAAGGAACCTCTCTATACATTCGCTTACATCGGCGAGTTTCAATCGTGGCAAGGCATAGACAATCTCATCAAATCTTTCGAGCTTGTGCAGGACCCCTCCATCAGAATGCTGGTAGTGGGATTCAGGGAGTGCGATAGGTCGATTAAAGAAGTATTTCGCGAGAAGTTCGGTTCCAGAGTGGAACTCCTGGATAGGACGGATCGCAACACGCTTGTCGATCTCGTACGGTCCGTTTCCATTCTCATGATTCCACGCATAGAGCACAACGCTATCAAGCATGCTTTTCCAACGAAATTCGCAGAATACGCGGCAATGGGGAGGCCCGTGCTGGTCAACGACGTGGATGAAACTGCTCGATTCGTGCAGAGATACGACTGCGGATTCGTCTCCAAACCTACGCCGGAAGACATGGCGGCGGTCATGCTTCGTGCCGCGGAAATTCCCTATGAGAAACTTGCGGACATGGGACAACGCAGCCGAAAAATGGCTGAAGAGAATTTCTCCTGGCCGAAAATCGGTGATGAATATTACCGAGTAGTCACGAAACTCATATCCGCATTTCGTGAGGGGCGGCGCTCATGAGCGTTGATTGGGATCGCGTGCTTGTCCTCATGGATCCAGCGGATGAGAGGCAATTCGGTTTCAGCTCCAGGGACTTCGAATCAGCAGGTTTGGGAGTTCTCGTGGCTTCGTACGATCGGGTTGGAAGAGACGAATCTCTCGTGCAAGAAATTGCCGCGACCGGATGCGAAGCAATCATTTTCACGAGAAACGACGATATGGACGGTAATCCGCGGATTGCCGATCTCTTGCGGGCATCTCATAAAGGATACAGCGCAGTTTCGGCCATCGACAAACAGTACTGGCACGAGCAGACCCGCGAATGCATGAAAGACTTCTTGAACCGTCGCGGCGAAGTCGCTGTCCCGACTTGCTCCGGAAAGATTGCCCGACCCAGAGGCAAAACAGACGGCACATTCAGTCTCATATTCGATTTTGAACAAGTGGGCGGTGCTCGCTTCGGAATACCGAGACTTGTGCCCATGCTGGACTTCCTGGGAATACGTGCAACCTTCTTCATAACAGGATTTATGGCTGAGATTTATCCGTCGCTCGTGCAGTTGCTCGTTGATTCGGGTCATGAAATAGCGGTCCACGGAGCCATGCACGAGTTCCTTCAGGACAGGACTACAACCGATCAGACTACTCGCATCAGTCGTCACAAAGAATCTCTGGCTTCTTTCGGCGATGTGAGTGGGGCCAATTTTATATTCCGCATGGATGCCCTTTCTCCCGAGGCTATTCGCTCTGCGGGGTTGCGCTACTTTGTGCTTTTCAGGAAACATTTGTTTCATAGGACGCGGTTTATCGAATCCTCGGGTCGGGTTCGCTCCTTTCGTACTCCGGAAGGAGACCTGCTTCTTATTCCTATCGGCGTTGAAACGTACGGCATGCCTCTCCATGAAGTGGAAGCAATGATAAGGAGTTCTTTGCGCATCGCACGAAAAGAGGGGCACAATCATGTGAGCGTGTTGATGCATCCGTTCAAAGACGGTGCTCTGGACAGAATCCAAAATACTCGCAGTCTCATGGAGTATCTTTTACACGATCTGAATCTTCGTCCCGTAACCTTGAGAGAGTTGCCTGCTCCGGAACCTGCGCGGTCTACGGCTGCCGAGATCCTGTACAGGTGGGACGGGAATGAAGCACAGGTGTCCAAAGAATCGCCTGCATTGGATTACGGGGTGTCATGGTGGAAGCCGCCGCTCTATCATAGTCGAAGGGTTGAAGATCTGGCTGATGCGCTGGAAAAGAGAGGAACTCCGATGGTGCTCACATCGGACGTGCGAGACGGGAAGAAGAAAATAGCCGTGTATCCGGACGATTGGCAATGTGAATCGCAAAACATAAGGTTGGACCCTATGGTCAGCCCCGATGCGGCTGCGGAAGAAGCGGCCGGGCGATTACAGGAGAAGGGGCGTATTAGCATTGCCCCACCAGCCAAATACGTGGATACAGTTCATCGCCTCATGTTCCATGTGCCGAGGACCTTGGATGATTTCAATATGTTGATCCGACGACTATTAAAACGAGCTTTCAAGCAGTAAACACTGGGGAAACCATTCTTGTGACCCCGTGTCGGGCGGGGCCGAATTACTTCTTTGAAGCGCTCAAACCGGTTCACCGGTCCAGTTGTATTAGTAAGGAGGAAATTGCCTATGCAGAAAAAGATCATCAGCGTCGTAGGGGCTCGCCCCAATTTCATGAAAATTGCGCCGCTGGAAAGAGAATTCAAGAAATATCCGAATATTCGTCACATGGTCGTTCATACCGGTCAGCATTACGACAGAGCCATGAGCGGAATCTTCTTCGAGCAATTGGGACTTTCCCATCCGGAAAGGGATCTTGGCGTCGGTTCGGGTGGACACGGTGAGATGACCGGAAAGATCATGATAGAATTCGAAAAGGCTTGCCTTGAGTTGCAGCCCGACATGGTCGTTGTGGTGGGAGACGTGAATTCGACCATTGCCGCATCGTTAGTAGCCAGAAAACTCTTTATCCCCGTAGCGCACGTGGAATCCGGCCTGAGATCGTTTGACGAAACCATGCCCGAAGAACTCAATCGGCGCCTGACGGACTGTCTGGCGAATCTCTTGTTTGTCTCGGAACCGGCAGGGATGCAAAACCTGGAGAGAGAAGGCATTGACATGACCAGGGCGCATCTCGTTGGAGACATCATGTTGGAGACCATTCAGATGTTTCTCCCGACTGTTTCCGAACGGAGAATGTGGAAAGACTTCAATCTTGAGCCTGGAAAATACGCGCTGATCACGCTGCACAGGCCTTCCAATGTCGATTCTGAACAAGCGCTGAGCGAAGTGGTTGACATTCTCAGTGTCATAGATATGCCCATACTGTTTCCCATCCATCCTCGCACGTTAAAGCGATTACGTGAGGCCGGACTGGAAAGCGCGCTCACTTCCAAACCCGGACTCATTGTCACTGAACCGCAGCCCTACATTGAATTTCTATCACTTTTGCAAGGGGCAACGCTGGCGCTTTCAGATTCGGGCTCTGTTCAATCCGAAGCTGCGTTCTTCGATGTTCCGTGTCTTGTGGCCAGACAAAATACGGAACGCCCCATCTATTTGGAGCAGGGCACAACAACGCTCGTGGGAAGAAACAAGGAACGCATTAGCGAACTCGTAATCGACGTTCTGGAGAAGCGCTACCCTCATTCCACGGAAATCATAAAAGAATTGAGTACAGATGTGGGAGCCAAAACGGTAAAAATTATTGTTGAGAATCTCGTTTAGGCTGCGATGCTTTAGAAAGAAGGGGGGAACCATCTTTGGAAGAAAGGCTCCCCCTGATTTGAAGGATTCCTACTTTGCCTCTTTATCGGGAGGAGTATAAGGCGGCTTCAGGGTGAGCCCGAGAAGCTTGGCCATCTTCTTCGCTATATCGGTATTGTCATAAGCCCCTTGAAATTCTTTCTCCCCGGGACCTGACGCAAAGGTAATTACCGGTTGTGCAGTGTGAACGTACGACGTCCACCCGATTTTTGCGCGATTACTCTCGATATTACCAAGAGCAACGAGAATCCAGGCGGGTACATACCTGTCAATCTTGGGACTCTGAGCAAAATCCGCTATCTGGCTCGGCTTCATATCAGGCGGATACTTTGACAGGAGGACCTTCTCCTGATCCGTGAATTCGAATCCTGCTGCTTTGAGAAGCTCGTTTGCATTGACCGGATCTTTGCTCATCTTCTTTGTAAGATATTCCAGACTATTCTTAATGGGTGCCAGAGCTTTGAAATCAACAGCATAGGTCGATCCTGCCCCGAGTCCCAATCCACCTGTCTCGTGATCCGCAGTGACTAGCACCAGCACATCCGGGTGTGTCTTTTGAAAATCCAGCGCAACTTTCACTGCATCATCAAAGGCAAGGGTGTCATAAATCGATCCTTTTATATCATGTAGGTGACACGCATGATCGATTCGTCCACCTTCCACCATAAGGAAAAACCCTTTAGGATTCTTGGCTAATATTGTCAGCGCTGTTCGTGTCATGTCCGCCAACGTGGGCTCGGATTTCAATTCTTCGACGTTTTGACGGTCCAAATCGTAGCTCAGGTGCGACCCGGCGAACAGACCAAGGAGCTTCCTGGTGGAATTAGGGTCCACAGCCTGCAGTTCACTATTATTGGCAACGTACGTGTAACCGTCCTTTTTCATCATCTCGATGAGGTTCTTATCATCTTTCCTTTTGCTCCCCTTTTCACTCTGAGGAATGAAGTTGCCTCGGCCACCTGCCATTGCGACTTCAGGAGCGAATGTGGTGAGCTGGTCGGCAATAAAGTTTTCAGCATCCCGCTCGAGAGAGTGACTGTATACACCCGCAGGGGTAGCATGAGTCAGGCGGGTGGTACTCACAACCCCCACAGACAATTGAGCATCCTTTGCGGCTTGCGCAACGTTGGATAGGTATTTTCCATCAGGCAAGACATTGAGCACGCCATTGTTGTTCTTGTAACCGGAATAGAGGGCTGTAGCAGCAGCGGCAGAATCGGTCACTTCTGCATTGGCGGAATAGGTCGTGGTCGTGCCTCGTGTATCTATTGAATTCATAGCCAGAGGCTTGTTGAGGACTTCCTTTGCATAAATTTCGGCGGATCGAATTTGGTTCAGTCCCATTCCATCGCCGATCAGGAGTATGATACCTTTCACATTTTCGGCATGGGCACTGACATTCAAAGTCAAAACAATAAGAATGACAGCGAACACGCGCACGAATCTCTGAAGACTATTCGTTTCTTTCACGATTCTTCTCCTGTTGTTGCAGTCGTTCACAAAATGCTTATAGAATGGCAGGTTTGGTTTACGAAAAACCCCGATTCTCCACTTCTATTTCTTTCTCAATTTTACTGCAGTCCCATACGCGAGAATTTCTGCGGCAGTCTGACCTGCTGTGGAAGTGACCATTCGCATGGCCACTATGCCGTCGGCCCCCAGCTTTCTTGCCTCCGCAATCATTCTGTCGAGCGATTGTTCGCGGGCTTCAGCAAGCATTTTCGTGTATTCAATGATTTCGCCGCCGACTATGTTTCTCAGACCTGCCATAATGTCTTTACCGATGTGGCGGGCTCGTACCGTGTTCCCCTTGACGATCCCAAGTGTTTGCACAATCTCGTGATCTGCAAAATTGTCCTGCGTTGTAATGAACATCCGGCTTTACCTTTACTTGTCTATGTTCTTGGAATAATACCGATCTTCTTTGCTGGTCAGGTGTTCCCGAAAAACCTTTATGAGGAGGAGGCCGATCCCCACAAGTGCGACCAGCCCAAGCAATCCGAATGGAAATGCCGCAACCATACCCACAATCATGGCAACCAGCCAGGCTGCGGCCACAATGAGAAGAAGTGCGTAACCCGCCTTTTCCATGATGGTCTCCAAGGAAGCCGGGCTGCCCGGCTCTGTCCTGCAAACATTGGCAGAAACGATCGAAAGACAAAAAGATTTCTGCTATTTCTGGCGGCTGAAACCGCACAGCGAACAATGCTCGGGCATTCTAGTCCAATCAGCCTAAAGGGACAATATTTAGAACGTGTTTTGATTTGGTACAGGAAAAGTCAGAAAGAAGATCTCACTTCAGCCATATGAGAACGTTTTCTGAATGCCATCTCACCAATCGCATAATTTCGAAATGAGTCTGCAATTAAGTAATAGGTTGAGTTTAACGATAAGTCGAGATTATTATCATCACTATATGGTCTCCGGGGCCGATCTCGGTGATCACAAACAAGTATCTGTTATCGTTTAAGTATTTATCCATGATTACTGACCCCCTTCAATTTGCTGATTTCATCGAAGCTGACGGTACGCGCGCCTCCGGCTTGATCCCGATTCGTGGGGCCGATATTCCTGAACTGAGCATTGATGAGCAAGCAGCCGTGTTTGATGCCGGAACTCTCAAGAAAATCGATTTCATATTCTTTCGCCGATTCTCAGATGGCCGTTCGTCTCAAATCGCAGCATATGTTATCGATAATTCTGACGAAAAATTAAATGAAAAGGAACTTGCTGAAATACATTGGCGAGTCTGGCTTCATGGCAAGGCACCCTTACTTTATATCGCATGGCCTGGTCGAATTGATCTTTTGTCATGCGCAAAAGGCCCGGACTTTTGGCAAGAAGGAATTGAGGAATACCAGTACAAACCAGCCAGGAAAGCATTGATTATTGCGGGAGAAATAGCACACGAGTTTGATGAGTTATCCGCACGACGACTCGCGGATGGAACGTTTTGGGATGAACCCGGCAACAGAAAGCTGGCGGATTACACCAAGGCGGCTCACCGACTTCTCGTTCAGGCGGTTGTCGATGCTGACGAAGAGCTCGACGGAAAAAACAAACCGATTTTAAGACGCTTATTACTTCTCATGGTCCTGATCAAGTATCTCGAAGATCGTCGGGTTTTCCCCAAAGATTGGTTCGCTGAATTCCGCCCGGGGGCTCAGAACTTTCTCGAAGTACTGCAGGGTGGAATTCCTGATGAGGTACATAACCTCTTACGTTCTCTGGAAAGAAAGTTCAACGGTGATGTCTTTTCTCTTGAGGGGATAGGGCAAGAAAGGCTCACGAAGGAAATTCTCGCAGAATTTTCTGTCGTTCTAGAGGGGAAAACTTTCAAGAAACAGCGCTACCTTTGGAGACAATTCTCCTTCGAACATCTGCCAGTCGAGATTATCAGCCATCTCTATCAAAAGTTCGTGAAAAGCGACATTGGAGCTGTCTACACTCCTCCTATTCTGGCGTCATTGCTCTTAGATCAGGTAATGCCGTACGAAAAACTCACCGGCGAAGAGAGGGTTCTGGACCCGGCTTGTGGGTCGGGAGTGTTCCTCGTGGGAGCCTTCCGACGCTTAGTTACCGTATGGCAAAGTCGCAATAATTGGCAACTTCCTGAAGCTACAACTTTGAAGAACATGCTCGGCCGTAGCATTTTCGGAATCGAGATCGACAGAAATGCTGTCGATCTGACAGTGTTCAGCCTGTGTCTAGCCGTCTGTGACGCATTGCAGCACGATGTAATCTGGAAGGATCTAAAATTCGACCCGCTCCGCGGATCAAATCTGATTAAAGACGATTTCTTCCAGGTACTTCTCGACAGTCGTCAGGGTAAATCTACAGTGCTGGACGGCGGATTCGATGTGGTTTTAGGTAATCCACCGTTTCAGTCTTCACTTTCACCGGCAGCGATGATGATCGATAGACAAGCCCGAAAGAAGGACACTGAGCGCCCAGCATTGCCAGACAAACAGATAGCGTATTTGTTCTTGGAGCAGTCGCTGCGGGTGCTTCGTCCGGGCGGACGAATCTGTCTCATTCAGCCTTCCGGGTTCCTTTACGGCAGTAAGCCAGAAGGTTTCCGCAGTTTCATTTTTCGACAATGTAAGATCGATACCCTCCTTGATTTCACGTCCATTCGCAAATTGTACGAGGCCGATGCTAAGACAATTGCGATTTTGGCGCATGCTGATGAAGTTACCGATGAACACTGGATTAAGCACTGGACTTTCCGGCGAACAGTAAGTGTCCAAGAGAGGATTTGCTTCGAATTGGATCACTATGACAGACATCGTGTGTCGCAAAGCCAGGCGCTTGAAGCGTCACAGCATATATGGCGTGCTCATCTTCTGGGTGGCGGTCGATTGATCAACATGGCGCTTCGATTTCGAGACATGCGCACTCTTGATAATTACTTAGAAAATAGAGGTTGGGTTTTTAAAGAAGGATTCACTGTCGGCAACGCACGAAGTGAAGGTCGTTTCCTGAAGAATAAGCCATTTCTTCCAACTGAAGCGTTTACCAGCAGCGGGATAGATGTCACTAGAATCTCCAAAGTTGAGGAGGCGCACTTCGAAAAGCCAAGGACTGAAGAGCAGTTCAACCCCCCACTTGTTCTGATAAAAGAGATCGCTTCTCTTCCCATTGCGTTTTGGGACGAAAGTCCTCTTGCATATACACATGAAATTATTGGAATCCATGCCCCTCTTGACGAAATTTCTCAGTTGGAACGGCTGTATAATAACCTGAAGGAGAATATAGAGTTTTACCGGTTTTCATGTGCTCTTAATGGCACCCAATCCTTAGTGCGGAAAGCAACTGCCATTCTTAAGCGGGACATCGATCAACTGCCTTACCCAGACGACTTGAGTGAACTCAGATTGTCTTTTTGGGAAAAAGCTTTGTCAGATGACGTTCTTAACTATATGGCCGATTATGTACGTCTTGGTCAAGACTCGCTGCTTCTTAAGGTGAGCGCAAACGGCGATCACATGCGGGAATATTCCAGTATGTTCATACGCATGCTAGGAAGTGTTTACAAGAATCTGAAAGCCTCAGAACCTGTCTATCTCAATGGATTGATTTGTCAGCCATTCTACTTCGGCGAGTCTCCAGATTTTTCTTGGCTGGGGGAGGAATGGCTGCCAGGATTGCAAAAGTTAATCTATGATGACAAGAGGCACAAAAGTCTTAGAACCATTAGAGTCTTACGATACTATTCCGAGAATGTGTTTCTCATCGTGAAGCCGGATCGACTGCGCTATTGGATACGATCTGTCGCCATTCGTGACGCAGATGAAACACTTGTACTCTTGCGTGAACAGGGATATTAGGTATGAGTGGCGACACTTCGCAACATTCTATATTTGGGAAAATCACATCCGGAATCGGGGTACGTGAACTTCCCCTGCAAACAATCAATTTTGTGCGCGAACAATTGCCCGCGTGGAGGGACGATCCTGATCGACCCGACGAGAAATCCGAACCAAAATTGAATCTGCAGTTGTGCAAGTATCTTGATCGCAGGGCCCGCAATGATTTCCCCATGGTTCAATTTACTCATGAGGAGCTTCAAGGCGGCCACAGAAGTGTTGACATCTCTGCTACGGCAATTGAATCGAAACTATATCCTGCCTACGATCCCTTCATTGTTTTTGAGTGCAAGCGACTTCCTCCGCCTTCCAAGGATCGTGAAAAAGAGTATTTAACCGGCGAAAATACAGAGAGTGGCGGAATTCAGCGATTCAAACTCGGACTTCATGCCGAAAATTTGCAGATAGTTGCGATGATAGGCTATATCCAGCGCCAATCTGTGCAACATTGGCACGGCCAAATTAACCAATGGATTTCAGAGCTTTCCCAGATAACTTCCAAAGGTTCAGCCGGTTGGACTGATAATGACAAGCTGGAATCCTTAACGGAAGACCTCGCATGGGGTAGCGAACTGTAAGTCAGTCCATCAGAGGACTGGTCCTGCCATGATGTCTGAACTCACAATATATCACCTCTGGATCGTGATGAAGCCGATGAAGAAAAGATAATAGATTCTGTTATTTCGTTAACCCTTTCTTGGAGGACAAGACACACTATGGCAACAAATCCCGATTTTCTTTCTCCATGCGGTCTTTATTGCGGTGTCTGCGCTATTCACATAGCGCATCGCGACAACAACATAAAATTGAAGGAGCGCCTGGTAAATCTCTACAGAGGGGGAACTCCCGGCAAAGGCACACTCCCTAACAGCGAAGCTTTGTCCATAGAAGATATTCGATGCGATGGCTGCCTGTCGGACGACCGTTTTATGCATTGTCGCCAGTGTGACATCAGGAACTGCACGGAAGAGAAGGGATACTCCGGATGTCACGAATGCAAGGAATTCCCCTGTGGCCACATTGACAATTTTTCCATGACGGTTGGAAAGAAAGTCATTCTCAGAGCCGTACCTTACCGGCGAGAATATGGCACTGAAAAATGGGTTCGAGACGAAGAGGCCCGCTATATCTGTCCTGAATGTGCCAATAAAGTTTTTCGTGGAGCAATGAAATGTAATCAATGTAAAGTCGAATTAGATCTGGATTGATCAGTCTTGCAGTTGACTGTCGGCCTCTAAGATCCGGTAAAAATCCGGGAAGAACTTCCAAGAAGTTTTTCCCGGATTTTACTCGTTGGTAGAGAAATTGCCAAGATTAATGAGAGAAGGAACGGCCCGATATTCGGACCATTCCAGGTTGATTTCGTCAAAAATTACAAACGCCTATTTTCTTCGTCAAAGCCGGCTTCCTTGTGCTCCAACCAGCCGGTTTCCCGATAATGACCATAGAACTTCTGTTCATAATCCATACCGGGCAGATTGTCTTGATCGTATTCGGGAGAGTTCTTGATTTGCTCGCGAGTCAACTGTACAAGGACTCTCTTGTCATCCCATCCGATTTCATCAATCCAGTCAGGAGACACGAGCACTTTTTTGCCGGGCCACCAATTTTTGGTGTCGATCACGATGAATGCCACAGTCCATTTTTCATCGTCTATAACAAAATCTTCGACATGACCGATGTCGCCGTCATCTGCTTCTATATTATAACCCATTACTTCCTGGGTTCCTCGTAATTCAAGATCTTCTTCAGCAAATTCAGATTCTTCTCCGAATTCAGTTACTCCCTCATGTTGGGACGCTTCAGTCAGCCCCATATCGGAATAGCCTGCTGCTTTTCCTCCAAATCCGCTCTCAGGTCTAAGCCCTTCCTTTCTGCCTCCGCGCCAACCGTAATAAGCATTGAGATCACCCATAGTGGCTGATATTGGCGCATCCTCCTCAATTGCCGGGCTGTTTTGAATCTGATCCTGCGTGAGATTTACCGACAGAAATTTGTTGTCGACATCGATTTTCTGAATTTCCACAGGGGAAATCAGGACTTTTCTGCCAGGTAACCATTTGCTTGTATCTACGAGAAGATAATGTATTTCCCAGGTGTCACTATCGAAGTAGAATCCTCTCACTTTTCCGATGTGTCCATCTGTAGCAACAATTTCATAATCCTGTAACTTATCTACACTGTGCAGCATTGCTAATTCTCCTTTATGGCCGCATCATTCAAGCCTATGTGCAAAATTAAGTCATTCTCTCCGGTACAGTCAACCAGCCGTGAAAGTGCCGCAAAGGTGAATCCTCCATTGCGGATCGAGTGACAGACCCTGCCTTCGTCAACCGTCTCCACGAAAAGAGACAAAGTACCCTCAGGTCGGTGATGTTGAGATTGCGTTCAATCTCTGTTTATGGTAGAGTAAAAATTATTGTGCTGCTTTTAAATGGCTGATTTCGGTCGGCCCCAACGAAAGGAGCATTATGCAGGAAAGATTAATAACGCGTAGAGTTCCGAAGTAGAATTCTTTTAACACTAGCCAGCCTGAAGCGGAACCGAAGGAATCGGTTCCGCTCTTCATTTTCGAACCATGCTAAAAGACTAACCCGTAATCTTCGCTTGAGGCTGCAACACCAACTCTGATTGCTCTCTTGAGCGATTAGTCCACCAGATGAGTACGACGGCCACGCACACAATGGCAATGGATGTGAATCCAAGCACCACAAATACGGCTTCGTTCCCCCAGTTTGCATTAATCCAGCCAGCGATCCTGACTCCGATAGAACCAACGCCGAAAGCCAGGATAAATTTCAAGCCATACGCAGAATGTCTGAACTTTGAAGGGGTGAAGCGTGCGACCAGCGTGTTCTCCAGAGGCTGCATTCCCAGGAGACAGAAAAAGTATAAAGATGAGGAAGCAACGAGGTCGAAATTTGTCGTAAATGCCATGAGAAATGCCGCGGGAATGCATGTGGCATGAAAAACAAGATAAGCGTATCTCGTCTCGTACCGGGCTCCGGCAATTCCACCACAATACTGACCTACTGCACCGATGGTATAAACCAGGGCAGTTACGAGACTGGCAAAAAGATTTGCCGAGACATTTCCGCTCTGGGCACCCGGAAACATGTCCAGAAGCCCTCTAGCCTTTAACTCCAGATACGCGTTCAAAATAACGGTGGAAGCGCTGTACGCTAAACCGGCAAGTAACATTCCGACAAGGAGAATGACAAAGCCACCGATCATGCCGTTTGAACCAGCTTGTTTCACCTGTCCTCGGCTTGATCCTTCGGGAATCGTCAGGAACAACATCAGTGCCGCTCCCGCAAAATTTACCACGGCAACTGCCAAATATCCAGCCATGGGCCCCCAAAGCCAATTGAGAATTCCCGTGAGCAGAGGTCCCATGACCTGCCCGACACCGCCAGCCACTGCGTTCTGTCCCATTCCTCGGCTGATATTGCTAACCCCTTTTGATATCAAGCCCATACCTATGGGATGATAAATCCCGGAAAATAACCCCAGACTTGCCAGAGAAATACTCAATAAAAATGGCGAGTTCATGGAAGCCGCGACCGCGATGCCGCTCAATCCCGACCCCACGAATAAAAGCATCATGAGCATGCGGCCACCCAGACGATCCCCGAGCAATCCCCAGGGCAGAGCGCTCAGCCCGAAAAAGAGATAATGCAAAAACGACAATTCCACTACCTGAGCCATGGAGAGGCCCAGTCGATCAGCAAGAGGCAGTACGAGAGCGGGAAAAACCATCATATTATAATGAATAGCGAAATGTCCTGCGTTGGTGACGGCAAGTATCTTGCCCTCTGACGAATTCATTCTATAATCTCCAAAAATCGTGTATTCTCTTATTGATAGTCCCGAAATACGTCAACCGGTCGGACGCGGTGATGGGATTTCCAAGCCGGCATTCTTAATTTATACAATTAAATATCTTGGTTTAACAATAGACTGTTCACTGAACGGCAGAATGTTCGACAAGTTTTTGTTGAGCGGAAAATTCCGAGTAGTAATGCGGATTGGCTAGTGTAAAGACTGGGAAAAATAGAAGTGCTTGTTGTATTCGGGAGAATGAGAAGATGTGAGAATCATTGTTCCCTAATCATTCGGATTAGCTTTCAGGCCTGTAACATTGAAAATGAAGAAGCACTGACCCGCGTTTCCCAGATCAGTGGCACCCAAGACGCAGAAACGTTGAATCACAGGGGTCCACTGCCTTGGAAGCAGGTCAGTGCGGAAAAAAAATGTTATCCGGCATCATATTTTTGAAAGCGAATTCCCATGATTCGATGAATAACGGTAGAGGTATATGTTCTCGGGATTATTGGAAAATGGCGTGAGAGGACCCTATTCCGGGTAGGAGTCCTCCCACATAACTGGATGGAACTGGAAACTGAGATGATATTACGTCACTTGGTTATTCCGGCTTTCTTCATATCCTCTGCAGCCAATGTGGCGGAGACAGGATAGAAGCCGTCTTTGATCACGACCTGTTGGCCTTCTTTTGAGAAGATATACTTGATGAATTCTGCCATAAGGGGGTTCAAAGCTTCCTGTGGTTTGTGGTTGAAGTAAATGAACAGGAACCGCGCAAGAGGATAATCACCCGTATAAGCGTTCTCAGCAGTAGCCTCAAAACATTTTCCTTCTTTTACGGCAAGAGGCACGGCTTTCACGTCGGCAGTCTTGTACCCGATACCGGAATAGCCGATAGCATATTTGTCGGTAGCTATGGCCTGGACGACGGCAGATGAACCGGGCTGTTCTTTCACGGTATCTTTGTAATCGCCATGAAACAGTGCAACATCCTTAAAAAAACCGTATGTTCCGGAGGCAGAGTTACGGCCATACAGAGAAATCGGCTTGTCAGCCCATTCACCTGTGAGTCCCAAATCTCCCCACGTCTTAATTTCTTTCTCGAGGCCGCCTTTGCGAGTCTTTGAGAAAATCGCATCGATCTGTTTTAGAGTAAGACACTTGATCGGATTATCTTTGTTCACGAATACTGCCAGAGAGTCCACCCCGACTCTGATCACGGATGGTTTGTAACCGAATTTCTTTTCAAAATCGTCAATTTCTTTTGACTTCATCGCCCTGGACATGGGGCCGAACTGAGCCGTTCCTTCGATAAGAGCGGGAGGAGCAGTGGATGAACCTTTGCCCTCAACCGAAATTTTGACCGACGGGTACTTGGCTCTAAAACCCTCAGACCATAGTGCCATCAGATTGTTCAGGGTGTCTGAACCGACAGATTTGAGGTTCCCGGAGATTCCGCTGACGGTCTGATACGCCTGCAGTTTAGGATCAAGATCTACTGCAAGAGCAGTCCCGGCCAGAACAAGCACTGCAATACAAGCCAAAAAATAAGATTTTCTCAAAGCCTTGCCTCCTCGTAATGAGATGATTACCCTTCATAAAGTGCTCTTGACTTGTTAGGAATGTGTGAGCATTGGAATAGAAAATAGTGAGATGTGTGGCTTCCTGTCATTAAAACATGTTTCTAACAGTATTTCTCATGCCTCCCGCTGGACGAATGCGAGAGTCTCTGCTGTCGAACCCCAGAATTGTTGATGCCTCTAAGTCTAACGATGCGCTAATCTCTTGTAAAGTTCAGATCGGATATGGGGTTTGTTCTTCAGCTTTGATTCGATTTGCTCAATTCTGAATCAAGAGTAGCAGAAATGTGTGTAAACGATAATATTCTCGATCTAACTCGAATTCCTATTCACTTCTTATGATGCTCTCAAGTGATGCTCTCAAGAAACTGGTATTCTCGGAACTGCTTTCCTGTAAATTGCTCAATTTCACACCATAGTTGCAATATCATTTTTTCGTTCACAAACGATTGTCTATTTCCAGAACGGTTTCAGTGATTATCTTAATATCATCTCAGTGTTTGGTTTGAGAGTCACTTTTTAGATGCGCTGTCGTGGCCTGAATGGTCCTAGATAAAAGGCGAGCAAAAAAGTGCAACATAGCAGAAAGAGTGAAGAGGAACTGCAAATGACACATCAAGGAACAGCGGCTGTGTTGAGCCTGATTATTCCGGGAATCGGCCAAATTTATAATGGAGATTATTTACGAGGCATCTTCTGGTTAATAATTACGCCTGGTTTCTGGATAGGTACGGGCGGGATGCTGGGATGGATATGTCATCTCATTGCATCATATACAGCATACAATAGAGCAAGAAAATACGTTACCGGCTTCATTGCCCATTAATCTCGACTTAGTCCGCCGGAGTGCCAGGTGCACTTCGGCGTCACTGCTCGTTTGTTTCGGTGACTTTCGTACTGAGCGTCCCAGATCATACACTCAAATCCCTCAGTCTCTGTCAAGTCAGGGTACACCCAGATCAGTGCTTCCTTTTCCGCGGAGTTATTTCCATTGGTGTCTGCAGTGGTCCCCCGGCAGGATGGCGACATTCACCGGCAGGCGGGAGCGAGTTTTTCCGGTCAACAGATTGACTTTTCTTGCCATCTCGTTGTCCTGGTGGTTACATTGCATTCTTTAGAGAATACGATAAAAAAAAACGGTTGGAGAGCAAGGTTATCCAATATGCCGCATGATATCGCCGGAAAACTGATGAGCGCGGAGGATGCCGTCCGGAGGTTTGTTTCCGATGGGAGCCAAGTAGCTCTGGGTGGATTCACCGTCAGCCGCAATGCAATGGCTCTGACTAGGGAAATTATCAGGCAGAAAAAGAGGAACCTCTATATTGTATGCCACTCCCACGGTCAGTCACTCGATCTCTTGATTGGGGCGGGGTGCGTTCGGAGACTGGAGATTGCCTACGGAGGCACAGGACGTTTTGCACCCACGTGCATACGTTTCAGAAAAGCGGTCTGCGCGGGACAGATCGAAATCGAGGATTACTCCAATTATCAAATGAGCTTGCGATTCCTTGCCGGAGCCATGGGACTTCCTTTCATGGCCACCAAGTCAGGGCTCGAGACGGACCTCGTCAAGGTCGAGGGATTTGCCGCGGAGATCAGGGGCACCGGGAAAGTGCCTTCAAAGAAGCTCACGGTAGTGCGGAATCCGTTCAACGGAGAGGAGGACAACGTTGTGCTGTTGCCGGCGTTGAATCCTGACGTTGCACTGATCCACGCACAATACGTGGGCGAGGACGGCACCGTACGGATAAAAGGCCTGACATTCGCCGATCTGGAACAGGCCCGATCTGCGGATCACGTGATTGTAACGTGCGAGGAAATCGTTCCACGCTCTTTCATTCGAGACGATCCCGACCAGAATTCGCTCCCGTCTTTTCTGGTAGACGCAGTGGTGAAGGCACCCTTCGGAGCCCATCCAACAGCGTGTTACTCTTTTTATGATTACGATCCCCAGCATCTCAATCTCTATAAGGATGTCGCAGCGCGTGACGACCTGTTTCACAAATATCTGGACGAATGGGTTTACAACGTGCCCAATGAAGAAGCGTATTTCGAAAAAGTCGGTGCTACGAATCTCATGAAAATCAAAGCCAATCCTGCAATTGGCTATGCTCCGGGACTGGATAGGCGGTGAGGAAAGTCGAAGATGAAAGCATATAGCCCTCGGGAAATGATGGCCACGAGCGCCGGAAGAATGATCGGCAACGGCGATGTGGTGTTTGCGGGTACAGGCATTTCCATGCTTGCCGCTACGGTAGCAAAACGAATTCATGCCCCGGACGCTGTGGTTTTTTTTGAGACCGGCGGGATCGATCCCTCGCTCGATGAGTTGCCATTGGCGGTCGCAGATCCGCGCGTTATGTCCGGCACCGCCATAAATGCCGGGCTGATCGATGCCTTCTCTTTCCTGGGTCATCGGCGCCTGCATACTATAGCGTTTTTGGGAGCAGCCCAGATCGATCGTTTTGGGAACCTCAACTCCACGGTGCTGGGAGATTACCGGAATCCACGGACCAGGTTTCCCGGGAGCGGGGGTGCCTGCGATGCCGCATCGCTTGCCTGGGGCGTAATCGTTTTTATCCAGCACGACAAACGGCGTTTCGTGGAGAAGCTGGACTATCTCACCAGTCCCGGCTGGCTTTCCGGAGATGATTCCCGGAGGCAAGCGGGCTTTTCCCGCGGCGGTCCCATAGCGGTGGTTACCAATCTCGGCATTATGCGGTTTGATGACACCTCCCGAGCCATGTATCTTTCGGAAGTCTATCCGGGGGTAAACGTTCAAGACGTGATCGTGAACACAGGATTTGAGATTGATATTTCTCGAGTCCGGGAAGCCGATCCCCCCACTGAGCAGGAGCTGAGAACTCTCAGAGAAGAAGTGGACCCGCAGCGATTGATCCTGGGCCCTCCTGCCTAATACCATTTTGCATTCAAGATGCTTACAGCACTGACCTGGCTCCGCAGGTCAGTGGCACCCCCGTACCGAGACCGACAGCGGTTTTGGGTGCCATGGACCTGCCTACAGGTCCGTGCTTCCGCCACAGTAAGAACTATCTTAACTGCAAATCCGTATAAATTATAGGGATCCGCTAGTCCTGGCGTTTCAGACGCAGCCACAGAGAGGGCAAGATCCCGGTAAGAAGGCCGGTCGCTACTGCTCTTAACTGAGCTAAAGACCAATCCGTAGACAAAAAAGTGCGGCAGCAAAGAGCGAGAGGATGGATCAACCGGAATTCGATTGTTGGAATTTCCGAGCTACTTTGATGAAGTATCTGATAGGGATAGTGAGCGGTTCCGCACGCAAAGTGACAATATCGGACTGAAAGGTAATAGGACCTTCGGCGAGATTAATTTGTTTGAGAATGCCTTCAGATAATTCCCTTCGAACCTCTTGGGCCAGAATGAACGAAATTCCCATGTTTCGTTCAATGTACCCTAATATGAAACTGAGATTTTCGGATTCCGCAACGACTGACAGCTTGACTCCCGATTGGTTGAGTCTCTTCAAGATAGCTTCCCGCGAACCTGACCCCGGTTCTCTGATAATGAGTGCCTCGTTTGTCAGGTCCTTCAGGGATACCTCGGTTCGCTGGGCTAAAGGATGATCGGGCCGAGCAACCAATATGAATTTGGCTCTTGCAAACGGAATGGGACGCATGGTGGAATCGTAAGAGCTATTCGCTACAATGACCAGATCTTCCTTGCGTCTGCGCAGACGAGCCAGAAGCTCTGCAGAATTACCTTCGCTCAAAATCACCTGCACACCGGGAAATTTACTCTGGAATTGCGAGAGCACATCAGGCATGAGCGTGAACGCGTAACCCTTTGTCGCTCCTACTCTGAGTCGTTCCGCCTGTCCCTTTTGTGCTTGTTCCAGCAAAAAGCTTATCTGAGAAACCCGGCTGAAAATCCGTTTTGTAAGTAAGAAGATGGCCTCGCCGGTGTCAGTAAGTCTGTATGTAGTCCCATCACGGTAAAAAAGCTTGACTCCGCAATCCTCCTCAAATCCGTGCAATTGCTGGGATATTGCTGGCTGGGAAACGCTGAGATGAGCGGCAGTGCGTGACATGCTGCCGGAAAGACAGAAATGGTGAAATATTTCGAGCTGCTTGAGATTCATGTTTCCTCTCGCATAAGCAACTAACAGTATACATCATAAGAAAATCTTATAAAAGTATAACTTTTTTCTGGGTTGACTTCCTTGCCTTACAGGTTGAGAATAATTACTTAAGGACACGGTTTTTCTCGTGGGCTTGAAAAGGTTCTTTTTTCCACTTTCTTCATAATCCGACTTCGAAACGCGAGTGTGCAGATCCAGGCTTTCAGATAGTAAGAGGATCGTCAGCATCGGGGCAAATAGGAAACTAAAAGCCGACAGATGCTGCAGTGCAAAGCGGACAAGTATCCAACTAACAGCGGACGCATACAGGTACTGTAAAAAACAGTCTATGTGAAGGGATTCAGATGTGATCCCAATTCAACTTTCGCCTCGCACCGGCGGATTGGGGTGATTTCGTGTACTCTAAGCCGGATAAAGAGATAAATCTGTGAAACGCGTCATTGTGGGAATCAGCGGAGCGAGTGGCACTATTTATGGAGTGCGACTGCTGCAGGTGCTTAAAGAAATTCAGGATATTGAGACACATCTTATTCTTACCCGTGGTGCAAAAGTTGCCATGGAACATGAGACCTCATTCAGACCTCAAGAATTAGAAGCCTGTGCAGACCAGGTGCACTCACCGGAAAACCTTGCCGCCTCCATTTCAAGTGGATCCTTTCTCACTGAAGGCATGATCGTGGCACCGTGTTCCATGAAAACCCTTTCCATGATCGCAAACTCGTTCAATGACAATCTGCTCGTTCGCGCGGCTGACGTGATTCTCAAGGAACGCCGAAAATTAATCCTGATTCCGCGGGAGACTCCCTTACACCTTGGCCATCTCCGCCATATGATTGCCATTACTGAAATGGGCGGTGTCATCCTTCCACCGGTTCCTTCTTTTTATCATAAACCCGAGACTATACAGGACATTGTAGATCAAACTATAGGAAAAGCTCTCGATCAACTCGGCATTTCGCATCATCTGTTTCAACGATGGGCAGGGGGATAAATAACGAACAAAAGTTCAGGGATTTTTTCCATCGGAAGCTTTGACGACACCGGGGGCCGATTCATTTGAAGCGAACTGCAACGTCGACAGTGCAGGCTTTTAGGAAGGGGACTAGGGTAGTCCCGCTTTGGAGGGACGCGAACCAAAACCGAATAGGAGGTGGAGAGACATGGCCGAAATGAAGTTTCCCGATCCGCATAAGGCGGAAATCATTCCCGGAACTGAAGGCTGGGAACGCATGTATCCTTACCATTATCAGTTCTCGGAAACCGATCCGGAACGTGCACAGTACGAAAAGAGCATGTTCTGGTTCTACGACGGGCTTCACTACCCCGAACCGATGTACCCCTTTGACATCATTTGGGATGAAGCCTGGTTCCTTGCGCTGTCACAGTTCAACACAAGAATTTTCATCGTGCCTCCGGCCATGGGCATAGATCACCGTATCCATAATGGCTACATCTATATCACTCCACTTCCGGTTGAAGATCCTGAAGAAATCCCTAAACGTGTAGAGCTCTTCATGAAAAGAGCAGGATACTACTATCAGAATTGGGACAAGCTCCACGATCAATGGGAAGAGAAGATGCGCTCCGTGATCAAGAAACTTGCGGAGCTCAAGATTCCCGCTCTCCCTGAAATGGAAGAGGAATCGGTTGTCACGGAGGGACTTGGTGTTTCCACGGGGTACAAACTCCTTAAAGCGTACGATGAGCTGATCGATCTCGGGATTCTCACCTGGCAGTATCATTTTGAATTTCTCAATCTCGGATACGCTGCATATGTCGTTTTTGTTGATTTTTGTCAAAAAGCGTTCCCGGACATTCCGCTTCAGAAAATCACTCAGATGGTTGGCGGTATAGACGTCATCATCTACCAGCCAGACGAGGAGTTGAAGAAGCTTGCAAAGCTCTCGCTCGATCTGGGTGTTGACGAGATCGTGATGAGCGGCAATGGTGCCCAGTCGGTATTTGACAAGATGGATACCACGGAAAACGGCAAGAAATGGATGCAAGCATTCGAAAAGGCCAGAGAGCCCTGGTTCCATGTGTCCACCGGAACCGGGTGGTATCACCATGACGCATCCTGGAATGACGATCTCGATATCCCGATTTCAGCAATGCGGATTTACATCGAGAAACTGCGTAAAGGAGAAAACATAGAGCGACCGACAGCCGCTGTGCGAGAGGAAAGCAACAAACTCGTGACCGAATACCGAGCTCTCTTGAGGACTGATGAAGATCGTCAGACCTACGATCAACTCCTCGGAACTGCGAAGACGGTGTTTCCGTATGTGGAGAATCATCTTTTCTACGTAGAGCATTGGTTCCATAGTCTTTTCTGGAACAAGATCAGAGAAGTGTCTCGCATTCTCATCGAATACAAGTTTTTCGATGATGTGGAAGATATCTGGTACCTGAAGCGCTCGGAAATCAAGGACGCCCTCTGGGATGTAGTCACCTCTTGGGCGACGGGCTCCAAGCCGCGGGGACCTCTCGTATGGCCCAAAGAGATTGCATGGCGTAAGGAAGTCATGGACAAATTCCGTCAATGGACTCCACCGGATGCTATGGGTACTGTCCCTGAAAGCATTAATGAACCATTCACGATTGTCCTCTGGGGAATCACCTCGGATTCCATGACGAATTGGGCGAAACTCAAGGCAGTTGCAAGTGGAGATGTGAGCAAAATAATTGGATTTCCCGGGTCACCGGGAATTGTGGAAGGCACGGTTCGCGTCTGCCGTTCGGTCAAAGAAATAGGCGAACTTAAAGATGGGGAGATCCTGGTTGCTCCCACGACCTCACCCAGTTGGGCTCCTGCTTTCCAGAAGATTAAGGCCGCCATAACCGATGTCGGTGGAGTTATGTGTCACGCTGCCATCGTCTGCCGGGAATACGGCTTACCCGCAATAGTAGGCACCGGCTCGGCGACATCCATCCTCAAAACCGGTCAACGAGTAAAATTGGACGGAGCTACAGGGGAAATCGACATTATCTCATGATTCGCGTGGCGGAGGATCTGCAATGGAAATGTCCGAGTATGTGTTGCCCTTTGAGCAATGCGACATAACTATGGTGAACCGGGTCGGAGGTAAGTGTGCCAGTCTCGGAGAGCTTCTGAGGGCCCAGATCCCGGTTCCTCCGGGGTACGCTCTTACTACCCGTGCATATGAGCGTTTTCTCGAAGAAAACGGCATTCAAAATGCGGCGATCGACAGACTCAAAGGACTCGACTACAGCGACGTCGATGAAGTAGAAAAGGCCTCCCAGGATATCAGGACCTGGATCGAGGGAGGGAATTTCAGTGAAGAATTGGAAGATATCATAGCTGAGAATTATCGCGTCCTTTCCCGCCGTACCAGAATGCCGGCATTGCCGGTAGCAGTCAGATCCTCAGCCACAGCAGAAGATTTACCGGATGCAAGTTTCGCAGGCCAACAGGATACGTATCTTTGGGTCCGCGGCATTGATGACGTCCTTCACAAAGTGCGGAAGTGTTGGAGCAGTTTGTTCACGGCTCGAGCCATTTCTTACCGGCTCAAAATGGGATTCGATCATTCCAAGGTGCTGATAAGCGTAGCAGTTCAGAAAATGGTTCGCTCCTTTACAGCAGGGGTCATGTTCACTCTGAACCCGTCAACCGGAGACCGGGCAACGGTGGTAATCGATTCCAACTGGGGATTCGGAGAAAGCGTGGTATCAGGTGAGGTGACCCCTGATCAATTTCAAGTCAATAAAATCACGATGGATATTGTGAAGAGAACCGTCTCTGACAAGGCGATCTATTACACGACGGATCCGGATACGGACGAGGTAAAAAAACTGGAAGTCGATGCGGAGCGTCGCCAGCAGCAAACGTTGCTGGACACTGAGATCGTCAGTTTGGTGGATCTGGCGAAGCGGATAGAAAAGCATTATGGCAAACCCATGGATATTGAATGGGCAACCGAAAAATTTCTGCCTTTCAAAGGTGAAGTCTTCATTCTTCAGAGCCGACCTGAAACCGTCTGGAGCCAAAAAGAGGTTAAACCATTGGTACAACCCAGAAAGAGTGCCCTGGAGCATATTGTGGCAGGGCTGATTTCTGGGAAAAAAGTCAAGTAAACCGATCAAATATAAGCCCGTAAGGGGTCTTCACAGCAAATAGAGCCAAGGGAAAAAAGACCTGGGGTTCAAAGGGATTAGTACGCCCTGTGACAAAGTGAGAAACGGAGGAAGCTATCCATATGAAAGACATGAGAGATTTCGTGAAAGAAGGCTTGGAAAAGGGGTTATGCAAGAAGATTACGGCTGAGGTCGATTGGAATCTCGAACTCTCCCATATCGCCAAGCTGAATGAGGAAGCATGCGGCCCAGCCCTGCTGTTTGAAAACGTAAAGGATTACAGCACACCGGTAATTACCAGTGTGTGCACCACTACCCAAAGGCTTGCCATGATCATGGGGCAGCCGCTCGATTCAACTCTGGTGGATCTTTATAAGGCATGGGCGAGACTGGGCGAGAATCTGATACCACCCAAGTATGTCGATAAAGCTTCAGCTCCGTGCAAGGAAAATATCCTGTACGGAGATGACATCGATCTCTACAAATTTCCCGTGCCCCAGTGGTATCCGTTGGATGGCGGTCGTTTCATCGGCACTGCACATTTCTTCATCACCAAAGATCCTGAATCCGGGTGGATCAACCTGGGAACCTACCGGGCCCAACTCCTGGGCAAAGACAAAATCGGCACCCAATTCATCAAGGGCAAGCACGCAGACATCATGTTGAAGAAATACCAGGCGATGGGAAAACCAATGCCTGTGGCCTCGATCATCGGATGCGATCCTCTGCTGTTCATTCTCGGAGCAGCACGAGTGTCCGCTTTCGTATCGGAGTACGACGTTGCCGGCGCTCTCAGAGGAACACCCGTGGAAGTGGTCAAGGGAGAGACAGTCGACTTGCCAATCCCCGCCCATGCGGAAATCGTTCTGGAGGGGGAGGTGGACGCCGAGAAATTCATGGAAGAAGGGCCTTTTGGCGAGTACACCGGCTATTACTCCGGTGTAGGCACCGACCCGCGCAATTTTATGGACGTGAAATGCGTGACTCATCGAAACAACCCGATTCTGTGGGGAACCACTGTCGGTCGAGCGGTCACCGACACGCACATGACCATGGCGCTTTCGTATGGTGCAACACTCTGGCAACAGCTTCTTGCCATGAAAATTCCGGGACTCAAAGCAGTGTATTGTCCGCCGGAAGGTTCAGGAAGATTTCTCGCCATCATTTCCATGAAGCAAATGTATCCAGGCCATGCCGACCAGGTCCTGACAGCCGCCATTTCTACCGAAATGGGAGCTTACGGTCTCAAGACAGTAATCGTTGTCGATGAAGATATCGATCCCTGGGACATTCCTCGAGTCATGTACGCTCTGAGCTTCAGGTTCCAGCCAAACCGTTCCCAGGTAATCAAACGAGGCCGCTCGACCCCGCTCGACCCCTCCCTGCCTATCGAAGCCAGAGATATTACCGGCAGGCTGCTCCTGGATGCCACCATACCCTATGACTGGAAGCACAAACCGATTCCCATCGAACTGGATCCTAAGGTAGTGGAGCGAGTGAAAAGCAGGTGGTCCGAACTGGGATTCTGATGGAATAGCCGAGAAATCGCTTAATCCATGTTGTTCCTGCGCTCTTCTGCGCGGGAACACTTACTAATCCCTATTTTGCCGAAATTTTGATCACCAAGGAGGCCTACTTGAAACCGATTCGTTACAAAGAAGACATGGTGAATGAGTTCCTAAAAAACGGTTACTGGACCCAGGAGACTTTTTACGATTTCTGGGAAAGAAACGCCCGCGAATACGGCGACAAGGAAGCCTTGGTCGATTCAAAGTACCGCTTGACCTGGGCTGAAGCGAAGCGCCTCGTGAATGCGATGGCCATTTCATGGGTTGAAATGGGTATCCCGAAGCATTCCCGTGTGATCGTCCAATCGCCAAACAGCGTCTATGGTTTCCTGGCCAGGATTGCATGCGAGCGTGCCGGCCTGATCTCGCTAACGGTATATCCTTACCTTCGTCAGAGGGAATTGGAGTACATGGTCGAGCGGACTCAGGCATCGGCGGTCATCATTCTGACTATGTACAACAAATTCAATTACCTGGAAATGTATGAGGGACTGCAAAAGCAGTTTCCGCATTTGAAGAATATCTTTCTGTTTGACGACGAAGTCCCTGCTTCCGCACCGGATGGAACCTATTCACTTACGAGCATTGTCAACGAGCGAGTGCAAAAACCTGTGAACGAGTCTGTCCTTGCCGAAAGGAGACTTGATCCCATATGGAATGTCGCTCTGCTCACCACCACATCGGGAACCACCGGAATTCCCAAGCTCGTGGAATGGCCGACAGCCCCTCGCGTGTGCACATCCAAGGCCCGGGTAGATATCTGGAATCTTTCCAAGGACGACATTACCATGGCCATCGCACCACATGCGGGAGGAGCAGCCGGTACGCTAACGTATTTTGCTGCACCCCTGGCAGGGGCAAAGACGGTCATGCTGGAGGAGTTTTCTCCTGACGGAGCCCTGGCACTCATTGAAAAGGAAAGAGCTACTGCCATTGGCGTTGTGCCCACTCACCTGGTGAGAATGCTCGATGCCGATGCCTCCAAGTATGACCTGAGTTCGCTCCGTTTTATCCGTTCCGCGGGAGGGTATCTTTCCCCTCAGATCGCAGAAGAAGCAGAGAAGGCCTTCGGTGCTTCCATCACCAGCGATCTGGGCACCCAGGACATGGGTTCCGTATCCGGTTGCCGGGTGGAAGATTCCAGAGACCTGCGTCGCAGAACCGTAGGTCGCATGCTCCCGGGAAATCAAGTTCGACTCGTGGATGAATCCGGCAAGAATGAAGTTCCTGACGGAGAACCCGGAGTGCTTTTCTTCAGAGGGCCCCACGCACCGGCCGGTTACTATCGGGATGAAGATCTCACCGCGACCGTTTTCGATCCTAATGGCTGGACGACAACCGGCGATATCGTGAAATTCGATCAGGGCTGTCTGTGGATACTGGGCAGGGCCAAGGACATGATCATTCGTGGAGGCCAGAATATTTATCCGGCTGAAATCGAAGGTCTGCTCAACGATCATCCCAAAGTAGCGTCAGTTGCGGTTGTGGGATATCCGGACAGGGAAATGGGTGAGCGAGCCTGTGCTTACGTGATCCCGAGAGCCGGGCAGGAATTTACGTTCCGGGAGATGGTGGATTTCCTGAAATCAAAAAGCATAGCGATGTTCAAGCTTCCCGAACGGCTCGAAATAGTAGCCGAATTTCCGACCGTTGGCGATTCGGGAAAAGTGAACAAAGAGGTTCTTAAGAAAGAAATTAAAGAAAAGGTCGCCTCAGAGGGGAAATCCTGATGGAACGTATAGTCTTGCTGATATCCACCCTGGATACCAAATGTGCAGAGACGATGTTCCTCCGGGACAAGATCCGCGATCTTGGGGCATGTCCTTTGGTTATGGATCTTAGTATGTCCAGGGATGTTCCCGGAGCGGACATAACTCCAGCCCAAATAGCCGAGGCTGCCGGCACGAATATTGACGAGATACGTGCCTCATCCGAGCGGAAGAAGATCACCAACCAAATGATTGCAGGTGCGGTGAAAACTGCTATGCATCTGTTTGGCGAAAATCGATTGGGTGGCGTCATAGGCCTTGGCGGTTCCACCGGCAGTCTCATGGCAACCGAAGTCATGCGTGCCATGCCCTTCGGGGTTCCCAAACTGATGGTGTCATCAACTGCTGCATTGCCGGGTCTGTCCACGCACTACATAGGAACCGGTGATATATCCATATTTCACACGGTTATTGAAATCTCCGGCTTGTCCAAGCCACTGTGCAATGTTCTGGAACGAGCTGCAGGAGCCATCGTTGGAATGGCATCGGCTGAACCGCTCACCGTAGAATCTGCTCGGTCCGAAGGACGGCCTCTGATCGCTCTTTCAATGTTCGGTCCTACGGAACACTGCGCGAATCATATTCAAAACCGTCTCCAGCGGGAGGGGTATCAAGTCATTGGATTCTCGGCGGCCGGTGTTTGCGATCGCGCTATGGAGCAGATGATCGGGCTGGAATTCTTCGATGGCGTAGTGGACCTTACCCCGGGCGGTGTTGGAGAAGAGATTCTCGGAGGCATGAGGGCCGCGGGACCGGAACGCCTGACAAGCGCGGGAAAGTTAGGAATTCCTCAAGTGGTGGCTCCTGGAGGCGTTAACCTGATGAGTCCCCGCAAATCCAGGTACAAGCCGGAATACCATCAGAGAAGAAAATATGATCTTGACGCTCTGCGGACTTTCATCCGATTATCGGATGAGGAGATGAAACAGGTCTCCGAAGTTTTTGTCGAAAAGTTGGCCCACGCTGCAGGGCCTACCGTTGTCATGTTTCCGACTCAGGGCTGGTCTGCAGTGGACAGACCTTCAAGTCACATGTTTGACGCCGATCAGGATCGTATTTTCTTGAATGTCCTGAGGGAAAAACTCGGTTCGAGACTGGATATCAGAGAAATAGACGCCAATCTAGAGGACGACCGCTTTGCGGAAGCCGTGGAAGAGGTATGCTTGGAAGTATTCCCGACTCCCGGAACTGTTTGGAAATCTTCTTCACAATTTCATATCACCCCAGAAGGGAGATCGCATGTTAGTGAAGAACTGGATGTTGCCTCAGCAATTCTCGATTCCCAGTGACGCTCTGGCCGTTGAAGCAGTTACGATAATACGGGAAAACAATCTCAAGATGCTTCCCGTAGTAGATGGGGGGCGTCTCCGGGGAGTAGTCCATCGCCGCGATTTAAGTGAGGCCGCATACTGCGTCAGTGGCAGTGGAGATCTCTGTGAGCTGAACTACTTCTGCAAAAAGCTCAAAGTCAAAGATGTGATGGTCCGAATGCCCCTGACAGTCTCAGTAAACGATACGGTAGAAGAAACGCTTATCAAAGGGCGGGACATGATGATGAGTACTTTCCCGGTCCTCGATGGAGAGAAAGTGGTGGGCGTTGTATCCGATAGAGAGATCTTCATCACTCTTTTCAAACTCCTGGAGGCGGGGCAGCAGCGCCTTCGAGTAACCCTGACCGATGTTACCCTGGAGGGAGGATCGTTATCGAAGATACTTCGTATCGTTGATGATTGCGGCGGAGTTGCCCGTTCGATCTTTACCGTACCGGAAAAGAATGGGCAAGTGCGGGTAGTCTTGAGAGCCGAGAGCGACGACCCTGAATCCGTGAGGAAAGCCTTTGAAAAAGATGGGTACAATATACTGGAGTTTTCGACATAGGGATTGAGAAAGACAGCATGTAGTCTTGAGAAGTTATCACGAGTAACCCTTATCTCCCGAACTCTCTCGCAAGGAGCCCAGTCATGACCAACAAGCTCTGCTTTTTTGAAATTCCGGCGGACGACCCGGAGAAACTGAGACAATTCTATCACGATCTCTTCCAATGGTCGTTCGAAAGGGGAGCGAGCGGCTTCCGCTATTACCGAATTCATACAGGAGAAGACTCGCTGAAAGGAGGCATTACCGCACGTCAGGATCCGGAGCACGCATTAATTAATTACGTTAAGGTGGAATCTTTGGATGAATCGGTTTCTAAAGCACAAAAGCTAGGGGCCTCGCTCGTCGTTCACAAGAAACCTGTACCCGGAATTGGTTGGTATGCGGTATTGAACGATCCGGAAGGCAACCGTTTGGGTCTCTGGCAAGACGATCCCAAAGCTGCTTAGTTCGGGCGAATAGTTCGCGGCGGAGGTAAGAGCATTTCAGGTACAATTAAGGCAAATGTCAGAATTATTGTCCGATTGCGAAAAGCGCTGCTTGAAAATTGGTAGGTGCCGGCACCTTTTTCATAACAAATCGACCAGTAGGGCCCGGCAGAGACGCCGGGCCCTGCCGTTCCTTATAAAGGTTCAAAGGTCAGAAATTATGTCAACTGCTATAACCCATCGCTGCTTTATCCTTCACGAAATAGGAAGGAGGTATGAGTGCAGACTACAGTCGCCATTGTAGCCACCCTTGATACCAAGGGCGAAGAGGTGGCTTACCTGAGGGAGTTAATCCAAGCAGACGGATGCAACACCATCGTTATAGACGTGGGCACTTTGCATCCACCAACTGCCACGCCGGACATTTCCCGCAGTCAGGTTGTAGAGGCAGCAGGGTACGGCATCGACATTCTCAACGAACAAAAGAATCGGCGGGCATCGGTTCAAGCGGTCATTGAAGGAGCATCGGCCGTTGTTACGAAACTTCACGATCAATCACGGTTCGAGGCTATCATGTCAGTCGGAGGTGGAACGGGTACTCATATAGGCATGAGTGTTATGCGCTGTCTGCCTTTAGGAGTTCCAAAGCTGATGGTTTCCACAGTCGCTTCGAGAGATATGAGTCAGCTTGTTGGGACAAAGGATATCGCGGTAATGCACTCGGTGATAGATATACTCGGACTCAATCCGATCAGCAAACGCATCCTTAAGAGTGCAGCCGCCGCGATCGTCGGAATGGCATTGAAAGCCGGGCCGATTGCATCAGATAAGCCTATCATCGGATTGACCTCATTCGGCTTCATTACTGAAGGCGCCATGAGCGTCAAGAGACTGCTGGAAAACACCGGATATGAGGTTGCTCCGTTCCACGCAAACGGAACAGGCGGTATGGCTATGGAAGACCTTATCGATCAAGGACTCATCAACGGTGTCCTTGATTTTGCTCTGCACGAGTTTTCAGACGCTCTATACAATGGATATTGCGGCGGGATAGGTCCGGGTCGTTTGGAATCGGCAGGGAAAAAGGGTATTCCCCAAGTGGTTGTCCCTGGCGGCCTGGACTGCATAGTATTGGAATTCGACTCCATCGAAACAATGCCTTCATCTATGAAGGGCCGGAGCGTGTTTTGGTACGACTTTCGATCCGGAGTACGTACCGACCGCCAGGATGTGATCCGCCTGGCCAGGACTATTGGAGAAAAACTCAATCGATCGAAAGGTCCGGTTCGTTTTGTAGTCCCCCGTTTGGGATGGTCGGAAGCAGATTGCCAGGGAGGGCCTCTCTTCGACCCTGACACCAACGATGCATTTTTGTCCGAACTGAAGAGTATCCTCGACAGTCGCATTCCAGTAATAGAGGTGGACGCTCACATCAATTCAAAAGAATTTGCTGCGGTAGCAGTATCGCATCTCCACGAACTGATGAAATCGGTCTCAACCTGAGCGAAAGAATTCTAGAAACTGCGATTTTAATGATGAGGTCGCTTAGAACATGTTGTTGACACCAGACTGTATCCATTGCATTTTCAGAGCGTCACTCAATGCTGTTCGAAGCCTGACCGGCGACGAAGCCCTTATGAGAGACCTCTCTCAGAGAATTCTTGAAATCCCTGCCCTCAGGGGGCTCGATTGGTCTGTTACAAGTCCCCAGGTGATCGAGTCCGCATGGCGCATTATCTCAGAGACTCTTGGAGAAAAGGACCCGTACAAGCAGCTTAAAGAGCGGCAGACCTTAAGAGCGCTGGAACTGTATCCCAGATTAAGAACACTCATTGACGAATCTCCCCGTCCGTTGGAAACCGCGATCAAGCTCGCAGTCCTGGGAAACTGGATCGATTTAATGTGGATGCAGGGTTCTGACGATATCGAGTTTCTGGTATCCGAACTCGAGAAACCCGTCCCTCGCGTGAAGTCACTCGAGAGAGTCGCAAACGTACTATCGTCCGGCAAACTTCTTGTGTACCTGGGAGACAACGCGGGCGAGATAGTATTCGATAAGCTTCTTATTGAGACAATACTGCATTTTCATACGGTCAAAACGTATTACGTGGTTCGCAGTCAGCCCACACTGAACGATGCGACTCTTAAAGAAGCCCACATGGCGAGAATGCAGGACACCACAAGTGTCATCGAAAACGGAATCGATGGGCCTTTTCCTGGAACGTCCATCCCGAGGTGCTCGAAAGAAGTCCAAGAATTACTGACCGAAGCCGATCTTGTGATCTCCAAGGGCGGAGGTAATTTCGATTCGCTGCATGAAGAGAGACGCTTTCTCAAAAAAATCGCTTTTCTTCTTGTAAGTAAATGCAATCCGTACGTGTCTCATTTCGACGTTCCACTCAAGCAGCCTATAATCTCGCTCTATTCCGGCGGGGAACAGGAATAGTCTCGGCGTAAGCAGTCGAAGTTTCCTGAAGAGCGATTGCTCCGATGCTTCTGCTGTAAGCTCCCGGGTTGTTCGTCCACAATGACCTGGTTCCGAAGGTCAGTGGCACCACCTTTATCTTGGGCTCAAAGTTAATCTTGGATGCCACGGACGTACCCGGTAGGTCCGTGCGCCACTTCGATGAGAAATTCTTGATTGCAAGTCCGTATAAGACGTTTAAGAAATGGTCCGGATCGATGATACTTCAGTACTATTTCGGAACAGTAAAATAAAACGAGGAACCTACGCCAACTTCGGATTCCACCCAGACGCGACCACCATGACGTTCCACGATCTTCTTGACAATCGCAAGCCCGATACCAGTGCCTTCGAAATAATCCTCTCTACTTAATTGCTGAAAAATCTCAAAAATTCTCCCAAATTGATCTGTTTGAATTCCTATTCCATTATCGTGGACAGAGAACACCCATTCATTTGTTTCATTCTTAGCTCTTATTTCGACATGTGGAGATTCCATTGCTGCAAATTTGATTGCATTGTCTATCAAATTTTGAAATACCTGCAAAAGTTGTGAGAAATCACCCGGCACTGTCGGCATTTTGCCATAAGTAATCCGTGCCTGCTTCCTTTCGATCAACGCTTTCAGGTTGAGGATAGATTCATTCAACACTCTGTTCAGGTCCACCATCTCAACAACTGTGGGTCCAGTTCGTACGCGAGCATATGACAGCAGACCCTCAATGAGGCCCCGCATCTTCTTGGCACCTTCTACGGCAAAACGGATCAGTTGGTCAGAATCTTCACCCAACCTTCCTTCCTGCTTTCTTACCAACATTTGAAGAGCATTGGTTATGCTACGCAGAGGCTCTTGAAGGTCATGTGAAGCAACATAGGCGAACAGCTCCAAATCTTGATTCGATCGCAGCAGTTCCTGATTGATAGCTGCCAGTTCCTCAGCACTTTCTTGGAGAGCTTCTTCTGCCAACTTCCGTTCGGTAATAGTTTGATGAGCCAATACCACGCTAATTTTATCCCGCATTCTGAAACGAGTGGCATGGAGGAGAAACCATCGTTTCTCATATGGACTGTGGCAGGGATACTCTTTATTGAATTCCTCTCGATCTCCTGTGATGAGCTCGCGAATCATTCTTGCTACTGCAGGTGCGTCTTCAGACCAAGCACCTTCCGCCGAATCACAGATCTGCAAATAATTGGTTCCTATCCCATCCCCCGATAGCTGAGCATCATTGCCGCGGCCGAAACTTCGCCATGCCTCATTGACGGCCAAAATTGTTCCTGATTCATCTAGGATGGCTATGTGAGAGGATAAAGCATCTAATGTGTTTTGCAGAAATTCTTTTGATTGAGCTAAGGCATCATCACAAATGCTGGACCGAGCTGTAAGTTCTGAAATCTGGCTTCGCAATCCGTCAAATTTACCCGACAATTCCTTTTTGGCACAATTCTTTCGCATTGAGAACCACCAACGAGTTCTTACCAACAGGTAACATTCTGCACTTCCCCAGTTTACCGGCCCAAAATCAAACAGTCAATTAAGCAGATAGGATTTGTTCTTGACCTCCTCCAAGTGAGAAACTACACATTTCGCCATCTCAGTGGGAATTGAATCTGGAGGTGTGCTGCAATCTCTACTCTAATGGAAATTTGATGCGAATCTCCGTCCCTTTGTCATTCACGATATCAATACTACCGTTCAATTGTTTCACAGTAAAGCTTCAGTTTCGAGCGGTAGTTTGAGAAGAATTTTATTTTTGGGGTTAAATGGTTCTCGCGTTCGGATTTGAGATGGGGTATAGACTTGCCGGGTGAAGCGCTTGTTCAGGTGATGATGGAATGGCTATAAACGGC
>JBGSLQ010000014.1:0-122766 GCA_041740635.1 Desulfomonilaceae bacterium | reverse complement strand
GAAACAACCCAAGGGCCATCTGAAAAAGGTCGGTATCTTGCATCGGGAGTCCCTCCTGGACGATACCCGATACCAAAAACCGAACCCATGCGCAACACACTACAAATTGACGTTACCCACACGTAACAGCGAAGAGCCTTTGATATTTTCATCGGAAGGGCATTTTGTTGAGACAACAATTTTTCTGCCCTAGCCCGCAATTCATCTCGTTCTCCAGAGCCCCTTTTTGCTTTTTTCACAAGCCACCTCTTTTCCTTTTTTAGACCGCTTCATGAATGTTGCTTCTGAGCTTCAGGCCCGTTTTCATACATGGTTCGGGGGAAAAAGAATCTTGAGGCTCAGCTTCCTCAAGTATTGCTTTTGTTTTGTACAGATGCGGGTAGGCGTGGTTTGTCTCAAACTAATTCTGTGGCAATCTTTCCACTGAGCTTCGGCAAAGCATTGTCGAATGATCCTCAGACACTACGTTAGAAGACACGGGATTCCGGCACTCCCCCTCGCCGGTTTTCTATCGGACGATTCGAAACTACTCCTTTTATATGGTGTTAAGAAGAAATCTATTTCTGCGCCACCGAAGTCGCAATTGTTGCAATGAGAGCACCATGCGAGGCCACACGCTATCGACTTCCCTGTTGTTCATCTGGCCCATGCCTTTGGCAGGATCCATTCGACAAGCCGTGACCCAAAAGAAAGAGGTTCGTATCGAGAGACTGAAAGTGAGGTCCAACGGCGAGGATCGGCTCATCAATCTGGTCGTAAAACCTGTCCAAGATTCGCCTACCATGGCGGGATTGTTCGTTGTGCTCTTTGAAGACCTTCCTGCGGAAAACAAACCGGGATCAAAGAGAAAAAGAGATAAAACCACTCCGGAAGAAATAGATCCCCGTATCGCGGAGTTGGACCGTGAACTCAGCTCCACGAAGGAATACCTTCAGACCACCATAGAAGAACTGCAAACTGCCAATGAGGAGATGAAGTCCACGAACGAGGAACTCCAATCGTCCAATGAAGAGCTGCAAAGCACCAATGAAGAGCTGGAGACCTCAAAGGAGGAGCTGCAATCAGTGAACGAAGAGTTGGTTACGGTCAACTCCGAATTGGAGCAGAAGATACATCAGTTGTCTCGAAATAGTAGCGACATGCAAAATCTATTCGCGAGCACCGAGATCGGCGTGATCTTCCTTGACCTTGGCCTTAATATTCAACGCTTCACTCCCGCCATGACCAAATTCATCAAACTCATACATTCCGATGTGGGTCGCCCGGTGAGTGATATTGCCTCCAATATGGATTATGAAGACCTGTCGAGCGACGTAAAGGGTGTTCTCAAGACTTTGATCCCCATAGAAAAAGAAATTAGTACCAAGGAAGGCCGCTGCTACTCCATGCGCATAATGCCGTATCGGACAATCGACAATATGATCGACGGTGCTGTCGTGACATTCATGGATATTACCTCGCTCAGGTTGGCCGAGAAGAAGATCCAGGAAGCTTTAGGACTTGCCGAAGCCATCGTTGATGGAGTGCAAGATCCTCTCATTGTCTTGGGTGCAGACCTCAAAGTCATGTCGGCAAATCGTTCTTTTTACCGCCTGTTCAATGTTGAATCCGAGGAAGTCAAGGGGAAGTCATTTCCCGCTCTGGTCGTCCGAGAATGGGGTTCCCCCGAATTGACACATTTGCTTGAGAAGGTTCTTCCCGAGAAGAAAGAAGTAGAGGCATTTCCGGTCACCTTCAGTAATGAGTCTCTAAGAAGTGGTCGTATGCTTCTAAACGCTCGTTTGATTCAGGCTGCAGGCGATACGATGCCCTTGATTCTTCTCACGATTTCGAATGACTTAAAAGAGCCATGAAACAGATCATAGGGATAGCCTCGGGAGGCGAGTCCTATCGCAAAAGGAAAACATGAGGGGAAAAGGTTCACAGCGATTGTCGAAATGATGATCCCAATTCGCTACGGCCAGTCCTTTGATAATCCCTCCAGTTCCTCTTTGGAAAAAGGGGGGATTTCGATTCGGGCAGAATTCTTGACCGCTTTTAAACGCCGCCGGCGTGTCGAAGAAGCTCCGTTCCGCCATCAGGAGGACAATCCGGAAGTTTCAGGACTTTTTTCCGAGTACCTGAAAGGATAATTCACGAACTGACGGAAGACAATTATACGGCTGCTCCTGTTATACGGAACTCAATACCAAATGATCGGGAATTCAAGACGGGTTGTCACAACTTTTCTTCGTGAACTCCCTCTTTCCCGCTGATTACCAGAAAGTCCAGTGGCAACAACTTGAGAACATCCTCCAAGGTTGTCTGTGGTAATTCCTCGTTATATTCCATTTTGCCACGATCATACGTCTGGATGCTGATACCTTTGCTACCCTTTATGATTATTATTTTGTAGAGTCGGGTCTTATAGCCTTGCGGTATTGTGATGAAATACTCTGTCTCTGTCCTGGACAACCTGGGCTTAATACCATGCGACTTGGCCTCTTCAGCCCGATTTAATATTGCCTCAAACACGTCCTTGATTGCCACCACCGTTTTTTTCACTCCCGAATGTAACAGGCCAGGGCACAATGATGAGAAAAATTCATTGCGCGTGTCCTGTCACACGATTTTGTTTGGAACAGTGTGCCGCAGCACGAGGGGAAAAGCAATGGGAATCGATCGAGTTTTCAAGCCGCTTCAGACTCGTAAGACACCTCTCTCGCCTGGAGGCTGACACGAAGGAGATGGAAGATTCCGTGAACGGCAGGCAATCATTGGGACTCCCTCAATCACCGATGTATCGAGCGGTTCCTTTTGCGACTAAGTGAATAGGCGTGGAACGGCAAGGACCTCCCGGTTTGTTTAAACCGAGAATCCAGCGAGGCAAGAGTACACATGGAGAGCGAAATATGCCCTGTTACTCCCAAGGACGCCGGTGATAGTCGCCAAATACAGGCCTCAGACTTATTAGGAGCTATAGTCAAAATTGGTGAGACCTTTACTTGCGATCCCAACCGAGGTTGGATCGTCATGAGAAGTAAAGGTCATTCACGTCCGAGGCCGTATTTTTCAGGCGACCAAGTGAGTCTCGGGGAGAATCGGTCAACGAGGAACTGTATTGAAAAAGTAGCTCCTCTATTACGTTACGGCCAAGAATTCACTCCGAGAAGAAAGAACTTGTCAAATATTCAAATCCATCCGTGGGGGCGAGTTCATCCCACCTGTAACCGAACAGTCAAAAGCTTCCTGATGTTAAGAAGATTTAACAGTGAGCACAGGGCATTTGGCCATTCTAACCACATGCTCCGCAGTGCTCCCCACAAGCAAATGGCTCAAGCCGGTCCTGCCGTGAGTACCCATTATGATCAGATCAACGGATTGTTCTTCTGCCAGTTGCACGATTTCTTCACCAGGAATGCCTTTTCTTGAAAACGTTTGAACGGCAGGCATCTGACGTTTAAATTTTTCACTGATTTCCTGCAACTGTTCTTCAGCTCTCTTTTCCACTGAATCAACCGCTTCGCCGTATACCGGGAGACCAATCAGCGCCGGATGTTTGAGGAATCTGGTGTTGATGACATTGACGACCAGCAAGTCTGCTTTAAAGGACGTAGCGTAGCTCAATGCAATTCGCCCGGCCTGCTCGCTGTTATCGGAGAAATCTGAGCAATACAGAATTTTGTTTGGGGTCAACATTCGAATCTCCTTAAGTTGTGGATCGGTCATGAGTTTAGAGGGTACAAAATCTAAGAACCAGAATGCTTTTCGAGGAAGCACCCCATTCTCTTACCATCAAAGATGAAGAAAGGTAGTGTCATGTGGACTATTCTGTCAAGACAAAAAATGGTCCTTTTGCAGGCCCTGGGGTCGATTCTTTCGGGATTTTTCAGAGCAAGGTCTGCAATTGCCTCATGCCTAAAAACAGAGATCATTCTTGCTTATAGAAGTAACGTCTTGTGGGAGACCTGGAAGATCTGAAGAGACGTCCTCGAGCGATCTTACGCAACCAACACCGTAAGACGACCGTGGAGTTTCCCGAACAGTTTTACGAGAATATTTGAGTTGACTCCCGGATTGATAGTGAGTTACCTTGAGCATACTACCACAGAGGCTTATTCAGAGATATGACCACAGCGTTGTCTGGTAAGGTCTTGTGGGAGACACATGGGACTCTTTTTCTGAATCGGCGTAACGTCGTGTGGACCGGTCCTGAGCCAAAGGACATTGAAGAAAAGGATACCGCAGCGTGAATCCCTTGAAATGAGATTTGTCGCGAGAACATTCTTTTCCACCACAGCTCCCATAGGAAGTCATGATTGGCTTATGGATCCGATACGCCATGATTGAGACGTTGGAATTTCACATAACCGTTGCCAGAATCGGGAACCAAGCAGATATTCACCATCTTCTCTCTCGCAAGTCGAATTCAGGCTTATTGTCTGCATTCGCTCCGGTTCGGAAAGACCGACGCCCCGGGATAGGAGAAGAATAGGTTCCCATAGACCTTACAAACGGAAATCAGTGAAGCGATGACGTCAAATTGTTCCGTTTTCACCGGCTGAATCGAAATTGGACCCCAGGGAAACGCTCGGGTTGATACGTGGTGCGATTCATTGTTGCAGGAGATTGCATGATATCGTGACTGCGAGTCACCAGAGAAAAATCGAGTGAAAGGAGAGTCAGGGTGAAAAGATCATACTTTTTGACTGCGATCATGCTGTTGATTCCAGTCTTTGCATTCGGTGACACCGTGAAGATCGGTCTGGCCCACGTCTTTTCCGGCCCCATGGCAACGTTCGGGGAAGTGGCTGAACAAGGGGTACGGCTTGCAGTTAAGCGAATTAACGAACAGGGTGGACTGCTGGGGCGAAACGTGGAAGTAATCAAGGCCGATACGGAAGCGAAGCCGGACGCAGGTCTGAAAGCAGTCGAAAAACTGGTTACAGAAGACCGAGTTGACGCAGTAGTGGGCATAGTGTCAAGTGCCGTGGCGCTTAAGGTTACCCCTGAGATGGATCGGCTTAAAACACCACTAATCATCACACATGCAATGGCTGACCAAGTTACCGGCTCCAAATGCAGTCCGTGGGTCTTTCGAATGACGTGGTCCACAAGGGAGGCGTTAAAGGGTGCAGCCCTGTTGGCAAAATCGGAACTTAAGTCTGACACATGGACCACTCTCGGTCCGGATTACGGGTTCGGTCAGGAGACATGGGATCTTTTTAAAAAGTACCTTGGAGAACTCGGGCCGTATAAGTTTGTCGACCCTAGCTTTTCTCCTATGGCAACCAAGGATTGGAAGCCATTTATCGAGAAGCTTAATGCCGCGGGGGCCAAGGGTGTCCTGGTTTCTCTATGGGGAAACAACTTGCGGGACTTTATCAAGCAGGCCAATGCCCAGAAGTTCTTTGAAGGTAAGGACGTGATCTGTGTAGTGGGTGGAGGAGTCGAAGTGTTCTGGGCCTTGGGATTCCTTGATATGCCTGTTGGCGTATGGTTCGGTACACCCTATTGGCAGGGAGCCAGTGAGAGCCCCATCAATAGCGCATTCGTCGCCGATTATATGAAACTCTCTTCTTCGCAGGTCCCTCCGTCATACTCGGCTTATATAGCCTACGCTTCTGTGATAATGTACGCTGAGGCCGTCAAGAAGGCTGGTACGGTGGACAAGAGATCGGTTGTCAAGGCGCTTGAGGACTTGCGAGTTGAGCTGCCCGGAGGACTTACCACGTTTAGAGCGGGTGATCACCAGGCTGTGTTCCCGTTGGTGTTCGGCAGATCCTCCGATCAACCATCAAGAAGCGGAAAGAGATACCGACGTTTGACCCCGTTGAAGATATTCCCTGGTGAAGATCTTTTGCCGAAGCCGGAAGACACCGGTTGCGTCATGAAATCGTTGAACTAGGATTTCCAACGTTTTGCATCCAAAAAAGGAATATTGGGAGGGACTTTCTGGCAAGATGTTCCCTCCTTACCCTACTTCCTTGATCGCGAGCCCGCATCCCTTCGTGTGCGGGTCAGGGGAGATTTCATACTCGAGCGGTGTTAGCGATTTTGACGGAAGAGGCTAACCCCTACTGGAAAGATTGTCGCAAACGGCCAGAATTGAGCACGGAATATGAATTTCGCAGCATCTCCTCTGCCGATTTCCGAAATGTACTGCAGTCTCCGTACTTCCTCGCAGAGATCTATTTTATCTTTTCATTGTGAATGTGCAGACGGTGGTTGATAAACAATACCGGTGATTCTGTCCTTCGTAAAGTCAAAGAGGGTTTCCACGTTCGATCCTTGTACGATCGTGATTTTCGGTTCCTCGATTACTTTTCCGATAACCGCCGCGTCTATTTTCCTTTCATCAAAGAGCCCTATCACCTGATCCGAGTGTTGGGGAGGAACTGACAAAATAAAGCCGAAACTTTGAAAAGAAAATAACCAATCCGAGAAAGCGATTTCCGAGGGAGTCGGAATAGAATCGAGAATTATCTCAGCGCCTTTCCCCGAGTTTTCCATCATGATCGAAGCAGTACCCACAATTCCTGCATTGCTGACATCTTTGGCAGCATTTGCCCAGTTATTTTCCGAAATCAGGGGCAGGCACTCCAGCCGATCGATCAACTCCTGCGGACTCTTTCCGGAATTAGCGTCCCAACTGGTTACGGAATGACATCCAGCCTTTCCGTTCAGGTCGACTGCAAGAATCAGATTATCGCCCGCTTGAGCTGTATAGCCGTGCAGGACCTTGTGCGCCCAACCCAGAATAGCGACGGATAAAGCAGGAGCTTCGGGAGCCGCATCCGGGTGCAGATGTCCGCCCAGCATGGGAACCTGCAGTTTTTCACAGCCTTTTCGGATACCCTGGACTATTTTGCGACGATGATCTTCATCTCCGCTGGCGAGTACGTTCACCATAGCCAAAGGACGTCCGCCCATGGAATATATGTCGTTTACCGTGACCATTACCGAGGCTTTGCCTGCTGCGTATGGTTCATTGATAAGTAGCTTTGGCATGATTCCGTCAGCAGCAAACAACAGGAAACCGTCTTTCCATGGAATTACCGCTGCGTCATCGCCGAAATTTGGGGGTGCAAGCCCGGGTTGGCCTTTCAAGACCAACTCCGTGAAAACATCCTCGATGGGCTGTTTGCGAAGAAGTCCACTGTAATTGCGTATTTTGTCAGCAAGGACGGTGATCGGTGTCTCTCTTGTCATGTGTTCCATCTTCTGTGAAGGTTGGTCGATCAGACTCTGTCGAGATCAGCTTCCATCAGTCTATGGGGCTTACCGTGATATATCTCGACCGGGCCCACGGCTTTCCAGCCAAGGAGTGCGAAATAACGCACATTCTGTTCCTGTATATGGGCGGTGAATCGCATGCAACCACGGTCCTTTACGAATCTCATCGCTTCCTGGATCAGCAATGTTCCAACATTATTATCCCTATGTTTCTTTCGGACTGCAAGCCTTCCCCCAATCCACTGATTGGGGAGGTCTTTTAAAGGAAAGACTCGTACGGTCCCAAGAATCCGATCGTCATGTTCTACGATGATGTGAGTGCTCGACTCATCATTCTCATCAAGGTCCGAGGTTTCAAAGAGACCCTGTTCCTTCACAAAAACATCTTTGCGAATTTGCAGGGCAACAGAAAGTTCCTCTTCAGTTACGACCGGCCGGCAGGTGAATTCTTTCCTCGTCTCCCGTTCATAAGCCTGCAAGGCCGAGCATGCTCCGCACCTTACACAACCTGCCAAAGATCTTGCGGCAGAAAGGCCTTTTTTTCTTAAAATTCCAGCAATGGCAGTGTACAGGCGCTTCATGGTTTCGTGGTTCGGAGTCTCGCAATCTTGCATCAATGAACCCGGTATTGGGCGGAATGGCACAACGAAGGGATAAACTCCTCTATCTGCAAGAAACTTGCTTCCCTCAATTACAGAGTCCTCCTGTTCACCCAGACCCACCAATAAAAAACTGCTCACCTGGTTGAACCCGAAAACGTCCACTGCCCGGTTCCAGGCTCTCTCATACCGTTCAAGACCGATAGCGGATTTCACCGGAGCCAGTCTGGCGAGCACTCCCATGTCAAAACTCTCTATGTGAATGCCAGCAGTATCTACTCCAGCTCTTTTCAGCTCATGGAGCTTTTCTGCATCGTCAGGCGGAAGAAACTGAGCGTGGATAGGGAGGTCACAGACTTTCTTGATGGCCGTTGCGCATTTTCCAAGATACGCGATCTCTTCTCCTGACGGCAGAAGCGCTCCAGTAGTCAGAACAACGTGACAAACCGAATCCAGCTCCACTGCTTTGCGGACTACTTCTGCCAATTGAGCGGGAATTTTTAGTCTTGTGGTCTGAGCGGTGGCCAGGGACAATTCTATGCCGCAGAATTGGCATCTCTTGTCAGAATTCCAGTATATGCAATTCTGACGGACCGTCGAAGCGATGCAATCCTTTCCGTGAAACAGGGCAATACTGGAATAGGGTACCTGATCCTGTGTCATATAGTCATAGAATTTGGGTCTTCGCTTGATCGTTGCGGGGAGGATAAATTCTCCATTTTTCACAAGCCAGGTTTCACCGTCACGAAAACGTATGGCGTACGGAGATCTTGATACAAAGTTGCCACTTGAAGGTACGTGAGCCGGTATGCCGTCGAGTATGATCGTGCCGCCTTCCGCCGGACCTGCTCCGACTTTTCTGTTTTGCGAGTCTACGGCGACTTGAACCCCGAGGCTCTGAATCTCGGTTATTGTGTGGGCAAGCATCTGTCTTTACCTCCGACTTGCGGAAAATCCAAAGCGAGAAAGTAAGAATCGCGGAAATCCTTCTTGTAAACCCGCGTCTGGCGGGGCCCAAATCTTACTTCTTCGATTGCGAATCGGTATCAGGTCTTCGTGGGAGAAGGGCTATTCCTCTCCTGTCTGAGGATTCCAATCACCTCTCGCCTGATATCGTTGGCTATTTTACTGGTCCGATCCCTTGGATGCGGAGCAGTGAGTTCGAATATCCGCAAGATTCTCGCGGGTCTTTTAGACAGAACAACAATCCGGTCACTCAAAAAGACCGATTCGTCGACATTGTGAGTGACGAACAAGATGGTGTCGTTTCGTTTCTGACGGAGATCCATAAGAAATTCTTGCATGTCGTTGCGGGTCTGGCTGTCCAGGGAACCGAACGGCTCATCCATCAGGACCAATTTCGGATTCATGATGAGAGTGCGCGCTATCGCAACTCGCTGCTGCATGCCTCCGGAGAGCTGGGAGGGATACCGATCTTCGAAGCCTTGCATGCCGAACAAATTAACATATTTCTCTGCGATCGATCGTCTCTCTTCTTTACCCATCCGCATGATCTCGAGTCCAAACTCGATGTTTTCGCACATGGTTCTCCAAGGGAACAAAGCGTATTGTTGGAAGACCAATCCAATATCGTTAGTAGGCCTCAGTACCTCCTGTCCATCCAACAGAACTCTGCCCTCGAAAGATTTCTCCAACCCTGAAATGATCCTTAACAGAGTAGATTTTCCGCATCCGCTGGGGCCGACAATGGAGACGAACTCACCTTGCTTTATCTGTAGATCGATAGAAGAGATGGCAGGGATTTCTGTGCCCTGTGTTGCATCGACGAAAATCTTTCCGAGTCCGATTAATTCAAGATGCACTGTTTTCAACCACCTCTATACACATCTTGTGATCCTGGATTCCCATGCCTTGAATAACCAGTCGATAATAAAACCAATCATACCGATAACCAGCATTCCTGCCAAGATCTGGTCGGGTCTTTGTATGTCACGCGCGGTCATAATCATGAAACCCAAACCGTATCCATCCTTAACACCGGAAAATTCTGCCGCGACCAAAGTCATCCAGGCCACACCCATTCCCACTCGCATACCTACAAAAATGGACGGCAACGACGCGGGTACCAGGACTTTGAAAAAAATGTCCTTCTGGGTAGCGTTAAGTGTCTTGGCTGCGTCTATCAATATCGGATTAACAGACAGAACGCCGGATGCGGTGTTCAGGAGGATAGGGAAAAATGCCCCGAGAAAAATGATGAATGCCGCCGATCTCATCCCTATGCCCAACCACACTATGGCAATGGGAATCCATGCCAGAGGAGGAATTGGGCGGACGACTTCGACGATTGGACTGAATACTCGATGAAACCACGGAAACCATCCCATGAGCAGCCCTAAAGGTATGCCTAGAACACAGGCTATCGAGAAGCCCCAGCCTACGCGGTAGAGACTGTACAGGATATGGTTATAAAGCAGATGACCAGGCGGCATGCCTGTAGTCAGGAGTGTCCCGAGGCCCTGCATGATCTCTATGGGTGACGGAAGAACGTAATTCGGAACAGTTCCCAGGGAACACAGAATTTGCCAAAGGCATAGCAGAAGCAAGACCGGAAGATAACGCCACATTATACATCTCAACTTCTCTGGACGTCTCGAATGCCTAGTAGACGATCTTTTCGATGAAAGACTCGAGATTATTCAGCTTGATATAGCCCAATCCATTGAGGAATCTGACATATTCTTTGAGACCTTCAACATTGAGGCTTGAAACATAGGTTACGTTCTTCATTGCGGTTCTGATGGTTTCTTCATCCAGCCCCGTATACTTGATGGCGATGCCGACGGCTTCATCTTGTTTTTCATGGATGAAATCGATGGATTTCTGATGGGCCTCAATAATCTTCTTTATTCTCGCGCCATTTGTTTCCGCAAATCGCTTGTCTGCGACCAGGACGCAGCAAGGATGGTTCTTCCATATGTCGCCGGAGGAAACGAGTACTTTACCAATCCCCATTCTTACTGCCTGAGCAGGATACGGTTCCCAGGCGATAAAGCCGTCTATCTGGTTTGTTCTCAAAGCGCCTATCATTTCAGGCGGTTTGATTACGGTTACCCTGGCTTCATTTCGGTCCGAACCGGGATCGCCGAAAGCCTTTCGCAATAGAAAATCCTGAACGGTGGAATACCCGGGAACAGCAATCTGTTTTCCTTTCAAGCCTGATATATCAGTAATCGGGGAATTCTTACCTACAACGATGGCTGAGCCTTCGGTGTTGACTTGAGCCAGAATAGCCACTTTCACGGTGCCGTTTGCGGCTGCGGTAACCGCTGGCGCTTCCCCTACATACGCCATGTCAATGGCACCGCCGGAAAAAGCGCTCATCACCTCAGGTCCGGAACGAAAAATTCCCTCTATGTTAACCTTGAGGCCCTGTGCGTTGAAAAATCCCTTATCAATCGCGACCCAAAGAGGAAGATGATGAATGTCGTTCTGTAAGTATGCCATTCGTATAGGCTGGTCCGACTTGTCTTGCGAATTAGCCGTACCGACCGCGAGTAGACCGAACCAGAGAGAAAAAAGAGCGAGGGCAACTCTCTTCATCATATTGTTCCTCGATCCGTGACTTTTTACTGAATAGGTCGTCAGTGTAACGCTGTCAAGTTGAGGCGCCTTGCGTGACCTCATAATAACGGTTTGTTACGAGCCCTGCAAATAACACCGCCCCAGGGCAGGGCACAACCAGTTTCTTGCGGAATGAGCCTCCGATTATGTTGTACCATTCCATGCAGGCAGAGCAGACATGGGAAGTTTTACAAATCGAGTAAGGGACGCGCTCGTCTCCCTCAAGAACAAAATAAACGGGTTCTATGAAGTTCGCGTGATTTGCCGAGTGTGACACAAACAATTCTTCAAACTTCACCCCTCTTAATCCCATCACATTGAGCCAGCGCTCTCTTTCTTTTACTTCTTGTGATTCGATGTTGTTCCACTCGTCCGGCCGCGCGTTTTGGTAACTAAGCCTTTCAACGAGTCGAGCCTTTTCCTCAGTCGATGGAAGCGATGAGGGTTTGAACGCTGTCCTGCGTATGATGACTTCAGAGCGCATTCCGAAGTCCTTCAGATCAAAGGAAGTCACCAGGAGAATTTTGCCGTAGTAACTGGATGTATGGTACCAAGACAACTGCCTTTTGCAAAGTTCGAAGCGCCCCCAGGTCTCCGGTAAGACATAACCCGCGGCTACCGGTTTTGCCAATGGAATACAAACCGCCTTCTTGGTCTCGCGTAAGGAAACCCCGCGACCTTCGATCTTTGCCTTCACATCATTAAAGATGGGCTCTTCAAGCCAGTAGACAAATTTCTCATAATCATAGCCGGGAGTCATCGAAATGTTAGGCCTTTCCTCAGAGTCACGCTCTCGGGAAATCATTCCTCTTTTTTCAAAGCGCTTCTCACCAGGTGGGTCATATCTCTCATCACCAGGGGTGAACTCAAAGCGCCGATACCGACTTGAAGACCGGCATAGCAAAAAGGACACGCACTGACCAATTCACTGGCCCCAGTCTGTTCCGCTTCCCTGATCCTCGCCTGCGCCATTTTGTTCTGCAGGTCGGGGAACCCGGCCTTAACTCCCCCGCCGGCACCGCAGCATCTGGAATACGGACCATGTCGGGGCATTTCGACCAGTTCGAGGCCTGGAATGGCGCGAATGACCTCTCTGGGTTCATCAAAGATTCCCGAGGCTCTCCCGAGATGGCAGGGGTCATGATAGGTTATTACTTTTTCAACGGGAACCTCGAATCTGAGTTTCTTTTGCTCGATCAGCCGGTTCAGAAATTCAACAGTGTGCAGCACCTCGAATTCTAACTTACCGACTTTTGGATAGTCCTCTTTTATCGTCTTGAAACATCCCGCACACGAGGTAACAAGAGTGTCAATGGAGAGGTTGTTCAGAAGTTTAATGTTGTCCGACGCAATGCGCTCGTACTCCGGATCTCCCATCCGGAGAAGAACACTTCCGCAACACTTCTCGTTCTCTCCCAGGCAGCCGTAATCGATGCCCAGGATGTCCAGGACGTTCACGGTATCGATTGCGATCTGACGGATGTTTAAATCGTAAACCGCCGTGCAGCCGAAAAACAGAAGAATCTTGCTCTTTGTCTTCTTTATATCGGGCGGCAGTTCGGGTATGAGATTATCCTTTTTTGCACGGCGAGCCCATTTCACCCGCCCCTGACGAGGTTGCTGCCACGGGTTATCGTATGATTTCACACTCTTGGCCAGAGCTTTTTGTGGCTCAAGAGGGCCGTACCCCGCGGAAACCATCAACTCACGGATGTTCTCCCAAAGATTAACAGTATCTATGTTGGCGGGACACACAACCTGGCACTGCCCGCATGTCGAGCATTCGTACAGATTAAGTGCGAAGCGACGCACATCATCCTCATTAATCTCATGGAGCCTGAATATTTTCTTTATGAGCCACTTGGCCGGTTCCGGCAGTTTCCCGTTCTTGATAATAGCATTCAGAAGACTCTGCTGGTTTTTCACAATATGGAGAAAATCGAGAATTTTCTGACGGGGAAGAATATCTTCTCGGCCATCCTGGTCAAACACCGGACACCATCTCAAGCATTCGCCGCAACGGGTACAGGCGTCCAATTGGACCAGGCGTCTCATCTCCAGTCGGTCCAACGGGATAACGCGAGCCGGTTCAATTGAACATTCAGGGGTCGTTTCAGGGGAATCCGTCTCTACCATGTTACATTCTCTTTCTTTTATACCTACGCTTTTTTGTAATTAAGCAGAAGGCTCAAGGGAGTGGTGAAAATGTGTTTGAGTTTCCCGAAGGGAAGGTACGCGATGAACAGGGCCCATAGCAGAGCGTGTGTGTACCACACGTAGCCGTAAATCGACTCCCAGCCTATGTTCATAATTGAAAACAGTCTTGATATCAAATAGCCAGCGAAGGCTGACATGGTGACCTGTGGCGGGATTTGCCCTACAACGAACCTCATCCCTTCCAGTATGAAGCCCGATAATGCAACAAGTCCGATGATCACAAGAGCGGCGGTATCCTGCTCCTGTGTCGACACATATTCAGGCTTGGTAATGAACCGCCGGACCATTGCCCAGATGACGCCTACGAGAATGAAGACTCCCGTCAGATCGTTGAACGTCGCAACGAAAGAACTGTCCCTATTGACGAGTATCAGTGTCCAGTCACCTTCCGGAGAAAACTTCTGAAGGTAGAGAGTCAGGACGCTGAGCGCAAAACGGGCGAAAAACGAATAGAAGATGAGCGAGTGTATGAGCCAGCGGCTCACACCGTTTGCCAGGATCCTGCGCTGCAAGAGTATGTCGAAAAACACGGTCTTGAGTACGGAAAAAATTTCCCTGGAGAATACCTTGCTCCAGACCGCCTCGGAGCCCAGTTGAATCTTTCTGTTCACAGAAGTCGTTTCGCCCTGAACACCAGCCCTGAACCAAAAGACAACAGTCCCGACAATACCCATAAGCGCTACGAAGATAGCTAACAAAAATACAGGGGGACCAATGCTCATTGGAGAGTAATGGCAGGCGATGCAAACAAAACTCTTGGAGGGTAAAACCATAGCCGGAGCGCCGACCTGATTATTGGGTACGTGGCACTTTGTGCAGAAATCCTCTCGAGTCACGTCGGCTACTTTGTGTTCTGCAAGGCTTATCGGAACCTGCTTGGCGTTTGTGCGTGAAAGCTTCACTTCATTGTTTGCAGCATCGAGCTTAACAAATGGTGAATCCGTATGACACGCTTCACACCGTACACGCTGGTGCCCAGCATGGGTTCCCGGAGATCCGGCAGTTCTTGGATGGCAGCCGGAACACTGGACGCCGGATAAAGAACGATGCGGTGATTGGGCCACACTTGTGTGGCATTGGATGCATGCCACGAATCTATGAGGAGACTTGAGAAAATACTCGGGTTTCACCTGGAATGAAACTTTGGAAGCACGGAAGTCTCCGTGGGAACCGGGGTCCTGATGGCAATTGTAGCAGAATCGCTGGGACGATAAGATGCCCTCGTTGGCATTCAGATTTCGTTGACGATGGCAGTCCAAGCATTCGGATGGCTGCTGACCGGGTGGCTGCTGTTGAGCTATAGAAGGCCCGACCATCCAAAAAGCCATGAACCAAAACGCTAGAGCGCATACTGCCACTGCTGAAGTTTGCATCCTTGGTTTCATAAGACTCTTGACTCGTTTTTTTCTTTCAAATCGTTTGTTGGTCGCTAATAGCGGAACCCTGCTGAGGAGCGTTCAACGATGCCCACTCCCCGGGATGGGCTCTCGCCATGGTCTCTTTGGTTACTTTTCCTGTAAAAATAACCCAGTCACCCGGATACACCTCCGGCCGCAAATGACGAACGGATGTATGAATAAAGAATTTGTAGAGCACTGCCAAAATCGCTTCATCAAAATGAAGGACTTGGGCGACGTTGACGTAATAGCCTGGGAAGAAACGGGAGAAGAATTCCGGGTACCATAAGAAAACACCCGTGAGACCCATGGTCTGCATTCCTATGAAAAGCGTCCAGTAATCGAATTTCTCCCACCATGTGAAACGTTCAAATGGAGGAGGAGCCTCGTTCCGACCCAATAAATATCCCATATGCTGACGAAAAAACCTGAGGTCTTTGACACGGAAAAAGATGGAATTAGGTCCGAAGAGTTTTCCACGCAAGGCAAATTTAAAGTACATTATCCACAGGACTTCGGTGACTACGCACAAATAGAGAACCACTGCACAGAAACGGTGCAGATATCGCGCGTTGTCGATCCCTCCAAGAAACCACACGAATGTCCGAGCTGCACCCACAGAGCTGAACGCCAGGGAAAAGCCGGTTAGAGCCACCCCTATGAACGCGATCATTACGACGATATGCACTGCCCTGTGAAGGACGTTAAATCGCCAGTAGACTTCCGGTTCGACAGTTTGGTCACGCATGTCAGCGCCCTCTCAATTTTCTGTGGAGCTCTCGGAGTATCCATACAAAAGTCTGTAGGGCAAAAAAAACCAGCAGAATAATGGTCATTGTCTGGGCAATCGGTTTGATTGTCCCTACAAAGGCCATACTGGCCTGCTTCTCCGGGTTCTTCCGTGAGATATCCTCTTTACCGGTGTGAATGACGATACCCGCAAACTGCAACGTGGCGTCTCTATGGCATCGTCGGCATGCTTCCAATGCTTTATTTTTGTCTTTGAGGGACTCACACGTGTGGGCACCATGGCAATCCGTACAGTACGCGGACGCCTTTTTTTCGAGAAAAATTCCCATCCTGCCATGAATATCTCTGAGGTAGCTGGCCTGTTGAGGTTTATGACATTTGCCGCAGGTTTCTATCATATGCGTCCCGAGTTCAACCCTGGAGCGCTTGGACTGCACATAGTGAGAAGAATGGCAGTCGCCGCACGTTGGGGCCAACTTTTCGGGAGGCTGGTCTATTCCCTCCGACTGTGCCTGCTTTTGTTTTGCCAGCTCTTTGGCGTGCTCTCCCTCAAGGAAACGTTTGTAGGCTTCTGGATGACATGAAGCGCAGCGCTGGTAATCGTACGACCGAACAACAACCTTCTTCATGGCCGTGGGATCTTCACGATTAGGATGGACTTTGCCCTGCGCCGTCAATTCGACGTGGCATCGCTCGCATGTCAAAGATCCATGGGCTGATTTCAAGAATCGGTTCATGTCGACGAACCAAGAGGATGAAGGCGTTGGGTCAGCGGACCATGCCGGCTGAACAGGTATCGGCAGAACCAGCAAAGCAGCGATTATTAAGCCTCGGCAGGAGCGCAGAAGCCTGGTTCTCTTTGCTGTGTTCAACCGCCGGAGAATTAATCGTAATCGGTCCAACATGTACTCCTGTTGATAGCTTCTGAAGAAAAGTGCCATTCAGGGGATAATACCAACTCGCTTTCAAAGCAGTAATATCTCGGGGACCTTTTTTGTAAAAAAGGTCCCCGAACCCTCCAAAAAACTTTTAGCACTCGCCTAAGTATAGGGTTTTTCGATAGAAAAATGCTATGCTTAGGCGAATATTAAAGTTCTTGGGAAGGGTCTGGCCCCGCCAGACGCGGGGTTACAAGAAGGGTTTCCCAGATCTTATCTCTTCGATTGCGAATCCGTACAAGGATCCAGTTCAAATTGCGTCCAGAAAGAGTCAAAGTAAATCTGCAAAAAGACCATTGTTAACCTGCGCAGAGAATCGAAAAGATCCCCTGCCAGATCCTGTGTGTCCGAACAGTCGTCTATCCTGGACTTCATTTGCCTCAAAAGATGCGTTACTCTGGAAGCGGAGGCTACGACCTCCTCGCGGGCCTCGGGCCGAGCGCAAATCCTGTGTGAGCGCTCCAGCTTCCTGATTCGCTTCCATATCGCCTCAAGGAACACTCTGATCTTTTCCGGTTCGTAGATTTTACAGCCGATGAGCCACTGGACAGGTGCCCCTTCAAGCCCTACCGCCACAATGCGTGAATTGCTGATCTCGCGTTTGATGTCGCGAACAAGTTTTTCCTTTGTCTGGCCCTCAAAGACGAACTCTGAGCTGGAGGATCTCCTGTTCGTTCTTCCTTTTTTCATGTCCCAGAATATAGCCGCCGCCACCATGTGGTTGGCTATCGGAAAGAGTGGATGCTCGAAGTGGGGGCCGAAGAGGTAAAGGTGCCCGTCTCCCATTGCTGTCCTGGCTGCGGCTACTTTGCCTAACAGCGTTTTTTCCGCCAGCGACTCGTCCACAAGAAACAGGGTCTTTTCAGTGAAGCTGTCGTAGTAGGCTAAAACATCGGAATCTCCGGACGTAACCATTGACGGTCCGCCATACAAAGGAGCAAGGAAAGTATCGAATCCAATGAAAGGCTCCTTCCCTGTCATCCTCAGGCGAATATCTTCTCGAACCGGATGGTACACGAAATCGCACCCATAACTAGTAGACGCCTTTCTCCCCATACGCTTGGCTTCGGGCATCGTTTTGGAAAGGTTGGCGATTTTTATGTCGACGAAGTTGAAACGATCGAGATGCTGCTTGGAAGATTTGAGTGGGAGATAGGCGCCTGCGCAGGACCCTATGTAAAGCCCTCCTCCTCGAATAAACGACTCGATTGCCCGGCCTCCTTCTTGCCCGAGTTCCTCTGCAATCCTAATGGTGTCTCCGCCCGACATGGCGAAGACATCCAGATGCTCAAGGACGCCATCTCTCACCATATCCTCGGTCAAGAAAACGACTTCATGAAATGACATCCGATCGAAAAGCTCGACGAACCAAAGCCACGAGTGTGAAGTCCCTGTTCCCGCGTAAACTCCGATGCGAGGAATACGCAACGGCCGCGGGTCGCGAGGCAAAACGCTGGCTTCTTCCTCTCCATAATGGAGTTCGATCCCGCGCGCCAGTTTTTCGTTGATGGACGCATACGAGTGGTAAAGATTCATTTATGCGATCCTAAGCGCAGCGACTGGTCTCGTCCGAGTTCATACCAATGTGCTTTCAAAGCATTAATATCCGGGAACGTTTTTGTAAAAAAAATTCCCGAACCCTCCAAAAAACTTTTAGTATTCGCCCAAGTGCACAGTTTTTCGATGGAAAAACTATGCACTTGGGCGAATACTAAAAGTTCTTGGGAAGGGGCTGGGAAACACTTCTTACAAGAAGGGTTTCCCAGATTTTATCTTTTGAATGCAAATCCGTATAAATCCGCGCTCTAAGCACCGGCCGTTAACTGCAAACGTCTGCAATGACCTGGTCCACAGTCTCCTGTGACAGCTCAAGTCCGGTGCCCTTGTTGATCATCTCAAGAATGATCTCTTCCGAGAGTTCCGGTGACATATTTGCAAAAATAGGGTGAATACCGAAAAGGTAGGCAATCGCTTGTCTTCTCATCCACCAATCATTGGTCGAGCTTCCGCCCGAAAGGCCGAAATCACCGAAAATAGGTTGCGGTGGAGCCCATGAGCTGAACTTGGCCCCTTCCGGAACCGTGACCGACCCCTGCAATCCTACCAGAGACTGTTCGATAGCCTTGGGATCCTTCTGGCCTGATTTTCCGACTATCTCGGCGACCGCTGCCGGATCGACGCCGCGTCGGGAGCAGGCTCTCAGAACATGTCCAGCATCCGCTGCTGAGAGTCCCAATTTTTTTAATCCCAACAACGCCTCTACATCGGTGATCATGAAACCCGGCTCAGGCTCGGCGGGTTCCGTGAGCATTGCGGGGTCTTCATTCAGGTATATGAAAGTATTGGTCGGGCAGGGGGTGTTGTAGCAGGCGCTGTGCCGATGGACGACAGGAGCGAGCCATTCCCGAGCGTCACTTTCTCCCATTGCTATAAGAATATCTTCAACACCGCGCTTTCCCGCAAGCGCGCTCCCTTTGATCGCCTCATAAATTGCGAAACATTGATCGACGAAATCTTCAGCATCGGAAATTTCCAGTAATCCCATACCTCGTAGAGCCACAGCCTTCAGATTCTTTTCGCCAAAAACTTTACCGAAGCCCCAGCAATCGCCGTTTGCCCAATAGTTTACGCAGACTTGGGCCAAGTCGGAGCCTTCTTCGCCCGCCTGACCGATAACCAGGGTTTGGATGAGATCGTCCCCCATACTTTTTCTCAAGAGATCGGTGGTATACCAGACATCTTTTCCCCAGAGTTCCGTCGCGTCCTGAACATCGGCGACTCCGTCATGAAGCCAGAGAAAGACAGGTTTCTCCGATTTTCCGAGTATGACAACATAATCAAAGCCCGTGTACTTCAATTCCATGCCGGCTTTTAACGTAACAGGGGCATGGGTCAGATAACCCGTCCTGGGACTTTTGGCTGAAATGACGGCGAGAGCCGAAGCCGGGAATAGAGTTCCCGTAAGCAATCCGGAGCCCAGTATGATAGGATCTCTATCCTTATAGGTGTCGTACAGCGAACTGGTGATGCCCACGCCGCCAATTTTACGGCTCACAAGATCGTCATCGAGTTCTTCTTCGGAGGTTTCGCCCGTATTCAAATCAACGATCAAAATCTTGTTGGATGATAGATAGTCCATTCTACTCTCCTTCATCTTTCAGCGAGATAGCATTGACCGGACAAATCTTGACGCACATGGGGCCGTATTTCATGTCGCCACACAGGTCACAGGGCTCGCGCAACAGCATGGGCTTCGCAGAGGCGTCAGCCTCCTTCTTTGGCCCGGAATCACTTGCTTCTTCAGCCACACCGATTCTTTTGATCTCAACACCCTCAGGTCGCGCTATAGTCAAGCTGTCTTCTTCTTTGATGACTACTCCGAAGTAATCCTTTTTCTCTCGAGCCCGATAAACAACTATACACGATGCAAGCAGAGCGAAGGCGTCATCTCTGTGATAGCCGCACGCCATCTCGCAAGCCATGCACCCAATACATTTGAGAGCGTCCACGTCAATTCTCATTATAATTCTCCTTCTGGGTCCCGTTGTTCTAAGCCCAACTCGATCTCGTGGATGGCATTTCTCTTCATGAGAACACCTGAACCATCTTGAGGGATAAGACGATTTGATCTACACGGCGTGCTCTCAGTCGGCGCCCTCCAAGGCCGCAACTCTCAGATTTTCGCCGCTATGTGCCCGATATTTCTAATTGGCTCCGCTGGAGTAGTTACCTGCTTCCAGCCAGAATCCTAATTGTGACGACTCGGCAGCAGGCTTTGATGTCTGCTAGATTTTCCTGGCAGCAGTCTTGCAGAAGCTATTTGGGTCTTCTACCGCAGCCAACCTACCTTCAGTGGGCCAACTCTGTCAAGCAAAATATCATAAAGATATAATATTATAATCGTGGGCCCCGGCTGGGTCCGGAGGGGTCTAGGGGCTGGTTAGCGGCTTGCTCATGCGAGTTCGCATTCAACAAAGGTACCCTCTAATATCCTAATCTTTGAAATCTTAGATGAAGCCCAATGGGAGGAGAATCCCGCGGTCAACGTGTTTACAGCAGGCGGGCCGTGACATTGAGATCCGAGCAACTGGACAAATGATTGGCGTACCTTCCGAAAAACTATGATTATTTTTCTTGCAGGTCCGAATCACGAGCGAAAATTCGACGAACCGGACGTCAATTCTCTCCGGGGAAGGGCCCCTAACGATCTGATGTGCTCGTGGAGTCGCGATCGGAGTTGAAAAATCGCCGAGGCTACAGGGGTATACACGTGGTTTATTCATTACAAATTCGGGATATGGTGTGAACCTTCTGGAATCATGCTGAATGCGCGGCCTTTACGAATTATCATAATATTAGACGATTTTTCTTGACAGGCATAACGCCTGCATCCTATAAAAATAGATGATTCAAGTTGGCAGACTGAAATTCAGTTGCTGACCGTGTGTTTGACTGGATGCTTTGCGCACCAGATTAGTCGCGTTTCCTAGCACGAACGGCCGAACCGACGCCGGGGTTTATTAGCCGCCTGACTGTCGCCGATCCGGAGGATCTGTCGACTCTCATGCATCGCTATTTCCCGAAGGTGGACCGGATCATGTTTACACCAAACGAAAAGGGTCACAAAGTCTCACACTATGTGGTCGAGCAGATCCGAGACGCAATCTTAAAGGGTGAATTCAAGCCCGGAGATAGGCTGGCGTCCGAAAGAGAACTGATCTCTCAGTTTCAGGTCAGTAAGGCGAGTATGCGCGAAGCCCTGAGAGTATTGGAGGGAATGGGGCTCATCGAGACCAGAAAAGGGACAGGTGGAGGTATCTTCGCTGCTGAAGTGAACATGAACACCACCGTACACAGTCTCACCAACTTCCTCCACTTCAAGAATGTGTCAGTCGCTGACATCACAGCACTCCGCTATTTTCTTGAGCCTCGTCTGGCACAGATAGCGGTTTCCAAAATCACCGAGAACGACATTCGCATATTAGAGACCATGACGAATGACGAAGTAAACGCCTACCCCACAAAAGATCAACGAGGTATCGGATTCCATTATTATATTGCCAGGTTCTCAGAAAACCCGCTGCTTATCCTCATTATGGACTTCATCGAGAGCCTTCTTGCAGATTTGAAAACCAAGCTTAATCCCAGGCCCGATTTCTACGATGAAGTGGGACACGACCACTTCAAAATCATAGAATGTTTCAGACGGAAAGATGTGAATGGTGTCAGAAAAGAAATGGCGTCCCATGTGCTGCGCGTGGGAGATTACCTGGCGAAGCGAGCCGGTAGCGCCCCCTTTGACGCTTCGGGATTTCAACTCGTGGGACCCGCCGGTTCAATAATAGATCCTGAGGATCAACTGATTGGATCGAACCATAATCGACCTTTTCCGTCGTCTGCTCAAGAGACTCTCGAGGATTTGGGACTTGTTCTCAAGCACGTAGGTAACGGGGATTTTTACCTCATTCAAGTCAAGAGTGACCAACAACCTGAATAGCGGAAACGCTCAATAAGGGTCAAGGAGCTTACTTACTTACGCGAGTTCGATATTGCGAGTTCGCTTCTTTTTGACCGGAAAAACCGCCTCTCTCGCACGTGATTGAAAATGTGACAATCATAATGTGTTGGTTTGCCTTTTAAGGAGCCTGGACAAGCATGTCAGGGCTATTTGATTGGAGAGACATATAAGTCGAGTATGACTATACGGTTATAAGTATGTAAATCTTAAAGGAGAATGAAATGCATCCTATGGAATCAGCTTTTCAGAACGTCAAATATCGGGTGGACAATGGGCAGAACCCTTACAGATTAAAATACTGTGTCAGTGGTGAGTGGCTGGAATCGACTACCACGAAATATATGGACTGCTATAATCCGTCGACAGGTAAAGTTATTGCACACGCACCGCAGTGCACGGTTGACGAAGTGGAATCCGCCATTGCCGCCGCAAAAGCGGCTTTTCCGGCCTGGGCCAACACTCCTCCGAATAAGCGCGCTCAAGTACTGTTTCGTATGAAGGCGCTTCTGGATCAGCACCTGGAAGAGCTCACGTATCTTCTTTGCAAGGAAGAAGGCAAATCCTGGACTGAGTCCATGGGCGATATCCTGAAGGTAAACGAAGTTGTGGAATTTGGTTGCGGGATACCTCACCTCATGAAGGGTGAATCCGTAATGAATATATCCTCCGGATACGATACGGTCTTGTATCATCATCCTTTGGGAGTGTTTGCCGGTATTCCCCCGTGGAATTTTCCCGCAATGATACCTCATGGTTGGATGGCGCCTCTCTGTGTAGCCACGGGGAATACGATGGTCTTGAAAGCGGCAAGTTTTGTACCCCAGTCGGCGATGCGCATTCTTGAGCTCTGGCATGAGGCCGGACTGCCTAAAGGCGTCATTAATATCGTGACTGCCGGGAGGAATGAGGCCGAGATTCTCTTGAGACATCCTGACATAGTGGGAGTGTCGTTCGTAGGTTCCACGAAAGTCGGTCGACATATATATGCGACCGCCGCGGCCAACGGAAAACGTGTCCAGGCATTAACCGAAGCAAAAAATCACGCTCTTGTTCTGCGTGACTGCAAACTCGACCGAACCGCAAACGGCATCATTAACGCATTCTGCGGCTGCGCCGGAGAACGTTGCATGGCATTGCCCGTTATCTGCGTGGAAGATGCGATAGCTGACGAGCTGGTCGCAGAGCTGAAGAATCTTGCCAAACAGAGAAAAATAGGAGCCGCTTACGATAAATCTACCGAATTGGGTCCTGTGGTGAATGCAGGTCATTTAAGGTTTGTCGCTGACTGGATAGAGAGGGGCGTTCAAGAGGGAGCCGAACTCGTACTCGATGGACGAAATCCGAGTGTTCCGCCGGAGTGCACGGATGGATTCTTTATCGGACCCACGATTCTCGACCACGTCAAACCAGGAATGACATGCGGCGATCAGGAAATCTTCGGCCCTGTACTGTGCGTCAAGCGCGTGAAGAATTACGAAGAAGGTCTGTCGGTCATGAACGCCAACGAATTTGCCAACGGGTCGGTAATCTATACGCAGAACGGACACTATGCCAGAGATTTTGCCTATAAGACTCATGCCGGAATGGTGGGAATCAACGTCGGCATTCCCGTGCCTGTAGGAATCTTCGGCTTTACCGGCCACAAGAACTCGTTTTTTGGCGATCTTCACGTGATGGGAAAAGACGGGATACGTTTCTATACTGAAGTGAAGAACGTCACTTCTACGTGGTTCAAGGAGGGGGCACAGATCTCCAAAAAGGTTGATACGTGGGACGGCACTATCACCTCTTTGCCCTCGGACGATGACAAGAAATAGCTCGGCATACTGCCGAGTGTCCACACTAATTGTGACAGCCTCCGCCGGAACCAAAGCCGGCGGTTAGTCTTCAAAGTCGAGAGTCCCTACATACAGGAAGAGAGCGTTCCTCCTTCCTCCGAAACAGTGAGCGATGAGATTAGCATCCCGGCACATAGGCTTGGCTGTTCCCCTTTTCAAGAATTCAGGAAGGAGGTCTAAATGTCTGAGTTGAGCAGTCCACAGAACGAACAAGTTTTCGCCGCAGCGGATGTCGGAAATGTCGACTCTGTGCTCAGGGAACTGAGAAAGATCGTCGGCGAGTCAAACTGTACCGCGGCAAGACACATTCGTTATGCTTACTCGTACGACCTTAGTTTTGTAAAACCCAAGCTGCCCGACTATGTGGTCATGGCTGAGACGGTTGAGCAGATCCAGGGACTTCTCCGGTTTGCCAACAAAGAGAAGATCCCCGTGATTCCCTACACTGCGGGCACAAATATCGGCGGTCTTACGATTCCCGAACGCGGGGGTATTCTTCTGGACCTGAAGAAGATGAATAAGATTGTCGACATAGATCCAGAAGCACATGTCGCTGTGATCGAACCCGGAGTATCCCACGCAAAACTGGCGGACGCTTTGTACCAGCACAAATTGAGATTCGGATGGCCGGTCGGGCCTCCTTCGGCTTCGGTCCTGTCTTGCGCTGTTTCTCATGGAATTGGTGGGTTGAACGCGAGGTATGGGTTGAATAGCCAGGAAATCACGAGCATGGAAGTCGTTTTGCCTACCGGTGAGCTCGTGAGGGTGGGATCGTGCGCCATCAGGCACGATGCATGGCATAGTTGTCTGCCGCTTCCTCAACTCGATGGTCTCTTCAAGGGATGGCTGGGATCTTCCGGTGTCGTCACAAAGATCGGCATCAGCGTTCATCCGATCCCGCCTCTTCTGAAAGTCTTTACCGTATCATGTGACAATGTTGAGGACATGTATTCCTACATGCTGAATTTGAGCAACTACGAAATCTGTGACGATCTTACAGCAGTTTCCTGGTGGCTTGCCCAGGTTCCCATCCCTTATCCCTTCAAGCCCAAGCCCGATGGCGCTCCAGAGTGGTTCAGCTTTGCGACCACGACCTCATGGACTGAAAAGGAAAGAGAGGCCAGGACCGAAATTTGGGAGACAGTTCTTGAAGAAGAGCAGAAGAAGAATACTTCCATCAAGCAAACGGTTTATCCGGAAGAGGCATTAAAGGGAAGAACACAATTGCCCAGTCAGGTTGTGGGTTCTACCAAGAATTACTGCAAGCAGGGTGGGGCTGGAATTTCATGGCCGGGGACCTTTACTCCCGCGAAAGTCTGGGCACCTGTCTACAATAAGTGGAAAGAGATCCTCATCGGCCACAATCTGTCACCTTCCGTCCGCATGAGCATGTATCGGGGCGTTCACTACGGAATGCTCAGAGCTATGATTCCTTTTAACAAACAGAGCGCTGAAGAGACTGAAAACGCAAGACACGCAATCGTTGAGTGCCTCAAGGTTGATTTGGACGCCGGCGGCATTCCTTATAAACCGCCGATCGACTTTGCAACTGAAATTAATCAGCGAGCCAGTCCCGGATATCTGGATCTTTTGAGAAGAGTGAAAAAATTCCTGGATCCGAACGACATCATGAATCCAGGCAAACTCGGCATATAAGCACTCAAAAAATTCAGATTTTGACTGTGAGGAACAATGGACTGGAAGATTGCGGACCTGAAAGAGCTAGAGGATAAAATCTGGAGGTGCACCGCATGCGGTACCTGTAAGATAGCGTATGACTACGGTCCACCACCAACCTTTGGCGAGATATGCCCTGCGGGGACAGAATTTGGATTCGAAGGCCTCATGGCTTCCAAAGGGAAGATCGCCTTCGCTCGAGGCATCCTGAGCGGCGAGCTTCCCTGGGACGATGAACTTCTTGAATCCATTTACAAATGCACCATTTGCGCTGGTTGTCAAAACCAGTGCCAGCTTGATCACAAGCCTTTCATCCCGGAAATCATAGAGGCGATGAGGCGCAAGGCTGTGGAAGATGGCGTGGGGCCGATGCCCCTTCACAAAAACCTCCTGCAGTCTATGAAGAACTACAATAATCCGTACCAGGGCCCGCGGCGAGTAAGGACAGATTGGACTCGTCCGTTCAAGAAGGCTGGTAAACCCATCAAGGATTTGCATAAGGAACCTGCGCCGGTGCTTTTCTTCGTTGGATGCACCGGGGCGTTTAATACAGCGGCGAGAGCTGTCCCCACTGCCACGGCGTCAATTTTCCAAAAACTTGGGATGGATTTCGGAATCCTGGGTGAGAACGAGATATGCTGCGGTTCTACGGCAATGCGAGTGGGGGACGCCGAAGAGTTCAAGAGAGTAGCGACAAAGAATTTGGAGACCTTCAAGTGGTTGCGTGACGAACGCGGAGTCAAAACGGTCATCAGCTCCTGCGCCGGTTGTTATCGGGCCATCAAGAAGGACTATTCACTGTCTTCTACATACGACGAGGTAATGGAAGGTATTGAAGTCGTACACACGGCTGACTATCTCAATCGCATCTATAAAGAAGGAAAGCTTAAATTCAAAGGGGAACTTCCCTGGAAAGTCACCTATCATGATCCTTGCCACACTGGCAGGCATTTGAACAAGTTTATCATCGACCACGAAGGTAAGGAGCTCTGGAAAGGAGCCTATCTGGACGTGGATCAGAGCGAGTGTCTTTACGAACAACCCCGAGATCTCTTGAAGGCCATTCCTGGAGTTGAATTTCTGGAAATGAAACGGAATCGGGCCAACTCATTCTGCTGCGGTGGAGGAGGAGGCGTGATGACAGGTTTTGGAGATTGGGCGAAAAAGAACGCCAGTCTGAGAATCCAGGAAGGAATGGATACTGGAGCCGAAAGGATTGTATCTATCTGTCCCTTCTGCCATTTCAATCTTAACGAAGGCGCAAAGAGAATCAGCTCTCAAATCAAAGTCCACGATCTGACAGAGCTGGTGGATCAAGTACTTGTCGGAAGTAATGACGACTGAGCTGCACCTTAAAAAAACTGAGGCTTGGTGCTCGGCAACCATAAGCCAAGTCTCAGTTTGATAGCCTATTGAATCAGGAAAGGAGGTAATTGATTCTATAGAATAGAGCGAACAGAACTGTCTGAATTCCCATTAAGATGCGGTGCCGTCGCTTGCAAGACAAGTGCCGTATCAGTTTGCAGCCCAGCGTTATTGGTTTTGATAATGCTACGTCGGTGTCGACCGATTGCATCTTACTATCAGTAAGTTCATTGAGGGATTTTGGCTTGGGTTTTTCAGGAGGAATAGTTCGGCTCTGAGAGATCGTGGACGGCCATCATGGCTCCAAAGGGTCAGAAGGTTATCTCTAACATGTCTCGGTCTGGTAAATGAAAGGTGATACCATGAGTCAATCAAACGTTCAGACGGTTGCTGGGAGTATCCAGTCTTCTGATTTGGCTGCGCAGATGCTCAAATACAGGTGGATCTGCTATGGAATGCTGTTACTGACCTATATCTTTGTTTACTTCGATCGCGTGGCCCCCGCAGTAATAGCGCCGGAACTCATGAAAGAGTTCGGCTTGACGGCTACAAGCCTGGGAATTTTGTCGTCAATGTATTTCTATCCTTATGCTGCAATGCAGATCCCATCGGGTATTTTATCGGATCGCTTTGGCCCAAGGATTTCAGTGACCGTCTTCTTTATCATAGCGGCCATCGGTACAGCGCTTTTCGGCTTGGCCTACACTTTCGGATGGATTATCTTCGGCCGTTTCCTCATGGGAGTCGGTGTCGCGGTCGTGTGGATTCCCTGTATGAGAATTTTGGCCAACTGGTTTCGACCCAAGGAATTCGCCACGCTTACGGGTGTTATGCTCACGGTGGGTAACGCCGGTGCAGTGCTAGCCGCTGCTCCTCTGGCTTTCCTCGTTGGCATCGTTGGTTGGAGGGCGTCCTTCTACTGGCTCGGAGCATTCATGTTTATTGTTGCTATCTTGAATTATATCATCCTGAGAAATAAGCCAAGCGACAAGAATTTACCCACAGTTTCGGAGATAGACGGAGTGGATTATTATTCCGTTCAGTCCACTCAAAAAGTCACTTTTGGCGAAAACGTAAAAAGGCTGTTCGGGATGAAGAACTATTGGCTAATAGCCATCTACGCATTTGTGATCTATGGAACCGTAATGGGCTTCCAGGGTCTATGGTGCATCCCGTTTCTGCAGCAGACGTACGGACTTCCAAAACAGCAAGCAGCTAATATATTGATGTTGTGGCCCATCGGCATGGCAGTTGGTTGCTTTGCTTTTGGGTACTTCTCCGATCGGGTTCTGAAATCCCGAAGGAATGCTTCATTCTATGGTATCATCATTTATGCCCTGACTTGGGTACCTCTGGTATTTTGGCCTGATAAGATTCCGGTAGGCATGTTTTATCCGCTTCTTTTCGTCATGGGTTTCTTCTCCGGAGCTTACGTTCCCAACTATGCCCACATTGCCGAGGGACAGCCGCACAGTTTCATTGCTACCGCGAACGGTATGCTCAACATCTGGTATTTTATTGGCGGAGCGCTTTTCCAGGCTGTAATGGGGATGGTCTTGGATTCTTACGGAAAGATCGGAGACAAATTCCCGGTAGGTGCGTATCAGGCTTCTTTCATAGCATGTATTATCGCGCTCGGGATTGGCGCAGTAGCGATGTACTTTACAGCAGACAGCAAAGTGCTTCAGAAAAAAGCATAGATAAAGAAACCTTGCGGGATTTGCATTCATCACCCAGTGATGGTTTTGGGATAAGCTCTAGGTTAACAGGGCCAGGGGATGGCGAATGGACCACGTTAGTGGTTGGTCCTCTGCCCTGCTAGAGACATCCTATCTGTCTAATGCATGCTTATTTCAGATGATTGGAGATTGCTAACATGACGCTCAAAGAAAAATTCATGAATCGCCTTTTGGGTTCTGGTAGCGATGAAACTCTCTACGGCTGCACGACTACCTACGGAGTAGTAGATCTGATGGAAAAGTGCGGCTATCAGAGGCCGCTTGCAGATACGGACCCCGTGGCAATGACGGAACTCGCCCTAGCAGGACACCGGTATGCAGGGTTCGAGTGGATCAAAGCCATGGGCTGGGATATCACGGCCATCAGCGAAGCTCTCGGATGTACCCTTGGTCCTACCGAAATTGACCGGCAGTACTCTATCAAGGAACACCCTTTTGCCGAAAGTCTCGAAGGACTCGATTATCCTTCCGATTTTCTGCAAAGGGGCCGTTTCCCCATGTATAAACAACATTTCCAGATGCTCAAAGACAAGATTGGTGATGAACTCGCTATGTTTGGCGAGAGCGAGGGCCCTTTTACTGCCGCAGCGAACCTCGTCGGAGCGGAAGAGTTCATGAAGTGGACGATTAAGAGACCCAATGATGTCGTTAAAGTTCTGGAAGTCACTACACAGGCTGCAATTGACGCAATCAATTTTGCCTTTGATAACGGAGCTGATTACTACGTGCTGGCGGAACCGACTTCGGGCCCGGCAGTCATGAGTGGAAGGTCGTGGGCAAAGTTCATGCTTCCCCTTATGAAAGAGGTCGTCAGCAAATCCAAGGGACCTCTGGTATTGCATATTTGCGGAAACACCGATTCTATTATAGGCCTCATGTGCGATTCGGGTGTTGCGGGGATCAGCATCGAGGAAAAAGCTGACATGAAGAAGGCAGTGGAAATTGCCGGTCCCAAGGGTGTCAAAGTTTTCGGAAACGTTGCGACCGCGACAACGCTTTTCATGGGCAAACCGGAAGAGTGCTATCAAGAAGCAATTGCGGCTCTCGAAAATGGCACGGATTTTCTTACCCCCGGATGTGGTATTGCTCCTCGATCTCCTTTAGAAAACTTACTCCAGATGAAGAAAGCAAGAGACAATTTTCATCGCAAATAATCTATACTCTCCGTTCCAATCCTTCCCGCCTTTTGCCTTGGAGGGATTGGGACGGATTTTCTATCGGTGTGCTAGCAGCCAATGACAGTGTCAGACAGGCGTCCGGTCTTTTTTGGGTGTGCGTTGGATCCTGACGAAAGAGATGAATCGATTCAGGAAAAAATTCGTCTCAGCGGGACAGATCCGCAGAAGGGCGACCCTTATTCCGAAATCATGAGACTTGTTCGTCAGGAACTGCCCCCGGAGACGTGGGAGGAAAGGGGCGTTATCGATGTCCCTCCATGGCTCGGTCCAATACCTCCAATAATCGCAAGAGAAAATATTACTCTGGATAGCCTCATCTACTTCATAGATGGGAATGGCTGTCGTGATTTTGCGCAAGCGGCCGGTAAGTTAGCAGAAGAATACATCTTTCCCAATATTCCTTGTATGATTGGTGTTGACCATTCTCTGACCGGCGGGGTGTTCGCTTCGTCAGTTTCATTTTACAGACCCGCGGACATTTCCCTGATCGTCGTCGATAGTCATGTGGACTCGTTGCCCTCATCGGTGATGTCAGGGGCTATCCAGTATGACATGGCGACAAACCCCGATTCCGTACATGATCCCAATGATCCGTTCCTCCGAAATCGCCCAGATTCATACAATGCCAGCTCGTTTCTCCAGTATCTTCTGGAAGACGGCGTGGTCGATCCGGAAAATCTCTATCTCGTTGGAGTAAGTGATTATCCTCCCAAGCGCGCTTTTCGGATCAAAGATGACAGGATAAAGAACTATGTGGACTGTTACGCCGCCCTTAAAAGAAACGGGGTTAAGATATTAACAAAGAAAGACTTATCTCTCGGACCCGCTGCACTGAATAATTTGGTTCGTCGAGTAAAAACACCATACGTCTATTTTTCCATAGATATGGACATCGGCGCACGGAATGCCCTTGGAGGCGTCAGGTTCCAAAACTATCAGGGAATAAATGAAAACCAAATATACAAGATAGCAAAATCTCTGAGAAAACTGTTGGATCAGGATGTCACTCTGGCCGGAATGGACGTGATGGAATTCAATCCGAGGCGGGCCGGTTCCGGGGAGACGCAGAGCGACGATCGGACCTACCGAATAGCTTTCAACCTCATCAAGACTATATGTTTTTCGACGGAAGCCTTTCTTAACCGCTCTTGAACTAGATTTCTGTCGAAAAAAAGCCCGCATGAAATTACTTGGACCCAAGACGGAGATGTTTTCTTCCGCCCTATCTTCGATTGCCGTCGCGAGGCCATAATCCTGTCTATAAGGTATTGTTAGAGCATATTTCGGGTAAGTAATAGGATGTTAGGAATTATCCAAATATTTGAATTTTCTCCTTGACGGTTGTCTCGTGCACGTGTAGAAAAAGTAATCGTCCTGTCGATCTTTCAGAACGAAAAACAGAGGATTCTCACTGTGTTTCGAGAAGTTCAGCAGAACAAAATCTCGTTGGACATCATCTCCCAGATTCGGGATGCCATTCTCAGTGGCACACTTAATCCGGGCGACAGGCTTCCTCCCGAAAAGGAACTGGTCGGCGATTTTGGAGTAAGCAAGCATACGTTGCGCGAAGCTATGAGAGCCCTTGAAGTAATGGGGTTTATTGAGGTGCGAAAGGGGGCATGTGGCGGCGCAGTGGTGCTCGAAGTCGACCTGAAGACGGCCCGGGAGTCCATATCAAATTTTCTTTATTTTCAGAATGTTTCCATACGGGATCTTTCAGAGGTGCGAAAGGTTTTTGAGCCTCATTTGGCCCGACTGGCGGCCGAGCGAATGACTCCCGAGGACCTGGACGATTTAGCGGCCACTCAGGGGTGTTGTCTGGAGTCCATGGCACGTGGCGAGTCCACATACGAACAAGAGATAGCGTTTCATCGCACAATCGCCAGGGCGAGCGGAAATCCCGTGTTCATGCTCATCCAAGACTTTGTCAACAGCGGGTTGGCGGAATCCAAGAATCGTCTCAGGCCGGGTGATGACTTCCAGGAAAGATTGTTTACTGCCCATCAGCAGATTCTGGAAGCTCTGCGCACTCGCGAACCTGAGCTTGCTGCCAGCCGAATGCACGATCACGTGTGCGAGGTTGAAAACTCTCTTGAAGAGTTGCAGAGGGAGCGCCGGGAGTCCGTGAGAAGAACCTGTTGCGCTAACCCTGACGAGACCGACGGCAAAGACGTGGAGAGATCTTAATGGCGTAGCTCGACAACAGAGTTCAATGCCTGTTGATAACGCATTCAAAATCCAAGTCACAGTACAACTCAACTTGGACCGAAACATCTTTATCCGATCCGAATAACCGTGAAACTTTTATCCTCACGAACTTAGGAGGAGGTTGGAACATGCCTCAAGCCTTTGAGGAGTTACATTGGCGCCGGGACATTTCTCTGAAGGATTACCTGCTTCCTGAGACTCTGTCCCAAGCCCTTCAAATGTTGAGAGAATATAAGGGGCGTGCTCGGATTATTGCTGGAGGTACCGACGTCATCGTGGCGTTGCGCCGCTGCGACTACACTGTGGACGCTCTCGTGGACATTGGGAGAGTTCCGGGATTGGGACTAATCGAGCAGCAGGGAGATAATATAGTCCTTGGTGCGCTGGTTACCCATGCTCAAACAGAGGCTTCTGCTCTGGTCAGAGAGAAAGCGGGCCTTTTGGCGACTGCCTGTGGTGCGGTTGGCTCACCTCAGATACGCACCATAGCTACAGTGGCAGGAAATCTCGTCAGCGGCCAGCCGGCAGCCGATGCCAGTATACCTTTGTTGGCGCTGGATGCCCGAGTGGCGGTTGTTTCCACAGATGGAGAGCGCACAGTACCCCTCTCGGATTTCTTTCTGGACGTGGGAAAGACCGTCGTTGACCCAACTCGCGAGATCCTGACACGCATCGAGTTCAAAGCCCTGGGATCTAACCAGGGTGGGTGCTCGTTACGACTGAGCAAGCGTAAAGCATTGTCACTTCCGATGCTGGTGTGTTCTGTAGTAGTCACTGTGGACGATGCAAAAAATGCCATTACCGAAGCAGCTATTGCATTGGGGCCGGTCGCGCCCACTCCATTCCGTTCCAGACTCGTGGAAGATGTAGTCAAAGGAAAACCTGCAACACTTGAGACATTGCATGAAGCTGCTGAAAGGGCATATGCCTACTGCTCTCCTCGAGACAGTCTTCTAAGGGGGTCTTGTGACTACCGTCAGGAGATGGTCAAGGTATTGGTGAAACGGGGACTTCGCAGAGCACTGGAAGATGCGGGATGCGTTCTGTAAGAGAGGTTAATGATGAGTCTAAATATTTCCTTCAAGCTTAACGGCGAAGCGGTTGAGGTGGCGGTTGAGGCGTCGACCTTACTGATTGATCTCGTCAGAGAAAAATTGGGCCTTACGGGAACCAAAGCTGGGTGTCGCGAGGGTGAATGCGGTGCCTGCACGGTACTGGTCGATGGAAAAGCATATAGTTCATGCTTGATGCCGGCGATCAAAGTCCAGGGGAGGGAAGTCACCACTATCGAGGGTTTGCGTAAACCGGACGGTTCTTTGCATCCCTTGCAAGAGGCATTCATGGATGCCGGAGCTGCCCAATGCGGTTTCTGTACACCCGGGATGATAATGAATGCAGCCGCCCTTCTGAGTAACAACCCGAATCCTGACGAGCACGAGATAAGAAAGGCTCTATCCGGAGTCCTTTGTCGCTGCACCGGCTACAGGAAAATCGTGGAAGCCGTCAAGGCTGCAGCAGCAGCCAATCAGTCTTAAGACCGGATTCGATCTGACCGATCCCTTCCACATGAGGCAGGAGCTATGTCCGACAAGCACGATGACAAAAGAAAAGTTCAGGTCCTCGTCAAAGAAAAGACCGATTTCTTACCATTTATAAAATTCAAAGAGGCCGAGTTGACAGTAGCGGGACAATCCCTGAACCGGACTGACGATCCGCTGAAAGTAACCGGCAAACTCAGGTTTGGGGCTGATTATTCCCAAGAAGGTTTTTTACACGGAAAGATTCTTCGCAGCCCGCATCCCCACGCCCTTATCAAGGCGATTGACACCACGAAAGCTGAGGCATTGGAAGGCGTGGCAGCGGTGCTAACCGCTAAAGATGTGCGGGGTCGCAATGGGTTCGGTGCCATCATCCCGGACCAGCCGGTCATCTGTAGCGACAAAGTGCGTTTTATAGGCGATGGCGTGGCCCTGGTAGCGGCTGAAACGGAAAAGATCGCCCATGAGGCTCTTGCTTTAATAGAGGTGGATTATGAGCCCCTGCCTGCGGTGTTCGATCCACGCGATGCCATGAAGGAAGATGCACCCAAGATTCACGAAGGGGGCAACCTGCTTTCTTATGACAAGCTGCGAAAAGGCGATGTGGATAAGGGCTTTGAGCGGGCTGACGTGATTCTGGAACGCACTTATGAGGTTCCTTTCCTGGAACACGCGTACATGGAGCCTGACGTGGCCATGGCAATCCCCCAAAGGGACGGCACGATGCTGGTGGAGGGTCCTATGCAGGCACCTTTCACCGTACGCCGTAACGTAGCTCCTGTGGTAGGTTTGCCCATAAACAAGGTTCGTTGTCGCCAGATCCACATGGGTGGCGGCTTTGGAGGCAAAGAGGACTCTCCCATCGATTTGGGCTGCCGCGCCGCGGTCCTGGCCCAACATACCGGGATGCCAGTACGTATGGCCCTGGAACGAGAGGAAGTCACCATACAGACAGCCAAACGGCATCCGATGATTATGGAAGTCCGAATCGGCGCCATGAAAGATGGTACTTTGGTCGCCTTCCAGGGGGTGATCTACGATGAACAGGGAGCCTACGCATCGCTTGGTCCGAAAATTCCCCCGGCTGGTGGTTCTCACGTACATTCCATGGTCATGATGGCAGGACCATACGTAATTCCCAATGTCAAGGTTGACGCTTATCTTTGTTACACGAACCATCCATACGGAGGGGCAATGCGAGGGTTCGGCGCCCCTCAGGTACACATCGCTCATGAACAAATAATGGACGAACTGGCTGCCGAGCTGGGGATCAGTCCCGTGGAGATCCGACGTAAGAACGCCTTTCAACTGGGATCGGAAACGGCTACCGGTCAGGTGTTGGATCAGAGTGTGGGACTAAGGGAAACCCTGGAGGCTTGTGCCAAAGCATTTGAGTGGGATCGGCGCTTCAGTGAAACCGGGTACATTGACAAAGAGCGGAGTAAGCGTCGCGGAGTGGGCGTCGGCATGGGATGGTACCGCACGAGCATCGGCACGGGTGGCGATGCCTGCGGGGCAAATGTGTACGTGCATGAGGACGGTTCCGTGCTCCTTTATACCGGAATTACGGAAATGGGGCAGGGAGCATTCACCGTGTTACCCCAGATCTGCGCTGAAGAATTGGGAGTTCGCCTCGAAGATGTTCGATTGGTCCAGCCCGACACCGACCTGGTTCCGGAATCCGGCCCGACCGTTGGCAGTCGTTCCACTACACTGATGGGAAATGCCATCATACAAGCCGCTCGCCAGGTAAAACAATCGTTGACCGAAGCCGCCGCGGAAATCCTCGGAGTTGCTCCGGAGCAAGTGGAGTTTCGGGACCGCAAGGTGTTCGATCGAGACAATCCTTTTTCATCGGTGGAATTCAGCAAGGTAGCTGGCCGTTGCATGGCCACCGGCAGAAGACTTGTCGGTCAGGGGTGGTGGACTCCACCGGCCGCGAGCCTGGATCCCGAGACCGGTCAGGGCAATCCCTATTTTGTTTACACGTATTCCACTCATATGGCTCAGGTAGCAGTGGACGTAGAGACCGGCGAGGTGGAGGTCGAATACTACGTCGCAGCCTTCGATGTGGGCAAAGCTATCAACCCACGGGCTCTGGAGGGCCAGATCGAAGGTGGTGTGGCAATGGGGCTCGGCTACGCGTTAATGGAGGAAGTGGTCATCCGGGAAGGTGTCATCCAAAACACCAACCTCCAAAACTATCTGATACCTACTACCCTGGACGTCCCTGATATTAACCCGATCATTCTGGAGATGCCCAACCAGTTTGGTCCGTACGGGGCCAAAGGAATCGGTGAAATGCCCAATATACCGGCAACACCAGCAATCTTGAATGCGATCTGCAACGCGTGCGGTGGGAGGGTACGTTCCTTGCCGGCGGACCCGGAAAAAGTCTTCTGGGCTATCAGGGAGGCAGGCGGTGCGCCGAACAAATGACACCTGACTCTGTGTCAAAGAGCCGTGTTCGCCACAGAGTGGCCATATAAGCAGAAGATAATCGGAGAGCAAGACGAAGGGATACACTACCTGCTCAAAGGTGCTAAACGACAAGGAGGGACGATGATGAAGACCAAAGGCGGTATTTTATTTGTTTGCCTGACGTTGGTTTTGTTGAGTTTGGGGACCATGACCCAGGGATTTGCTCAGACTCCCGACAAGATCAAGGTTGGCCTTATGTTCGGACTTACCGGCCCGGCTTCGCCGATCGGACCGGTGCAAAGCAAAGGCGCCGAGATGGCCATCAAAGAGATCAACGCTGCTGGTGGGGTGAAGATTGGAGACAAGCAGATTCCCGTTGAGGCCGTGGTGAGAGATGACGAGACCAAGGGTGATGTGGCTGTCCGTCGCTTCAAAGAGCTACGCAACGAAGATAAGGTAGTCGGCCTGATAGGCTCGACCTTTGCCGGCATTGCCAAGGCGCTGAACAATCAGGTCGTCAACGAGCCTCTGCTGTACATAACCACATGTGTAGCCCCAATCGAAATGTTCGAAAAAAAGGAACTCGCTCCTACGACTTTCGGCATTCACGGAAGCGCTTACTCCATCGGATATTCCGGCGCAGCATATATTGCGAATAATCTGAAACCCAAGAAAGTCTACTTTTTAGCTCCGGCTTACGCTTTTGGACGCGACCAATATGCGGGAGCCAAGGCGGCTTTTGAGAAGTACAAGATTGAAGTTATCTACGACGAAGCCCCTGTCCAGACGGCTGACTACACTCCTTATATTCAGAAGATCGCGGAAGCGAAACCTGACGTCTGTATGATGGCTCAGTGGGGCACGGGCGCCATTTCTGTCCTCAAGCAGGCCCACGAATTGGGCTTAAAAAACAAAACCAAAATTTGGTTCAACTGGATGACGAACGTCTTCGGCAGCGGCGTTCCGGCGGAAGCTCTGGAGGGAGTTTACTCTCTGATGTCGTGGTATTGGAATCTTGAGGGATTTCAAGATGCGGAAGTCTTCAAGGCAGGCAAGACCTTTGTGGACCAATACGAAAAGATGTATGGCGAACCACCCGACCCCTACGCCGGTATGACTTATGTAGCATGCAAAGAACTTGTGCGGGGAATTGAACTAGCCCAATCCACCGATCCGAAGAAAATCGCCGAAGCCATCATGAAGAAACCTGAATTCGCCTCGATGAAAGGACCCGGCACATGGCGTGAGGATCACCAACCTGTTTTCAAATACGGAGCCTTCGTGGTGGTCGGTAAAGGACCCAGCGAGCGTAAGAGTAAATGGGATCTGGTGAAAGTAATCGGCGCCTACACAGGGGACGATTATCTGCCATCCCTTAAGAGTGAAGGCTATTAATCTATCGGCTTAGAGAGAGGAGAGGCCTTCTCTCCTCCATGACCAAATAGGGCTTGAATATGGAGCAACCGATCCTATCGACCACGGGGGTGATCAAGAGCTTTGACGGCCTGGTCGCAGTCAATGACATTACATATGAAGTATTCCCGGGTCAAACCGCGGGCATTATGGGCCCGAACGGAGCAGGTAAGTCTACATTCTTCAATCTGCTTACAGGATTCTACCGACCCCAAAAAGGCCGAGTGATATACCAGGGCCGAGACATCACCCGTATGCGCTCCGATGAGCGAGTTATTCTGGGGATCGCGCGAACCTTCCAGTTGGTCTCGGTTTTCGATTCCATGACGGTCCTTGAGAACATGATGTTGGCCCGGGTTCGTCATGGTCGGGACTATAGCTCCAAGTTCCGATTCTTTTTCAAAAATGTGCATCACCGGGCGCTGGAAGACGAATGCCTGCAAGCTCTGGACGTGTTGGGCATCGCTGAAAAAGGAAAGATCAAGACCTCAGATATGTCGTATGGCGAAAAGCGAGAGTTGGAGATAGCTCTTGCCCTTTCATTGCAACCACAGGTTTTGCTTTTGGACGAACCCTTTGCCGGTCTCAGCCTGGTGGATATAGCCCATATCAGCAAGGTCATAAACCGCATAAAAGGGCAGTTCGCCATCGTCATAATCGAGCACAAGATTTCAAAATTGATGGACCTTGTGGACACGCTCTGCGTAATCAATGAGGGCAGACTGATTTGCCAGGGTGATCCGCAGCAGGTCATCTGCGATCCCGAGGTGTCCGCGTGCTATTGGGGTAAGGAAGAGATGAAATGCTACTAACCGTTGAGAACCTCGACGTCTGTTACGGACACGCTCAAGTTCTGCACGACGTGTCGCTGCGTTTGAACGAAGGCGAACTTGTGTGTGTTGTGGGGCGCAACGGAGCGGGCAAGACCACTTTGTTGAAGACTATCGGGGGATTCATGTCCCCGGCAAGGGGCACAGTCGAGTTCAGAGGCGAGAGAATAGATGGAATGCCCTTGGAGCAGGTGGCTCGCATGGGCATAAAATACGTCTATCAGGATAAGAGAGTCTTTAGCGAACTGACCGTACGGGAGAACCTGGAACTCGCCGCCTACGCATCAGGCCAGAGCCTCGACGAGGCCGTAGCAAAGGTGATAGCCATACACCCCAAGATGGGAACCCTTCTCAACTCCAAGGCCAAGGGACTCTCGGGCGGAGAACGACAGATACTTTTGATAGGAAGGGCGCTCGTGGGCGACCCCCAGTTGCTGCTTGTAGATGAACCCACAGAAGGCCTGGCGGCTATCATCATTGGCGAAATCATAGACATCCTTTTGAAAATGAAGAAACGGATCACCATGGTCGTAGTTGAACAGAACCTTTCTACGGTAGCGCGATTGGCGGACCGGGTATACGTGATGAAGGAGGGTGTTTTTTCCCGCGAGATCGAGGACAAGAAAACCATCGAAAACCCCTCTTCATATGAAGACCAACTCTGATTCTGAGGTACGGCATGTTCCGCAGCGTGGAAAAGAATCCGATCTTGACCTTGATTTGTATAGCTCTTGCCTTCCTGATCTACGGTTATGCCACTTCATTGCCGAAGATTACGGACTTCATGATATTCTGCATTTTCGTGATTGCTTTCGATCTGTTATACGGCCATATGGGACAGCTTTCTTTCGGGCACATGCTGTACTTCGGATCCGGTGCTTACGGGTGCGGCATGTTCGCCTATCATATCTATCCCGATCCTTTTCTATCCATCCTGGCCGGAGTGCTCCTGGGAGCAACTGTAGCTGCGCTGTTGGGCACGTTGGTGGTAAAGACGTCGCACGCAGCTTTCGCTCTCTCCAATTTGGCTCTAAACGAGGTCGGAGCCTATCTGGTATTAAGCCCCTGGCATAAATGGACAGGCGGCGAGGACGGACTGTCTCTTTTTTTCAAGAAGTATGGATTCATCAATTTCGGCGAAAGCACGTTTCGCTTTTACTTTTGCCTGGTTTCCTTGCTCCTGGTGGTCTACTTGATGCTGCTGCTGGTCCGCTCACCGTACGGAAGCCTCTTGAAGGCGATCAAGGAGAATGAGGTTCGCGTGAGATTCCTGGGGTACAATACCTTCCTGTACAAGTACATCACCTTTATTATTTCGGGAGCAATAGCGGCATTTGCCGGGGCTTTGATGAGCATTAACCTTTCCTACACGAATACCAGCCTCATAGCCCCTACCCGAAACGTAGAGGTGATCTTCGCTGCGTTGATGGGAGGCGCCGGCAGCGTTATCGGGGCTGTAGTGGGAGGAACGGCTTTCATGACCATAAGCAACTATCTGGCCGTATATGTGGTTCGCTGGGAAATGTTCTTGGGATTCGCTCTATTGATCTTCGTCTTTTGGTTTAGAGAGGGGATCTGGGGTTATCTAAGCAAGTCCGGAGGAGCTTTGGAAAAGGAGCGGTCCAACCCATGACCAATTTCGTGCAATCGATTCTGTTCGGACTTACTATAGGAGGAATCCTTTACATAATATCGATAGGTTTGTCCCTGACCTTCGGAGCAATGGGTATCGTCAATTTTGCTCACGGCCTGATCTACGCAGTGGGCGCCTATGCAGTATACACTGTGGTGACCGTGTTGGGAGGAGGCTTTCTTGCGGGCCTTTTAGCTGCTGTCGTAGTTTCAATTCCCTTGAGCTATGTGATCGAACGGTTTGTCATAAGGAGATTGTACGGCGAATCCATAGATTATGCCATCATAGCCACGTATGCCGTTCTGCTGATAGGAGCCGACCTGCTCAAATGGATCTTTGGGGCGAGCCCCCTGCCAATCATCGATCCTATCGGTGTGCTCTGGACGTCCGGCTCACTGGTAATGCCGGTATTCCGGTTAGTCATCATCGGGACGTCAGTGCTGATATTCTTCGGTCTGCAGTTGTTCTTTAAGAAAACCCTCGTTGGAAAAATCGTGGTGGCGGGCCTTCAAGATCGAGAGGCGGTTCGCAGCCTGGGAATCAACGTAGAGAAACACTTTGCCATAGTGTTTGTGATGGGCAGCGCCCTGGCCGCTCTTGGAGGAGTCCTCTACGCTCCGCTCAGCACGTTGGACCCTTATATGGGCTTTCAGATTCTTATTCTTTGCTTCGCCGTAGTCATCGTAGGAGGCATGGGTAACCTCAAAGGAACTGCTGTTGCGGCATTTTCTTTGGGAATGGTTCATTCTCTGACCGCGGCATATCTTGCATCTTCAGCCTCAGACGCAATGGTTTACGTCGTGATGGCTGCCGTGCTGGTATTCCGACCAGTGGATACCTAGATCAGGAGCTGTAGTGATCATGGAAAAAAATCAAGATTCTTGCCTCCGTATGGGCATAGTACATTTCATGGCCTTTCCGGAATTAGCCGGCGGTGAAGGCCCCTGGGAAGACACGGTGAAACAGATAGCCCTGGACCCTTTTTTCTCGGCTATCGAAATTACCCATATCGCTGACGAGCATCAGCGGCAAAGAGTGCGTGACATATGTCAACTGGCCTCCCTTGATATAGGATTCGGAGCGCACCCGGCAATTTTGAGCCAAGGACTGGATCTGAATTCCCTGGAAAAAGATCGCCGTGACTACGCTGTCGCTAGAATGAAGGAGCTGCTGGACGAAGCCTGTTTCATGGGTGCTCAAAGTTTTGTGGTGCTTTCGGGTAAAGATCCCGGTGAAGACAAACGCGAGGCTGCTATCGAAGCTCTGATAGCTTCTTTGAGCGAGTTATGCGATTATTCCAGGAAACAGGACGGCCCCACCGTAATCATAGAGGCTTTCGATTGCGATGTTGATAAGTGCTGCCTGCTTGGACCGGCTGCTCTCTGCCGGAAGGTAGCTGAGGCTGTTTCCCGTGAACACGACAACTTCGGATTGCTGGTTGACCTCAGCCATATACCGTTGCTTCGGGAATCGCCTCTGGAGGCATTGGAGCCGGTGAAGGAGTTTCTTGCCGCCGCTCATTTAGGAAATGCCGTCCTGGACCCGAACCTACCCGGTTATGGTGACTACCATCCGATTTTCGGAACCCCGGGTAGCGCCAATGGTGTTCCCGAGATGGTGGCGTTCCTCCGCACACTTGTGCAGGTAGGTTTCCTGGACGGAAAAAGAAGACCTATGGTAAGTTTTGAAATCAAACCCATGCAAGGTCAGGATTCGCTTCTCGTGATAGCGAACGCAAAGCGGGTCATGCAACTGGCCTGGAGCCAGGTTTAATATACAAAATTGAAGAAAAGGATCGTCCGATGACTCCGACTATATTCGTGACCAGACGCTTACCCGAAGGGGCTATGCAGGTTCTGGCGGACAAATTCAATGTTGAGTGCAACCCGCATGACAGGGTGCTCACCCGCGAGGAGCTACTGGCTGGTGTGAAAGGAAAGGACGGTATTCTGCCGCTTCTGACTGACCGCATTGATGACGAGGTATTGGATGCAGCCGGTCCTCAACTGAAAATAGTGGCCAACTATGCAGTCGGTTATAACAATATCGATCTTCCGGCGTGCACCAGGAGAAAGATACCGGCCACCAACACCCCTGGAGTGCTCACTGACACCACAGCGGATCTGGCAATGGCTCTCCTTTTGGCCGTAGCTCGCAAGGTGGTGCCCGCGGACTCCTATGCTCGCGCTGGAAAATACGAGGGTTGGGCTCCGCTCCTGTTCTTAGGAACCGACGTACACCACAAAACCTTGGGACTCATGGGATTTGGGCGCATTGGTTTCGCCATGTCCAAACGAGCAGCAGGCTTTGATATGAACATTCTCTACCACGATTCGGTGAGGGCAGACGCCGAGTTGGAACAAAAAGTGGGAGCCAAGTTCGTAAGCAAGTCCGATCTTTTCTCGCAATCGGATTTCGTCTCTCTCCACGTGCCTCTCACGCCGGAGACACACCACTTGGTAAGCGGTCCCGAGCTGGGACTTATGAAGAGCTCCGCATATATTATCAATACCTCCAGAGGTGAAGTCCTGGACGAAAAAGCTCTCGTCGAGGCATTGAAGCAGGGACAAATCGCGGGTGCAGGGCTGGACGTATTCGAGTTCGAGCCGGCGATAGAAAAAGGGCTGATCTCCATGGATAATGTGGTCATCTTGCCTCATATCGCCAGCGCTTCCACTGAAACCCGAACGAAAATGGGGCTCTTGGCGGCGGAGAACCTGATTTCCATGTTGATAGAGGGCACAAGACCTCCTAATTGTCTAAATCCTGAGATATTTTCCTGAGCACTTTCCTCAGAGATGCGATCGGAAATTACGCGAACGGAGAGTTAAGTCCGGAGCGACGACTGATTCACAATGAAGATTGAGGTCACGAAGAGTCTGACTGAGGACAGCGAAGATCGTGCCCCAATTTTGTCGAAAGGAAGATCTCGTGAAAGTAGCTTTCATAGGGCTGGGCACAATGGGCGGCCCGATGGCTTCGAACATACTGAAGGCCGGCCACGATTTAACCGTCTATAACCGCACAACGGCCAAAGAAGAACCATTGGCAACCCATGGTGCCAGGCGGGCGACTTCGCCTAAAGATGCCGCACGCAGCGCGGAAGTGATCGTGACATGCCTCAGCGATACTCCGGATGTGGAAGATGTGATACTTGGTACCGATGGCGTCATTCACGGCGCCCAGACGGGTGCTATCGTTATTGATATGTCCACCATTAGTCCCGAGGCGACTTGCAGGATTGCCCAGACCCTGGAAACAAAAGGAATAAGAATGGTGGATGCGCCCGTGTCCGGAGGCTCTGAAGGGGCAGAAAAGGGTACTCTTGCCATTATGGCAGGCGGCGATCCCCAGGACGTGGAAAAGGTCTTGCCCGTCCTCAAGTCTATGGGCACTTCCGTTACCCATGTGGGCGCAATAGGTGCAGGACAGCTTACGAAAGCCATAAATCAAACCATTATCGCCGGAGTTTACTTCAGCGTTGCCGAGGGAATGGTCCTGGGCCTCAAGGCAGGTTTGGATATGGAAAAAGTGATCCAAGCTATCAGCGGAGGTGCCGCAGGCTCCTGGGTACTCACGAACAGATCGAAGAACATGATTGATAACAACTATCCTCTGGGCTTTCGCGTGAAGCTTCATCAGAAAGACTTGAGAATAGCCCTTGAAACCGCGCGAAAGCTCGGCGTGACCCTCCCTGTGGCCGCTCTGGTAGATCAAGTGGAGAATGGTATTATTTCCAACGGTTACGGTGACGAGGATGTCTCAGCAATGGCACGCAGCATCAGGCAACAGTCCGGTATCGATTGAAATGAAGCTGGAATCGTCAGACTATCCGGAATCAAAACTGTTGCATTTATAATTATCCCGGCCAGTCCCAGAGACTCAAACTAGTGGTGTATCGACTTGAGGAACTGCATTCTCTTGTGAAGGACCACTAACGCGTTCGCCGCGTATACTGAATCAGTTCGTATCTCTCGCGGCTCAATCGGTTGTTTTCATCGGCGAACTGTCTCTTCCAATATTTCCAGCCGAGAATCATTTCAGAAAGCTAGCGAAATCTGTGCCTGCATTGCCCTGATCTTGATTTCAATGTCAGGGGCACGAGATTCCATAAGCACGAGCGTCTGACTGGCAGGCTGATAATTCTGCTCGGCAGCCTTTCGGAGCCATCTAATTCCCTCGACAGTGTCTTTCGCTAACCCGTCACCAAGACTGTACATTGCTCCCAAGGCATATTGCGCTGCCGCTAAACCTGAATGGGCTGCAAGACGATACCATCGGGTCGCTTCTTTCAGATCTTTCTTCACCTCCTTGCCGAATTGGTACATGATTCCAAGAGCAAACTGAGCATCGGCATTCCCGTTTTTCGCTGCCTGGTGAAACCAGAGCAATGCTTCTTCGGCATTCTGCTTCACACCCAGGCCATAATAAAACATGCGGCCAACAGCGTACTGAGCAGCGGCATGCCCCTGTCCTGCCGCCTTACTGAACCAGGAAAATGCAAGTTGCGGATTCTTGGAGACTCCTTTGCCCTGCAAGCAGATGACCCCCATGTCGAATTGGGCCTGAGCGTTTCCCTTCTCCGCCAGCTTCACTATAGCTTTGGGAGACATTTCCTGTGTAGCGACACTCCGGGTAGCCCCCAGGTAGGTGACGAGAAGAACGGCAGCCAGAATATACGGGAGTCTCAATCCCTGAAAGGAGTGTCTTTTAACCTTGTATTCATCGATAAAAGCGACTTGATTCATAGCAGATGCCTTGCGGTTGAAATGCTCGTTATCCTAAATTTGTACTCTGAAAAACGAGACATTAAGGCATGCTAAAAGTTCCGTATATCCGAAAGGATCAGTCGTCACGCACAGTTGTCTCTATGAATTTCTTCCCCGAATTCTTAATGATCCGGTCTTATACCTATTTGCTTTTATGAACACAATTTAGCCGGCACGGAGGCACGGCCACTACCGGCTGATGGTAGGGGCCGGCATCTCTACGGAACCTCTCGGTTTTATAAAATTATTGGCGAAATGGTATTTGCAGCTTCGCCAGGATTATGAGCGTCAATTTGTACCGGATTTGCAAAACCATTCTTTCGAGGCTTGCTAAAAGTTCTTTCAGTCTTTAGAAGGATAGAGTCGGCAGCCGATCGGAAATGATCAGTTCGTTCTGTACTAAGAAAACGCGTTGCATGGTACCAGGCAAACTGACGGCACTATAGCAATGAAGAGCTCATAACACCTGTGCCTTCATGCTCACCCTTGAAGCTGGGCACAAATGCCAGTCAACTCCGTAGCTGCTGCCTCAAATCGGGATACATCGTCGGCGATCGCTGTGGAATGCTCCTTCCGCTTGACGTAGGCCGCGTGAATGGCTCCATGAGTGGCCGCAACAATGTCCTGGAAGCGCTGGTCGAGAAGCAAACCGAAACGCTGGAATGCATCCCTCAGATTCTGAAGGGTCGCCCATCGTAGACTTTCGACATTGTGATTTACCAACATATCTATTTGTCGGTACAATCTTTTCTTTTGACGATCCTTCATCATGTTTTCAGGCAGAACCTTAGTCAAGAGTTTAGACTGGAACTTGGCATGAAGTGTGGAATGAAGTTTGGTCAGGAGCTTATCGAGTTCTTCCTCGGGAATCACTATCGGGAGAGATGGAACCTGTTTTCTCTGCACCCAATAAGGCCTATTTTTCATTTCAAAAGCCTCTGAACTGTCGGGAGCATAATACGAGATGTCGAAGAGGTGCACAGCAGCTTTTCGCACACGATCGATCAAGTCGTCCGCTCTCTGCTGATGAGGCTTCAAAGTCTCAGTCACAAGGAGCTTGAATTTGCTGGACGCCTCTCCTGCAGCGGTTTGGAAGAAGGAGACGACTTCTTTAGCCATAGCATCGAGGATCGCCTGTTCGGATGTGTCGTTATCCTTACTGACATCCAGCGAATCTTTAAGTATTCGTTCGAGTTTGGCACTAAACAGCTTACGAAGCTCTTCGGCATCCTTCTCCAGCCTCTCCAGAGAGCGCTTGAGGTCTCCAGACAGAAGGTCTTGAGCTGCCGATCTCTCTCTATCGGCATTTTTGAGCTCAGCGGCGAAAACCTCAAGCCGCTGTTCGAGATCTTCAAGTGGCATGCGCAATGATTTTATCGAGAGGTTCAATCGTATGAGCGCATCGCTCAGCACGTCTCCGGCTTTCCTGCTCAATGCCTCCCGAAGCGCATTTAGCTTTTCAGAGGCGAGAAAACACACGAGGTGGTTTTCCACTTCTTTAAGACCGCTTTCGTTCCATAACTGAGAGTCTTCAAGTAGTTTCGCATCCAATCCCAGGCGGGTCGAGACAGAGAAGATCGGGTAATCGTCCGCGGCCTCCATTTTCTCAGCGAGCACTTTCTTAAAGAATCCCAGAGCCGCTTCCCTCTCTGATTCTCTTAAATAGTCTATTTTATTGAAAATAAAAAACAGTCGTGCGACTTTGGATTTTACAGCCTTGAGGAATTCAGCTTCCACTTCCGTAAGAGGCGGATCGGCTGATACCACGAACAAGGCAGCATCGCACTGTGGAAGAAAATTGAGCGTAGCTTCGGTGTTGTGCGTAAGTGTGGAACCAATTCCAGGAGTGTCGATCAGAACAACCCCGTGTTGCAGAATCGGCGCGGGATGCAGGATATCGACTTGCGTGACTCCCAGCCGATTCTTCGGGTTACCTTCTTCGGTGACAAAACTCTCAAGTATTTTGACTGCCTCTTCTACAGGCTTTCCCTCAAACTCATCCGCAGGTTTCCCATTCTGGTAGCGCACATAAATACGTAGATCGGGTCCGTACTGCACGAACGTAGGAATAGCGGTCAAGGGAACAACAGATGTCGGTAACAGGGCATGCCCCAGAAGGGCGTTCAGCAAGCTACTCTTACCCCGTTTGAATTGACCCAATATGGCAAGGTGAAAACGTCCTTCTTCAAAGCGATTCCGAAGGGCGAGAAGTCTGTCTTTATCAGTAAGAAATTCTTCCCCAAGGTCCTCGACTTTTTTGATCGCCTCGCCGAGAAGAAGCTGAAAATTGTTAACAGTCCGAAACTCCGTATCCGGTTCACAGGACGCGGTCTCCGGATCCGCTTGTCGCGATGTTGGAAAACCCACTACAAATCCTCCTCGTCGAGGGGTCAGGCTCGGCTCGGCGAGCACAAGAGTATCAACAAAACATCTTCCTATACCCTATGTTTAGAGCGCACTTCCACCCATAAGGTCTCACGACAGGCCATGAGCCAAAAATGCCCATTCTTCGGGACTACCGTTTCCTGTCAATGTGTTGATTATGATGGCTTTCCATAAGAAGTCAAGATGTGACAATCCGAATGCATCCGCCGGCAGATTGTGCCTGTAAACATCGTTCTTAAAATATTCCGAAATTCAGTTAGAGTTACTGGATTTTCAATGCAGGCTAACCTTCCGGCCGGTACGCCAGTCTCGCAGTGGACGGGTTGCAGACCTCTCAGGAAACATGATATTGCGTTACTCAGAATCACAGGCATCTACTGTTATAACAAGAACGATAAAGAATGGACAATCCATTGCATGCACTTGTAGAATTGCGGAATGTCTCCGTATTTCGAGACCGCACAAACATACTGTCCGACATTACCTGGACGCTTTCCACCGGCCAAAATTGGGTTGTCCTCGGAGGAAACGGAGTTGGCAAGACCACGTTTCTGAAATTAGTGAGAGGAGACATCTGGCCGTCCCCCAATTACGGTATCCGTTTATTCCACGTCAACGGCACAGTTCGGGAGAGTCCAATAGGTTTTCGCGAGAAAACGGGGATAGTTTCCCCTGAACTTCTGGACAGCTACAAAAGGAACGGATGGAATATCAAAGGCTTGGATGTGGTGCTGACCGGCTTTTTTGACACCGCATATCTTCATCAGGAGCCGAACGATGATGAAATAGCCCGCTCCAAAGAGGTCATATCCTTATTGGGGATAGAGGAGTTGACCGAGAAAGATTTTCTAAGCCTGTCCTTGGGGCAGGCAAAGAGAATCCTCATCGCCCGCGCAATAGTCCATAAACCGACACTGCTCATATTGGACGAACTCGCCACGGGCTTGGACAGGGAATCACATAATACGGTAATGGAAAAGGTAGAGGATCTGGCCGCAAACGGGACACAGATCTTGTGCTCTACCCATGTCAAAGAAGACCTTCCTCCTGCAGTAACTCATGTTCTCGAACTGGATGAAGGCAAGATCGTGGGTAACGGGCGGAGAGTGAAGGTCCGAGCCGTGGAGGAAAAAGGGCCTACCAGCCCGTCTACTTCTCGGATGTCTGAACATTCCGCAGTCTCCAACGGTAACCCATTGATTATGATCGAGAACGCGGATGTATTCCGCAAAGGCAAACCGGTTCTGCAAAGTATTAACTGGAAAATCAAGAAGGGCGAAAACTGGGCGGTGTTAGGATGCAACGGCTCGGGAAAGAGCACGTTGCTCAAATTGATCTCCGGGGATCTGATTCCAGCATGGGGAGGCAGTATTACAAGATTCGGGGACGAAGCCTCTCACAACCTGTGGGAAATTCGCCGTAGAATCGGCTTGGTATCTGCGGACATCCAAGCATGGCACGAGAATCGCCAAACTGGTCTGGAGGTCATAATTTCAGGGTTTTTCGGGAGCATAGGAGTCCATAATCCCGCATCCGAAGAACAGGCCCAAACCGCACGACAATGGCTGAAGGATCACGATGTGGAACACCTGGCAGACAGGAATGTGCAGACTTTGTCTTACGGCCAACTTCGTATTCTTCTGATATTAAGGGCTATGGTCATAAATCCGGCAATGCTTTTGCTGGATGAACCTCTTTCCGGTTTGGATAGAAGAATTGGATCGCAAATTTTAAATCTGCTTGATTCACTGGCATGCTCGGGAACGGCATTGGTTTACATTACGCACAGAATCAGCGAGCTACCAATGTCAATAACGAAGGCCCTTATTTTAAAAAACGGGAGAATCGATTTTTGCGGTGATCTGGAATTGGCGTTGACGGTGGATAGTGCGAACAGGGGGGCAAGTGAGCTCCAATAATGCGCTTGCGTTTTTTCGATCAATGCACCTGTATGAATCCGGTTAAGCCTGACTATTTACTCCTGTAAACCTCTGCAAATGTTACGAGTGTCAATGTTTCGTGAGGGATTTGCGCTTACGGACATTCTGGGGTCTCGATTTGCCATGTAAATCCTTGTCAATCTTTCAAGACATCTTCACGATTGAAATCCGGACGAGCGCTCTTTCCGGATTCAAACGCTGCTATCCAACTGTCCACCCGCCCCTCACCATAGGTTTTCTTCCATCCCGCCACAATGAGCGCGACGGGGATATCGGAATAACTCCCGTAATATTCAACGTATTCTATGAATCGTTTGTTGTCTAAGCTGTAGGCATGAAAAAGGGAATCCTCACGTCCGTTGAAGTCAAGAGGAGGCACGTTATGCTTTTTGCATAATTCAATATTGAAAGCCGGAGTGCATTTGACCCATGTTCCATCCAGAAAGAACTCCACAAATCCATGATAGTCAAAGATATCGGATCCCATGAATTCTATGAGCTGTCTTGTCGCCAGATGATTTCGCACTGCGGCAAACCCCACCCGTGATGCAATCGAGCAAGCTCTGCCTAAAGCGCACAGGAGCGAAGCCTTGGGGACACAAAATCCTCGGCGTTGTTTCAATACGAAGCTGGCACGATAATGTTCAGGTAAATAGAACGGGGTATAGGGATCGTAAAGAATATTGTCCCGAACTGCGAAATAAAGCTTCACTGCCATTTCGATCGGATCATCTGCTCCGGCAACCACATCTCCTGCAAAATCACGGACAAGTTTGTTATTGCTGTCTATTGTTGAAGTTGGGTTCAGATACTCTGCAAAATCTGCGTTCATAGGGTGTCCTTCGACTTTTATTCGGATATTCCTTGGCAAGAAAACTCTGGAGACGCTTTAACTGCTTTCCGGAGTGAGACAATCGAGAAACAACAGAGCTCCAATACGGATGCGATCTCTTTACATTTTTGAATCGTTTTGTTTCGCTTTGTTCTGCCTCTATTCACGATGCTCTTGCGTAGCCAAGTCGGGAGTAGCAGAAAGATAGGGGGGAGATGATGCCATAACGGCAAAGGATTGCCGGTTACTGTCATTCCCGATAATCGCAATCCAATCATTGGCCAACAGAACAAAATCAGCATCAGGATTGGCTCTCAATTCTTCATTTCGGATCACTCCCACTATTGATGCCCCTGTTTTCTTGCGAATTCCAATCTCGCCTATCGATTTGTTAATGATAGGGCTTTCTGGGGCCAGATGAATCCACTCCAAATCAAACTGTTTCTCAGCGCCGCGAAACTGTGACAGAATTCGGTAATCATCGTTATTGCCAAACCAATTGGCATAAAGCTCTTGACGCACAGTGTCGGTGTACCGCTGAACTTCACTCAATGGAACCTTGAGACGAAGAAGAGACTGATTGGTTATTTCCAGACTGGCCTCGAACTCTGGAAGTATGACTACGGAAACTCCCAAATTTTTCAATAGATCAAAATACTCTGGACTGGATGTCTTTACGATAATTTCGATCTGGTCATTCAGGCTTTGTGCTTGAACAATTGTCGCCCTTGCTTCCACAATTCCAGGGAGCGTTATGATGAGTTGAGAAGCATCTTTGATCTTAGCCGCATCCAAAACGATTTCCTGACTAACATCACCATAAACCACTGTCATCTGGGCTTCTTTAGCTTGTTCCACCCGTCTGTGATCAAGCTCGACAATTACAAATTGCAGACCTAACCGCTTCAACGCCTGTGCTATCTGAAAACCTACCCGGCCGCCGCCTGCAATAATGACGTGTTCACGAAGTCCGCCAACCGGCATGTTGGATGATTCCAGGGCTTCATGATGAAACCTGCGTTTTTTCAGAGCATAGATCCTTGCCGTCTGACCTGATATGAAAGGTGTCAGCACCATGGTCAAAATTGCGGCGCTCAACACGAACGAATATACGTCTTTATCAATAGAGTTCGTGGACACGCCTACTTGGGCCAGAACGAAAGAGAATTCTCCCACTTGAAACAAGCCTAATCCAAGAGCCAGGGGAATTACGTTACCATATCTAAATATCTTGGCAACGAACGCGAAAATCAGTCCTTTGCCTATGGACACAATGAGCACCAAGGCAGCCAAAGACCCGAGGTGTTCCATTACGAAAGCGGGATCAAAAAGCATCCCAACCGATGTAAAAAACAGTAAACCAAAAAGATCCCGAAGCGGAATAATGTCGCTGAGAGCTTGATGACCGTAGTCTGATTCATTCAGCACCATACCGGCGACAAATGCGCCAAAGGCAAAAGAGAGCCCGACCAGATATGTGAGATATCCCACTCCTAGACCAATAGCTGTTATTCCGAGTAAAAAGAGTTCTCTCGAGCCAAGCCTTGCGATGTGCGCCATTATTCCCGGCAATAATCGCGTCCCGAGCAAGATCATTCCGGCTATAAATCCCCCTGCCTTTAATGCAGCCAAACCGAGCGCAGGAAGCCCCAGCGAAGGATTGTTCAGTTGGGGAAGAATTATCATCATTGGGATTACGGCCAAATCCTGGACGATGAGCATGCCAATCATCACTTTACTTGAGAGAGTGCCCAGCCAACCCTGATTCATCAGTGTTTTAAGAATCACCATAGTGCTCGAAAGTGAGATCAGCGATCCGAGCCATAGTGATGATTTCCAATCCCACCCCATGCCGTGTCCTATGGCACTGCCGAGGCCAATTGTGAGGGCAATTTGGATGGGGGTTCCTATCAGAGCTATTTTCTTGACCGGTTTAAGATCTTTGAGAGAAAACTCCAGCCCGAGTGCAAAAAGTAGAAGGGCAATTCCGATCTCGGCAAGCAACTCTATTTGATGTACATCCGATACCGTAATACCCTCTGTATGTGGTCCCAGAATCACGCCCGCTGCGATATAGCCAAGGATTAATGGTTGCCCAAGTCTTTGCAGTAATAATCCGCAAAAGAATGCGACAACGACAAGGATGATTATGTCAGTTGCAATACCCATTATGAACCTGAACGTGAGTAAATCGTGTTGTGAAGGGCGGCCGGATCAAAAATCTGTTGCCTGCGCAATAAGCGAAAATAGCAACGAAAGTCTTTTCGTCCCATAAATACGGTTCTCCTTTTAACGTCTTGAGCGTATCTCATTGCACGCATCTCGGTCAAGCAAATGGGCCACATAAGGAGCATGAATGCCGCGCGCCATCGGACCGGTTCGCCCACCAATTAGATGATTGACTGTGATGCAAACATGTGGTTCATATCCCGAGTCGGCATCAATGTGATGGCCTGTCGGAAGAGAGGTGTAACGCACGAAGAGCGTGTATCCGGAATTTCCTCTGTCCAATTCCCGCACAAGAACAAACCCCCGCTAAGGAAAGGATACAATAATTGCATCCAGTAGTACTGACCATATTTCTTCTGATTTGCAGCAACGTCTTCATGACCTTTGCCTGGTATGCGCACCTCAAGGAGCTCAACAACAAAATATGGGTTTTCGCAGCGCTGATTAGTTGGGGAATCGCACTATTCGAATACTTGCTTCAAGTTCCCGCCAATCGCATTGGATATACCGTCTTGTCCGTGGGGCAACTGAAAATAATTCAAGAAGTGATAACTTTGAGCGTCTTCATTCCATTTTCACTCTTCTATTTGGGAGAGCCGTTGGAAAGAGATTACCTGTGGGCCGGTCTTTGTCTTTTGGGAGCGGTCTTTTTCATCTTCCGCGGCAAGCTTGCCTAATGGCATACCTCGGCAACATCAATATTTCCACGGGCAACATGGAATGAATCAGGATCGGCTCGCCGTTTCCACGAACACTACCTTCCAATAATCGGTTACCACATTCGGCCAAACCTTGTTCTATGGGACGTCACAGAGCATCGGGTATCGGTTGGAATTTCTTGGATTAATTCAGAAAGGGTGTGGAGATTGCGCAAAACGGCATCCTGCGTTTTTCGATCAGCCAAGAACACATCGTTCCGTCACTGGTGAACTGCAAAATACGATCAATGCAATTCTGGATATGTAGTTTCTCACGCTTCTGAATCCAGGACTCGCTCGCCCTTTCGAATATCCGATATTTTTCTGACAAGATCCGGTGTTACAATGGGAGTCGGCGTGATAAGATTCATGACGCAACTTTGATTCTACGGATAACTTTAAGTTCGTCGAACAGTTTTCGGAGTCCCCCATGACCGACCAAAATCGCTTCCCCCTTCAAAAAACATTGGCCATCGACCCAGAATCAAACCAACAAAGTGACGGACCTGCTCGATCTGAATTGCAGGAAAGAATCCTGGAATTCGAACGATTCAATCGCCTGGTGATGGCCAGAGAACAGCGGATTCTTGACCTGAAAAGAGAAGTCAACGAGCTGGCTCAGGCTGCCGGCAAACCCGTACCTTACGAATCCTTGGACCGGGCTGAAACAGATCAAGCATTGGAGAATCTGGCTCAGTCCGTAGCCGATCACAATGAATGGACTCACTCCGAATCTGAAGAGTTGCAGGTTTCGGACTTGTTGCATCTTGAAGACGTGCAGCACCTTCTCAATCACTTCTGCGACGCAGTTGGGGTTGCCTCGGCCATATCAGACCTCAAAGGCAACCTGCTGGCATTTGCAAACTTCCGGCGAGCTTGCACCCAATTCCATCGCGTTGGAGAAATTTCCTCTCAACGCTGTGCCGAAAGCGATGCAATACTAGGTTCCAGACTCGAGGAAGGCCAGGATTTCACCATTTATCAATGCAAGAACGGTCTGACGGACGCGGCTTCGCCACTGATCATAGACGGGAAGCACCTGGCCAATATTCTTATCGGCCAGTTCCACCTGCAGGAACCTGATATGGACTTCTTCCGTCGCCAAGCCAGGGAACACGGTTACGATGAAGAGGATTACTTGGCTTCCATTAGAGAAGTACCAATGATGTCCGAGGACAAGCTTCCCAGTATTCTAGGCTTTTTGTCGGGCTTCACCAAAATTGTCGGCTCCCTCTCGTTAGATCGAATTCGTGCTTCACAGGCGGCCGAGGATCTGAAAAAGAGAGCCGAGGAACTGCGCCGCAGCCAGGCAGCGGCTTTGAGCCTGGCCGAGGATGCCGAAATGGCTCGCAGCGAGATCGCGCGGTACAGGGATGATCTGGAGCAGCTGGTCAAAGATCGCACGGAAGAACTGCGAGTCTCGGAAGAACGCACCCGACTTCTCCTTGAATCTGTAGCCGAGGGGATCATCGGTGTGAGCGTAGACGGCAACATGACCTTTATTAATCCTGCTGCTTGTCGGATGCTCGGGTACTCGCCGGATGAATTCGAGGGCAAGGACCTTCACAGTCTGGTACACTATGCTCATGAGGATGGCTCTCCATACCGGCGAGAAAACTGTCCTATGCACAAATCCATTTCTGTTGGAACCGCCAGTCATGTCGACACTGAGGTGCTGTGGCGCAAAGATGGCACGAGTTTTCCCGTAGCTTATTCCAGTAACCCTGTCCATAAGGACGGCTCTCTTGTCGGGTCTGTGATCACGTTTAGCGATATCACCGACCGTCGCCGGGCCGAACAGGCACTTGCTGAAAGTGAACGCAGGACACGTACGATCCTGGAGACCGCCATAGAGGGAGTCTTGTTGGTAGACAATGACACTGTCATTCTGATTGCCAACCCCGCCCTATGTGGGATTCTAGGCAGGCCGCAGGACGATATAATCGGCCATACGGTTTTTGATTTTGTTGATGACGAGAACCGCCTGATTCTTTTGTCCGAGCTCGAAAAAAGAAGACAAGGAAAGTCGGGTGCCTATGAAATTTGTCTGCAAAGGCCGGACGGGGTGAACGTGCCCTGTCTGTTCAACGCCACCCCTTTTGTTGACGAAAAAGGGACCAAAAAAGGCTCTTTTGCTCTCGTTACCGATATAACCGCCCGGAAGCTTGCCGAAGAGCAGGTGCGCCGCGCCAAGGAGATAGCTGAGGAAGCCACCAAAGCGAAATCTGATTTTCTGGCCAATATGAGTCATGAGATCAGGACCCCCATGAATGCGGTGATTGGAATGGCACACCTGGCGCTTCAGACCGAGCTGACTCCCAAACAGGCGGACTATCTGACTAAAATACAGCGCTCAGCACACTCACTTCTTGGGATCATCAATGACATCCTGGATTTTTCCAAGATCGAAGCAGGCAAGCTGGAGATGGAGTCGGTGGATTTCAGCTTGGAAGAAGTCCTCGACAATGTATCCACCGTGGTGGGAGTGAAGGTTCATGAAAAAGAGCTGGAGTTTCTCATGGATACGTCGCAGGATGTGCCCCTTGCCCTGGTAGGTGACCCGCTGAGGCTGGGACAGGTTCTCATCAACCTGTGCAATAACGCTGTGAAATTCACTGAAGAGGGCGAGATCGTTATTTCTACCGGGCTGCTGGAAAAACAAGATGAATGGGTCATGCTCCAGTTTTCGGTCCGTGATACTGGCGTCGGCCTGACGCAAGAGCAGCAGGGTAAACTATTCCAGGCTTTTAGCCAGGCAGATATGTCCACCACGAGAAAATACGGCGGGACGGGCCTGGGGCTTACCATCTCCAAGCGATTGGTCAACATGATGGGAGGGGAGATTTGGGTCGAAAGCGAAGCTGGAAAAGGGAGCGAGTTCATATTCACGGCGAAATTCGGATTGGCCGGGAAACTTTCAAGGAAAAGATTGGAGCCATCGGTCGAGCTACGGGGAATGCGGGTTCTGGTGATAGACGACAATTCATCATCCAGAGAGATTCTGCAGTCTTTGCTGGAAACGATGAGTTTTGAGGTAACCGTTGCTGCTTCTGCCGAGGAAGGAATCACGGAATTGGAAAAACAGGCAAACACCTGTCCGTATAGACTCGTCCTGATGGACTGGAAGATGCCTGGCTTGGATGGGATCAAGGCAACCGAGCTTATCAAAAACCATCCGAGACTCCCTGAGAAGCCCAAGATTATTATCGCGACAGCATACGGTCGTGAAGAGGTTATGCAGAGATCGGATAAGGTAGGGGTCGACGGCTTCCTCCTTAAACCCGTGGGTCAGTCAGTGCTCTTTGATTCGATCATGATCGCTTTCGGGAAGGAAGCGAAAGAACCTGAAGCTGTGGCGCGGGTAGCTGACAAGGATGGGCCAGAGCAGCGGAAGATTTGCGGGGCAACGGTGCTGCTGGTCGAAGACAATGAAATCAACCAACAGGTTGCTCAGGAAATCTTGCAGCAAGCCGGATTGGTTGTGCGAATTGCCAGTAATGGCAAAGAGGCAGTGGGGATGATCAAAGCGGGGAATTTTGATGTGGTGCTCATGGATATACAAATGCCTGTCATGGGGGGATTTGAGGCAACCAAGGAGATTCGAGCGGATGAGAGGTTCAAAGATTTGCCGATCATAGCCATGACTGCCCATGCGATGGCGGGCGATCGCGAGAAAAGTATTGAAATCGGCATGAACGATCATGTTACCAAGCCCATTGACCCGGATCAGCTCATGTCTGCGCTGGTAAAGTGGATCAAGCCGAACGATCGGGAGGCATCTGAAGACGTGTCTGAGATGCCGACTGAGAGGAAGGCGGGGGACGTTCTGCCTGCCGAATTGCCCGGTATTTCCATAGCATCCGGTCTTGGCCGGGTAGCCGGAAACAAGCAGCTTTATACGAAGCTCCTTTGCAAGTTCAAGGACGGACAGGAGAACACAGTTGAGCAAATCAAAGCCGCTCTCCAAGCGGGCGACACGGAGACGGCGGTCCGGCTTGCTCATACGGTAAAAGGCGTCTCCGGAAACCTCGGCGCGGATAACCTATACCAGGTCGCTGCCGAGTTGGAGAAAGCCATCAAGGAAGGCAAAAAACCGGCGGATGTCATCATGTCAGAGTTCGACTCTCAAATAAAAATCGTGATGAATGGTATACGTGTACTGGAGGAAAGGCTGGCCGTCCAACAAGAAACCGAGCATATTGAGGCGCGGGTCGATAAGGAAACAGTAAAAACTCTCCTCCAGGAAATAACTCAGCTTCTGGAAAGCGATCTGACTGAGGCCATGAACCGACTTGAAACGTTGAATCGCCACCTGGCGAATTCACCGATCTATGAGGAATTCAAACGACTGGAAAAGCAAATCGAAAACTTCGATACGGACGCTGCTTTGGAGACCGTAGAGACCATCGCCGGCAAGCTGGAACTGGAGCTGTAGGAAGGGAAGACATGGTGGAAAGCGGTCGAAAACCCAAAGTCTTGATCGTGGATGACACGCCGGAAAACATCCAGGTGCTGATGGAGACGTTAAAAGACCAGTATACCATTGTGGCGGCAATCAACGGAGAAAAGGCGCTCAAAATGGCACTGGCCGAACTGAGGCCGGATCTCATTCTCCTGGATATCATGATGCCGGGAATGGATGGATACGAGGTCTGCCGTAGACTTAAAGCTGACGAGCACGCCCGACAAATCCCGATCATCTTCGTAACGGCCAAGACTGAGGTAGAAGATGAAACCCTGGGGTTTGAACTGGGCGCAATGGACTATATTACCAAGCCGTTCAGCATTCCGGTAGTAAAAGCTAGGGTCAAAGCCCATCTGGAATTAAAGCTATTACGTGACCGCGAGGCGATTCAGCGGGTGAAACTCGAAACGGTCCTTGGGAAGCTCAACAGCGAACTTGCTGAGGCTGCAGATTACGTCAAGTTCCTCCTGCCACAGCCCATCATCAATGGACCGGTGATTGCAGACTGGCGCTTCGTGCCGTCAACTACTCTCGGAGGAGATTCGTTCGGGTACCACTGGCTCGACGAAGATTCCTTTGCGATTTACTTGATTGACGTATGCGGACATGGTGTGGGAGCAGCACTCCATTCAGTGTCGGTGCTCAATGTCCTCCGTTCCAGGAACCTGCCGAATGTTGATTTTGGGAGACCTGAACAGGTCCTGGCGAGCCTCAATGCCGTTTTCCCCATGGAAGACCACAGGGACATGTATTTTACCATGTGGTATGGAGTGTACAGACTCTCTTCTCGCATTTTGACCTATGCCAGCGGAGGTCATCCGCCGGCCTTGTTGATAGATGATACAGCCGGGAACGGCTCAGAGATCCGAGAACTGAGAACGCCGAATCTGTTTCTGGGCGCCCTGGACGGCACAGATTTCGGATATGACGAGGTTGAGATCAAACCTGGATCCAGACTCTACGTTTTTAGCGATGGCGTTTATGAGATAGTGAATGAAAACGGCGTCTGTTGGGCGTTCGACGACTTGAAGACTTACCTGGAGGATTCAGGCGTGGCCAGAGGCAAATTCATCTTGGACGATTTATTGATGCACGTTCGGCAAATCATGGGCTCAGAAACTCTTGAGGACGATTTCTCTCTCCTGGAGATAAGGATTCCCTGAAGAACGGAGACCAAAGGTCCGCTGACACGACTTCTCTAGAGAATAGCAATAGGTGAATTGAACGGTTTGTTCACGCCGTCGAGACTCCTCGATCTTAGTGAGCGAATGACGCGCGTATCATAAGGAGGCATTGGCATGCTGGAGGGTGAGAGAAAACCCAAAGTTCTCATTGTGGATGATACACCGGAAAATATTCAGATTCTCATGGGTACGTTGAAAGATCAATACGCTATCGTGGCTGCTATCAATGGCGAGAAGGCCCTTAAAATGGCTGTCGCGGAACCGAAGCCGGATCTCATACTTCTGGATATTATGATGCCCGGGATGGACGGATTCGAAGTGTGCAGTCGTTTGAAATCTGATTCGAAAACTCGGGACATCCCGGTCATTTTTCTTTCCGCCCTTGACGATACCGCCAATAAGGTAAAGGGGTTCGCCACGGGGGCTGTGGATTACATTTCAAAGCCTTTTCAACCCGAAGAAGTTCATGTGAGGGTTAATACTCACCTGACCATGAGCCTTTTAAAAAGGAGTCTCGCAGAGAAAAACGAGGAATTACGAGCGTACACCGAAGGACTGGAAGAGAGAGTTAAGCAACGAACCGCAGAATTGGCGTCTTTGAACAACATTTATGAGCGCTTCGTCCCTCGAGAGTTCATCGACTTGCTGCAAAAAAATAGCATTTTGGAAATCAATTTGGGTGACCAGGTGAGCCGGAAGATGACCGTTATGTTTGCGGACATCCGGGGATGGACCACCCTGCTGGAAAAGATGACCCCAGGAGAGGCTTTCAGCTTCATCAACGCATATCTCAGACGAGTGAACCCTGTGATCAAGGACTGCAACGGGTTCATCGATCAGTACTACGGCGATGGCGTGATGGCTCTTTTCCCTGGGACACCGGATGATGCGGTGAGGGCGGCCATCGGAATGCAGGAGGCTGTGACTGAATACAACAGAGAACGCGAGGAGGCTGGGTTTGGCGCAATCGGAATTGGAATAGGGCTCCACCGTGCCGATCTCATGCTGGGGGTTATCGGTAGTGAAGATCGCATGCAAGGAGCGGTGGTGGCGGATGCGGTAAACCTGGCCGCACGAATTGAAGGTTTGAACAAGATGTACGGATCCTATGTCAGCCTGAGTGATGAAACGCTGTCTGCTATGGAAGAATCAGACCGCTACAGGCATCGTTTCATGGATAAAGTGCGTGTCAAGGGAAGAAAGGATCCTGTCACTGTTTACGAGGTCTTTGAGGGTGATCCTGAAGGTCTTGCCGAACTAAAAGAGCAGACGAAACCCGCATTTGAGCGTGGTGTTCAGCTCTATTACAGTAAAAAATTCTCGGAAGCGAGTGTTCATTTCAACCAGGTGCTGGAGAAGAATCCGGCGGACCTGGCTGCTCGAATGTATCTGAAACGCTGCGCCAACTATATGGTTAACGGAGTTCCGTCCGATTGGACAGGAGTGGAAACTCTCCTTGAGAAATAGCAAAACGGTTTGTCCCTGAAAACGACTTCAAGGTTACTAGCAACCTGTACAGAGCGTGAACCGATTACTCTCCATCCCTTCGATGGAAGCGAAAGCCCGAGGACAATAGACCTACCGGGACACGTGAAAGGAACTGAGAAAGTAGGCAACTTACACTTGTCCTGGTCTCAAAAAGGGCTTAGACTTCTTCGCCGTGGAACGGTTGTTCCCGCCAAGGCCTCAGGCTTGAGCGTCCATTGCAGGTTTCAGGAGCTTGCTCCTGCCAATGTGAAAGGAAGTATTGCACATGGAACCCCGGGAACCGTCATTCCGGAAACCGCCCGGTAAGGCGACGTTGAAAACCGTCTTCATGGCACTCGTAGTGTGTATCGCGGCGTCGGGCCAGCTACTCGCTCAGCAGAGGAACCCGGAGCGCAACGCATACTTCGGAGAAACCCACATCCACACCAGCTGGTCGATGGATGCCTATCTCTTCGGCAACCGCATGAACGGCCCGGACGAAGCATACAAGTATGCTCAGGGCCAAACCATCAAGCACCCATTGGGCTATGATATCAAAATTGAGACACCGCTCGATTTCATGGGGGTAACTGATCATTCGGAGTACGTTGGAGTTACGAAGCAGGCCAATACGCCCGGTTCGTATGTCAGTAAATTGCCGGAGGCGCAACCTCTGATCGTCCACGACCCGAATAACAAGGCTGAAGCAGAAAAGGTCTTCCAATTTCTGCTCAAGCTCATGAGCGAGGCGCCTGTTCCGGCGTTGATGAGTAAAGAGGTGGCATCGACGGTCTGGAAGGAAAATGTCAAGATCGCCGACGAGAACAACCAACCCGGCAAGTTCACAGCATTTTGCTCCTACGAGTACACATCAAACTTTGACTATCGCAACCTGCATCGAAATATCTTCTTCCGCGACTCCGCCAAGCTACCGGATATGCCATTCAGTGCGTTGCAGTCGTGGCACCCCGAGGATCTTTGGAAATGGATGGACACGCAGCGCAGCGCGGGGATCGAGCTGCTGGCCATCTCGCATAACGCCAATGTAAGCGACGGATGGATGTACCCCACCGATGTGGACAGTCTGGGACGGCCTATTGACGCAGCCTGGGCCGCTTCTCGAGACCGCAACGAGCGACTGGTCGAGATCAAGCAGATAAAGGGACAATCGGAAACTCATCCATTGCTGTCCCCAAACGATGAGTTTGCCGACTACGAGATCAGCAGCTACCTGCTCGGTCTTCCTGCGGATAGCGGCCGCATCGATCGTATTGTCGGGAGTTATAGCCGACAGGCCCTGAAAGATGGCATCACCATGCTGGACACGAGGGGCTACAACCCTTATAAGTTCGGGCTCGCAGGCGGCTCCGATTCCCACAATGCCGGCAGTCCTTACCGTCAGCACAACTTTTTCGGCGGACATGGTATGGAAGACGGGACCATCGAGACGCGCATGGCAGGACACACTCTTAACGGCGTCGATGCGCGATCCTTCAACCCCGGTGGACTGACAGGAGTATGGGCAGAAGAAAACACGCGCGCTTCCATTTGGGATGCCATGTATCGCAAGGAGACATTCGGCGTCAGCGGTCCCCATATCAAGGTTCGTTTCTTTGGTGGTTGGGATTACGACGCAGACACGATGGGACAGCCCAACTGGGTCAAGATCGGTTACGCGAAGGGCGTCCCTATGGGTGGCGACCTGCCTCCTGTGAAGTCCAAGGCACCGAGCTTCATGGTGTGGGCTGTGAAGGACCCGACTTCGGGCAATCTCGATCGCATCCAAATCGTTAAAGGCTGGACAAGAAACGGTCAGAGCTTCGAGAAGATTTACGACGTTGCCTGGGCAGGCGACCGTAAGGCCGACAAGTGGACCGGCATTGTGCCGCCCATCCGGAGCACGGTGGATATCGACAACGCCACCTACACCAACACCGTCGGTTCGGTGGAGTTGAAAACAGTATGGACTGACCCGGATTTCGATCCTGCCTTGCACGCGTTCTACTACGCTCGTGTACTGGAAATCCCCACCCCCCGTTGGACTACAATCCAGGCCCACAAACTAGGCATCGCACCTCCCGATGTGGTGTCTGCCACGGTCCAGGAACGCGCTTGGACGTCGCCCATTTGGTACACACCAAGCGCCGAATCGAGAAAGAAGGCAGCGCCGGGCTTATCCGTAGCGGTTCTGAAACAGAAGGGCGCAACCGAGCTGAATGAGGAGCAATTGACGGATTTGCTCGTGGGAAAAGCTGTGTGGATGCGCAACACAGTGACAGGTGAACAATTCAAAGTCAGTTACACTGCTGAAGGCCAGAGCGTCGTCTCGAAGGTGGGCAAGAATGCCACACTGCCGAGCAATGTGGGGAATGTCGTGAAAGACGGCTATCAAGGGCTGACTACGCCGTACACGATCAAGAACGGCAAGGTGGTGATGACGATTTCGCAGTCACCCTACGCTGTTACGGTCTACAAGCTGGGTTCAACGTACTACGCTGCGCGGAGCAATGAGTTTGGCTTTGCGAACTACGAAATGCTGCCTAACCCACCAGAATTCCTGAACCCCGTGGGCAGCGGCGAGTCGGAGGGATCCGGGGTCAAGGATGAGCACCGGAAGTAACCCGCGGCACGAGAGCGAAGTCATCGTCCCAGCCCCTTCGGCCAGCTCTGAAGCCGAGAAATCGCGGCTGGGCATCTCTGCTTTTGTTGTGATGAAGCGCCTGCTTGGTGAGCCGCTGGTTCATTTTCTGCTGCTCGGGGCTGCACTCTTCACATTGTACCACTACGTGCAGCCCGGTACCGGAGCAACCCAGTCGTCGAGGGAGATCAGACTGTCTCTATGCGAACTCACCCAGCTAGCCTTGCAATTCCAGGTACAATGGCGTCGCGAACCGACGGCGAAAGAGTTCAACCAGATAGTCGAGAGCAAGGTGCAGACGGAAATTCTGTACCGCGAGGCTATGGCGATTGGGCTCGACAAGGAGGATGAGATCGTCAAGCGTCGTATGGCACAGAAAATGAAGTTCCTTGCAGAGGACGTCGCCACTGCCTACGAACCGACACCCGACGAACTTGAGAGTTGGTACGAGAAGAACAGCGAGAAGTTCGTCATGCCCCAGCGTGTCAGCTTTCGCCATGTCTACTTTTCCCCGGACCTTCGCGGCACGCATGCTCGTGAGGACGCCTTGAAAGCGTTGACACAACTGGCGGGGCAACCTCAGGACTCGAAAATCTCGGCTGCGATCGCGGACCGGTTCATGCTCCAGGACTACTATCGGGACTGCGCTCCAGATTTCCTTGGCAAGGAGTTCGGGCCGCAATTCGCTCGAACAATCTCCGAACTGCCGGTCGCATCCTGGCAGGGTCCAGTCGAATCCGGTTTTGGCTGGCATCTTGTGTTCGTTGACACCGTGATTCCCGGTCGCGTTCCTGACTTCGAGGAAATCGAGCAGGACGTGAAGACAGCCTGGCTGGGAGATCAAAAGGCTCTGGCCTGGCAGAAGGCGTACACGGACATGCGCTCCAGGTACACGGTCCTGCTTCCTGTGCCCCCCAAAAGAGTGAAAGCCTCGGATTCGCCATCCTCTGACGTGAGCCCCACTTCTCTGGAGTCCTCTACCAAGAGGGTGCAGTGACCGGTCGCCCGATCTTCATACAAATAGCCTCCGCTCTGTTGTTGGCGATGCTGCTGGCGTCTTCGGTCGCTCAAGCCCACGAAGTGCGTCCCGCATATCTGGAGATCACAGAAACCGCTCCAGGCCAATACAGAGTGCTGTGGCGCACCCCGGTTATGGCTGGCAAGCGCCTGCCGGTTGCCTTGAAAATGCCTGATGGGGTACGAGACCTGAAAGATCCCATGGTGCAGGAGTTAAGTGATTCGCTGGTCGAGCGACGCTGGGTCGATTCGGGGCCGAATGGCCTTTTTGACAAGCGAATCGAGTTCCCTGGCCTGCAGCTAACGATCACGGATGTACTCGTGCGCATCGTACGATCTGACGGCACGTGTTCGACCGACCTGATCCGTCCGTCGCGGCCGTGGATGGAGATTGCTGTTTCACGCGGCACCATAGCGACCGCGGTCGCGTTCCTCGAGCAGGGTATCGAGCACATCCTGCTTGGTGTGGATCACCTCCTCTTTGTGCTCGGACTGCTGCTCATCGTGAGCACGCCATGGATGCTGGTGAAGACGATCACAGCATTCACTGTTGCCCATAGCATCACGCTGGCGATTGCTACGCTGGGTTACGCGAGCATTCCGGTACCGCCCCTCAATGCAGCGATCGCCTTGTCGATCCTTTTCCTGGCTCCGGAAATAATCCGTGCGAGGCAAGGCGAGATGAGTTTCACCATCCGGCATCCATGGGCTGTCGCGTTTGCTTTCGGCCTTTTGCACGGCTTCGGTTTCGCGAGTGGATTGACGGCGATGGGGTTGCCGAAGGCCGATATCCCGCTGGCATTGCTGATGTTCAACCTGGGCGTAGAGATCTGCCAGATCCTGTTTGTGATTACCGTATTGGTCATGATGGCCTCCTTCAGAAAGTTGGACATTGATTTGCCGCTATGGGGCAGACTCTTGCCGGTGTATGTCATGGGGACGGTCTCGGCTTATTGGTTTTGGGCACGGCTGGCTGCAATGTTCTAAGTTGTTCTGGAGAGAATACGGCATGACCGAAAATGCGTCTCGATATATTTTCCGCTATTCGTCCTTGGTCTTTTTGGGTCTAATTCCCGATCCGGCCCTGGCGCATCTCGTTAATACCGATGTCGGGGTGTTCTACGCGGGAATGATGCACCCTTTGACCTCTGCAGAACACCTGCTGCCAACACTGGCGTTGGCGTTGTTTGCCAGTCAATTGGGCAAGCAGGTAGCCCGGTGTGTGGTATTTCTGTTTCCGGTAACCTTGGCCGCGGGCGTTTTGCTGGGCTCCAGTTACCCACAGTTTGATTTTGTGCGAACGGTTAGTCTGTCACTGTTGGCGGTGCAGGGCGGACTGTTGATCGTTGCAGGAAGCACTCGGCCGGCGGTGGCGCCGGTCCTTGCGATCGGTACAGGCCTGATCCTGGGCTACCGCAGCGGAGTGGACATGGCCGCGTCCGTGGCAGGAGTGCAGTTCGTTCCAGGAATTGCCCTGACCGGCTTGATCGTTATGGTACTCTTTGCAGCCTGGGTGCCCCAGGCTGTATCCACTACCGGGCGACTAACTCGGGGGCTATTAGGCGCTGTAATTAGCATAACCGGAATCGTGCTGCTGTTTTTGCCCATTGCCGGCCTAGACCTGCAAACGATCCGCAGCGTGGGCCTCCCCGGCCCGGAAGATATCGTTAGTAGGATGGAAAGCGCAGAACTGAGCGTCCCTGTGGTGTTCGCTGCCTTGACTGGTTCCCTGGTGTGGGGGGCAGGGCATGCGCTAACCCCAGGTCACGGAAAAGCCATAGTGGCGGCCTATCTGGTGGGAGCGCGCAGCACGCCCTGGCATGCCGTTTACCTGGGATTGACAGTCGCTGTGACCCATACCCTGGTGGTGTTCGCCCTGGGTTTGATTACCTTGCTGGCGTCACGCTTCATTCTACCGGATCAGCTTTATCCCTGGATCGGTTTGAGTTCGGGTTTACTCGTCACCTTCATGGGGGCAACGATGGCAGTATCGCGGTTTCGGTCATTGAGACAAAGTGACTTGCCTGACCATCATCACTCCCATGGATATCCCCACGTTCGCGGGCAGGATCAAGGCTCCTCGGATGATGACATGCCAGCCGGACACGATCAGCATCACGGTCATCAGCGAGAGGGGCATTCACACGGAGCCCATCATGATCACTACCACCATAATGAATCCCATCATTTCCTCCATGACCACTGTAGTGACCATGCCCATGTCGTTCATGGTGCCGACGACACACCGGTTACTCGGAAGGCTCTCCTGGGTGTAGGCATATCCGGTGGCCTGCTGCCCTGTCCGGGGGCTTTGATATTGTTGTTGACAGCCATTTCCCTGGGACGGGTCGGATTTGGTTTGCTTCTCGTGACCGTTTTCAGTCTCGGCTTGGCCGGAATCCTCATCACCGTGGGCCTGCTGTTTATCAAAGGTGGACGGCTGTTGGCCCAAATTCCGCAGGTGTCGCGCTTCAATCGCTGGCTTCCTGCCGGCAGTGCCTTGGTAGTATTCGGCATAGGAGTCTTAATCACCATACAAGCTGCTGCTTCAATCTAAGAGTGACGGTTGGATCACTCGGTTCAGGGGAGCGCTTCGGGCGGGAGGCCGCTGAAAGCGCAGGAAATAGGCAAACACAAAATGGTCTCTTCTCCTCCACGTCAAGACGCGTCAATTAACATTAACATTTATAAACTTAACGGGGTAAACGTTTTTCATCCCATTATTCGCATGTAAATGCACCTAGAGCCGGTTTGCTTCTATTCAGACCTGTGGTACGCCAATTGCTAGACTGTTTTGAGATCCACTTTTTATTCTAGTCAGCCATCTATAGAGTCTGTGCAGTCGCATACCGCAATGATCTGCAGCAACTCACCTGGCTGAAATTTGTTCTGGAGGAGGAATGGATGAAAAAGTCGATAGGGATTATTTTGCTCGTTCTATGTGCTGTTACGTTATTGCCTCTGCCTTCGGCAGCATGGGAATTCTCCATGAAGGGTGAATATGAATGGCGCTGGCGTTGGTTCGGACGCGTCGGTGGACCGAGGGATCTCTTCGGAAATATGAATCTCCAGGATCCGGGTGGAACACTCGTGGGACTGGCAGGGCCGAACATTTATCCGCAATCCAACCCGACACCGAATTTCAATTCGTCCAATATGAGAATCGTGCGCGGAGGCTTTTCTGCCTCTGGATCCGATGCACATATGGATGAGCAGCGAGCGACGTTTTTTCCCTCATTCATGATCAATCCAGCGGTCAGCTTCCATTCAGTCATGACAATCGGAGGTTATCGGAACAAGTACGCTCAGTCTGCAAACGGCGTGGGAATCCCGCCCTTCGAACGGTACTACACGGACCGCACCAGTCTCAATGCATTTGACACTGCGGCAATCCTCAGTGTGGAACAATGGAAAGTGCTTTGGCACTTGCCTTGGGGTACTCTTTCGTTAGGTATGAAGGATTTTCCGATAGGCACAGGCGCTACGCTGGCGAAGAATACCAGGGCTTCAGCTTTCTTTATTTCGGTTCCCTATGGACCATTCACGTTCTTACCGGGCATTTGGACCAGTCGCACGCGATTCAGTGAAGGATGGAATACCGGGCCCGATGGAGCAAAGAAAAACACCAGTTATCCGAGCCTCGGTATAATGTACAGATCGGGAGCAATAGAGTTTGGTTGGCTCGGAGCATGGCGCATTTATTCTGCCAATGCTTATGAGAGCCCATTTTTCCGTACTGTCGGTGACACAACGGAGAAGGCGCCCTTCGACGATTACACCGATCTCGAAGTTCTCTACATGAAGTACAGTAACGGCAGATTCTTTTTCAATGCCGAATACGGAATGCTCAATGTCGATAGACGCCTGGTAGGAAGGGGCCCATCGTATTCCATTTGTCGGCACTTCTTTGTCGAACTTGGAGCCATGGCAGGCCCAACGAAGATTAGTCTCATGGGTGCAGGAACCACCGGATTCGCGCATAACAATCCTAACAAGACTATCACCTGCGTGCCAATGTCCATCAACTATCAGGCGCTCCAACCCTTTGAAAGCCTTATGTTCAATGCGTATGCCGGCGGAAATAACGGCGGCTGGACATCGTTGAGCATTCCTTTAACAAGCGATGAGAACGGCCAGATGGCCGACGCGTTCGGATTCGGTGCACGGTTGGACTATGCCGTCGCTGCCAACTTGAACGTCTGGGGCAGCTATTTGTGGGCCCATCGCACTGAGCAAAATGGGACTCTAGCAGGTGGCACTGCATCAACAGGAGGAGTGGGCAATACTACCGCTGCCGCGGCCCAGGCCTGGAAGCAGCTCAATACAGGCTTTGCCGGGCTCAATCCATACGTGGATAACGGTTTCATCGGATGGGAAGTAGACCTTGGGGTTGACTGGAAAATACTCGAAAACACTGTGATGACTTTCCGTTGGGCGTACTGGCAGCCTGGAGAATGGTTCGATCAGGCGTATCAGGCGGTCACCCTCAGGAGTGGCGCAGTCGTGACCGACGGAATGCTGATCGGGCGAGATCCCATAACCCACTTTCGAGGCGGCGTCGAGGTGGCTTTCTGAGAGAGTTTCGAGGAACTCTTCACATGGTCAGGACCTGCCGCCGGTTCATCGAAAATGGTCCTGGCCATGAATTTCACACTCCTTCGGCAACAGGGCGGATTTTCCCGTCGAAGGACGATAGTCTCCAAAACAGGATATGCAAGATCAAAAGCAACGTGATCGTTCGTAACCAGTAGGGCCGATCTCAGCACTCACCGTTTATCGGGACCTCTTTATCCGAATACCATGCGACTTCAAACAATTGCCAGGTGCCTTCGAGCCCTTTGAGTTCCACCTGAATTTCACGTACGACTTCTACGTCACTACCGATAACGCCCAGAGTCTTTTCAGATATAAGGATGCTCCCTCCCTTGGCAATCGTTTCGACTCTCTTGGTAGTGTTGACTGCCGATCCAACAATGCCGTATTTTCCCCTCTTCTCTGATCCGAGGTTACCGATTACCACTTGCCCTGTGTGTATCCCTATCCCCATTTGGAGTTCAGGCAGTCCTTCAGCAATATTCTCGCTTGAAATAAATTCAAGAGAGCGTTGCATACAAGAAGCCGCTTTTAGAGCATCCATTGTCCTTTTGGCGAGTTCGGAATTCGGACCATTGAAAAACGCCAGAATGCCGTCGCCATAGAAATCCACGATCACACCCCCACAGTTTTCGATGATGTCCGTCATTCTCGATAGATATCTGTTCAGCAACTTCACAACCTCGGTCGGCTTCAGGGTCTCAGCCATCGGGGTAAAGCCGCGCAGATCTGCCATAAGAATTGTTACTGTCCGTTCTTCCCCTCCCAGATTGAGGTTTTCTGCATTTTCCAGGAGTTCCTTTGCCACCGCCCCTCCGACATATCTCCCGAAAAGTCTTTGTATCAAATCCCGTTGACGCAAACCCTCCACCATCTTGTTGAAACGCCTCTGCAATTGACCGATTTCGTCCGACCTGTCAGTGACAAGTGTTGCGGAATAGTCTCCCTGTTCCACTTGTTTCGCTGACTTTGAAAGCCCCTTTATCGCCTGCACAATCGGCCTGGTTACCAGTACTACCAGAAGGAGAATCATGGCCAGAGATGCGATATTGGCAGACAGAAAGATCTGTCGAAAGTGGATCATGGGTTTGCATATCTCACAGCCTTCAACATACAATACGAGATACCAGTGCGTTTGAGGAATTCGCTGAAAGCCCATGACCATGTCAGGTGGCCGACCTTCCCCGAAAAATGTCCCGGAGTCGCGCATTTTCATCTCTTGAAGGATTGCTCCTACAAGTGGGTTGTGGAAATCGCTCAGGCTTCGTCCTATCGAGGTTGGCTCGGTCGCGGCAAGACACAAGCCGTCTGATGTTACCAGAAGTGCCTTAGCCCCTTTCCAGAGATCCAGTTTTCTTAATTCCTCGATGAGCGATCCAAACTGAACTGCCACATCAATTTCGACCCACTCGTTACTCCCTTTCGTTTGATATTTGCCCACAATGTCAAGGAAATCGTGCTCAGTGTTTACTCGAAAAGTCAGGTTTTTTTCTTCAAGCTTCTCACTGGAATTCTCATCAGTCTTGCTGATATCGACGAATCTCACGCCAGGCTTGGACAATAACATCTGGGCCAGGAATGCCTGCAAGAGCGGCCCATGAGGAGAGTTTTCGGCTTGTTGAATTGCCCTGAGCAAGGTTACTTTCTCCTCCAATCGACATCCTATGCGATCGGCTGCGTGCTCGAGCTTCGCGTTTGCCCCATGAATCCACTCTTCAATGAGGCTTTCCCGGCTATAAACGAAGGCCCAAATGAACGTGCAGAGATTAATCACCATAGCAGGAATAATCAGGAATATCATCAGCTTTGCCTGAAGATTTAGTCGCATGATACGCTCCTGTGTCAATGCCCCATCGTGTCCGGCGATCTTGCAAGTCGGGCGAATTGGCGGGAAAGGGTGGGCAATTAGTTCCCCTCCCCTCAAAGACGAATGGAGTAGCTGGCGCAGTACAAACGTTCTTTACGACAACTCACTCCCTCTTGGGCTAGATCAGTAGTATTTCACCATGAGGAATCGGATGCAAGGTCCTTTGGTCGGAAACCTCCGCCCACGATGGAGAGACTTCGTCCAATGGTTTCCGGAATGGAAAACTTTCCCATGCGCTAGCTGATAAACTAAAAGGCAATTCAGTTGGCGTGTCGGAACTGGTCAGTCTTTCGGCTCCGACATGTTTTCCAGGGGTGAATGCACGGGCTCTGCACGCTTCTTTAGATCCTCTGCTGTGAGGACCAGCTTTTCAAGCTGTGCCTGTGTCAGAGGCCGGCCAAATCCAACGTAATGGGGATCAGGCTGGTTTGGCTTTTCTAACGGTATCCACTTTCCATCTCGGAAATTCTGATAAGCGTTCTCATACCGCGTCCCCTCAACAACAGGTATCAACCCCTTTCGATTTACATGCTCGCCCTGTTGGATCCACGTTAGGGCCAGGGATCCTTGTTTGAGTTGCTTCGCCGTATCCGTCCCGTGACACTCGTTGCATTTGCGTCCCTTCTTCATTATGGAATGGCTGAACTGTGGTGCAAACATCAGGAATGTTTCTTTCTGTGTGACAACGAATGTCTGCATGTTTCCCGAAGTGACCTTGTTTTGGTAATTTATCAGGAACACCCAATCAGACAACACGATTGCACGTCGCTTCCCCTCTTTCACAAGGGATTCAAAATGACAGTTGGCGCAGCTTATTACGTGGCGGACGTGACACGCTTTGCAGTCCAGGCGATTTTTATGAATGGAGTGTGACTCACTGCGAGTGACTGAATCATGGCAGTTCTCACATTTGGCGTCCATCGCGCCGGATTGTTTCATGGAAACGTATGGGAGGCTGTCCCCATGCATTTCGCGCGCAGTGTGACAATCGACGCATTCCATACCCTGGGAAAAATGCACGTCAAGTTCGTTCCTGGATTCATCAATCTTCTTGACCGTGGCTTCTCGTGAGTGACATTCCAGGCACATGGATTGTCGTCGCGCCGCAGCGTTAGAGTACAACACCTTGCGTCCTTGTCTATCGGTGTGACACTTGGAGCAGGATTCTACATGACACCCTTTGCAGGACAATTTTTCATAGGGAATATTGGTAATTGTTTCCAGACCACCATTGGCCTTGTCATACCAGTAGGCCATGCCCCTCGCTGTATGGTGCAAACTGGACTGAAAAGGACATACTTCAGATCCTTCCCCGCCCGCAAAAACTGCTTCTTCATAGCTGAATATTACCGGGACCGTCATCAATAAAAACAGGATTATCGATCTGCCCATAATCTAAGACTCCTTTACCTGTCTTATTCGGCGAGAAATGCTTCTTTGTAATGCGCACCCAAAAAAGCGCTGTTTGGGGCACCTGTTGCCCTGCCTGCGTCAACTGCCACGGTTCAAGCCGAAGGGCATTGCGAGGCCTTTCATTGCGGCACTCCGTCATCAATGAGCCACATAGAACTGCTCCGGATGAATGGGGCCGGGATTCGGATAGCTCCAGCCCGAGCAATCGAACAAAGGAAGGTTGTAGAAATCTCGTCCTACGAGATAGTAATCCGGGGGATTTCTCACAAGACCTATGACCCACAAGTTCTGTTCATTAGCTTGCGTGATTCGACTGAAGAGCTTCTCCTGAAGTTGATGAGACGAGGTTTTTAGAATGCTATCGTATAGCTGCATTAGTTCCTTGATCTCTTGTGGCGGCTCTACCCCTTCTCGCCCTCCACTCTGGAACCAAAGGCCGAACAATGGCGCTTGAAGGCTCTCTTCGCTGTAGGGAAAATACCATCGAGGATCGAGAAGGCAGTGCATTCCGCCGTCCCCTGACCAGAGAGCGAGATCATGCTCAGCAGCCTTTACCCGTTTTCGAAAATTACTGAGGTTTTGGGGCTGAACAACGGCGTCTATGCCAATTTTCTGCAAATCAGTAGCAATGATGCTCGCTGAATCCAACCAGCTCTGAACGTTGATCAGCGCATCGATATGGATTTTCAGGGGTTTGCCATCCGATCGGAGTCGCCAGCCGTCATGGGAGCTTCTCAGTCCCATCGCGTCCAAAAGCCCCTTTGCTTTCTCGGGATCGTATGCCAGATGAGCTTTTTCATAGCTGGGACGGTAGAAACGAGAAGATTTAAGGGGCGCTGCCTGCCTGGGGATTCCTCGTCGTCCAAAAACGATCTTATTTATTGAATCTCTATCCACTGAGTGAGAAAGCGCAAAACGAAACCGCTTGTCTGAGATGATCTTTCTCATTTCCGGATCTTTATGATTCAGGTTAGGAGCCATCAGCACCCCTACTGAAGCCTCGGATATCACCGGCACCAATCGATAGCCTCCTTTCTTTGCATTTTCCGATAGTTCTTTCCAGCCACGCTGGCCTCCCAACTGCTTGGATTGCATCTCGATCTCTCCGGCGATGGCTTTTCTTAATATTTCTCCAGGGTTTGACACTCTCTCGTGAACGATTCTGTCGATGTAGGGGAGCTGATTTCCGCGATCATCTACTTTCCAATAGAATGGATTGCGTTCCCACGTAAGCTCATTGGTGGACGATTGCTTCGCTGCCACCCAAGCGCATAGAGAAGGCATATTCGGATTCAGCAGCGTGATCGACGCACTTTGGGCCACGCTACGGAACAGTACTTGCCACGATTGAGCGTCGCCAGTCCTCATCAATTCTTCAAGCTGTTCAGGTTTTGCGTACTTGGCGTGGAATTTCTTCAAATAATGCTTGGGAGCAGATACCAACTCCATGCCATGAGGACAAGCCAGTTGCTCGACAAATAAGCTGTATGGAGAGTCGAATGTGAAGCGGATGGTGTAGGCATCGATCATTTCCACGCGAGGAGGTATTCCTGAAGGGCACAGCCACCTAGGGATCACAGGCGTGATATCTTCGCGGAATAAAATGTCCTGAAAATAGAACAGGATGTCTTCAGCCGTGAAAGGAACTCCGTCAGACCATCTTACTCCTTTCACAAGGTGAAAAGTCCAGACCATTCCATCGTCCTGAGTCTCCCATTTTTGGGCTAAATTCGGGTGGACTTTGAAGTCGGAACCCCAACGAACCAGAGGTTCATACAAAATGCGTCTGGCAGACGCTAGATCGAAATTTCCCGAAAAGGCCTGCCTCCACGTTCCACCGTATATTCCTGGACTTTCGATGGGGTTTACTACCACTGGAGCCGGCGGCAGTCGCTCGTCTACTGGTGATATGTTGCCATCCTTGACCGATTTCGTCATTAGCGGGGCTTCGTTGAACGCCTCTGCCATGGAGGACGGCACGATAATACTCCCCATAAGCGTCCCAAGAATGAGCAAGGCTATCGTGGAAAGCGTTTTATTTCTCATTATGTGTGCTCCTTTTTGTCTATCCTCATTCAAAATTGCAGACCGGCCTCTACGCTGTATCAAGCAAGAGTTGGACCAGTCCGGCATCGAGATAGCGACTTTGGATCGGTTGCATCCAAGTAGCGCATGGTTTCTTGGTTCCTATACAAAACGATTGCCAGTAATGGAATCACGTGTTAACGTAAGTCTGAACGTGTGTTAAGCGGTATGTTAAGGGGCGTTAAGGATGCAGTCAGAGGTTAACAAATACTGGAACACGGTTTTCAACACTATACATGACGGGATCATGATAGTAGATAAGACGGGGACTATGGTTGAGGTAAACAGGGCTTTCGAGGCTATGACCGGATACTCGCGCCTTGAGCTCATTGGTCAACCGTGTACCATCTTGAATTGCGGTGAATGCGAAATAGCTCAGGAAGTTGGAAAACAGAATTGGTGCCTGTTGTTCGAAACCGGGAAACTGGAGATGAATCGATGCATGATTACAAATAAGCGTGGCGAAGTTTTGCCGGTTATCAAGAATGCGTCGCTCCTGCTAGACGATCAAGGAATAATCATCGGCGCTGTCGAGACACTTACCGACATCAGCGAGATCGTGATCAAAGAAAGAGAAATTGACTACTTAAGAGAGCAACTAAGATCAAATGGTGATTTTTTTGGGATTCTCGGGACATCTCCCAAAATGCGTATGCTCTTCGATCTAATCGCAAACGCTTCCAAATCCGATGCCCCGGTAATCATCAGCGGGGAAACAGGAACAGGAAAAGAACTCGTCGCGGAAGCTGTTCACAAAATGAGGGGCGAAGGGGAAAGGCCGTTCGTGAAGGTGAACTGTGCTGCTTTGAGCGAATCTCTTCTTGAAAGCGAACTTTTCGGTCACGTCAAAGGAGCATTCACCGGCGCCTATCGTTCGAGAACCGGACGATTCGAAGCAGCTCATACCGGAGATATCTTTCTGGACGAAATAGGCGATCTCCCGCTGTCCACTCAAGTCAAGCTTTTACGGGTCCTGGAGGACACAGTCATCGAACGTGTAGGCGACAGCCGACCTATTCAGGTGGACGTTCGCATCATCACTGCAACCAACCGTGACCTGGAGGAATTGGTTCGTCAGGGAGGTTTTCGTAAGGATCTCTACTATCGAATCAATGTGATCCCCATACACGTGCCGCCCTTACGCGAGAGATCTGAAGACATCCCGACTCTGGTAGATTACTTCATGTCACGTCGGAATAGCGAAAGCGAGACAACTGCAAAACGTATTTCAGCGTCGGCCCTTGACGCCTTGCTTACCTATTCCTGGCCCGGAAATGTGAGGGAATTGAAAAGTACGGTCGAATATATGTGCGTCACCTGCGCTGAATCTGTTATAAAGGCGCATCACCTTCCTAAAAGGATATCTGGAATATCGTTAATGGACGAAGCCGGTTCGTTTCCTGCGAGGAAAAAGGACAGTGATGCCAGAAAAGAGCTTATAAAGGCCTTGGAGCAATCTGGCGGGAATCGGGCCGAAACTGCAAGGATCCTTGGCGTATCTCGAGTAACAGTATGGAACCGCATGAAAAAATACGGTATATGATTTCAGATCAATCTTTTCTTGCCCAAAATGGTTATCTGAACTGAGTTCTCGAACACGCAAGGCGTAAAGAAATTCCAATAAGCCAATGGGTAAATACAACTAATCATATCCAGACGTTATCGAAACGCCCGGTTGCACAAATCCGTTACATTCCATAGCGGTCCAAGACGTCCATAATGGATGTTCAAAATCGTAATCGAAGTATTGTCTACCTGAGACATCGCCCCGAGAGGACACTGCCGGAACGAATAAGATTCAGAGTTTAGAGAAAAACGCCAGACCTTGCAAGCCCTTACGGTCCTTTTCGGTCATCGGAACCAGCCTCTTCCGTATAATTGTCTCACCCTATTCCCGAAGTGCTACAGCCTCAGCCGGTTGAATATCATCAGCAATCAATGCTCGCAGCTCTTCGCCGATATCTCGGAGCCGGTCCATATCGTGCTCGGAGATGTCCCTTTCCTCGAATAAGAGCTGCTTTTTCAATCGACCGATTTCCGCTTCGAGATTTGCAGTAAGAGAAATCATTTCTTGTTGCAGGTCCGGCCGATCGATTTTCGGCAGCATCTCAGGAACTCCCTCGCTCCGAGGTCCAAGACTGAGAATCTCGCGCCATTGCGGTACGTAAGCCTTCAGTCCGAATCGATCTCTTATCGCGGCAGCTAACGCCTGACTTGATAATGGTTCCCCGTGAATAACGAAAAAGTTAGGCTTCGAGCTTTTTGCAAAATGGCCAACCCACGTAAGGAGATCCTTCTGGTCGGCATGAGCCGAGAAGCCACCGATGGTAAACACCTTTGCTCTGACAGCCACCTTCTCACCGAAAACCGTCACCATTTTCGCACCGTCCACAATCTGCCTCCCGGTCGATCCCTGTGCCTGAAATCCAGCAATCACAATACTCGCTCCTGCGCGCCACAGATTGTGTTTGAGATGATGCTTAATCCGTCCCGCCGTACACATGCCATTGGCCGAGATGATAATTGCGGACCCCTGAAGCTCATTGATCTTCATGGATTCGGGAGCGGTTGGCGTTATCCGAAGATTGGGAAGCTCGAACGGATCGAATCCATTTTCAACAATTGTTCTAGCTTCTTCATCGTAATATTTTTTGTTTTTTCGATAGATCTTTGTCGCCTTGATTGCGAGAGGACTGTCCAGATATATAGGAATATCCCCGATTTGTCCGGCTCTGAAAAATTCGCCGAGCACATAAAGAATCTCCTGGGTTCTTTCAAGCGCAAAGGCCGGAATAATAACCTTTTCATTGTTTGAGACCGCGTAATTAATGGCTTCAAGCAACTCAGCCTTGCTCTCGTCAAATGAACGATGCAAGCGGTTGCCATACGTTGACTCGATAAATACATGATCGGCTTCCTCGATTTCTGAGGGGTCGTTGACAATCAGTTGGTCGCTTTTTCCCAGGTCGCCCGAAAAGACTATTTTTGTTTCTGTTCCTTCGGAAACCCAAAGCTCCACAATGCATGCTCCCAGAATATGTCCAGCAGTTCGAAGTCTCGCTCTGATTCCGGGCTCTATATCGATGATCCTGTCAAGTTCTGTAGGGACGAGATATCGTAGACTCTCCAGTGCGTCTTCCGAAGTGTAGAGTGGTTCGACCCGCCGCTTTGCTCTGCGTCGATTTTTCTTTGACCGCCATTCCGCTTCCATTTCTTGCACATGGGCGGAATCAAGAAGCATTACTTCGCATAGTTCAGCCGTTGGCGGTGACGCTAAGATCCTGCCCCGAAACCCGTCCTTTACCAATTTGGGAATCCGTCCGCTGTGGTCGATATGTGCATGCGTCAGGATGAGAGTCTTCACCTTTCTCGGGTCAAAGCCCCAGTCTTCCCTGTTGCGCAGTTCCACCTCCTTCCCACCCTGGAAAAGGCCGCAATCCACAATGAGGCTTCTGCCCCCGGAAGTCTCAACGAGATAGTTTGAACCAGTCACGGAGCCTGCAGCCCCCAAACATGTAACTTTAACCATAGTTTTCCTCTCCTCATACTGATTTGCGCCCAATCGGCCCATGTGCAGAAACCCGGCGCTTGAACAAATTCATGACGACCGAAAAAACTCTTCGAACGAGTTTCCTCATTCAGTTCATGTCGGAGACTCGGGATTATCTCATATCCTCTAGGTCGAGCGCTAACAGATAAACTGATTCATGTCGCGAGCCAGTCGGACGAACAGATTCCCGGAATTAGGCCAACCTTGCAACTGAATCGAGCCGGATTTTTGAGCAAAGTTCATTGATGATCTTCTCGGGCATAAATCTGGAAAGGTGACGACGCACTATTCGCGGGTGAAATTGGAGAATCTGATCGCAGCAGCAAACAAGGTGTGCGTCCCTAATGGACACAAAATGTCCACACTGGTGTTGAACGAAAAAACCGCCCACGCTCCGCTAAAGCAAGTAGACGGTTTTTTAAGAAATCGGTGGTCGGGGCGACTGGATTTGAACCAGCGACCACCTGAACCCCATTCAGGTACGCTACCAGACTGCGCTACGCCCCGACTCTTTGGCGCCGATCTTGAGGATCGATGCAAAAGATAAGCTTACCGGGATTCGCTAAACTTGTCAAGCGAGAAATTTGGCTCCACGCGGACCATGAAACCCTGTGCCTGCGGGCCGGAAAGCCGCGCCCGAAACCTTCAGGATCGGCGACACTATCTATTCGTATATTTTCTCTTCGATTTCGTCCGATGCTACAGAATCGGCCTCATAATCACGGGGCAGACGAGCAGCCCTGATTTTCGTGTACTCTCTATACCATTCGCTCGCTATGATTACAGACATAACTTCATTCGTTCCGGTCCAGATAGAGGCAAGGCGAAGGTCCCGGGATATTCGTTCAATGGGGTACACATTTGTGTAACCGATTCCACCCATCACCTGCATAGCGTTATGTGCTACTTTCTGGCAGGATTCGGTAACGAATTTTTTCGTCTCGGATACCATTCTCCTGATCAGATTTTGCTCGGAACCCGCATCAACCGCACGAGCCGTCATATATACCATTGAACGGGCAGCATCCAGCAACATTGCCGCTTCGGCAACCTGGAAACTTACTCCCTGAAATTGGTTGATTACCTGTCCGAAAGCCTTTCGCCGCGAACTGTAGCTCGTTGCCACATCGAGCGCAGGGGAGGCTGCTCCTATGGTCATAGCTGCGGTTCCTAATCTTTCCGGAATCATCATGGTGTTGAATACGCTGTAAGCTCCATGGAGCTTGCCGATGACGTTTTCTTTCGGGACTTTCACGTCCTTAAAAACCACCCGGCCGGCACCCCCGCCCCGGCAGCCCATGAGCCCATACAGGTATTTGGTGTCAACTCCTTCGGAACGGTCGACAATGAAACAGGTGAGCGCCTTGTGCGGCTCCGCGTCGGGGTTTGTCCGTGCGTACACGAGAAAATAATCCGCTCCTTCCGCTCCTACGATGAACCGCTTCTGACCGTTGAGCAGGAAGTAGTCTCCCTTGTCTACGGCTGTGGTGGTCGTGCCGAAGAAGTCGGAACCACCCCTGGGTTCGGTCAAGCACTCAGCCGCAAACAGTTCGCCCTTGATAAGTGGCTTTACGTACTTTTCCTTCTGCTCGTCCGTGCCATGCAAGACGATGGCATCGCAGACGAGTTCCGATCCTATCCCGAAGGTGCAGGCAAAAATATAACCAAGGGTGCCCACTTCCTGCATGAGCATACAGGAGGTCACCCAATCCATTTCCCGACCGCCCCATTTTTTTGGATAACGGCAACCGAAAAGACCTCGCTTTGCTGCTTCCTGGAGAAATTCTTTCGGAAACGTGATCTTGTCGGCATCCATGTCCAGGATCATTTTCTTGGGAACCCATTTAACGAGATCACGGGCTGCTTGACGCAGTTCTAATTGCTCTTCGGTAAGTAAGAAGTCGAACATCTGATTACCCCTTGTCTGAAACTCTTAATTGGTTTTTTGTCGCAACTGATATTTCTGGATTTTTCCACTCGGGGTATGCGGCAGAGATTCAACGATCTCGAACGCCCGGGGAATCTTGTACTTTGCCAATTTGTCCGCCAGAAACGTCTTGAGCGTGTCCGTGGTGATCTGCTGGTCTCTCGCAGGAACGACAAACGCTGCAACCGTTTCGCCCCATTCAGGATTCGGTACGCCGATAACAGCAACTTCCATGACCCCCGGACAGCTTATGATTACATCTTCAACTTCCTTGGAATACACGTTTTCGCCGCCTGTGACGATCATGTCCTTGATCCTGTCGACGATAAAGAGATATCCCTCTTCGTCGATGCGGGCCATGTCGCCGGTCTTGTACCATCCGCGGCTGAATGCTTCCTGAGTGGCCGAGTCGTTCTTGAAGTAGCCGTTCATCATGCTATCGGCTTTGAGCCATATTTCACCGACTTCGTTGGGACCGGCTTCAGTGCCGTTCAACTTTATGAGCCTGAGATCCGCTCCGGGCAGGGCTTTGCTCCCGATTGATCCGGCTTTTTTGATCTGTTCCTCAGGTTGCAGCACAGTGCCTGTAGGACCGGCTTCCGTCATGCCATACACCTGATAGAAATTGTCCGACCGGTATTTTCCCATCACCATCAGGGCAGTGTCTGCCGCCATGGGACCGCCTCCGTAAATCCAGCAGCGCATGGAACTAAGATCGAAATCCTGGAACTGCGGGATCATTTGAATCGGCATGATGTAGGAAATTGGCGCCCCAAAATACACCGTACATTTTTCCTGTTGAATAGCCTGGAGAAAATGAAGCGGATGGTATTCCCGAATCAATACCGTGGTGCCCCCCAAATACTGAGTTCCCATGAACCAGTTATTCAGCGGTGATGAATGCCATATGGGCATTGCCATGAGCGTGCGATCGTTTTCGTTGATTTTCACTGCAAGTGCGCCTGCAATTCCCGCCATGATAACATTGCGGTGAGTGTGAAGACATCCTTTCGGTTTGCCCGTGGTACCGCTTGTGTACAGGATCTCAGCTATTGAATCGTCCGATACGTCCACCGGTGTGAATTGGGGCGATGCCGCCATTTGAGATTCAAAACTGTTGAACCCTGCAGCCGCGGAATCTGTTGCTACTTTTCGGACATTCGTTTGAACCTTGCTCGCGACAGGTGCCAAAGTTCCGTCAAACAAAAGTGCCTTTGATTCACTGTGCTCAAGGATGTACTCAACTTCGGGCGCCACGAGCTTGTGGTTTATCGGCACCACAGTCGCACCTGCTTTCAGAATTCCGTAGAAAGCTATCACAAAAGCGGGCGTGTTTTGGCTCATTAACGCAACTTTGTCTCCCGGAACAATTCCCCAGCTCTGGAAGAGTCCCGCTGCTTGCTCTGCTCTTTGTTTCAGTTCCAGATATGTCGTCGTATTACCGGCATATCTGATGCATTCCTTCGGGCCGAACTTTCTGGCATTCATATCGAGCATCTGCACGAGGTTCATTTTTCCCGATCCTCCTTTTCAAGTTCGTTCAAGCGTTTCAAAAGCTTTTCTTTTACACTCAGGATGTCCCGTTCCAACAATCTGAGTCCTTCAATACTGTCCCTGATTTCTTTGAGCTTTTTGTCACCGTACACCAGCGAAGCCCTGATTTGTTCCACTTCACCTTTTTCCGCATCGGTCATGCCGATCATTTCGGCAATTTCTTCGAGGGAATACCCGAACCGTTTGCCGCGGAGAATCAATTTCAGTCTGGCCCTGTCCCTCCTGCCATAGACGCGCTGATTGCCTGACGTGCGTTTGGGCGAAAGCAGACCTTTTTCCTCGTAAAATCGAATGGACCTGGGGCTGATATCGAATTGCAGAGCCAGGTCCGATATGGAGTACCGTTTGTTCTTGGGATCGGATTTCATAGCTGGTTCTATGTCCAAGATTAACGTTAACGTTAACGTTAAGTATGGAACAAACGAAGAACTCTGTCAATCTTTTTGTTGTCTTTTACCAGAGTCACTGCGCAATGCGTCTGGTGTTCGGAAGGGAAGACGAATCAGGACCGTATTCGGTAAATTGCTGGTCTTTACAGATTCGATGGCTAAACTTAAAATAGTTGATAACATATTGTATTTAGGTAGAGTAATTAAGATGGACTTGAAATCAGCTTTGCATGCATTTGCTTTGCTGATCTTAGATTTTTCCGTTAGTTTTTGAAAACTATACTGCGAGTAAGCGACAATTGATGCAGAAAAAATGTTAGCGACTGAGATTGAGAGAGTGACTGAGTGAGAATTATGGGCTATAGCGCTCATCGGCGTACTTGCGGCTCAGGCTAAGACCCTCCCACCCAACCTTACCAAGGAAGACTTGGCCAAAGAGAACAGTGATATTTTTTCACGACAGAAGTGCAGGAGCGGGTTCTCGCCTCGCATAACCCAAAGACGTTTTGGGTTTGCTTATTGTGACCGTTAATACCAGTGCATAACTGGAATCTCTCTTTACATAATTCTGTTGTTTTAAGGATTGCTCTAATAAGATAGGATATGCTACCTCTCAATAAATATTGGCGCTCTCTAACCGGTCACTTGCATGAATCTATCATTCTCTCCACGCTGCAATGTTCATTAATTCTCAAATAAGTAGCTTAATATTGACAGAAAACAGAAAGTCAGGTACGTTCACAAAAAACGAAATGCAGTTTCGTGACAGCATGATTAATATTCTATACACTGTTTTTGGTTATTCTCTTTGAACAATTCAGAGCATCATCTGAATCCAGTGAACAAAGGAGATCAATATGAAAAAACCATTCATGGTGTCAGCAATATTCTCTCTTTTCATATGGGCAACGGCTGGAATCGTATTAGCAGCGGGCGATCCACCTCCGGTTACCAAGGTGGTGCTCTATAAGCACGGCATGGGCTATCTCGAGCGTGAAGGGAAAGTCAAAGACAATGCGACGCTTTCGCTTGCCTTTAGGACCGAGCAGATGAAAGACCTGCTCACCAGCTTCTTTGCCGTGGATCTCGGGGGCGGCAAGATCTCCGCTGTCCGATACGAAACCCGCGATCCGCTGTCGAAGCAGCTCCAGGATATTCTCATCAAGGTGCCCGAAGAAGCTGCGCTCAGCCAGTTTCTGATGCAGCTCAAAGGTGCCCGGCTGAAAGCCAAAGCAGCAGGTGAAACCGTTGAAGGTCGCATCCTCGGTGTCGAGCCCATTATGGAAATTGTCAACAATCAGCCGATAAAGAAGGGTTTCCGCCTGGTTTTGCTGACTGAGGCCGGTCCGATCCGTTCCCTGGATCTCTTTGCGATCTCCGAGTTCAGCTTGACTGACGAAGCGCTCCAGCGTGATCTTCGCAGACTCCTGGATATTACGCTCGATAGCAAATACACCAACCGCAAGAAGCTCACCTTAAATGCCACAGGGCAGGGCGAACGAAATCTTCGGATTGGTTACCTGATCGAAATGCCCATCTGGAAGTGTTCGTACCGTGTCATCTTCGACGACAAAAAGAAGAATGCTTCAACGCTGCTTCAGGGCTGGGCACTGGCGGAAAACAATACCGAAGATGATTGGAAAGACGTTCAGATTTCCTTTGTAGCTGGGAATCCGATTTCCTACGTAATGGATCTGTACTCACCGTACTACGTGAAGCGCCCTCAGGTGCCTATTCCGGGACTGCACGATTTAGCAGTGGACTGGGGAGCAGTGTCATCCCCGGATGCTGCGTCTGCAAAGGAAATTGAAGCACAATTATTGGAACGGAAAGCTAAATTGAAGGGTGCTGCACCGGTTCCCGGTACTCGATACTTCATGGGTCCTCAACTAGCGCAACGTTCAGCGCCTCGTGTAACGGGTGATGAGGATGAAGCTCAAAAATCTTTAGGACAACTCCTGGCCGGCAGTTATGGCAGCGGTCAAGGTGTCAAAGTCGGTGAGCTGTTCAGTTATGAGCCGAAGGAGAAGGTTTCCATCCCTCGTGGGCAAGCGGCCATGGTCCCCATCGTATCGAAACAGATCGACGGACAGCGGCTTCTGTTCTATAAAGCATCATTTTCACCAAAGGTTGCCAATGCTTTTGTCCTGCGAAACGACACGGATCTCACCCTGGAAGCAGGCGCGGTAACCTTTTTCGAAGGCAGCATGTCGCTTGGTGAAGGGATTCTGGCAAATACACTCCCTCCTGGGAGTCAACAGGTGATTCCTTACGCTATGGACCCTTCGGTGGACGTCACTCCGGACGTAAGAATGCGGCGGGAGCCTCATTTCAAGGCCACTCTTGCTGATGGCATACTCACCCTTACCTCCATGGAAACGCTCATCAACAGGTGGAAAATCGCAAACCGCGGCCGGGAGTCGGTTACCTTATGGCTCGATCATCCCAAGAATAATGATTACCAGCTCAGTAAGCCGGAAAAGCCCCTCAAGGAAGTAGACAACCATTATCGATTCGAGGTCCCGCTGAAACCCTGCGACACTGTTAACTTCGTTGTTGAAGAGAAGCGCAACGTGCAGGAAACCGTGCATCTGGCCAAGAGCACCGAAGAACAGATCCGTTTCTATCTCTCGCAACCATACCTTTCTCAGGGAGCCAAATCCTTCATGATGGAGTTAAGCGTTCTGATGGCGAAAAAGTCAGAATTACAGCGACAAATTGCGGAATGGACCCAACAGGTGCAACGGCTGACCGATGAACAGGGCCGATTACGCTCGAATCTCCAGGCTCTTGGTTCAAACGTGCCGAAGGAGCAGGAGTTGCGTGCAAAGTGGGTTGCAGCTCTGGCAGCTAACGAGGACCAACTTGCAGAACGCCGTTCAAAGCTGGATGATGCTGGCGGAAAGCTCAGACTGCTTGAAGAATCTCTGGCCAAAAAGATCCGGGAGTATAAAGAGGTAGGTGCCTAAGAACTTGAATAGTAGTTGGAATTCGGTGGAGGGCAGGGAATCTTTTCACCAAAGGGTTCCCTGAATCCACACTCTCGTACTGAGCTGACCCATAGCGAGTCTATTCTACACGAATGCGGCTGCTGATACAGGCATGACAGGAACCGGAGCGAATTCTTGCCGCATCGGATAGGGAGATCACGCCGACAATGTTTTCAGGAGCTTCCGACCACACGAAGAGCCTCTGAAGGTCGGTCACGATCATTTTACGTATAGCGTCTTCGAGAAAGGTGGAGTCCTCGCAGGAATGAACACGAGATGATGCCAGAATGTCACTTGCCGGAACCTCCGGTGGCGTCCCTCGGCGATATGCCAGAATGAGATCGGTCTTTGATACCACGCTTATGGGAGTGCCTTGAGCGTTCTTGATGAGCACGGCCCCACACCTGTGCTCTGAAAGTCCTTCCATTATCTGAATGAGGCTATCACTATCGTAAAACCACACAACCGATGATGTCATAACCTCCTTGACAAGGATTCGCGTCTCTTCAAAGGATTCCCCTGACGCCTTCCTGCGGTTCGTGATACTTCGATCGCAGGATCGGCAGTATCCGTAGAGCAACCCGACAATGTCCGGATACGCCAAAGCACCGACAACCCTCTGACTTGCTTCATCAAGAACGTACAATCGGTAAACTCGTTGGGTACGCATAGTATCAAGGGCTGATTCGAGTGAATCACCGGGATTGCAGAAAAGCGGGGGTGAGACCATGATGTGGCTCAAGGGAGATTCGGACGGGAGCCCGGCATAGTAAGCACCCATAATATCTGTTTTGGAGACAACACCGAGCGGCTCCCCGTATTCATTGGTGACCAGAAACGCATTGATTTTGTATTTTATCAGTATTCTGATCCCGGCAATGATGGAGGAATCGGCAGGTAAGGCAGTAATCTGAATGCGCATGGCATCCCGGACGGTCACATCCGAGAGAATACTCTTCTTAGCCGATTCGGTCATCTTCATACCTCTCCCAGGCCGAGAAGTCTGCCGGCAGGTAAGCAGGATTAACGAGATACCCTTTCCACCAGAAAATAGAAGAGGTCGGAAAGGTACACCATGCCTTCAATAACTCCATCGTTCACCACCGGGAGTCTCCGAATGTGTTTTTTGATCATGATATCCAAGATATGCATGACATGCGTTTCCGGAGCAATTGTTATTACGTCGGGTGTCATGAGATCTTCCACGCGGACGGACTTGGCGCGTTCGGCTATGACTTCGAAGACACCCGAAACCTCGATATCCGTCATAATCCCCCAGACTTGAGTATGCTTTGGGCGAATGAGTAGTAAGATGTCGTACATCGACAACATGCCGACAAGCCGGTCTGCATCGTCCTTCACAATCATGCCGAACAGACGCCTTTGCTCCTCTTCACTTGCTCGTTGAAATTGCCGAATGGCTTCAGCAATCGTCATGTGGGGGGTGAGTGCACGAAAGTTTTGCTTCATGACATCTTTAGCTCTGAACATAAGAAACCCTCAGTTATCGAATATACCGCTTTTCGTTTGGGCGAGATGGATGCACATTTTTTCCCGGACAAGACAACAGATTGGTTCGACGATACCTGGAATCAAAAGAAAACTTTGCGAGTGGGGCGGGTTCGCCGTGAAATTCAGCGGTTGTAAACAGCCCACATTCAGACAATAGACTACGGACAAAGAAAAATCAATTGAGCAATTCACAACCCGCAACTTTGGCGGACATGGAGTAAGTGCCTGCCGCTGGCGGATGTAAGTCGAACGCGACGAAATTTTCCGTTATGGGAATAGTGGAGGTCGCGTCTTCAAAAATGTAGGACGAATGACATTTTTGAAGATATATCGGTGAATCCTGAGGTCTTACAGCCCAGTCAACGAGAGCAGGTGTATGAGAATGCCTAACGAAATAGCCACCTTGACAAAAGAGCAGCTTCCACTCCGTCATCTGGCACACTTGTTGCCTCTAACCACGGCAAATACGATGTGGCGGTTAATATTATGAGAAAAGTCGCAATCTATGGAAAAGGCGGGATCGGCAAATCAACGACCACACAAAACACCGTGGCAGGTTTGGCCGAACTGGAGAAAAAGGTCATGGTGGTCGGGTGCGATCCCAAAGCAGATTCAACAAGACTGCTTCTTGGCGGTCTTGCCCAGAGAAGCGTTTTGGACACTCTCCGGGAAGAGGGTGAGGACGTGGATCTGGAGGATGTTCGGAAAGAAGGGTTCGCGGAAACTCTCTGTGTCGAATCGGGAGGTCCGGAACCCGGAGTCGGGTGCGCGGGCCGAGGAATCATTACTTCCATTAACCTCCTCGAGTCGCTCGGAGCGTACGACCAAAGCGAGAATCTGGACTATGTGTTTTACGACGTGCTCGGCGACGTTGTGTGCGGTGGATTCGCCATGCCGATCCGAGAAGGTAAAGCTCAAGAGATTTACATTGTCGTCTCAGGCGAAATGATGGCCATGTATGCAGCGAACAACATCTGCAAGGGAATCACCAGGTACGCACAAACAGGCGGTGTCCGGTTGGGCGGTCTGATCTGTAACAGCAGAAACGTCGACAACGAACAGGACATGATCGAAGCTTTTGCTGAAAAACTTGGAACCCAGATGATTTATTTCCTGCCCCGGGACAACATGGTTCAACGTGCTGAAATCAACCGTAAGACCGTGATCGAGTACGACCCGAACTGCGAGATGGCAGACCATTATCGCAACCTCGCAAAAGCGATAAACGGGAATGAGATGTTCGCAATCCCCAATCCGATGCCTACCGACGACCTCGAGAAGATCCTCCTTGAATACGGACTTCTCAATTAAGCGAAAAGCACGCATACCACATAAGGAGCTGAACCTATGATCATGATCCGAGCTATAGTGCGACCTGAAAAGAGTGCACAGGTAATGCAATCGTTGCTGGAAGCGGGTTATCCGGCAGTCACCAAGATCGAGGTTGCCGGACGAGGGAAGCAGCGGGGCCTCAAGCTAGGGGACGTAGTATACGATGAACTCCCCAAAGAAATGCTCATGGTGGTTGCTCACAAGCACGAGAAGGATTTTGTGGTCCGAGCCATTATGGATAGTGCACGAACCGGAACAAAAGGAGCTTACGGAGACGGCAAGATTTTTATCACCGATGTAGAAGAGTCGTACACAATCAGCACCGGCGAACGCGAATCCTGAGGCGGTGATGAAGGAGCAGTCTATGAAAGAGATAACAGCGATTATCAGGATGAACAAAATAAATCAGACAAAGGAAGCTCTCATCAGTGCCGGATTCCCTGCTGCAACTGCAGTCCGAGCCGTTGGCAGAGGCCGGCGTCCCGTGGAACCGGACCTGCTCAATGCCATTAACGAAAATCCCAAGGACAGCGCCGATCTACTGTCCACACTCTCTCAGGGTGGACGGCTCTATCCGAAGAGGATCATAACGCTTGTGGTGCCCGACGGCAAAGTGAGCGAGATAATCCAGGCGATCATAAAGGTAAATCAGACCGGTAATCCGGGAGACGGAAAGATATTCGTAGGAACGGTAGCGGATGTCCTGAGAGTGAGGACTGGTGAAACAGGAGCAGCAGCTATCGATGAAATGAATGGAACAGAGAGGAGTTAACCATGCCCGGGCCCAGAATGAGTAAAGCTCCGGGAGTGGATCCCGAGGAATTCATCAAAGAAGTCACCGACCTTTATCCGACAAAAGTCGCAAAGAAGAGGCAGAAACACTTCATTGTCCGGAGACCGGACGAAGAACAAGCAATCGAAGCAAATGTGCGCACTGTCCCCGGAATCATTACCCAGCGCGGATGTTGCTATGCAGGCTGCAAGGGAGTGGTGATCGGCCCGGTGGGCGACATGGTCCACATAGTGCACGGACCGATAGGTTGTGCATTCTATGCATGGAACACCCGCCGCAACCTGTTTACGCCCAGGGAGGATGGTAAGAATTACCTTCCGTATTGCTTCTCCACGGACATGCAGGATGAAGACGTCATTTTCGGCGGAGAAAAGAAGCTGAAACAGGCAATAAGGGAAGCGTACGAAATATTCAAACCCAACGCCATAAGCGTCCATGCAACATGCCCGGTAGGTCTCATCGGCGATGACATCCAGTCCGTGGCGCGGCAAATGAAAGAGGAACTGGGAGTCGAAATTCTTGCATTTAACTGTGAAGGTTACAAAGGGGTCAGTCAGTCCGGCGGCCACCACATTGCAAATAACAAGCTCTTCGATCAGGTGGTCGGAACCGATGACACCGAACCGGAAGGTAAATTCAATATAAACATACTCGGCGAGTACAATATTGGTGGAGACGCGTGGGAAATCGAACGAGTGCTTCACAGATGCGGTATCAATGTGATCAGCACCTTTAGCGGTGACGGTTCGTACGATGAGATGAAGCGATCCCATACGGCCGATCTCAATCTGGTGATGTGCCACCGTTCCATTAACTATATGGCTGAAATGATGGAGACCGGTTTTGGCATACCCTGGGCGAAGGTAAACTTTATCGGCATACATGCCATGGCCAAGAGTCTTCGGAAGATAGCGAGATTTTTCGAGGATGAAGAGCTTACAGCTAAAATGGAAACCGTGATCGATGAAGAAGTGGCTGAAGCCGAAGCTGCTATAGCACCCTATAGAGAAAGACTGAAAGGCAAGACGGTCATGATCTTTGTGGGCGGGTCCCGCGCTCATCATTACCAGGACGTGTTCAAGGATCTGGGAATGCAAACCATCGTATCCGGATACGAATTCGCCCACCGGGACGACTACGAAGGAAGACGGGTTATTCCCGAACTCAAGGTGGATGCAGACAGCCGTAACATTGAGGAACTGAAGGTCCAGGCGGACCAGGATCGATACAGACCAAGGAAAAGCCCCGAAGCTCTCGAACAACTCAAGGCCGAAAAAGTCATAGACTACTATGAAGGCTTGATACCCGATATGGGGAATGGCACGCTCGTCATAGACGACTTAAGCCATGTGGAACTGGAAAAGCTCATCGAGAAGTTTAAACCGGATATGATTTGCTCGGGTATAAAGGATAAATACATCATCGAAAAGTTCGGCGTACCATCGAAACAGCTCCACAATTACGACTATAGCGGACCGTATGCAGGGTTTCGGGGAGCAGTCAACTTCGCCCGTGATGTTGATATGATGATCAATAATCCTGCGTGGAAGCTGCTCAAAACACCATGGGAGACCCAACCGACCCTGAAAGCAAAACTGGGTTCTGAATGAACACCACAGCGAAAGTCGCAAGATACCGATCTGATTTAGTGTTGAAGAGGCAAAATCGAAGCGCCGTCCTCCAGGATGGACAAAAGAGGTAATTACCATGTTGGACATGACTCCTAAAAATCTCGTTGAGCGCACAGCTCTCCGTATCAACCCTGCAAAAACATGCCAGCCTATTGGGGCCATGTACGCGGCTCTGGGTATCCATCGTTGTCTGCCCCACAGTCATGGCAGTCAGGGCTGCTGTTCCTATCATCGCAGCCACTTGACTCGGCACTATAAGGAACCTGTTGTGGCTTCCACCAGCTCCTTCACGGAAGGAGCCGCGGTATTTGGCGGCGCACCGAATCTCCGTCAGTCGCTCAAAACCATCTTTCAGGTGTACGACCCGGACGTGGTGGCAGTTCACACCACGTGTCTTTCGGAAACCATTGGAGACGATCTCCCGAGCATGATCAGGAAAGCCCGCGAAGACGATCTCATTCCTGAGGGGAAATGGGTGATACACGCCAATACCCCGAGCTATGTGGGATCGCACGTGACCGGGTTCTCTACCATGACAAAGGCGATGGTTGATTACTTCGCCGAGCGCGAGTTGCAGAATTCGCAGCGTATCAATATTATTCCGGGATATGTCGAGCCTCCCGACATGCGGGAACTCAAGCGAATGAGTTCGGAAATGGGCGTTGAGGCAATCGTCTTCCCTGACACTTCGGATGTTTTGGACACCCCTATGACAGGTACGTATCAGATGTACCCAAAAGGAGGTGCTCGCATCGAAACTCTCATGGCAGTGGGCGGAAGCGGTTATACTTTTGGATTGGGTTCTTTCGCATCTGAAGCAGCAGCGACCGCTCTTGAGACGAAGTGCTCGGTACCGTTCAGGATGTTGGATTTACCTCTGGGCGTTCGAGCAACCGATCGATTTGTTCAAGCGATAATGGAAGTCACGGAAAACGAACCACCTGAAACCATGATGTTCGACCGGGGGCGTCTCGTGGATGTCATGACCGACATGCAACATTACTTGTACAACAAGACGGTTGCGATCTTCGGCGATCCCGACCACATGATTTCCTTGACGGACTTCCTTGTGAGCGCAGGCATGAAGCCGGTCTTCGTGATTACCGGGACTCCGGGAAAACGCTTTGAACAGCGGGTGAAGGATCTATTGAAAGGTGTCGTGCCGAATCCCAGAGTGCATGCTGCTGCAGATCTGTTTTTCCTGCATCAGCTCATAAAGAACGACCCGGTCGACCTTATCATTGGCAATACCTACGGCAAGTACATTGCCAGAGCAGAAGACATTCCTTTCGTGCGTTTCGGCTTCCCGATACTGGACCGAGTCGGGCACAGCTACTTCCCCACGTTGGGTTATCAAGGAGGAATCCACCTGCTCATGAATATCGTGAACACTATTCTGGATCGTCAGGATCGCGATGCTCCGGATGAACGCTTTGAATTGGTGATGTAATCATGGAAAAACCGAAACACCATATTTTTGTATGTTGCAGTTTCCGTGTGGGCGGCGACCCCAAGGGTAAATGCATAAAGCAAAACTCATCGGAACTCATCGGGTACTTGGAAAGTGAACTTCCCGATCGCGGTCTGAGTGACGTGCTCGTTACGAGCGCAGGGTGCATGAAGATGTGCGATCGTTCGCCTGTCATGGTCGTGTATCCGGAAGGCTGGTGGTATGCGGGCGTGGAATCTGAGGATGCGGTGGATGAGATTCTCGACGCACTGGAAGACGGCAAACCCGCGAACAAGTACCTCCTGACCTGAAAATAGGCAGCTTACCGGTTGGGGTTATGCAATCCAGGACTGCTGTCTCTCCCAATCGTTTACAGCAAATCTGCCCGTGTGCGGATGCTCGTTAGCGGCGATGAAGTTTGGATACCCATTTCTTGGAACACCGACTTCACACCGGCAGGATTTTTTCGTCCAAAACACAAGCATCACGCGGGCAGATAATGGAGTGAGAAATGGGATCGACCATTTTTTCCGAACGACAAAATCAGATAGTCCGTAAGGGCAAGGAACCTTTTCAGATAGCGTGCAATAAGGACAGTCTAGCCGGCGCGGTGAGTCAGCGTGCCTGCGTGTTCTGCGGTTCCCGGGTGGTCTTGTATCCTATAGCCGATGCACTGCACCTGGTTCATGGCCCGATCGGATGTGCCGCGTACACCTGGGACATCAGAGGGGCTCTCTCCTCGGGTCCTGCTTTGCATCGACTGAGCTTCTCCACCGATCTCCAGGAGAAGGATGTGATCTTCGGTGGAGAGGAAAAGCTGGAACGGGCGTTGCTGGAGCTTATCGAGCGCCACGATCCGAAAGCCGCTTTCGTGTACTCCACATGTATTGTCGGCATTATTGGAGACGATCTGGACGCTGTATGCAATCGTGTCGCTGCCAGGAAGGGTATTCCTGTATTGCCCGTGCAGTCCGAAGGATTCAAAGGTAACAAGAGGGCAGGATACAATGCAGCTTGCAAAGCAATGTTCAGACTTATCGGAACCGGAGACACGTCGGACATTTCACCTTTGAGCATCAACATTCTTGGCGATTTCAATCTCGCGGGGGAGATTTGGATAATACGGGAATACTTTCGGAAAATGGGTCTGCAGGTCGTGGCGAATATAACGGGCGACGGCAGGGTTGCCGACATCCAGCGGGCTCACGGCGCTGCTTTGAACGTGGTGCAGTGTTCGGGTAGCACTATGGATCTTGCTCTCATGATGAAGGAACAGTACGGCACACCATTCTTGAGAGTCTCCTATTTCGGAATAGAAGATATGGCAGAATCCCTTTACAAGATTGCGGATTTCTTTCTGGAGCAGGATCCGGGCATGCTCGACAGAACTGCAGCGCTCGTAAAGGAAGAAGTGGATGTGATTTATCCCGAGCTGCTCAAGTATCGCAACGATCTTACGGGTAAGAAAGCTGCCATCTATGTTGGTGGAGCTTTCAAAGCCTTCTCCCTGGTAAAGGCTTTTCGTCTTTTGGGTATGGATGTTGTACTGGTCGGATCTCAGACCGGTACAGAAGAAGACTACCAGGAACTCAGCGAAATCACTGACGATGGCACTATAATCGTCGACGATTCCAATCCTCTGGAATTATCTTCGTTCCTGCAAGAGAAGGATGTCGATGTTTTTGTAGGCGGAGTGAAGGAGAGACCGATAGCATATAAACTCGGTGTCGGGTTTTGTGACCACAATCACGAACGCAAGGAGGCTCTGGAAGGATTTGTCGGCATGCTCAACTTTGCACGGGAAATTCACTCATCGGTTCTCAGTCCTGTCTGGCGATTCGTTCCAAGAAAGACCGGGAAAAAGACTTTGCAGTCGATGAGGAAGGCCGAACCGGCTTCATAGATGTGAGAGCTTTCTTTATCGAGTTTTCCGGGGGTCCTTCATCCTGCAAGCGATTGAACAAGGAATGCGCTATGAAACATCATACTGAACCTTACGTATCTACCACCAATGCATGCAAACTCTGCAAGCCGCTTGGTGCGTGCCTCGCCTTCAGAGGAATGGAAGGCGCCATACCTTTTCTCCATGGTTCCCAGGGATGCGCTACGTACATGCGGCGGTACATCATCAGTCATTTCAGAGAGCCGATGGATATCGCTTCGTCGTCACTGGGAGAGAAGCATGCGGTGTACGGAGGGGGCCCCAATCTGAAGCTCGGCATCAAGAACGTGTTGACCAAGTATCATGCGGGCCTGATCGGGATCGCGAGCACCTGTCTCACCGAGACTATCGGTGACGACTTACCTATGATCGTTCGGGAATTCCACGGCGATTTTCCAGACCTGCTCCACGAGCACGGGGATCCTTCGATCGTAACGGTCTCCACGCCGAGCTACTCAGGCACGCATATGGAAGGTTTTCACGATGCGGTCCGTGCTACGGTCGACCAGCTAGCCGTGGCAGATTTTCCAAACGGCCGTGTCGGGGTGTTTCCGGGTTTTTTGTCTCCTTCAGATATTCGTTACCTGAAAGAGGTTTTGGATGATTTCGGCATTCCTGCCACAATTCTCCCGGACATTTCCCTTACCCTGGACGGACCGGCTCTCGATGAGTACGAAAAGATTCCTCGCGGCGGTACCCCTATTTCAGAGATCAAATCTCTTGGAGGAGCCAGGAGTGTCATCGAATTCGGTCGCACGCCGGCCAGAAAAGGCACGGCAGGAACACTTCTGGAATCCAGGTTTGGTATACCGCTTCACTCCATAGGAACTCCAATAGGTCTCCGGGAGAGCGATCGCTTATTCGAGGTCCTGGAAGAATTATCCTGTCGAGAGACACCGGAACGGCACATGCTGGCACGAGGGCGTCTTATCGATTCGTTTGTGGACGGGCACAAGTACGTGTTCGGAAAGAAAGCAGTTGTCTACGGAGAGGGGGATCTTGTAGTCGGATTGACTTCCTTCCTCGCGGAAGTAGGAATAAAACCCGTCCTCTGTGCCACAAGTACCCGAACGGGAAACTTGGAGAGGGCTATCGGAGATGTTCTCGAGGAATTCACCCTAGCGTCGCCCTTGGTGAAAGAAGGAGTGGATTTCTACGAAATCGCGGAAGAGGCGGAATCACTTGAGCCTGATTTCATAATCGGAAGCAGCAAAGGGTATCACCTGGCCCGGCGCTGGAATGTTCCCCTGATTCGAGTAGGTTTTCCTATTCACGACCGATTCGGCGGACACCGCATGCTCCACATCGGATATGCGGGAGCTCAGTCGCTTTTCGACCTCATCGTCAATACGCTTATCGAGCGGAAACAGGAACAGTCCCCTGTAGGGTACACATATATTTGAGAGGACTCAGCCATGATCACCCTGGATATCAGTCGTCACCCCTGCTTCAATGCAGACGCAAAAGGACACTGCGGTCGGGTACACCTCCCTGTGGCCAAAGAATGCAACATCAAATGCAACTACTGCAATCGCAAATACGACTGTGTGAACGAAAGCAGGCCTGGAATCAGCAGCGCCATTCTCGGACCGGAGCAGGCAGTTCATTACCTCCAAAATGTGTTGAAAAAACTACCGAATATAACGGTTGCAGGTATCGCCGGCCCGGGTGATGCATTCGCAACCCCTGAAAAGACGCTGGAGACGCTTTCACTGATTCGTCAAAATTTCCCGCCCATGCTCCTGTGTCTTGCCACAAACGGCTTGAATGTGGAGCCGTACGTCCCTGCGCTGGCAGCATTGCAGGTATCCCACGTTACGATCACGGTCAATGCCGTAGATCCGGATATAGGAGCAAAAATCTATCGATGGGTCCGGGATGGTAAGGTGGTGTACCGCGGACGGAAGGGAGCTGAATTGCTCCTGAAACGGCAAATGTCAGCCATTGCCGTGCTCAAGGCCGCAGGAATAACGGTAAAGGTGAACACCGTCGTAATCCCGGGAATCAACGATCATCACGTGTCTGAAGTAGCGGCTCGGGTCGCGGGACTCGGCGCGGATATTCAGAATTGCATGATTATGTATCCGAATGCAGGAACCCCGTTCGCAGATATTCCCGAACCGTCGCATGAAGACATGAAAATTATTCGATACCAGGCTGAAAAGATGATTCCACAGATGAAACATTGCGCCAGATGTCGAGCGGATGCTGTCGGTCTTCTGGATCAGGATTGCTCGGAAGAGTTTCGAGCGGAACTCGTATCCTGTGCAGACCAATTTCAATCTGCACCTTCAGACAAGCCTTATGTGGCAGTGGCGACTCTGGAGGGTGTCCTGGTCAATCTCCATCTTGGTCATGCTCATGAATTCCATATATGGGGTAAAACCGATTCCGGATTCCAACTCATGGAAAAGCGACCGGCTCCGGAACCAGGGTTGGGGCCGGAACGCTGGACCAGATTGGCGGAAGTGCTGCACGACTGTCGAGCCGTACTCGTGGAAAATGTGGGCGAAACACCTCGGGCGATTCTCTCCGAGCATAACATCATTCCCGTGGAAATGAGCGGACTCGTCGAAATGGGTTTGGAAGCCATCTACAATGGATCGAATCTTGCCGCTCTTAAGGTACGTCGAAAGAACAAAGGATGCAGCAGATCCGCATGCGGAGACGGAACCGGATGCGGTTGATTTTGATGACGGGTGATGGGAATGGAAAATCCAAGGAATCCATAACCATCGCCCATCTCTTTCATCTGGTGTTGAAAACGAAAAAGAACAATTGCGTATATCGGATATCAAAAAGCTACATAATAGTAAGATGCTTTCTGCTTCTCTTTCCGTGTGACCCAATCTAACCATCTATTATCGCCTGCAATTTAGTGTCTCCACCAATCTTGGCATACATGTGGCAATCGAGCCGGATAGTGGATGCATCCGCATCCCGCAATACATGCAGGAGGGCAGCCTTGGAGGACTTTCTCTTAAAATGAAAGTCTTCCCCTATTTCCCGTATTGGAACAGGATTATGCCTCGTAAAACCAAGGAATTGGAATTAAAAGTTCTTTTCGACATCAGTCAGATAATCGGGCAAGCCTTGGATCTGGACCGGACTCTGGAAGTCGTGCTCGGGATTCTGTCCGAATCTCTTTCCATGAAAAGGGCTACTATTACTCTCATAGATGATGATGAAGACCATCTGAGAATACGAGTCTCGCACGGTCTCACCGAGCGGGAACGGCGAAAAGGTGTGTACCACTCTGAAGAAGGGATAACCGGCCTGATTTTCCGCTCCGGAGAGCCGGCGATTGTCCCCGATATTAGCAGGGAGCCTCTGTTCCTGAACAAGACCGGGGCCCGGCAAATCGACAAAGGAACGATATCCTTCATTGGGGTTCCCATTAAGATTCAAGGCAGACCCGTTGGGGTGCTGAGCGTTGATAGACTGTTCGGAGAAGAGGTATCCTTTGAAGAAGATGTAAGATTTCTTACGATTCTCGCTGCTGTAATTGCTCAATTGGTAAGTCTGCATGAGCAGGTGAGGGCACGGGAGATAAGTCTCATCCGAGCGAACCGTTCCCTCAAGGCAAACATTTCCCGAAAGGCCGGCAGCTTTTTCAACATGGCGAAGAGTGACGCCATGGTGGACGTACAGGAGTTGATTCGCAAAGTGGCTCCGACCAAGGCAACCGTGTTGCTTCTGGGAGAATCGGGGACCGGAAAAACGCTGGTTGCTCAGATAATTCACGAATTGAGCAAGTGTGGCGGAGCACCCTTTATCAAAGTGAATTGTGCTACGCTTCCGGAGAATTTGCTCGAATCCGAGCTGTTCGGCCACGAAAAAGGAGCATTCACCAGCGCAGGTGAGTCGAGAATCGGTCGCGTCGAAGAGGCAGACGGCGGCACGTTGTTTCTCGACGAGATCGGCGAACTTACTTCTGCAACACAGGCCAAATTGCTGCGATTTCTTCAGGAGAAGGAATTCGAACGACTGGGGAGCAACAAGACCAGGACTGTTGACGTACGCATAATCACTGCCACAAACCGGGACTTGGAAGATGCCGTACGACAAGGCTCGTTTCGATCAGACCTTTTCTATCGCCTCAACGTGTTTCCCATCAGAGTTCCCGCAGTGAAGGAGCGCAAAGAAGATATCGAGCATCTCATCAAATTTTTCGCCGGGACCGCACGGAGAGAATACGGTTGTGACTTGCGTTTCACGAACAAAGCTTTGAAGGCCCTGGTCGACTATCCGTGGCCGGGTAACGTGAGAGAATTGGAAAATCTGATCGAACGTCTGGCAATCATTTCGAATGACGGCTTAATTAGTGAACGCGAATTGAAACCGTACATCAAGGTCGTGGATCAAAACGACAGCTCCGAACAATCCCTGGAATGCGGGTCCCTGGCCCTTACAGAGAAATTTCGCATAAAAGTGGCTCTGGAGAGACATCGAGGTGTACAGTCACTGGCTGCAGAGGAACTCGGGATCACTCCACGGCAAATAGGATATAAGATTAAGAAGTTCGGTCTTGAGGAATTCGTGGGACGAACAAAAGAAAGTTGAATCAAATTTGGGAAACCCATCGAATACCAATGTGCTTTCAAAGCGGTAATATCCGGGAACCTTTTTTTTAAAAAAGGTTCCCGAACCCTCCAAAAAACTTTTAGCACTCGCCCAAGCCCATGGTTTTTCGACAGAAAAACCATGGGCTTGGGCGAATATTAAAAGTTCTTGGGAAGGGTCTGGCCCCGCCAGACGCGGGGTTACAAGAAGGGTTTCCCAGATTTTATCTCTTTTGCGCTCCACGCGATTACAACATCAACCGTGCCCCGATCTTCTGCATGATCAGGAATGAGACCCCGCAAACTCCAGTGACTTGGCAAAAGTCTGGCTAAATTTCGGATGTGCGGCAAGCTCCAGGTATCCGACTGTCTTTGCGATTCTCTCGGCTGACTCGCGTTCCCGGGTTGATAGCAGCATCAGACGCGCTCCAGTGCCGGCGGCGTTTCCTACGTTCTGGAATCGTTCAAGAGGCAGATTTGGCAGAAGTCCGAGGAACACTGCACTCTCCACATTGATGTTGGAGCCGAATGCTCCCGCGATAATGATCTTCTCCACATCGTCCTTGTTCAATCCCGCCTCTGCCAGTAAGAGTCCGGTTCCCGTGGATATAGCAGCCTTAGCAAGCTGGATTGCCACAATATCTTTCTGGGTGAGAGTAATGTCGTGACCGGTCCCGGACTTTTCTTCGGGAACAATAACATATTCCGGATGGCCCGTTTTCCCGTCTATTCTGATGTCCGGGCGATTTCTATCGAACAATCCCATGTGATTGACAACCCTGGCCTTGGCAAGCGACGCCACTGCATCGATCACCCCGGACCCGCACAAACCCAGAGCCGGGGCATCCGCAATAGTCCGATAATGGAGCTTCTGTTCCTCGTCGGACCATGTGGTTGAGCTGACCGCTCCCTCAACGGCTCTCATGCCATGATGAATGTGAGCCCCTTCAAATGCCGGACCGGATGCACAAGAACACGAAGTGAGCCGACCTTCGACTGCCAGCACGATTTCCGTATTGGTGCCGATATCCAGACCCAGCGTAACGCCTTCGTACTCGCAAAGGCGACTTGCCGCAATCATCGCCACATGATCCCCTCCGACGAACCCTGCAATCAGGGGGGCAAAATACACCGATGCCCCGATAGCGAGGTTCAAACCCAAAGAGCGTGCTTTCACTTCCAGGGGAAGCGTTGCAACCGGAACGTACGGAGACCTGGCCAGAGCATGCACCGGCAGCCCGACCAGGATATGGTGCATCGCAGAATTGCCGACGATTACCGCATGCTCGACCTGATGAAGCCCGGTTCCGGTTTTCACAAGAAGATTCGCCAGGAGTTTGTTGAGGGAATCCAGGATCAGCGCTTGCATCTGGCGACTTTGAATCGGACTTTCCCGGCAATACGCAAGGCGGCTCATCAAATCCTCACCGTACGCGATTTGGGGGTTCATCCTTGCCTCGGAACCGATGGTGGCGCCGGATTCGAAATCGACCAGGAAAGCAGCAATCTTCGTTGTTCCAAGATCCACAGCAAATCCCAGAGAAGGAGGGGCTGGAAACACGTCAAATCTGTTGATAATTTCGCGGTGCTGTAAAGCTACCGTTGTTAAATGTTTTCCATGCTCTTTGGGAATTTCTGTCCGCAGAAGTTCGACGTCTACCGTTGGATTCTCGACATTGTGTTCCGACTCCAACTCACGCACGATCTGCTGCCATAAGGAAACCGGATGATGGATGGCGGGAGCTTCGGTTGAGACAACATACCGCCGAATGGCAGGCCTGACTTCGATTTCGTAATCCAATCCTTCAAGCTGCAAATTCTGCTTTCCGGCCAGGGATTCCGGAGAAATCTCGATTTTCACAGGGCCGAGAACTTCTGTCTGACAAGCAAGGCGAACACCCTGGTTTAACTCGTCTGCAGACAACAATTTCGTTTCCGATTCGGTAGGCTCATTCACGATTCCTTCAAGGATGCGTATCCTGCAGCGGCCGCATTGACCTCTTCCCCCACAGGGAGCGGTCATGATCTTTTGATCCTGAAAAACAATGAGCCTCGCAGCATCCAGCACGGTTATATGTTCCTGAACGTCGACGCGACGTCCGATGGGCTGAAACTCTACGCAAACAGTCAAGTCAGGTTCTCCCTTCTATCGTTTGCAGGCAAAATCGGGGAAACCCTCATCAGGAGCGTTTCCCCGAACAATCAAGCTTCTCTTTTGCGCTATTATACGATTGGGTTCTATATTTTCCACCCTTTATTTCTGTTTGTATCTGAGTCGAGTCGAAGCTCCGAGACAATAAACAGCTTTTCCGGCTCTGAAACAGGCTGCAATCTTCATACTCTGTAGCGACACATTTTGTGGAGTGCGCATTGTCTGCATGATTGCTCTTTTGACCATGCCGGCATCGCAGATCCTATTCCTACAACGAAAGCAGACGTTTTTTGAGGAAGCATGAAATAGCCTGAGGTGAGTTTCACGCCGATTTCTTGAGCAGGTAAAACCTGGAAAAGCAATCCAAGGTCCTGTATCGGTAAGCCGGGCGAGCCAAAGAAGAGGGGACCTCCCACCGTGAGGTTAGCGCCCGCTGCATGCGAACAGAGCAAATGACTCACGTCTGCCGCCAGGCAATCCACAGCCGCACTACCGATACCATCAAGAATGAGAGATTTCAGTAAATCCTCTTGCCTGTATGTGGTGGCACTCTGTTCCAACTGCCCGCCGATAGTACAAATCGCTAATCCCAGATGCGTGGCATTCGGCGCTTTACGCTGCAACAGAGTTCCACTTAAAGTGACACCTCCGGCTAAAACTACTTGGTGGGGAGAGATCTCGAGGATTTGCAGGATTCGGGTAATAGCGCTCGCGCGAATGAGAGTCCCGGATTGAACGTCTTCTGCCATCCTGTCAAATTCCGCCAGGAGAAGCGGAGCGACCGGCCTTTTCCGACCGGTCATTCCTGTGCGTCGCAACATCTCGCCCCTGTCGAGACGGACGTGCAAATCGCGAAAAATCCTGACTTCATAGAGACGTTCACCTGCTTTATCGATATCGTCCATACTCTTTGGAGGTCTCCATCCAAGCAGCTACGTTTTTCGGTATCGCCTGATCGATCAGGGCAGAGGCGCTCATGATATATCCTCCGCCGTCTCCGCAGACATCGATAAGCTTCTTCGTGTGGTCTTTCACCTGCTCCACTGTTCCTGTCGCCAACAGTGAATTAGGGAAGTTCCCCATAATACATACCGTATCGCCCAATTTCTTCTTGGCTTCAAAGATGTCAGTTCCCTCGAAATGATAGATGCAGGTTCCCGGAGGGACATCCTTTATAATATCAAGCCTTTTATTGTACAAACCTTCGATGAGAAGGTACGGGTTGCAGCCGCCTTCGACCAGATCGACGATCAACTTCTGCAAACTCGGCCAGTAGAACTCCTTGAAGTGTCTCACGGACATGAAGTTATCCGTGCCTTTGTGCAGGGGAATGAAAACCCTCGGGTTTTTCTTCGCTTTGGCTCCATTGACTCCCAATGCGCTCATGAACGGAGCTAACTGATCGACTGCCCGCTTCAATTTCTCCGGCTGTGTGAGAAGGTCGGTTGCCGCTCCTGTGGTTCCCCGGAGATTATCGGCAACGAGATCGTAAGGCGCGAGTACCGTTTGTTCCTTGATCGAGGGAAACCCCGATGCAACGAGTTCCTGGGCAAACGCGCCATACGTCTTCACCCACTGGGCCTGTTTCTTGGAAATATTCAAGAGGGTTTCCAGAGCTAACTGGACTTCAGGATCCGCAAGAGCGGGAAGCACTGCCGGCCAAACATAGCCCAGCGTTGCAGTGACCAAGGGAGGAAGTTTGGCAAGCCCTCGAAGATTTCCTGCCAATCGAGGAAGGAGTTTTCGCAAATAGAACTCCGAGGGATTATGAAAGAGTTCCTCGTATTCATCCTCCCGCATGTATTCCGACTCGACGAATTGAAACGACTGGTTGTCAGGAACCCCGTGTCCCGGCCATTTCATAGCCAGGAAGTCAAGTCCCGACAGCACTTCATCCATGGCATATATAGTAAAGTTGACGCTGTATGTGGCGTCCGGTTCAAAATCGTAAATGGTGCGACGCCATGCTTCCAGTGCTTTTTCCGGATTCACGTACGCTTCTCTGGGCGAGATTCCGGAATAGTAGCAGTTGAAGAAAGCGAACAAGGGGACTACGGGAATCCGATCCGGTTCTCTGAGGGCGATCGCGTCCAGAAGTCTCTTTTCTCTCTCCTGATATTTTTGTTGATTGCTGGATTCCATAAATATGCTCCTTCCCTGAAGGTCTCAAAATGATTAACGACCGAGTGTCTTTCGTCGTATGAATTGAGGCTCAGGGTTCTACCTTTGGTTTCGGGTCCTTGATGATGATCCCGGTGATAATGCCGATGACGGCCAGGGCTACAGAGGTGAAAATTGCGTACTCGTACGAATTTGTGAGCGTTCGGATATAGCCGCCCAAGTAGGGACCAATAATCGCACCCACCATGAGGGGGGTTGTAGCGATTCCGTAATTCGTTCCGAAGTGTTTGCTACCGAAGCTCGAAGCAATCAATGACGAAGCAATGGGAACGGCTCCTCCAAAGGCTGCACCGATGAGGGTCACCGCTGTTAACAGCGCTGCATACCCGAATTTGCCCACCAACAGGCCTAAACAAAGGAGTCCCGCCAACATGACGACTCCTGTAATAGTCATGGTGTGGTTGCGCCCCAGCTTGTCCCAGAGTAGACCTACAGCAAGACGGCCGAGCCCGTTGCATACCGAGAAAACGCCCATTGCGAAAACGGCTGAAGCTGTGGACACACCGCCCTCCACCGCGAATGGAACGATGTGACCGATAATCATGAGTCCGCCTGTGAGAATGACCAAATGGAATGTCCACCAGATCCACCATGTGGAAGTGCGAAACATTTCTCGCCAGTCGTAGTCTGGCGCCTTGCGTGCAGGACCCGCAGGACCGGCCTGTTGCATTCCTGGCGGGAGCCATCCCGCAGGCGGATACTTCAGGAATTGAGCTCCCAACAAACAGAACACCAGGCTCAAGACAGCGAACAACTTGAACGCCCATTCCCAGCCGACTTTGACGATGATGTACCCGGCCGTGGACCCAAGCACGAATGCCGCAAGCCCGAAGCCCATCACGAGAATTCCCGAAACAAAGCCTCGACGATCGGGGAACCATCTCATGGCAGTCGCCATTGGAGCAATATTTGCGTATCCGATGCCAAATCCGCAGAGTACGCCATAAGAAATATACAGATGGATGAGGCTGTCAGTCATGGAGGCAAGAAAGAATCCCACAGCAAGCACTATCGAGCCTATGCTTACGACAACCCGAGGTCCTTTCTTATCGGTATGTTTACCGCCTGCGATCATTCCCACGACGAAAAAGATTATTGAAATGGTAAATGCGAGCGATGTCTGCGCTCTTGTCCACCCGAATTGTTTCTCCAGAGGAATAACAAAGATCGACCAGGCATAGAGCAGACCGAGAACGAGAGAAATAAGGAAGCCTACGATTACGTAAAGCCAACGATTAGCCCCTTCAGCGGGTCTGTCGACAGGAGCCGAATTGATTCGTCCCGATGCCATTGGTTGAGATGACATAATTTTATCTCCTTGAAAGGTTGATTACGTTTTTTCCTCTTTGGCTCACTCCGGACTTCACCGGCGGATCATCTTCCTGCCGCGTTTATCCATTGTTCGCAAAAACGCACGGCATCCATGGCGTCGTTGCCGTATGCGTCGGCTTGCGTGTATTCTCGGACGTGCTCGTCAATCTGGCCTCCTCCAATCATGAATTTGATTTCACGGACGTTCTCTTCTCGAATCGCGGCAATCGTGTCTTTCATGGGATCGTAGGCCAAGGTAAGAAATCCGCTGAGGCCAATCACATCCGGCTTGAAATCCCGGGCTGCCTCCACGAATCTTTCATTGGGGACATCCACCCCGAGATCCAAGACCTCGTACCCGTTGATATCCAGCATTGTCACGACAATATCTTTGCCGATATCGTGGATATCACCTGCCACGGTCCCTATGATCACTCGACCCTTTTTGGGGCCTTCCGAGCTCCCGTCTGAAAGGTGGGGTTTCACGGCATCGGAAATTTCCTTGAGCATCCGTCCCGCAAGAATAAGTTCCGGGACAAAGTACTCTTCAGTCTCGAACAGGTGCCCCACTTCGGCCATTGCGCGTCGTGAGGCATCCAAAATCAGCATGGGTTCTATTCCGGACGAAAGCGCTTGCTCAGTGAGCGCTTTGACCCTGTCTTTTTTCATCCCTACGAGGGATTTGACGATATCCTCCAGGAGGTTGCCTTCCGATTCTTCAGCAACGGCTTCTGCCCTGCTTGCCTGTTTTTCGAGGTCAAATGCAGGAATAATCGTGGAATCGACCACCCCGGCCTGCTGAAGAGTGGTGACCAATCCCTGCAATGCACGGGAAATCGAGGCCTTGTGCGAACCGGAAACACCTTTGGATGAACCGATGTGTCCTTCTCGAAAAGCCTGGTTGAAATTCATACAATCCGGATCCTGACCGAGAACCATTTCTGCCGAGTAGATGATGTTTCGTAGTTCCCTGTCGTTGGGATCCATGATTGCACTGTCCAATCCAGCTCCAATTGCCAGAGCGGCAAAGGCCTGGTTGATAATTCCTCGGGATGGCTGACCGAAAGAGATATTGCTCAGACCGCACGTGAGATGTAGGTCCGGAAACTCCTGTTTGATCCGGCGAATGGTTTCGAATGCCACAATCCCGCTCTGATTGTCGGTTGCAATGGTGGTGACCAGAGGATCGACATAAAGCTGTGACTCAGTCAGCCCGTTTTCCAGGCATAACCCGACCAGACGGCGGACTATCTCGAGCCTGTCTTCAGCGGTTTTGGGAATTCCGTTGTCGTCGAGGGCGAGTACAACCAGATCGGTCCCGTACTGGGAAGCCAGTGGCAGAACTCCCTGGATGCGGGCCTTTTCTCCGCTCAAGGAGTTGATCATCGGCAGTCTCTTCGCTGCCTTTATTCCTGCCAGCAGGGCTTTCGGATTCGCACTGTCGATGCAGAGGTTGGCGTCGGTGACCTCCTGGATCGTATTCACCAACCAGGTAATGTCATCCGGTTCGGAATCCGGATGAGTCCCGGCATTGACGTCGAGAAAGTGAGCCCCACCCTTGACTTGCGATAGAGCAAGATCCTTGATGAAGCTCGAATCCCTTTTTTTAATAGCTTCGGCAACTGCTTTACGAGTGCCGTTTATCTTTTCGCCGATGATGATCATCATGCGTCCTCCTGGTGAGATGTGCCTATCAACCGCCTGATGCGGAAGCTTGGAAGGGGAGGTCGGATCCCGCTGCGGGATCGAGGCGAGAAGAATGGGCATGGATCCGACCGGTTGTGTGATATCTCTCGCTCGTTCACGGCGGTATCTTTACCGCAGCGTTGCCCTTGCCGATAGGAGAGACAAGAAACATGCCATTCCCCCGAGACAGGCTATTCGCCTGATTTCATGGACCAATGTTGTGGAATCAGAGAGAGGAGCCGGAATTCTGAATTATGGTATTTCGTGACGAGACGTTATTTGGTAAAATCAGGGCCCCGATGAGGAGGCTGACATGCACTATCCCCTTGGTCACCCTGATGAATGGACCGAAAATCGCAGGCAGATCATAATTCTCGCATCCCTCATGCCACCCCCGATTTCATTGGACTTGCTCACAACAGTTACGGGCTTTTCCCCAATCAAGGTTTTAAAAATTCTGGAAGAGCTGACAAATAAAGGGATCTTACGATTATATGAGCCTGCAGGGCTCGGGAATTATTGTTTTTCCGTTCCCACCATGCCGAAAACAATTCTACAAGACCTGGACAAAGCAACCGTACGCGATCTCGCCCAACTCCTCATTCAGCATGTGTCAGGTTTGGACTTGCCACCGGACGTAATTTCGTTATTTATCGCCAACGTATATTTCATGTCCGAGTTGGAAAGTAAGGCGCTTGAACACATTCTGTCCGCGGCTGATTACTGTTTTCAGCATGGAGCGAACGAAGCGGCTGCAGTCTATTACAGAATGGCCCTGGATACCTGCGAACAGTCCGATCAATCGACAAAAATCGAAGAGTTCCTAATAGACTCGACGGTAGGATTGATATCGGCTCAGGGGCATTGCATGCCTCTGAGCGAACAACGAGAGACTCTGTTGAAGGCTCAGGTTTGCGCCCGAAAGCTCAGCGATCGAATTCGTTTGTGCAAAATAGACCTTCTTCTCGGTGAAATAGCAAAATCCGCCGGAGACTACCCAGCCGCCGGCGACCTTTTTGAAGAGGCCTGGAACTTTGCCACTCTCCTCAATGATGACGTGATGAGGAAAAAAGCTGCTCTGGTTACGGCGGATTTTCTCTTTTGGCAGGGAAAGGTTGCAGAAGCCGTTGCCCGCTATGAAGACGCAATTGGCGATCTCGAGCAGTTTCCTTCTGATGAAGCCACTCTCCGTGCATGCACTACTCTGGGATGGTGTTACGCGATCTGCGGTCAACCTGCACGAGGATTGGGGCTCATAGAGGCAGTTCGGCAAAAGGCGACGAGCCTCGCCTTTCGACAAGCCGAAATGGACGCCGGTGTCAGAAAAACGCTGACTCTCTTGGATTCCGGATATATTGCGGAAATGGAAGCCGTCCTTCAGGACGTTTTCAAGAATTCGGAAGAAGATCTGGGGAATTATCGCCTGTGGGCATGCTATGCCGCCCATGCTTATGCGCTCTATACCAAGGGTGATTTGGAGGGCTGCTTTAAATTTCAGAAGAAAGCCTATGCCAAATCAAAGGCCGTAGGTTGGTTTCATCATCGCGGCCCATTCAATTTCGAGTACATGGATGCGTTGGAAGAAGCAGGGATGATTCATCCGGAAATGAATTATGAATCTGAGCTGGAACGTGTCGCGAATTGGCCCGACCTGTACATGCAGGGAGTGGGGATGCGCTATCGGGCTCTCAGATTGCTGAAACAAGGAGGTCCCATAGAAGAGGCGCAGTACTATCTCGAACAGAGCAGCTCGGTTTTGAGCGGGGTAGGAGCGGATCTAGAACTGGCCCGAACGAAAATAGAGCTTGCCCGACTATATCTTCGAGGTTCTGAAAATGAGCTTTCCAGAAAATTGTTGAAGGAAGCGTACAAAGTGCTGTCAGGGGTGAACGAGGAACTTTTTCCGTACGAACTTCGGCCGTACCTGGACGGCGAAAGCGATCATGACCGCATCATTCGGGTGTTGACAGATTTCGGAAATGCTGTGGGAACGGTTCGCGATCGCAAAAAACTGCTGGAAAAGATCATCACATTGCTCACGAGATTGACGTTGGCCGGTAGAGGAGGATTCTTTGTCGCAGGACAAGACGGTAAGCCTGAGCTGGTTGCCAGCAGAAATCTCGATAAAACGATGGTGGAGTCTTCCCTTTTCAGGTCGAGTCACGAGTTGATTCTGAATGCATTCATTGCCGATCTTCAAACAAACCGCGCTAACAAAACTGACGACCGCTCTGACGCGAGATCGGGAGACCGTGCGGGCTGGGCTCTTTGTCGTCCCGTTGTGCTTCAGGATCAAATATTGGGAGTCATATACCTGGACAACACCCTTGTAGATCTGTCTCCTCCAGAAACAGAGTTGGCATTCCTCGAAGTTATTCTGAATCACGTGGCAGTGGCTTTGGACAATGCTCAAGCTTACGAAGAGATTATTCATCTCAAAGAACGGCTCGAGGATGAGAACCGGTTCTACCGTATAGAAATGGAATCCTCGGCAAATCTTGTGTCCATCATGGGCAAGTCCCAGGGCATACAACGGGTGTTAAGCCAGATCAGACAAGTGGCGCCCACAAACACGACGGCCCTGGTGTACGGAGAAACCGGAGTGGGCAAGGAACTCGTTGCTCGGGCAATTCACAACTTAAGCTCGCGTCGCGACGGTCCGTTCATATCGGTAAATGTGGCATCCCTCGAGTTCGGGGTTATCAGTAGTGAACTGTTCGGACATGAAAAAGGATCGTTCACAGGCGCAATGCGCACGAGACGGGGACGCTTCGAGCTGGCGGATGGGGGAACCTTGTTCCTGGACGATATAGATAATCTACCCATGGAGATCCAGGCGAAGATACTTCGCATTCTCCAGGAAAAAGAGTTTCAAAGAGTCGGAGGCGACAAAACGATTTATTCTGATTTCAGATTAATCGCAGCAACGAATCAGAATCTGGAAGAGCTGATACGAAAGGATCAGTTCCGCTCCGATCTCTATTACAGGCTGAACGTATTTCCCATCCACGTGATCCCATTACGGGACCGCCTTGATGATATCCCGCTTCTGGCAGCGTTCTTCATGGAAAAGTACGCCGCCAAACTGGGAAAGAAAATATTGGGCATCAGCAAGAAAAATGTGCAAAAGCTCCTGGCCTATCCGTGGCCCGGGAATGTGCGAGAACTCGAGCATATTATCGAACGAGCAGTGATTCTGAGCGAGCACGAGCATCTCTTTGTCCCCGATCTCGTGATCGGAGGAGGTCACCCAAGTTCACACGACCAGTTTTTACCATACCGTGAAATGGAAAAAATCCATATCCTGGAATCCCTCAGACGCTGCAACTGGCGTGTGAGCGGCAAAGGTGGAGCAGCCGAACTCCTGGATCTGCCACCTACTACCTTGTATTCCAAGATGAAGAAGCTCGGAATCAGTAAAAACCTGTCCTATGAGTGATAAACAGGTGGGCTATTCAGTCCAGCGGGACAATCTCCCGACAAACGCCCCCAAAATATAAGGGATTACTTCGTCTTGATCGGAATGACAGCCCGAATGCCCTTCCATGAGCGATGCGGTTTGCTTTGCTACCGGCACCCTACGCGAGTCCTCACAAGCCGAGTCCTCAATAAGGTTGATCGACCATCAGTATATTTGATTCAGTTTCTCAGGAGCATGACGATATAACGTCCGACGACGAAATCACGTGATCGCCTGCGGAAAAACCTCCCTCATTATAGAGGTGGCGTTAGATGACGGGTACCGCAGCCTCAGGCACTTCCTGAGCCTTCAAACGAAACAAGGCTATTTCAGGGGAACAATTGATGCGCCAGGGAAGAAAACTCATTCCGATTCCGCGATTCAGGTACATGCGGCTTCCCTTCTCATTATACCAGCCGTGAGTGTATTCGGATACCAGCCCGGCCATACTCAATCCCCTCTTGGCTCCAGGTGCGGGAAATATAAGCTGGCCGCCGTGAGTATGCCCTGCCAGGATCAAGTCAATACCAAATTCCGTGGCATGGGGAAAAATCTGAGGCCGGTGAGACAATAGCAGTCGGAATCCCGAATGCGGCGCTTTGTTCAAGAATCGGGAAATCTGTGGAAAAGTCTTTCCCAGGATCCAATTCTTGCGAGGATCGTCAATCCCACCGATATGGAATTCGCAAGCATCTGCCCGGCACGTCATCCACCGGTTTCGCAGGAGTGTGAATCCGCTTTCCGTAAGGGCTTCGGCCGATCGTCTTTCCCCTGCATAGAACTCATGATTGCCCATAACTGCTATATTGCCGAATCGCCTGGGTTTGAGTCGCTTCAGAATCGGGACTGCTTTGTGTACGGGTGTAGTCGAAGAATGAAAAATGTCACCGGTCAAGATAAGAGCATCTGCTTCCAATCCATTGAGATTGTCCACAAGCCGCTCCAATTACTCGCTCCAGAGAAATAGACCGAAGTGCACGTCGGTTATGTGGAGAAACGTGAGAGGGCGATTAATGCCGCGAAGCATCGGGTGACTGATATCGTACTGTTCCACAGAGGGGATTTGATAGGCTTCGGCTATGCCGTGTCCGGCATATCCCGTTGCAAAGACCACTCCCGTTGCCGCGGACCATTTGAGAAAAGTCCTTCGTGTGGCTATTTCCGGGATTCTCGAATACACTGCAGGCGCTCGTGCAGGGACCGGAAAATCATCTCCCATTGGCAAGCTTGTCGAAGTCTCGTGCTCGATTTCCGGACCGATATCAGACGATTTGGCGGCTTTTACAAATTGTTCGTTTTGTCGCCGCCCAGGAAAGGCGTGCTTTCGCTTTCTGAGTAATCGATCGGTAATTTTCCAACCCAACCACACGAACTCAATGAGAGCGAATACAAAAGTTAGAAGAAGTACATAACCAATGTACGAGTAATAAATAACGGAGACTATCTGTTTGGCAAGGGTATCCGGGGCCAAAGGCTCAGTATTAAATACCAACCTGACCGCCACCATATTGAGTATTGCGAGGATTCCTATTCCGAAAAGAACAGATTTTATTCTCAGGTTTTGGTCTTTCGAGAACAGGTACTTACGCACGGACACAAAAACGAACCATTGAAACAGGAGCAACAAAACCGAAACGGTAAAAAAATACACAGAGCCTCTTGACATGCAGTATCTTCCCTCACAAGAAAGATCAGGACAAATTCGTCCGTTGAAATAGCCTCAATTTCGATTATAAGAGCAAATCTCAGATAAGCAAGATCCGGTCAATAACCCCTTTATGCCAGACACCGCCAGAAAATGACCGCTGAAGAGGCTGTATTACTCGCCGGTTCCGCACAATAGCGATTGACGAAAACATGAAGAGAGCGATATGCTCGCTTAACTGAAACAAACTCGTGCTATGACATGGCTCAGTTCAGACGATTCCGAGTTTACGGATTTTCTGAGCAACCTGTGAACTTCGGTCTGGATGGACGACATTTCTCGCACTGTTTTTGTATTCAGAAGAGCAAATTTGGGGGGACCTTTTTGTGAATGGTCCCCCAAGAGCCTCTCGAAGCAACTTAATCATTGGCCGGGGATCTGCAATTTCTCGCGGGAATCCATGTTCCGGCGAATGTCAAAAGTTCGCTTGAAGTGGCGTTCCGGGAATCCCGTTTGAGATCGGATTGCTGGAACCTTACTCCTCGATTTCCTTCTTCTCTTGCGAAATCGTATCAGAATGGGTACAGACCAAAGGGAAGAAGAGATTCCTATTGGTCTATACCGGATTCCAGAAGCAGTGGACGTTTTCTCGACATGAGGATATTAGGCGGCCCGGTAAAAGGGAGAACAGGATAATGCAGGTAAGATTTCTCATTTATGCAATTTTTTTCGCCTCAGGCATGAGTGGTCTCATATATCAGGTGGTATGGCTCAGGATACTCTCAAGAACCACGGGGGTGACAATCCATGCCACGGCAATAGTGGTTGCTGCGTTCATGGCCGGCCTCGCACTGGGCAGCTTCATTTTCGGAAGGATAATCGACAAACGTAACGATGCCTTAAAGGTCTATGCACTTCTCGAATTACTCATTGCTGGTACGGTGTTGATTGTACCGTATCTTTTTTCTGCTTCTGTGCCCCTGTCTTCCGCCGTATATGGGATGACTGACGAAAGCGTCACGTTGACCGCCCTTTTCACCGGTTTGGTTTCGTTCCTGATCCTCCTGGTCCCTACCGTATTGATGGGAGGCACGCTGCCGATCTTGACTTCATATCTGGTCAAGCAAGATCATTTTTTCGGCAAGCATTTGAGTCTCCTGTACGGCATAAACACCTGGGGAGCTGTCATGGGTGTAATCCTTAGCGGCTTCTTTCTCATAGGACTCTTCGGTGAATCCGCTGCAGTGATGACCGGGGTTGCCATCAACATCGGAGCAGCCGCATCAGCGTACCTTGTGCATTTGAAATTCGGACAGCCTCTTGCCCTGGAGCCGCAGGAAACGGCAACGACGGAAGCGGTCACCATTTCACCGTATTCACCGGAAATAAGGCGCGCGGTTCTCTTTGTATTTGCATTCAGCGGATTCACGGCTCTTGCGTATGAGGTGATCTGGACACGACAGCTCATATTGTTTCTCGAGAATTCCATATATGCTTTTTCGGCAATGCTGGCCGTGTTTTTGGCCGGTATTTCGCTCGGCAGCATTGCTGTCCACAAATCAGCCGACCGGATGGAGACGCCTCTCTTCATATTCGGTATTTTGGAGTTTGCCATTGCAGGCATATCTCTTATCAACCTGCACCTGTTCCAGCCGTTGGATAGTCTCTTCATCACCGATCGAATGGGGTGGATTCTTCCCTTTGCAGCTACGGTGATCCTGGTATTTCCCATGACGTTCGCTTTTGGCATGATATTTCCCATTGCGGGCCGGTGTTATGCTGAAGCTGTCGAACAAACAGGCTCCTGGGTGGGAAGGCTCTATGCCTTCAACACGGTCGGCGGCATACTCGGATCGTTGGCAGCCGGATTCTTGCTGATCCCCGTGTTGGGTGCGGGCAAGACGGTTGTCTTCTTGGCTTTGCTGAATGGAGCGCTCGGTATTATGTTGGTCTTGCTGGAGCCTCGAAAAGTACCGGCACTGGCTTGTGCAGGTGTATCAGGGTTAGTAATTCTGGCTTTAATGCTGTTCACCGTAACGGGTGAAGACTCTTTTACAGCGATTATCAAGAAGCGAATTAATGAGGGCAGATTGTCCCACGGGTACAAAATAAACATAAAAACCCCGTCCAAAATCTTCTTTCATGAAGAAGGTTTGGAGGGGACTGTGACAGCCTTTCAGATTAACAATTGGAAACAGCTCTGGATCAACGGAATCGGAATGACCAAGCTGTGCACGGAAACCAAGCTCATGGCTCATTTGCCGCTGCTCTTCGCAGAAAACCCCAAGAGTTTCCTCGTCATCTGTTTCGGCATGGGCACTACGGTAAGATCTGCGGCTTTGTATCCGGAGCTTGATATTACGGCGGTCGAACTCGTTTCGGAAACGTTTAGAACATTCAAATACTTCCATCCGGATTCCGAAGACATTTTAAAAAGGAAAAATGTTCACCTGGTCGCGAATGACGGGCGAAATCATATACTGCTTTCACCGAAAACATACGATGTAATTACCGTAGATCCTGCTCCTCCTGTCTGGAGCGCTCGGACGGTCAATCTGTACACACGTGAATTCTTCGAGCTCTGTAAATCGCGGCTGAACAAGAATGGCGCAATGTGCCTCTGGTTTCCGGGAAGCAGGCATCAAGCTGATGAAATCGCGATCCAGAGGACATTCAGCACGGTTTTTCCCTATTGCAGTGTCTGGGGAGGACCCGCCGGATGGGGCTTCTACCTGATAGGTACCCTGAGGCCGGTCACTCCGGAACAACTGGACGAACATATTACCTCTCTGTACCATAACCCGTCTCTTGTTGCGGATCTTCAAGAATATGACAAGTCCTGTGCCACTCCGGAGCAGTTGAAAGGATTGCTCAAAGTAACAGATCACGAAATGGACGTAATTCGCGACGATACGTATATTCCTGTGATCACGGATAATTTTCCTTTTACGGAATTCTTTCTCTGGAGACGGGATTCTGCAGAGTAGACATTCTGAAAATCTAGATCTGAAGACAGAAATTGACGAAGCGTTAGGGTTTTCTTCTGTCGTTTCCTGTTTTCGTTTGGTGGAGCAAGCGTTTTGAACTGTAGCCGAAATTAATGTCGGATTGAGGATACGAGTATTTGTAGGTGTCGGCCTCCGTGCACCGGCACGTCTTCAATATAATCAATGATATCGATAGAATGGACCGGCGGCGACGCCGGTCCATTCTAATATCTTTTATCGGAGCGTGGAATAAACGTCAGAATTTGCCAATTACTCTAAACGGGTCCACCTCCTGGAACAGCAATTAAGCCCAGAATTATTTTTCTCAAATCCCGCAAGTTTTTTTCATTTGGCAGGTATTCTATAGTGTGAATTCGTAAGATATACGTGTAACCGATTGTGGCAAAAAAGCCACAGTAAAATTAGAGTATTCTGTCCAACTTGCCTCTGGAGACATAGCGTAATGCCACGTAATAATGCCAAATTCAGGCTCATGGGAATTCTCCTGGTTCTCCTGGTCGTTCTCCTCGCTGGAGGTCTGTACTGGGTGAAAGGTGGATTCGCGAGCAAGCCGAAGAAAACCTATAAGACGGCAAAGGTCCTCAAACGTGATCTCGGCGCAACAGTTCAGGCAACGGGAATAGTAAAGGCCGTGGTGGGAGCGGAAGTTAAAGTTGGCGCGAGAACCCCGGGAAAAGTGGTGGAGTTGCCCATCAATGTGGGAGACAGAGTCGCCCGGGGACAGGTAATAGCAACTATTGAACAGGAAGATCTCGTGGCAAAAGTGAAATTGCAGGAAGCTCTTCTCGCGGAGGCGGAAGCCGAAGAGTTACGCCTGTCGAAGGATTATGAACGTGACAAGCAGTTGCATGCAGCGCAGTCCATCTCGGTTCAGAAGTTCGATCAGACCGAAGCCCTGTATGCAATAGCGAGAGCAAGGCTGCTCAAAGCCAAGGCAGAACTCGATCTTGCCAAGACCCAGCTATCCTATGCCATCATTACCGCGCCGATCAAAGGGACCGTGGCCTCGGTAAACACCATAGAGGGAGAGACGGTTACTACAGGGCTCAATGCACCGACCTTCATTAAGATCATAGATCTGGATCGGCTCGAAGTACTGGCCTATGTCGATGAAAACGATGTCGGCAAAGTGAGGGTAGGGCAGGACTCCGTTTTCACGGTGGCGGCTCATCCTGCTACGGAATTCAAAGGAAAAGTTACATCCATTTATCCGTCAGCTACCATCCAGGATAATGTGGTCTATTATATCACCTCCATTAGCGTGGATAACCGAGAAGGGAAATTGATGCCGGACATGACGGCAAATGTGCTCATTTTCCTGGAGCAACGCAAAGGGGTTCTTACTGTCCCGAACAAAGCCATCCAGCGGGAAGGACACCGAAAATTTGTTCTCGCCCTCGAGAAAGGGATGCAAGACAAACGGTATGTGGAAGTGGGCTGGAAAGATGCGTCCCATACTGAAGTGCTGGAAGGATTGCGTGAGGGTGATCTGGTGGTCCTCGGGGACGCAAACAAGAAATAAAAATTTATAAACAGAAGAGGACGTTCGATGATACGAGTCGAAAACCTTTCAAAAGTGTTTCAAAAAGACCGATTAGAGGTGCGGGTGCTCCAAGACGTCTCCCTTTCCATCAGCGAAGGGGAGTTTGTTTCGATAATGGCGCCGTCCGGAATGGGCAAGAGCACTCTGCTGAACATTCTGGGTTGCCTCGATAAACCGACTGGAGGGGTTTATATCCTTGACGGAGTCCCGGTTCAGGATATGGATGACGATCAGCTCTCCAGCATAAGAAACCAGAAGATCGGGTTCGTGTTCCAATCCTTCCATTTGCTTCCAAGGATGACCGCATGGGAAAACGTTATTCTTCCCCTCATCTACAGTGACACGGAAATGGACGTGAAGGAACGAGCGGTTGAGGTGTTGTCTTCAGTGGGACTTGCAGACAGAGTCGATCATCTGCCGAGGGAATTGTCCGGCGGACAGCAGCAGAGGGTGGCTATTGCCAGAGCACTCATCAATTCACCGCGAATAATACTCGCAGACGAACCCACAGGAAACCTTGACTCGGCATCCGGCCGGGAAATAATGCGAATATTCCGCGATTTGCACGCGGCTGGGACCACATTGATCATCGTGACCCACGATATGGAAGTTGCCAATCAGGCAGATCGCATCATTTCCATGAAGGACGGCAGCATTTTCAGCGATCGACTTACCGAAAGCAAAACAGCGGAGGTGCCGAGATGAGAATGCTCCGTGTGATAAAACAAGCTCTGAATGCCATGGTGGAGAATAAGATCCGGACATTTCTCATGATGCTTGGCGTTGTTATCGGTGTGGCAACTCTGACGCTCATCGCCTCGTCGGTTATCGGAGCCAGAGCAGATGTCATGGGCAAAGTTGAGAAATGGGGATTCGATCAACTTATGATCATCGCCGGAGCCGGAAGAAAACCGGGAGTCCCGCAGCCAGTTCCCACAACCCTCAGGGTTGAGGATGCTCAGGCAATGATGTCTGAAATAGAAAACGTTAAAGATGTGAGTCCACAGATCAATCGCAGAGATTTTCCTGCCAAGTACGGTAACAAGAGCGCATATGGTGTGCTTGTTGCGGCCAATCCCAATTGGTCGTCCGTCTGGAACACGACTGCGGAAAACGGTAGATTCCTTTCAGAGGACGACAGCAGCAAACTCGCCCGGGTAGTCGTCATAGGGAGGACGATTCAGAGAGACCTCTTTGAAGACGAGGACCCGGTAGGGAAGCAGATTATCCTGGGAACGAACCCTTTTGAAGTCATCGGTGTTCTCGAACCGCGTGGAACCGCTGCCGTAGGGGTTGACATGGACAGTCGCATGATCATACCTCTTTCAACCGGACAAAAAAGAGTATTCAATCAAGATTACCTGCTCATGATAAAGGTGGTTCTCCACGATGCTTCGCAAATGACAGATAGCGTCGAAGACGTTCGTGCTCTCCTCCGGGAACGACATCATCTCCAGTCAGGAGTGGAGGACGATTTCACCATTGTAACGCCAACCCAGGTGATGAATATTGCGTCCAAACTGTCTTCCACTTTCAGCATCTTTCTTGTGCTTGTGTCCGGCATATCCCTTATCGTAGGAGCCATTGTTATAGCAAATATCATGTTTATAGCGGTGAACGAGCGAAGATCCGAAATCGGCATTCGCAGGGCAGTGGGGGCTCGAAAAAGAGACATCCTTCTCCAGTTTCTCTTTGAAAGTGTGAGTGTCGCTACTATTGGAGGCATTCTCGGTATCATACTCGGGCTGGCAGGGCTAAAACTACTTTCGGGTTTCATGAAGATGCCGTCAGCCATTCTCTGGCAGCCTATCGTCCTGGCGCTCTTCAGCGCAATCATCGTCGGGCTTTTGGCCGGGATTCAACCTGCCAAGAAGGCTGCAAATTTGAATCCGATCGACGCCTTGAGGTGAAAGCGTGCGAACGACGCATATGCGAGGCTTCCGCATTGCCTTGAAATCTCTGATGGGTCACCCCATGAGAGTCGCTCTCGCTGTGCTCGCCATTATGATCGGAGTAGGTTCCGTAATCATCATGGTCGGAATCGGAAGAGGCGCTGAAGACGATGTTCGTAAGAGAATAGAGAGCATGGGCACGAACCTGATAGTGGTGAGCGCAGGGCCGTCCAGGTCGGTCAAGGGACAATTGGGGAGCCTCGGAATCATGACGACCCTTACGTTGAAAGATGCTGCTGCTATCGGAGAAGAGTGCCCGTCCGTCCGTCAGGTTGCTCCGGCGCATTCCAAGAAGCTTCCCGTTAAATTTGAAAATGTGAGCTACAGCACCCGAATCGTAGGGACCACTCCTTCAATTCAGTCCATACGAAATATCTCGATTGAACACGGTGAGTTTTTCGATGATGAAGAAAACAGGTTCATGGCTCCCATCGCAGTAGTAGGGCCTACGGTCGTACAGAATCTTTTTCTCGGCCGCGATCCCGTAGGGGAATCCATACGAATCGGAAAAGTGATCTTCAAGGTGATAGGAGTTACAGTACCGAAAGGAAATGTGTCAGGTGAAGACGAGGACGATCAGATTATTGTTCCATTGCGAACGGCCATGAACAGGCTCATGAACGTCACGCACCTGAGCAATATATTCGTCGAAGCTGCAGATTTTGAGAACATTCATACCGCGGAAACCGAAATCAGAACGCTCCTGAGAGAGCGGCATCGCTTACGAGAAGGAAAAGACAACGATTTTACTATTCAGAACCAGGCCGATGTAATTGAAACTCAGGGCTCGGTGGCCAAGACCTTTAGCCTGTTGGTGGCAAGTATCGCTGCAGTCTCGCTCCTCATAGGAGGTGTGGGAATACTTGGTGTCATGCTCCTTTCGATCCGGGAAAGAGTCAGCGAAATCGGTATTCGACGCGCGGTAGGTGCAAGGCGGAGAGACATACTGGTCCAATTTCTCGCTGAATCTGCTTTCCTCGGCATAGTAGGAGGGGTTACCGGTCTGGTGTCAGGTGTTGCTGCTTCATGGGGAATAGGGTATTTCTCGGGAATGCCAGTGGCCCTGGTCCCTGAATATGTAATGCTCTCGTTGGTTTTCTCTCTTGTGACCGGACTGATTTTCGGGATTTACCCCGCATGGAAAGCTGCCGGACTCGATCCGATCGATGCACTGAATACAAGGACTTAATGAGTCTTTCTTGACTGTAAAATCGTATCAGGTCGAGCGAGTATTTTGGAGACGTCTTATGATGGCACCGGAAACAACTCTCATCGTCTATGAAATCGAGGGTGACATCCGCGACAATGTGGACGATCCTCCATTCTCATTTGTCGGTCTCTGGAATGAAGATGATGTTTCTTATCTCTTCTTTACCGAGATCCAGGACGCGTATGTAGATACTTGTCTTTCCCGAAGTGGCTGCAAATTAGGTTGTCGCCATTCCACGAAATACTCCGAATGGCAAGATGCAATCCCGGACGAAGGCAGAGCAGTCGGCAATCTGATTTTTGTGAGGGACGATCACGGCTTTCCGCCGCGTGGAGCTTTGCTTTTGGACCCCTCGGTAATCTTTGGGGACGGTTCTCACCCCACTACCGTAACCTGCATTGAATTCATGCGCGAGATTATTGCTGAGAACTCGATCGAGTCTTTCCTGGATTTAGGCACCGGAACCGGAATTCTGGCCATCGCTGCTGCAGCAATGGGAGTTGAACGAATCACTGCACTGGACATGAACAGCCTTGCAGTAAAGACGGCCACGAAAAATGTTAACGCGAACAACTTCAGCGATCGGATCGAGGTGATTGAGGGGGATGCGGCACAGTTTCTCGGGGATAGGTACGATCTGGTTGTGGGAAACCTTCCTTTCGAAGTGCTTAAAAACATTTCGAGTAATGGAATAATAGGCCATTTTGGATGCTGGGTGGTTTCCGGTGTAAGCAGAGATCAGGGCGGGATTCTCGAAAGCCTGTTTGTCCGGAACGGTTTTCGGCGAAGTGGATTTCGGTCAATTCCGCCGTGGGTAACAATGGTTTTCCACAAGATTATTCAATGATCCCCTTGTCAGAGGTCCGACTTTTCAACAAATCGGTGATTCCGATTTCATGATGACCATTTATCGACTGGAGTCTCCAGGTTTCCGGCTCAAGATTGGTTGACTACGAATTGTCTGTCGGTAAAAAAACTGATACAAAAAAGAAGACCGGTCTCATACTGCAGCAAGAATGGTTAAAAAACGATGCAAATTACTGATTACAAAAAAGGAGGAACACTTTGCTAATCAAGAGTTATTCGACGGAATTCTTTCGGCCAAAATGCAATCCGGGATTTGTCTCCGTACATTGTGTGGCCCACCTGGATGAGGACATTTCAGAGGCGCTTCCTTATGTGAATTCCGCATTGGGCGGAGGCGGAGATTACGTAAGGTCTCCTCCAACGCTCACTCTACGGGTTCATGGAAAGCTAATAGCACTTCACGGTCGCGAAATATTCGTGAACGCAATCAAAGATGAAGAAGAAGCGGACAAGATCCTTACATGGGTAAAAAAAGAAATAAATGAAGCGTGGGCAAATCGCGACAACATTACACCCTGTTATGAAAAAGCTCCTGAACCTCGTATGATCGACATCCTGAAACTGCTTCCCAAGACGAATTGTGGGAAATGCAGTGAACCTACGTGTATGGTTTTTGCCCTCAAGGTGGTGGAAGGAGTGAAAGGGCCGATTGATTGCCCTGATATGTCCAATGACAAAAAGCATGCTTTGGAAGTCTACTTGTCTCAATTCACTTTTAGCATTTGACGTCCTGATCGGTAACGAGACAGTGCTGACATTTCAGAGTAAAATATACATGTTATTTGTGTGGGATGACACTAGAAGTTGTAAAAAAACTGACAAATAACGTGTTAAGGCATGATCAAAGGGCTTTTCATCCTCCTTAATGAGCCTTTTGAGTAAAAAAACTCTCGTGTTGGCAAAATATGTGTAGATTATACACAATTAATTGATACATTTCTTTGTTTCCAATCCATCAATGATGAAGTCTACGACTGATTTACATGGATTGGTGCATTTATTGCAAGCCGATATTACGTTCATCCACGCCATTATGGGGGGAGCAAACATGGTATTCGCCAATATGAGAAAACTGTGTCGAGAATTAGTGCTGGAGCCATTAGAAGAAAGAGTTGTCCTTGACGCTTACGTGGATCCCGTCTATCAGTCAGACATTACTGTCGTCGATGCATTGGCGGCCATCAATCATGAGCCGGTCGCATATGCTCAGAGCATTACCCTGGTGGAAAACGAGGTGAGTCAGATCACCTTGACGGGAGATGACGGTGATCCGGACGTAGTCCAAAGCCTGACATTCTTCCTCGATTCTGTACCTGCCAATGGCGCGCTTTACCTGAGTCAGGCCGATGCCCAGAATGGAACGAATCCGCTTGGAGTGGGCGCTTCTCTTGTCACAGGCGTTCTTTGGTACAAATCTGCTTTGAATAGCGACATGGATACATCATTCATGTTTCATGTCAAAGACAATGGCGGAACTGCTAATGGCGGCGATGACACAAGTGCTTCTGCACTTGTTACGGTAACCGTGGCACCGGACAATCAGTCTCCTGACGCCGGAAATTTCAGCGTGGCCGTGAATGAAGACACTGCGATCAAGGTGACGGGATGGAATTTCACTGACGCGGAGGGCAATCAGGGCCAGTCCATCAGAATAACCGACCTTCCTGACCATGGTATTCTGTTCATTGATGCAAATGACAACAATGTCGTCGATCCCGGCGAGGCGATCAATTCCGCTCAGCCCAATGAAGGAAGAGTGACGTTCACTTTTGACGATGGGTACTTGAATAACTATATAAACGCCTTTCCAATCATGCAACAATACGGTGTGGAAGGGGTCTCGCTAGTCGTAGCAGGTGATATCGGAGAACACTCTGAAGCCATGACCTGGAGCCAACTCCAGCAGATGCAGAGCGCCGGCTGGGAAATTGGCAGCCATAGTATGACTCATCCGATGCTTACCGAGCTCACAGACTCGCAGTTGGTTTACGAGCTGTCCGAATCGAAGAATTTGCTGGTTCAACATGGATTGACCGGGACAAGTTTTGCCTACCCGTATGGTGACTTCGACCCAGGAGTTGTCGAATTCGTAATGGACTACTATGAAGGGTGCAGAGAGGCCTGGGGAAATTACGGGATCAACGAAACACCCGGCAATCCCTATGCAATTTACAACAGATCCGTTGACAATACGACGACTCCCCAGGAAGTGATTCAATGGATAAATGATGCTGTAGCGAACAACTATTGGCTGGTAATCTCGTTTCACCACATAGTAACTGGCACACCAAGCGCTTATCAGTACAATGTCAGCAATTTCGAGACCATTGTGAGCTATGTTGCCAGTCAGAACATAGCCACTCCAACGATAAGTGAAGCCTTGAATAACGAGTTGGCACCAATCAGTTGGGCTGATGCAACGACCAAATTGAAGTTCATCGGGAGCCAGGATTACTACGGCCAGGATTCCTTTCAATATGTGGTGATCGACTCCGCCGGGTCGGAAGGCACAATGCCTGTCAATGCCGGAACAGTTACGGTCACGGTGAATCCGGTGAATGACGATCCAATAAACGACGAGCCGATTGCGACTCCTCAGAGTGTCACATTGACCGAAAACCAGGTGACACAGATCACTCTCACAGGAGACGACGGTGATCCCGACGTTAGTCAGACTTTGACGTTCTACCTTGATTCCGTGCCGGCCAATGGAGCACTTTACCTGACTCAGGCCGATGCTCAGAGTGGGACTAATCCGCTTGGAGTGGGGGCATCTCTTTCCTCAGGCGTTCTCTGGTACAAATCAGGGATGAATGCCGACGCGGATACGTCGTTCATGTTTCATGTCAAAGATAATGGCGGAACAGCCAATGGTGGCGATGACACGAGCGCTTCCGCACTTGTGACGGTCACGGTGACACCGGATAATCAGTCGCCTGATGCAGGGAATTTCAGCACAGTCGCGAACGAAGACACGGCAGTCGAGGTTACGGGTTGGAATTTCACCGATGCTGAAGGTAACCAGGCCCAGTCTATCAGAATAACGGACCTTCCTGACCACGGTACTTTGTTTATCGATGCAAACGACAATAACCAGGTCGATCCCGGAGAAGCAATCGATCTTCAGTCCAATGAAGGAAGAGTAACCTTTACCTTTGATGACGGATATCTGGATACGTATACAAACGCCTTCCGCATTATGCAAACATACGACGTTGATGGAGTGTCGTTAGTCGTAGCAGGTGATATCGGGCAAGACGCGGGGGCAATGACATGGAGCCAACTCCAGCAAATGCAGGCTGCCGGATGGGAGATTGGCAGCCACAGCATGACTCATCCGATGCTTACCGAGCTCACAGACTCGCAGTTGATATACGAGCTTTCTGAATCAAAGAACTTGTTAGATCAGTATGGACTGACCGGAACGAGTTTCGCCTATCCGTACGGTGACTTCGATCCGAGAGTCGCGGAATTCGTAAGTCGCTATTACGAGGCTTGTCGAGAAGCCTGGGGAAATTACGGCATTAATGAAACTCCCGGTAATCCGTATGCGATTTACAATAGATCCGTTGACAACACCACAACTCCCCAGGAAGTGATTCAGTGGATAAACGACGCGGTGGCAAACAATTACTGGCTGGTAATCTCTTTTCACAGGATTGTGGACGGAACTGCGGGCACTTATGAATATAATGTCAACAACCTCGAGACCATTGTGAATTACGTTGCCAGTCAAGACATTGCTACTCCAACCATAAGTGAAGTCGTGAATAATGACTTGGCTTCAATCAGTTGGGCCGATGCAACTACTAAGCTCAAGTATATCGGTGACCAGGAATACAGTGGCTCTGATTCTTTCCAATATGTAGTGATCGATTCGGCAGGATCCGAGGGGAAAATGCCTGCTGATGCGGGAACAGCCACAGTCACCGTGACTGCCGTGAACGATGCACCCGTGAACTCCATACCGGGTGCTCAAACCGTCAATGGAGGCGCCGATCTGATATTCAGCACGGCAAGCGGGAATGCAATCTCCATTTCTGATGCGGATGCGGGTACTGAAGCAGTCAGAGTGCAGTTGACCGCTACACACGGAACCTTAACCCTTGGCGGAACCGGCGGTCTGAGCTTCACCGCAGGCGATGGGAATGCTGACGCGACCATGACTTTTACCGGAAGCATGGCTAGCATCAATACGGCTCTCAATGGTATGAGCTTTACACCCACTTCCGGTTACAGCGGCGCCGCATCCGTACAAATCGTCACGAACGATCTTGGAAACAATCCATCAGGTGAAATGTCCGACAGCGATACCGTGAATATTACCGTTGTGAATACCAGTGGGCCCCCGGTGGCCGGTGATTTTTCGGTGTCCGTGAATGAGGATGCAGTCGCTACCGTATCGCAGTGGACCTTCACCGACCCGAACGGAGACTCTGCACAATCCATACGAATAACGGATCTTCCGGATCACGGCA
>JBGSLQ010000013.1:0-13242 GCA_041740635.1 Desulfomonilaceae bacterium | reverse complement strand
GTGAGACCTGATGATCTCCTTGATCTTCTTCCTCTGCTCATCGGTCACGTTCAGTTCAGACTTCAATACCATAAGACGCCCGATCTTGCCCACGATGAGGCGCTTCATGGGATGATCCGCCAAGGCGTCCCCCAGAAGGCCAGCATGGGCCTGAGCGGCCCAGATGACCCCGCCGGTTACCAATAACATGACCAATCCCCGCCACAATGGCGATCGTAGCTTTGTTCTTCAACGTGTTCGTCCTCCTGAATTTTGGCGTCCGTCGTGTGACATGGCCCTGATCGATCAGCTGCGTTCACTTAACCAGTGGCGTCACGAATTGAATCGGTTACAGGGGACAGGGATTTTTTTGCCTCTTCGCTATTTCGCGTGGGTAAACAATGCCATGATCGAACGTCCGCCCGGAGGATAGGGCCACGCTGGAGAGCGACCCGAGCGTCGTGGCGGGGCCTGTGGATGGGCAGGGCCCAATGTCCTGCCTTTCTCCCAACCGATCATCCGTTGGCCTCAAAGCGATAAACTCCAGGGAGTCTGGGGGATTGGTCCCCCAGGGTCGCTCCAAGATTAAGCTTTCCGGCTATGAGGTACACAACAGTGATCAGGTTCCTTGTTGAGCGGTAGCCTCGGGCTTTTGCCTTGGCTGCCTGTATGAGGCTGTTGATGCCGACGGGGACTTCCTTTCGTCCTCTAAGTCACTTTGCTCCTATTTCATCATATCCCCTCAGAATCATAAGACTATATCTGTGGGTTTGTACATCTCTCTCCGGAGAGATAGACCTGATCAAAAGAGAAAGGAGGTACAAGGGCACGAAGATGGCACTGGCTAGAGATCCGCTCGTCATCATTGACGCTGGCATCGGCCTGCCGGCCGAACGAATCAAGAAGAAGATGCTGCCGTCCTACGACTCCCGGAGTAGTCGGTTGCCATGCTGTTTGCGGATTCGAATCAGGTCGGGACTGTGCCGATGGGGTCCTTGCCCTGGTGAATCTAGAGACTTCGCACCGTTCGACAGTCCAGCTGAAAATCCAATCAATCTTTGGACTGCATGCGGTGATTACCCGTCTACGCCGATACCCGTACCGACCGCCAACCCGATCTTTCTGGGACAGAATCAAATCCATCGGCTCCAGAACTTAAGGATGGGATTATGAGAGGTGTATCTGACTGATAATATTGATACCTGCCGAGCCTGTGGAAAATGCGAAAATTAAGATTCTGTACGTGCATAGCCGCGGAAGACCCTTCAGAGCAGCTCCGAATTCTTCCATTCCTTGGGGTTCGTGCGGAAAAAGAGACCGTAGATACAGTACTGCGGTCTCAAACAGGACATGAAAAGAAGAGCGTTCCTCCAGCCCCATCACCAGTCGTTGCAGTGACGCTGATAGGTGCACGAACTGCACAGGTAGCTGGGGTTCGGATAGAAGATCGAGGACTGAATCCCCTTCCATACTGTGGTCGTGGTCTTCAGGAACCTCCTCCGGTCATTGTCGTCTATGGCCACGGGACGTTTCACCAGTTCAGGCTTTGCAGTCTTCAGGAGGTAATCATACCTGTACTGGATTTCGTTCGGGTCATACCCCAGATCCGCAGCGGCCAAGCTGTAGGCTAAAAGCTGCATCGCGTTCACATCGCCGTTGGGTTTGCGTGACGATGTTTTGTAGTCCACCAACACGGTCGAGCCGTTCTTCAGGATGGCGTCCACGTAGCCGGTCAGGGGCGGCATGTCTCGTGGGCAATCTTCGGAAAGTGCGGCTAGGTCAAGCGTAAACAACTCTTCGACGGCGATCACCTCAATGGCCGGGTCATGCTGCTCGGCGAAGACCGTGAAGATCTGCCTCGCAGTATTGAACAGGGACTCCTCGGTCTCTCGCTTGGAGTAGCGAATGGGCGGCCCGTCCAATCCCCTCCATTCCTGGCTGTAGACATCCACGAGTTGATCTGCACGGAGCGGATCTGCCTCCAGCGAACTCTGAAGGAAAGCCTGAATACCGGAATGGATAGCGCGGCCAAATTCGAGGGCCGAGGGAGTGAACTCCGGCTCCAAGCGGTCAATGTAGTTGAAGCGGTATTTCAGACCGCATTGCATGTAGCTGTTGATCTGAGAGTAGCTCAGATGCGGCTCTTCTCTTGTCATGGTGTGTGCTCCTTTCTGGGGGCGGACAGAACGCACCAGTGCCCCTCTCGGAGAGACGAGTTGTTGGTTTTGATGTTATGGGCTGATTTAAGCGGCGACTTCCGTCTGCAGGTAGGTTATCAGCTGCGACGCTGACTCACGTGACAGTTCCTGGAAGGTAGAAGCACTCAGCGGACGAAGCATGGACTCGATGTCCTGATCTGTGTACTGTGCTCGCTTGGTCAAAGCATACAGAGCGCGGCATTGTGCCTGTGTTGCCCTTCCATTGCCGCAATGTTGCGGCTTTGTCTCCTGTTCGCTGTACCCTTGAGCACCGTTATGCTTTTTCGGTTCAGGTTTGCCTTGGCCATTGCCCTGTGGAAACACTCTTTCGGGGCCTATGCTGCTAGTTCGTTCAGGATTCTGCTCACCGTCGCTCTCGGCGGCGGCCACATGGGACACTTCCTCTGCGCCGGTGAATTCCAGACCGTAACCGGCAAACCTCAGGGCTCTGGCAATGCTTCTTGTCTCACTCAACTCAATCAAGCTTTCCGAGAGTCGAGCGTCCCGCTGAGCATTGGCCGTGCCATAGCCAACAAATTCGCCCTTCACCGTTACGGCACGACACTTAAAGACAGCATACTGACCGTCCCAGTTCACCAACTCAGTTTGGAGACTCAAGGTCTCGTTTTCCTCATGGGCCAACCGCAGCCGCCCACCGACGACGGGGAAGACGCGGGTCTGGCCGTTGACTCGTTTCGTGATCAGTTCTGATTCCAGAAATCCATTTGCGCTCATCGTTAATTCTCCTTTGCGTTCCACGCTTTCATGAAAAGGGCCATCCTGCCGACACCAACAGAATGGCGATGAAGATTACCAGAAAGTTCAATAAGTTCCCGGCATAGCGCAAGACGGCGGCGGGGCCAATCAGGTAGACCACTGCGATCACTGCCGTACTCAACAAAATCATCTTATCGAGCCCTGTCATGCCGTCTCTCCTTTCTTTTTGATTTTCTTGGCCACCTCGATCAGGGTCTCAGTGGCCGCTACCAACAAAGCCACCAATGCTTCAACCCAAACTCGGTTCATTTGGCTGTTCTCCTTTCCTTGTCGTGTTGAGATCCTGTTTCTCTCTCAGACGCACGGTTCTTGATGATAACCACTAAGCCATTAAATATAGAAAACTCCGCCTGTGCGGCTGTATTTGCTTGCGACGGCACAGTTACGAAGTCAGACGTATACACAGACATTTCATCATCCCTTCTTTAAACCCCCTCTAAACCCCTCAAATAGATGAAGGGGAAAGAAGAAACAGAGCAAAGAAGAAAGCACGACAGGTGGAGTGACCAGTTAGGAAAGGGTTCAGCACTCGGCTTAGACGGATGTTCTGGAACGTCCTCGGGTTGAGTCTGGGCAGCGAGACAGAGCTTACATCGTGGGCTTGACTACACGAAAATGGAATAAAACTGGTCTGCCCAGGACAGCCGTAATGCGGGATTGAGCGAAAGACGTCGTTCTTGAGGGTGAGTGCTGAAGAATCGAGCACTATTCCCATCTTCGGAACGCATCTTGATGGGCGAAAAGACCGATGGATACTGTAAGAACCCCCTACCGGCCCCTATACTAATTTCGAAAATCGAGTAGGAGTCCCATAAAAGTGATCCTGCCCGAGGCGAAATTCCAGGAGCGCTCAAACTTTAAGGATATTATTAGGTTGAGGTCCGTAATATCGCCGATTTTGTTCAGGCCGTCTTCGGTGCGAAAGGGAGGATTCTGTTCATGAGAACTAGATGAAGCGGTCTCCAGAGGAGCATCGATTCCCGCTTGCTTGCGGGGATTAAGAACAAGACCTGAAAGCCTGGGCAATGGTGGCGCTTCTGTCATTCAATAGGCCTCGTTGGGAGAGGATAGAAAAAAGAAAGGGGCCCGTAGGCCCCGTGTCCATTCGCCATTTCAGTTGCGGTTATTCATCCAACTCATCGGGCAGGTCTTCGCAATCATAGTATCCGTCATCCAACAGCTCTTCGATCTGAACGTTCATGCACTGGATGAGCCGTGTCCTTACCACTGACTGAACATCCTTTCCTTCACTCACGGCTCCTTCGGCCTTTTCCACACAGTCTTCAAGCACCTCCATGATACTGTCCCAGCAGTCGTCATGTACCTCTGTTGCAACTCCATACATTCGTGGCCAGTTGAGTCCCATGCCTTCGGCTCTGCTTTTCAGCTTGTAGTAATCTGTCTCGCTCATTTTGTGTCTCCTTTTGGTTTGGTTGTGTACTCCCGCGATGTCGCGGGAGTACGGGGTTACAAGGGGTTAGGCAGCCATCTCTTCACTGGCGAACTCTATTTTGGTGATTGTTTTCCTTGTGTTATCCAGCATTGGGGACCATTCCTCCATCTGCCGGGCCATAAGGTTGGCGATCTTGGACAGTTCAATCCGATGCTCCGACTCCAGATCACTCTGTAGCCGATCCTCGTTACTGAGGAAGGTGCGGAGCTTCTCGTTAGTGAGTACGCCCTTCAACTGTTTGAGCAGCTTGAACGCTTCGTCCTTGCTAATGGCCTTTGCTGCCTCGGCCTTCTTCCAGTCATCGACCCATTTTCGGATCTCCCTTACCTTCAAGTTCTCCTCGTGAGCCTTGCGGCCAAGTGTCAGCCTGTCTTCCTTCTCGGGTAGCTTGGCTATCTCCAAGAGTGCGTGGAAGGACAGATCCGGGCACTCAACATTCTCTTTCTCGAACTCGACCCTCTGAACCGCCGCACGCACGCACCGGCCCAGCTCCTTCGCATCCATCTTCAACTTCTTGTGGTCGCAGACATCCTTGTAGGAGGTTTCCTTCTTCGGACTCTTTGACCTGGCCTTCTCAGCGTCTCCGCCGTAGCAATGCGTGAACACCAGAGTCCCTATGGTCATTTTGGCGCTTCCTAGGCCATTCTCGTAAACATCGTTGATGGTCTCTACCAAATCATCGGTGGTCATTTGCTTGCCTTCAGGAGAGGAATCGCTCTGATCTTCGCTGAAGGTCTCTTCTTCATGGGCCTCATACTCTTCGTGACTATTCATGTTTTCGGTCTCCTCATTTGTGGTTTCGTAGTTGTTTGCTTCTTCGTGAGCTTCGTTGGTGTGCTCTGCGGCCATTTCCTCGTTCATTCCGTTGTCATTCATTTCGTATGCGGTATTCATTTTATTGCTCCTGTTATTTGTTTTGGTGCTGTGCACGTTTGGTTGATGAGTTGACTACCTTGCCTCTGTTCATGCGGGCCTCTTATGTCTTTTCACGTTTACGGTCCCATGCTCTTGTCTCCTTCCCTTTGGCTCTTTCTTCATCGCCGTTTGTCTGTTGACTAGGGATAGAGCACGGGCCGTGCCAGAATGAGACGGCACACAAAATACAGCGGTATTGAGAAGTGAAAGCAGCTAGTTACGCCCTCAGGATGTGAGTTGGAACGTTGCGGCGAGAGGAGAGAAAAACGTGACGAGAAAAAGTGAAAAACGTGATCGGTGAGGACAAAAACGTGAAAACGTGACGGTCACGTTTTTCTTGGCCAGATTAGAAGATTGGGTGCGCGTTTGGAGCGCGCTCGTTGTCCAGCATGGTCAATGCTACGCGCAGATATGAAGAACGTCGGTTGGTCATGTCGCCTGAGAGGCTAGCCTATGAGACTTTTCTCGGTCTACCGCGTTTTCCAGCTTCAAGTCCAGCTGCCTTGAACCATTTCTTGAGAGTCGAGCTGTGGACGCCCATACGATCTGCCAATCCAGCCCTTGTCCAACCTTTTTCCACAATGAACTGCTGATAAAGCTGTCGAAGCTGGTGCTCAGAAGGTTTCTGAGCCAAATCACCTGTTTTTCGTTTCTGCTCACTCTGAGAAAGGGCGTTGTACCCTTCAGGGCGAATGGCGCGACTTGGCTGGACAGCGGCTGTGACAGCATCCTCGGATTCAAAGACGATATGCTCAGGCCTAATCAGGGGACCCTGAGAATGGATGAAAGCCCTTTCCAATACGTTTCGTAGCTCTCTAATATTCCCAGGCCAGCTGTAATCACGGAGCTTATGAAGGACTAACGGGTCAAGTGCTGGAACGACATGCCCCAGATCGGAGGCAACTTTCTCTATTAAGTTTTCGATTAGATCCGGCAGTTCGTCGAGCCTCTCCCTTAGAGGAGGAACCCGAATGGAAAAGACCGTCAAGCGGTGATAGAGGTCCTTTCTGAATTGCCTGGATTCAACTTCTTTCATGAGATCAACGTTTGTGGCCGCAATAATTCTGGCTCCCAACGTTACCTCCTTCTCTCCTCCTACTCTTCTGAAAGATCGAGTCTCAAGAATGGTCAGCAGCGTTGGCTGGAGATCAAGTGGCATATCTCCAATTTCATTGAGAAATACAGTTCCTTCATTTGCTAGCTCGAAGATTCCTCTCCTCATGGCTTTCGCTCCGGTGAAAGCGCCTGCTTCATGGCCAAACAGCTCCGAGCCAGCCAATTCCCTCTGGAGAGCTGCGCAGTTGAAATTCTCAAACGGACCGCTTGAGCGCTTGGAAAGGTCGTGAATATGCTTGGCGAGATAATCCTTCCCTGTTCCGCTCTCACCTGTGAGTAATACAATGCAATCATGCTGAGCTGCCAGCTGAGCCTTCAAGTAGACGTCCTGCATGGCGGACGAGGTTCGTTCCCTGAGTTCCAAACCGTCCCCCGAAAGAACAGTATCTGTAGACCAAGGGGCTAATATCCCGTAAACCCCCTTTATCCGATGATTCGGACCCCAATCAGGGAAAAATTGATCCATGAACTCGATCTCCTCGCCACCGATTTCTCTCCTTGTGTTTACCAACACAGTCTCGCCACTAAGCGCAGCGGCGCAGTGTTTCAAGAGACGGCCAGCCAGACCCGGACCCCAGATGTCCCGATCTGATCGATTGATAATCTCGGTTACAGTCATTCCGAGTAGTTTCGCCATGGCAGGGTTGACATCTATGGTAACCAGGTCCGTGTTCTTACGAAACGCAGGGAGATTGCTGAAAGAAAAGAGAGAAATGAATTGGTGGTAACATTGATCCATGAGATCTGAAACCCTGCCTCCATCATTCTCGTGCCTGAGTCGCTCTGCAATCCTGCGGACTACCGCAATTGGATTTTCGCTCCCTCTATGCTCAAACTCTTGCCCCCACATGAGTTTCCGTCTGGCAAGTTCCCCTTCCGTCGCATCAAAGAACAGACCTGTAACAGCCATTGGTTCGCCGAGTTCGGCCGTCTGGACACCCATGTCTCTTGCATGAATCCATCGAGGCTCATCAGCGGAAAGCCTAAAAAAACAGTCGAAAGCCAAGAACCTCGTGCTCTCGAAGGTGTGTAACGATTCGAACAGTCGATCACGGTCCTCTTCGTGGACCAGCCTCTCCCACGTTGTCAATCTTGGAAAGGAGCTTTGGTCCTTAGATTCTTCAAACGCCGAGAAAATTAAGAGATCGTCCGTCATCAGGTCCCATCTCCACAACGCTACTCCCGCATGCGTGAGGCCCTTCTCCAAGGAATCCTTGACAGCCCAGTTTGTTTTCTCCTCTCTTTCCGGCACTTGTCTGCTGGGGATGGAGGATGGGGTAGAATGATTGTCGGTCTGTTCGGTCTTGTCCTCTGAGCAATTGGGGGAAAACGATTCCTTTTCAGTCAACGGGTTTCTCCTTACTGTCGAGTTCATCGCTCATGGCCCATTTGGCCCCGAGACTTGTTTCGCGAGATGCTACGAAGGGGGAGAGCCGAAGTCAACCAGAACCGCAATACCTAAACGAGTTCTGCTAATCTCCGAATACCTCTAGCATGATCGAGATGAATCTGAACCTCGGAAGTTCTTGCGGCAGCTGGTGAGGATTTGAGGTGGAGATTTTTGCCCTCCGAGAAGTCGGCCAGAAGAGTGTTGCAGATCCCTAATTCTGGACTCCCGCGACGTGGCGGCAGTTGTCGCGCCGGATACGGAACCGTCGGTGGGACATCAAAGCGCTGGAGGAAGAATTGGTACAGGGTCGCTATTGGGAAGCCGTCATTCGTCTGGTCCCAAAAAGTTGAGATGGCCCAACCCAGGGTGCTTGAATAGTGCTCCTTGGGGGGCGTCCAGGTGTCCCCACTTTGTCCCCACTTTTTCAAAACGTGAGGGCTGGTACGGGCTTTGCAAGGACTGAAAGGGCTTGAAAAGACAAAGGATCGTGAGCAAGTGGTTGATAAGATTAACGAGTCCCTCGGCTCTCACGGCGGAGACAGGGGTTCGAAACCCCTTGGGACTGCCACCGTCTTTCTTAGTAGAATCAGCATGTTATTCTTCGCAGGCGGCATCTTTGTTCCGTTCCCACTCGTCAGCACCTTCACATAGCCTAAATTTAATTTCTACGTAAACCCAGGCGTTCATCGTAGGTCTCTCTACGCTCTTTATCCTTCTTTGCAATGACATCGGGGGTGACCTTCGTAGTTTCTTCTTTTTTCTCATCAACGAAAATCACATCCCTGCTGAACCCGTAGGGAGATTCCAGAAAATGCAAAATATTGAGCCTGGTACTGTGGTGTCGCGCCAAGGCCAACCCGTAATCGAACCCCCAATCGCCCTGATGTGAAAAAGAGCACACATCCCTATCCCTTTGATGGAACGACCAGCCTTTCTTTTTTGACGGGACTTGCCAAAAAATAAGATAGTTGCTTCCGCCATCAAACTCTAACACCTCAGTTTCAGATTCAGGATTGACGACGCACGAGGTCGCTGGAAGCTATTTAGAGCGCTGGCATTGATTCCCCTTTCTCCGCTGGGCCCTCCACAATGAGGACAGGACAATGGGCGGTCCTCAAAACGCTCCTGGCGACACTGCCCATGACAAGGTGTTTCACTCCAGTCCGACCATGGGTTCCCACTACGATCAAATCTACAGATTCTTCTTGCACTAAGGCAACGATCTCCCGAGGAGCGTTACCATTACGGCAATAGGTCTTGACATCCTCGGCCAGTTGAGCCTCCTTTGCCATTAATTGAAGACGATCTTCGCAGGTTTCTCCAGCTTCCTTAATGATTTCGAGCAGTCTCTCGGGCCAATCAAAATGGCCGAGAAAATCGATTACATGGAGGATGAGAAGTTGTGCTCCAAAAGCTTTCGCGTAACTCACCGCCAGTTCCCAAGCGGGACAACTATTATCCGAAAAATCAGTACAAAAGAGAATCTTTTTTGGAACCATGGCACACGTCTTTCTCAGATTACAACTGTTGAAAGTGATAGCAATCTTGCTCCGTAAACGAGTTTTGAGCCTCTTCTTCAGAGCACTGTTGCCGCACCCCGACTCTACCGTTCAAGCCCCTTATCTAATCCGATCAAACTTCAGCAAAAAAGTAAGGCTTCAGACACTGAATGCGATCCTCGTATGTTTCGGGATCCAGGAACCAACATGCAGCGCTAAATGAACTGAGCAATGAGTTGCCGTCCTGTGGAGTAAAACAAAAGCCTATAACCTCATGGCCCTTGCGAACCTCTAGACAGGGTTCCGAAATCACGGTCTGGTTTAGAATCCTTCCAAAATAGCCGTGGTCGCGTCCAAATGAAAAGACTTGGTTAGCCGACTGCTTCCTGGTGACACTAATATGATCGTCCGCTTTAAATCTTGCGAGCACTTCATCTCTGGTAACTGCTCGTTTCAGCCTTAAAGTAAAGTAAATGCAGTGCATGTACTGTGTACTCACCTTCAGCGCAGAGGACCATAAATTCAATTCCAGCCCCATAGTTTTGAAGAGGTGATATGCGTCCCTGGCGTGGTGCGTGCCGAACACCGGATCGCCATGTTTGCCAACTTCCGGAGACGGCACGAACCCCTTGACTTGGCTGACGTCGTTGGACCTTCGAAGGCATACGAAGCAGGCTTCCTCCAAATTATCTGCACCATCCACCAGTGCCACAGAATTAACAAGTGCGCAAAGATTATGAGTGTTACAGCTTACCACCTGCACGAATCTATCGTTACCAATCTCCAGCGCGCTATCATTAATTCCCCTGGCGTACATCTTCCCGAATCCAAACTCGCTTCCCTGAGCGATGAATCCGTTGCACGTGGCTAAATAATTCTCATAAAATTCGTTTTTGTTTGATATTCCCACTCCGGAAGGGGTGCAATCGACTACCACGCTTGCCTTTGCCAGCGCCTCTTCGTGTATCATAGTCGGCTTAAGCCCCAGCACTTCAAAGTCACTTACTTTGTCCTCATCCACACAAAGTTTAGCTCCTCTGGCCATTAAGGCCTTGAGTTTGGGCAAATCTTTGGGAAGGGGCGAACGCTTGTGGAAGGTAACTTCGGCAAACCCGGCATGGCCCTTAAACGAGCATAGCAAACCGATGAGAGGCTCGCCTATAGTCCCGGTTCCCACCACATGAACGACACCTTTGCCTTTACCCATTCTTCTCTTCCCCTTTCCGATAAACTCGAACCATGCAGCAACCACTCTCCCTACGGGGCTTAACATTCCTGGCCATTCGTTCGCTGACACCTCACACCCGAAGCTAGCTCCGATTTGGATCGGATTCCGTCCCAATGCGCTGAGGTGTGGCAGGAATATTTCGCGTGGACGGATTTGTCGTCTTTTCTTCAGCGTACATCTCGGTAGCTCCTGCCGTCAAGCCCAATCTTTCTACGTGTTGACAATCGGAAAAGAGCCCGGAAATACTGAGCCGATGGAAAGGATGAAGCCACATGGAAATGCCACGTCCTAATGCGCGCTGATTTGTCAGTGCAAGCTTTCTCCTTTTTCATCGGCAAGATGCAAACAAATGCGTTTTCCACCTCAGTGCTGGAAACCGTGGCCTGTCAATAAGGTAAGATCCTTACAGCTCCAACTCCCATCATTGGGGTTACGAGAGGCGAGTTTGAGTCTTCTTCGCTCCGTAAGGGCGAGATGGGGTGGATATTCAGTAGTGTCGGTGAATCAAAAGGGAAAACGAAGATCAGGCATTCACAATAGTGGATTCGGGAGCAAATATCGCTGACTAATGGGGTTGGTCTTTGTTGTCACGCGAAGTCTTATGTCCAACCCGCCTCGGCGACTGTCCAAACCTAGGACGATAAGATCATGCGTTGTGACCTCTGATGAGCCCTATATCGCTTGCAATTGAGGTGCAGTCATTTCACGAGCCGCGATGAGAAGACCCTCACCGGTTAGCAAGCTACGTTCAGTTTTCTCAGAGGTGAGGAGTTTGAAGTTCTGGGTATAGTAATGAAGAGGACCCAATAAATTCGAGAGGGTCACCAAAGCTGAGGATTGCCAGCTCAGGAAGGCCTGCGCGTCGAACCTCTTGCTCAAAATACTTTTAGCTGAATTAATAAGTATTGTTAGGCTAATCATTTAATAATCTCCTTTCAGTCTTTACTTTAATGTTGACATCCAACTTGTGCCAATGTTCGCGCGGGGCGTAATCATTTCTTGGAGGTTGCCGATTCTGTGGAGAAAGCAGGTCTGAGCGAAGCGTAATGATTTACGCGTCATGCAAAGGCTGACGTCGCTCATAAGGCACATGAGAAAGCTTCTCCGCGATTTTCTCTCTTCAGGCATGTCCCGAGGTATTCTAAAATTCCTTCCGTCTGTCTACGGCATTCTGATTGCGCGAGAACGCAAGTGTGTTCGGAAGCTCGTCAATCTCTTTCGGTTCACCATCGGTAAACGCATCGCCACTTCGTATGTTTCGGATCGGTAGAAAAACCGAAGATTCGCTCGCTCACTGGCAGATTGATGGCGAGAGTCAATAAAGCTTTTCTGGAGCGACTTCTTTCAAATAGCCACCCTAAGCACCGCACCGGAAAAGCCATAAATTGCACATTTGATGCCCTGGTGCCAAAAAAAAGAACTCTTCTGTCAATGCCGTCATTCGATGCTTTTGATCCTTTCTCGGCCAGTGCGCAAAGTTGCGCTTGGGTGGCCGTCAGAAACGGGTTATATCGAATTGGGAGAGAAGGGTAATCACAAAGCAGGCTGCTGCTCCCAGCAGACCCCAGTACTCCATTTTGACATAAAGGAATTTATGATATTGGGGTGGTACAACCATTTCTTTTCCGGTATCCAGATCCTTGAATCGCCTGGGAAGCTTCCCGGAATTAAGCCATTTGCCTACCAGCCAACAAAGAAGAGCCCCTATGCCTATTGCAAGGTATTTTGGCCAGGAGTGGGAAGTGTAAAACCCCTCTCCCTTTGCCAAATCAACAGTTAATTGTGTCAGGACTAATGCGCCGACGTAGAATATGACAACCAGATATCCATGTCCGCGAAATGGCAAAACCATCTTGTTTCTCCTTCAAGGGCACATCCACATCCAGAGTTACTGATGGATATTCTACGGCACCTCTCATCGACTCTATTAACAGTCGTCTAGCCTCTAGAGCTTCTTCCGCAGGAGCTTCCACCCAGATAGCGTCATGAAGGAGCATTACTACGCGGCTTTTCATCTTCTTCTGACGGAAGCTGCCTATCAGATTCATCAACGCCATTCTTAAAATTTCTGCCTCAGACTGCTGCAAAATAGTGGCTTTGGCTTTGCGAATGTCTCCTGAAGTAATCTTCCCGTCAAATCTTCTCCTGCGCCCCAGATATGATTGGACGAAAGGATTTACGAGAGGTTTCTTCTTCAAATGCGCCACTCTATTGTCGAGCCATTCTTTTGCAACCTTATACCGGGACCAGAAAGCATCTATGTAACTCTGAGCCGCAGTCGTATCAGTACCTAATTTCTCGCCCAACCCTCGGGCAGTCATCTGAAATAGAATGCCGTAATTCACTTCTTTCGCTATGTCGCGTCTTTTTTTATCTGATGTTCCCTGTATGCCGCACATTTCAACGGTAAGCCAATGCACGTCTTTGCCTGCAGTAAAAGCCCTTATCAGTTCAGGGTCTTGGGACATATTCGCCAGTAAACACATTTGCAGCTGTCTGTAGTCGGCTTTGAGGAACGTACAACCGTCATGAGGCACCAGGAGAGGTGTAAACGCCGGTTGAAAAACGCGACGAAAGCCGGGGCGGTCTAAAATCGCGGCACCCTTAACGAGCCTCACGTGATAGAGGACGTTCGGGAAATCCAGTGGGTTTCTCGATCAGTCCTTCATGAGGAGGCGAGAGGGGTG